>JANVYQ010000017.1 GCA_030059675.1 Candidatus Pelearchaeum maunauluense | reverse complement strand
CATCCCTAGGATGCCTAGAGTTATGAAGAGCTTTCTGCGCACATCAATACCAGCCAAGAGCCACGCCAAGTAAGCGAGGCTTGCAGAAGCTGCGTTTATGATTGAGATGGGGATGTAGCGGGTGGTTAGGATATTCTGTTGTAATGGGCTGAAACTTGTGATAGCTTCTCTAGGGAGGCCTAGCGTAAGCAGGTAGAGCGCGGCCAGCCCCATTATCAACTGGAGTGAATAGCCAACTAAGCCTATCACCGAATAATACTGCCTAAGAGGCATGATTATTGTTCTTGATATTTATTGGTAGGGACTAAAAATGTTAAAGCGCTAGCTGGTTGTTGGAATATTCTTTAGGTGCTTTTCGGTGAGCAGCCAGATAGTTTGGAACAGCCTCACTATAATATGCGTTGGGTTGTGCTTCTATCGCTGGCCGCGTCTAGGATAGTCTATGCAGTTAATTGGTTTAACCTCTCGCCAGCTCTTCCGCTTATAGCTTCTGAGTTTCGACTGGAGGTGGCTGAGCTTGGCGCTGTTGGTACTGCTTTCCTACTGGGTGTGGGTGTTTTCCAGATACCCGCCGGCCTCGTGGCTGCGCGCATAGGCTCTAGAAACACAGCTATGATTGGTCTTGCTTCATCATCCCTCTTCGCAGCTCTCTCAGGGCTTGCACCAACCTACGAGGCTCTAGTCATACTGCGGTTCCTGATGGGCGCTGGTATGGCGTTCTTCTTCAGCCCAGCAATCGGGGTCTTCTCTCCACTCTTCTCAGAGAACGAGAGGGGCTTCGCTATTGGAATATACAACAGCGCCTTCAGCGTGGGCGGCATACTGGGATTCGGCCTCTGGACGGTCTTCATTAACAGTATAGGCTGGCGCTACTCCCTAGTCCTGGCAGGCGCACTAGGCTTGGCTATGGCTCTACAGAATACAATAGTAACATCAGGGCTACCGCGCGAGAGTGGGAGTAGAGGATTTGGTCAAGGTCTAAGGCATGTGCTCAGACATCGCGATGTCTGGCTATTGGCAGTAGCTCTAACAGGTATTGGGGGAGCGTGGTTCGTGGTTGTTCAGTTCATCATAGTGTATATGACGCTCGAGGTTGGTGTGTCGCTGGCGGTTGCTGGAATATCCGCATCCCTTTTGGAGGTGTTTAGTGTCTTCGGCTCTCCCGTAGGTGGTAGAATCTCCGACAAGCTGAGAACAAGGATTAAACTACTGCTCCTGTTTAACCTCTCAATCTCAGGCGCAATAGCAATCCTCGCAATACGCAGCTTCCCACCAGTCTTACTCGCCATAATAATCATGGGGTTCAGCGCTGGTGTGTCATACACACTAACCTACTCAACCGCTATACAGTACCGCGACATAGAGCAACGATACGCCTCACTAGTTGTGAGTATAGTGAACTCCACACAATTGTTGGGGGCTTCGCTGGCGCCTACGCTCTTCTCTATCGTGGCTGATGGCTCTGGCTTTGTTGTAGCATGGCTTCTGCTGGCTGTTGCCTCGGTTCTTCCTAGTTTGGGGCTTTTAGCTACCCGTGAACCTTTTACCACTAGCAAGTGGTAAAACATTTATAAAAGAAAAACAACAGACAAGAATAGCAAGAAATGACCTTCATACCCAACCATGTTGAGAAGATACTTGAGAACGCGCTGGTCTGCGCCTTTACATGCATAGACGAGAACGGCAGACCAGTAACCCATCCATTACTCCCGCTCTATGAGCGCGGTAGCGGGAATATCTACTTCACATCAAGCGTTCTTTTCAGTAAGAAGCTGGAGTATATTAAGAGGAATCAGCGTGTTTCTGCACTGTTCAGCAATAGGCGCTTCATCAAGTCGGATGAGTTTCATGTAGTGTTGGTTCAGGGGGATGCTCGCGTTCTTGAGGAGGATATTCATCATGGGTGGGAGAAGCTACTACCGCTTTGGCGTAAGAAGGAGCCTTACATAGATGCTTATGTTAAGCAGCGTATAGCGCTTCCCCTCTTCTGGGAGCGTAGCATAATAGAGCTAACGCCGCGTAAGCTGTATGTCTGGAATGATGGGGACATGAGTAGGGAGCCCCAGATATACGTGAGGTGAGATGACCATGTTGGAGGATGTTAGGGAGTATGGCGAGGCGATAGTAACCTACGTGGATGACGAGGGCTATCCGTTCAGCTACCCGTCAGGCTACCGCATAGAGGATGAGACTGTCATATTAGAGAAACGTGACTGGCTGAAGAAGAGAAGCTCAGATAAGGTTAGTCTCCTATTCAACCACATAACACCGCTACCCACAGGCGGCTACATGGATAGACGCTACATCGTACTATGGGGTGGCGTAGAGGAGAAGCAAGACGAGATACGTTTCACTCCGTCTAGGCGTTATAGCTGGGATGAGAATAGGGTTCATTTCTTCCAGTATTGTGAAATCTCGGTTCCGCGCGGCCGTCGTTACATGCAGTTGCTTGAGCGTGAGCTGGGCAGGAAGCTCAAGCCAGCCCTCTCACTATTCTCCCTCTTCTTCAGGGTTACGCGCCTGCCTTTCCTAATAGCTACAGTCGTACCCACGCTCTTGGGCGCTGCGGTGGCGGCGTATCACGGAATATTCGACCCCCTGCTCTTCATACTTACGCTAGTCGGGCTTGCAGCCATACACCTAGGCCTCAACATGGCTAACGACTACTACGACACGAAGCTCGGCGCCGATAACGTGAATACCACACCTACACCGTTCAGCGGAGGCTCAAGAGCTCTCCAGTATGGCCTCATAACACCGTCAGCCGCGGTCGCCATGTTCTCCTCGTTCTACGCCCTAGGTCTTGGAATAGGGCTATACCTAGCCATAACACGCGGGCTCGTCCCGATACTCTCCCTAATGCTCATAGGGTTCGTCCTAAGCTTCTTCTACACAGCCCCTCCCTTCAAGCTCGCATACCGCGGCGTGGGAGAGATAGCCGTTGGAGTAGGCTTCGGCCCAGTAATAGTCTTGGGAAGCTACTACGTCCAGACCCAGAGCTTCCACATAGCGCCTCTCCTAGCCTCGCTCCCCGTGGGTATCCTCATAGCGCTCATACTGTATGCCAACGAGATACCAGACAAGAAGGCAGACGCCCTAGCTGGGAAGAGAACGCTGGTAGTGAGGCTTGACGACCAAACTGTGATGAAGCTCTACAAGGCTCTCATAGCGCTGGTCTATGTAATCATAGTGCTCACCTTCGCGGCGGGCTACGCGCCCTTCACAACGCTCCTCGCGCTCCTCACAATACCAACAGCCAGAAAGGCTATAAAGCAAATCAGCGAAACCTACGGAAACCCCTACTACATGATACCAGGCCTCGCAACCAACATAAAACTAGCCACAACCACAGGCCTCCTCCTGGCCGTGGGCTACATAATACCAGCAGCCTACAACATACTCCTAACCTAAGCTCTAACCCGCATACGTATATCATCAAGATACCGCCTAGCCTTCTCCAAACATCTATTATCCCGTTATAAAAGACCATTTCATACAGGTTCTTCTCCCTTGCCGAGTATCTATCTCTCAAGCCCAGCTTCTCAATCTCTAGCCTGCTCCGTTCAAGCTCTCTTAGGAGACGTCTTCTCTCCCAGTGGTTTGAGGTTTTCTTGCCTAACGTGCTTAGCAGGAGTGCGTCTGTTGCTTGTACTACGGCGCTCTATGCCTTCTCCGCGGCGTCCCGCATCTTAACCGAACTCCCTCCACGCAATCCTGCTTCAAACTCCTTTACAGACTCTCTTCAAGAAGCCTCTCGACACCCTCCAAGCATAGCCTAACCCGCGTTGCAGCATCTACAGCCATCCCCTACATCTTCTCCACAAAAGTTCCATAATATTATTTAAGCCCCAAAGAAATGCGAGGGCCTGAACGTTAGGTAGCACATTCTTATATTAACGCCACCCGTATGTCTCAGCTGTATGAGCACACCCGCGTATGTAGGTAAGATGAGTGGTAGGCACTTTCTCAACACGAATGACTTTTCCCAAGAAGAGGTTGCGGCGATTCTTGAGGCTGCTAGAGACCTGCGCGAGAAGTTTAGGTCTAGAACGCCTACGCCATACCTGAGCGGTAGAACGCTCTTCATGCTCTTCTACAACCGCTCACTCAGGACGCGAAACTCGTTTGAGGCGGGAATCTACCAGCTCGGCGGACACGCACACTTCCTAAGCCCGCAGGATGTCTATACACCAACCCTCCCAGAAGACATGATACCCTACCAGACCGAGTCCATAGCTGATGTATCCCGCGTGCTGAGCAGGTACGGTGATGCGATAGCCATAAGGATATACGGTGATGCAGCCAAGTGGCATATTGGGAGAGGGCATCGCGTAATCCAGGAGTTCGCCAAGTGGAGCAGCATACCAGTCCTCAACATGGAGGATGATATCTACCACCCGTTCCAGGCTCTCGCAGACATTATGGCGATAACGGATGTAGCGCCGAAGCCGCGCGGCAAGAAGTTCGTCGTCTCCTACGCATATTCAGGCGGGCTCAAGCCCCTAGCCGTGCCGCAGAGCTGCGTCTTGATAGGCACCCAGTTCGGGATGGATGTGGTGCTGGCGCATCCACCAGGCTTCGAGCTGGAGGAGCACGTAATCAAAGCCTGCAAGGAGAACGCAGACAGGTACGGCGGGAGCTTCACGATAGTTAATGACATGAAGGAAGCCTTTGAGGGCGCTGACTTCGTTTATCCAAAGGCATGGTCTCCGAAGAAGTTCTTCCCACCATATAATAGCTCAGTGGATAAGGATGGCGCAAGGGCTTACCAGGATAGGTTCAAGGACTGGATATGCACGCCTGAGCTCATGGATCTCACCAACAAGGGGAAGTACATGCACTGTGGCCCAGCTGACAGGGGGCAGGAGGTCGTTGACGAGGTTATAGACAGCAGCCGCTACTCTCTCTACTTTGAGCAGGCTGAGAACAGGCTCCATGTCCAGAAGGCTGTTATGAGCATGGTCATGCGGTGAGGGGTTCTAGAGCTTTCTCCCAAGTATTACACATTCTTTTTTGCTTGAGCCTCCACTTTTGTTGTGTTTTTGTTGGCTTATGTGGCTGGGGTATCCATGATATTCCTGGCCTGCACGCTTCCCGCGTTGTTTGTCATAGTTCCTCTAAGCATGGGGCATAGGGCCATGAAGGGAATTACAATATCCCTGTTATTTGGTGCCGGGCTCATCACTACAATAAGCCTCTACGGCCTCGCCACAGCAGCTCTGGGCAAGATACTCTACCTAGACCAGCTCACGCTAGCTATGTGGCTCTTGGCTGGAGTTATGGCGTATCTATTCGGGCTCTCGGAGTTGGGGGTGTTGAGAATCACGCTCCCAAGCTTGGGTGTTGGCGGCGGTATTCTGCTGAGAGGCGGCGAATATCTGAAATCATATCTCATGGGCGTCTTAGTGGGTAATGCTGGAATAGGATGCCCAAACCCGCTCTTTTTCCTGCTCCTCACATACATAGCGGCAACGGCCAGCATCGGGTTTGGAGGAATACAGGCCGCGTTGCATGGGCTCGGTAGGGCTATTCCACTACTGGCAATATCTGCACTAGGCATTCTGGGCTTGGATTTGACTAGACGGAATAGCGGCTAAGCGTGAGGCGGTAGCACGGCTAACTGGCTGGGGGCTCATCATATTCGCAGCCCTCACACTTCCCAAGCCACTATTCGGCCACGCATGGTGGGAGTTGAGCATAATACACGGCCTCTGGAACGCGCTAATAGCGGCAACACTAGGCCAGATGGTTGCAGAGTCAGAGACTATAGAAACAATACTGGGAGATTTGAATGTTCATAGCTCCGCCGCAATCTATGGGCCTTGGATGCTATTCGCCGCCTTACTCTCAGCGCCCTACCTCATACGACAAACAGCGAGGAAGGTGGAAGCTAACAGGCTAATACTGGTCTTGACGTTATTCGCCTTTTCGCTGCTCATGGCTTATATGGGTGAAAACCTACCACACGCGCATTAGTAGGTGTGAAACATGGCTAAGCGTGTTGAGATTCTAACCTCGTCAGGCTGCCAGCGCTTCGAGCAGACCATAAAAACAATCCAGCGGCTTATTGAGAATATGAGGGGTAAAGTTAGAGATATTGAGATTAGGGTTGTTGATTTGGCAGCGAACCCAGAGGCGGCTTTACGATATATGATTATGACGACTCCCGCAGTAGTGATAGATGGTAAGCTCGCGTTCGTAGGTGTTCCTAAGGAGGAGTAGCTTCTAAAGAAATTACTAGATTGACGAAACTCTAAAAATAAGCAACGGTTAAGGTAGGTTTATGAAGGTTGCGGAGTCTATTCTTGACACGATAGGGAATACTCCCTTGATGAAGCTCCGCCGCATACCTGAGTCTGAGGGTATCGGGGCTGAGATTCTAGTCAAGCTGGAGTTCTTCAACCCCACTGGAAGCCTGAAGGACAGGATATACAGGGAGATGATAACCAGGGCTATTGAGCGGGGCGACCTAGAGCCTGGGATGGAGATACTAGAAGCCTCAACGGGGAATGCTGGGATAGCCTGCTCATTCGTCGGCCGCGTCCTAGGGTATAGGGTAACTGTGGTTATGCCAGAGGGGATGAGCGAGGAGCGAAAGCAGTTGATAAGAGCTTTCGGCGGAGAACTAATGCTCACACCAGGCGGAGAGAGCGACGTAGACCTCTGCCTGAAGAAGATAGAGAGCCTAATCAACGAGCATCCGAGACGCTATTGGTTCCCCAACCAGTTCAGCAACCCAGACAACCCCGCAGCCCACTACAAGACCACTGGACCAGAGATTTGGGAGCAGACTGGGGGTGATGTGGATTGTTTCCTAGCTTCGCAGGGTACTGGCGGCACGCTTACCGGTGTTGGCAAGTTTCTTAGAGAGAAGAGGAGTGGAGTGAGGCTTTACGCTGTTGAGCCTTCAGAGGCTCCCATAATAGCGCATGGCAGGTGGGGCTCTCATAAGATTGAGGGTATAGGCGACGGCTTCATCCCGCGTAACTTGGACCTAAGCATACTGGATGGGGTGATAACCGTCTCCTCGGAGGAGGCGATAAGAATGACGCGCCGCCTCATAATGGAGGAGGGAATCTTCTGCGGAATATCATCAGGCTGCAACGTGGTTGCAGCGATAAAGCTCGCGAAGAGGCATCCAGAGCTTAGGAGGATAGTAACTATGGTGAACGACTCTGGGAATAGGTATTTCTCCACAGAGGTCTTCGGGGTTAAGAAGGAGCTTGTAGTACCTGAGCGCGAGCACCCGCTTGACGAGTATAGCTTGAGCCAGCTCCAGAGATATCAGAACAGGCTTGAGGTGATAGAGTAAGCCTTGTCGTATGTGGTGAGTCTTGTATGCTCTAGGTGTGGTAGGAGATACGAGCCGCGTCAGAATCCCCTGATGTGTGAGGAGCGCGACTTCGGTAGGCTGGACATAAACTATGACTATGTTAAGATAATGGAGAAGCTGGACAGAGATAAGATAGCGGGGAGACCGCAGATAGGCGTGTGGCGCTACGCGGAGCTTATGCCAGCAGACAAGAGGTTCGCCGCGCAGCTAAATGAGGGAAACACGCCGCTCATACGCTCCAAGAGGCTGGCCGGGCTTCTCGGAATGAAGAACCTCTATCTCAAAGACGAGACACGCAACCCAACAGCATCGTTCAAGGATAGGGCCATGGCAGTAGGCGCTGCTAAGGCTGCCGAGATGGGTAAGAGCAACGTCGTCATAGCCTCAAGCGGCAATGCAGCCTCATCACTAGCAGCATACTCGGCGGCGCTAGGCCTAAGATGCTACGCATTCGTCCCAGAAGATGTAGCGCGCGGCAAAGCAGCGCAGCTCCTCCTGCTAGGAGCGCATGTAGTGCGGGTGAGGCAGATAGAAGAAGGCAGAGACCCCACGGTGCAGATGATGCTCAGAACCGTTGAGGAGCTGGGCTGGTACCCATCACCCAGCTTCGGCCCCTTCAACCCCTACCAAGTTGAGGGTCCTAAGACAATCTCATATGAGGTTGTTGAGCAGCTTGGCTGGTGCTCTCCAGATGCGATACTTGTCCCAACAGGCTCTGGCTGTCTCCTCACGGGTGTTTGGCGCGGGATACGCGACCTAAACGCTCTGGGAATCGTGGAGGAGGCTCCCAGGCTCTTCCCAGTCCAGCCCACTGGAAACCAGCCCCTCGTGAGGGCGATTAACTCTGGGAAGAGGTTTGAGGAGATAGAGCCCGAGAAGTGGCCTAGGTCTATAGCATCTGGCCTGCTTGACCCATTTCCCTGGGATGGCGATGCTGCCATGCAGGCAACGCGAAGCTCAGGCGGCGAGGGGGTGGCGGTATCCGACGAGGAAATAGCCGAGGCCATGAAGCTCCTAGCGTCAAAGGAGGGGATATTCGCAGAGCCATCAGGAGCCGCTGGCCTAGCAGGGCTTAAAAAACTGCTGGACGCGGGAAAAATAGACAAGACCGAAACGGTTGTCGTATTAGTAACGGGCTCAGGCCTCAAGGAGGCTGAAAAAACCACCCAGCTATATGGCGAGCCACCGCTCATAGAGCCGCGTATAGAGGAGCTTAGGAGAGTGCTGAACATCTAAGAAGAGAGGCATAATTTTTTATTGAGCAGTTGTGCTTTCTCCTGCATGAATCAACGTAATGATGGTGAGCTTATCGTAATCGCTCTTGGCGGTAACGCTTTACTGCGACGTGGGGAGAAGGGCTCCTTCTCCGAGCAGTATAGGAACGTGGAGACGACCTCGCGGTATCTAGCAGACCTAGTAGAGAGGGGCTACAACCTGGTCATAACGCATGGCAACGGCCCGCAGGTTGGAGCTACGCTACTACGACACGACGCTGGAAGCAAGATGTACGGCATACCGCCCTTCCCGATGGATGTATGCGGCGCGGAGACCCAGGGCTTCATAGGCTACATGATACAGCAGGCCCTCAGAAACGAGCTGAAGAGACGTGGAATAGACAAGTACGTGATAACAGTGGTTACGCGCGTGATAGTTGATAGAGACGACCCTGCCTTCGCCAATCCGACGAAGCCGATAGGCCCGTTCTACAGTAGGGAGGAGATGGAGAAGATTAGGGAGGCGCATCCTGAGTATGTGTTTAAGGAGGATAAGGCTCGCGGAGGTTGGAGGCGTGTGGTGCCATCGCCAGACCCCAAGATAATAGCTGAGCGGCACGCGATAAGGACGTTGGTTGACGCTGGGTTTATCGTGGTAGCAAGCGGCGGCGGTGGGATTCCGATAGTTGAGGAAGATGGACAGGCACGTGGGGTTGAGGCGGTGATAGACAAAGACCTAGCTGGCCAGCGTCTCGCGAGCCTCATAGGCGCGAGCAGGTTCATAATACTAACCGATGTAGATGCAGCATACATAAACTACGGAACACCACAGCAGAAGAAGCTAACCCAGCTCAGGGTAGGTGAGGCCAGGAGATACTATGATGAAGGCCACTTCGCCGCTGGCAGCATGGGGCCGAAGGTCTTGGCAGCGATACGCTTCGTTGAAGCAGGCGGTAGGGAAGCTATTATAGCCGAGCTATCCCAGGTGAGGGAGGCGCTTGAGGGCAGGGCTGGGACGCATATACTGCCCTAATCAACATCCCCAGCAAGCAGCGCCAGTATAGCGGCCCTGACGTATAGCAGGTTCTCCGCCTGGTCATAGATTACACTCCTCTTACTGTCCATCACATCATCATCCGCCTCCTGGCCGCGGAAGACTGGAAGAACATGCGTGATTATTCCACGCTTATCCATCAGGTCTACCAGCTCGCGCGTGAGCTTCCAGCCCCTATACTTGTTATGCAGCTCCAGCTCGCGTTCTCTTCCGAATCTATTTAGGCCTGTTAAGACGCATTCATGGCTTGCCCAGCTTCGCGGGAACACTACATGCGCTCCCTGCATCGCCGCCTTTAGGTCGTGGGTTATCTCCAGCCCACCTCCAGAGTCCCGCGCATTCTCGCGAGCCTGCTCAACCAGCTTCTCATCTATATCAAAGCCAGGCGGATACGCGAGGACAACATCCATCCCATACCGCGTAGCTATCAGCATCTCATCCTGAACACTCCCCCAGCTCCTTATCTTATCACTATAAGCCCACATGATAACATACTTCTTCCCAGCTATATTGCCCCCAAACTTCTCCATGATTGTGAATATATCAGCCATAGCTTGGGTTGGGTGATACATGTCGTCTGCCATGTTGATTACGGGTATCTTGGCGTGTTGGGCGTATTCGCGTATCGTTGCATTACCACGCCCATATACATAATCAACCGCCGACTCAAGTATCCTAATCCCCAGAGCATGGCCGAAGCGCTCATACATCTTCGCTATGTCCTTCACCGCCTCGCCCTCAGCCCCGCGCGTGGTCGCGAAGTCTATAAACTGCGCATGGCCGCCCAACATGGTCGCGGCAGCCTCAAAACTCGCCCTAGTCCTCGTCGAAGTATTGTAGAACAGCATGAAGAAGGTCTTATTCTTAAAGAGCTCTGGAACATTCCCAGCATAACGCCACTGCTTAATGCTACGCGCCAGGTCAAGGGCCAGGCTTATCTCCTCAACATTCCACTCCTGGGTTGAAATCAAGTCCTTCCCATGAATATCCGCTACAGTCATGCCTCCATTACCGCGTAAACAGCTCCTCATAAGGCTACTTTTAGGTTGGAGAATGATATCCGAAATATAGTATTTACAAGACAAACTGTATAGCTACATTATGAGCCATATGAAGGTCTATGAAATTAAATCTGCAGAAGATCTTTCATCAATACTAAAACTAGCCATAGAACTTGAGATAACTTTCTATGATGCTTCATACATTCATCTGACTAAAAAGCTTGACGCTTTTCTCGTATCAGAGGATAGGGAACTTAGAGAGAAGGCGAGAAACGTATCTGTAAAAGCGTTTTCTATCTTAGAACTGGGTTAACCATTAAACTCTCTGCTTTATTCCAAAGTATTAATATTAAGGTCGGGGGAGAATCTTTCTGTGCGGCGTGGTAGCGCGGTAGTTAAGCGTTTTAGTTTTGTTCTGAATGGTAAGCCTGTGGAGGTTGAGGTTCCGCCAGCATATACCCTGCTTGAGACTCTTCGTAATGTTCTACATCTTACGGGGACTAAGGATGGGTGTGGTGATGGTGATTGTGGTGCTTGTACGGTCTTGCTGGATGGTAGGGCTGTTCATTCCTGTCTTACGCTCATGGCGCAGGTCGAGGGGCGTAGCGTAACTACTGTTGAGGGACTTCTCCGCGACTCGTCTCCAGATGAGGTTCAGTCAGCATATGCCGAGTCTGGTGCTGTGCAGTGCGGCTATTGCACACCTGGCTTGATAATGGCGACGAAGGCTCTCCTCATGAGCAACCCCAACCCCTCGGTTGAGGAGGTTAAAGAAGCCCTACGCGGCAACCTATGTAGATGCACGGGATATGCTAAGATTCTAGAAGCCGTCCTCAGGGTGCGCAGATAAAATGCTACTCTACGACATAGATGTTATCACACCATCAAGCCTAGATGAGGCTCTTGAGATTCTCAGCAGCAGGAAAGGGAGGATTAAGGTGGTCGCTGGAGGAACGGACTTGATAATACAGATGAAGGATGGAATAATCCCGCGCAGGGACTTGCTCAATATCTACGGTCTTGACGAGCTACGATACATAAAGCTGGACGATAATGATATGATAAGGATAGGCGCGCTCACATCGTTTAGCGAGATAGCAAGCTCAGAAACCATAAGACACTACGCCAAGATTCTCGCAGACGCGGCAAGCACGATAGGCTCGATACAGATAATGAATAAAGCCTCCATAGGGGGTAATATTGTGAATGCCTCGCCAGCAGCTGATTCGCTGCCGCCTCTCTACGCGCTGGGCGCTGTGGTTAGGGTGGCAAGCTCCCGCGGCTCCCGCGAAGTTCCTATAGAGAGCTTCTATCGCGGCTACAAGAAGCTTGACCTCGCCGAGGATGAGCTGGTCTGTGAGGTAAGGTTGAGGGCGATGAGTGATGATGAGGATGGGATTTTCCTGAAGCATGGGCTTAGGCTGGGTGACGCCATAGCTGTGGTCAACGCGGCGATATGGGTTAGAAGAGACAGCCGTAGCGGGTTGTTCAGCGACGCGCGTGTAGCGTTGGGTGCTGTGGCGCCAACGGTAGTGCGTGCGCGGAGGTGTGAGCAGCTCATAATTAGCAAAAAGCTTGACGAGGATAGCATGTGGAACGCGGCAAAGGCTGTTCTAGAGTCTATATCTCCGATAGACGATGTGCGCGGCTCCGCAGAATATAGGCGCGAGATGAGTGTGAATCTAGTGTATATGGGGCTTTGGGAGCTGACCCATAGAAGCGGGTGAGAAAAAGGGCTTGGTTCAGGCTCAGCGTTGGGTTGGGAAGCCAATCCCCAGGCGCGACGCCCTGGAGAAGGCCATAGGACAGGCTAAGTATGCTTCAGACCTCTTCCCAGAAGGGCTGCTGTGGGGTAAGGTGCTGAGAAGCAAATATCCGCACGCGAGGATAAAACGCATAGACGTATCAAAGGCCAGGAGCCATCCAGGCGTCGTCGCGATATTCACACATGAGGACATACCCAATAATAGGTATGGGCCGTTTAACAAGGATAGGCCTGTTCTCTGCGATGATAAGACGCGCTACATAGGCGACCCCATAGCTGTAGTGGCTGCCGAGACGCCTGAGGCTGCTGAAGAGGCTCTAGGCATGATAGAGGTCGAGTACGAGCCTCTGCCTGCTGTGTTGGACCCACTTGAGGCCATGAAGCCCGAAAGTCCAAAGGTTCATGAACGCGGCAACATAGCGAGACAGACACACATATCGTTTGGAAACGTTGAGCAAGCATTCAGAGAGGCTGACATAATAGTTGAGAACACATACACGGTAGGCACTCAGATACACGCATACCTAGAGACGGAGGCTGGCATCTCATACTTTGACGAGAATGGAAGACTGACGATAGTTGCTGGTGGGCAGTCTCCTTACCGTGATAGGCACGAGATATGCTCCACGCTCAACATCCCAGAAGACTCTGTCCGCGTGGTTATTCCGCATGTTGGGGGAGCGTTTGGGGGGAAGGATGACATATCGGTACAGATACACCTAGCCCTAATCACGCTCAAGACGCGCAGGCCAGCTAGACTGGTATGGACGCGCGAGGAATCAACAATAGCAGGAACCAAGCGCCACGCGGGTATAATCAGGATGAAGACAGCAGCGCGGCGTGATGGCGTGCTCCTAGCCAACAAGACCGAGATAATCTACGACACAGGAGCCTACGAGGGGCTTGGCCCAGCTGTCTTGGACGTGGCGATAGAGAACTGCAACGGCCCATACAAGATACCGAACATAGACATAAGCGCCACGCTGGTCTATACAAATAACTATGTCGCATCTGCTTTCAGGGGTTTCGGCGCTCCCCAGGTTTTATTCGCTATAGAGAGCCAGCTTGACGCGATAGCTGAGCAACTCAACATGGACCCGATAGAGCTTAGGCTTAGGAATGCCCTACGACGCGGTGATGTAGGTGTTTTCAACAACAAGCTGATTGGAAGTGTTGGGATTGCGAAGGCTCTGGAGATAGCTGCTAATCACGAGCTTTGGAGGGAGCGTGAGCGCTATAAGTCCGAGACGGCTAGGCCGTGGATTAGGCGCGGCATAGGCGTCGCCTCGGCTGTTAAGGGCTACACATTAGGCGCTCTCCCAGACAAGGGCCAGGTCGGGGTTGAGCTAACGCGCGAGGGTAAGTTTAGGGTTAGGGTAAGCTCAACCGAGATTGGGCAGGGCGTTCTCACAGCATTAGCTCAGGTGGCGGCGGACATGCTCAAGTGCGGCGTGGATGATATACAGCTAGTCTTCGCCGACACCCTAGAAACACCAGACACAAGCGTAACCTCCGCTTCGCGGCAGTTGTTCCTCGCTGGTAATGCTCTAGCCGACGCTGCGCGTAAGATGCTTGACAAGATGCGCCACGTGGCAGCAGGGCTGTCTGGAGAGCCGCCTGAAGTGTTTGATTTCCTAGATGGCTACGCCATATCAAGGGATGGGAAGACTAGAATAAGCTACGCAGGGATAGCGCGCTACATGGAGAACAACAACATACCGCTCAATGTGGTTGGCGAGTATGAGGTGCCGCGTGTGGAGCCTATACCTGGAACCCTTGAGATACCCCACCTCTTCTACATGTTCGCCGCCGCCCTCGCCTTAGTGGAGGTTAATACTCTCACAGGATTTGTGCAGGTTCGTAAGCTCGTCGTAATCCCTGACGCTGGTAAGGTGATTAACCCCCAGACATTCCAGGGCCAGATAGAGGGAGCCGCCGTCCAGGGTATTGGCTACGCCTTGATGGAGGAGGCCAAGATAGAGAACGGGATACTCAAGACGCAGAACTTCTCCACATATCTAATCCCAAGCATAAAGGACGCTCCTGAGATTGAGGTTATACCAGTTGAGGACGGGGAGGAAACAGGCCCCTTCGGCGCCAAGGGGATTGGCGAGATAGGCATAATACCAATAGCCCCAGCGATAGCCAACGCCATAAAAGACGCTGTGGGCGTGAGGCCGTTATCAATACCAATAACGCCTGAGAAGCTCTACTGGCTCATACGCTCAAAACGTAGTGAGAATGGCTCTCAGTGAGCCTCTACGTCTTCAGCCTTCTTAACCCTCTTAACAACCTTACAATAGCTGCATATGCGCGCTGTCGTCGGCATCCCACATAACTCACAGTCATTCAGCGCGGGCTGGCTGTATAACTGCTCCAGCTTGGGCAGAATCTTCTTGACATGAGACTTGAAGAGAAGATGCCGATACCCAGGGATCTTCTCCTCAATCTGCTTGATAAGCATCTTACGGTTCATCATGCGCGAGCCCTTAACTAGGGGACACCACGAGGAGGCGTACTCAATACCGAGCGCATCAACGTAGTAGAGGTCTTCCTCGTCGGTCATCTCTATCAGCGGCTTTATCCTACTCGCCATCCGGGGGTGGTTGCTGGGTAGCACGGGCTTCAGCCGCGCCGCTTCCTCAAGATTCCCACGCAGGTACAGCTCAAACAAAACCTCAACGGTATCATCCAAGTTGTGGCCTGTCGCTATCACCTCAAGCCCATTCTCATACGCCACCTTATTGAGGAGGTAGCGCTTTACAGTCCCGCAGACGCCGCACATACGTTTCCTGAACGCCGTCTTCCTGAAGTCTGGAACAACAAACCCCTCGGAGCTGTCTAGACGGTAGACGATTAAATCAACACCAAGCTCGTCGCACAGCTTTCTTGAGACACGCTCGCTCTCATCAGAGTAGCCGCCTATACCGAGGTTTAGGTATATCGCCGTAAGGCTTAGGTGTGGAAAGACGCGCTTAAGCACGCTCAGCAGAGCCAGGCTATCCTTACCACCCGATACAGCCACACCAACACGACGGCCAACCTTATACATCCCATACTTGATATACGCATTCTTAACCTTCCTCTCATAGAAACTCACAAAACAATCACCACACATACTCCGCCGCATATACGTTACATGATAGCGCGGAGCCTCTCTGCCGCATTTGTAGCATTGCGTCATCGCCACTCGCCATAACGTTGGATTGGTGAATATTTTTAGGATTGGCGCCCTACAGAAGCCTTTATTGATAAACAATCCTTCACATTACGCATTCATATTAAGATACGATTATATATTTAAGGGCAAATAATATAAGCATGTGGGGGCTTGTTATAATTAGATGCCTGCCAGCTTAAGGCCAACAGGTAGAGGTCTCCTCACTGGCTTAGTAGTGGCAGATGTTCTTTCTTGTGTTCGTGAAAGCTCTACTGGGTTAAACCTGAGAAGCCTGTTATTGTAGCAGCCATGCATATAGCATCTCTGGACACTGAAGCTATTGTCGTTGCAAGCTCAGAGACAGAAGTTCATGGAATATTCACAGGATACAACTTCATCTCACTGCTCACTAAACACGCGCCCGAGGCTTGGACAGCCCTCTACAAAACAGCATGCTATGACGTTGACTGGAAGGCACTCGCAACCACATCGGCAGAATCATTAACGACACTTCTGGCAACCATGGGAAGCAGGCGGTGGGGCTATGCAATAGTTATGCAAGACAAGAAGATGAAGGCAATGATAGGAGTGCTCGGCATAGCACGGTTCTTCGCTGAAAGAGGTGTATTGAGAGAGCTGACTGATGTAAAGGTGAGGGATATAGCATCCAAGGGAGTAGTGATGCTGGACAGTGAAGCAACAATATCAGAAGCCATGGAGACAATGCTGCGACGCGGAGTTAGACGAATAATCATACCAGACGAGAATAAGGTAATAACAGACAGAGATGTAACAAGATACCTACTCTCAGGTGCAGTTGTTGAAGAGCTAAGAAACAATCCTAACGATGTGTTTAACAGACCAATATCCGAAATGCGGAAATACACGAAAAGCCCAGCAACCATAGATGCTGATGACATGGTATCCTCCGCTCTCTCCGCGCTGCTGAAAAGCGAAACTTACACGGCATTAACAGAAGACTGGCAACACATACTAACGCCATGGGACCTAACCATAAAGTTATCCAGAAACCTAATATAACCTATACCTATGTCTCATAAGCTTAGCTTATGGAAAAATGTTCGAAAAACGTATGAGGGTTGTTAGATTCGCAGATTCTAACCCTGGAAACCCAGCTCTTAATGGATAAATACATATACTAATTCTACTGCATCTCTCCGACCTTTCCTTGTGTAGGGGAAGGGCATGTTGTGGGCAGGTCGGATGTGGTCCACGAGTTCAGCGAGATAGTAACAGGCTCTGGTATAGAGCTGGTCGTCGACATCCTCCACCGCGAATGCACGGAGATAGACGTGATCAGGATGAGGATAAGGTCCGTGGATGTGGCCGCTAGGCTGGCAGAGATAAGGGCGCCGAGCTTCACCGAGCAGGCCCTCAAACTAGCCCCAAAAACTAAACATAAGAACCATAAGGACTGAGGCGGAGTCCCAAGACTGTAGCACAGCCTCTAGCCAAGCTACCGTTACTACGCGATAACGATATTAAGCTGTAATAAGCCGGTAAACCCAGATGACAGAATGGCGCGCAGAGCGAGTCACCGGGGGGGGGGCGATTTTTGCAGGCCTCCTAGCCTCGGATGTGGTGAGAACATCACACAGGTCTTGGCATGCAGTGCCGCCGGAGGAGCCAGCCATGATGGCGGCCCTCCACCTAGCCGCACTAGAGTCGAAAGTAGTCACAATATTAGACCAAGCCCAGAGGATGCTGGGTGTATTTACGTGCATGGACTTCATATCCCTGCTGTCAAGAAACCTTACAAACCCATGGGCATGCCTCTACAGAACTCCCTGCCTCCAGGCAGCTTCCGACGCCCTACTCACAGCGCCCTCAGAACCACTAAACATACTCCTGCCAGCGATGCGGAATCAACGCACCGAATACGCGGCGATCAGGCAGGAGGGGCGCATAACAGCAATAATAGACACACTCGACATAGCATACACTGTAGCACGGACAAGAAACATGAATGAGCTGAAAAAAATAAAGGCGCGTGAGATAAGGACGCAGAGCCCACCCACACTATCAGCAGACTCAACAATACAAGAATGCATCAAAACAATGCAGCTCAGAAAAACAGGCTACATACTGCTGGAAGATATGCATAAAGTAATAACGGGCCGCGCCCTGATGAAGTATCTACTCCTAACACCAGCAGCCGCGGCACTACGCGACGCCCCACACATGATCCAAGAAACAGGCCTAAACGACCTTACCAGCCATATGGCCGACCCCGTGCTTGTAAACCGCGAAGAAGACCTCTTAAGCATACTCCTGAAGCTGCTGAAAAGCGAAACATATATAGCCGTGACCGAGGATTACGAGCAGACGATAACGCCCTGGGACCTAACAGCAGGCCTCCAGACACTCGACGAGGTAGGATGTCTAGAATAGCATAGCTCGTACAATCTCTCGCGGATATTGGAATGCCTCTCAACGCCGACTGCGCCCTAGTTGCCATGGTCTTGGAGGTACCAGTCTAATAGAATCATAAGTATCGCCTATGGATATTTTTCCTTCGCATCCGATAGGAACGTCTCGCGTACCTATACATGGGTGAGGAAAGAATTCGCGGCATATTAGACTTTAGATGAATATGTGAACTTTCATTGTTTTCCGCATTACTTCCTTTATTTTACCACGTAAGCTTGAATATGAATTATGTATTTTTCTGTACACTGCCTTACGTGTCAGGTAGCGCGCCGAAGAAAAATATCTTTCCCAAAGACTAGAATTTCTATTTCAGATAGTAGGCTCGTAAGGTGGGTAAAATTTTAAGAGAGTTGATGGAAGATGTTTGGGTATTCAAGCGAGATTGTGTTACATGTGCTCGTGGTTTTCTTCCAAGTAGCAGCAGGTTTTATCGCCTATCGGTATTATTTGGAGCTTAAGCGACACGGTGTTAATTATCAATGTTTGATTCCGATTTTGATGGTGCCAGGTGCAACTTCTGAGAAGAATGTTTCGTTACTAAAATCCTTGATTATCATGTATGGTGTATTCTTGATAGGTGGAGTCACCGAGTTGATTAAGCAGGTCTTTCCCATGGGGGAATTAATGCATGATGTTACCATGCTGGTTATTGCTATTGCTGCACTATATCTGATACTGATTATTCGTGTAGCCGCAAAAACATCATAATGCAGGTTAGAAATGGCCTCACATAAGCTGGCTTATTAAGTTTTTTGTTATGCAATATTAGCATATTTTTTCGAATACTGCTTTGACATAAAAATCAGTAAATTTAATATAGCGGTATCGACGGGAGGATAAGAGTCCCAATGCTAAGTCTATTGGTAAAAGAAAAATTTTTCCCCCATTCCTTATTGCAGACTCAGTAACAGTTAATTTGTCACCGTTGTTTTTACTACACGTATTTTTAGCATGTATTTCCCTATAGTTTGCCCGTTGTAAGCTTCCATTACGGTATACAGAATGAATGGTAAGAGTACGGTATGACCATAAACTGTTGCAATATCATAGATCAGACGTGTTATTTCTACTAAATGATCTGGGTGAAAAAGCCATGGATGTAGATAAGGAATAGTTACTATATGGTTGAGCATGGCCAAGATGTACGGAATAGATCCTATGTGCGTAAGGATAGAGATGCGAGGGGACGTAAGCCAAGAGGAGGATGGAGGAGCTGAAGAGGAGGATCAGAAAGCTGATGCCCAGGTTGGAGCTCGAGGGGAGGAGCGATCCTAAGAGGATAGTTAGCGAGGAGGAGCTCGAGAAATACCTGGCAGAGGGGTGGGACGTTCAGACCGTTTTGCCATCTGGGAGGATATTGATAAGGAAGACCACATAGTAGGAGGCTGAAAACATGAGTTCGCCTATAAGGTCGTTCGTTGAGGGCGTTGTTAGGATCAAGGATAAGGCACTTCGTGATACGGTTGTAGAGTTGCTGGAAGATGCGCTGAAGAGGAGACCCGATGGGGAGAGAAGGCTAATAATGGAACGGTTGGAGAAGGTGGGTTCATGCAACCTTTCGTACGACCCGCCTGCTTGGGTGAAGCAGAAGGGTGATAAATTCATTATGACCATAAACCGCCCAGGATTCTACGACGAGACCGGATTAAGCTATAAGCGGATGCTAAGGATAATCCAGCATGAGCTTGACGAGATCATAAGCTTCATTAAGGGAGGTGTGAGCGTGCACGAACTAATGTTCCTCCTCGACGAGATGCCTAGCGAGGTACATGCTACCTGTACCATCTGTGGACAGGAGGTGAGGAAGGGCTACATAGTAACGAGCGAGGAGGGCTGGTTTTTCTCTCTCTCCTCGTTTCTCCCCCTTGAGGAAAAAGAAGAAGGCAGCGATTTCGTCTGCAAGGACTGCATGTGGAAAACCTGTCCATATTACGTAGATATACATACTGTGAAGATACTCTACCAGACCCCTTCCGGTCAGGCTAATCATCGGCAGAGCAAAATAGAAGACGTGGCAATTTACCAGACCGAAGATAACTATATAGGTACCCAACTCATGAGCAACTTTTTTGTTAATCAGCAACAGGAGCGGATATATCGATAGGAGGTGTTGTTCATTAGTTATCTTCCCGAAGAAGAGCCCCGTAAGCATGGTGAGAACCGTGGCTTTTTCTAACTCAACTTTCTTGAGTACCACGAGTAATGACACAGCACCCCGAACTACTAAGAATACAAAGTTAACATATTTTGAGACATCTATGTTGAACTGCAGATTCTGTATAGTCCACAAGACATTCAACGGTTTACGCCACCGCCGAAGCTTTCACTGTGAAAGAGCAACGCTGCCCCTAGGAACGCTCTGAGATTCAGGACAAAGAAGTAGAGCGTAGGTAATTGTGAAAGAGCTACTCCAACGATGAAGCTTGCAAGTGCTTTGAATCCACGTTGTTTCCACACTCCGTATAGTATTGGAATGCCCGCATATATAGTGTAGAACTTCATTAGGGAGAGACCATACACTAATC
Source organism: Candidatus Pelearchaeum maunauluense (assembly GCA_030059675.1). Classification (GTDB taxonomy): domain Archaea; phylum Thermoproteota; class Nitrososphaeria_A; order Caldarchaeales; family Caldarchaeaceae; genus Pelearchaeum; species Pelearchaeum maunauluense. The sequence continues at coordinate 807 of JANVYQ010000017.1, read as the reverse complement.
CAGCCCAAGGGAATCGTTGTTTCTTGAGTAGAAGCGCTGTTAGCAGGAAAAGTGCTACCATGGAGTCAAACATACCCCAAACACTAGATACAAAAACAGAGTAGGGAGCTAGCACATAGAACCACGCGGCTCTCTTATCGAAGTGCTTGTAGAGTGTAAGGGCTATGAAAACATCCGCTATTAATATAGGGATTTTTATAAAGAAGAGGAAGGTGAAGACGTCGGGATGGAAAAACACTTTGAAAGGATGCGCCGGGTCATGTACTCCCATAATAGGTAGGGGGCTACCTCCTAGAGTTAGGTAGAACATATAGAAGGGGAGGAAAATAAACATTACATGGGGTAGGTAGGCGTAACCTTCGTAGTTTAGGGGTAACCCCGTAACAGCTTTCAGGTACCGGGTCATGTCGTAGGTATACTCATACGGATTGAGCCCGTTAATTAGTTGGTAAAGAGAAACCTAAATTGTGTTAATATCCCAAACATGCATGAAGAATGGCATGAAGACCATCCTGACGAGAATAGCCATAAGAACGAGCTTAGCTACGTCGCTAAGTTTATCCCACTCCTTGCGTGATATTGGGTACATAAACATCAGAGTGACAACTGCAATCACAGGAAGCAAATAATGTACGCCTTTAATTGATAATAGCGTAGAGAGGGAAGCAACTATTGAGAGCTCCCTTTTGCTGGTACACTTCCTAGTAACAGCATAAGAGACAAGGAAAGGTGGTGCAGCCATACTCTCCAAAAATCTAACCTACCTAAAACTTAAACTCTTAACCTAAAAGTCAACCATGCTTTTGG
>JANVYQ010000005.1 GCA_030059675.1 Candidatus Pelearchaeum maunauluense | reverse complement strand
CCAGAGCTGGAGAAGCTCCTCGGAATGGGGAGGGAGGTGTTTATGAACGCTGTCTTCGTCAGGCAGGGGGAGATAGCGCGGCTAATAGAGATGCGCCCAGCGGAGCGTAAGAAGATAATCGCAGAACTGCTAGGGATTGAGACGCTAGAGAGAATATGGAGCGCCCTACGCCTACCAATAAAACTAATAGAGGATAGAATATCCCACTACTCAAGCATCGCCAAGAACCTTAATGAGACCCGCCTAAAGCTGGAGAACGCTGAGAACGAGTTATCCGAGATAAGTAGTAGTAAGCAGCGCATCATGGGAGAGTTGGAGAAGGCCTCAGAAGAGCTGGCCAACGCTGAGCACCGCGTTGAGGATTTGGAGCGCATGAAGCGGCGACATGAGAGCCTATCAAACGAGGCCAACAAAATTAGAAACGAGGTGAATATACTGCGTGAGCGTCTCAACGAGGCGGATAAGAGGCTTAAGATGGTTGAAGAGGCTAGCTCAGAGCTTTCCAAGCATGAAGAAGGCCTAACTGCCGTAGAGAGGGTTGAGAATGAAATCCAAAATCTCCAGCATGAGTTGGATGAGATTAGGCCAGCCCTAGGCCGTGAGAAGATGTTGCGTGAATCGCTTGAAAATACGCGACGCGAAATACGCGATGTTGAACGCGAGCTCAACGAGCTGTTAGGCCAGCTTTCCAGACTTACCGACACCGCTGTGGAGCTTGATAATTTCTTGGAGGTGCGGGGCAGGCTTCTGAGGGAAGCTGATAATAGGCTATACGATGCTAAAGAGAAGATCAGGGAGATTGAGAGGGAGCTGGGCGCTGTTGAGTCGGAGCTTAGCATTCGTAGCGAGAATTTGGAGAGACTTAGACTCGCCAGCGATAAGTGCCCACTATGTGGCCAGGCTCTAACACAGCAGCACTTACAGGAAATTACAGACAGATTAAACCGCGAATACGGGGAGCTTAAAGAGAAGAGGCGACATCTCCTTACACATAAGAATCGTGTAGAAGCCCTCTTGGAGACACTCACCCAGGAGAGGGATGCATTACTCAGGATAAGCGCCGAGAACTTCTCATCACTACTTGAGCGCCTTGAAGCTAAGAAACGCGAATCCAAGAAGATTGAGGAGGAGCTGAAGAGGTTGAGCGACTACAAGGAGAAGGAGAGGATGATTACCGACAAGCTATCTAAACGGCGTCAAGAGCTTGAGAAACTACGCGATAGACGTGAAAAATATCTAAGACTCCGCGGTGTGTTGGATATGTTCGGCCCTCCTGAGAAGATAGCCGCGGAGAGGAGTAGGCTCGCGGCAGAGCTGGGTGAGAAGGAGCGCGAGCTACGCCGCCTGGAGCAGGAGCTGACAGCAATAAGATTTGATGAAACCGCATACGAGAACGCTTTAGGAGCTGTCCGTAGCATCCAGGAAAAGCTGGCTAAGATACGCGAAGAAGCAGCGCGGTTGGATGAGCGTGAAAAAGCGCTCAACACGGAGGTCTTGCGGCTACGTAGAGAGTGTGAGGAGGCTGAGAGGGCTGCCAGGAAGATGGCGCAGCTTGAAGATATGCTCCGCAGGCTTGCTGCCATACGGCAGGTATTTGGTAGAGACGGCGCTCAACGCGCAGCACGCTCAACGACCAAGGCTAGCCTTGAAGCCAACGCAAGACGATTCCTCCAAGCATTTAACATGGCTTATAGCGACATAAGGCTTGACGAGGATTATAACATATACCTCTACGGGCCTGATGGTGAGCAGCCTATAGATGCTCTAAGCGGTGGTGAGAAGATAGCTGTAGCCCTCTCGCTCCGCCTAGCTGTAGCTGCCGCACTAGCGGGGGAGAAGGTTGGGTGTCTAATCATGGACGAGCCGACAATACATTTAGACTCTGAGAAACGGCGAGAGCTGGTCAGGCTTCTCTCAAACTTCAGACGCGAGGGAGCGCTACTCCCACAAGCTATAGTTGTTACCCATGATAGGGAGGTGGAGGAGGCGGCTGACCAGCTATACGAGCTAACGCGCGTCGGCGGCTTCTCGAAACTAGAGAAAAACCTACCTACCCCTCCTACTCTTAGCTGACTGATACGCCCTCTCAGCAGCATCTATGGGGTCTTCAGTGAAATACGCCTGCTGAACCCTACGATGGTCTAGATACCCGTCTGGATGCATCTGCATAAGCGCGTCGCTCACATAGCCCGTGCCTACCAATACTATGAGCGGTATCTCATAGATATACGCCAGATGCGCTTCTATTATCGTGCCAGAGCCGCCGCCTAGTATGACGAAGGCGTCGCTGCTTCGCACCAAGCCTATGCTCCTAGCCTGGTACGTCTGGCCGCTGCGGTATACGATTGTGTTGTATGGGTTGTACCGTGGGTCTCCCTCGCTGCGGTGCTCGTCCTCATAGGGTATAACGCCAAGCGTCATACCGCCGCGCTTCACATACTCCTCGCAAACAACGCGCATAAGCCCGCCGTTACCGCCTGTAAGTAGGATAACCTCATCCCTATACTCGGCCATCTTCTCGGCAAATCGCCGCGCCTTCTCAACAGCAGTTGGTATTGGATTCTTATCGCTTGAGCAGCCTATGCCTATCTGAATCATGAACCGATTAGATGAGGAAAGATGTTTATGAGCTTAGCGTAGGAGTAGCGGGTTATATCCAAGCGCCTGCAAAATGACCAGCCCTATGTATGAGAGGAAGAGCGAGGCTACGAGGGCTCTCTCCCAGGAAGCGCCCGAAGAGACGTTCAACGCGGCGCTGAAGGTGGCTAGCTGCCAAACCGAGGTAACAACATAGGTGGCTTGGATGAACACGCCCCCCGCTACAACACCCTGAGCTGCCAAGACGGTGTAGATTAGGAAGAACTGGGTAGGTAAGGTGGCCATCAAAACCGCCACCGCGAGAGGAAGCTTCCACGAATCCGCTGTGGAACGGCGCGTAAGCTTGCCTACGATGAAGAAGTAAAGCAGAATCGCAATAAGGTTTAGCGGGCTCCAAAGCATGTCGGGAATAGGGCCGCTGCTGGCTGGTAGGTAGTATATTGAGATGGGCTTTAGGCCTAGAAGCTGGAGAAGCTCCACGTATGTTAGCGCTAGGGTGGCTGCTATGGGTAGAGCTAGCGCCGGCCTAGCTCCAGCTCTGTCCAACAGCGGGGACAACGCCAAAGCCTTGGCTACACGCACATACCTAGGCTCGCGGGGCTCCACAATCGGCTGAACAGGCACTGAGCCAACGATAGCCTGAACCCCAAGCTCATTCAAAGCATAACGCTTCTGGCTCGTCTGCCTCAAGAATGGCCTAAGTATATCCAAATGATAGTATAATGTGCCCATGCTGACGCTTAAGGCACGCTTAAGCGCAGATGCGCTCATCTCACCATTCTCATAGAGGAGCTGTAGAATCCGCCTTCTAATCGGGTTGCGTAAGGCGTTAAAATAGTTCAAATCGCCATTTCTCTCGTCTTCGCCCAAGCCCTTCATCATGAACAATCATCAAAAATATTAAAGTATATTTTATCTCCGTCACTAATTATCTCGGAGTGTTCTCTAGAAAATTCGGAAAAGGAATACTGATAAGATAATTAGCCGCCCTTTCCAGACAGCGGTGAAACATGGAATGACGCGCATAACAAAGCTCGTTGCCTCCCTGTTACTCGTAATTCTCCTGCTACAAGTTATGCAGGTTAGCCTCATGGTGGCACAGGCTGACGACGATGAATCCCATGATGACGATGAGGAGGAAACCACGCATCACGCTACAAAGACAAAGAAACCCCGCCCCACTGATGAAGAAGAAATAACAGAAACAACGACCAACACTACCAGAACTATAGAAACACATACAGAGGCCGAAGAGACGCGCACCACACGAACCGAGACGATAGAAACCACTCATACAGAGACGGAGCACACGGAGACTGAGGAAGAACATACAATTACCGAGACAACAACTATAACCACCGAAACCGAGACCGAACTGACAACGACTACGGAGCTTCATGAAGAGACCACAACAACCACTATGACTACTGCTACGCTGACCGAGGTTACCGAAACAGCGGAGGAGCGTAGGAGGGAACTTATTGAGAAGGCGCGTGATGCGATAGATGACGCGATGGACGCTATTAGTGACGCGTTGGAGAAGCTGAATGAGGCTGCCCGCGAAGGCGCTGATACAGCGTCGCTTTCCTCGCTTCTTAGCGAAGCCGAGCAACTGCTCGAACAGGCTCGGCAGCTACTAGTAGAGAGGAATGCTGCTCAAGCGATTAAACTGGCACGCCAAGCAGCGCGGATAGCGCATAATGTTGAACGACAGGCTGAAGACCTTGCAAAGCAGGCTGAACGCCAGCGCGAAGAGCAGGAACGACGCCAAGAACAGATAAGCGAAGCACTTGAAAAACTCCAAGAAGCCAGAGAGAAGCTGCAACAACTCATCGCTAGAGCTCAGACACTAGGCGCCAACTCATCCATCGTAGAAAACCTGTTAAGAGAAGCTGAGAAGATACTCAACGACGCAGAGAGCATACTACAGCAAGACCCTAATAGAGCCAGCGCATTAATAAAACAAGCAAAAGCACTCATCGAAAACAATGAGCACGCCCTTGAGAGGTTGGAGGAAGAGATTGGCGAAAGCGTGGAGACAAGCGAGGAGATAGGTCTTGAGGGAATAGACGTAAGGAATACCAGCGTAATCGCGGTCAGGAAGACCGAGGAGGAGCGGGCCTTCGCCAACGGTACGCAACTATCTCGTGAGCTTGAGGTTATGGTTCTGGAGGATAACGTGATATATAAGATTAAGACGGAGATAACATACCCAAACGGAACGCGTGTAATAATTGAAGAGAGGCTCATAACATCGGGCAATCAAACAACATTCCAGCGGATAGAGCGCCGTATGGGTGTGGAAGATGAAGAACCAACGTTGGAGACGCAGATAAGCTCATCACCGCCAGTAGGGGCTGTTGCCACCTTCAACGTGGAGACAGCGCCATCTCCAACGGCTGGTAAGAGCATGATGAAGACGATAGTCCTAAAGAAAGAAATTGACGTATCCATACTGCCGCTAAACATAACGGAGGGCTTCATCAAAATGAACGTATCAGCCCCCGATGGGGCTACTGCTAGGATAATCATAATAGACGTGGACAGGGCTCTCATAAACGCCTCACTGTCAAACGAGATACTCGTTACCGTTGATGGCCAGCCAGCGGTGTTTGCCGATGACATCTATAAGGTGATGGCTGCAACGGCTGAGGAGCCTACATACTTCCTGGCAATAACATCTGAGGGCGTGCAGGTTGTCCTGCTGATACCAGAGTGGTCTGTCCATACGGTGGTCATACAGGAGATAGGCGAGACGATAGCTGGTTCGTTGTTGGCTCTTGTAAGCGGTCCTATTCCGTTGATAACCGCGCTGGCGGCTACTGTAACGTTGCTAACGGCGTTGGCTGCTGTTAGGAGGCAGAGAAGCTCTCTTTAAGCCAGTCCTAGAAGCTGTGGTAGCGCCTTTAGAAGTGAGGCCACAACAACAAGCGCGAGTAGAGCGCCGAGGAAGATGAAGAAGTAGGCAACTGTTGAGAGAGCGTCCATAAGCCTGGTCTTGGATAGCTTTACCATGCCGTCAACCTCCCCGCACAAAACGCGTTAGGCTGGTTAAAAAATCATCACCCGCCATATTATTACCATCCTTAACCTTCAGCATATTCTCTCCTGAAACTTAAAAATGGCTAACTAGCGGCCTATTCGGGAATAGTGAGAGGCTAGAGATAGGTTGTGTAGGCTGTGAGACAGCCCATAAGCCCCGCCGAACGCATCGTCTACGGCTATGTAGCTGATATCAGGGCTACGTCTAGGTCTGACACGATAATATACAACATAGTTATTGTTGATTTGAAGGGTGAGGAGCACAGGGTAAGGATGCGCATCCCCCCTGGGTGGCTTAGGATAGGAATGCCAATCATGGGCAAGCTTGTACGCGTAGCAAGCGGCCGCGAGGTGTATTATGTTATCCAGGATATGCAGATTTACGAGGAGCTGCGCGGGCCGCGCGTGGTTAAGGCCGAGTCAATTAGAATAGAGGAATCAGCAACGGCCAGTGTGGGTAGGGGGCTTCTCTACATAAACGTGGCAGGGGGAGGGGGTATGAGCGTGCCCATAATCTCCCAAACCGTTCTGGATAAAGCGCGGTCAGCGCAGGGCGGCGAATGCTATATACACATAGCGGAAACACCCGCGGGGAGTATGGTTGTTGCTGTGCAGACGGAGAAGCAGAGAAGCAGATACGAGAAACTGGAAAAGTTTCTTGGATGGTTGGAGAAAGGCGAGGAGATAACCCCACCCTAGACAAGCTCCTTCAGATGATTCAAATATCTAATCACAGTATCGGTGGTTAGCTTCTCGTATTTCTCGGTAGAGCCAATGTCATACCAGAATGCCTGGCTCTCATAAGCCTGGACATTATAGCCTCTCTGTATGAGGCGGGGTATGAAATGGCCCATAATATCCACATCCCGCTGGCTTGATGTAAGGCTGGAGAGTTCTTTTATGCAGCGCCCCTCAAGTAGTGTGATTCCTATGACGACTGGCCTGTCAAGGTAGGGCTTCTCGTGGAGACGTAGTATCCTGCCCTGCTTATCAACCTCAACAACCCCCACTGGGAGCTGGTACTTGAGCGAGACGGCAAGAGTCGCGTCGGCGCCAGCCTGCCTATGCCTGGACAGCATCTCGCCCAAATCCAAGTTGGAGAGTATATCACCATAATAAACCAGCAACGTATCATCAAAACCAATCAAACCATTCTCAAAAACGTTGCCAAGAGCATGGCCCGAGCCCCCGACGCCCTCCTTATCATACACATAATCTATACGAAGACCAAGCCGCCTACCATCTTCAAAGTAGTTTATTATTTGCTCCGACTTATAGCCCACGGTTATCACCACCTCCCTAATACCATGATAAGCTATGTGGCGCAGTATGTACTCTAGTAAGGGTCTCTGTTTGGGGCCTATCGGTATCATGCATTTCTGTATGTAGTATGTGAGTGGCCTGAGGCGTCTTCCTTCGCCACCTGCCATTAGGACGGCTTTCACTGTCATCTCTGATTAATGGAGAGGATGGTGCCAATACAAAAATAATATTATGTTTTGTGGTGCGTGGCCTCCAGCTGAATAGGCTGCGTATCCTATAATAAAGAGCTAAGGCGCTAGCAGGTTGGCGGAATATAGAGCGGGCATGCAGCAGGGAAGGTATGTGGTTGTTGCGGAGAAGGCTAGTGTGGCGCGGGCTATACGCAGGGCGCTGGCCGAGCTTCGGGTGGATGCCGTAGTAACTTCTGTTAGGGGGCATCTGCTTGACGCCGACCTGCCGCGTGGATATGGCTGGAACCAGGCCGAGCCACTAGCAATAATAAGGCTGCGCAGCCTTGAGACACGGGTTGTTGACCAAGAATCTTACGAAAAGCTCAAGCAGCTCTTCGCAGAGGATAGAACGCTGGTAATAGCTACAGATAACGACTCTGAGGGGGAGTTGATAGGCTACGAGATACTGATGGTCTATCGCGCGGTTAGGGGGGATGACGCGCCATTTAGGCGTATGAGGTTCAACTCCATAAGTAGGAACGAGCTCATAGCGAGTTGGCGCTCTCTTGAGGAGGGGCTTAAATGGAGTTGGGTTGAGAAAGCACGTTACCGCCAGCATTTTGACCTGCTAACAGGCGCCTCATTTACGCGTCTCCTCACGATAAGCACGCGGCGAAAACGCTGGGTTAGGCTGGTTAGCTGGGGAAGCTGTCAGATACCCTGCCTAAACTTCGTGGTGGAGCGCGAGAAGGAGATAGCCAGCTTCAAGCCCCGTAAATATTGGTACATAAAAGCAGCATTTGAGACCGTCTCTGGAGAGAAGTTCAACGCCCGCACTGAGAGCTTCTGGAGCCGCGAGGAGGTTAGCGCAGTTTGGAATACTGTCTCACACGCCAGGGAGGGTGAGGTGAGAGAATACATAGCCAGAAGCGAGGCTATCCCAAGGCCGCTCCCAACAAGAACCGACGAAATGCTGATAGACCTGACGCGCATAACCGGCCTAAGCGCCCAGCGCCTCCTGGGGATTATGGAAGACCTATATGCGGAGGGCTATCTAAGCTATCCGCGCACAGATACTAACCGATATGGGCCTGGCTTTGATTTTTCCGTTAGTGTCCGCGCTGTTTTGGATGCGGGGATAGTTGGGCAGAGCCGCGAGATGGTTCCCCGTCCCAGGAATGGTAAGCTTGACGATGGCGCTCATCCGCCTATTTACCCAACCTCCGCCTATAGTGGAGGCGGCCTTCCGAGAACAGTATGGGAATACGCTGCACGTCGCTTCTATGCCAACGCATTCATGGAAGACGCAGAAGCTACGCGGCAGAAAGCACTAATAACTATAAGTGGCGTGATATTCAAGGCTGAGGGTAGCTACATATCAAGCCCAGGGTTCTATGAAGTGTTCAGCTATTTCAGGCCGCGTGATAACAGGCTACCTAGCCTCGGCAGGGGAGAGAAGCTAAAGGTCGTGGCTATTGACTTGATTGAGGAGGAGACCAAGCCGCCGCCTAGGCTGAGCGAGGCCGACCTCCTCAGGCTAATGGAGAGACACGGTATAGGAACAGACGCCACCCGCGCGGTGTATCCAGCCCTCATACTAGAGCGCGGCTACGCCAAGCGCGTTAGGGGCGTCTTCCACCCAACCCCGCTGGGCCTTTCGCTGATAGAATCGTTGAGCGCGGCGGATAGGAGCCTAGCCACGCCAGAAACCCGCCGCATGGTGGATGAGAATATGGAGCGCATAGAAAGGGGCGCTATGAGCTACGAGGAGGCGCTTGAGCGCTCAGCGAGGCGGTATGAACAGCTCCTTATAACCTGTAAAGAAAGGATAGAAGACATAGCCGCAAGGCTGGCTCAGGCCGTTCAGCCAGAGGAGGGAACCAGAGATTTTGTAAAACCTACTGCCAAAAAGGCTGCATCAACCTATAAAAACAACCGCCGAAGCTATCAGAAGAGGAGAAGATAACGTGAGTCTTGGGTTAGCTCAGCTTTTCCCACAGGCAGGCAGCGAAAACATCATCAGCATGATAATAGCGCTAGTCTGGCTCTTCATGATAATGATATTCTTCATCTACCCGACATTGGGCCAAAAGATGCAGCTCTCCTACATGCTCCGCGACTTGGAGAAGAAGCTCAACAGGCTAAAGCTACTACGCGACGACATAAGGCAAAGAACGATAGACACGATAAAAAACATAGGAAAACCAGAGCAAGACCCAACCCCAGAGATTGATAGGCTAAACGAGTTCTTCCTAATCCCGCCAGAATCCATGGACCCCTATGGAATCGTTTACAAGCTTGAGCATATACTTGAGACGCATGAATCCGTATTTGAGGAGGATGTTAGGAAGATAGCTCCCCACGCGGAGGAGCATCAGGTTAAGACGCTCACCAACCTTGTTGAAATATCACGCGGCATAAACACGCTGTACAGGATTGTTAGGCATTTCTATCTCCTAGGAAAGAAGACAGCCAACATCTATCTGGTCCTGCAAATCCAGATGATTATGCCACAGTTGATGGAGATTGCAGAAGCATATAGGCAGGCTTCTATAGCTTTCTCGGAGGGACAGCCCATAGGCGACGGCGTGGGCGTGCTTGTAGCGGCCAAGCTTGTTAATGGTAACGAGAAGCGGCGCTACGAGATAGCGAAGGATACGATAGTCCAGGAGATAGAGATAGAGTCTAGGCGCGTCCTCGTCGTTAGGGCCATGGGCCCAGGAGGCAACGTCGGCAGGCCTGGCGAGGGTGTTAAACGCCTAGTAGAGCAGGAGAAGGATAATCTCAAGCTTATCGTAACCATAGACGCTGGGCTGAAGCTTGAGGGCGAGGAGTCTGGCAAGATAGTTGAGGGCATAGGAGTAGCAATAGGCGGGCCTGGAGTAGACAAGTACAAGATTGAGGAGGTAGCCAAGCAGCATGGTATACCGCTCTACGCTTTCGTCATCTTTGAATCCATAGGCGAGGCTATAACACCCATGAAGGAGTCGATAGCCAAAGCCGCCGATATTGTTCTCCAGAAGGTCAGGAAGCTACTCTTGGAGAAGGTTGAGGAAGGGGGCACGGCTATAGTAGCGGGGATAGGAAACACCGTAGGAATAGGTGTCTAAAGCCTCCTTAGAAGAAGCTTTATATTTGCTGTATATCCGTTGAGCAGGCACGTGGGGAAAGTAAGCAGGGTGGTTGTCATGGCTCTGAGGGGGAGGGAAAACACGTTAAAGCCCACACCACCACTCACATTCCTGAAATGCTCAGAGTGCGGCACTGACAATTCAAGACCATTCAGGCAGAACGATTATGTATTCAAGGTTATTGAGGATGAGAAATGCCCCAAGTGCGGTTCTACGCGTATGGTTATTGTGAATATTTACGTGCCTGAGAAGAAGCAGGAAGCCTAGGTTAGTATCTCTGCTCCGTCTTCCTTCACCAATACCGTGTGCTCAGCCTGCGCTACTGGCGTGCCATGCCTCTCAACCAGCACGGGGTATGCGTGTATCCGCCCATTACGGACAAGCTTTTCATGAATCTCCAGCTTCTCGCGGCCTAGCCGTATAAGCCAGCGCGTAGAATAAGGAAGGCTCTGAAACTCGTTCGCGATGTAGCGGAGTAGGCTCACCTCGTCCTCCCTCAACCCCTTCTCCAGCTTAGGCCGCGGCTCAAGCCTGAAGATGGTCAACTCGCCAGACTCCACAACCTCACCAGCGCCTTCTGGGAGTGTGACGAAAGGCTCTATAGCGTAGGTATGTCCTTTCCTGAGCCTCCCGCTATCGGTGGTCTGCACGTTTGGTATTGACTGGCCTGCGTGTAGGTTGTAGCGCGATATCTCATGGCCAGTTAGGTTTCGTATGGTCTTGAAGCCCCGCCTATTGACGACTGACTGTATTGCGGAGCCTATATCGGCTACCCTCACACCGTCGCGCACGAGTTTGAGGGCTGTCTTCAGCGCCTCCTCGGCCGCGAGTCGCATGGCCTCCCCCTCAGGTGTGTCCGCAACTGTAATGGCAGTATCCGCTATGAAGCCGTTAATCTCCACGCCAATATCCACCTTCACGACTGACTTGGGAGGTATGCGCGTAACGTCGCCTGGGGTTGGCGTATAGTGGGCGGCGACCTGGTTTATCCCGACGTTGCATGGAAACGCTGGCCTGGCATGGTTGTCTAGAATTATGCTCTCTATGCGCTCAGCCAGCTCGTAGATTGAAGCCCCCGGCCGCGCGAGTCTATAGGCTTCTTCCTTCAGCCTCCGCGCTACGCGCCCAGCCTCGAAGAGCTCGTCTGGCACCTGCTCCATGACCGCCCTAGCTAGCTGTTAGGCCGACTAAATAGCCTATCCCTCGCTACAGCTTGGAAATTGAGGCATAGGGTTTTGAGCCGAAGAGCCTGTTATGCTCCTTCATCAAGCACCTATCCCACACTACGATGATGCCCTCACGCTTGAGCAGCTCAGCGGCCTCCTTATTGTATATCCCCTCCTGCATCCAGAACACCTTGGGCCTGAGCTTCAATGCCTGCTCCGCAACAGGCAAAACCTGGTCAGAGGGCCTAAAAACATCCACTATATCCACCGGCTCTTTAATCTCCTCCAAACTTTTGTAGACCTTAAGACCCAGTATCTCGTCTGCCGTAGGGTTCACGGGTATCAGCTCATATCCATGTCTCTGTAGGAATTTGGGCACGTAGTGGGCTGGTTTTGAAGGGTCGCGGGACATTCCCACTACTGCTATCCGTTTATACTCGGTGAGGATGCGCTTAATCTCCTCATCAGACAGTCCATCCTTCTCAGTTATCTCGCCCATACAAACGCCAGCGTCAAAGTGTGATTTAAACAGTCGCTCAATAGTTATTTCTTGGTTTCCCGCTGGTGGGGGAGGGATGTCAGGCTCGTTGAAGCAGGTGATTATGCCCAGGATAGACCCTGTTATGGAGTCTGGGCGGATTGTGCGCTGGCTTAAGCGTGAGGGTGAGCGCGTCGCGCGTGGAGAGGCGCTGGTTGTGGTTGAGGGTGAGAAGACCACGTTTGAGGTGGAGTCTCCTGCTGATGGCGTGTTGAGTAGGATAGTTCATGGGGAGGATGAGGAGGTCAAGGTGGGTGATGTGCTGGCTGAGATAGAGGCGACAGAAGCAGCGATAGAGGAGACAGCGCAACCGCGGCGGGAGGTCAGGGCATCGCCGCTAGCGAGGCGGCTCGCCAGAGAGCATGGCATTAGCCTAGAAGACATACGCGGAACAGGGCCAGGAGGCTTGATAACCCGTGAAGACGTTATGCGCGTAATATCAGGGGCCAGGGTTGAGGAAAAGCCTGAGAAAACCACGAAGCTGACTGGCCTGAGAAAGACGATAGCCGAGAGGATGTCAAAGAGCTTCCATACATCAGCGCCTGTAGCATTAACGACAGAGTTCAACGCCACAAATTTGATGAAGAAATATGAGTCGTTAAAGCAGAAGTATGGAGACGCGGCTCCAAGCATAACTTCAATCATAGTTAAGGTGTGTGCAGGGCTTCTCCGCGAGAATCAGGAGTTCAACGCTATTCTGGAGGATGATGTCATAAAGCTTCGCGATGAGGTGAATATCTCGGTCGCGGTTGATACCCCAGCAGGCTTGTATGCTCCAGTGATTAGGGACGCGGATAAGCTCTCGCTGCTTGAGATTGAGAAGAGGTTGAGGGAGCTTCGTGAGAAGGCTTTGGCAGGCCAGCTCAAACCTGAAGAGCTCTACGGCCATACCTTCACCATAACCAACCTAGGCGGCGAGGGGGTTCTCTTCTTCACCCCAATACTCAACCCACCAGCCATACTCATACTAGGTGTGGGAGCTATAACGAAGAAGCCGATAGCTGTGGGTGAGGAGATAAGGCTGGGAGACGTGGGCCATCTAAGCCTAGTCTTTGACCACCGCGCTGTTGATGGAGCACCTGCCGCGCGTTTCCTAGCTAAGATAAAACAACGCCTAGAGAGCATGGCTGGTGATTTGGATTGAAGGCCGCGTTTGCCGATGGCCGCGGTGGCGTTGAGCTCCGTGAGGTGGAGAAACCAACAGCGGCTGCTGGGGAGGTTGTGGTAAGGCTACGGGCATGCGGCGTCTGCGGAACAGACCTTGAGAAAGTAAGGGGCCATGGAATAACCACCGCAATACTAGGACACGAGGTAGTGGGTGAGGTCGTTGAGGTCAGTGAGGGACTAGAGGAATACTACGTAGGAGAGCGTGTCTTCGTCCATCATCACGTATCATGCGGCAGATGCTACTACTGCCTCAACGAAAGCCCGACAATGTGCCAGCTCTTCCTCAAAACCAACATACAGCCATGCGGCTTTGCCGAATACTTCAAAGTCCCAGCGATAAACATAGAGCGCGGCGCAGTATTGAAGATTCCTGAAAAACTCTCCTACCAAGACGCCTCTTTCATAGAACCCCTAGCGTGTTGTGTGAGGAGTATGCGGAGGATAAGGGCTAGGCCTGGCGAGAGCGCTGCGATAATCGGCTTCGGCCCAATAGGCGCGCTCTACACACTGCTCCTCAAAGCTTCTGGAGCATCGTTCATAGCTGTTGCGGATGTTGCTAAGTTCAGGACAGGGATGGCGGAGCACCTAGGGGCTGATGCGGTGGTCAACCTGAAGAACGGCAGCCTAGCGGAAGCGTGTCGTCAAGAAACAGAAGGCCGCGGGGTTGATTTCGCCGTAGTGGCTACTGGTAATCCATTAGCATATATTGAGGCGTTCAAGGCCGTGAGGAAGGGAGGCCGCATAGCTGTCTTCGGCGCCCCGCCGAGAGATGCCACACTACAGCTAAACCTCGCAGAGCTATTCCTCCGCGAGATAACAATAGTCCCAAGCTATTCCACAACCGAGCAAGAAACATTAACAGCGCTTCAGCTTCTCGCATCTGGTAGAATAAAACCCTCCAAACTAATAACGCATACATACACGCTTGACGAGGTCGCTGAAGCCTTCAAGGTTGCGGCAAATCCCGAAGAGAGTATGAAGGTCTTAGTAGTGCAGGGCTAGCCGTTGGGCTTGATGAGTATTTTCGCCGCCTCGCCGCGCTGGAGAAGTTGGAAGGCCTCGCCAATCCTGTCCAAGTTTATAGTCATCCCTATCAGCTCGCGGAGCCTCATCCTACCAGACTCTATGAGCTGTAAAGCCCTCTTAACGTCGCGCGGCGTATGGTGAAAAGCACCTAAGAGACGTAGCTCCTCATAATGCACCCTATACGTATCCAGCGATATAGTAGTCCCGCGCGGGCAGCCTCCAAAGAAGAGAGCAGTACCGCCCCTGTCTACAAGACGCGCAGCAGCCTCCCAGGCCTCAACGCGGCCCACAGCCTCTATAACCAGGTCAAACATCCTCTCATATTTGGAGAAGCTCTCCTCCCTGATATTCACAACCCTGTCAGCCCCCAGCTTCTCGGCGAGGGAAAGCTTCTCCCAGTGCGGGTCAAAGACACTAACCCGCGCATCTGGGGAGAGTTGTTTAACAGCCTGCAAGTGGAGTAAGCCTATAGAGCCTGAGCCCAGTATCGCTATCTTTGCGACGTTGAGCTCTAGGAGATTCAGTCCGTGTATTACGCATGAGAGGGGCTCTAGGAATGCGGCTTCCTCAAATGGTGTGTTGCTGGCTAGTTTGAGGAGGTTAACCCTAGCCACGCGGCGTGGGATTAGGCAGTACTCCGCGAACGCGCCGTTGGATGTGAAGCCTATAAGCGTCTCCTCAAGGCTCTCGCATAGATTCTCCCTACCACGCGAGCAGTATTTGCAGCTCATGCATGGGCCTGAATTGACGCCAGCAACCCTATCGCCTACCTCAAACCCAGAATCTTCACCAGCCTCAACGACCACGCCGCTATACTCATGACCCATGACGCGGGGTGGTCTCATAAGGGGGTGCCCACGCCTAAACGTCTTCAAATCAGTCCCACAGCTAAGAGCAGCCTCCACGCGGATAACGACATCACCAACACCAGCACTAGGCCTATCCACATCCTCCAGCCGCACATCGCCAGGGCCGTAAAAAACAGCCGCCTTCATCCCATTCTCTCCCAACCAAGTATAAGGCTATTAATAATTAGCATTAGGCAAATAAGCAAGGGAAATCATGGCGGCTGTCGGAGAGGTGGGGAAGGGACGTGTATGTGGTTAATGTGGGGGATGTTGAGTTTAAGGAGTTGGAGAAAGGCGATGCTGTTGGTGTCCGCGTAAAGTATCTGGTGGGTGAGGAGCATGGTGCTAAGAACTTCTACCTAAGGCTCTACGAGGTTGATAAAGGCGGCAAGACACCGCTTGACCGCCACATATACGAGCACGAGGTATACATAGCCAAGGGCGTGGCAACACTGGTCTATGAGCAGGATGGTGTGAGGAAAACACGCGTGGTCAAAGAGGGGGATACAATCTACATAGGCTCCAACGAGCTCCATCAATTCATAAACATAGGGGACGATAAGCTGGTCTTCCTCTGTGTCAGAGGTGCTGAGAAGATATACGAGGAAAAAGAATGATGGGATGGAGTATTTTTTACTCTACACGCGGCTCTTGCGACGGCTCTAGGTGTTTGTAGCTCTCTGGGAGGTCTGGGAAGCTCGTCTTCATGCGCTGCGCCGCTATCTCGGAAGCCTCTTCGAGAATCTTCTGAGCCTCGCTGTCGCTTGTAGACACATAGAGGCTAGCACCCGTTACGTTGCCCGCCTCTATTATAACACCCTCAAGCATCTCATCCACGCGCCTAAGGTTGTGGGCAACCTCTGGAACCAGACCAGAAAGCTCCGTCTGAACCTGCCTGATTATCGATGTCGCAGGGCCTAGAACATGCATAACATCGCCAAACTCCTTAACCGTCTCCAGCCTAAGGATAACCTTGTCGAGGGACATCTGGCTCTTCAGTATTGTTCTAGTCATTTTACGTAGCTGCGCTATCTCGTTGGCATATATCGTAGCCCTAGCAGTGTCGCGCTCCTGTTCAGCCCTTACACACTGCTCGAAGAGCTCTTTCCCGCGATGCTTGAGCCGCTCAACAGTCCTATTAAGCTTCTCAGACTGTATCTTTAGCTGCGTCAAAATCTCTATCATCCTGTCTTGATAGCTGACGCGCTTAACGACGGCCTTCTCTGCTTTCCAGGGTAGTCTCATATCCTCATCACTGCTTGGGGCGGTCTCGTGCAGCGATGTATTTAGAGGGTTCGGAGCAGAGCTGGTAGTCATACTACGTAGCGCATGTCGTTGATACTACCCCGCTAATCTCGCGAAGGGTGGAAAATATGGAGTTAGCTGATGTATGCCATGCTCCGCTTAAAGTCGCTCATAATCTTCTCGTACTCTGTCTTGGCCTCCTCACTCACGCTTGCCTTCACCTTTGAGAGAGCAGCCTCGAAGTGCCGCATGGAGACGACCTGCGCGTTTATGTTCTCCCTAGCAGCCTGTAATGCTGCTTCGCGGACGACAGACTCAATATCAGCGCCAGTATATCCCTCGGTCATGGCAGCCAGCCTCTCAAGGTCGACATCTTTGTCAAGCGGCATCTCGCGGGTGTGTATCTTGAATATATGGAGCCTAGCCTGCCTGTCTGGAGGCGGGACATAGAGAACCCTGTCAAACCTGCCAGGCCTTAGCAGTGCTGGGTCGAGAATATCTGGCCTATTGGTAGCGCCGATAACGACAACGCCCTTAAGAGTCTGCATACCATCCATCTCAGTCAAGAGCTGATTCACAATCCTATCCGTAACACCCGCGTCAGTATGCACACCGCGTCTAGGCGCTATCGAGTCCAGCTCGTCGAAGAAGATTATGCACGGAGCTGTTTCTCTGGCTTTTCTAAATATTTCACGGATAGCCTTCTCAGACTCGCCTACCCACTTTGATAAGACTTCAGGTCCTTTAACGCTTATGAAGTTGGCCTGACTCTCGGTAGCTACAGCCTTGGCGAGCAGCGTCTTACCAGTCCCAGGCGGCCCGTAGAGCAATATACCACGCGGCGGTCTTATTCCCAGCCGTTTGAAGACCTCCGAGTATTTGAGCGGCCATTCAACAGCCTCCCGCAGCTCCTGCTTGACGCTCTCAAGACCCCCTATATCCTCCCACTTAACGTTGGGGACCTCTAAGATTACCTCGCGGAGGGCTGATGGCTGTATCATCTTAAGCGCATTAGCAAAGTCTTCGCGCGAGACCTTAATCTGCTCAAGAACCTCAGCGGGGATTATCTCCTTCTCAAGGTCTATCTTAGGCAGGAATCTTCTCAGCGCATTCATAGCCGCCTCACGGCATAGCGCCGCCAAGTCTGCGCCAACAAACCCATAGGTTATCTCAGCCAGTTCATCAAGGTCCACATCATCGGCAAGGGGCATACGCCTAGTATGTATGAGGAGTATCTCCTTCCTTCCGTTCTTGTCTGGTACGCCGACCCTTATCTCGCGGTCAAACCTGCCAGGCCTTCTGAGCGCTGGGTCTATCGCCTCTATCCTGTTAGTAGCACCTATCACTATGACCTGCCCACGGCCGCGTAGGCCGTCCATCAAGGTGAGGAGCTGGGAGACAACCCTCCTCTCAACCTCTCCAGTAACCTCGCCGCGCTTCGGCGCTATCGCGTCCAACTCGTCTATGAATATAATACTAGGAGCGTTCTGCTCGCCCTCCTGAAATACCTCGCGGAGACGCGCTTCAGACTCGCCGTAAAACTTGCTCATAATCTCAGGGCCGTTTATCGTTATGAAGTGCGCACCCGTCTCGTTGGCTATAGCCTTAGCTATCAACGTCTTACCAGTCCCAGGCGGCCCATAGAGGATAACTCCCTTCGGCGGCTCTATTCCGAGATGTTTAAAGAGCTCAGGATGCTTCAGCGGGAGCTCAATCATCTCCCTAATGCGCTGCAACTCTTCATGAAGTCCTCCTATATCCTCATAGGTTACTCCTGAGGCCTCCTCAATACGTTTCGCTGGGGTTGTGCTGATCTCAATAACAGTGCTCTCAGTAACCATGACAACCGAGGAGGGGCTTGTGGATGCTACCTTAAGCTCAACACCCATTCCAAGGACTGGGACTACTATTATGTCGCCCTTGGCTACGGGCATGTTGAGCAACTGCCCCCTAACTATGCGGCCGAAGTCTCCCACGAAGGGGAGGGGCTCGAAGGGGGCTAGAACTATCTTGGTTGCTGGCTTAGCCATAGTCTTGCTCACGCGGACATACTCTCCAACTGTAACGCCTGCGTTTCGCCTTATCTCGCCGTCAATCCTTATTATCCCCTGGCCATCATCCTCGCGGTAGGGAGGCCACACTATAGCCACGGTAGCCCTCTTACCAACAATCTCAACCAAATCTCCTGGATTCAGCTCAAGCTCCCTCATGGCGTGGCTATCCACTCTAGCTATCTTCCTACCTATGTCGCGCTGCCGCGCCTCAGAGACCCTTAGGCTGACCTCTTTCCTACGCGGTATTGTCATTCTTTAAAACACCAGCCAGCAACTATCTAATGGCGAGAATTAGATTTAAACCCTTTCCCCCCAAACCTAAGAAATGTCAGGTTTTGTTGAAACTCTATAGCACAATCGTTGATTATGGCTACGTTGTTGTGGTTGGGGGGAAATACTTAATATACGCGGCACGGATACAACAACATAAAGATAATACAACAATAAGGTGTAGTGTTATGGCGCCGCCTCTTCAGCGAATAGGCAACCATATCTGGAAAATACCACAGACCTACCAAAGCAGCATGCGGGTACCAGTCATAATCTACGCCTCCGAACGCCTACTACAGAAGATGCAACAAGACAGAACACTTGAACAAGCAGTGAACGTGGCAACACTACCAGGAATACAGAAACAATGCACAGTCCTGCCCGATGCACATGAAGGATACGGCTTCCCAATAGGCGGAGTAGCAGCGATGGACGTTGAGACAGGAGTAATATCGCCTGGAGGAATAGGATACGACATAAACTGCGGTGTCAGGTTAATGGTTACAAACCTTGATGTGAAGGATGTAAGGCCGCGGGTAAAGGAGCTGATAGACACGATATTCCTCAACGTCCCAGCAGGCCTGGGAAGCAGGCGCAAAGACTTCCACGTAACGCACAGCGACCTTGACAGAATAGTCATAGAAGGCGCGCGTTACATAATTGAGAGATATGGCCTTGGCTGGAATGAGGACTTTCGCCATATGGAGGAGTCTGGCGCTATTGATGGCGCAGACCCGTCGGTGGTCTCGTCAACAGCCAAGAGTAGGGGTGAGGCGCAGATAGGCACGCTGGGTAGTGGAAACCACTTCCTAGAGGTGCAGCGCGTGGATAAGATATTTGATGAACGCGCGGCCAAGGTTATGGGAATAACCCACGAAGGGCAAGTTACAGTCCTGATACACTGCGGAAGCAGGGGATACGGCCACCAGATATGCAGCGACTACCTAAGAGTAATGGAACGCGGCGCAGTCAAGTATGGAATAAGACTACCAGATAGAGAACTCGCATGCGTTCCAATCAAAAGCAACGAAGCACAACAATACCTAAAAGCATTCAAATGCGCAGTAAACTTCGCCTTCGCCAACAGACAGGCAATAAGCCACTGGGTAAGACAAAGCTTCCAAAGAGTATTCAAGCAAGACCCAGAGGACTTAGGAATGAAGATAGTTTATGATGTATGTCATAACATTGCGAAGTTTGAGAAGCATAAGGTTGATGGCGAGACCAAGGAGGTGCTTGTTCATCGTAAGGGAGCTACGCGCAGTTTTCCCGCTGGGCATCCTCTAATACCTACCGACTACCGCGAGATTGGTCAGCCAGTGTTGATACCTGGCTCTATGGGTACCGCGAGTTGGGTTTTGCTAGGCAACCCGAAGGCCATGGAGCTTAGCTTCGGCTCAACTGCTCATGGTGCTGGCCGCGAAATGAGCAGGGCTGGCGCTAAGCGTAGATATAGGGGAGACCAGGTGGTAAGAGACTTGGAAAGCCGAGGGATCTACGTAAAAGGAGACAGCATGGCAACAATTGTGGAAGAGGTAGACGCAGCATACAAATCGGTGGATGAAGTAGTAGAGGTCAGCCACCAAGTAGGAATAGGAACCAAAGTAGCTAGATTAGTACCAATAGGAGTGGTAAAAGGATAGCTTGGCACATGAAGTATTTTTATGATTATTCTTTCCCAACTTCAGAGGTATTCCAAAATTATGTCTAGGCTTACTCTGAAATAGGAGGAAAATGTGCCTATTTTTCTAAATCCGAATTATTACTTGCGAATAGAGTAGTTAAGAACGAAAGGTAGCGAGAATAGCCCGTTAGGAGTGGTATACAATAATTGTTGTGATGCATCATAATTTTATTCTGAGGTTTTGTTATTAAGCGCTTAGGTATCGTTGCGTTGAGCTGTCCTAGAAGGTTGTATCAGTTTGTGCGCGTTAGGAATGTAGTGTTTAACCGCCGTAGTCAGCAGTTTCAAGATAGATAGACTTCAGATGGAGGGGCTTTCCCCAGGCCTAAGGCTCTTCCAAGAGCTTATGAGGGCTTCAATGAACCCATGAGGAGCCCCGAGGCTGATGAATCCCAAGACCTACGTATGCCCATGAAAGACTACGCAGGTCAGAACCCCTATATGAGGGTCGGTTACGAAGTTTGACAACCCGGTTCTTGTTGGGTTCTCTTGTGGTTGGTTTGTTTGCCCCAGCCCAAGCCAAAAAACTCCTTTTAACACCTTTTCCATGACTCTGCTTAAGCGTATGGCTTGAGCAGAGTATCTACCAGCCCCGCGCTTGTATATGTATAGCGACGCTGCTGCGAGGGCTATATTCTGCGGTAGAGCAAGAGGGTAGCCAGCGATAGCACTGAAGACGACCAAGGAGGTAAAGCTGGCGACAGCGCTGGCGCGTGGAGCTATGCCGAGAACCAGAGACAAAGCAACAACAAGCTCAAAAACGCCCAGCACATAAGAAGCTGGGAGCATATACTCCACTGGTATGATTGCCCTCGTTACTATGTTGCTGCTGAAGAAAGCTATGAAGTGCGCTGGGTTTCTGAAGGCGTCAAGCCCCCACTCAACAAACGGATATGCAACGCCAAGACGTAATAGGAGCAGCGCGGTATCCCCACCAGCCAAAGGAGAACCAAGTATCCTATGCAGGTATGGTATGAGGAATATTGTTGATATTGCGATTATTCCAACGCTCTGAGGCTCTGCTATCGGCTCTATGGGCTTGACCCATATCCAGTAGTATGTTAGGATAGCGGCGCTGATGGAGCCTCCTAATATTGCTGTCTTGCTTGCCAGCAGTAGTACAGCGGTTATTATGTGTAGTAGGGCGAGGAGCTGCGGTGCAACTGACTTAGCAGAGTATCTCCAAGGCTCAAGTAAGAGTGAGAGAGACCATAGGAAGTGTGTTATGGATAGCGAGTATGCTATAAGCCTGCTCAATCCTGCCCCATACCTCCTCTATACGCGCATACCACATACCTCCACAGCACAGCCAGCCAGGCCATCGTCAGCCCCACCTGCGCGGCAAGCCTGTAGGGCTTTATGTACGTGTCCAGAGACGCAAGCCACTCAATAACCTGCGGCCACACCAAGTAGAGCTGCTGAGGTAGGGAGTTGTTGGCTATCATGAAGAGGAGGGGCACAGCCCAGAGAAGCCTAGACGGCATACAACCATATACGAGTATGAGCAGCGTAAGAACCAGTACTAGGTTCTGCTCCGAAACCCATGGCCTAGCTGTGAAGAAAAATGCAGCCGATAGTAGAGCAAGCTTGCATGCTTCTTCAAAGCTCTTGGGTGGGCGTATAATAGCTAATATGCTGAGAGCCAGCATGGCTATTGGAGCGGTGTAGGAGAGCCATGCAAGTTCTGCGGGAAGCGTATAGCCTCCTAAAGATATGCTCACTATGTTAAACGGCGATATTCCGCCCACTGATCTGAACCAGTTGGGGAAGCCGATGATTAGCGTCGCGAGAGGCCAGCCCAACAGCATGAAGGGCGTTAAGAAGATAGCCGAGCTTATCGCAATAGCATACGCCAGGTAGAGCCACGCGCGTTTAGATAATGCCCTTAGATAGCCTAGAAAGGCTGGAATGACAGCGACTATGAGCGGCTTAATCAGTATGGAGAGCGACACGCTGGTCGCTGATGTCTTTATTGAGTAGAGACGCATAAGCCCCAGCACGATTAGTAGCGTTGCTAGGTTATCCGCCTTGCCCCACGTTGAGGAGACAAGTATGAGAAATGGGTTGAAGAGGAAGAATCTCCATCCCTGGTTTCCGCGTGTAAATAGGAGGTATGCGAGTGAGACGTTAGCCGCGATTATCGGTATCTTGGTTATCATGTTGAAGAGCAGGGGAGAGCCTGATGACGCTATGTAAGCTAGGCCCATATAGAGCGCCCATAGTGGTGTTTCACCTATTCCTTGAACATCAGCGCCGTATCCAACCGCCAACTCGCCGCTCAGCTCACCTCCAAAATAGGGAGATGACCCCATAGCGATGTTTCTCCCAGCAACATACCCAACACGAAAATCATAACCATGAGCGAGGGAAAAACCAAGAAAAACCTGAACAGCTATTGATATTAGAACGTCTCCACGCTTGACAAAACCAACGGCAAGCGTTGGTGAGTATTTTCCAAACAAGGATTAACGATTTTTCCTAGATTTAGTTAGATAAATAATGATTCCCCCATCCAAAAATATCGTTGACTATATTTTGGGAAAGTTTTAAAAACAATATATAGAGCTGAAAACCTCGTGTCGTTGAACATGTTTCAGAAACTTACGGGCATATTCTTACTCCTCTCAGGGGTCTTCGGGATTTACATACTAGTTGAGGACGCGGTCATAGGCCCGCCTCAACGCCTCTTGTGGGCTGATAACTGGATATGGGCGCCTGTGCCTCACTCGACGGCTTTGGTCGTGATGGTGTTGATTGATTTTGTCGCCGCTGGCCTAGTGCTAGCGAGGCCTGCGAAGTTTTTGAAGCTAGGTCTGGTGTGGGGCATCTTACAGGTGCTGGCCATGTTGCTGAACCCACTGACGGGCTCATACTATGTTGACGCCCTCCTCAAGGCCGCTGAGGAGAATCCACAGCTCATAGTTCCACCAGAATTCCGCGACTTTCTCTTAGGCATGGATGCCGCTGCGCGTAGAGGCTTCCTTGAACAAGCATTCAGCCCCCAGTCCTTCGCCGCATACCTCTTCAACATCCCTGGCTTCGTCGCGAGGCTGGTTAGCGAGATAATCGTAGCCGTGAGCGGCGTCTTGGCTTTAAAGTCCAGACGATAGCATATGAATGTATGAGGAGAGAGCGCCTACAGCTTGCTTGGCAACTAATGCTTAGACTCTCAATAGGGATTTACTGGCTTTACTTCGCTAGCCAGCGCTGGCTTGATATCTCGTGGGTTGAGCGGCTTCTCAAGACAGCGGCGGAGGGGAACTATGTACCGCTATACGGTGATATACTGCGGGCGACTGTAGCGTGGAGCTGGGAGAATATAGCGCGGATTATAACAATAGCAGAAACCGCTGTGGGGCTTATGGTAATCCTAGGCATACTCGTCAACGTAGCTGGAGCTATAGGAGCGTTAATAGGCCTAAACCTGCTAGCCACATTCGCGTTCTGTAGCTGTCCATGGAATGAGAGCGAGTTTCCGCTGGTCTTCTGGTTTTACTTTGCTCCCATACTACTTAACATGCAGTTAATCTTTGACAGGTCGTCTGAGATTATTAGCGTTACCCGTCTTTTTAGGCGCGGGCTAGCAACTCGCGCGTCTCCCGTCTAGCTTTAACAACATACATCAATGTAAGAGCAAGCCACATCACAAACGCGGGGATTGTTGGATACTCTATTAGCATGCCGCCAGTAATCATTACTATCCCCGTATATTGTGGATGTTTCATGTAGCGGTAAATACCCCAGTTAACCACTCTTCCTCTGCCTGAGTAGAGCGTGGTGTGTCCTATTACGAGGAGCGCGACTCCTACGCTTATTATTAGCGCCGAGAGGAAGTGCGCCGTTACGCTATCCGTTATGCCGAGAGTAACCCAGAGATGCGCTTTCTCCAGGCCTATCCTCCCTTCTATTGGGAGTCCTGCGCCGAACAGAGTGTTTATCAGGTAGAGGCTCAGGGGAAAGCCGAACATCTCAAAGAAGAACGAGACTATGAACGCCCCAGCTATGCCGTAGTCCTGTGGCCTAACCTTCCATACGGGTAGAAGGCCAGCGGTTATGAATGCTAGGAAGAGTAGCGTCATGAAGATGAAGTAGTCCCATCTGCCGAAGCTGAATGTGGGGTAGCGCAGTAGCGAGATTGTTGCGGCTGCGAATGAAGCTCCAGCAACGGCCAGTAATATTCTCTCCATAGGCTTGGCGTGTACGAATCTTCCGATAACTACCGCTTGGAATCCTATCAGCGACGTTATGAGAAACGCCTCACGGCCAGGATATAGCCGTATCATATGCCCAGCGTAGAAGAGGAAGAAGCTTACAAGCATCATAGCTAGGCCTAGGTATATTAATACGCGTGGCAAGGGGCTTAGAATTACGCCAGGAGAGTCCTCATTTACCAAGACGCTCTCAAGAATTATGTTAGACGCATATATTGCTTGTCCGTAAAAGCATACCGCGTCGATATAACCCGCTGATGCCCCGTGGTAATGATTTATAAGCAGATTCCGCGAGCTGGTGGGTGATGTCATACAGCAAAGCTTTGCTCCCAGTAATACTACTCACTCTCCTAACGCTCATACCATTATCCACAGCCCAAGAGGTAGACCCGTCATGGCTACCTGATGGAGAGCTATCATACACCGTTGAGTGGAGACCCCTGAGTGGGGGAGAATGGAACATAACAGGCAGATCGTCCTACGAGATAAGCCTAGATGTGGGAGAGGAGATAATCGTCAACTTCAAAATCACGTACATCTTTGAGCAGGATGCCCAGAACATAGCAATCTTCTTGGTGAATGGCTTTAGCAAGGGCGCTCTCAGAAACGAGAGCAGAGGCCTCCTTACACAGTTTGAGTTCGTTGAACCGCCTAAGATGGATGGAGTTGAGCCGGAGCCGTTTGGGCCATAGGATATTTTACTGGAGCTCTAAATGTGAGCGCTGGTCAGGAAATAGTAGTTACGGGTGCCGTGAAGCTTTTTGATGCCGAAACCTTAGACTTATATGCGGATGGTCTGAGCTTCGTAGAGTCCTACAAAGAAGCGTATCTCCCGCTGGGTGATGTAATCCTCCATGAAGGCAGTTTTCTACCACCCGCGCTTATCTTCTGGGGTTCTCTTGGAATTCCACCGCCGAAAAACACGATAGACGTTCTTGGGAGCATACGCGAGAATGAAGACAGGATTCTATCTCTGCAGAACGAGCTTCAAGATGCTGAGGAGAGAATAGGAAACTTGACACAGGAGTTGGATAAGCTCCAGAAGGAGATAGAGCCTTTGCAGAAGCAGGTTGAGGAGCTTCAGAGCGACCGCGACGACTTACAGAAACAGCTCTCCCTCAAGGAAGCTACGATAAACAGGCTTCAGCAAGACATATCGCAGCTCCAGACCCTCTTCTACGTCAGTATGATGCTCTTCGTTCTACTGGTCGGTGTCACGGCGTTCATAATAATACGCGGTGCGCGGAGTTACGCCGCCCAGAGGAGGGCTAGGCCGAGAAGCGCTGAACCTTCACTGTAGCTGCGTCTCGGCTCGCATAAGTCTAGAGCCTATCTCCGCAACATAGTATTCGGCCTGCTCTACAGTTTCCTCCACAGCTCTCTCAAGACCAAGCTCATCCCAAACCCTGATTAGTGTCTCAGGCTTTACACTCGTAGCTGGATGACGCGAGACGATGGAGCAACAGTCCTTATAATCCCGTTGGGCTATCTCTAAAACGCCTATCTCTCCAGCTATCTGCTGTATAGCAAGCTTATCCATCCCTATAAGTGGTCGGAGTACTGGCCTTGAGACTCCTGCCTGCGCTGCTACGAGGTTGGGCAGCGTCTGCGAGGCTACTTGGCCCAGGCTATCACCAGTAGCGAGGGCTGGGTATCCCCTTAGCGCAGCAATACGGTCAGCTACGTGCAGCATGTAGCGGCGGAAGAGGACGAGCTCAAGCCTAAGCGGCGCACGTGTTATCATCTGGTAGAAGGGGAGAAATGAAGCCACTATCAGCCTACAGCGTATTCCATATCTTGTGAGCGCCTCAACGAGTGCGGGTATCTTCGTCTCCACAATCTCTGACGAGTTTCTGTAAGCGTGGAGATGAAGGAAATCAACGCGGCAGCCGCGCCGCATCATCATCCATGAAGCAACGGCCGAGTCTGTTCCTCCAGAGAGTAGGGCGAGGACCTTACCACTTACACCTACGGGGAGGCCGCCATACCCCTTAAAGCGCCGTAGATAGATGTACGCGCTTCTCCGCCCTACCTCAACGAATATAGTTAGGCTCGGATTGTCATAATCAAGTCTCCAGCCATAATTATTCTTCACAGCATCAGCAACCCACCGCCTCACATCAAGCGAGGTGAATGAATGCTGTTTGTAGGACCGTTTAGCCTCCACCGCGAACGTTTCAGGCTTAGGCGCGTCGCGGATAGCTTCAAGGACCGTCTCAACTATCGTTTCTGGGATGGGCTCGCATCTTACGGCATATCCAAAGACCGAGATTCCTAATACATGCTTAAGACGGTTAAGCACATCATCAACAGCATACTCTCCTAGAGGAGTTATGACTATACGGCTCTCCTCCTTAGCAACCCGAAAACCCCCACCTAGTATGCGTTGCGTGTTCTCCGCCAGCCTACGCTCAAAGGCTGGCCTATTCCTACCCTTAAGCGCTATCTCGCCATAATGCGCTATGAATACGTGCTCCACACCTAACCCACTCTACTGACAATCTTACCATAGAGAAAGTGGGGCTTGGCCTCGGTTATCTCAACCTCAACCAGCCTGCCTAGCATGTTCTCATCCGAATGCAGCACGATTGGCTTGTATGCGTAGTTCCTGCTTATCCAAGTGCCTCGCTTCATCCCCGCCTCGTCCACCAGCGCCTCACCAGTCCAGCCAACCCACCGCTCATTACGCCGCAGAGAAACCTCACCACAAACCTCGTTAAGCACCCGTGTCCTACGCGCAACTACATCAGGTGGAAGTGGCCTGCTCCGCCACGCTGGAGTCCCAGGCCGGGGGAAGAAACGAGACACATTAACCGAGTCAGGCTCAGACTTCCACACAACCTCCAGAGTCTCCTCAAAATCAAGCTCATCCTCAGTAGGATAACCAACTATAATGTCAGTCATCAACGTAAGCTCAGGTATGGAACGTCTGAATCTCTCCACAATCTCTAGGTAGAGCCTAGAGCTGTGTCCGCGATTCATGCTCTTCAAAACCTTATCCGAGCCAGACTGAACGGGAAGATGCAAGAACTTGAAGATATGCTCCCCCTTGAATGAGCTTATGAGCTTATCAAGTATCGGTCTCAGGTATATTGGGTTCATCATCCCGACGCGGACATAGAAAGAGCCCTCAAGCATGTTGATAGCCTCCAAAAGCTCTGGGAGAAGATTACGGCCAGATTCCAGGCCATAAGAGCCCATGTCCTGGCTTGTTAGCCAGACCTCGCGGCAGCCCTCCTCTAGACTCTTCCTCGCCTCTTCAAGTATCATACGTATAGGGTAGCTTCCGTATCCAGGCCGCGTTCGCGGAACTATACAGAAGCTGCACTTACTCCACCTACATCCCTCAGACACGGGAACTATAGCCACAACTGGATTTCTACGCACACGTGGAAGGCCAAGCTTTACACCATTCCCATTATGCCCATCATGCGGCGATGTGCCTATAATGGACTCAAAGACGCTTGTTATTCGTGTAATCTCTTTTGGCGGGATTAGATAAGCGTCTGGAGCGCTCCTAACAACCTTCCCAGGCTCGCCGCTGGCCATGCAGCCAGCCACAATAAGCGGCTTACCATAGCCCCTGAGCTTCCTAATACGCGAAATCATCCTATCGGAAGTAGGACCCTTGATGGCGCAGGTAACAATCATGTTGATGTCAGCTTTGTCTGGCGAATCTACTATCTCAGCGCCTCTCTCGCGGAGGAGGCCTAGGGCTATCTCGCCATCTGCCATGCTCGCGGCGCATCCATAGAGCTCTGCGTAAACACGCGTAGGCATATGCGCTGAAGAAAGGAAGACCTAGAGGCGTATTTAGGGATTCTTAAGAGGTGGGCTTATCCCCCAGAGATCTCCTCCAAAACCTGCCTTATCACCTCTTC
Source organism: Candidatus Pelearchaeum maunauluense (assembly GCA_030059675.1). GTDB lineage: Archaea > Thermoproteota > Nitrososphaeria_A > Caldarchaeales > Caldarchaeaceae > Pelearchaeum > Pelearchaeum maunauluense. Next base: position 94,077 of record JANVYQ010000005.1, on the reverse strand, counting down.
ACTCACCCGCGTAAGCTTACTCAACTCACGCACCACATCCTCCGAAGCCATACTACGCATAAAACGCCTCCCAAGAATCCTCACCGTCTCCATCCTCTCCCACGGATATATTATCCATGCATCAGTAGTCTCAACGTAGAAGTTGGGTATGTAGGATGTCCAGGGCTTTATATGGAGTGTTGCTGTCTTGACAGTCGAAGGACTGCGCGGCGTTATTACATGCTCAATAGCGGTGGTTAGGGTGTTGCCGCTGTCGGACACGTCATCAACCAAGAGAACATTCTTTCCCCTCAGCTCACCGCGCACCAGGTCGTGGTAAATCCTAACCTCTGAACGCTGCATATCCCTATATGAGCGGCATCCTATGGCGTAGACCTCCTGCATCCCGAATAAATCAGATAACAGATTGGCCACGACTATCCCGCCGCGCAGAACACCAACAATAACGTTAGGCTCGTAACTACGCGTAATAGCATCGTACAGCTTATCTACCAGAGACTCGACATCCCGCCAACTTAGAGCGAGGTATTTCTGGCCGTTTAACGCGAGCAGCGCCATACTTACTTACGTAATTCTCAGGATAAATGCTTTACTTTGCGTAATGTTTATTTTATTGATTCTCCACATAATAGCTGAGCTAAACATGAACGATTCTGGAACAGCTTTTCTAAACCATGTCTTACGACAGCTTGATACGGCTGCCGAGATGTTGAATCTTGACCCAGCAATCCATGAGGTTTTGAAAAAGCCCAAGCGTACCTTGATGGTTTCGGTGCCAGTGAAGATGGATGATAATACTGTGAAGGTCTTTACGGGTTATCGTGTCCAGCATAATAATGCGCGTGGCCCGTATAAGGGTGGTATTAGGTATCATCCCAACGTGAATCTGGAGGAAGTAATCGCGCTCGCCATGTTGATGACTTGGAAATGCGCGGTTGTTGATTTGCCGTATGGCGGGGCTAAGGGAGGCGTGGCGTGCAACCCAAAGGAGATGTCAATACACGAGCTGGAGCGCCTCACGCGTAGATACACCTCCATGATGTTTGAGGTCGTAGGCCCGTTGGTGGATATCCCAGCGCCTGACGTATATACCGACTCGCAGACTATGGCGTGGATAATGGATACTTACAGCCAGCTTAAGGGTTATCAGGTTCCTGAGTGTGTTACTGGTAAGCCTCTTAGTCTGTTGGGTAGTCATGGTAGGGCCGAGGCTACCTCGCGCGGCGTTGCGATAGCTACGCGCGAGCTTGCGAGATTGATTAACAAGCCGCTGAATGGCGCTAGGGTTGTTATACAGGGATTTGGCAACGTCGGCTCATATGCGGCGAGCATACTACATGAGTGGGGAGCTAAGATAATAGCTGTAAGCGACTCGCGCGGCGGTATAGTTGATGAGAGGGGTCTTAATCCACAGGCTTTGATAGAGCATAAGAAGAAGACGGGAACAGTCGTGGGCTTTGATGGAGCAAAGCAGATAACCAACGAAGAACTGCTTGAGCTTCGCTGCGACTTCCTCATACCAGCGGCGCTTGAAAACCAGATAACTCCAGCAAACGCTGACAAGATAAACGCAGCGGCAATCGTAGAGGGCGCTAATGGACCTACGACGCCAGAGGCGGACAAAATACTCACAGAACGCAAAATAATAGTCGTGCCAGACATACTAGCCAACGCGGGCGGCGTGACGGTAAGCTACCTTGAATGGGTCCAGAACCTTAAGCGGGAGCAGTGGAGTCTTGAGGAGGTTAATGCTAAGCTGGAGCGGAAGATAGTTACGGCGTTTAATGATGTGGTTAGCTACACAAGGCAGTACGAGTCTAACATGAGGACGGGAGCTATGCTGCTTGCTGTTAGTAGGGTTGCTGAGGCTGTGAAGCTGCTGGGTATATGGCCGTAGCATGAGCTACCTAGAGGTTGTGAAGATAGTCATAGCCCTAGCTATGCTGGGCTATGGCGCGTATAGAGACATTAAAGAACGCGAGGTCGCGGATAAGGTCTGGCTCATACCAGGCGCAGTAGGCGGTGCGATAAACGTCTATGAACGCATACAATCCCAGCCAGAGGCAATCATCATATACGCAGCAAGCATAGCGCTAACCGCGCTCGTGGCGTTGCCCTTCTACTACCTCAGCCTCTACGGCGGTGCCGACGCCAAGGCGCTCATAGCTATCGCGGCGATAGACCCGTTTGTACGCGGGGATAATGTCCTACATGGCTTTACGGGAATCACGACCTTCACTAATGGGATGCTCCTCTCAGCAATAATACCGATAACCATGGCCGCGTACAACATAAAGCGCATAGCTTCTGGCCAGCGTATCTTTGAAGGCTTTGAAGGCGAGAGCAGGCTTAGGAAGGTGGTTGCATGCTTCATCGGAACCCGGCTTAGCAACTCCAGTCGTAGACGTTTCTGGAGTCAGATAGAAAGACGTGAAGATGGGAAGCGGAGGTTCGTCTTCAACCTCTCTATAGAGGGGTTTGATGAGGAGGCTAAGTATGACGACGCATGGGTTACTCCTGGGATACCTCTCCTGGTATTCCTAGCAGCGGGCTATATTACCACCTTAGTGTATGGAAATCTATTATGGCCTTTTGCTTCCCTCCTAGCTACGCTGCTGTCTGCATGAATGCGCTGATTAGCGCATACTCCAGGAGAGCCGCTGCGACCAGCAGGGCTGCGACCACAGCTATTATGATTGGGACGCTACGCAGCTCGTTGCGCAGCCGCCGTTTAAATGCTTGGCGTATTATGAGCACGCCTTCAGAGACGGCGAATCCATAGGCCAGAAACTCTAGAATCCCATAGACTGTTATGAATGGTATTATGAGAAGCAGCGCAGGGTGAGTCTGCATAGTCGTAGCTATGGCGGCGAAGACCAGGCCTGTGCTATACATGGCGAAGGCGGCTATGACGAGGCCTATGACTGGAATCATCATAAGCAGGGCTATGGGCAGGTTGTTCAAGATTATGCGTTCTGGCGATAGGTCTGGGCCTATTATTGCTTCCGCTGTCTTCATTATGCTCTCAGCCTCTTCTGGTGATATTTTCGTGAATGAGCTTGCAGCGAGTACGGCTATCATAACCAATGACGCGATGAAGGCATAGAATAGCCTCTGCCGCCATGAGTATTCTTCTCCATACTTTGGTGGATACATCATGTCCTCACTTCGCGAATGAGGAAAGCACGTATTGACGTAGCCTCTCGTTTAACTGTAGTGCTTTCCTAACCTCTGGAAGAAGATGGAGGGTGAGCGGGTCTGCGCCGCGTAGTGCGGCGAGGCTTATGCTGATAAAATCTATCAAAGCTATTAACTTCATAATCTCAGCAACATGACTCTTCGCCTCTGTCCTAAGCTCTTCAACGGCATAGCCGCGAGATATGAGCGTGTCGGTCATCCACTTCACTATGCTCGTAATTATAGGTGGCTCGTATCTGCTTCTCAAGAATATATGCGCCGTCTCGGTCTTCGTGAGCCATCCCTCAACCTCGTTATGACAAGCCTCTGGAAGCTGCGCGAGGAAAGCCTGAGACTTCGCATTCTCGTTCAGCTGTGCCTTTAGTCTATAGGCTGTTGAGAATAGATGAGTATGGCCGTAGATTACGGCTATCTTATTATTGATGGATTTTGCATGCTCGTATGCTTCTCCTTCGTTGGCTTTTTTAAACTGTTCAATATACCCACGGAGCTCTTCTATCGCTTCTCTCATTATCTTAGCATCTGCGCGTGTTTGGGTGATGTGTATTAAGAGCCCATAGGCTGCTGCCACCATCTCTGGCGCCGCGTAGCGCGGCTGTAGCCCGCTGCTCACTATGGCTAGTGGTATTCCTTTCTTCTCGGCCAGCCTGGCCAGGTCTCCCCCAGAAGTTATCGCCGCAAGCTTGCAGCCAGCCTCATGAGCCTGCGCAAAGGCTGTGAGCGTCTCTGTCGTCCCGCCAGAGTAGCTTACAGCTATAACCAAATCATCTTTACGCGGCTTGATGGGGATGCTGTAGTCCTTGAATATATGCACGGGTATCGTGTAAGGGGCTGCAAGCATATCTCTTATTATATCGCCGACTATACCTGAGCCGCCCATTCCCAGGAATATTAGACGTTCAATCTCTTCTTCTTTCAGGCTTATGCCAGCGTTTATTCCTGTTTCAAGACCCTTGCTGTATAGTTTTGCAGAGCTGCGAACGAGCTCCCAGGCCGCGTGAATTCTGTCATTCACGTCATTTCCCATGCCGTTGGGGTTGGTCTCCCTCATTAGTCTTACCCCCATGCTGGAGCCTCTCCAGCAGGAAGCTCTCAGCTTCGCTGATTAGCTGCTCAACCCGCTTATCGTCGCCACTCACCCCAATGATGAAGTCCAAATCTATGACCGACTCACCGCCCTCAAAGCCGCGTGGATTACTCTTGATATACACGCCTCTGAATCTTCTCATCGCCTCATCTATCAGCGGTGATAGGGAAGACTCCAAAACCCCGCGAACTGTTATTCTCTTCGTGATGAACTTCCTTCCGCGCGACTCTTTTAGGAGGAGGGGGTATATCTCGTTGTTGAAGATGTCCTGAAGCTCTGAAGGCACGCCTGGTAGGCAGACTATCTTGACGCCAGCTTTACGGATAAGCACGCCTGGTGCTGTTCCCACGTTATTCCTAAGCGGCCGCGCTCCCTGCGGTATCGTCGCCATCTTAATCCTCGCACTAGTCAGCTCCACACGCTCAATAAGGCCCTCCTCCACCATCCGTTCATAATGCTCGCGGATAAGCTCCAGAGCTTCATCACTCACTCTGAGCCGCTTACCAACAGCCTTCGCAACCCCCTCAAGAGTTTTATCATCATGAGTAGGCCCAAGACCACCGCTGATAATCAACCAACGGGGCTTTCTGCGCATAGCCTCGCGGACGGAAGAAGAAATATCCACCACATCATCCCTAACTATCACAGCACGTTTGACCACGAAGCCGAGAGCGCTCAGCCTCCCACAGAGCCATTGAAGATTAGTATTCAGGGTGCGGCCATCAAGCAGTTCGTTGCCAACGTTGATGATTTCAACTGTAAGCTTTCTTGAGGACATTCTTAACTTTCCCTAGTGTGGTTGAGCTTATTTATTGATGACGCCGTAAAAAGTTATAGATTATGAGCCGTGTGTCCTGTTCGCATGTTTTTAAGTCTTACGGCCTTTTCTCCCAACGTAATTCCACAGACTTTAAACCCGTATGATTCACGTTTTTTAGTCCTGAAATAGTTGATAATTGCTGTTGTATGTGGGTTGTGTAAATGTCGCGGCGGCCTGATACCCCAGCTAGAAGTGATAGCGAGCTAGCAACCTGGCTCAAACAATCACTTGAAAAACTGAGCCAGCTAAAGCCTGAGGAGGTAGCCAAGAAATGTGGGGTCGTTTTTCTAAATCCACACGAGAAGAAGGATGGTGGTCGTTTCATAGTGAATTTACTTAACAAAACCTTCACGGTAGAGCTTGCAAGCAGGGAGGTTGTGGATTTAATCACGGGAAAACAGGTTCATGATAAGCTTGCCTACGTAATAGCCGAGTATCTCGCAACAGGGGATGGAACCTCCCTGTCGGATTCATGGGTTCCCATGAGTAAGACCATAACGGCGCAGGAACTCTCTACATATTTCCAGAAGACTGTCATACGTCCCATGACTAGGCTCTTCGGCCACGATTCGGAGCTCTTTGAGGCGTCTGCGCGCGCATTAGGCGGAAAACGGGAACTCTTAGGTGGCCGTAGCTTCTCCTTCCTCTTCCTCCCAAAAGTTAAGCTACTATTCCAAGTCTGGGCCGTTGATAAACGAGACCTCACACCACCAGCAGTCAACGTATCGCACAGCTCCAACGCCACAAGATACCTCAAACCCCTACCACTAACATACGCTTGTGAAATCATGGTTGATTGGCTGGAGAAAGAGGCCAAGAAACAGTCAAAGGGCAGAGCAAGCTCCTAGCGCTGCCACTCCGGGTCAGGGACACCTGCTCTATGGTTTATGACGCGCGCTACCGCGAAGAGCAGCGTTGAGAGACGGTTAAGATAGGCTATTACCGTCTGGCTCACATCCTCAACCGCTGCTAGTGCCACGACCTCACGTTCTGCCCTCCTAGCTATTGTTCTAGCTAGATGCGCAAGCGCAGCCGCCCTAGTGCCACCTGCGAATATGAACCGTTGAATCGGCGGAAGCTCAGACTCGAAGCGCGTAACTTGGCTGTCAAGCCAGTCTACTAGCTCGCGTCCTACTTCTGGAAGCCCCTTGATGGGCCGTGTGGTGGAGAGATTGGCGCCAATCATGAAGAGATGCTCTTGAACTCGTGTGAGTACTTCTTGGATGTCTTGATGCTCTACGAATGTTTTTACGACTCCAATAGCTGCGGAGAGCTCGTCTACCGCGCCATACGCTGCTACTCTGGGGTGGCTCTTCTTCACCCTACCGCCTCCCATGAGGTCTGTCTCCCCACTATCGCCCCGCCCATAACGGTATCCCAACACCTATCCACCCTCCAGAACGCTCTTCAGGAATGGTATTGCATGGATAACTCTCAGACGTGAGAGTTCACGAAACTGGAGCATGCAGATGGTACTCTCCGTTATTATGGTATCCGCTTCCGTTGCTTCAAGTGATTGTACGACTTTCTCACCTATTGAGCGGCTCAGCTCATAGCCTATGTACCCTCTTCTCATGCCCCATGTTCCAGCCATGCCGCAGCAGCCTTCATCAACAAAGCTAACCTCAATACCCAGCATGGATAAGAGCTTAGCCATGGCTGGCTGCGCACCACGCTCCCTAGCGTGGCAGGGCCAGTGATACGCCACACGCATACCCTTATCAAGGCTAATACCAGCGTCACGTAGTAGCGAGGCTAGGTATTCTGGGAATCCATAGGTATGGGCGGCAAGCTCTCCTGCACTTTCATCATCTATGAGACGTGGATACACCTCCTTAATGCAGTAAGCGGCGGTAGGCTCTAGACAGACAACATCACACCCAGCCCTAACGTGCTCCAACAGGTAGCTGACGTTCTTCCTAGCTATCTCCCTAGCCTGCTTCAGGTAGCCATACTGTATGAGGGGCATGCCGCTGCTCAACTGTCGTGGGACAACCAGGCCGACGCCGAATCTTTTGAGAATATCCACCGCATCAACACCAATCTCAGGGAACATATACATAATCATAGCGTCGGTAAATAGCGCGGCACGCTTCTCCGCTTCCTCTTTGGATTCCTCTCTTACCAGCTTCCTAAAGCTCTTAGAAGCTATGCGTGGAAGCTGTCTTCGCCTATCTATCCCCGCGAGCCGCTCAAGTATCTTCCTACCAAGCCTGCTTTGCATGAAGAGGTTGGCAACGCGCGGTATGTGGGAGCCTAGCTTGATGAGTGTGTCATAGTTGCGGAGAAGCCATGGCGCAGCCTCACCATACAACCCATTCCCTCTTTCTTTGATGCTTGAGATTAGGAAAGGAATATCTATCTCCACTGGACACTCAAGCTTACACAAGCCACAGCCTACGCAGAGGCTGGAAAACGAATATGCAGCAGCCTCGCCATGTGTTATCGCAGTCCATGGCAGCCCTATGGGGCCTGTGTATATATGGCCGAATACATGGCCGCCTACTATTCTATAAGTGGGGCAGACGTTGAAGCAAGCAGCACACCTGATACACTCAAGCGCCTCGGATAATGTCTTATCACCAAGAGCCGCGAAGCGGCTATTATCAATCAAGACGATATGAAACTCATCCCACCGCCCGGCATTCTCGGGCCCCAGCCCTATGACCGTGATGTAGCTAGATACTCTCTGCCCAGTAGCGCTTGGTATTAAGATGCTTAACGTATGCAATGCGTCTGCTAGGTTTGAGACGACCTTTTCTACGCCAGCTATGCAGATATACACGCGCGGGATGGACGTTACGAAGCGCTCATTCCCCTCATTGGTTACTACGAATATCGCTCCCTCTTCTGCCGCTATTACATTTGCTCCCGTTATCCCAACGTCTGCGCCAAGGAACTTACTGCGCAGCTCGCTTCTTACATGCTGGGTTATTGCTTCTGCTTCAGGCTTTAGCCCTGCCGCAAATATCTCGGCAACACTCGCGGCGTCCTTATGCACCGCTGGCGCGAGCAGGTGTGACGGCCTCTCACCAGCTAGCTGGACTATGCGTTCACCCAGGTCTGTCTCTACGACCTCAACACCAAGCCGCTCAAGCCACTCATTAAGCCTAATCTCCTCACTAGTAAGGGACTTGGATTTGACAACAATCTTAGCGTTATTTCTCGCTATTACGTCGGCTACATATTTACAAGCTGCGGCATGGTCTTTCGCTATGTAAAGCTTTCCACCTAGAGATTCTATACGGTCTTTGAGAAGCTTTAGATTATCAGAGAGATTTTTCAGGTTTCGTCGTCGCATCTCTTTCAACTTCTCCAGCTCCTCCAGCGGTATCTCCCTCATCCTCTCTCTGCGTTTATCGCGCATTCTTGATAGAGAAGCCATGAGCGTAGCGGCCTGCCGTGTATTGCGTAGCGCCGCCTCTACCTCGCGTGCAAGCTCGCGGCCAGCCATTCCTCTACACTAAGAAAAGAAAACACTAGACCAAGAATTATATCGTACTCTAGCCCACAATTAACGGTTAGGCGGAGCGTCTGCCGTTAAGCCTAGCCCAGAGCTTCTTGAAATCCAGCGTGCGCGTAGCTTTTTCGGGCAGAACCCCCTCAGGGCGGTACATCAGTATTATTATGAGCGTTGAGCCTAGGAGTATGTAGTCTAGCCAGATTACGTTGAAGGGTAAGATTGGCTCTAGGACGCCTTTATAGAATGTGATGAGCTGTCGTAAGGCTACGAAGATTAGTGTTCCCAGCATCACGCCTACGTTGTTGGCCATGCCCCCCATCAAGACCATGACCCAAGGCCAGAAAGTCCATGAAACCCTATCATAGGTTAGGGAGATTACACCGCTGGTGTATAGGGCGTGCATAGCTCCTCCCACAGCGCCTATGGCGGAGCTCACAACGAGTATCTTCGTCCTTATCCTGACAATATCCTTACCCAATGTCTCTGCCGCCGCCTCACTATCCCGCACAGCCCTCAATACCCTGCCCAACGGAGACCTTACGAGACGCTCGACGTATAGGAAGATAAACCCAGCTATGGCTAGTATAACGAGGCTCATCATGCTGAATCTCAGCTCACCTGGCACGAACGCGAGGGGGTCTGGCACCTGCACCCCTAGCGTCCCGCCTATGAGCGGCTTATAGTTATAGCCTATTACCCTTATGACCTCAGCCATAGCTAGGAGCGTCATAGCTAGGTATTCCTCTCTCAGCCTAATCGCTGGATATGAGGCTATGAAGCCCAGGCCTGCGCCTATTCCAGTTGCCACGATGAGAGTTAGGAACAGTAGCGAGAGTGAGATATGTGGGTTCTGGTTGAGGAAGCTGTTTATCTGCGTAACTATCACGGCGTTATCAGCTATGTAGTCCAGCGACGGGTCTACGTTGGCCATGCCGACCATGAGCCTGCCAGGGAGGTATCCTGCCACATAAGCGCCAGCCGCAACGACAAGCAGTTTCCCAAAATTCGGTATACCCGTATACCCAAACTCAAGATTCAGGCTTAGGTTCACGATTAGGTAGAGTCCAAACCAAGCCAGTATGCTTGTAAGGAGTATTACAGCCTCTTGCGGAAGCACCAAGCGAGCATGTCACCTCCTCCATAGCTTGGCTATTGACGACCACCTTATGCTGCTCAGGCCTCCAGGTATCGTGAGGAGCGCTATGACCATTATGAGAAGTGGTATAACAGGTCTAAAGGGAACTACCCATACACCCAATACGCTGGCTAGACGTGATGTTACTATAACCTCTGCGAAACCAACTAGGAAGCCGCCTAGTATAGCCCCGTAGATATTAAGCAGTCCACCCACAATACTTGCGGAGAATATGCTGACAAGAATAAGAGTCCCGAGATCTGGGTTTCCTATGAACCATAATGACATTAAAAGACCAGCTATACCAGCAAGACCTCCAGCAAGTATCCAAGAAATAGTATAGACCAAGTCTATGTTTATACCCACAACTCCAGCTAGTGATGGGTTTTCAATTGCAGCCCGCATAGCTACTCCGAACTTCGTCTTAGTTAGTAGCAGGTAGAGAGTTAATATTAGACCCACAGCAATAAGTGGCGCTACGTAGAATACCATAGGTATACCCTCTACCCTTATGTCCGCAGCCTTAAGAGAGAAGTAACGTGACGTTATCTTATAAGTACGGCTTAGGTAATCTGCAAAGATGTTAAGTGCAGCTATCAATAGCATATCAAAAGCTATCGTAGCTACCATAAGCAGTATTGTAGAAGCTCCACGCCGCATTAGTGGTCTTAAAACAGCCCTATATAGTAACAATGCTACAAAACCAGAAACCAAGAATGCTATAGGAAGAAATAGGTAAGGTGAAACGCTCATTAATCTGACTGCTACTAGACTAATATACGCCCCTACAGTAGCAAACGAGCCATGCGCAAAATTGGGCACGCGAGTCGTCATATAAGTTAGCGTAAGACCAATACTCAGTAATGTTAATAGACTTGAGAAAATAATAGCTTCTCTGAATATTGGTGGGAATACCAGCACCATAACGGTGATTTTAGTCGTAACTTGAACAATAAAAATCTTAAATACAGAATGTTTCTTAGTTAAAGATTTGGAGAATAGTTTAATATCGCGGAGTTCTTCATTCTTACCTAAAAAATGAGGAGGAGCATGGGGAATATGAAAAGTAGTATATACTCTAATGTTGGTCTTTCAACAGCTTTAGCGGCTGTACTAATCGTCGTTGCGTTAGTAGTGGGCGTGGGCATAGGCTTCTTAGTAGCCCCACAACCCGCCACTCAGCCGATAACAATAACCAAGGAAGTGACAGTAACAACCACCGCCACCCAGCCGATAACAATAACCAAGGAAGTGACAGTAACAACCACTGTAACGCAAGTAATACAGCGCGGTGCGCAGCTCCCAAGTGAGATCGTAATAGGCGCATTATTACCACTCACTGGATCTCTCGCCTCTTATGGTGAGAACAGTCGCGTAGCAATAGAGCTAGCTGTTAAAGAGGTAAACGAATGGCTGAGCCAGGCAGGTATACCAACAAGGGTCAAATTGGTCGTCGAAGACACAGAGACAAAACCGGATGTCGCACTTCTTAAGCTACAATCCATGTCAGCTAAAGGAATCCGGATCTACATAGGACCGCAGACAAGCGCAGAGATCAGAAACATAAAAGGATTTGCAGATGCAAACAAGTTACTACTTATCAGCCAGTCTTCTACGGCCCCCGAACTAGCAATACCTGATGACTTCATATTCAGATTCTGTCCTGACGACACGATACAGAGTAAGGCAATAGCAAGGGTTGTTGAGAACGAGGGAGTTAAATATGTAGTTCCTATCTGGAGAGGAGATGCTTGGGGCGATGGACTGAAGAAGGCATCTAGCGAAGCGCTAAAGAAGCTAGGAATACAAGTTGACGAAGGAATAAGATATGCTCCTGAAGAGGTTGAGAAGAAGGGATTTGGTGCAGAAGTCGACCTACTAGCTCAGAAGGTCTCATCAGCCATAAACCAGTATGGTGCTGACAAGGTCGGTGTTATGGTTGTAGCTTTCGGCGAAGTAGTGGATTTATTCGTTAAAGCAAGTGATTATGACGCGTTAAAACAAGTTAAATGGTTTGGTAGCGACGGAACAGCACTGCTTAATGAACTACTGAAGGAGCCGCTAGCAGCAGAATTTGCAGTAACGACAAAATTCATTAACCCAATATTCGCCGCCACTCGTTCCGATAAATTCAAGAAGGTTGTCGACGCAGTAAAAGCCGAGCTGGGCAGAGAGCCCGATACATACGCATTAGCAGCATATGACGAGGTTTGGGTTATCGTAGAGGCAATATTGATGGTAGGGAAGTATGATGCGGAAGCCGTTAAAAGCGTACTCCCAATCGTGGCTCAGAATACTTTCGGGGCCACAGGATGGATAATACTGAACGCGGCAGGCGATAGAGCAACAGCTGACTATGACTTTTGGTCGGTTCAGAAGACTGATGGCGACTTCAGTTGGAATAGAGTAGGCGTCTACGTAGCAGCTTCAGATTCTATCAATTGGTTTTAAAACTTAAAACCATCCCCAAATCCACTAATTTTTTGATGAAGAGTATATTGACGATATATAATGTTAGGAAAACATTCGGAGGACTTGTAGCACTAGATAATATTAGTATATCTATTAATGAGCGTTTCATTACCATGCTTATAGGGCCTAACGGCTCTGGTAAGACCACGCTCATCAACGTTGTTACTGGTTTTTACAAGCCTGATAGGGGGCGTGTAATCTTTGATGGACGTGATATAACTGGATGGCCTCCGCATAATGTTTATCGCGCTGGGATGGTTAGGACTTTCCAGATACCTGAGCCGTTTCAGCGCCTAACCGTGTTGGAGAACCTCATGACGGCTTATCGCGGCAACCCTGGCGAGAGCCTTCTCAGAGCGCCTTTCAAGCGGCTTTGGCAGCGTAGCGAGGAGGATGCGGCGGAGAAGGCGTTTGAGATACTCAGACACCTCCGCCTAGACCATCTCTGGGACGCACGCGCCTACACGCTGAGCGGCGGCCAGATGAAGCTACTTGAGATAGGTAGAGCCCTCATGAGCGGGGCCAGGCTAATACTCATGGACGAGCCGATAGCTGGAATAAACCCCGTACTAGCCCACGAGATATTCGAGCATCTTCGGAACCTACGCGACAAGCTAGGGGTCACCTTCCTGCTGGTTGAGCATAGGCTGGAGATAGCGCTCAAATACACCGATTATGTATATGCGTTAGCCGCTGGCCGCGTTGTGGCGGAGGGCAAGCCCGAGATAGTCATGGCGGACCCCCGCGTGATAGAGTCCTATCTAGGTGAGGTGTCTTGATAGAGGTGCAGAAGATAAACGCAGGGTATGGAAGGCTTCACATTCTCTTCGATGCTGACATGCATGTAAGGGAGAAGTCCATCACGGTTATAGTAGGCCCTAACGGGAGCGGTAAGAGCACACTGCTTAAGAGTATATTCGGATTGACGAAGATATACTCTGGCGTGATTAAGTTTGATGGTGAGAACATTGTTGGGCTTATGCCCCACCAGATAGCGCGTAGGGGCGTGGCCTACCTGCCGCAGACGGATAACGTCTTCGCCAACCTTACCGTGCGTGAAAATCTCCTGATGGCTAGCTACACGCTGAATAAACGAGTGGCGGAGGAGCGTCTAGAAGAAGTGTTGGAGCTGTTTCCGATGATTAAGGGCTTCATGAATAGGAAGAGCGGTACCTTGAGCGGTGGTGAGCGGCAGATGGTGGCGATGGCCATGGCTCTCTTAAGGAAGCCGAAGATAATGATGTTTGACGAGCCCACTGGAAACCTCGCTCCCAAGCTGGCCATGGAGGTTTTGGCTAAGATAAGGGAGCTACGCGACAGGCTTGGAATAACAATACTATTGGTTGAGCAGAACGCTAGGCGCGCCTTAGAGATGGGCGACTACGCCTACCTGCTCGTCAGCGGCAGGGTGGCGTTTGAGGGGAGGCCGCAAGACCTACTAGGCCACGCCGAGCTGTCAAAGCTCTACCTAGGAATATCCTCATAACCCTTGCTTAACCATCATCTTAATAACATCCACAAGCCTGTTACTGTATCCCCACTCATTATCATACCATCCAAAGACCTTAACAAGGCTACCCCGCTCACCCAGCACCAGCGTACTTAGAGCGTCAAAGATGCATGAATGCGGGTTTCCTATTATATCAGCAGACACTATAGGTTCTTCCGTGTATTCCAGTATTCCCTTCAGCCTTCCCTGAGCCTCTTCTTGGAATGCCTGGTTTACTTCCTTAACTGTAACCTCCTGCTCCAGTAGTGCGGTTAGGTCTGTTATTGAGCCGTCTGAAACAGGGACGCGAAGTGCTACACCGTGCATCTTCCCCTTCACCTCGGGTATTACCAAGTGGAGAGCCGAAGCAGCGCCAGTTGTTGTGGGGATAATTGACTGCGTAGCTGCTCGCGCGCGTCTTAGGTCTTTATGAACTAGGTCAAGGAGCCGCTGGTCGTTGGTGAATGCATGGACGGTAGTCATGAAGCCGCACTTAATCCCAAAGTTATCCAGCAACACCTTAACCATGGGGGCTAGGCAGTTGGTAGTGCACGAGGCGGCTGAAATTACATCATGCTTGCTCAAGTCAAGCATCTTATCATTAACCCCAGGAACTATCGTAACATCAGCGTCGGGCGAGGGGGCTGAGATTAGAACCTTCTTAACACCCGCGCCCAGGTGTTTTGAGGCATCAGCCCTCTTGGTAAACCTACCCGTGGACTCAACGACAACATCAACACCAACATCTTTCCAAGGTATTTGAGCTGGGTCTGGGACGCTGAAGCCAACCAGCTCATCACCGTCAACCACTATCCCCTTATCAGTGTAAGAGACCTGCCTGTTAAGCCTACCATGTATAGAGTCGTACTTTAGCAGATGGGCCGTTGTACGGTTGTCCGCAAGCTCATTATACGCTACAACCCGAAAACTCTTCCCATACTCTGGGTCTTGTAGAGCTGCTCTGAAGAAGAGCCTCCCTATACGGCCCATACCATTTATTCCAACGCGGAGTACCATGTCTAGAGCCCTCACCAACTTGTTTGAGCAACTAGTTTTTATGTGTAAGCTTATTCAAAACTTCTAGAATCTCGTTTAGCGAGTTTATGGTATAGTCAATCTCATGCGACCGCGGCTTGCTGCCTAGTAGAACCGTAATCATTCCCAGCTTCTTGGCTGGGAGGAGCTCAACCTCAATCCTATCGCCTACGTATATTATTTCACTGGGCTGTATTCCAAGCTGTCTTACTATACCGAGATAACCCTCAGCCGAGGGCTTAGGCTCATACTCATCGCTGGTAACTAGCAGGTCATAGAGGTTATTGTCTATGCGTAGTGTTTTAAGAATCTTCATAGCTAGTTGTCTGCCTGAGTTAGTATGCAGAACAATCTTGTAGCCCATATTCTTGAGCTTCCTTAGGAGTTGTGGTGTTGATTCGTCGGGAGCTATCGTTTTCTCAGGCTCTACACTGTTGGCTAATCTTTGATAGAATTCATGCCTATCCAAGCCTAACGCCTCGATGCTTATGCTAACAGTTCTATATTTCCGCTTAGCGTCTTGGAGCATTATCGCAGCGTTTTCTTTCGTGATGTTGAGCATCTCACTCAACACTTTAACTATTGCCTGATATAGCTGGCGCTCATAGTCTTGGGAGCGGTAGAGCGTCCCGTCTATGTCAAAGACTATCGCCTTAGGATTTGTGGGGGCCAATTCTTCTATACCGTCTGAGCTATCATCTCCACCTCTACAGGCGCTCCCAGTGGAAGCTCATAAACACCTATTGCTACGCGGGTGTGCCTTCCCGCGTCTCCAAATATCTCCACTAGCACATCAGAAGCTCCATTAACTACCTTCGGCTGGTCGTTGAAGCCCTCGGCAGAGGCAACGTATCCTGTTACCCGTACTATTCTGCGCACCTTATTGAGCGTCCCTAATGCTTGTCTAATTGTGGCTAAGCAGCTGAGCGCGGCCAGCCGTGCAGCCTCGTAGCCTTGCTCGACTGTTAGCTCACGGCCAACCTTACCCTTGTAGAGCATCTCCCCACCACTCCGCGGTAAAGCGCCGCTGACAAAGAGTAGTTTTCCAACACGTAGGGTGGGGACATAATTGGCGACAGGCGCAGAGACTTCGGGGAGAGTTATCCCCAGCTCTTTAAGACGTTGTTCTGGTTTTATCCGTTTCACGCATTATACACCTCGATTATTTTTATTGGATTATTTTCTCGCCCCGCTGCCTAGCCGCTGCCATGCGCAGCGCCTCTATGAGGGGGAGTTTCTTCCCAGCCATGAACATGACTAGGGCGCCGCCAGCAGTGCTCACGTGATCTATCCACTCCTTGACGCCCACCATCTCCAGAGCGGCTGAGAGATGGCCACCGCTGATAATCGTAGTCCCTAAAGAGCTGGCCATAGCTAGAAGAAGCTCATGCGTCCCTTTCTCAAACCCATCCATCTCAAAGAAACCTGGAGGGCCGCTCATAAACACAGTACCAGAGCTCTTGATTATCTTGGAGTATTTCCTTATAGTCTCCTCTCCGATATCTAAGACAGCAACATCGCTAGTTAGTTGTTCTGGTTTTATCTCTACACGCTCTCCGTTTTTCTGTATAGCCACATCTTCGGGAAGATGGAATGCTTCTGAATAACGGTTCAACAGCTCGCGTGCTCTGCCTACGAACTTCTCATGCTCAGGCTTTAGGGGTGTCTTAAGCTTGTTGGCTGCTCGGAGAAAGACAAGCCCTATAAGGCCTGTTAGCAAGACATTATCAGCCTTGCCGTTCTCTATCAAAGCGTCAATAGCTTCCAGTCGGTCTTGTATCTTCGCTCCTCCAAGAACAGCCGTGTAGGGGGCTTTGGCGGTGAGCATAACGCGACTGAGGGATTTCAGCTCCTTAGCCACGAGGCGGCCAGCGCATGTTGGTAGTATTGCGGCGAAGCCGACGATTGACGGGTGAGCCCTATGGGCTGTCGGGAAGGCATCAAGCACGCACGCGTCGAGATACTTGGCCAGCTTGCTTACAATATGCGTCTTTGCCGCCTCCTCTGGAGAATATTCATAATTCTCCTCGGCGGCAAACCGTAGGTTCTCAAGCATCAGAACATCTCCTTTCTCAAGACTGGTAATCGCTTTACGCGCGGCCTCGCCGAATACGTCCTCAACAAACCTCACCTCCTTACCCATAATCTCAGAGAGCGCCTTACAGTGCTGTCTAAGCGAGACATAATCATACCTACCAACCCTTCCCTGATGAGAGATAACAACAACCTTAGAGTCCTCAAGAGACTTAAGCGTAATACTAGCCTCTCTAATCCTATTAACCTCCAACAACTCGCCAGTCTTGGGGTTTATCGGCGAATTAATATCAACCCGCACAATCACGGTCTTACCCGCGAGATCCAAGTCTTCTATTGTGAGGAAGTCTATGTTCATCAGCAGGCGACATAATCTACATTAAATATAAGTTTTGGTGATGAAACACCATTAACGCCCTCCTTGAGAAAAGTAGAATGGATTATCAAATGCCCACTATGCGGCAGCATGTTTGAGAGCTATGAAGAATTTGTAAAACACGTATTTGAGAGCCATCCCAACAACCCAGCCGCCCGTGTAAGGGCAATAACACAACAGCATAAACGCTAAATCTTAAAATAAACAAACCCCTACAAAGACAACACATAGAAGAGAGGGCCGGTAGATCAGCCTGGAGGATCGCCCGCCTGGCGTGCGGGAGGTCCGGGGTTCAAATCCCCGCCGGTCCACTATCATATATTTCCGCTTTAATATGTTGGGTTGTTCGTTTTATAATGGGGGAAAGTCTTTAACCAACCTGTTTGGTGATTATACATGCCTAAGTATATCTTCGTAACAGGCGGGGTTGTTAGTAGTGTTGGTAAGGGGACTGTGGCCGCTTCTGTTGGCCGGATTTTAAGCGTCCGCGGCCTGAAGGTTAGTTTTATAAAGATAGACCCTTATGTTAATGTTGATGCAGGTACTCTTAACCCGTATTCTCATGGTGAGGTTTTTGTCACTGATGATGGTGGGGAGACGGACCTAGACCTTGGGTGGTATGAGCGTTTTTTGGATATAAAGACTTCTAGGATGCATAACATAACTACTGGGCAGGTGTATAGTGAGGTTATAGCGCGTGAGAGGCGTGGTGATTATCTTGGTCAGTGTGTTCAGATAGTTCCGCATGTTACGGATGAGATTAAGCGTAGGGTAAGGCTTGTGGGGGAGTCTGGTGTTGATGTTGTCGTAGTGGAGATAGGCGGCACGGCTGGGGATATTGAGGGCCAGCCATTCCTTGAGGCTGTTAGACAGATGCGGCTGGAGGAGGGTTATGATAACACGCTCTTCATACACGTAGCCTTAGTGCCTAGACTTAGAAGCACTGGAGAATTCAAGACAAAAGCGCTACAGCACTCGGTTAACGAGCTTAGGCGGATTGGAATACAGCCAGACATCATAGTAGCTAGGAGCGAGCAGAAGATAGACGACTCTTCAAAACGTAAGATAGCTCTCTTTGGTACTCTCCCAGAGAGCGCTGTCTTCTGCTCATATGACGTTGAATGCGTGTATGAGGTTCCGTTGATTCTTGAGGAGCAGGGTATGGGGGATTACATAGCTGAGCGTCTTAAGATTGGCGGCCTAAAGCCTGAGTGGAGCGAGTGGAGACGTGTCGTTAATCTCTTTAAAAAGGCTGACAAGACTGTGCGCGTAGCTGTCTGCGGGAAGTACACGAAACTGACAGACGCTTATGTAAGCGTTAAAGAAGCACTTATACATGCTGGAGTTAATCTGGGCGCCCGCGTTGAGATAGGCTGGATTGAGACCGAGGATATAGAGAAGGAGCCTGAAAAGCTGGGGATGCTAGCCGAGTATGATGGTATTCTAGTTCCAGGTGGTTTTGGTAAGAGGGGTACCGAGGGGAAGATAGAATGCATAAGATATGCGCGCGAGCATGATATCCCCTTCTTGGGTATATGCTTTGGTATGCAGATGGCGGTCATAGAGTTCGCCCGTAATGTATGTGGTTTAAAGAGGGCGTCTTCAACGGAGATAGAGCCAGAGACCCCAGACCCAGTAATTGACCTCCTACCTGAGCAGAAGATGATTGACGAGAAGGGTGGAACCATGCGCCTAGGCGCTCTCCCAGTCCATATCAAGGAGGGTACGCTAGCCCATAGACTATACGGGAGCAGAATAATCTATGAACGCCACCGCCATAGATACGAGATAAACCACAGCTACTGGGAGACACTACAGAGACATGGCCTAGTCTTCTCAGGCCTCTCGCCAGATGGTAGGCGCTTGGAGATAATAGAACTGCCATCAAGGTTCTACTTCCTAGCGACGCAGTTTCATCCAGAGTATCTCTCAAGGCCCAATAGGCCTGAGCCTGCTTATCTAGGATTTGTGAAGGCCGCTCTTGATAAACGCATGGGTCTGGAGAGGTTTGAGCTACCCCAGCTGGTCGTTTAGATTGTCATCTAAGCCAAGGCTCGGCTAAGGCGTATGGCTCAACACCAGCACTATCGCTATACGCCTGCATGTCCCATAAGAGCTCCACGAGTATCTCAAGCCCGTGTATGAAGCGTGGCCCTGGCCTTGAGAAGTAAGACCTCGCGTCGGCAACCCATACCTGCCCCTCTCTCACGGCTTTAAGCCTCCACCAATCTTCAGGCGGAGATATCCTGCGCATCTCTCTCAGTGTCTCAGGAACAGTATAGCCGCAGGGGACGGCAACTATAATGTCTGGGTCTTCTCTAGCTATTTCATCCCAGCTAACGGTTTGTGAGGGCCTGCCGCTCTCTGCCAAGGTTGGAAGACCACCCGCTAGATTAACCAGCTCAGGCGCCCAGTGGCCACCTACTATCGGCGGGTCTAGCCACTCCATCAGCAAAACACGCGGCCGTCTATTCTTCACAACGACCATGGTGTTAAGCTCCTGAATCCTCATAGAGAGTTTTCTAACAAGCGACGCCGCTTCAACGGCCTTTGCAGTAGCCCCACCCACACGCCTAATATCGTCAAGAATCCCCATTATATTCTCCGCATGTAGTGATAAGACGTTGAAGGAGGATGGATTAACGCTGAACGTGTTATGAACCTGCTTCTGCTGAACAGAACATACGTCGCATACTCCTTGGTAAATTAATAAGTTGGGCTTAAGCTCCGCGAGTAGGTCAAGTTTAACACTGAAATAGTTTTTGCCTTGTTGTTTAGCTTTGCTCACAAGCTCATGTATCTCGCGCATAGTAAGCCCTTTAGGCATTGTGCTCTCAACTACAATCGGCTTACCGCGTACCTCTGGCGGAAAATCACACCCATACGTAACGCCTACCAGCGAGTCTATAAGCCCCAAGGCGCATACAATCTCAGTAGCGCTTGGGACGGTTGAAACAATACGAAGCTCCCCAGAACCCAACGACTTATTTGAACATGAAGACATAGCTATCCTCCTCCAACAAATCCAGCTACCTAATTAACTCCTCTAAAATACGTGGAAGCATAGCTAAGGTGCAGCATACCTCATCATAGTCTCTTGGGCTGTCATCTTCTTCAATAATCTTCACGATTCTTTTTTGTCTTCTTCGTAGCTCTTTGACGAGTTCTAGGTTTTTGGAGTTTAGCAGGCCTATTGGTGGTGATGCGTCTATGATTATATTAGCGCTTGTTGCTGCGTGAAGAGCCTTTAGGTATGTATTTTCTGTTATCGGCTGGTAGGGTTTTTCTGATATTATATCCGCGCGCAGCTTAGCTGCTACGTGGTAGTCTATGTCGTTTTCGTGAAGTATTCCAGTTCTTATAACATATCCTAGGCGTTTTAAGAGGCGGTAGACTAGCGCGCCCTTGCCTGCCCCTGCTATGACGAAGACAGGCGTACCGCGCTTAGGCTCGTCATGAACCTCTACCGTGTATGAGATATGGTCGAAGCTCACCCGATCGTTCATCAGGTAAAGCGTCTCAACCCCCGTCTCTATGATGAATTCTTCTGGATTGTTAAAGACCTCTGCACGCCCATCCCTCACTATAACCAGCTTATCAGCTAGTCTAAGAGAAAGCTCAACCTCATGAAGCGAGACAATAACCGTTATTGTTTTCTCACGCGCCAGACGCCGCAACAACAGGAGAATCTCTATCTTGTTTCGCGCGTCTAGATGCGTGGTGGGCTCGTCTAGAATTATTATTTGTGGCTCTTGGGCTAGTGCGCGTGCTACCATTATCTTCTGCTTTTCACCATCGCTAAGCTCGTTGAAACGGCGATTGGCTAGGTGCTGGGCTTCTACGCTCTCCAGAGCTTTAAGAACTATCTCCTTATCCCGCCTAGTGAGCCGCGCTAAGGCTCCTGTGTATGAGTATCTACCCAGCGCTACTACCTCAAAAGCTGTCATAAGGCCTGGGTTTACCCGTTCTGTTAAGACCACCCCAAGCTTCGTGGCAAGCTCGCGCGGGCGCCAGCGGGTTATCTCCCTCCCATCTAGGTAGACCACACCGCCCAGCGGCTTCAGCAGGCCGGCCAGTGTTTTTAACAGGGTTGATTTTCCCGAAGCATTTGGACCTATTACAGCGATAAATTCTCCAGGAAGAACTTCAAGCTCTACACCGCTTATCACTATACGCTTAGGATAGCCAACTTTTAGCTTATGACTTCTTAGAGCATGATGTCGAGGTTCTCTAATAATCTCTGTATAACGTCTTACTATTTTATCGGTTTTCAGCATCATTATAGAGAGCCCCTCCTAATTAGAAGCATGATTACTATAGGAACACCGAATAGGGCTGTTATTGCGCTTACGGGCAGCTCTATAGGTGAGAGTAATGTGCGCGCGGCCATGTCCGCGGCTACCGTTACTGTTGAGCCTAGGAGGGCGGAGAGGGGTATGAGTAGCCTATTATCCGAGCTTTGGGCGGCCAGCCTAGCTAAGTAGGGGACAGCAAGCCCCACAAATCCTATGGGGCCTGCTACAACTGTGACGCTTGATGTGAGTAGAGCCGTGATGGCTATTGCCGACAGCCTCACAAACCTTATACGCACCCCCAGGCTCCTCGCATAGTCATCGCTCAACAATAAAGCGTTGAACGGTTTAGCTAAGAATAGAGACGCCGTAACTCCCGCGAGAACAGCTACAGTCATGGGAGTTATATGTATCCACTTAGCGCCTGCGAAACTTCCCAACACCCAGAAGATGAACGCGCGTACGCGCTCTATGTCGGCCAGATATTGTAGTATGCTAGTTAGGGCAGACGCTAAATAGCCTATCATAAGGCCAGCCACTAATAGGGTGATTACGCTCCTGACAATGCTTGAAAGTGTTATTATCAGCGCTGACACGGCGGCAGCGCCTAGGAAGCTGGCAGTGAAGAGGAAATACGGGTCGTATGGCGACGCTACTATGCCGAAGGTGAATCCCGCTAGTATGGCTAATGCTACGAAGAGCGAAGAGCCTGAAGCTATTCCGAGTATATACGGGTCTGCCAGCGGGTTGCGGAAGAATACTTGTAGCATAACTCCTGCGACGGCCAGGCCAGCGCCTCCTAGAGCGGCGGTTATAGTACGTGGAAGCCGTATACTCCATATTACGGTTGAGACTATATCATCTCCTCTAAAGCCGTTAACCAGCGCATCAATAACGCTATTGAAGGGTATTGCCAAACTACCTATGGAGACTGAGAATAAGATGGTAAGGGGCTGGGCTAGCAGGAATGTTGTAAAGAGCATTAAGATACGCGGCTGCGCGGCCACATCACCCACCGCTGGCAAGCCTTATGAAGAACTGCGGCTCGTAGTCTGGGAAAAGCTCAGGGTATAGTATAGCAGCCAAGTCGCGGTACCATTCTTCAGTATAGGCAAAGCCAAGCTGCCAATAAGTCTTGGAGAAGATATAGACACGGCCTTCCTTCACCGCCTTTGAATCAGCAAGGCCAGGAACCTCTTTCAGAAGGTCTTCAATACTCGCTATGATGTCTGATGCATAGACTATGACATCCGCATCTGCTGCGCGTGATACTAGCTCCTCCATAGTTGGCGTCACGCTGCCTGTCGCTGTTGTGTCGCTGAAGATATAGTCTGCGCCCAGCTCCTTTAGGGCTACAACCACGTATGAGCGGCCACCGCTTGCATATACTGTTCCCTTATACACGCTGAACCAAGCCACACGAGGCGCGGCTGACCCGCTGACCAGCTCTCTTAACTCCTTTACCGTTTCCTCAACATTTGCGAATATCTGCGCAGCTTCATAATCCAGGTCGTAGAATGTTGCTATGAATTTAATCCACTCAAATCTTCCCAGTGGATGGTTCTCCAGCCACTCATTATCAACTACATATGGTATTCCCAGCTCGTCAAGCTTCCCAGGCAGGGTATCGCCTGGGAATGTGTAGATCACCATCAGGTCAGGTTTGAGGGCTACTATCTCCTCAAGGTTAGGCGACCACGCAGCGCCCACATCCTTGATAGAGCCTTCCTCAAGAGCCTTCTTCACATCTTGGAAATACCACTCATAGCTTCCTCCCCAAGCTATTCCAACCACACTGCCCAATATATCGGGCTTGAGTTCTTTCAGTCTTTCTAGCAGAGCAACGTGGGTTGCGCTGAGAAGAACTACCCGCTCCACGGGTGTGTAGATTACTACACCCTCCACATCCTGCGGCGGCTCAGCACCACGCGGTACCAAGATTAATGTTCTATTGAGCGCATCGCGCACAACCTTATAGCCATCATAGAACGTAACATCAAACAGCTTCGCGTATTTTATCTCCAGCTTAAGCGGCGGGAGCTGGCGTTTCTCCAAAATCTCAACGGTTTCTGTAATAGTTGTTACACGCGTTTCTGTGAGCGTAGTAGTTCTCTCTACTGTCTGATAGGCCGTCGTTACAACTGTGGTTGTCTCAGCTTGTTGGACAAGCGGCCCGATGGCTAGGCCCAGCACTAGGCCTATGATAAGACCGAACACAGCCAGTATGGCTGGTTTTTTTACAGGTTGTATGGAGTTTGTCATTTTTATCCCCCAGAAAAGTTGGATGGATAATCCAACCAACTTATTTATAAACCTTCATCAAGCATCCAGCCCAAACACCTTACAAAACCGCTAAATCCGAAAATACAGGCAGGTATTCTAACCAAAATTTTTATTAGATAAGCGATAGACGCGGCTCCGCGTGGAGGGAAGTGGTGTAGGGGAGGTAGCGCAGGAGGATATTGAGCCTATTTGCATTAACTTACGCAACCTGCTGGACTTGGCAGTTAAGCGAAACTTGGCCGATTGCCTTCTCCTCTCAGGCGGTTTGGATACCTCAATCCTAGCTGCGGTTGCTTCACGCTATACCAGCCTCACCGGCATAACCGTAGCTGCGGGAAGCGTTCATGAAGACCTAGAGTATGCTAAGATTGTAGCATCCCAGTATGGCATTAAGCATGTAGTAGTTACGCCGACCGAGGATGAAATACTCCGGGTTTTGCCCGATGTAATCAGGGTTGTTAGGAGCTACGACCCGATGGAGATTAACGGTAGCATAGCCGCTTACCTTGGGTTGATAGAAGCTAAGCAACGCGGGTTTGACGCCGTAATGACTGGGGACGGAGCCGACGAGCTCTTCGCTGGCTACACATTCTACTATAAGCTACCGCGAGATGAGCTTGAACAGGCTCTCCAGAGAACCTGGAAGGTCATGAGCTTCTCTTCCAGACCCCTAGCCGCGTCGCTTGGGATTAACGCTAGACTACCTTACTTGGATGAGCAGTTCATGAACATGGCCATGCAGATTGACAGTAGCCTTAAGGTGCGTGAGGAACGGGGCATAGTTTGGGGTAAGTGGATACTTAGGAAGGCTTATGAGGGCATACTCCCTAGCCGTCTTCTTTGGCGCTCTAAGCTTCACATAGGCGCTGGCTCTGGAGTGAATGAAGTTCTCTCAGAGATTACATCGCTCATAACCGATGAGGAGTATGAGGCCATGAAGATGAAGTTCTTTGAGGATGATGGTGTTGTTATAAGGAGTCGCGAAGGGCTGCTTTATTACCGCGTGTTCAGGCAGGTCGTGGGCGTTCCGCGTAGGATGGGCGAGGGCGAGAAGACCTGCCCAGACTGCATGACGCATCTCAGGGAAGGGGCGAACTACTGTCGGGTGTGCGGCGCATATCCAATATAAGAGCACCCCGCGTGGTCGTAGCAGGGATAGAGAGCGGCGTAGGCAAGACAACAATAGCGGCCGGCCTGATGGCCGCCCTAAAGAGACGCGGCCTCAAAGTGCAGGGCTTTAAAGTCGGGCCAGACTTCATAGACCCCAGCTACCACATGGCGGCAACAGGCAGGCCGTCCAGAAACCTAGATACATGGTTGCTGAGTAAAAGCAGGGTTGTCAGCCTGTTCAAGCATGTTATGCTTGATGCTGATGTTGCTGTAATTGAGGGGGTTATGGGGCTTTTTGATGGGCTAAGCGGGAGAAGCCACACTGCAAGCACCGCCGAGATTGCACGACTCCTCAAAGCTCCTGTGCTGCTTGTTGTTGATGTCTCGCGCATGGCTGGGAGCGCGGCAGCGGTAGTTAGGGGCGCTAAATCTCTTGGCAAAGGACTTAGCATAGAGGGAGTAATACTAAACAAGGTAGCAGGGGAAAAACACGCAAAATGGTGTAGTGAAGCAATTAAACGCTTTACAAAGACACGCATAGTAGGAGCCCTACCATACAATCCAGACATAGCATTACCAGAAAGACACCTCGGCCTAATACCGACGCATGAACGGGAAGAAATTCAGGAAAAACTTGACGCTATTGCTCTATTCATTGAGGAGCACATAAACCTTGACGCAGTGTTGGAAATAGCGAAAGGAGCACCGCGTTTATCCAGCATGGCCAGAATCAGGAAAGAAAGGATAGTTGATGATGAAGGGCGTCCATGCATAGCTGTGGCGTATGATGAGGCATTCAACTTCTACTACTGGGATTCTCTAATGCTTCTAGAAGAGCTGGGAGCTAGGCTGATTTTCTTCAGCCCAATCCACGATAACATCCTCCCTAAGGACACCGCATTTATATACATGGGAGGTGGATTTCCAGAGAGCTTCGCTAAACAACTCTCAGAGAACTGGAGCATGATTAACGCTTTGAAGAAGGCTGTTGAGGATGAGATGCCCATTTACTGCGAATGCGGTGGCTTAATGTATCTTACACGCACGATAATAGACTTTGATGATAACAAGTATAGGATGGTTGGTGTTTTAGATGCTGATACACGCATGACCAGACAGCTCACACTGAACTATACCCTAGCCAACACCATAAGAGACAACCTAGTATCAGAGATTGACGAGAAGATAAGAGGCCATGAATTCCACTTCTCGGTTATAGAGGATGTCCCAAGAGATGCAAGGTTCGCTTATAAGATGATACATGGCAGAGGGATAGTGAATGGGATGGACGGCTGGATGATACACCAAACCCAGGCCCAATACACGCACCTACACCTAGCCGCCAACAGGAAAAGAGCAGAAAAAATACTAGCCGCTGCCAAGAAATACACAAGCCGCTAAGGTTAATTAATCAGACAGGAAAAATAACGCCAAGCCGGGGTAGCTCAGCTCGGTAGAGCAGCGGGCTGTTAAGGAGACCCCAGCCAAACACAGCATATAACACTAACTCACCACCCTGCGGAAGGCCCTCTACAGCGACCCGTTGGTCGGCGGTTCGAATCCGCCCCCCGGCGCTATCGTTATTTATCTTCTCGGGTATTGTTGTTTAGGTTTCTGGGGATTTTGCTACTTTCGTATCATAAACCTAGCATGTCGTAATGAGGTAACGCTTGACTGAGAGGGATGGTATGGTGAGTATTATTCCTTTATTCCCCATCTTTCGCGCTTTACGCGCTCTACTATGTGGTCTATGATTGTTTTGAGCGGTGTTCCTGGGCCAAAGTTTCCTGTTATGCCGTATTTCTTCTCTAGTATCTCCGCGTCTTCGGGCGGTATTATCCCTCCCCCCACCACTACTATGTTCTCGCCTCCGCGTTTCTTCAGCTCCTCCACCACCTTTGGGAAGAGCGTCATATGAGCTGCGTTTAGGTGGCTGAGCGCTACTACATCCACATCTTCGTCAACGGCTGTTTGGGCTATCTGCTCAGGAGTCGCGAAGAGACCTGTGTATATAACTTCCATTCCCGCGTCTCTGAATGCCCTCACTAAGACAAGAGCCCCTCTATCGTGGCCGTCAAGCCCAGGCTTGGCGACGAGAATCCTTATGCGCCTCTGCTGCGTCTGCTCCACCAAGCCCCACCAACAAAAATAGACACATCAACCAGTTAATAAAAATCACTCAAAGCTAAGACTATGGCGGCATGATACCTACTCCGCACTTGATAGCAGCTAACCGTCTAAATTCTGCGGTATTGTTATCTGGTAGTTTCGTGTTACTTTGAGCGTTTACTTATTGTTTTTGGTTCTCAGACATCTCAGCCTGCACCACACGTCGGCTCAATATCAGCATAAACATTATGCCCGCGAATATCAGGAATGAGCCCATTACTATTGCGAAGTTTAGGCTTGAGTAGCGGGTCTCCGTAACCGTTATCGCTGTGGTTGTTGTATAGAATTTCTTAGAGGTCTCTGTTAATGTGGTTGTTACCTGCTTTTCCATGTATAGTGTAGTTGTCTGTGTTGTTGTTTTTGTTATTGTTGTTGGTTTTTGCTCTGTTTTTATCTGTGTTGTGGTGGTGTTTTCTATCCATGTTAGGTGGATTCTTAGCTCGTTGATTCTTGTTATTGTGTTGCTTCCGTATATGAGGAGGTAGATTGGGGATTCTTGTGTTGTTTGTAGTGTTATCTCTCCACCGCCTCCTGTGGCTGCTGCTAGCCAGCTCTCTGGCTTCCCCTCAATAGGGAGCTGCGAGTAGTTGAGCAGGTAAAGCGAGACCAGCGCCTCTGCTCGCCACCTCACATGCAGCTCGCGGCCAGCATCTATCATAAATGGCCCTATTATGAGCGGTGTTGTAGAGCTTGCTACAGCCTCGGAGCTTGAGAAGAGCGCTGAAGATATTGTAGCTATTGTTGTAGTTGTTATCAGATTCTTGGCTGTTATTGTCGTTGTTATTGTTGTGGTGGCTGGCCGCTGCTCTATTAGCTCTAGTGTTGTCGCGTAGGTGTATGGCTGTAGTATTGTGGTGGTTGTTGAGGCCTGTATTATGACTGTCTCGTTCTCTATTACGGTGTATGGGAATCTGAAGAGGCTGAATGCTACGAGTATTACGCCGAAGACTATGAGTGATGAAACGGCAAGCTGGCTACGCAACCCCCGACTTCCAGAGCCCTATCCCTGCCTGCGGTTATTAAGTGCTTAATATTCAAAGAGAATAAACATCTATGAGTTGGGTTTATTCTAGTTCTTCTCTAGTTCATGTCCATTAGAGTTGCTGTTGATGTGGGCGGAACCTTCACCGACTTGGTGGCGTATGATGAGCGTAGCCGCGAGTTCATTGTTCTAAAGGTTTCATCAACTCCTGAACAGCCTGAAGTTGGTGTTATTCGGGCTTTGGAGGCTCTTCTGTCTAAGGGTGTAGAAGCCAGGGAGATTTCGGTCTTTCTCCACGTGGGGACTGTGGGAGCCAACCTCTTTAGAGGCCAGCTCAAGCTGAGCCTCCCCCGCGCAGCACTTATAACCACGGAGGGAATGCGCGACGTTCTTGAAATTGGCCGCCAAAACAGGCCAGAACTATACAACGTCTTCTTTGAGCGGCCAGACCCCCTAATACCTAGGAACCTACGCCTAGAGGTTGCGGAGCGCATAGATGCCTTCGGCAATATCGTTAAGCCTATTAACCCAAACTCGCTAAACAACGCTATATGGGAAGCTGGGCGATATGCTGTGGAGACAGTCGCTATATGCTTCCTGAATTCCTATAGAAACCCAGAGCATGAACGGTTAGCTCGTGAGGCTGTTAGTAGAGAGTTGGGTGTGTATGTATGCGCCTCGTATGAGGTGGATAGAGAGCATCGCGAGTATGAGCGTTGCAGCACCACTGTAGTCAATGCGATACTCATGCCAGTAGTCTCCAAGTATATGGAGAAGCTGCAACAGGAGCTACGTCGTCTAGGCGTTTCTGCTCCTATTTATGTCGTCTCCTCCTCTGGCGGGCTGCTAGACGTTAATGAGGCTGTTAAACGACCTGTCGCGGCCGTGGAGTCTGGGCCTGCTGCTGGTGTGGTTGGTGCTGCTGTTCTCTCAAGGGTTCTCGGCCTTGGCCAGGTTCTAAGCTTTGACATGGGTGGAACAACAGCTAAGGCCAGCGCAGTAGTAGGCCACGAGCCACAGGTCTTAACTGAGATAGAGCTGGGCGGAAAAGCCCACGCTGGTAGGCTAATCAAGGGCAGCGGCTACCCAGTTAGAACACCAGCGATAGACCTGGCTGAAGTGAGCGCTGGGGGAGGAACTATAATATGGATGACACAGGCAGGCGGGCTTGAGGTCGGGCCGATAAGCGCTGGAGCCTCACCAGGCCCAGCCTGCTATGGTGCTGGCGGCAAAGAACCGACGATAACTGATGCTAACCTAATCGTAGGGAGGCTTGGCGAGAAGCTGTTGGACGGCGGCCTTATGCTACGGAGAGACCTGGCTGAACGCGCCCTAGCTAGGGTCGCTGACGGCCTTGGGATGGATATTGCCGAGCTTGCAGCGGCTTCGCTAAGGATCCTCAACCTACACATGGCGCGTGCAGTAAGGCTGGTGAGCGTTGAGCGCGGCCTAGACCCCTCACGCTTCGCCATGATAGCATTCGGCGGCGCTGGGCCTATGCACGTAGCAGAGCTGGCAGAGGAGCTAAACATACCGCATATAGTAATCCCATCATCGCCTGGCCTCTTCTCCGCCTATGGGCTGGTCTTCACCGACTTCCGATACGACTATGTATCTTCTCACTTAACCGTCTTGGACGGGGATAGCCACGCCGAGCTTGAGAACGCCTTCAGAGAGCTGGAGAGCATGGTGCTACAGCAGCTTGGAGAGAAGGGCTTCAAACGCGAAGCGATAATCCTCTCGCGAGTCGTTGACATGCGCTACCTCGGCCAAGGATATGAGCTTCTAGTCCCAGCGCCCAGCGAGATAACCCGCGCAGGTCTAAGAAAACTAACAACAGCCTTCCACGAGAAACATGAAGCTATGTACGGCTACTCAAGGCCTGAGGAGCCTGTGGAGACCACCGCAATACGAGTGGTCGCGTATGTTCAGACAAGCAAGCCCAAGCTGGTAGAACATCCTCCCGCCAGCGCGAAACCCCAAAGCCAAGCGCTAAAAGAGAGGCGCCAAGCCTTCTTTGGAGATAGCTGGCTTGAGACGCCAGTCTACGACCGCTCCCGCCTCCAGTGCGGTAACGTGATAGAAGGGCCAGCAATCATAGAACAATATGACTCAACCACCATAATACCTATTGGATGGAGAGCCGAGATTGACAAATATCTAAACATACACATAGCCAGAGGGAACTAAACGCTTATTGTGAGGAGAGTGGAGTAAAATGTTTAAGACCTAATGCTACATTATGTTTTACATGACTCTGAATAGAATATCTACGGGAATCCCAGGCTTTGACGAGATTTTACGGGGAGGGATTCCCAAGAGGAATGTGGTTCTACTCTCAGGAGGCCCTGGGACTGGAAAGTCAATCTTCGGCCAGCAATATCTCTATAATGGTCTCCTTAAGGGGGAGTCTGGAGTTCTTGTAGTGCTTGAAGAGCATCCAGTCCAAGTTAGGATGTCCATGGCTCAATTCGGCTGGGACACTACACGTTTTGAGAATGAGGGCAAGCTTGCTATTGTTGATGCTTTCACAGCAGGCATAGGAGAGGCAGCACGCCGCGAGCGCTACGTTGTACGCTCACCAGACGATTTCCAGCTCCTGATAGATGTGCTTCGCGAAGCTATACACGGCGTGAAGGCGGTTCGCGCCGTGGTTGATTCGGTTACAACTCTATACATCACGAAGCCAGCCCTCGCGCGCAGCATGGTTCTCCAGCTTAAGAAGATACTCTCAGGCATGGGCTGCACATCGCTCCTAATCTCCCAAGTGAGCGTCACCGAGCGCGGCTTCGGAGGCCCAGGCGTGGAACACGCAGCTGACGGCATAGTTAGGCTTGACCTAGACGAGGTTAAAGGCGAGCTGACGCGGAGCATAATCGTATGGAAAATGCGTGGAACATCACATTCCATGCATAGACATCCGTTTGAGATTACTGATAAGGGCATAGTTATTAAGGCGGGTGAGACTGTTAGAGTTGTGGCGGGTGAAGAGCCGTGAGCGAAGTACCTCTCTCACCCGTTGGTAGAGAGCAGATACATAAGCTTGAGTCTGCCCTGCTTATAGGCAGCATACTCAGGCCAGATGTTATAGAGGAGCTGCGTAATCCAGAGGAACGATTGACCTGGGTTGATAGTCTTGCTGTCGCTGCTGCGCTGGCTAGGGAGAAGGCCAAGCTATCCGTGAGCCAGATAGCAGATGAGATAGGGAGGAGTGAGGCAACAATTAGAAACCACTTGCAGGGTAAGACAAAGGCTGGGCAGATAGTTAGGGAGACGTATGAGAAGTTTGCTAGGGAGGGCGTGAATATAACGCTCCCAGACGTGTTTCCAGCACCTACGAAGTCCCTTGACACAGCAGCGCTGGAGGAAGAAGTGAATCGGCTAAAAAAAGCAGCTGGAAGAAGAGAAGCAGAGAAGTAGCAGACTCTCGGAGACCGTCAAGAGAGTCTCTGAAGAGCTCGCCAAGCTCGTTGACACGCTGAAGAGCGCCATCTAAATCTAACCCACATTTTATATATGACTCTACATACTCCGTAGCTGTGAGCTCGTTAAGCCAAGCCAAAGCCCTAGGAGGCGTAGGCTCTATACTCATGGTTCTCTCCATAGCCCCTATAGTAGGGCCGCTCCTAATGCTCATAGGATTGATTCTAGTACTCGTGGCGGTGAAGGATATAGCTGATGCCGTGAATGATGAAACAATATTCAGGAACATGCTCATAGCAGTAATCCTCGTAGTGGTTGGCTCGTTATCAATAGCGGTATTCGCCGTTGGTAGTTTCTTCACATTAGCTACCATGAGGGGCTCATTAATGTCAACGCCGGCTATGGGGATGATGCAGCTAGCTCTTGCTACTCTGATAGTAATAGCTGTAGCGTGGGCTTTGCTGCTCTTCTCGGCGATATACCTGCGTAAGAGCTACGATGCTATAGCCAAGGCTCTAAACATAAGCATGTTCAGCAGAGCCGCTCTCATATACCTCATAGGAGTAGCACTTATGATAATCGTGGTGGGCTTCATAATAATAGTCGTAGCAGCTATATTACAGGCAGTAGCCTTCTTCTCACTACCTGAGCATTTGTAGAGGAATGAATATAAGAGCTGGGCTTTGTAAGGACGGTTGGATAGGCAGTGCCAGACAAGGCTACTGTTGAGCTGATAAAGCGTAGTCTCATCTACACTGCTGAGGAGATGGGCGTAGCTTTACGCCGCTCAGCATATTCGCCCAACATACGGGAGCGCGCTGACCATAGCTGCGCCGTGCTAGACTCCTATGGAAGAACCATCGGACAGGCGGAGCACATACCAGTACACCTCGGCTCACTTCCAGTAGGTCTCAGGAACACACTACAATACCTAGAGAGGGAGGAGGTGGAGCTTGAGGAAGGTGATGTAGTCATAGTAAACGACCCGTACATCTCTGGGACTCATCTTAACGACATTACGCTCATCCAGCCTGTCTTTCATCGCGGTGAGCTGGTGGCGTATGCAGCGAATAAGGCGCATCACTCCGATGTGGGTGGAGCTTCTCCAGCGAGCATAAGCGCTGATGCCGACGAGATTCATCAGGAGGGGATAGTAATACCTCCGACGAAGCTCGTCAGGCGCGGAAAAACAAGCAGGGAAGTGCTTGAGATGATTACGCGGAACGTCAGGATGCCAAGCATAACGCTTGGCGACCTACACGCCCAGCTTGCGGCCAACACGCTGGGAGCTAGAAACATAGCTGAGATAATAAACAGGTACGGCGCAAAGACCTTCCTTGAAGCATGTAGCGAGATACTAGACCAGACCGAGAAGGCGGTGAGGCTGGAGTATGAACGCATGCCAGAAGGAGAATACGTAGGAGAGGACTACCTAGAGACAATAAGCGCGCGAGAAGAGAGACCAGCGCGGATAGCCGTGAAAGTGAGCATATCGCCGAAGCGGATAGAGATGGACTTCAGCGGCACCGAGAAGCAGGTAAAAGGCCCAGTAAATACCGTTTATGGCGTAACGGTTGCTGCGTCCATGTTTGCTGTTAGGAGCATATTGTCGCATCATGTTGAGGTTAATGACGGCTTCTACAGGACTGTGAGGGTTTATGCTCCTGAGGGATGTATGCTTAATGCATGCTGGCCTGCTGCGGTGTCTGCTGGTAATGTGGAGACCTCGCAGAGGATTGTTGATGCGATATACCGCGCGCTCTCTCATGCGGTGCCAGACAGGATACCTGCGGCGGCGCATGGCTCTATGACTAACCTAATGATGGGCGGCGTCCATCCGCGAACTGGTGAGCGCTGGGCGTTCTACGAGACGATAGGAGGCGGCTACGGCGGAAGACTCGGAAAAGATGGAGTAGATGGAATCCACGTAAACATGACAAACACCCTAAACACTCCTATAGAGGTGATAGAGCTCTACTACCCAGTAATCTTCAACACATACTCTTTGAGGCCTGATAGCATGGGGCATGGGGAGTTTCGTGGTGGTTGCGGGATAGAGAGGAGCTTCACAGCCCTCGCTGAGATAGACGTGACGATAGTTGGTGAGAGGAGTAGGATAGCTCCCTGGGGGCTTTGGGGAGGAACTGGGGCGAAGCCCTCGGAATATCTTGTCCAGCGGGGAAGTGGCGAGGTGATACGCCTAAGCTCCAAGGCAAGGACGCGTCTAAGCCCAGGGGATAGGCTAATCATAAGAACCGCGGGCGGCGGTGGGTATGGCGAGCCGCGTAGAAGGAGTAGGGAGCGAGTTCTACGAGACTTGCAGTATGGTTTGATAAGCCGCGAGATAGCTGAGCGTGTATATGGTGTAGAGGGCTACTCAGTAAGCACGTCAAGCACGACGCGCGCGGCCTTATCCACGTAGGGCTTCAAAACCTCAGCAGTAACCATCTCCATCTGCTCAGGCTTAACCAAGCTATCACTCACCACCAAGAGAGAGGCTGTCCTAAAGCCTCTTAGAAGACCTAGGGAGAACAACGTAGCGCACTCCATCTCAACAGCCTTCACACCCCTACTGGTCCATTTCTCCACAAACTTGGGGTCTTCAGCATAGAAGGCGTCGGAGCTAAATACAACACACGCAAGATGCTTAAGCTTCTCAGACCTGCACTTCTCAATAAGCTTGTGAGTAAGCTCTATATCAGGAACCGCTGGCAGTATCCCGTCTGGAATATACATCTTGAGAGAACCCCCCGTACATGCTGCGCCCGTAGCTATAACGACATCACCTATATCCAGTTCCTTCACCATAGCGCCGCATGAGCCCAAGCGTACTATTGTCTTAGCCCCAAGCATGTGCAGCTCCTCAAACACTATCGCGGAGGAGGGGCCGCCTATCCCGTGCATGGCGACAGTAACACCCTTACCACGATACTTGCCAGTATAGACCAGTAAGCCGCGATTCTTATTCACCAGCTTTACGTCCTGCAGCATTGAAGCAAGCTGCTCAACGCGCGCTGGGTCTCCAGCGGTTATCGCCACCTCAGCCACATCACCAGGCTTTGCGCGTATATTCACTGGCAGACGCTCCATATCCAGCTCACCACAAACCACCAGCAGATGCTAATATAATTTTCAAGACAGTGCTACGCGGGAGCTATACGCTCCACATCCCCTGGGGATAGTTGTATCCTGTCTTGGTCTAAGCGAAGTATTATCCTGCCCAACTCGTCTATATCCTCTAACACTCCTATCAACGTGCCATTAGTGAGCGTAACCACCACAGGGCTGCCCAATAGCTCCATATTCTCCTTCACCTCGCGGAGAATCTCGTCATGCCATCCTGTTTTGTATGTTTCATAAATGCTGTTGAACTCCTTGAGTATTTTTGCCAGTAGCTCATCTAGGCTTACTCCACGGCCGAGCTCGCGGAGTATTGTGGTGGTCTTGCTGCGTATCTCCTCTGGGAGCTCGTCTAGTTCAAAATTAGCATTAACCCCCACTCCCACAAATGCGCGTGTTATCACGTCGCCCACGACTTCTAGCTCTGTGAGTACCCCAGCCACCTTCCCACCATGAATATAAACGTCGTTGGGCCATCTGATAGCTGCTGGCAGACCCGTGGCTGCGGTTATTCCACGCGCCACGGCAAGCGATGCGGCTAGACTGAGAAGAGGCGACGTCGTGGCGCTCTGCTTCGGGATAACTACTATCGTAAACCAGAGCCCTCCAACGGGTGAGTGCCACGTTCTTCCAAGACGACCGCGCGCATTTGACTGCTTGCGCGCGACTATCACGGCGCCCTCTTCGTTCAACCCCATACGCCGAGCCTCGTCCATCGTGGAATCAACGGAATCAAGAACCATAACCCTAGAGCCTATGGTCGCAGACAACCCAGCATAAACAACATGCTACACGCATTAAAGCATTAAAAGCTGCTATGACTGCTGTATGTTGGCCGTCATGCTCCATGAAGACCTGCTGGAACGTCTCCGCAAGATGAATCGCGAAGCGGAGCTTGGAGGAGGAGTGAAGAAGATTGAGGAGCAGCACGCTAAGGGGAAGCTCACAGCCCGCGAAAGGCTGGACATACTCCTAGACCCTGGTAGCTTCGTTGAGATTGACAAGTTCGCAGTCCATAGGGCTACTGAGTTCGGCATGGCCGAGAGACGCTACCTCGGCGATGGAGTAGTTACGGGATATGGTAAGATAGATGGGAGAACGGTATTCGTCTTCTCGCATGACTTCACGGTGATGGGCGGCTCGCTAGGCGAGGTCTTCGGGAAGAAGGTCTGTAAGATAATGGACCTAGCCCTAAAGACAGGCGCTCCCGTCATAGGGCTAAACGACTCTGGAGGAGCGAGGATACAGGAGGGGATAGCAAGCCTCGCCGCGTATAGCGAGATATTCTTCAGAAACACACTAGCCTCAGGCGTAATTCCACAGATTTCAGCCATAATGGGCCCATGCGCTGGCGGTGCGGTATACAGCCCAGCCATGACGGACTTCATCTTCATGGTGGAGAAAACCGCCACGATGTTCGTTACAGGCCCTGATGTGGTGAAAGCAGCGTTGGGGCAGGAGGTGTCGTTTGAGGAGCTGGGAGGCGCTCATGTTCATGCTGAAATTAGCGGCGTAGCGCACTTCACCGCGGCCGATGATGAGGAGTGCCTAATGATGATTAGACGCCTCCTCTCCTACCTGCCGTCCAACAACAGCGAGCTACCTCCGCGCGTGGAGCCGCAGGATAGGCCAGACAGGAGGCTTGATGGAATAGAAAGCATAGTTCCAGAAGACCCGTATAAGCCATATGACATGAAGCAGATAATCCTAGAGGTCTTGGATGATGGTGATTTTATGGAGGTTCACGCGGGCTGGGCGCAAAACATTATTGTGGGCTTTGGTAGGCTTGATGGGAATACTGTTGGAGTTGTGGCCAACCAGCCGCTCCACATGGCGGGTGTGCTGGACATAAACTCCAGCGATAAGGCCGCGCGCTTCATAAGATTCTGCGACTGCTTCAACATACCAATAATCACATTTGTAGATGTCCCAGGATACATGCCAGGAATAGAGCAGGAGCACGGCGGGATAATCAGGCACGGAAGCAAGCTCCTCTACGCATACTGCGAAGCAACAGTCCCGAAGATAACGGTCAACATACGTAAAGCCTATGGAGGCGCCTACTGCGCCATGGGCTCCAAATACTCGCGAGCAGACATAAACCTAGCCTGGCCAACCGCCGAGATAGCGGTTATGGGCCCCGAAGGAGCTATCAACATAATCTTCAGGAAAGAGGTAGCTTCTGCGCAAGACCCAGAGGCCAAGCGGCGTGAGCTGGCCGCGGAGTATCGCAGAAAGTTCGCCAACCCCTATGTGGCTGCCGAGCGGGGCTTGGTAGATGAGGTCATAGAACCATCTGAGACGCGCATCAAGCTCATAAAAGCCCTAGACATGCTACGCGACAAAGAAGAATTCAGACCAGCAAAGAAGCACGGCAACATCCCTCTATGAAGAACTCGTCAATGCTTATATAGCTCTGTACAGCGTTAGGGATTACAAGTCTGAGGGTGGGATTATTGCTTCACCGCGCTCGGTAAATGGCCCAACGGCTCGCCGCGATTTGGAAAATGCTAGTAGCCTTCTTCAGGGCCGTCTCCTCCTCAAACTCATTATTCTCTAGAGGTGATTTTATGGCCTGGAAGAATCTTCTCCAGAGAGAGTATCTTCTTCCTGAGAGGGTGTATATCTTCGACACTACGCTGCGTGATGGTGAGCAGACGCCTGGCGCTGCGTTGAAGCCTGAAGACAAGATTAGGGTTGCTGAGGCTCTTGATGAGTTGGGTGTTGATATTATTGAGGCTGGTTTTCCGTTGGTCTCTAAGGGCGAGGCGGAGGCTGTCAAGACCATCGCCAACATGAAGCTGAAGGCCAAGATATGCGCTCTTGCGCGTGCGGAGAAGATGGACATAGACGCAGCGCTAAACGCTGACGTGGATTGGATACATGTCTTCATAGCGACCTCAGACATTCATTTGAAACATAAGCTACGGCTTACCCGTGAAGAGGCGCTGGAGAAGGCGCGGAGCATGGTGGAGTACGCCAAGGAGCATGGGGTTACTGTCCATTTCTCCGCTGAAGACGCCACGCGGACAGAGCCTTCTTTCCTGATGCGTGTCTTTAGGGAGGTTGAAAAAGCAGGTGCCGATAGTATAGACATTCCTGACACGGTTGGAACAGCGCTCCCCTACGCTATGCGCTACCTAGTTAGGCTCACTAAGGAGAACGTGAAGGTCCCAGTAAGCGTCCACTGTCATGATGATTTCGGCCTGGCTGTAGCTAACTCGCTCGCGGGCGTGGAGGCTGGCGCCGAGATAATACATGCCACAATCAACGGCATAGGTGAGCGCGCTGGCAACGCTAGCCTAGAGGAGATAGTCTCTGCGCTCAACTTCCTCTATGGCGTGAAGACGAATATCAGGTTGGAAAACCTATACAAGACATCCCGCCTCGTCGAGAAGCTCACAGGCATCATAGTCCCCAAGAACAAGGCGATAGTAGGGGATAATGCCTTCTCCCACGAGAGCGGGATACACGTTCATGGGATACTCGGAAGCCCGCATACCTACGAGCCCGTAATGCCAGAATCCTTCGGCAGGCGGCGTAGGATAGTATTTGGAAAGCATTCGGGAGCTCATGGCGTAGAAGCCCTGCTCAAGGAGTATGGCTTCACGGTAGAGCGGGAGAAGCTACGCAAGATACTCGCGCGAATCAAGGAGATAGGCGACTCTGGAGGCAGGGTCTCTGAGGAGGACGTGCTCTCAATAGCCACGCAGGTCTATGGAAAACAGACACTAGAACGCTCCAGCATTAGGAGGCTGAGCATAAGCAAGGTGGATGGAGAATACGACGCAGCCTGCGAGCTTATAGTAGCTCATGAGATAGTCGCAGGCCGCGGCGCAGGCTCAAACCCAGTGACGGCAAGCCTAAGGGCGGCGCTAAAAGCAGTAGAAAGCATAGCCGACGTACAGTTGGTTGATTACAAAGTTCTCTCAGGCATGTTTGATGAGAGACACCCAGCGGAGGCTGAGGTAATTCTAAGGATTAAGGATACGGAAACCGTTGGACGCGGCTTGGATAAAGACCCAGCAGCCGCTATTACTAGCGCTGTCGCGAGCGCGGTTCACCAGTTGTTGCTTTCCCAGAGTAACTACATGAGGGTGGAGAGTGGTCATAGGGATGGCTAGGAGCGTTGATCTACTGATCAAGCAGATGCGACGAAAGGGCGTGGATACAATCTTCGGCATACCAGGAGGGGCTAACATGCCCTTCTACGACGCTCTCTATGATGCTGACATAAACAGCTACCTAATGCGCCACGAGCAGCAAGCAGCTCACGCGGCTGAGGGATATGCACGGATAAAGAACAGGCCAGGAATATGTAGTGGGACATCAGGCCCAGGGGCGACGAACCTCATAACAGGGCTTGTGGATGCCTCTATGGACAGCATACCAGTTCTAGCCATAACAGGGCAGGTTGTCAGGGCGTTTATGGGAACCGACGCCTTCCAAGAGGCGGATATAGTGGGCTTAACCCTGCCCCACATAAAATACGCCGTGACAGTCAAAGACTCGCGACGCCTTGTTCAGGAGTTCGTTAACGCTTACACTGTCGCCATGACAGGCAGGCCTGGGCCTACGCTGCTAGACATACCCCGCGACGTTATGCAGGAAGAGATTGAGGAAGACGATGTGGACGTGATGCCTGAGCCGCTCTTCAACCAACGGCCACGCGAGCCTGACGTGCATAGCATAATGGAGGCAGCCAAGGCGATAAGCCAGGCGGAGAAACCCGTAATATTATCGGGCGGGGGAGTCCTCTTCAGCGGCGCCACACAAGAGGTTCTGGAGCTAGCCGAGTTCATAGGCGCTCCAATAGTAACAACAACGCCTGGGAAATCATCAGTCCCAGAGACGCATCCACTCGTCTTAGGAGTAGTCGGAATGCACGGCCGCTTAGAGGCAGACCTAGCCATAATGGAGTCAGACCTAGTAATCTGCGTAGGAACCAGACTCTCAGACAGAGCAATAGGACCAGCACAGGACTTTGAGCGAGGCCGCAAGATAATCCACATAGACATAGACTCCAGCGAAATAGGAAAGAACGTAAAACCAACAATCTCACTCAACGGAGACGCGAAGCTAGTACTACGCGAACTGATAGACTATATCAAGCATATTATGGCTAAAAGGCCAGAGAGCCCGCTCATAAGGCGGTTTAAAGAGGTAGGCGAGGCCTATGATGAATTCATGATGAGCCAAGAAGGAAACTCACGAATGACTTCGTGGAAAGTAATCTCACTACTCAACAACATACTCCCACCAGACACGATAGTAACCACAGGTGTTGGGCAGCATCAGATGTGGACGCAACTCTTCTGGAAGTCTAGAACTCCCAGCAGCTTCATTAGTAGCTGCGGCCTCGGAACCATGGGCTTCGGCCTACCAGCGGCATTTGGAGCCAAAGCAGCAGCGCCAGACAGAACTGTCGTAAATCTAGATGGAGACGGAAGTTTCCTAATGACATGCCAAACACTAGCATGTATTGCCGACTACAACCTACCAATCATAACGATAATCTTTGACAACAGAACCCTGGGGATGGTTAGGCAGTGGCAGGATATGTTCTACCAGAAGCGCTTCAAGGACGTTGATTACACAGACAAAACAGACCTAGTAAAGCTCTCAGAAGCCTTCGGCGTCGAAGCCGTGAGGGTTGACTCCTACGAGGAACTGACTACCGTCGTCAAGAGAGCTGTGCGCAGCAACACCGCCATAACGATAGACGTCCCCATAGGCCGCGAGGAGATGGTCTTTCCGATGGTTCCACCTGGCAAATGGCTCTCAGAGGTTAAACTACCACCGGGGTTGGAGCTGCATGACAAGGTTTCTCATATACGTACAGCTTAGCAACAATCCTGACGCGATAGCGAAGATGATGCTACTGGTCAAGCAGGGGCAACTCTCGCTTGAGGGCGCTACCATAGCAAGCACAGACAGCGGCGCAAGGCTCTCAGCAATACTCACGTTAATAGGCACACAACAAAAAGCTGAGTGGCTCACCAAGAAACTGCTCAACTATCCATTCTTCCACCAAGCCTGGCTCCTGCGAATCCAATAATGATATGCGTAATTAATTCATTTGTCTGTAAGGCAATCAATTTTTTATAATTACAATTATTAAGCAGTATTGTCATTTTACTACAATTACCCAGATTTGAGAATAAAAATATATTCTCTATAAAGTGGATAAAACAAAAATAGATTAATCATTAAATTTTTACTATTTTTACTTTCGTGTCGTAAAATGAAGCACTTCCACCTATAGGGTCTGTGAGACAGACATTCTTTAGAACCGGGTATACGCGTAGGACAGCGTTCGGACATAATCCTAACCCTCTACGCTTATCACCTTTAATGGCGACAACATCAATCTCCACATCATTTGAACCATAAGCATAATGTCCAAAGTGCCATGAGACAGCAATAAAGTTCTTGGTCATGCCTTTTACAGGATTAACTATTCCTTCAACGAAAAACTCTCCTCCTTCAGGCGTGTTTGCATAACCTATTAACCATCTACCATCAGGATTTTTTCGATACTATTTTTATCTTATCACCTTTATGTAATCCTAATTCACGTGCAGTCTCTTCGTTCATCATCAAATAATTTGACGGCATTACCGATAATAACCAATAATTAGGCTGTGTTCTTGACTGACCTCCGGTAACTTCTTTATAAGTTGTTAGATGTAACGGATAATCACTATCATCTATTAAGTTTCCTGCAGAATCGGTAGGAGGCTCGTACGATAGAATACCTTTGAACCTTTCTCCTCTAAATGTATCATAGTAAGAACCTACCTT
This sequence comes from Candidatus Pelearchaeum maunauluense, assembly GCA_030059675.1. GTDB lineage: Archaea > Thermoproteota > Nitrososphaeria_A > Caldarchaeales > Caldarchaeaceae > Pelearchaeum > Pelearchaeum maunauluense. Next base: position 52,785 of record JANVYQ010000005.1, on the reverse strand, counting down.
TTCTACATATAAATTCAGCATACCTGAAAATCTATGTTTCAAATATTCTCCATTGTATGCATTTTCATAGTCTTCAAATCTCCCACCTCTATTGAGTATGTAAACTACTTTTCTCCACCAATCTACTCCTTCAGCGTCTATAACAGCTCTGTGCCATTTATCCTCATTATATATGCCCGGATGTAGATGTTTTCTGGCTTTTCTGAAGATTTCAAGCTCGTTGTCATTGCGTGGGGTACTTCTTCACCTACTTTATCACCAGCGGCTATGTTTGCTACCATCTTAAGATAAAATTCTTCCATTCTCTTGAATGGCATTCCCTCTCCAAATCCATCATCACCATATCCAGGTAGTCGCATTTTTCAGCAATGGCGAGCATAACAGTTTCCATGCTTATCGGCATCTCCTCACCGAATACTTTAACTATCTCAACAAGCGGGCTTACTGTTGGCTGTCTAACTTTACTAGCTTTTGTCTGTAAATCCGGAGTTATATGCGATGTTCCCCAACGTTCCCATATAGATAAGTCGGGGAAGATATAATCCGCGTACATGGATGTCTCTCCAATTACTATATCACATGCGATGAATAGTGGAATTTTCTCTAGGTTTTTATTATTTTAAGTTGTGTGTTGCTCCCTGGTATTGAGTAAACTGGTGTTCCTTTATGTAGAAAGAGAACCTTTATCGGATATGGGTAGCCCGCCTCCGCTGCGGGTAATATCTCTTGATACACGTTACTTGTAAATGGATACCATGGTCTTTTCGGCTTCTTCTCAGTTAATGCAAGAGTAGAATCTTGGAACTTACTTCCCTCACGGGTCAGCTTAACGCCTACTGCCTTAATCTTGCCAAGATGAAGCTTCTTTAAGTTAAACGGTCCATCACGTTTATCGCCCATTTCATGCCAATGTCCACCTCCTTTTGATAGCCCACCCTTCCAGCCTATGTTTCCAATCAATAGGTTAAGCGTTATTATAGCCTGTGCGTTATAATATCCATTTGTATGCTGGACGGGACCTCTATATAGTTCTGCAATCGCTCGTTTTCCATGCCTTGTAAACTCATCTGCAAGTGATATGATGTCTGATGATGAAATGCCGCATATATCAGCCCATCCTTCTAATGATTTACTGTTCGCGCTTTCAGAAAGTAGTTGGAATCCTGTTTTAACTTCAATTGTTTCTCCAGTAACAAGCTTTAATTTCCTAGACGCAAGAAGCTCTCCACGAAGTAGATTCTCTTTATCATTTGGATCTACAGCTAAAAGGTCTCCAGTTTCTTTCCCAACTATTACATACCCATTTTCCCTACCTACCCCTACTTCCGAGGCTCTCAGAAGCTTGCCGTTATCTACTCCAACAAGATACGTAGCATTCGTAAATGATGGCTCACCTAGTTCCTTGGCTGCTGCCATGTTAGCATTCTCCAGATACTTTTGATCGTATCGTTTATTTTCAATAATCCATTTTATCATGCCAAGTGCAAACGCGTCGTCAGTACCAGGTCTTATCGGAATCCATTTCCATGCTTTAGCGGCAGTTTTTGAATGTCTTGGATCTACTACCGCAAATTTAAAAGATCTAGATGTAAGCGATGAAGTATCTTTCCAGCCATATTTGTTAGTCCAAAGTTCGCCTCAAAGCCTCCAGTTCCAAAGAATATTATAAATTCACTCTTGATTATATCGGGTTTCATATGATCCTTCCCGAGATCATTTTATAGGCTATATGATGACTCTGCTCGCATATCGTAGTATGTTCATACCAGTTAACCGAGCCAAATGAATCTATTAGCCAACGCTTTGAGAATTCTTTCCGACCATGCTCTATTCTGCCCGGCATGAAGACAAGCTGGTTAGCTTTTGTACCCAAGTCTGGATGGTCAGGATCTATGAAGATGCCCTCAAGCTTTAGACCTAATTCTCCGAATCTTGAGGACCATTTTCTCTTAAATTCGTCGATGACATTCTTTCTTTCGTTCAATGGTGTTGAATTTATGGCCTTTATATCGGCGTTAATTCCCGCGGAGATTGTTGAAGGATCTCCTCCTTTCTCACGTATTAAACCCCATATCCATAATTCTTTCGAGCCAGGGACATATCTATCTTCTTCACCAGGTATATCTTTGAACAGATACCCACCTTCAACAATCTCCTGTATTGCTTGCTCAAATGTTATCACCTTCCATTTATTAGATCCGCGTGGCCCAGCTCGTTTCAATGCTCTTCTTATTCTATACGGATCGTATAATGTCTCGATCCCAGCGTGTCCTTTGGGACATATTACACCATCTATCTTGGCTGCTTGCTCTGGTGAAGTATCGTATCGTAAATGCGGCAGTAAATTCTGTGGCGAGTAAGGGTTTCCCTCTATCTTAACTAACACTCCATCTAATGTCTTACTTTTTATTGGATAAGCAGTATGGCATTGAAGACAGACTGAGTATATTATTGATTCTGGTTTGGCTAATGGATTAGCACCATAACGCTCTTTATCTATTGCACCTAAACTAATTTCTTCAAATTTGTTCAGCGCTGAAGCTATTTGGGTACCCACTATTGCACAAGCTCCAAGCACCGCACCGAGTTTTACAAATTCTCTTCTATCTATCTTATTCATTTCTCACCACCTCCTGAAGAGGGACAAATTTAACCGCCAAACTATACAATAATATCAAGAATGTAATTATGGAGGCCTGTACTAATATCTCCCATATAGAAGGGAAGTAGGGAACTCCTCCACCATAGTTGGGTATCCATCCAAAGACAGTTCCTGGATATGCTGGGATTTGTTTCCAAGGCATTTGTTTTATATTCCATTCAGCTGGCAAATGTGGTAGTGGTGCTTCTGAAAGTGTAGGCAATACTATGTTAAATCTTATTCCAATTATCCCGATTACTATCAAAAGTCCTGCAATAACCATTAATACAGGAATTCTGGAGGCGCGTCTGCCCAGTAGAATCCCAGCCGGGACTATGAATCCTATTAGGAATTCTATTACCCAAAAGACATACCAGTAAGGTCCGAATAAGAGTCTTGAAGCAGTTTCTATATCCTCAATAGGTGAGGTTGGCCATAATGATACTATCGCTTCCCAGAAGATAAAGAACCATTCTAAGAAGAGTAGGAGTAGTACTACGTTTTTGAGCATATTAATAGTTTCTTTTAGTTTCTCTCTTCCCATTAATTTATTGGTTATTATATAGATTGCTAGTAAGAATGCTGCCCCACTCAGCATAGCTGATGGGACAAAATATATCGGTGTGTAAGGTCCGTACCAGAGAGGACGGCTTCCTACAACACCAAATATAGCTCCAGTTCCACCATGCACACCTATAGCTGCTACAGGAATGCCAACTATTGCGAGAACACGAACTATCTTCATATCTTTTGCATGTCTCTCTAGAGATGCTTCTTTTGCTCCTGCAGACAATATCCTATAAAGTGCACCTTTAATTCCTTTAGTTGTAGCTTTCAATTGAATTATATCTTGTCGCGATGCTAAGTAAAGTTCAGCAAATAATGTGATTATATATCAAATACATCCATGCTTCTATTGCCATCCATGATCTAAAGTTAGGTTCTGTATATAGTCTGTAAAATCTCTCCATTCTACCCAAATCAGGTAAGACGCTGAGGAATACACCAACCAATGAGAGTATAGCGATTATCAATGCATATCTCCCGACATCTTCAAGCTGTTTCATATTAAAGCCATATACTAAAGAAGAAACTAAAGATGCTCCTGCGCTAGGACCTACAAAGAAAATGTAAAAAGCTATCCACATACCCCAGCTTGTCATTGAAGGCGACATCACGGTAACTTTCAGATTTTCAACAGCTCTAACATACCATCCATAACTAGTCGCTGCTGTCACGATTATTAGGAACACTATCCAACCCAAATATCTATTGCCCATCTTAATGCCACCCCAATTGGTTTAACAAGCTCTTTTTCAATTGAACTGCTACGAAATTCATCTATCTTCTTTTCATATTCCGCTACTTCGATGTCAGTGCCACCCGCATTTTTACCTACGATGTAATATATGCAGCACCAGCTGAGATAGTCTTTAGAAGTTCTCGCCTTTTTAAATTAGAAAATTAGTTTTTAATTCGAACATTGTCCAAAAGACTTATCTCACATAAACACTATTTAATTATATGTGATCAAAAATATACATTATTATGCAATAGTAACTTCATTTAGCTAATAGATATGCATCTTTATATAGATTTGCATTGATGTATGCCTTTAACCATAAATTAAGCATGGTCACGGAAAATCACATGAGACCCTTGCATAATAGGAGATTAGAGCAAGATTATATTTTGTCTTTTGGAGTTAGTTTACCGACCTTTTGCGGTGGTGGTTTTGGAGATAGTTACATTTCTCTACAGGAGCTTCGTGATTTCGTTACATTTGCTGAGCAGCTAGGCTTTTCTCATTTTTGGCATGTGGATAGACTTATGGGAGTGGCGCCCCCGGCATATAATACATCTTGGTACGAGCCTATGACTACGCTTGCGGCTATAACTCCATTTCTTAAAAATGCTCGTATAGGCACTGCTGTCATCAATATAACGTATCGTAATCCCGTGGTGTTCGCTAAGCAGGTGGCTAGTCTTGACAGACTTTCTGGAGGAAGACTTATTGTAGGGGTTGGTCAGGGATGGAATAAAGCAGAGTTGGCTGCCTCAAACGTAAGCGATAAAGATAGAGTTAGAAGATTTGAAGAAGCTACACTACTTTTGCGCAGGCTTCTCACTGAGAAGCGGGTAAATCATTCAGGAGAGTTCTGGAGACTTGAGGACTTCTACTTGGAGCCGCGTCCAATACAACAGCCATGTCCACCAATACTGATAGCTGGGGGTGGAAATGGGATTCATTTCGAAAAAGCCGTGCCACGTGATATAGTTGATGAAAGGGTGTTTAGGCGTGTCGCTAGGCTTGGGGATGGCTGGATAGCCAGAACAGATACAAATCCCTCAGATATTAGGAAATATGTTAAGATGCTGGATTCACTCTTGCCCGAATATGGAAAGAGTCTGAAGAATTTCATGATAGCACATCAAAATTTTGTCTTTGTCATAGGCCGTAGTGGTAGCGAGTTTGACGCGCGTGAGCGTTTAAGGAAACTGTCTAAACGAACCTATGACGAGGTCGTACAGCGCTACATTATAGGCAAGCCTGACGAAGTTAGCAGGAGAATACGGATGGAAGCTGAAGCGGGAGTTAGACACTTTATAGTCATGCCTATTGGAATAGATTATGAAGTTCTCCAATTCTTTGCAGACGAGATAATGCCAGCATATACGCGATAAAGTAGAAATACAACATCTCTACACCTATTGTTGTTTGGGGAGAATTGCCATTTGAGGGTATATTTTCTAAAATAACGCGATGGATAAGTTTACTTCCTTTTGCACAGAACTTCATAATAGCTATACTTGTTTTTCGTGTATTAAGATCAGGTGAGGTTATGTCGTGGGCTGAGCTTAGGGAGACTATGCCGCATTAATTCTGGTGATTTATACTGGATGTGGGTGGTGAGGGCCTTTAAATATATCCTATGAGACGCGAGAGAGGGGCTATGAAGGTTTACTATGAGCAGGATGTGTCTCTCAAGCCTCTTGAGGGGCGCGTGGTTGCTGTCATAGGCTATGGAAGTCAGGGGAGGGCGCAGGCGCTTAATATGCGGGATTCGGGTGTTGAGGTTGTTGTTGGCCTGAGGCCTGGTGGTGCTTCTTGGAAGAAGGCTGAGGAGGATGGTTTTAAGCCTCTAACGGTTGAGGAAGCTGCTGAGAGGGCGGATATAATACACATGCTCATACCAGACACGCATCAGCCAGAGGTTTATGCGAAGCAGATTAAGAAGCATCTGAAGGCTGGAAAGACGCTTGGCTTCTCGCATGGCTATAATATTCACTTTCGCCAGATAGTCCCGCCACAGGACGTTGATGTTGTTCTGGTCGCTCCTAAAGCCCCTGGCCCACGTATGCGCGAGCTTTACCTTGAGGGGAAAGGGACGCCAGCACTAGTTGCGGTAGCGCAAAACCCTAGTGGGAGAGCGATGGAAACAGTCCTCGCGATGGCCAAGGCGCTAGGCTGCGCACGCGCTGGCGTTATAGAGACTACCTTCAAAGACGAGACAGAGACAGACCTCTTCGGAGAGCAGGCGGTACTAGTAGGCGGGGTAATGGAGCTAATCAAGAAGGGCTTTGAGGTCCTGGTTAAGAACGGCTACCCACCAGAGCTGGCCTACTTTGAGGTCTGCAACGAGATGAAGCTCATCGTGGACCTGATATACACTGGTGGCTTGACTAAAATGCTCAGCGCGGTCTCCGATACTGCTAAGTATGGCGGTTTGACCGTCGGTCCTCAGATAATAGACGAGCATGTACGCGAGAATATGGAGAAGGCCTTACAGAGGATAAAGGAGGGAGTGTTCGTAGAGACTTGGACAGGCAATCCGAGGGCGTATGAGATACTACGGCAGAAGATGGGCGAGATAACTAGCCACGAGCTTGAGAAGGTTGGTGAGAAGATTAGGAAGATGGCCAACATATAGTAGGAGTAGGCCATGGCCATAGACATACACGCTCACTTCCCAGGCCCAGGGTTTGTCGGCACGTTCAAGCCGTTAAAGGAGCATCTGGAGAAGTACTTCAGGGCTAAAGTTGTTGAACGAACTCTGGAAGACATGCTCCGCGACTACTCCGAGACGGGTGTGGAGAAGCTAGTCCTACTACCTATAGACGCCTCCAAAGTCACTGGAGAGCCAGGAGATACCAACGACGCCTTCGCCAAATTGCAGGAGATGAATCCTGAGCGTATAATTTCCTTCGCTACAGTTGACCCACTTTCGCCGCGTGGTGCTGTGCGTGAGATTGAGCGGGCTGTAAAGGACCTAGGACTGCGCGGGCTTAAACTCCATCCGCAGATACAGTGTTTCTATCCTGATGATGAACGCGCATACCCGCTATACGAGGCCTGCGAAGACCTCGGTATACCCGTTCTCTTCCATACTGGGATAACAGGTGTGGGCGCTGGCATGGATGGTGGGTATGGGATTAAGCTGGATTATGGAAGGCCCATCTACCTAGACAAGGTAGCGGCAGACTTTCCGCGACTTAAGATAGTCATGGCGCATTTCGGCTGGCCTTGGCATGAGGAAGCCCTAGCGATAGCCTTGCATAAGGCTAATGTTTTCATAGACCTCTCCGCATGGGCGCCCAAATACATACCTGAGATAGTTATCAAGTATGCTGATACCCTACTGAGTGATAAGATGCTTTTTGGTACCGACTATCCTATGCTCTCGCCGCGTAGGTGGCTTGATGAGTTTAGGCAGTTAAAGCTGAGGCAAGAGAGTCGTGAAAAGATACTGAGGAAGAATGCTGAGCGTCTGCTTGGACTATAAAGATGGGAGCTATTCAGCGAAGAAGCCCCGCGGCTTGGGCTTTAGGAAGCTGGGCATCTTCTCCTCATACTCCCTAATCCTCTCCTCATACATGCTTAATGTTATCGCTATATCGTCAAGCCCCTTCACCAAACGCTCCTTTATATGCGGCTCAATCTCAAAGCCAATCTCCCCACCACGATACGTTATCTTCTGATTCTCCACATCAACAGTTAGAGTAATGTTTCCCCCTCTAGCTCGCTCGCGTAGCTGCCTAACAACATCTTCTGGAAGCCTGACACATACTAATCCGTTCCTCGCAGAGTTGTTGTAGAATATGTCGCCAAATGATGACGCTATGACGCATTTAATTCCGAAGTCCAGTAAAGCCCATACCGCGTTCTCGCGTGATGAGCCTATGCCGAAGTTTCTCCCAGCTATTAGTATGGTTGCTCCCTCATATTCGGGCTTGTCAAGTACGAACTCACCTGTTATGCGGCCTTGTTCATCATAGCGCCAGCGATAGAAGAGATACTTACCAAGTCCGCGTCGCTCAATAACCTTTAGGAACTGGGCTGGGATTATCGCATCGGTATCCACATCATCAGCGTCCAACGGCACGGCCTTACCAACAATCTTCTTCACAGGCTCAGGCATAGCGTACGAACCCGGTATAAGGAAGATATTAGCTATTATGCTAATTCCTACAACGGCTGATATGTTCAGCCCTCTATCGGCTGTTTATGAGCCCTTAAATAGCCGATATTGCAAGTTAGATGATTCTCTAATTCTAGGGAATCATAGACACTATTTTTAGGGATAAAATAATTGTTGATGTTTATTCGGAAAGTTTTTTGGCCAGTTCCAGCATTTTTTGATGCGTATCGTGTCCTAGCTCATGTTCTCGTTCCTCATAGCAAGCCATGCTGCTCCTATGGTCTTCCGAGCCCATCAGGCCGCCGCCCATGGGGAAGAGGATATTATTCTCCTTGTAGATGTGCTGCTTAAGCAGCTCCACATACATCTGGCATGTGTCAAGTATATCATCAAGCTCAGCAGCGCCCTGCTCATAAAGCTCCAACATATCCGAGATACGTCTAACAAGCATACGCCCCATCTCATGCTCCTGCAGCATAACGCCTATAGGCCCGCCTTCGCGCCGTATGCCGAGCCGCTCAAAACATGGGAATAGGCAGCGCTCCTCCTTTCCATGGTGACATTTGTCTATGAATGTCTGGCAGAACTTGACAAGCCCCCTAATATACGCGGGCTCAATCCTGCCAGATGCCTTAAACTCTTCAAGCTTCCTCTCAAGTGATGCCAGAACACCCTCTATAACGCTGTGCTCCCGTTTTAACTCTTCAACTGCATCCAAGGGTCATCGTTCAGAGTCTTTAAGGTGATGTGATAAATTACTAATTCCTAACATGTTAGGGTATCCAGCAGCCTCTCATACTCTCCTCTGAGCTTTATCTCGCCTATTGAGTTGAAGTATTCCGTCAGTATCTTTTTAACGCCCTTACGTAAAGTCTCGGTTACCGTGGCTGGTGTTACGCCGAACATATCGGCCAACTTCCTGACGCTTATCCTCTTCGGATAGTCAAAATACCCCAGGTCTAAAGCAGCCTTAACAATAAGCTCCTGCTTACCCGTGAGGCTGCGCTCACCCTCAAGCTTACGCATCTCAAGAACCCTAAACTCCACACCCTTATCGCTGAGCCTATTCATAACATCCCTACATTCGTCATCACGGCCAATCATATACCAGTATACCCAGCCCTGCCCGCCTGAGGTTACTTTTGTGAGAAAACATGGCTCAGTGTCCGCTAGACCGCATTTGAACGGGCATGATACCCTAGCTAGGCCGAAGACGCGGCCTCCCCGCGAGAAGAGAAGCTTAACGTCGTGAAGCTCTTCATCACGCATCATGCCATCAGCAACACGCTCACCAGCGCTAGGTGCAACAACCTCAAAGAGCTGCTGCGCAGAACCATCAGAATGCAGCTTCTCCACCTTCAGAACCTTCACATAAACCCTGTCATAAAGCTGGGAAATCCTAGAAACCCAACAATAACATGCAGGCCTTATAGCTAAGGTTAGGAACATCAAGTAGGCCATTACGAAATAAATAACACAAGACGTAAAATATGAAGATATACTTTAGATGAGGCTTGGCCAAATGGAGTTCTATCGTTTTGTAATATTGAGCTCTGGTTCATACACATCCAGCAACTCCATCTCAACAACGTAATCATCAACATTCCTCGGCAAATTCTCTAGGAGTACTCTAATGCTATATGGTGTATGTTCAACCTCAACACCCTCAGAGCCGGCCAGCCGCTTTAACGAGTAATAGGAAAACTCCCTATCCATCTTTATGCTACTAAGGAAATCATCCTTACGCACGCTATCCATCCCCTCACCATAACGCTATTTTAAGTCTTCCTCCAAGTTAGCTAGTAATTTTCATCACAGTAAATAATTACTAACACTAACTAACCTTGATTCAGCGAACACATAACAGTAGATACTGTGCTCCCCGAGCTGGATTCTCAAGCTGCGTGAAGGTGGAGGTTGTTATAAAAGCTAGCGTAGAGGATGTCTTCAAGAAAATCTCAGACATAAGCGAATGGCATAGATTTTTCCCGGAGTATGAGTTTATAGCTGATGAAAAACAGGCTATATGCCGGTGTGATATACTCGTATAAGCGGAGAGGTTCTAAGAAATGGACACGCGTCAAGGTAATAGATTATGTGGAAAACGAGTTAATTGCTGGTGAAAATCCGGAACCGGATAGTATATTTAAGCGTATGCAATACGAGCATAGGTTAGTTAAGCTAAACGACCTAGAGACAATCTCAACAGAACAAGTGAGCTACACCCCGCGATACGGCATGCTGGGAACCCTTCTAGATAAAGTCATAATCAAACGCCGCGTCATGAAATCCCTCTTAAACGCCCATCTAACGCTGAAGAAAATATGCGAGGCACACGGATCCGGTGGTTAGAGAACTGTCACGAGGAGGAGGTAATAAATATGGAGAGTAACCAGAGCGTTTTAGAGCCACCCCTATCTCCTCAGCTAGGTAGATGAGGGGTATTTCACCAACTCCGCGTCTAAACGTCTCTGCGAATCATGAATGTGATAAGGTTTATAACAACGGGGTTAGCTCTAGCTCGTCTACGCTGGCTATATCCATCTCCCGTATATCTACAAACCGTCCCTCAACGGCTGCAGCCGCGGCCATCATGGGACTTACTAAATGCGTCCTAGCTCCAGGGCCTTGGCGGTTCTCGAAGTTTCTGTTGGATGTTGAGGCGCATCTCTTACCGGAGTCAACCTTTTCCCCCGGCGCCATGGCTATGCACATGCTACAACCCGCGTTCCGCCACTCAAACCCAGCTTCGATGAATATACGATGCAAACCCATACGTTCTGCTTTTCTCTTTGTGAGCTGAGACCCCGGGACTACAAGCGCCTTAACACCCTGGGCGACCTTCCTACCTTTAACAACCCTAGCAGCGTCTATCAAATCAGACAAACGCGCATTGGTGCATGAGCCTATGAAGACTACATCAACCTTAACATCGGTAATTGGTGTACCCGGCTTCAATCCCATGTATTCTAAAGCTCTTTGTACAGTATTTTTAGTTGTTTTATCTTCAAAATCTTCAGGTGAAGGTATTGACTCTGTTATGCTTATCGTCATCGCAGGGTTTGTTCCCCAAGTTACCTGGGGCTCCAGCTTACTTACGTCAAATGTTACGGATTTATCATACTTCGCGTCGTTATCCGTTCTTAGGGTGCTCCAGTATTTTACAGCCTCCTCCCACTCTTCACCACCGGGTGCGAAGGGCCTATCCTTTAGGTAGCTGAACACCTTATCATCGGGTGCTATTATCGCTGTCCTGGCTCCGCCTTCTATCGCCATATTGCATAAGGTCATCCTCTCCTCTACAGATAGATTCTTGACAACCTCGCCAGTGTATTCCACCGCATGCCCTATAGCCCCGCCTGTCCCCATGTTCCTAATTATCCACAGTATAATATCCTTAGCTGAAACCCTTTCAGGGAGCCTGCCCTGTAGCTTGATCTCCATCTGCTTCGGTTTCTTCAGCCAGAGCGTCTGGGTAGCGAGAACATGCTCACCCTCACTAGTCCCTATGCCCAGCGCCAGAGCCCCAAAAGCACCATGCGTAGCCGTATGGCTATCACCACAGACAAGCGTTATCCCAGGTAGAGTTAAACCAAGCTCAGGCCCAATAATATGCACAATACCCTGCCAGGGGCTATAGTAATCAAACAACATGATTCCAAACTCGCTCGCATTCCTAGCTAGAGCCCGCATCTGAGCGGTAGAAAGCTCATCACCAACAGGCAAAGCCCTATCACCAGTAGGGACATTATGGTCCATAACCGCAAACGTCAAATCAGGCCTCCTCACCCTACGCCCAGCAGCCCTAAGCCCATCAAAAGCAACAGGAGAAGTAACCTCATGCGTAATATGGCGGTCAACAAATAATAACGTTTGACCGTCTTCTCTTTCGGCTAGGGCGTGGGCGTCCCAGATTTTCTCGAATATCGTCTTACCCATACTGGGTTTCTAATCTTGACGGGCCCCCTTTTAAGCTATTCGTAACAACCTAACCCATTTCTCACTACACCGCTAATATACAACATGTACAGCGTTGTTCATATGAGCAGAACGGATAAGATACCTGGCTATTTATTTGGTTCTCCGCAAGTCATGAGAGCTCCTATAACGCTTGAGGAGTTGGAGCTACTTAAGAAAACCGTCATGTTCAGTGGAGGGGATGAGCATTATCTCCGCTTGGCTGGCGAGGTGTTGAAGGACCAGATTGACGAGATACTGGACTTATGGTACGGCTGGGTTGGCTCAAACCCCCATCTGGTATACTACTTCACCGACAGGAGAAGTGGGGAACCTATACAGGGCTATCTAGAGGCTGTTAGGAGGAGATTTGCCAGTGGATACTTGATACCTGCTTCAGAAAATATGACCAGAACTGGCTTGATTACCAGGTTGAGATTGGGCGGTGGCATCAAAGGTCTGGGAAGAATAGAACCGATGGAGTAGAGAGTGTGGAGCATATACCGCTACGCTATCTTATTGCGTTCATATACCCCGATAACAGCCACAATCAAACCATTCCTAGCAAAGAAAGGGCATAGCCAGGAGGATGTTGAGAAGATGTATAATGCATGGTTTAAGTCGGTGGTTTTGCAAGTCTCCCTTTGGAGCTATCCGTACGCGCGTGATGGTGATTACTAAAAATAAGAAGAAGTTGAGGGGGTTTATTCGCCTTTGAATACTGGTTCTCGTTTTTCGTAGAAGCGAGCTTTTATTCCTTCTTTCAGGTCTTTGGTGTGGAACATTAAGATTGACTCCTTAAGCTGGTACTCCATTCCCTCGTCTATCGGCATCTCGCCGCCGAGGTTTACGCAGGCCTTGGTAGCGCCTACCGCGAGTGGGGCGTTCTTGACTATCTTCCTAGCTAGGTTTAGGGCTTCCTCCATAAGCTTCTCATGGGGCACGACTTTATTCACGAAGCCTAGCCTATACGCCTCCTCAGCCGTTATCCATTCTCCAGTGAAGAGCAGATACTTAGCCCAGTATTTGCTGAGGAAACGGGGCATCCGTACAGTTATACCCGCCCCAGGACTCACGCCTATTGATACCTCTGGAAGGCCGAATTTTGCGTTCTGGCTGGCTACCACCAAGTCAACCGCCTGTATTGTCTCTATATTGCAGAACCCATTTACCGCCGCTATTATCGGCTTCCGCATCTTCTCCATGAAACGCCAAACATCAAGGTTGAATCTGTTGAAGCGCTCTATCTCAGATATCTTCCCAGCCTCTACATTAGCTAGGAACTCCTTGGCATCGCCCCCTGAGCAGAAAGCCTTATCCCCCGCCCCCGTTACTATTATACACCACACATTAGGGTCTTCCGCCGATGCTTTGAGAGCGTCGTAAAACTCTGTGAGCATAGCCACATTCATGGCGTTGCGCGCTTCAGGCCTGTTGAAGGTGATTATGGCGGTTTTGGCATCTTCAACCTTCTCATATAAAAGATGCTTGTATTGGCTCATGCGTAGAATAACTCCATTAGCTGTCTTAATATAGATTCCCCACTCATAGGCCAGCTACCTTGCTGGCTTGAATTTCGGCAGGGATATCTCTGGTGTGCATTCCTCAAAGAAGACCTCAACAGGCATTCCTATGCTTACGTCCTCAGGCTTAACGCCTACTATGTTGCTGCATATTCGCGCGCCTTCGTCTAGCTCTATCTCAGCTACGACGAATGGTATTTCTTTTGAGAATTCTGGGGAGTTTCCTATAACCTGTCTGACTATGGTGTATGAATAGACCTTTCCCTTGCCTGATGCCTTAACCCACTCAAGCTCGCGTGAGCCGCAGTTTATGCATATGTGGCGGGGATACCAGATGTATGTGGAGCAGTTTTTGCAGCGCTGTAAGAGCAGCTCGCCTCTCTTGCTGGCTTCCCAGAACGGCTTGGTGAGCGGCGTAACCTCTGGAAGAGGCTTCGGATAGCTGCTCATCTACACCTCACCTCCAAGAACGACCGCGTAGTTATTTATGAAATGACCTTCAAAACCGACGCAGCCGAGGCTCGTAACCAATCCTATTCGGGCATCCTTAACCTGTCTCTGGCCTGCTTCGCCTCTTAGCTGTCTGGCAGCTTCTACGAAATGGAGAAAACCTCCCGCCATTCCTGCCTGGCCTGCCGAGAGCTGGCCTCCGCCAGTGTTTACGGGGAGCTGGCCTTGGTAGCTTATGTCGTTCTCCTCTAGGAATCTACCCGCCTCGCCCTTCTTGCAGAACCCAGCATCCTCTATCTGCATTAGGACAGCCACGGTATAGTCGTCGTAGGGCTGGAAGAGAGATACATCACGCGGGGTGATTCCAGACATCTTATACGCCTGCTCCGCTGCAATCTTAACGCCTGTCGTGGTTATATCATGCATAGGCTGGCCAGCGTTTGGGTTATGCCACTCTCCGAATCCCAGAATACTCACGGGCTTGTCGGTAATTCTCTTCGCGGCGCTGGCTGAGGAGAGGAGTATAGCAAACCCACCATTAACCCATATGCATATATCCAAGAGCCTGAGGGGGTCTGAGATTAGACGGGAGTTGAGATAGTCCTCCATGGTGAGCGGAGTCTTTAGATACGCGTTGGGATTAAGCGTCGCGTGTTTTCTCTGCACTACTGAAACAGTCCCGAAATGCTCAGGTTTTGCACCATAGTCATTCATGTAGCGGCGCATAGCCATGGCTATCAAGCTGTTAGGCCCCATAGTTCCAAATGGCTTGAGATAGTTCTCATCATAGCGCCATGTTCTTGATGCTGGGCCCGTTATTGAGAGAGGTGTGTCGGCGCCCAGCATGAGGAAATGCTCCACGTAGCCTGCTTGTATTGCTAAGACACCCTGAACCAGCAACGCAGCGGCGTTAGCGCCGCCGTGGTCTGCGCGCACTAGGAGCTTAGGCTCTAAGCCCAGGTTTTGAATAGCCTCCGCAGACCATATCTCACTATGCGGCCACTCCGAGCCTATAATCCCAACACCCTGGCCTGTAAGGTCCTTCTTCTCAAGCCCCGTCTGTTTTAGAAGAAGCTCAAGAGCCCAAGCATAGTATTCCTCAGCGGTTAGACGCGGCTCCCCTTTATCAACACGCGCCCTACTGAATGGGGTTTCCGCATATCCAGATATTGCCGCAATACCTCTAAAACCGCTCATACAAATTTTATACCGCGTTGATTATATAATAAACCTTAAAACAACAGCTAAGTTCCTTCAAATCAAGTAGTCATAATTAATTAGGTGTGGTGTTTGAATTTTCGGATTATCCAATAGATTTCTTCTGGTTTTATATGGGAGTTCGTTAGGCGTACATTATAGGGTGAGAGGGCGTCTTCTATTGCGTTAATTAGCGCTGGTATGGGCGTTCCGCATCCTTCGCCAACTCCCTTAGCACCCAGCGGTGTGAATGGAGATGGTATAGATATTCTTTCGGTTTTGAAGCTGGGTGTGTCAAACGCTGTTGGGGCTAGATAGTCCATGAAGGTTGATGTGAGAAGCTGGCCTGTGCTATCATAGTCAAACGACTCATAGAGAACAGCAGCAAGCCCGTGAAGAGCTGCTCCATGTATCTGCCCATCAACTACCAGCGGATTAATCACACGCCCACAGTCGTCTACGATAACATAATCAAGTATCTTTGGCTTCCCTGTTTCGGGGTCAATCTCAACCACGATGCCATGCGTCTGGTATGAGTAGGTGAGAGTTAGGTTTCCAACCTTCTTCTCGTCGGGTGGTTTGAAGGGTGGGCTGAAGACGCTCAAGCTATACAAGCCTGCCTCCATGCCCTCTGGGAGCTCGTATGGGTTCGCATAGGCTGTGCGGGCTATCCTCCTAAACGATACGCTCCTCTCAGGAGCGTCTTTCACGAATGCTTGCTCATTAGCCAGCTCTATATCCTCCTCACGCGCCTCCAATAGGTGGGCTGCTATCTTCTTTATCTTCTCCCTGAGCTTCATAGCCGCTTCGTAGACAGCCACCATCCCAGTCCCGGCAAACCTACTGGCGTAGGTTCCTGAATGGAATGTGTAGGGATGGGACTCGGAGTCAAAGCCTATAGCGACAGTAACGTGGTCTGGGTTCATTCCTAGGACATCCGCAACTATCTGCGCTGAAACCGTCTCATGCGACTGGCCCTGGGGGACGGAGCCTAGCTTCACCACTACACGGCCGTCGCCTGTCATCTGCACCGAGGCCGCCTCGCTTGTCCCAACGTTGGGCAGCCTTGGGTTTAGCATCCTCACCTGCCCGAAGTTAGCAGTTCCAGAGTCTAGGGTCGTAGCTATCCCGATGCCAATTAGTCTCCCCTCTTTACGCAGCTCCTCCTGCCTCCTGCGCCAGCCCCAATAGTCTAGTAGCTCCATAACACGCTGTACAGCACCTATGTAGTCGCCGTCATCATACACACATCCATTAAGCGTAGTATATGGCTGCTCCTCACGCTTAACATAGTTGATTAACCTCACCTCAACAGGGTCCCTACCCACCTCACGCGCAATCATATCTAAGACTCGTTCAATCATGTATTGGTGAGGCGCACGCGCGAATCCCCTGTTAGGGCCTGCTGGGCATTTGTTGGTGAATACAGCATACATCCTTTGGCGTAGGTGTTTGAAGCGGCAGCATCCTGAGGCCACTTGAGCCCAAACAGTTAATCCCGCTGGCTCGTGCCTGGCGTATGCTCCTATATCGTCTATGGTCTCGGTTTTCAGGCCTAGTAGTGTTCCATCGTTCTTTATCGCTGCCTCAACCCTGAAGAGGCGGTCAGCGCCATGCGAGCTGGCCATCATATGCTCGCGGCGTGTCTCAACCCACTTGACAGGCCTGCCAACAAGCTTGGAGAGGGCAGCAGCCAGAACCATGTACGGGTAGCTGAGAATCTTAACACCAAAACCACCGCCTATATCCTGCGTTATTATGCGTATCTTGTCAAGTCCTGTATTAAGCGCTCTCAGTATGGAGGGAATTAGGAACATCGGCATCTGGTTATTGCAGTAAATCGTGTAGGAGTCTTCCGTCTTGTTATAATCTGCCAGCACTGCGAAGGGCTCCAGCGGCGTTGAGCTAAACCTATGATAACGGAGGTTTGCTCTTATTATCCTGTCAGCTGAGGCCTCAGCCTCGTCATAGTCGCCATAATCATAATCAACGACGGCAGCTATGTTTGTGCCAGCCTCCTCATGCAGTATTGGGGCATCCTCCTTAAGCGCCTCCTCTGGGTCAACTACGACGGGCAGTAGCTCATACTCCACGTCCACCAGCTCCGCCGCGTCAGCGGCGGCGTAGCGCGACTCGGCTACTACCGCAGCTACCGGCTCTCCTACGTATCTGACCTTATTGACCGCCATGCTATAGTCCTTCACATTTGAAGCTGGCGGTGTGGTGAGCTGGGGGAACGGCTGGGTTATGCTCGCTATATCCCTACCCGTTATTACGGCTATTACTCCAGGCGCCTTGACCGCACGCGATATATCTATGGATTTTATCCTTGCGTGAGCGTATGGGCTTCTCACAAGAGCCGCATAAGCCATCTTAGGCAGGATTATATCCTCAACGAACCTCCCAAGCCCGCGGACGTGCCGTATCCCCTCCTTGGTCTTTAGAGGCTTTCCAATCCACTGCGAAGCTGAGGACAAGAAACGCACCATGCTCTACTCTCTTTTCGCGATTAATAGAGGTTTGTAGGGCTTAGAATGAGCGTGGAAGCCCGAGGGCGCGCGTGGCTATGAAGTTGAGGACCATCTCCTCTGGGACTGGGGCTGTTCTGAAAAGTCTAACATCCCTGAATACGCGTTCTATGTCGTTTTCTTCTGCGAATCCCATGCCGCCGAATGTCTGTACTGCCCTGTCGGCGGCCTTGAACGCTGCCCGTGCTGCTTGGAGAGCGGCGATGTTAGCCTCAACGGCGCAATCTAGCCCTTGGTCATGGAGCCATGCAGCCTTAAGGGTCATCAGCTTAGCCACCTCAAGCTCAGCCTTAGCCTCAGCCAGGGGAAACTGTATAGCTTGGTTGCTCCCTATCGGGCGGCCGAAGACAAGCCTGTTAGACGCGTATTCAACCGCTCTCTGTAGAGCGTACTCACCGCATCCCAGCGAGATGGAAGCAGTGGATATACGCTCAGCATTCAGCAACACAGTAAGCGTCTCCCAGCCCCTATCCACCTCGCCCACCACATTCTCCTCAGGAACCCAGACATCCTCAAAATAGACCTGATTGCTGGGAAGGGCTCTGAGCGCCATGCCTGGAATTCGCGAGGTCTTAACCCCTGGCTGCTTAGCATCTATCAAGAGCAGGCTAATTCCATGAGATTTCCTCTGTACCTTATCCTTAGGTGTTGTGCGCACAACACCTATAATAAGGTCAGCCATATGTGCCAGGGTTATCCATATCTTCTGACCATTTACTACAAAGCCCCCATCTTTCTTAACGGCTTTGGTCTGAATATCAAATGTATTCACACCAGCGTTTGGCTCGGTGTGGGCGAAGGCGCAGATTATCTTACCTTCAGCCAACTTTGGTAAGTATTTCTCCTTAGCTTCCCGCGATGCGTGTTTGTTTATTAGAAGCCCCCCGAATACCAGGGTTCTCATTAGTAGGTCTCCAGCGGCTAGGCCTCCACCATTACGGGCTACCTCGTTCATCGCCACAGCGGCAGCGTACATGCCG
The DNA here is from genome assembly GCA_030059675.1 of Candidatus Pelearchaeum maunauluense. Classification (GTDB taxonomy): domain Archaea; phylum Thermoproteota; class Nitrososphaeria_A; order Caldarchaeales; family Caldarchaeaceae; genus Pelearchaeum; species Pelearchaeum maunauluense. Next base: position 34,089 of record JANVYQ010000005.1, on the reverse strand, counting down.
AGGCCAGCGCCGCCATATTCTTCAGGTATCGTGATGCCCAGCAAGCCGTTTCTGGCGGCAGCATCCCAGAAATCGCGGGGGAACTCGCGGAGAGAGTCATGCCGTCTCCAGTACTCAGCTGGAAATCCTTTCATAAACTCAGCAATAGTTCTCCTAAGGAGTTGGACATCCTCATCCTCACTAAAGTTCATACCCCATTCAAGTTATGAAGAAAACTTACGTTATTCATGAGCCTTTCACGGCGTTTTCCAAAAAGTTTATAAGGCCTATACTCGGCGTGTTTTTCTGCATGCCAGGAAAAATAATTACGCTAGACGAAAACGATATTCCGAAAGAATGGTATAATATTCTGCCAGACCTACCTAAGCCTCTCGCACCACCAATAGACCCATCAACAAAACAGCCTGTAGACCCTGCTAAGCTTGAGAGGATATTCGCTAAGGAGCTGATTAAGCAGGAGCTGAGCCCTGATAGGTGGATACCAATACCTAACGAAGTTAGGGATGTGTATAGGATTTGGAGGCCAACACCACTGATAAGGGCTGAGCGCCTAGAGAAGGCTCTCAACACGCCTGCGCGTATATACTATAAGTGGGAGGGCGTATCCCCACCTGGTTCTCACAAGCCTAACACAGCTGTTGCGCAGGCATACTATAACGCTAAGCAGGGGATTGAGCGTCTAACAACAGAGACAGGCGCTGGCCAGTGGGGTAGCGCGTTGTCATTCGCCTGCAACCTATTCGGGATAAAATGCTCCGTCTATATGGTGCGCATAAGCTACAACCAGAAGCCAGCTAGGAGGATACTCATGCACGCGTGGGGCGCGGAGGTCGTCCCAAGCCCAAGCGATAAAACAAACTTTGGGAGGAGCCTGCTTCAGAAAGACCCCAACCACCCAGGCAGCCTGGGGATAGCGATAAGCGAAGCCCTTGAGGATACGGTTACGCATGATAACACGCGCTACAGCCTAGGGAGCGTGCTTAATCATGTTCTCATGCACCAGACCGTCCAGGGGCTTGAGGCTAAGAAACAGCTTGAGATGGTTGATGAGTATCCAGATGTTGTTGCTGGATGTGTAGGAGGTGGGAGTAGCTTCTCAGGGCTATTCTGGCCCTTCTACTATGATGTAGTTGCTAAGAAAGCGCCAAAAGATGTGAAGTTCGTAGCTACAGAGCCTACCGCGTGTCCTACCATGACGAAGGGCATCTACACCTACGACTTCGGCGACACGGCTAAGATGACCCCACTACTGCCCATGCATACACTGGGCTCAGACTTCGTGCCACCACCAATACATGCTGGCGGGCTCAGGTATCATGGAGACGCGCCTACCCTATGCCTCCTCCTGAAGGAGGGTAAGATAGAGCCCAGAGCATATGACCAGGTATCTGTGTTTGACGCGGCGGTACTCTTCGCCAGGACTGAGGGATTCCTACCAGGCCCAGAGCCATCACATACAATCAAATATGTTATTGATGAGGCGCGGCGGTGTAAGGAGACAGGCGAGAAGAAGGTGATACTATTCAACCTATGCGGACATGGACACTTCGACCTAACGGCATACGAAGAATACCTAGCGGGAAGACTACAGCCATGGCACTACCCAGAAGAAGAAATCAAGAAATCACTCGAAAAACTGCAAAAAGAATTACCGTGGGTGCCTGAGGTGGCTAAGCAGTTCCTCTCATAAAGAATCTCTCATCCCCCAAAATATTTTATTTACTTACGGAGAATGTTCCAAGGCTTTATAGGCAGTTCTCTAAGACGCTTTCCCGTCGCGTCATATATCGCGTTGGCCACCGCAGCTGGTGTTGGTATGCAGCCTGTCTCGCCCAGCCCCTTCGCCCCATAGGGGCCCTGTGGGTCTTCCGTCTCAACAAAGATGGGAACTATCTCTGGTGCTTCGTGGCTTGTGAAGAGCAGGTAGTCCATGAGGGTTGCGTTGACCACTCTACCCCTATCTAGAACAAGCTCCTCGCTTAGCGTGTATCCTAGACCCATGACAACGCCTCCATGAACCTGGCCCTCAGCTCCTAGTGGATTTAATATGCGACCAGCATCGTGTGCTGATACAACCTTCAAAACGCGTATCGTTCCTGTCTCTTCATCAACCTCCAGCAAGACCGCCTGAGCACCAAACGTGTAGGCAGCTGAGATATTCCCCATCCAGCGCTCATCCTGCATCTGGTTGGGAGGGTCGTAGAAAGCTGAGGCAAGTATAACCCTGCCTCCCTCACGTAGATGGCCGCGCCTAATCACCTTATCATACTCCATCTTCTTACTCGGGTCTGAGCGTGAATAGACATAACCATCTCTTATGTCAAGCTCGTCTATCGGCGTGCCGAAAAGCTGGGAAGCAGTCTCCAGTATTTGTCTCTTGGCTTCTCGTGCTGCGAGGAGCGCAGAGTTGCCCGCGACGAATGTTGCTCTACTTGCATGAGTCCCCACATCCCACGGCCTTATAGCTGTATCATCATTCACAACCGAGACACGCGATACTGGCACACCCAGCTCCTCAGCAACTATCTGCGCTATCGCGGTGTCGGAGCCTGTTCCAATATCTGTTGAGCCTGTGATTACCGTTACGCGGCCGAAGTCGTCAACCTGTACTATGGTTCCACACCCGTCTGAGCGATATACGCGTGCTCCTCCCCCGACGTGGAAGTAGCAGGCTAGACCTATGCCTTTTCCAAGGCCTGCCGAGCCGCGGCCGCGCCAGCCTATGGCCTGGGCTGCCCGTCTTATGCATTCCTCCATACCGCATGACGTTATAATCATGCCTTGTGGCGTTACTGTGTTGGGCTTGTTGGCATTTATGATTCTAAACTCCACTGGGTCCATCCCCAGCTCTTCAGCCAGCTCATCCATTTGTTGCTCTATGGCGAATGTTATCTGTGGGTTTCCAGCGCCGCGTTGCGTGCCGCAGTATGGGTTATTTGTATAGACTACCGTGGCGTCAAACCTTGCGTGGGTGAGCTGGTAAAGCCCCGTTGTGGTTGCCATCATCACGCGGGCGTCAAAGGGTCCCCACGACACATATGCGCCAGCGTCGAGTATGAGCTTGGCGTCGCGGGCGAGGAGGCGACCAGTCCTGTCGGCGGCTGTACGCATTCTAATTATCGCAGGCTGACGCGGAGGAGCGTACTCCAGCTCCTCTCTCCTAGAGAAAACTATCTTCACAGGTTTTCGCGTCTTTATAGACAAGAAGACAGCTATAGCATCGGTGGGATGCAAGTCCATCCCACGCCCAAAAGCACCGCCTATCTCAGGCTGTATAACATGAATCTTAGCAGGGTCAACGCCAGTTATCTCTGCTAGGTCTCTCTTGTAGAGAAAAGGTGCTTGCGTGTTTGTGTATATTGTTAAGTGCCCCCTCTCGTCGTAATGAGCGACAACACCTATAGTACCTAGGGGGGAGGCATTAACATAATGGACGCGATACTCACCTTCAACAACCGCGGGAGCTTCTCTGAAGATCCTCTCCAGCTCCTCATCATCGGTTGAGAATCTGAAATTAAGATTGACCACGTTGGTTCCCAGCTCTTCATGGACTAGTGGAGCATCTGGCTTCATGGCCTCTTCAGGGTCAAAGACTGGCTCCAGCTCCTCGTACTCCACCTCTATCAGGTCGAGCGCCTCTAGTGCTGTTTCTTCATCCACAGCAGCTACCGCAGCTACCTCGTCCCTAACTGAGCGTACCTTACCATACTTAAGCGGGAGCTGGTCTTTTAGAATCCCCATCCTACGCATAGGCGTGTCCTTGGCAGTGATTACAGCAGCAACTCCAGGAAGAGCCTCCGCCCTTGATGTGTCTATCCTCTTTATACGCGCGTGAGGATACCTACTTCTCAGAATCTTACCATAAAGCATATTCGGCAACTTTATATCATCAACATAACGCGCATATCCTGTGACTTTCTCGAAGCCATCAATCTTGGGGATAGGCTTGCCTATAGTTGAGTATCTCTCTACTAGCTTTTGCTCCAGCATCCTGCGCTTGCACCTGGCTACCGAAATATAACTATGTGTTGTTTATTGGCGTTGTTTTATTTTTCTCCAGATGTATTCAGGCTTTAGTGGTGTTTCTCTTATCTGCACTCCTAAGTGAGCCAGCGCGTCCTCTACTGCGTTTGCTAGGGCTGCTGGAGCGCCTATGGAGCCTCCCTCGCCCATGCCCTTAAAGCCGCCTGGATTGGGTGAAGGTGTCTCACTATGCTCCACATCTACGTTAATCATCTCCAGAGCGCTGGGTATCAGGTAGTCCATGAACGTAGAGTTAAGTAGCTGTCCAGACTCGTCGTAGTTCAGCTCCTCATAGATGGCCCCTCCAATACCATGAGCCAACGCGCCATGTATCTGGCCATGGACGGTCATCGGGTTTACGACAACGCCACTGTCGTCAAAGATGTAGTACTTCAGTATCTTTATGCTTCCCGTCTCGGCATCGACCTCTATAATGGGTATATGGACGGCGTAGCTGCATGTTGTAAATGCGGTTGGCTCGTAATGAGCTGTTACCTCTAATCCTGGCTCCATGCCGGGCGGCATTTTGGTCGGCTCGCGTATTGCCGCGTTTGCCACGTCAGCCAGGGTTACATACCTGTCTGGCGAGCCGCGCACGTATAGCTTGCTGTCCTCAATCTCTATGTCTGAAGGTGATGCTTCAAGCATATGCGCAGCTATCTGGCGTAGCTTCTCCTTCATCTTCTCCGCGGCTTTTATGATAGCACCGCCCACGGTTACTGTGTTCCTACTAGCCCACGCCCCAAAGCCGTAAGGACAGTTTTTACTATCACCCTCAAAGACTATTACGTCATCTATATTCACACCCAGAGCGTCGGCAGCTATCTGCGCATATACTGTTTCGTGCCCCTGGCCCTGGCTTGCTGTGCCTGTGAGAACTATAACCTTCCCCTGCGGCTCTATTCTTATCCTGGCTGAGTCGTATCCCCCCACCTGCCAGCCCAGACCCTTAGCCAGCCTCTCACTGCTTGGGGCTGTGTATTCAACGTACATAGCCAAGCCTATTCCGATTAGCCTACCGCGCTTCCTCTCCTCCTCCTGAACCTTCCTCCACTTCTCGTACTCAGCAAACCTGAGAGCACGCTCAAGCGCCTCGGGATAGTTCCCGCTGTCATAGACTATGCCATGAACGTTCCTATACGGCATCTCCTCGGCGGGTATTAGGTTTCTCCGCCTAATCTCAGCGGGGTCTAGGCCAAGCCTACGCGCAGCGATATCCATTATACGCTCCATGACAAACGCCGCGACTGGCCTGCCGAAGCCGCGATGGGGCGAGTATGGAGCCTTATTCGTCACCACACAATATATCTCATACTCGTAGTTGTGGAACTTGTACGGCCCTGGTATGGCTGCCATAGTAACCATTACGGGCTGTGTCTCTGTCCAGAAAGTCCCATAAACCCCCATGTCTGCTATGACCTTATCACGTATCGCCAGGAGCTTTCCATCGCTGCTGAACGCTGCTTCAACGTAATGGACTTGCTGCCTCTCGTGGCCGCATACCTGCATGTGCTCGCGGCGCGTCTCAATCCACTTCACTGGAATGCCCAGCTTTATGGCCAGCTGGACCGTCGCCACCTCCTCTGGCCAGACGCTTGACTTGGGGCCAAAGCCACCGCCAACGTTGGGAGCTATAACCCTAATCTTATGCTCAGGATAGTTAAGGGCCTGCGATAGGTATGTCTGTAAGACATGCGGAAACTGTGTTGAGTCCCAGATGGTTAATTCGCCGCGTGTGGGGTCCATGTGTGCTAAGACTGCGCGGCCCTCTATGGGTGTGGGAGCATAGCGCTGGTTTGCCATCCGCTCGCGTATAACCAGGCTGGCAGACGCGAAGGCCGCTTCTACATCACCTGCCCTGAACGTGCTATGCATAACTATATTGTCTCCCCACTCCTCATAGAGGAGAGGAGCATCTGGTTTCAGAGCCTTCTCCGCATCCACGACGGGTGGAAGAGGCTCATACTCCACGTAAATCGAGTCTATGATGTCGTTAAGACTATACCTGTTCCGAGCTACCACGGCGACGACAGGCTCGCCAACAAACCTAGCCTTGCCCCGCGCGAGCGAGTATCTAGGCACATCCCTCAATCCTGGATACTTCATCCAAGATGGTAGGTAGACCGCTTCATCAGGTAGCATGGCATATATGAAGTCTGGGTGGCGCCGCGCCTCGGAGATATCTATACCCCTTATACGCGCATGGCCGTATGGTGAGCGCACAAACCCAACATAAGCCATGTTGCTTAGCTTTATGTCATCAACATACATTCCTCGCCCAGTTAGGAGAGTTGGGTCTTCACGCCTCTTAATAGGAACGCCAATATACTTCTGCACCATCCCCCTAACCTCCTCCATACGTTATAGTAAAGCTCTTGCTCCTAACCTTCTTGCGTTCTTGATTACATATATCTACAGCAGCAGCAGCGTAGACCTTCGTGCATCCTATTAGGTTTGGTATGTAAAGCGTGCCGCGCGTCTCTTTTCCCGGCCCGCCTGATGGGCCATAATTGACTGCGACGACGCCGTTTCTCGTGAGTACGTTGGCGTCTGACGACCATGAGAAGACCACCCGCTCCAACTGCTGGTTGAAGACCTGCTCGTGGGCTTTATCAAGAGCTTTAACCACATACTCGTCTTCGGAGACCTCAGCCCAGGCGTCGCTTACATAAATCTCCAAGTCAGCCTTAATTCCCGTCTCCTTCTCCACACGCGCCAAGACACTTTCCAACTCCTCCTTTACATCCACGGCACTACGCCTCGGCGGGTATCTTATGTCCAAGTATAGATTGCAGAACCATGGTGTTCTGGAGCATCTCCAAGGCCAGCCCCCCTCTATAGCCCCTATATTCACAATAGGCTTAACCGACTGGTATTGGTAGCGTTGCTGGTAGTCGGGTATCCAAGACTCAAGCGCATTCAATATCCGCGTCATCTGTAGGATTAGGTTCTGCGTCCCAGCGGCATGGGCTGTATGCACCATCTTACCCTTCAGAGATATTTTAGCCCAGACCGAGCCGAAGTGTGCCAGCATAAGCCTAAGCCCAGTAGGCTCGCCGATAATAGCGTAGTCGGTTATCCCCCCATGCGTAACCAGGTATGCTGTTCCATAACCATAACCACGATACTGGGCTCCACGGTACTGGTCAACTTGGGTTTTCTCAATCTCCCCCACAACTCCAGCTATCATTATATCTCCCTTAAGCTCTGCTCCAGCTTCCTGTATAGCCTCAACGGCTGATACGTAGGCGGCTAAAGCGCCTTTCATGTTAAAGACGCCCATACCATATATCCAGTCCCCCTCGCGGTAAGACCATGGGGGCTCAAAGCGGTAAACTGGTGAGATTGCTTTGAGAACCTCTGGGTCGTCGCGTGGTGAGAAGGAGGTGTCTAGATGTCCGTTAAACATGAGTGATGCCCCGCCGCCTTTACCGCGTAGAACTCCCACAGCATTATAGCGGTTGGGCTCAACTTCCTGTAGGGTTACCCTCATGCCTACCTCTTCCATCATCGCCTTATAGAGCTGCGCAACCTCTCCCTCACTACCCGTGGGGCTTTCAATATTAGCCAGCTCCATAGTGCGTTTCACAGTCTTCTCAGCGTCAACCCGCTTGAGTATATCTTGGAGCTGTTCTACAACCATGTCTCAGCACCACACATACCAGCTAATCACAGATACCAACATTACGAGCAGTTATTTAAGTGTCGTAACTCTGCGCTGATATACGAAGCTAATGCGCATCAGGTTGGCTATGCTTTTTAGCAGGTGGTTACGCGTTAGGCCATGCCTCTCGGTGAGTCTGTAAAGTATGTTGTTGAGGATTCGGTGGCTTGGATAACGTTGAATAGACCTGATAAGCGGAATGCGCTCAATACCCAGATGCGTAAGGAGCTTTTGGAGGCTCTACGCCTAGCTGAACATGATGAGCAGGTGCGGGTGGTTGTTCTTGAAGGCGCGGGGGGAAACTTCTGCGCAGGTGCAGACCTGAATGAGCTATACAGCCTAACAGGTCTGGGGATTAGACAATACCACCGCGAGGTGGGAACACAGCTCATAGCCCAATACGTGCAAGACATGACGAAAGTAGTAATCGCGGCCGTTGATGGCTACTGCTTAGGCGGGGGCTGTGAAATAATACAGGGATGCGACCTAGTGATAGCAACATCACGCGCGGTCTTCGGCCAGACCGAAGTTCGTGTCGGGCTAGTCCCAGGAGGAGGAGCGACACAGAGACTACCCCGCTACATAGGCCTGAGGAAGGCCAAGGAGCTGATGTTCACAGGCAGGATGATAAACGCCCAGGAAGCAGAGAGGCTGGGGCTGGTAAATACGGTGGTGGAGCCTGACAAGCTTCGTGAGGAAGTTATTAAGCTGGCAGAGGAGATCAAGACAAAAAGCCCAGTAATAGTGGCGCTCATAAAACGAGCCATAAACGCCAGCCAAGAGACACACCTATCGGCTGGCCTGGAGTTTGAGAAAGAGATACACTACTATACATGGCTGACTGAAGACAGGGCAGAAGGAATAAAGGCGTTCCTGGAGAAGAGGAAACCTGAATTTAAGGGAAGATAAAAAATAAAATAATTTTTTAGGCTCCTGGCATGCTGAAGCCTCCATCGCAGATTACCACGTTTCCCGTCATGTGGATAGAGTCATCTGACGCTAGGAAGAGTATGACAGGCACTATGTCTTCAGGTTTTCCTATTCTCCTCAAGGGTGTGTGGTCAACCACCCATTTTCTCCTCTCAGGCGTCCAGTCAGGCCTTGCTCTCAGTGATTCTGTATCCATATACCCTGGAGCAGCCGCGTTGACGCGAACCCAGGGAGCGAAGGCAAGCGCATAAGACTTCGTTAAGCCCAGAACACCGTACTTTGACGCCGCATACTGGGGCGCGCGGGGGCTTCCAGTAACAATCACGTTAGAGCATACATTCACTATAACGCCTGACTTCCGCTCAAGCATCCTGCTCCCAACCTCATGTATCATGAATAACGTGCCCTTTATATCAACGGCAAGAACTTCATCAATCCTCTCTTCGGTAATCTCTCTCCACGACATCTGGCCCCAAGCCACGTCCCCCGCGTTGTTTATCAGCACATCTATAGGGCCGAACTCCTTCCATACCTTATCCACAGCAGCCTTAACCTCGCTCCATTTTGTTATGTCTGCCTTGACTGTCGTGGCTCTCCTGCCCATGCTACGTATCTCTTCTGCCGTCTGCTCGGCCTGCTCGCGCGATTTATTATAATGGACTATTACGTCGGCGCCCTCACGCGCCAGGGCTAGCGCGATGAGCTTACCAAAACCTCGCCCAGCACCTGTAACCATCGCTATCTGGCCGCGGAAACGCTCTCCTGGCTTAACCTCTCTCTTAGGCCTTTCAATCTCCCCCTCAACAGTAGGCTCTCCAGCAAGCCTTCCCCAACTCATACTCCAAACCTCAGAGACAACCTAGAAACAACAAGCTATAAGGTTAAACATAGTTGGCCAGGAAGACTTCAAGACTTCAACATACAGCCTAACATCTGTTCGTCCAGCGCCCTCAAGTAGAGAGACGCAAATAACCCATTAACCTTCTCTAACAAAATAACGCCATTACGGAAAACGTTTAACACGAAATAATGCGGCGCGTGGTTTAGAATCTGCACATCAACCCTATATCCTAGGTTATTGCTCAGCTCTTCATCAAGCATTAGTTTGTAGTCAAGCATGTCTAACACATCTTTAACGTATAGGGCCACATCCACATCTCTAAAAGGATACTCCTTTAGGAATGAGCCGTGCAGTATGGCGAGTAGAATTTCCTCACGAGTAGCGAGAGTCTCGCGTAGCTTATCAATTATGAGCCGCTTCTGACTAGGCGTTAGGCTGTGGAAAGTAAACCTCTCGCGTAATTCAACCTCTATGGGTATAGGTTCCTCACCTCCTCTATGAAGCGCCTAGCCTTCTCTAATCCGTTCTTACGCGCCTCATGATAAATACGTAAGTCATCAACCTCCCAATATCTATGGACTATGAGATTTCTAAGCTTGGCTAGGCTAACCATAGCGCTTCCCACATTCTCCGATAATAATCCCTGCTCAACAAGCTTCCTAAATATCTGAGGATAACCATCAATATCATAAACTTTCAGCCTTCTCCTAAGCAGTTCCAAGCCTACGCTAGCAGCAGCTTCCACAAACTCTATAATTGCCATACGCAGCGAGTATATATTACGTATATCACTCATAAAGTCATTAACAGAGAGTGAAGTTGTTTCACTTACTATTCTCAAAGAGTTTTCCAACTCTACAATTTTTTTACGCATGATTTCATCGCTCAAGCTCTTACTCTCAAGTAATGATGATTAAAAATATTTTAAAATTGTGTTTATTTCGTGCTATCTCTGGGCTGCTATAGCTATTGGTCTAATTAGCGAGCCTGTGGCTCCGCGAATCTTGAGAGGCGCAACTATGATTAGCGAGACATACTGCTTGTCGCGGGCTAGCTCCTCAAGATAAAGACTCTTCATAACATGGATTCCAGCGTCAACCAAGAAGATTAGATGCGTCTCAAACGGCTTAGGAACTGCCATGGCAAGGTTATCTATCCCCAGTAGTGAGATTTTCTTCTGAACAAGCCATCTTGCGCTCTCTTCGGTTATTCCAGCGAAGTCATGTAGATACTTCTCCTTATCCGTTGTGAAGTATCTAGAATATCCTGTTCTAATTAGCGCCACGTCTCCAGGCTTTAGCTCAACGCCCTCCCACTTCAACGTCTCCTCAAGGTCTTTAGCTGTTATCCCATAGCGAGCTGGGAGTATATCCAACCCCTTATACGCGGGGACATCAAAGAGGACAGCCCGCTTAACGTAGATTGGAATCTCCTCCGTGCCATACTTCTTATAGCCGCTGTGGAAAGCTATCTCAGAAGCCTTAACACCCTCGTGTAGCTCGCCATTCCTAGCCATATGACAGCGAGCGTCAATATGCGTCCCAGAATGCATACTCGTTATCACCAGCTCCATAGAATCAGAGAACCCTGGAGCAATTTTTTCAAAGATTTGCTTGGTGTAATCGTGGTATCGGTATATGACCATGTTGAAAGGCGGGTCTTCTGGATGTACGGGCATTCCGTTAAAGTATGGCTGGCCTAGGTCGTATACACGGGCTGCGAGCACATGTTCAATTAGTTGCTCGCTCATGGTTATGTGGTTGCTGATCGGCGTATTTAAGCGTGGTTGAGGCTGCTAAACGTAAATAACTACGTGGAGTAGGGATTGCGCTGGGGATTGTTGGTTGAGAATCGCCACGTTCATACATCCCTTGCTTAGGAAGCCTAGGCTTGGATTGGTGGAGGACGAGTATGTGATAGACGCAAACCTAGCATATCAGGCACTTCTTCTAGAGCAGGGAGAGGAGGATGTAGAAGTCCTAGCAGACGCACTCCTCCCAAGCGACGCATTGAAATTCCTACGACGCGGGGAGAGAGCTCTTGAAGCGCTTAAAAACGTGAAAGAGAAGACGAAGGCAATAATCAGCGGAGATATTAACGGCCCTGAAGGCCAGGCTATACTCTTTAACATACGTGATGTCAAGCTTAAAGCACCCATACCCAGGCCTGGAAAGATAATACACACAGCAGGAAACTTTAGAGAACATGCACATGAGGCAGAGAAATCTGGCTGGGAATTCCCCATACCGCAGTGGATTTCGTTCCTAAAGAGTACCTCAGCTATTGTAGGGCCTTACGACCCGATAGTATATCCCAAGTTTGTGAAGGAGCTTGATTACGAGCTTGAGGTCGCCATAGTTATTGGACGGCGCGGGAAATATATCTCACGCGATAAAGCCTACGATTACATCGCAGGCTATATGGTGTTTAACGACATCACGGCGCGCGATATTCAGCGTGAGGAGATGAAGAATGGTCTTCTAAACTTCGGAAAGAATCTAGACACTTTCGCGCCTATGGGGCCTTGGCTTACGCTTAAGGACGACATACCAGACCCGCATAATCTCAAGATGGAGCTAAGGGTTAATGGTGAGGTGCGTCAGTCAGGAAGTACGAGCAGGCTATCTGTCTCAATACCAGAGATTATAGAGCACTACTCGTGGGTTATGCTTGAGCCTGGAGACATAATAACGACTGGGACTATTTCGGGTGTTGCTGCTTTTAGAGAGAATCCTGAGCGGTATTATCTTAAGCCAGGCGACACCGTGGAATCCGAGGTGGAGAGGCTGGGGGTAATGCGTAATCAAGTTGTGGCGGAGAGTGCCTAGTCATGGAGGGTAGCGACGCACCCTGGAGAGGCGATAAATGGTGGGTAAGCCCCTACAACTTTAGCGAAGAAGCGAGAAGCAGCCTAAGCTTTCCCAAACAAGTCTATATACACGATGTTACGCTCCGTGATGGTGAGCAGACGCCAGGCGTCGTGCTGAGGAGCGAGGAGAAGCTAGCTATAGCGCGCGAGCTGGACGCTGTGGGCGTCCACCGCATAGAAGCTGGGATGCCAGTAGTCTCCAAGGATGACTTTAACGCAGTTAAGGCAATAGCCCGTGAAGGGCTTAAGGCCAAGGTCTTCGCGTTCGCGCGTCTGGTTAAGGAGGATATAGACGCGGCGGTGGAGGCTGAAGTCTCTGGAATAATCGTGGAAGGACCCGTAGGTGTGCCCAAGCTTATGCAGTTCGGTTGGAGCGGAGAATCTGTAGTGGAGAAAGCAGTATCAGGCGTGGAGTACGCCAAACAACACGGCCTATACACGGTCTTCTTCGGTGTTGATGGAACGCGCGCAGACTTAAATTTCCTAAAAAACCTCTACCAGACAGTCGTACGCGAAGCGAAGGCTGATGCAATAGCGGTGGTTGATACCTTCGGCTGCGCAACTCCTGAAGGCTTCAGATACCTAGTAAGGGAGATAAGGAAATCCGTTGAAGTCCCTATTGAGGTTCACTGCCATAATGATTTTGGTCTTGGGACTGCGTGTAGTGTCGCTGGCCTGAGCGCTGGTGCCGAGGTTGTCCATGTATCCGTTAATGGGATTGGTGAGCGGGCTGGGAATGCCGCGTTGGAGGAGGTTAGCCTAACCCTTGAACTCCTCTATAAAGTAAGAGTTGGACTCAACTACCCGAAGCTAGTCCAGCTATCCAAGCTGGTGGAGCGGCTTACTGGATTCAAGATGCCGCCTAACAAGCCCGTGGTAGGGGATAGAGTATTCACACGCGAGTCTGGGATATCCGTAGCAGGCTGGATGAAATATCACCTAGGCTCCGAGGCATACCTCCCAGAGTTAGTAGGAAACAAACATGACGTACTGCTGGGCAAGAAGAGCGGCAGACACTCAATAGAGTGGAAGCTAAAACAGCTTGGCTTGGAATGCTCACAAGAAGAACTACAGCCTCTAGCTGATAAGGTGAAGGAGCTCTCAATAGAGCGTAAAGGCCCAATCTCGGAGCAGGAGCTCGTGGCTATTCTTAAGGAGCTTAGAGCGGCCAAGGCGCGGTGATAATCTAGAAGGGAGGAGATTTTCATGCTATCCCTGCTAAACGACGATGGAAGTCTATCAAAACCGCTCCCAGAAGAAGTTACGGATAAGCTTCTGTTAAGCATGTTTAAGGATATGCTGGCTTCTCGGCTGTTTGATGAGTGGATGCTGAAGATACATCCTATGGGTAGGGCTTCGCGATACCCGCCAAGCGAGGGGCAGGAGGCGGCTATGGTTGGAAGCGCATACGCGCTGGATGAACGGGATATAATCTTCCCAACCTATCGCGAGTTTCCCGTCTTCATAGCGCGGAAGGTTCCATTACTGGAGCTTATGGATAGGATGTTGGCCAATAGCAGGGATGTTCTAAAGGGGCATGAGATAACGCTGTATGGAAACGCGCAACGTAGGATAGTGGTTCCAGTAGGCGCAGTATCGCTCATGATACCCGTAGCAGTAGGCTTCTCGCTAGCTTGCAAACTACGCAACGAGCCGACAGTCGCTCTCGTCTATTTCGGCGACGGCGCGACATCAAAAGGAGACTTCCACGAAGCAGCCAACTTCGCAGCCTTATTCAAAACACCGACAGTATTCTTCTGCCAAAACAACCAATGGGCCATCTCGGTTCCGATAAACCTCCAAACGGCCTCGGAGAACATAGCGGTTAAGGGCAGAGCCTATGGGATGGAGTCTGTACAGGTTGATGGTAATGATGTTATAGCCGTCTATTTGGCAACGCGTAGAGCAGCCGAGCGTGCACGCCGCTTTGAGGGGCCGACGCTGATAGAGGCCATAACATATCGTTTGGGGCCTCATACTACTGCTGACGACCCTAAGAGGTATAGGAGTGATGAGGAGGTTGAGCGTTGGAGGAGACGGGACCCGATTATGAGGCTGAGGCGTTATCTTGAGAAAGCCGGCCTATGGAGTAGTGAGGAAGAGTTGAAGTTTGTTGAGGAGTTTAGGGATGAGTTGAGGCGTGCAACCGAGGACGCTGAGGCCGCTCCACAGTTATCGCCTGAAGTAATCTTTGAAGATATCTACTCTAGCCTTCCCTGGCATTTGCAGGAGGAGTTGGAGGAAATGCGTAGAAGTCAAGATAGCTAGAACAAGCCTAACATATTTCGTATATCAAAACACCATGAGCAAAATCATGAATAAAAGCTAATTATTGTCTAGCTTGCGCGGTGTTTTGACAGGTATGGAGCGATACTTCAATCCTACAGCCGAGAGAATGAGTCGTAGGGATATAGCGGAGATTCAGTTGAAAAGGCTACGTCAGACAGTCTCGCGTGTGTATAATAATGTAGCATACTATAGGCGGGAGATGGATAGGCTTGGGGTTAAGCCAGAGGATATTCGTAGCTTGGATGATATAGCGCGTCTCCCCTTCACCACCAAGCAGACCCTCCGCGACCATTATCCATTTGGTATGCTGGCCGTTCCGCTGAGCGAGGTGGTGGAGATGCACGCAACATCTGGGACTACTGGAGCGCCCACGCTTGGGCTATACACGGAGAACGACCTGGAGGTATGGGCTGATGTCTCAGCTAGGTCTCTCGTCATGTCTGGACTCTCGCGCGAGGATGTCTTTCAGATAACCCCAAGCTTCGGGATGTTCACGGGTGGTTTTGGATTCTACCACGGCGCGCGTAAGGTTGGGGCGCTTATAGTCCCTTCTGGAGCTGGCTTCAGCAGGCGGCAGATACAATTCATGCAGGACTTCGGAACCACCATGGTATGCGCCGTCGTCTCGTATATGCTTAGACTAACCGAGACCGCGCTGGAGATGGGTATAGACCCAGCCAAGGATACTAGGGTGCGTAAAGGAGTATTCGGCTCGGAGACATGGACGGAAGAGATGAAGCGCCGAATCTCAGAAGTATGGGACATGGATGTCTACGACATCTATGGATTCACCGAGCTATGCGGCCCAGGCGTGGCAAACGATTGTAGAATACACGATGGGCTACATGTCTGGGAGGACCATTTCATAGTAGAAGTTATAGACCCCCAGACTGGGGAGCAGCTAGAACCTGAGGAGGAGGGGGAGCTGGTATTTACGTCGCTCACAAAAGAGGCGGCGCCTCTCATTAGGTACCGCTCGCGCGACCTCTCAAGAATATACGACAGCACATCATGCGACTGTGGGAGGACGCATGTTAGGATAGCGCCCATAAAGATGAGGATTGATGATATGATTAAGGTTCGTGGAGTGGCTATATGGCCTAGTATGGTTGAGACCACTCTACTTAAGCATCCTGAGCTGGGGATGGAGTATCAGATACATGTCAGCCGCGTGAAGGGGCTTGACCAGCTGAAGATAGTTGTTGAGGCCAGGGATAAGGTAGGCGGGGATGAGAAAGCCAGGCTGGCCCAGATACTCCGCCGCGAGCTGCATGAAATACTGATGGTGGAGCCAGAGGTGGAGGTTGTTGACCCTATGACGCTGCCGCGCCAGGAGGTTGGCAAGGCCAAGCGCATAATAGACAATAGAGCGTGATTAGCCCATGCTCCTTCTCTCCCGCACAACGTTAGCACAGCTCCTACCCATGAAGAATGTAGTGGAGATTACCGAGGCTTTCTTCCGCTCATTCAGCCCCAGCGAATACACAACCCCCCAGCGTGTTGTAGTCCAAATGCCTGATAGACGCGCTGTATGGCTATTCATGCCAGCATACTCAACAGCGCAATCAAAAGTTACTGTTAAGATAATTAACGAGTATCTAGCCAATCCCAAGTATAATCTCCCCAAGGCTTTCGGAATGCTTGTTTTGTTTGACTTGGAGCGGGGCTTGCCGCTGGCTCTGATGGACTCCGTGTATATAACCGAAGCCAGAACAGGCGCTATGAGCGGCGTAGCAACCCGCTACATGGCGCGCGAAGACAGCACAAGCGTGGGGTTGATTGGGAGCGGTATACAAGCATGGGCCCAGCTAGAAGCCATGCTTGCTGTGCGCGGTATTGAGGAGGTACATGTATTCAGCCCGACCAAGGCTAACCGCGAACGCTTTTGTGAGCGTGCTTCGCGTGAGCTGGGAATCAGGGCAACGCCACACGACTCGCCTAGGGAGGCTGTTGAAGGGCGCGATATAGTTATCACAGCCACGAACTCTGAGAAGCCCGTACTCTCAGGAGAGTGGATTTCCAGGGGAGCTCATGTGAATAGCATAGGCGTCTTGCCCAATAGGCGGGAGCTTGATGAGGAGACGATAAAGAGAGCCTCAAAAATTGTGGCAGACTTAAGGGAGTTTGTCATAAGAGAGGCTGGCGACATAATACATGCGATAAACAACGGTATAATAAGCACATCAGACATAATGGAGCTGAGCGCCGTTGTTAGGGGAGGTAAGAGCATAAGAGAGAGCGGAGATGAGATTACCCTCTTCAAATCTGTTGGATTTGCCGCCATAGACCTTTTTACAGCTTCGGAAGCTTATAGGATTGCTCGCGAGCGTGGGGTGGGTGTTGAGGTTGAGTTTTAGAAAGAACGGGGTAGGCCTAGGCCTCGCTGAGCCACATACGCCAAAGCCAGCTCTTGGGTAATTGGGCTAGACTTCAGGAGAAGCACATCTCTAAAGAGCCGCTCCACGTGATAGTCTTTTAGGTATCCATGGCCGCCGAGGGTCTGCATAGAGCGCTCCACAGCCCTAAACGCCGCCTCGGTTGCCAGGTATTTGCATAAGCAGGCATCAACATCACAGCTCTCTCCCCTATCAAATTTGATAGCAGCATTAAGCGTAAGAAGCCATGCAGCTTCTAGCTCGGCGTAGGATGCTGCTAGGGGGAATTGTATGGCCTGGTAGCCGCCTATCTCGCGGCCGAAGACCCTACGCCGCTTAGCATAATCCACAGCAATATTGAGCGCTAGTCTACCAGCGCCTATCGCGAGCGCCGCGTAAGCAATACGGTCAGCGTTAAGAGCATTCACTATAGCCTTCCAACCCTCATCAACATTACCCACAACCCTCTCTCTACCGACATAGACGTTGTCCAAGGTCATTCTTCCAGTGTTGAGATAGTCTAGCCCCATCTTGCCTAGATGCGCGTAGCTTATGCCGCTGGAATTTGAATCAACTAGGAAGAGCGTTAAACCATGACTCCGCCTTCCTCCAGCGGGCTGGGATGTCCTAGCCATAACCAAGTAGTGGGTCGCCCTCCCCACATTATTGACAAACATCTTCTCACCTTGCAAAACATATCCCCCACCCCTCTCTATTGCCGTAGTCTTTATCGCAAACGCGTCAGAGCCTGCCTCCTCTTCGGTAAATGCCAAGCCTATCAGTAGCTCACCACGAACCACGCGGGGTAATAGAGCCTTCGCGCTATTGCTGCCATGCTGCTGTATAACAAGCCCTGCTAGGTTGTTGCTTAACATGGCGTATAAGCCTAGGCCAGCGCCTCCAGCGGCAAGCCTCTCAGTTATCAGCACAAGCTCCACCAGACCAAGCCCAAGCCCATCATAACCATGGTCTAGAATAACTCCAGGAAAACGCAAAGCAGAGAGTCTAGACCAATATTCCTCAGGAAAACGATGCGCATCATATACTTCACGCCAATAGTCCAAGCCGAAGCTCTCAGACAGTCTAGAAGCATCTTCAAGAAGCTTCTTATGATGCTCACCTAACGTGAGGTGCATATAACAACCCCTAATAGCTATCAGATTAATCTAAACGTCTTTGCCGAAAGCTTATATCACTTCTCTAGCGATGTGTGCTGAGCTGATATGGAGCCTTACATGGCTGTTGGTCTCTCTCCAACAGTGTGGGGTGTTAGGAAACGCGAGGAGATTAAGAAGAACATAGAGCACATTAGGGAGCTCGTAGCAGCCGCCACATGGCTCAGCAGCCTAGACCTACCCGTGAAGCTAATAGCAATACCCGAAGGCTCTCTCCAAGGCTTCACAGACGAAGTATTTGATATGGACCACGAGGAGTATGCTAACACAATCGCCATAGACATACCTGGTGAAGAGACAGACCTGCTGGGAGAGATAGCCAAGCAGTACGGCTGTTATGTCATAGCCCAGGCGAAGGCGCGAGACGAGAGATTCCCCAACAGGTTCTTCAACAACGCTTTCATAATAGACCCGCGCGGCAAGATAATCCTACGTCATTACAAGAACTCCCCCCTCTTCCCTGTTGAGCACTCGGTATGCCCACACGACATCTTTGATGAGTGGGTTAAGATTCATGGAAGGAACCTGCAAGCTTTCTTCCCAGTTGTTGATACCGAGATAGGCAAGCTTGGATGCGCGCTGGCTAACGAGGGCTCCTACCCAGAATACATACGGGGCCTAGCCATGAATGGCGCAGAGGTCGTGTATAGGCCCAGCTACCCCCATCCACACACGCAGAACGAGTTCTGGGAGGTGCAGAACAGAGCACGCGCCCTAGACAACAACATCTACATCATCGCACCCAACACGGGAACATACTACCTAACAGTAGACTCACCAGTCCCAGTAGACACCTTTGGCGGGAAGTCCATGATAGTTGATTACAAGGGAAGGGTTATAGGAAAACACGAGTACGGCGCTGGCTCATCATACTGCGCCGCAGTAATAGACATAGACGCCCTTAGGGACTTTAGGTCAAGGTCTCCCTGGGCCAACTGGATGAAAGACCTTAGAACCGAGATCATCCAGCTAATCTATGAACGGCCCATATACCCGAAGAATCTCTGGCTGGAGCAGAAGCCGTATAAACACGCAGAGTATCGCGAGAAGGTCATCGAGAAGCAGATTGAGAAGATGTTTGAGATGGGTGTATGGACAAGACCCGAAAGGAAAAGGAAGAAGTAATTGACATGCGTGGTTAAGCATCTTAAACTTGGTAAAAGATATAAGCGAGTGAAGGTCAGGCTACGACGCCTTATGAACGAAGAAGAATATCATAAGGATAGAGAGCAGAAAGACAACACGATATCTAGACGCGCGGCCGTAAGTAGGATTGGAACAATAGCTGTGGGTGTTGTTGGGATAGCGGTGGGCGCGGCTGGCGGGTATCTGGCAGGGACACAGGCAGCGCCAGGCGGGATAACCACGGTAACCCAAGAGAAGACGCTAGAGAGAACCGTAACTGTTGGGGGAGCCACTACGGTAACAGCTACGGAGACCGTTGAGAAGACTGTTACGGTTGGTGGTGTAGCCGAGTCACCGCCTCGGCCTGAGATACTCATAGGAATATCCCTGGCCTTGGCTGGCGGATATAGCGGGTTTGCGTCAGAGCAGAAGTGGGCGGTGGAGGAGGCTGTTAAGAGGATAAACGGCGAGGGAGGAATCTTCCTCAAGAAATACAACACCAAGCTACCCGTAAAGCTGGTAATATACAACGACAATAGCGACGTGACAACATACGTTACCAATATTGAGAAGCTCATTACTGGTGATAAGGTTGATGCACTCCTCGGCCAGACTGGAAGCCACTTCGCCCTAGCAATAGCTCCTGTGTTGGAGAAGTATAAAGTGCCGATGGTCGGCATCCTAGGGACTACAGAGAAGATTTGGATTCCACCAAAATATAACTACGCGTTCTCAAACTTCCACCTAGCGCGCGACGAGGTTCTGATATACTTCGAGTTCATGAACAGCCTGCCCGCTGACCAGAGGCCTAAGACTATAGCGATATGGGAAGAGGCCTCAGACTTGGGAGCTGACAACGCTAACTGGTTTGAGGCATACGCGAAGCAGTTTGGTTATGAGGTTGTTCTCCGCGAGAAGTACACGCCAGGGGCCGACTTTACCACGTTGGTGAGCAAGACTAAGGCGCTTAACCCTGATGTGGTGGGCTCTATACCATCGCCTCCAGATGCCATCAACATGATTAAGGTGAGCAAGGAGCTTAAGTTCTCACCCAAGCTCTGGGCATTCACGAGAGGGACAGCCACAGGCCCGTTTGGCGCCAACCTTAAGGAAGACGCAGAATACGTTACGGCGAGCTTCATCTGGAACAAAGACCTACCGTATGAAGGTGGCCTCCCATACACACGGGGCAAGGATGTAGTGGACAAGTATAAGACTGAAACAGGTAGAGAGCCCACTCTGCTCGGTATCCACTACGCCTCTGCGCAAATACTCTTTAAGGCTATTGAGATGGCTGGCGAGCTGGACAAGGAGAAGATAAGAGACGCCATACAGAACGGTGAGTTTGAGACTGTTATGGGCCGTATAGCCTTTGAGAAGGGCGGTAAGATGAAAGATAGCGCTAAGCTCATGCTAATACAGCAGTGGCGGAACGGTAGGTTGGAGATTGTCTGGCCACGCGAGCTGGCTACAACAGACTTCGTATATCCATTCCCATCCTGGGAAGAGCGATAAACAACCAGCTTTCTCAAACTAAAAACTAATCTATTTTATTTTTTAGATTATTAGCCTGCGTCTCATGTTAAGCCTCCCATAGAAGACCTGCTCAATCAGTCCTTGTGGCATAAATTTCATCACCAGCACCACCATCAATCCGAATAGTAGAAGGCTTATCTCAGGAAGTAAGAATCCCAGCGCATAGTATGTTCCTAGATAGATCATCAGCCCGAATATCGGGCCTATTATAGTGCCGCGTCCGCCTATTAGTACGATGAAGAGTGGGATTAGTGTCCATTCCATCCCGAAGACATGCTCAGGCTGTACGTATAGTAGGTTGTAGCTGTATATCCCGCCTATTAATCCAACCATCACACCGCTTAAGCAGAGAGCCAGAACCTTATACTTGAAGATTCCAATTCCGCTGGCTGAAGCTAAGGTCTCATTCTCGCGTATAGATATGAATGCGAATCTAAGCTTGGACGTGAGTATAAGGTAGTTTAGAAAAGCTACTGCCACGAATATTGCTAATGCATAGTAGTAGTTTGCGGTGAATGTTAGGGTTGGGTCTGGTGGGAAGGAGTAGCCGTATGCATGTATGTTGACTAGTGCTATCTTGAGGGCTTCGGTGAAGCCTAGCGTGCCTATGGCGAAGTAGTCCCCGCGTAGTCTTAGGAGGGGGCTCATGATAAGCGCCGTTCCCAGCCCGGCGAGGCCGCCTACAGCCACCGCAACATAGGGATGAAGACCAGCTAGTAGAGACTGGCCCATAACGTATGCTCCCATCCCGAAGAACGCTGCATGGCCCAGGTTTATCTGGCCAGCAAAACCACCGATAATATTCCACCCATAGGCGGATGCTAGGTAAATCATGAAGAGAAAGACCATGCTCTTTAGGAAGTCGTCAACAGGGGCTAGGGGTACTAGAGCTAGAATAGCTATAGCTATTATCGGTAGTGGCTTTAGGCTGGCCATCAAACCTCCCTCTGTTCAGCCTTGCTGAAAAGCCCGCTGGGCTTGATTAGTAGCAGTATTATGAGCAGGCCGTATGCTACCACGTTCCTCATCCCCGCGCCTAGGAAGAAGGAGCCGAAGGCCTCCACCGTTCCGAGTAAGAGCCCGCCTATAACGACCTCCCGTACATTTCCTATGCCGACTATGGCTAGTATGACGAATGACTTTAGGAGAAACTCTGGCCCAAGTGTGGGGGTGAAGCTAGATACCATGGCTATCACGTTCCCAGTAAGCCCAGCAAGCATGGCGCCTATCACAAACCCCAGCCGCTGAAGAGCCCGCGCTGGTATCCCCATAAGCATACTGGCTTCAGCATCTTGAGAGACCGCCCTGAGCGCCTTTCCTATCTGCGTCTTATTAAGAAAGAGACTCAAAACAAGTAATGCTGCCACAGCCAGCGTAAATGCCAACACCTTGGTTAAGGGCATTATAACTGGCCCGAAAACCAAGCTCTCGCCAGTGAATTCTGTTACTATGCTTCGGGGGTCTCCTGTGAATGCTGCCAGCATCGAGGATTGTAGGATTAGTAAGACGCCGAAGCTCGCCACTATCGTTGGTTCTATCCCCTTCCTTGATACGCTCTCAATTGCTAGGAAGTAGGTTGCGAAGCCATAGAGAGCGGCTGCTGGCAGTGTTACGGCTATTGCCAAAATAGGGTCTATGCCGAGGAGTATGAAGACCCAATACGCCACATATGAGCCGAGAACCACGAATTCTCCATGCGCTATGTTCAGTATCTTGAGCACGCCGAATATCATGGTAAACCCTGCCGCGACCAGCGCGTATACGCCGCCGAGCAGTAGACCGCCGACCAGGACTTGTATGAAGAGCCAGTTTTTAGCAAGGAGGGAGAACTGTTCTAATACCATTCAACCCAGCACCTCTCAAGATGTTAGTCAGCGCTTAAACTCTCAACTTCCCTGCCTTCTTCAGCCTCCAGCCAGCGGCGTATAATCTCCTTAACATCCGCAGGCATCTCATCACGCTTACCACCCCCACGAACACTGCCAAGCTCTATGACATACACATAGTCAGACAACGCCATACACTTACCAAGGTTCTGGTCAACAAGCAGTATAGTTATTCCAGTCTTCTTGAGGTCTGTTATGGTTTCGTATACCTTGTTTGTCATTAGTGGCGAGAGTCCGAAGCTAGGCTCGTCTAGGAGTAGTAGCTTGGGGCTTGTCATTAGGGCGCGGGCTATTTCCAGCATCCTTGCCTGGCCGCCGCTGAGCAGCCCCGCCTTCTCGTTTATCTTCTCGGAAAGAGACGGAAAGAGCTCCAAGACCTCACGCATTCTCCTCCTGACCTCACCCTCATTCTTACGCAGAGTCCATGCACCCATCTCAAGATTCTCCTTAACCGTAAGCTGGGGGAATATACTTCGTCTTTGAGGAACATATGTTAGACCCATCTTGACGAGCTCATTCGGCTGCTTTCCCTCTATCTTCTTACCCTCAAAGATTATAGAACCACGTTTCGGCTTGAGTATGCCCATTACGGTTTTCAGCAGAGTTGATTTACCAGCACCGTTAGGCCCTATTACCGAGGATACATAGCCCTCTCTGACTGATATGCTCACTCCCCTCAAAATCTCAATATCCCGCTGATACTCCACATAGATGTCCCGAACATCCAGCAACATGAGCTACACACCCAGATAAGCTGTTATGACCTCCTCATGCGACCTAATCTCATCAGGCCTACCCCTCACGAGAACTTTACCCGCGCTCATAAACACAACATCTTGAGCCACCTTCATTATTGAGGGAATATCATGACTAACGAATACCAAGGTCTTCCCCCCGCGCACCAGCTCATTAACAATCTTCATAATCTTCTCCTTTATCGCCGCATGAACACCTGCCAGGGGCTCATCAAGCAACAATATCTCAGGGTCAGCAACGAGAGCGCGGGCTAGGTCTACCAACTTCTGCTGGCCTCCAGAGAGCCTCCCAGCAAGCTCATCCTTCAGACTAAGAGGTATCCCAAAATCCCTCAACAACTCCAGAGCCCTCTCCCTAACCGCGTCCAAATCCTTCTTCATCCAAACAGCCTCCACCATAACATTCTCAAGAACAGTCATACCGTTAAAGAGCTTCGTAACCTGAAAGACACGGCCTACCCCAAGCCTACATATAGTGCTTGGTGGGAGCTTATCTATCCTCCTACCGTTGAGATACACCCTGCCGCTGTCCGGCTTATGGAATCCATTTATAACGTTTAGCAGCGTAGTCTTCCCAGAGCCGTTAGGCCCTATTATCCCAGTACATACACCCTTCTCGATTGTTAGGCTACATCCATCCAGCGCTCTCACGCCGCCGAATGTCTTCACCACATTCTCTACCGAAAGCAGTGGAGCCGCGCGCATCCAGCGGTTGCACAAGTTCTAAAACATATAAACCTTCAAGAAAATACGACAAAAACAATTAACCACACCGCTGATTGCTGACTAAAAACCTAAGCAAAGTCCAGCACACCCGCATGCAAACTGCCTAATCCATATAAGAAGGCTACAACAACCACCGACAGCACAGCCCCGGTAGCTTAGGCTGGTTAAAGCGCCAGCT
Source organism: Candidatus Pelearchaeum maunauluense (assembly GCA_030059675.1). GTDB lineage: Archaea > Thermoproteota > Nitrososphaeria_A > Caldarchaeales > Caldarchaeaceae > Pelearchaeum > Pelearchaeum maunauluense. The sequence goes on along the minus strand of JANVYQ010000005.1, from coordinate 9,717 downwards.
TGGTAAGCTGGAGAGCGCGGGTTCGAATCCCGCCCGGGGCTTTTATCATGAGGGGATGACTAAAGATAAAATATCCCAGACACCAGAATCACTTGTAGGGCGCGGGGGTCGCCAAGCCTGGTCAATGCGCCCAGCAAGCATTGCTGGGCAACGGCTATCGGCGCAGGACTGAGAATGCGCAGGCCCGGCATCGGTAAGCTCCTGTCCCGAAGAGTATGCCTGGGCAGAAGGGGTTCGTGGGTTCAAATCCCACCCCCCGCACCACCTGCCGCATATCTGGGAAGGATTGTATGGATTATAGCTAATTCTTTAAACACTCTCCTAGAATAGACGATTTTATACTTGTTTAATTTGTAAATTAAAGTCAGGATGGTTTGGTATGTATGGGATGAGGAAGATGAACGTTTTGTACGTACTAGGCGTCCGCCTCAGGATTCCAAACCAGCTAAGGCAATAAGACGGGCCAAAATCCGTGTGGCAGGAGTCAAAGATAGGCAAAAGCTCTTTGAATTTCGTCGTGAGGCTATTGAAACTGAGCCAGAAATTTGGCTTCCAGATGAGCTTGATTTACATGAGATTCGTAAAAATATTAAAGAGTGGAAAACAGCGGCGTATTCTAATAATTTTATCATAGTTGCTGAGCTTGGTGAAAAGATTATAGGTTTTCTGCATTTGACAATCTATTATAGGCTATTTAATGGCGGCCCTTCTGCATGGGTTGAAGATATTTTTGTGTTGAAAAACTTTCGGGGTTATAAAGTTGGTACAAGACTTGTGAGATTTGCGAGAGAAATAGCCAAGAGAAAGGGATGTAAGACCTTGAGACTGATTGTAGGTTTAGAAAACTTGGCTGGACTTAGATTCTATAAGCAGTGTGGCTTTAAGATTAGTAGAATAGGCTTAGCAATCATGAGGTTAAGATAACCAGCATATGTCCTAGCGCTTAACCTCAAGTAATGTAAGGCATAAAGCCTATTTTTCGCTGAGTGTTGTTAGTCTTGTTTCTAGGCTCCAGAGTTTTGAGAATCCTTCTCCCGCTTTTTGGTCAAATAGGCTTTCACGCGAGTATGTGATTATCTCCTTCGCGTATGCTGCTCTCTCTGCTCTTCTTCCCGTTATGCGCATGGTTCCTTTGTAGAGCTTTATTCTTACTTCTCCTGTTATGTTTTTCTGAGATTCGTCTATGAATGCGTCAAGTGCTTTTCGGAGTGGATCTGCCCATAGTCCGCCGTATATCATCTCTGCCCAGGTCTTGTCTATATGTTGTTTGAATGATAGGTATCTTCTTCCCAGTACCATCTTCTCTAAGTCCATGTGTGTTTTTATGAGTATTAGGGCTGCTGGGGCTTCGTATACCTCGCGGGATTTCAGCCCTATCACCCTATCTTCTATGTGGTCTATTACGCCATAGCCGTGTTGGCCTCCTATCTTGTTGAGTTTTCCTATGATTTCAAGCATTGTGGCGTTCTCGCCGTTTAGCGATGTGGGTATCCCCCTTGTGAATCCTATCACAAGCTCTTCGGGCGTGTTGGGTGTTTCCTCAAGTGGCTTTACCAGCTTGAACGCCTCGTTGGGGGGCTCTGTCCAGGGGTCTTCCAGCTCAGCAGCCTCTATTGACCTGCCCCAAAGGTTCTCGTCTATGCTAAACCTGCTCTTACGCGGGTTTATCGGTAGCCCGTTCTTCAGCGCATACTCTATCTCATCCTCCCTATTCATGTTCCACTCCCTAACTGGCGCTAGAATCTTTAGGTCTGGTGCTGTGGCCGCGAAGGTCGCGTCAAAACGAAGCTGGTCGTTTCCTTTTCCTGTGCAGCCATGCGCGACAGCATCGCAGCCTTCCCGGAGAGCTATCTTTGCCACCTCCTCCGCTATCAGGGGCCTGCTGAGCGCCGACGAAAGTGGATATTCGCCTTCATAGAGGGCGTTTGCTTTGATAGCCCTAGCCACATATTCCTCAGCAAATTTATGGCGCGCGTCTATGTGGTAGTGTTTGACAGCCCCGCTCTTGTAAGCCTTCTCCTCAATCTCCTTAAAGTCCTCCTCCTGGCCTACATCAACGGTAACGGTATAGACCTCCGCGCCATACTTTTCTTGAAGCCACCTAATAGCTACGGTTGTGTCAAGCCCACCACTGTATGCGAGGGCTACCTTCAAAAGATTCTTAACCTCCTTGAGTTATGTTATCGCTAGTTGAACTTCTTGAGTGTTCTTATAAGGGTTTCTTGAGCCTCCCCATGGATGGCTGGAGGTTATAGATTGAAAATGAAAATAAGGTAGTGATAGCTAGTTTGGTGTGAATGTCTGCGGAGCTTGACGAGTTAGACCATGCTATTCTTGAGATACTTAAGAAGGATTCTAGGAAGAGCTTTACTGAGATAGGCAGTCAGCTCAACCTATCTGAGGGCGCCATTAGGCGGCGCGTGAAGAGCCTAATAGAGCGCGGTGTCATCAAGGCGTTTACAATAGAGGTTGAGCGCGGCCACCATGTAAGAGCCTTTACATTCCTCTCGGTAGACCCCTCAGTCCCCACACCAAAGGTTGCAGATGCCCTCACAAAGATAGCTGGCGTGGAGACGGTCTATGAGATAACAGGCGAGTATGACGCTGTTGCTCTAATCTCCGTCCCCAGCATGCAGGAGTTGAACAAATGTATAGAGGCTATAAGGAATATAGAGGGAATACGCGACACGAATACTATTATGATTTTAAGACAGCTACGCGGCTCCTAGAACTATTTCTCCTCCTCATTCTCTTCGCTTTCGGACTCACCAGCTTCTGCTATACCCTCACGCGAGAGGAGGAGGGTTAGTTCATCGTATTTGCTGTCTATCTCGGTTACAGCGTTTTCTGGGTATGTGAGGTCTATCGCTACGCGGTGTTTCCAGTAGTAGCCGTTCTCCACGTTTAGGCGTGTGAATATCCCCAATAGCTTTGGCGGTAGTGGGTAGTTGTGTAGGTTTATGATGTATTCAACGAAGCAGTGGCGGTATGCCCTCTCATAAACATCTCCATAGAAGGTGTTGAAGTAGAGGTAGAGTGGGGCGTCGCGTTTGTATGTCTCCCAAGTTGTGTAGGGAGTGTATTGCGGTATCCATCCCTCGTCTCGGAGTATCATGTCCTCAAGGGAGATTGGGCGTTTCCAGTCAGCGACTATGAAGCCCCGCATCTCAAGGCTCGGAATTATGTAACGGTGGATTATTCCCTGTCTCATCAATTCAATCCTCTCCTTAAGCCCTAGACCCATAATCTTGAACACCCGCATCTACCGAGGTGTTATAGTGCTGGGATTTTGAGCAGCGTGTGAGCGGCACAGCGAGCCACCAAACTGTTGATGAAGCAGCAGAAACCCGATTAAAAGTTTAGCTATTTGGCGAAAAATGACTTAGGGAATATCGTATCCAGCGGATTTTCTTGTCTGGTGGCTAGTCTTTTCTCCCCTTATACGCCGCAGTAAGGGGCTGAAGGATTCGGTATCTACGTCGGCTGATGCGTCAACCCTGAGAGGCGACACCGATACCTGCTTCTCCACGAAGACCGTGTAAGCATCTGTGCCTGGCTGGAAGCCCTCCAACGGCCTCTGCTTTCCCCACTGCCAGTAGTAAGGCCTGCCCCGCGGGTCGCGGCGCTCAATAACATAATCCTCATAACGGAAACTGCCTAACCGAGTTATCTTAACAGGAGTATCACGTGTAACTGTGTATGGAAAATTAACATTTAGATAATCAGCCCCTTCTGGCAGTCCCTCGTCAAGAATCCAGGCGATAATCTCTTTACATAGATGCGCCGCCTCTCTCATCCTATACCTAAGCTCCTCGCGTGTTGTTTTCTCGTTCTCAGGTAGCGTTAGGGAGAACGCTGCCGCGGGTATCTTTAGTATAGCCGCGTGTATTGCCGCTGCTACCGTGCCGCTGGCGTATATTGCTTGGGCTGTTGTGTTGTCTCCCTCGTTTATCCCTGAGACTACCAAATCAGGACGCTTCCCCGCTAGGATTTTATGTATCCCCAGCGATACGCAGTCTGCTGGTGTTCCAGAGACCGCGAAAGCACCGCGCCCGTCTATCACGACCTTCTTTATCCTAAGAGCCTTGTGGAATGTGAGGCTCATGCCAGTAGCGCTCATCGCCGACTCAGGGGCTACGACGACAACATCACCCAGCTCCTCAATAGCGTCGTGAAGAGCCCATAAACCAAGCCTCCTAACACCATCATCGTTGGTTAAGAGGATTGTAGTCAAGGCGCGCTAACTGTTAATACCCTAATAATTTAATATAAATTTCATCAAGCCCAGCTCTGAAAACCAAGATTTTCCTTAACTACCAAATTTGTATGTTGGAAATATTTGCCTAGCTTGTGAAGAGTTTTGCAACCTCTTTCCTGAGTAGTGGCCTCATGCGCTCAAGCCTCGCGTCTATCGTGTTGTCATAGATTATGTCTCCCTTCTCGCTCCGCGCCTTTACTCCCACCGCTTCTATTGGTGTCCTACTTATTGAGAGCGAGACCTTCTTCTCTGCTTCAATCTCTCTGGCGACCTTCTCAATAACCCTAAGCCCAGCGCTGTTCGTCTCAACAATCACGCGCTCGGCACCTATTGCGTCTACAGCCTCCCGCAGTAGAAACCTGAGAGCATCCTCCAGCTCCCTCTCGTCTAGCTGCATTATCCTCTCCCGCGCCTTCTCCAACACGTTATTAACAGCCTCCTCAAGAACGGCTATTGATTTATTGCGGGCGTTTATCTCGGCTAGGCTTAGGATTCTCTGCCTCAGCGTGTCGCGGCCTCGTTTCCCAGCCTCAAGCATGGCTTCGGCCTCGCGTAGGGTTTCCTCCTCTACGCCCTCAACTATCTTAAGCGCCTGACGCCCAGCTTCTTCCAGCCCCTGTTTGAACTCCGCAAGAGCTTCCTGGACAACCTCGCGGACAACCCTCTCAAGAGCAGAGGACGACAACCCAGACGCCTCCCTAACACGCTTTAACAGCTCTCATTTATACTAGACGCCGAGAACCTCGCGGAGCATGGCTCGGTAGTCTATCCTCTTGGGCTTCGCTATCGGTGGTGGGAGCTCGTAAATCAGTGGAACAGGCTTCTTAGCCCTGATCTCGTTAAGCTGTTGCCTAAACTGCTCAGAGAGGTCTTCGGAGACTATGATTAAGCCCACCTCAGGGTCTTGGACTAGCTTGTTTATGTGTTGCAAGGCCTCCTGCGGTGTTGATACCTCTATACCCCGCGCCCCCGCCAGCCTAAAACCAGCGACGAAGGTCTTGCTCCCAATAGCTATGACCTGCAACGCCGCCCTCCCCCACACGCTACACGCGGGTTGTAATATAGTTAGCCTCGGCTCTGGCGAGCATTAATAACCAGACAAGGGGGCATCGTATAATAGGAGATGCGGAGAGAGGCAGACCTCTGGCTTGAGTCGGCCAGAGAGGATTTGCTGGATTGTGAGGAGGCGTATAATAGGGGTAGGTATTTCCGCGCTGCCTTCTTCGCCCAACAAGCAGTAGAAAAGATACTGAAGGCTCTATTCTTTGTTGTTAGGCGTGAAAACCCACCCCACATAAACACAGTTACCGAGCTATACCAGCTCCTAAAAGAATCAGGATTCAGGCTTCCCTCAGATATTGAGGAGGAGCTGTTTATACTGAACAAGTATTACACGGTTACCCGTTATCCAGATGCGGCGAATGGTCTTCCCAGCGAGTCGGTGGATAGGATAGAAGCAGAGAGAGCATTATCACTAGCTAGGAGGATTATGGAGTATGCGGAGAGAGGTTCCAGAGAGGGCGGTTAGCGCCGCAAAACAGCTACTTAGGGAGCTGTCTAGGAGGTTCAGGATAGAGAAGGCTTATCTCTTCGGCAGCTATGCCAAGGGTAGCTGGCTATACGTGAGTGATGTTGATTTGGTTATCGTATCTCCTGATTTTAAGGGTATGCGCTTCATGGATAGGCTTGAACATGTCTACCGCGCAGCGTGGAGTCTGCGCATATCTCCAGCGATAGAGGCTATACCACTAACCCCTGAAGAGCTTGAGGAGAAGAAGAATAGCAGCGTTGTTATAAGCGACGCCTCAAAATACTGGATAGAGATTTCCGACTGGTGATAATATGGATTTTGAGGCTTATATTGCCGTCCTCGCCTATCCATGTGGAGCCCGGAGGACTGGTGCTTTAATCCATGACAAACGGGAAAGCTGTTGAAGTAGCTAATCTTACGCGCTACTTTGGTAGTAGGCAGGTTTTGAGGGGCTTAAGCTTCGCAGTACGGCCTGGCGAGGTCTTCGGGCTTATCGGCCCCAACGGCGCTGGTAAGACCACGTGTTTCAGGATTTTGGCCACGATAATAAAGCCCAGCGGCGGCGAGGCGCGTATATTCGGCCGCGACGTTGTGAGAGAAGCCAGCGAGGTTAGGCGCTTAATCTCATACCTCCCAGAGGAGGCTGGCGTATACAAGAACCTGTCTGGCTTAGACTTTCTCAAGCTTACCGCCAGGATATACGGCGGTGATAGCGCTATGGTTGATGAAGCTGTAGCGATAAGCGGGCTGGGCGATAGCATAAGCATGAGGATGGGAGCGTATAGTAAGGGTATGCGCCGCCGCATACTTATAGCACGCGCCCTCATGACCCGGCCTAGGCTGGCTATTCTAGACGAGCCTACATCAGGGCTTGACGTTGAGCATGCCGTCTATGTGAGAGACATAATCAAACACTACGCGGAGAAACGTGGAATAACATTCCTCATATCAAGCCACAACATGCTTGAGGTAGCGTATCTATGCTCGCGTGTAGCTTTCATACATAGAGGCACCATAATAGCAGAGGGCAACCCCGAAGACCTGCTTAAGCGGCATAATGTCCAGAATCTTGAGGAGCTCTTCCTAAAGATAAGGGAGGACGCATGAGCTTCGCCGCGCTCGTCTATAAAGAGCTGAAGGAACTTTTGATGGAGCGGACAATTCTGATAGGAATAATCGTCATGCCCCTCTTATTGTTTCCCATGCTTAGCTTCTCGGCAAACATTGGCATGTCAGCCGCCACGCAGACCATGCAGGAGATGTCCATACTATACATAGATGAAGATGGCGGAGAGTTCTCCAAGCTTCTACAGGAGCTTCTCACAAGTTATGGGCTGCGGCTTAGGATTATCAACGCGGTCGGCGAGCCTCTATCGCTAATGAGCCAGTACGAAGCTGATACCGCTCTCCTAGTTCCTAGGGGATTTAGCGAGGCAATAGCTGCTGGGAAGAAGGGGGAGGTTAAGCTATACGCCGAGACAGATGAAATATCAATAAGCAGGCTACGCCAGACATCCACGCTAAACAGGCTTCTAAACCTGGTTGGCGAGACCCTGGGTAAAGAGCTGGCGCAGAAGCAGGGCATTAATTATGAGTTTTTGAGGACCCCGCTGGAAGCCCGCAGCACGATAGTAATCAGGGGCTCTATCTTTGAGGGCTCGCCAGAGCTTCTGAGCCAGGTATTCTTCAGCATAATGTTCGGGGTTCCTATGGTGGTTTTGCTAGTTACCATAACCGCTGGAACGGTAGCTGCGACGAGTGTGGGGCTGGAAAAAGAGGCCAAGACGCTTGAGATACTTCTCACGCTCCCCATGTCTAGGATGAAGATTCTTGCATCAAAGCTTGTCGGCTCCGTAATAATAGCAGCCATAGGCGCCGCAGCCTTCACGATAGGCTTCAGCATATACTTGGGGACGTTCATGAATATTGAGGCAGGCGCAGCTATGGACGCGCAAGCACCCAGCATAGTGGGTTTGATAAACATAACACCATCCACAGTTCTCATAATAGGCGCCATACTCCTACTCGCCCTACTATTAACCCTCGGACTGGGAATATTGGCTGGAACACTCGCGGGAGACGTGAGAGGCGGACAGCAGCTCTCAGGACTCTTCACAGGTCCTTTGATATTCTTTCCATTCCTCATACTCCTCTTCACAGACCTGGAGACGCTGCCTCCCACAGCTCAGCTAGCGCTGATGGCGGATCCGTTTACCCATATGCTCCAGGCACTCCGCGCCGCGCTTTCTGGAGATTTAGCCCTCGTAGCAACATCACTCGCGGCGATGGCTCTATTCGTCATCCTCATCCTAGGCGTGGCGGCATGGCTCTTCAGCGGCGAAAGGCTAGTTACGATGAAGATAAGACTGGGTAAAGCGGCTAAAGAGCCCTATACATAAAGCTCCACTAGGTCGTTATCCTCCAGCCTGTGGTTAGGGCCTACCTGCTGGCCTTGAATCTTCACAGACCTACCCCATACGCGGGCATACCTTAAGTTGCGCGCAAAGTCGCGGTGTATCGTCTCGGCGAGCTCTATTATCGTAGTCCCGCGCGGGACTATAATCGGCTTCTGGCTCGGAACACCGTCCTTCTGCGTATAGACTCGTATTATGTCAAGAGACCTGAAGACTTCTTGCTTAAACTCTTCACACCCAGCTCCATTGAGCGCGGAAAACACCACAAGCGGGAGCTGGAACTCCTCCAGACGCTCTCTTAACCTCTTCGCATAGCTATCCGACGCCAAGTCCGCCTTCCCCAATACTACGATGCTCTTCTTATACACAGCCTCGCGGAGAACCTGCTCCTCAACATCATCAAGGTCAGCGTCGCCGTAAATCTTCACAACCGCGTGCCTAATTCCCATCCCTTGAAGGAGCCCCTTAACCTCCTGCTGCGTTCCATTGAAGTTCCCCAAGACGACCAGCCTTATCCCACCACTATCCTTCTTCTCAATAACTATCTCAGCCTTCTTCCTCTTCAACGATATTCCAGAACTCTCCAACAAATCAACTATCATGTTAAACTGCGTTAACGGCTCGCGAGATCCATCCAGCATTATCGCTATGAGGTCGGAATTTCTTGCAAGCGCTATACTCCTGCTTGTGAATGCCGTTTCTTCAAGCTCCTCCGTCAGTATAGCTGGAAGCTCGACAAGCTGTATCTCAACACCCTCATACAGCATCATGCCAGGCGTCGGCTTCGTCGTCGCGAGCTGGTAGGGCGCTATCTGCGGCTTAGCGTTGGTAAGAGCCGCCAAGAGGCTTGACTTCCCGCAATTAGCAACACCAAGCAAAGCAACCTGCGCCGCACCCTCCTCCCTAACGTAGAACGTCTCCTGCCTAGTCACCCTAGCGCTCCGCTGCTCCTCCAACTCGCGCCGCAGCTTGGCCAGCGTACTCTTAAGCTGGCGGCGCATCTTCTCAGTTCCCTTATGGTCTGGTATTAGCGAGAGAGCCTCTTCAAGCACCCGTATCTTGTCCTCAACCCTCCGCGCGGCTTGGTACTCGGCCAGCTTCTTCTGAGCTTCTGCTGGAAGGTTGGTGGGCATATCCCAACAACCAGCTAGAAACGATGGCTATTAACCTTAGGCTAAGAAAGCCCAATACGGGCCTTAATCTCGGCAATATCCCGCTCAATACGCGCGAGCCGCTCATCAAGCAAGCTGCGCAAGTCCTGGCGAATGCCGCGAATCTCGTTGAGCGTCCCGTCCTGCTTAGTGAGCATCTCATCCTGTTTTGAGAGCATCTGGTCCTGCTTGGCTAGAAGCTGGTCTTGTTTCTGGAACATGACCTCGAAGTATGCAGCCCCTGTTGAGAAGCCTTCCACCATCTCCTGCGCTAGGTCTCCCGTTATTATCTGAAATACCCTAAACTCGCCTGTAGGCTTGGAGTATGATGTTTCTATGTTTTCCACTTTTATTGGTGGTAGG
>JANVYQ010000016.1 GCA_030059675.1 Candidatus Pelearchaeum maunauluense | reverse complement strand
AATATGGAGAAAGAAAGCGCAACAAAGGAGGAGTTGGGTAATGTTATTGATTTTCCGATAAAGCTGGTAACAGATGAGGGTGTTAAGGAGATTATGGTTAGCGAGCTTTATGAGCCTGGGAAGATAACCATACTTGAATTCACGTTCATAGGCTGCGCCTCATGCGAAATCCTACATAACGTCGGCTATTTGCAGGAGATTTACAGCAAGTATAAGGATAAGATAGAGATAGTCTCCATATTTGTCCAGAACGAGGAGCCAGATTGGGTGCGCGAGTATCGCGACCAGTTTAAGATTAATTGGAAATACATGACTCTCGGCGAGGGTGATTTGATAATAGAGCTGAGCATACCGACACTCTTCACGCATATTTTCGTTGATGAGAATGGTGTTGAGCGCTTTAGGAATCCTGGGCAGATTCGGTTCGTTAAGGATAACTATCCTAAGATTATAGAGCTTATGCTGAATAAGGAGTATGATAAGCTGAAGGAGTTTGAGGGCGGTGCTGTCATAGAGGCTGGATGACCATCTACGCGGTAGGGTAGGATGTCGGTCTCCTTCAGTTTTGCGCTGGTCTTCGCTGCTACAGCAGGGGTATTCTGCCTAATATCCCCATGCGGCTATGTGCTATTACCAGGCTACGTGGCATACCTGCTGGGCGAGAGGACAAGTGTTAGACGCGCGCTCCTCGCTGGCTTAACAGCAGTTCTGGGATTGCTCACGGTCTATATAGCAATCGGCGCGCTAGTTGGGCTTACAGGCTCGCTAATCATAAGATACCTATCATCATTCGGCTATATCGCCGCCGCTTTAGTCATATCTCTGGGCGTGGTTATGCTGTTCAACATCAACATACCCGTAGTTGGGCTATCATCAAACCTGGCCACACGCTTCAACATATCTGGGCTACCAGGCTTCTACCTCTTCGGCCTAGGCTATGGCCTGGGAGCACAAGCCTGCACATTCCCAATATTCATAACAATAGTTCTTTTCGCGCTTGCTCTTGCAAACCCACTATACAGTATGCTCATCTTCCTCTCATATACCGCTGGTGTTGCGGCACCGCTCATAGCTACCACGATACTCGTATCTTTAGCCAAGACGGCGGCGATAAACAAGCTGAAGAGCCTAGCCCCTAAGCTGCATAAGGTAAGCGGCATACTGCTCATAGTGGTCGGGATATACCTCATCCTACTCAGTATGGGCGTGTTATACATATACGGCACCGATATAATATTCCTACCTGGCAGGTAGAGTCTGGCTTATTCCAACTCTCTACGCCTCATACGCCTAACATACAGCGCCACGCTGGCTAATACCACAAGTCCCACCACAACTATAACTATCCCCTCCAGCGAAGCCTGCTCACCAGCGCTAACGACGCTAAGCGTAAGCGAGGCGTCTGTATCTTCTATGCGAACCCTCAACGTATAATCACCCGCCTCACCGAATAGATAGTTGAAATAGTATATTCCTGGCGGTATCTCTTTTAGCTTCTCGCTAAAGACCTCGGAGCCGTCTGGGGTTATTAGCCGCGCATACACTTCAAGCCCGCTGGCTTCAGTCATGTTGCTTGAGTAGTCTATCAACACATACACCGTTGAGTTTCTCCCCACCACGTAGACGGAGGGGCTTAACGCAACCACGTAATCACCTACAACTATACCACCATGGTCTGTGTGAGCCGCCACAGCGCTGAGCGACGCTAGTAGCGAAGCGGCGAGAAGAATAGCAGCAGGCCACATCATCACCATAGTATTGCATCCTCCTCCCTTAAGAGCTCTACAACTTGGTAAAACAGCATTGTGTTTCAAAGCCGATGAGTGGCTAGTAAAGTTTATGGTACAATCATCAACCAAAAGAATAAAATCGCTAAACCATCTTTATACAGAGTAGAAGCGTTATGAAAGCTTCTCCCAAGCTCCCTCTCTTAGCCGCCCTGTTAATAATAACGCTTCTAACAACAGCTTACGGGGCGGATTCGCAGAAATACAGCATAGAAGCTTACTTCTATCCAGTCAACCCAGCGGTTGGCGAAGAAGCTCGCCTCACCTTGTCTATAGTTGATAAAGCCAGCGGCGAGCCTGTGAGAGGCTTAAACGTGGTGGTGAGATATTCAGTCACAATAGCAGGCGTCAAGCTGACCATCACCAAACAAGCATCAGAACACGAAGCAGGCTACTATGTTACCACTCTCCAATTCACCGACGCAGGCGAGAATAGCATAGAGGTGGAGATTTATGACGGAGAGGAGAAGGAAGTATTCCCCCTCTCTGTTATTGTTCTCCCACCAAGAGAACCAACAAAACACATGATGCCTGGAATGCCTGACTGGCTCTTCCTCACATCATCAGGCATGGCTGTCCTAGTGTCGTTCCTCGTTGTTGAAGCTTATAGTAAGAGGATAGGCGAGAAGCCGTATAGACGCTACAACGTCTTGAGAAACAGGATAATCAAGCGCTGAGTCAAGAGTAGGAAATTCCAGTTCTCGGTTAGGGTTCCTACGGTAGCCGCCTTCATCCTCGTGATATTAGCGGGCTTCTTCGGCTCTCAAGACCCGTCAAGCAACATAGCAACAAGCCTCACGTGGATATTCTGGTGGATAGTCCTAATCTTCACCGTCATGTTCTTAGGCCGCGTCTTCTGCGCAACGTGCCCATGGCTGGCTATAAGCGACTGGATACAGAAGCTAAGCCTCTGGGGAAGAAGGACGAGGCAATTCACGCTAGGCCTGCGATGGCCAGCGCGCTTCAAGACCATACTCCTGGCAGCGGCGCTCTTCATACTCCTAACATGGCTGGAGCTAGCCATAGGAGTAACCAAGAGCCCTATACAGACAGCGTATCTAGGCTTGATAATACTCGGCCTAACCCTAGGCTCCATGCTCCTCTTTGAGCGCAACTACTTCTGCCGCTACGGCTGCCCCATAGGAGCTATACAAGGCGCATACTCTCTAATGTCCCCCGTGGAGCTTAAGGCCGAGAGCCTAGAGGTTTGTAAGAACTGTAAGACGAAGGACTGCATAAGGGGTAATGAGAAAGGCTACGGCTGTCCCACATACACTTACGTAGGCTCCGAGAACAGCGCAACAAGCCTAAGCTGCATACTCTGCTCTGAATGCGTCAAGACATGCCCATACGACAACGTGGCTTTCAACTTCAGGCCATTCCTCAAAGACCTAACCAGCTCTTTCACACCAAGCCACGCATGGGCGCTCTTCGCAGTAGTCATACTAGCACTAACATCATTCCACGGCCTAACAATGATACCAACATGGGGCCTACTAATCTCACTAACAGAACCATACCTGGGCTACATAGGCTCATTCACCGTCTGGATGTTCCTCTTCCTAGGATTCCTAATAGGAGCCGTATACTTCTTCGTCTACCTCGCTAGGCTAATGTCGGGAACCACGATGCCCAACACTAGGACGCTCTTCACATACTTCGCAGTCTCATTCCTACCCATAGCCCTCTTCTACCACGCAGCACATAACGTAGCACACTTCAACATGGATTTCATGGGATTCATCAAAGCGCTCTCAGACCCATTCGGCTACGGCTGGAACTTGTTCGGCACAGCAAACATACAAGTAGCACCAATAACAAGCATGGACTACGTATGGTATATGCAGGCATTCCTCATAATACTAGGCCACATACTAGCGGTGTACGTCTCAACGAAGATAGCTCACAGAACATACCCGACACACTCACAGGCGTTCAGAAGCCAAATACCCATAACGACACTCATGATATTCTACACGATGTTCAGCCTCTGGCTTACAGCCCAGCCGATGGTCATGCGGACATCCATGTAAAAACAATAATTAAGAACATGCATCACTCTTCTATTGTCGGATATGCATGACCATCCCAGGACATATACTACTCCATTAATAAAGCTGGATAGAATCAGCAGAGAGCTTGGTTTGGATGTTTATGCCAAGCTTGAATATACCCAGCCCACAGGCTCGCATAAAGACCGCGAAACGCTAATGATGATTCAAGACGCCATCTCACGCGGATACCGTGAAATAGCTATAGCAAGCACAGGAAACGCCGCCATCTCACTCTCATTCTTCTCAAGAATAAACGGCCTGAAATGCCATGTATTCGCGCGGGAGAACATAGCTGGCGAAAAAATAGAGTTGATAAAAGCATTAGGCGCGGAGCTACACCTAGCAGGAGACAGCCTACGCGAAGCATTCCAAACATGCATAGAATACATAAACCAGCACAACATCTACGACGCTAATCCTGGCAGGAACTTTAAGAAGATAGAGGGAGACTCCACGATATCTATTGAGATCTCATATCAATTAGAAGAAGAGCCCAGCCACGTAATAATACCAACAAACAACGGAACACTCTACGTAGGAATATGGCTGGGATTCACAAAGACAAAATACAGACCAAAACTAATAGGAGCCATAGCGCCCACGACAAAACTCGCAGACAGCATAGCAGGCTTCAGCAAGCTAGACGAGCAAGAACTCAACAAAGCACTAAACGAATCCAAGGGCACGCTAATAGAAGTATCAGACGACGAAATACTCAACGCAACAAAACAACTCTACAAAGAAAACATACCATGCGAGCCAGCATCAGCAACAACACTCGCAGCACTACAAAAACTAAATAAAAACCAACAGCCAGACAAACCAGCAGTCCTAATAATAACAGGCACAGCCATAAGATTCCCAAAAACACTACGCAACATACTACAAGAAAGTAGAGCATAGTGCTCCGGCCGGGATTTGAACCCGGGTCGCAGGCTCGAGAGGCCTGCATACTTGACCGGACTATACTACCGGAGCTTCTGTAGTGTGTTTTGTGTTGTTTTATTTATGGTTTTGTTTTATTGTTTGGGTTATTATCTTTCTTTCTGCTTTTATTAGGTGTTCTGTTAGGGTTGATTTGTTTATTCCCAGTAGTTTTGCTATGTCTTTTGTGGTTGTTCTTTTTGGGTTTTTGTAGTATCCGTGTAGGTATGCTGTTATTAGTGCTTCTTTCTGTCTTTGTGTCAGGTTTGCTAGTGGGTCTGGTTCTTCTGGCTTTAAGCTGGTAAGCTTCAGGATCCTGTGTCCTATTTTGTTTTCATGCATTAGTTTTAGAGCGTATCGTATATCACTATCATCGCCGACCAGTGTTATTCTCTGTTTCATACAATCTAAGAAGACGGGGGTTTCATAGTTGATTACATCTGGGCTTTTGATTCCCTTTGGGATATTGAACCTTCCTCTGATGAAGACCGTAAAAATGCCATGCATATTATGCATTAAGACGACTACTTTTATTGCTGTGCTTTTCTTCAGGTCTTCTAGGTCTAGCTTCTTATCGGTGGGTTTAATCTTGAGTATTGCAGCAAACTCGTCTATATCACATTTTATGCATTTTAACACCTCTATTACTTGAAGTTTTTCATAAGACTCGCCTAGGAGGAGCTGCCAGAATTTTGTGAAGTCTATTTCAAGTTCCGCTTTTTGAGCATGTTATCTTTTTGGTTGTCAGGTATATAAGGTTGCCAGACATGGCTGGCTAAAAATTGATTTAGTGATTAGGTTAGCCATTCTCCTGATTTGTAGGAGATGGTTCTTTTGAGTAGAGTTGGGATTGACGTTGGGACTGCTGGTAGATTGTTTAGGCTAGCGTTGGGAGCGGGTATCTTTTTCTTTGTTATCTACAGGGTTTTATAGGCTTGGATTTCGTTTGGTGCTGCTATAGCTCCCGCCATAATTACTATTGCGGCATACTTCGCTGCAATACTTTTGGCTTACTTGGCTCTCTACTGGCTGCTGGGTAAGAGGGTTCTAGCCAGAGATAGACCATGGATAAACACGCTTCTAATAGTTGGGCCGCCCTACCTAATGTTCATCATACACTTCACAGTTTATCGCATAGATCTTCTCTTAATGGCGCTTCTACCCTATATCTCCATCTCACTGATAGTGTCTTGGAAGATAAGGTATGGTGGCTGTGAGATGGTTTCTATACCTATAATAATCTTCAGGCAGCGTTGCTCAACATATTGTATACCGATAGTTGTTGATGCTCTTGAGAAGAGGCGGGTTGAGCGCAAAAAGTTGGTGGTTGATTTTACTTCTTTATTATTGTTTCTCTTGCGTATGTGCTTATTATTGCTCTGAAGTTTAGGTTTGTGTAGAATCTTGTTGCTATCTCGTTTAGTGATGGGAATTCTGCTGTTATTATCTCTGCTCTCTCCTTCAGTATATTAACCGCGTATTCCAGTAGTTTGACTCCATTTCCCTTTCGCCGGTATTCTGGGAGTAGGTATAGCTCTACTATGTTTCCCTCAGTCTTTGGATAGTAGAAGAGCCTTTCCTTTATGTCCGCCTTGAGGAATCCCACTACCCGCCCATCTGCCTCTGCTACAACTACCAGAGAGTTCTCCGACATTATTGCCTCTTCCAAGTATTTTCTCCCCGTCTCCGCTATGTCTTCTCGAAGCCTTAGGAGAGGGTCGAACTCCTCATTAAGACGCTTCTGCCTTATGAGTAGGTCGACCAGCCTATCTAGGTCGTTTAGGGTTGCTTTTCTAAACGTTACCGTCGTCATATCGTTTCTAACCCTCTGGGAATGGTTTAATGAACTTATCCTTCATCAGCCGCTCCAGTATGCTTCTTGCCCTGGCGATTAGCTTAACCGCCTTCACGTATGCCTCGTCGTAGTTGAGTGGTGTTCTGGCAACGCCTTGTCTGCTTGCCTGCTCAGCTACGCTAGCCGCCACGTGGATATACACCCTCCAGTCGTCCATGGTCGGTATTATGTAGTCCTCACTAAGCTTATGCTCTGGGACATACTCAGCTAGAGCCTGTGATGCGCGTATCATCATCTCGTCGGTTATTGTTGTTGCCTTAACGTCCAACGCGCCTCTGAATACTGATGGGAAGATTAGGCTGTTATTCACCTGGTTTGGGAAGTCGCTCCTGCCCGTCGCAACTATGCGCGCTCCCGCCTCCCTGGCGTCCCACGGCCATATCTCTGGCACTGGGTTAGCCAAGGCGAACACTATCGCGTCGTTATTCATTCTCCTAACCCACTCCTTCTTCACAACACCCGGCCCTGGTTTTGACGCCGCTATGAGCACATCGGCGCCTTCTAGTGCTTCCGCTATACCACCCGTTATGCGCTCGCGGTTGGTCTTGAGGGCCAGCTCATACTTCCAAGGGTTTTTTAGCATGAGCTCGTCCATATCATCCCTCTCGGCGTGTAGTATTCCGCGCGAGTCTACCAGAATCAGCTTACCAGGGTCTGCGCCAGCCTTCTCAAGTATCCTCGCGGTAGCTACGTTTGAAGCCCCCGCGCCTAGCAGAGTTATGCGCACATCACTCATCTTCTTACCGACTATCTTGAGAGCGTTTATCAGCCCCGCTAGGGTTGCCGACGCTGTTCCCAGCTGGTCGTCATGCCATACTGGTATTTGCATACTCTCGCGCAGAGTGTCAAGAATTCTGAAACACTTGGGGGATTCTATATCCTCCAAGTTAATTCCGCCAAAACTCGGCTCAAGCGCCTTGACTATCTCGATAAACTTCTCAGGCTCGCGCGCGTTTAGGCATATTGGTATGGCGTCCACCCCGCCTAGGTATTTGAAGATGACGGCTTTTCCCTCCATGACTGGCATAGCTGCTTCAGGGCCTATATCCCCAAGCCCAAGAACGCGCGTCCCATCTGTTACAACTGCTATGGTATTCCATCTGCTCGTGTATTCAAATGAGAGTTTGGGCGATTCTACGATAGCCTTACTAACGGAGGCTACGCCTGGCGTGTACCATACCGCAAAGTCCCTTAAGCTCTTTATCGGTATCTTGGGAACTATCTCGTACTTCCCCGCATAGTATGGTGCTACTCGCACAGCGTCTTTTCCCGACTTCTCCAGCTCAACCCCCATGTAGCACGCCTTCACCCGCGACAGCGGCGCGTCTTATCGTGGCGTTATATAAGCTGTAGTTTCCACCAGGCTTGGCGGAATACTCTTATAGATTCTATGACCTAGACCTGTTAGGTGGAGCTGCGGTGAGTTCAAAGATAAGCCGCTACCCTGGTGTTGAGATAAGCCAGAGCGACTTTCTTGAGAGGCGTATCTTTGGAATAAGCAGGCGTATGGAGCTTGAGTATAGCTGGAGTGAGGGCGAGGCGCTGAGCAGGTTCTTCCAAGAGCTGAAGAATGGGAGGATAATCGCTAGGAAATGCTATAGATGTCAGCGCATAATGGTTCCCCCCAGAATGTACTGCGAGGAGTGTTTTAGGAAGACTGATGAGTGGGTTTATGTGAGCGATACTGGGACTGTGAATACATTCTCAATATGCTATGTTGATACCGATGCGTCGCGTCTTGAGACGCCTAGGATACCTGCGGTTATAGAGATTGATGGGGCTAGCCCTGGTATGGGGATACTTCACGTTCTTGGAGAGGTTGAGCCGCGTGATGTGTATATAGGTATGCGTGTTAGGGCTGTCTGGCTTCCGCAGGAAGAGAGGAAAGGAGCCATCACGGATATAAAATACTTCAAACCTCTATGAGCGCTTCCGCGCCTTAATCCGAATCAACTCTTCACGCGCCTCCTCGTGGCTGTTGGCTAGATAAAGTATAGACTCGCGCGAAATTCTGTTGTTAGCGCCGCATCTAAAACAAGTAAAGCTAGTATTGGCTGTGGTTATCTGCGCATTACCACACCTATGGCAGGCCACCACCTTATACTTCCTCTTCAAAGCCCTAGCCTCCTTTCATTCCGTCATAAGCAAATTCTAATAAAGTCTCAAGAATCAGAATAACCGATGCAACAGACATACGACCCCAGGAGAATCGAGCTTGAGATGCTCTACTCGCCTGGAGTGGCTGGCCAGGAGTTTCTGCGCCGATTGAAGGAGGAGGGGAGCTTGACGGCCTCGCGTTGCAAGAAGTGCGGGGCAACAGTGATGCCGCCGCGCATATACTGCCTGGAATGCTTCTCTAACGATATTGAGTTTATCCCAATCAAGCCGCGCGGCAGGATACACACATACACGGTAGCATACGTGGATAAGAACGGCAATAGGCTTGAGAAGCCCGTGATATACGCCATAATATCGTTTGACGGCGTTAAGGGCGGGATAACACACCGCGTAAATGCGTCTCCAGAAAACATCAGAATAGGGATGGAGGTGGAGGCCGTGTTTAGACCAAGCGAGGAGCGCAGAGGCGAGCTTAGCGATATAATCTATTTCGAGCCAATCCACTAGAGGGGTGCTTGTTTGTCTTCAGACATACCTGTTAGGGAGACTTACAGGCTGATGCCTCCAGGGACAGATGTCATAATGTATATTGTCCTCATACCCTTTGCGGCGCTTTTCCTCTACGGCATTTACCGTAGGGTTAGGGTTTATGGTGTGGAGTGGCCTGAGCTTTTCCGAGACTTCCCGACACGGATGGGGAACCTCGTTAGGTACGCTCTCCTCCAGCGTAAGGTGGTTAGAGAGAAGACAGCGGGGGCCATGCATCTACTCATATACTCTGGAATAATAGCGCTACTGATTGCCACAACCCTCGTCTTCATAGATTACGACATCCTCCGCAACTTCAACCAATCCATACTACGTGGCCAATTCTACCTCTTCTACGAAGCCATATTTGACTTCATGGGCCTCCTACTCTTGGCCGGTCTCGCCATACTCCTCTATAGGAGATTCATAGCGCGTGAGAGGAGGCTGAGATGGAAGGATGAGTATCTCCTCATATTCCTCGGCCTCTTCTTCCTAGGCATAACTGGATACATACTGGAGGGGCTTAGGCTCTATATTGCTCCTAGGCCATGGGGTTCTTGGAGCTTCGTCGGGAAAGCAGTATCGGACCTGTTCGCCGCGTTCTCATTAGACCTGGGCGCCGCGCTGGGGGCGTATAGAGCCCTCTGGTGGGCTCACGCGCTAGTAACATTCACCATGGTAGCGTTATTGCCATACAGCAGCCTACTCCACGTGCTCGCCACGTTTGGAAACGCCTACTTCTCAGCGCTCAGAGACCCCAACCCTGGTAAGATGCCAACCCCATTCAGGATAGACCAGCTTGACCCTGAGACGGCTGAGATAAAGCTCGGCGCGCGGAGCGTGGATGACTTTAGCTGGCGGCAGCGCCTAGGGCTTGACGCCTGTACAGACTGCGGCCGCTGCGAGGCCGCCTGCCCAGCCTTCGCCTCTGGGACACCACTCTCGCCACGCATGATTGTCCAGAAGCTGCGCGAGGAGATGTGGTATAGCAAGGATAAGATGGATGGCGGGGCACGCGACCTCTTCGCCGCTGGCATTATAGAGGAAGACGAGGTATGGGCGTGCACTACATGCGCGGCTTGTGTTGAGGCCTGCCCAGTTCTCATAAGCCCTCTAGAATACATCCTGGAGATGCGGCGCGCTCTTACGCTTGAAGGAAAGCTGGACAAGCGGAAGACTACCATGCTCACCAACCTTTCGCGCCTCTATAACCCATACGGGCTTCCACAGCATGAGCGGGAGCAGTTTTTGCAGGAGCTTCGTAGCATGGGTGTTAAGACGCTGGCCGAGAACCCTGAGGCTGAGTATCTCTATTGGATTGGCTGCGCGTCCAGCTACGATGCCAGAAGCCGCGAAATAGTCAGGAGCATGGTGAAGATACTCCAGGCCGCTGGTGTGTGCTTCGCCATCCTAGGCGAGGAGGAGCTATGCACAGGCGACCCAGCGCGACGCATAGGCGAGGAGGGAAGGTTCCAAGAGCTGGCGCTCACCAACATAGAGCTCTTCAAGAACTACAATGTGCGGAAGATACTTACACACTGCCCCCACTGCTTCAACACATTCAAGAACGAGTACCCAGACCTAGGCGGCAATTACACCGTGATACACCACACGCAGCTCATAGGCGAGCTCCTAAGGTCTGGCAGGATAAAGCCAAAACGCCCCCTGGCTGAGAGGCTGACGCTCCACGACTCATGCTACCTTGGGAGAATCAACGGGATAATAGAGGAGCCGCGCATGATAATCAATTCCGTCGCTGGCGATAGATTTGTGGAGATGCAGCGCATAGGTAGGCGGAGCTTCTGCTGCGGCGCTGGCGGAGCGAACTACTGGTATGAGGTTAAGCGCGAGAATAGGGAGAGCGTGATAAGGCTCAACGAGGCCATGAACACAGGCGCCAGCACGATGGTCGTGGAATGCCCCTACTGTCTCCAGATGTTCAACGACGCCACCAGGATAGTGGGCGCTGAGGAGAAGATAAAGCTGAAAGACATCTCCGAAGTGGTGGCAGAGACCCTTGAATAGCGTTTAAAGCTAGGTGCCGGTGGTTAGACTATTGATAAGGGTGCAGTGTAGCGTTGGTTGATATTATTGTATGTTTGAAGCAGACTGCTGATGTTAATCAAGTCAGGCCGCATCCCGAGACGCTTGAGCCCCAGCTTGGGCAGGCGCCGCGTAAGATTAGCGACTTTGACCTAAACGCCCTTGAGGAGGCTCTCCGAATAAAAGAGAAGCACGGCGGCCGCGTGGTCGCTGTATGCGTGGGGCATGACATCCAGCAACTCCTCATAAGAGAAGCCCTAGCCATGGGCGCTGACGAGGCTTACGTCGTTTCAGACCCCAGGCTGGAGAAGGCAGACGGCCTAGTAACCGCCGAAACACTCGCAGCCCTCATCAAGAAGATAGGCAAGTGGGATTTGATACTCTGCGGCGAGGCGTCGCTGGACGAGAGCGCATACCAAACAGGCCCCAGGCTTGCCGAGATATTCAACATACCACACATAACCTACGCAGTCAGGGCTGAGCTTGAGGATGGCGGCATTAAGGTTTGGAAGGCGATGGAGGGTGGGATACACGTGGTCAAGGCCAGCCTGCCAGCGGTCTTGGCTGTTGGGCTTGAGATAAACACGCCCCGCCTCCCAAGCCTCTTGATGATAAGAGCAGCTAGCAGGAAGCCGATACACGAGGTAAAGCTATCGGAGCTCGGCCTGAGCGAGGAGCAGCTCACCCCGGCGGTGGAGACGCTGCAAGTAAAGGCG
This sequence comes from Candidatus Pelearchaeum maunauluense, assembly GCA_030059675.1. Lineage (GTDB taxonomy): Archaea > Thermoproteota > Nitrososphaeria_A > Caldarchaeales > Caldarchaeaceae > Pelearchaeum > Pelearchaeum maunauluense. The sequence continues at coordinate 9,640 of JANVYQ010000016.1, read as the reverse complement.
CTCAAGGTTGAGCGGCGCCGCATAACGCTTGAGGGCGAGCCTGAAGAGCTTGCGCAGAAGCTTGCCGAGATACTCGTGCAGGAGGGGCTGGTGAAGAAATAGATGAGCATCATACTAGTTTATTCTGAGAACCCGCACGCGGCCGCCGAGATGCTGGTAGCAGCGCGGCAGCTTGCCCCAAGCCTCAACGCCAGCACCGCAGCCCTACACACTGGGAGCATGACAGAACACGACCTAGCTGCGTACGCTACTGGAGGAGCGGAGCTGGTCTACCATGTAGAGGACGTTGATGCGGAGAAGCATGGGCCTGCGTGCGTTGCGGAGGCTCTGGCGAATGTGGCGAAGAACGTTGATGCTGTTATGATTCTTGTGGCCGCCACTCGGCTGGGGCGTGAGGTGGCGCCGCGCACAGCCCAGAGGCTTAAGACAGGCTACGCAGCCGAGTGCACACAATTAGAAGCCAGCGGCGACGGCCTGGTAGCATATCGGGGCGTGCTGGGCGGAACCTACCAGGCGAAACTACTCTTTAAGAAGAAGCCATACGTGGCGAGCTTGCAGACTGGCCGTTATAAGCCAGAAGGAGGAGGCTCACAGCCGCGTGTTGAGAAGGTCTCCATGGAGATAACAGCCCCCAAGCTGGAGCTGGTAGAGATAGCGCGGGCCGAGAGCGCTGGCGTTGATTTGGAGAAGGCGGAGCTCATAGTATCAGTTGGCCGCGGCTTCAAGAAGCGTGAAGACCTAGTCATTGCGGAGGAGTTGGCTAAGGTCATAGGCGCCGAGATTGGATGCTCAAGGCCGATAGCGGGAGACCTAAAGTGGCTGCCAGAGGACAGGCATATAGGATTGTCTGGCAAGCGTGTGAAGCCCAAGCTCTACCTAGCGCTGGGAATATCGGGCCAAGTCCAGCATCTCGTAGGGATACGCGACTCAAAGGTCGTGATAGCCGTGAATACTGACTCCAACGCGCCCATCATGAGCGAGTCAGACTACGCGGTGGTCGGCGACATATACAAGATAGTCCCACTACTAACAGAGAACCTCAAGAAACTACTTGGACGCTAGAAAAATATCTGGAGAACCCGCCAAAGCTCGCTTGTATAATTTAAATTTTATTACGGCGCCTAGACTAACGATAATATTCACGCCGCGCGTCTATCCTTGGATAGGAAGGCTATCTATGAACGTCTTCTGAGGGTGGTGAGTTGGGTTGGATTCCTCTGCTGTTGTTATGGCTAATGTCAAGCCGCTTATGGGGAAGCCTAAGGGGATGGTGGAGATTAACGGCAGGCCTATGATAGAGTATGTTCTTGACGCCATACCCCCTGAGGTATCCGACATAATGATAGCGGTGAACGAGGAGTCTGTTGATGATTATGGCGAGGTGTGCGACAAGTATATGGCGCGTCCTCTCCCCACGCCTGCCGATAATACGGATGTGGCGCAGCAGCTTAGGAAGCCGCTCAACGATGCGCAGGGCGGCAATCTCCTAGTCTTACCATGCGACGCGCCGCTAATGAGCCTAAGCATAACCACGTTCCTCCTAGAAGTCTCGCGTAAATTTACTGCAGCCATACCGAGGCTGGCAGGCCAGCCAGAGTTCATACCAGCATCATACCAAGTAAAGCCCCTCATAGAGACCATGGAAGCATATCCAGAGCTGGGCATGTACGAGCTTGTGAAGAAGATGAGAAACATACTCTATATCAACGCACAGAGCCTAAGAGCGTTTGACTCAAAGCTACGCTTCATGCAGCGCGTAAATAGTAAAGGCGACATCAAGCGAGTTTCCGAAGTGCTGCGCACAACGTCAGAGCCTCTATAGATTGAGCTATATCTAATGGATGTTTCTCTTTTAGTATGAGAATTATGCGCCGCACTGTCAATAGGCTTCCCGTAGGGAAGCTGAGTAAGCAAGCCCTCACCCATTCTGTCCTACCATATCTAGGTAGCAGGCGCGCAGATGTAATCCTGAGACCACGCTACGGCGAGGACGCTGGAGCTGTAAAGACACGCAGGGGAGTGGTGGTCATCGCGACCGACCCAATAACAGGCTCCAAGAACCTAATAGGATGGCTATCTGTGCACATAAACGCAAATGACGTGGCTGTATGCGGGGCTAGGCCGACATGGTTCGCGCCGTGCATACTTCTACCGAAGAACAGCACGGTAAAAGACTTCAGGAGGATAGCTGGCCAGATAGATAAGGCCGCCAAGAGGCTTGGAATAGCTGTTGTCACAGGCCACTCCGAGATAGCTCCCTACATAGATGCCCCCCTAGTTGTGGGCAGCATGGCAGGCCAGCTAGTAGCCCAGCGCATAATAACCACCTCAGGAGCCAGGCCAGGAGATTGGATAGTTATGACCAAATGGGCGGGTCTTGAGGGCTCAGCAATACTAGCCACAGACTACGCCTCCCTACTCAGGAAACGCGGTGTCAGCAACAAAGCGATAACAGAGGCGCGTAGATACTACAGCGCTATAAGCGTGGTCAGGGAGGCGTTAAGCCTAGCACGAGCGGGAGCTGCCAGCTCCATGCACGACCCAACGGAGGGCGGCGTGCTGGGCGGCCTATACGAGATGGCCGACGCCTCGGGATGCGGCTTCAAAGTCCATAGCAGGAGAATACCAATAACAAAAACGACACACGAGATATGCCGCGCGCTCAATATAGACCCGCTAAGGCTCATAAGCTCAGGCGTGCTACTCGCAACAATACCGCGTAAAAACAGCAAACTACTAAGGAAGCTCAAGCTCACAGTAATAGGCGAGGTGGTTAAGCGGAACGAAGGAATGAACATAATAGAGAATGGCGAGACAAAACGCATAAAGGAGCCAGTAACCGACGAGCTTTGGAAGATAGTATCATGACTAACTCCCAGGACTGCGTAAAAGAATATATCCCTATCCTTGCTTGTATAGGGTTTGAGGATGTATGACGTATATCTGGCGACCCTCGCGCGAGCTTGTGGATAATAGTAATGTTAAGGCGTTTATGGAGAAGGTTGGCGCCTCAGATTATAGGGAGCTTGTTAAGCGTTCAACCAGCGATATAGTGTGGTTTTGGCGTGTAATAACGGAGGAGCTGGGCGTAGAGTGGTTTAGGGAGTATGAGAGGGTTCTTGACACCTCACGCGGCGTTGAGTGGGCTGACTGGTTCATCGGCGGCGAGGTGAATGTGGTTCATAACATACTTGATGTTCATGCCCCTTCTCCGCGCAGAAATAACCTCGCTTTTATCTGGGCTGGCGAAGACGGCTCCATACGCCAATATACTTATGGGCAGTTGAGCCGTCTTGTTAATCAGTTCGCCAACTTCCTGAAGAATGTAGGCGTCTCGCGCGGTGATGTGGTTGCCTCATACATACCCATGCTCCCCGAAACGATAATAACCATGCTCGCAACGCTCAAGCTAGGCGCGGTCTTCACACCCATATTCTCAGGCTTCGCACCACAAGCTGTAGCTACCCGTCTAGCCGACTCACAGCCTAAGGTCGTTGTTACTGTTGATTCCTATCTTAGGCGGGGTGCGCGTATTTCGGCAAAGCCCAGCCTAGACGAGGCTGAGAAGATGGCTGGCGTCCAGCCCCTTAACGTGGTAGTCCAGCGCTTCAGCGATGAAGAAACAACCCTAGACGAGGAGCGTGAGATTTACTTTCACGACGCCATACGCGGCCAGTCATCACGCTGCGAGACAACACCAGTAGGCTCAAACGACCCAGCGCTCCTACTATACACCTCTGGAACGACTGGAAAGCCCAAGGGAGCGGTCATCTCCCACGTGGGAGCACTCCTCCAACCCTCTAAGGAAATTCACCTAAACCTAGACCTCAAGATGGGCGATATACTGATGTGGGTAACAGATATTGGCTGGATGATGGGGCCGTGGCAGATTATAGGAGCGCAGCAGCGCGGGGCTACGCACCTAATCTTTGAAGGCGCGATAGACTATCCAGAGCCAGATAGATTATGGCGCTTAATAGAAGGGCACAACATAACCCACTTGGGTCTATCCGCTACCGTTGTTAGGATGCTCAAGCGTTATGGTGATGAGCTCGTCAAGGGGCATGACCTCTCTTGTCTCCGCGTTATGGGCAATACTGGCGAGCCGATAGACCCAGACTCCTGGATGTGGCTCATGAAGGTCGTCGGGGACGAGCGCTGCCCCATCATAAACCTCACTGGCGGCACGGAGCTGTTCGGCTGCTTCCTCCTACCCTCTCCAGTCGTTGAGCTCAAGCCCTCAACACTCTGGGGCCCAGGCCTGGGTATGGATGTGGATGTCTTTGACGAGCTGGGCAGGCCAGTCCGCGGCGAGGTGGGCTACCTAGTATGTAAGAAACCAGCACCCTCCATGACACGTGGATTCTGGCGAGACCCCCAGCGCTACATAGAAACATACTGGACACGATTTCCAGGAGTGTGGTATCATGGGGACTGGGCATCAATAGATGAGGACGGACACTGGTACCTACATGGCCGCGCAGATGACACGATAAAAGTAGCTGGGAAGAGGATAGGGCCTGCCGAGATAGAGTCCGTCCTCAACAGCTATCCATCAATAGCCGAGTCGGCGTGTATTGGGGTGCCTAGCCAGGTGAAGGGGGAGGAGATAGTATGCTTCGTTACACTAAAACAACATGCTCAGGTTGGTGAGAGCTTTGAGCGGGATGTAATAGAGCATGTTAGCAAGAGATTGGGCAAGGCTTTTGCTCCCAGCCGCGTGGTGGTCGTGAGCAACCTACCTAGAACCAGGTCTGGAAAGATTATGCGCAGGCTTGTTAGGACAGCCATACTAGGCGGCGAGCTGGGTGATGTCTCAGCGCTGGAGAACCCAGAAAGCCTTGAAGAGATAAAGAGAACGTGGAGCGGTATACAGGTAAAGCAGCGTTAAGCCAGCAGGCATAGGATTTATGAATAGCATAAAGTAGCTAACATTATGCATGGGTTGGAGCATGTAGCCATCGCTGTGCGCAGCATCCCTAAAGCAGCCCAGCTTTATACGGATATACTTGGCCTAAAGCTTTCAGAGACTCTGCAAGTTCCTGATGAGGGGATAAAAATCGCGGTGATAAACGCTGGTGGTGTGAATATAGAGCTAATGGAGCCGACGGTGGAAGATTCTGTTGTTGCTAGGTTTATTCAACGACGCGGCGAGGGGATACACCACATATCATTCAGGATTACAGACCTGAATCAACGGTTGAGGCATGTTCAGGAGCGAGGGCTTGAGCTCGTGTTCCCGCAGGCTAGGACAAGCCCACGCGGCTATCGCTACAACTTCATACACCCCAAATCAGCCAACGGAGTGTTGATAGAGCTTACAGACTAGAAAGACTTATCAACACTATCTCCACCTGCTATGTTGCGCATGGAGAGACTATCAACGGGGATAGACGGCCTAAACCGCATACTAGGCGGGGGAATACCTAAAGGCTCCTGGGTAGTCGTTCTAGGGAGGCCAGGCTCTGGAAAGAGCACCATGGGTCGGCTCTTCCTGATGTACCTTCCTGCATCTAAACGCCAAACACTACATCCCAACCATATATTAATACACGCTGTAGCATGAAAAACGGGTAATGTGTTTTGAATCCTCCTATAATCGACTTGCATGAAGATATCTCACTCTACTACGTCTCTGGCGGCTATGCATTCAAGTTTCCGCTAGCCAGCTTTGAAGAAGACCTAGAGAAACGGCACGGTGATATACCGAAGTATAGGAGGGCTAACGTAAAGCTGGTGTTTGCATCAATAGCGCCGCTTGTGAACACGCTGAACGAGTATAGGTTGCAGCAGCAGACGCGGGGATATAAAGCCCAGCTCGGCGCACTACGAACACGCGCAGCAACCCTAATGACGTTAGAGCATATCAAGACCTATCTAAATCTCCTAAAAATGCACAAAGAACATCTTAAACACGTTAAGACGATGGGAGATGTTCAAAACGTTATGCGTGGTGAAGGTATAGGGCTGTTAATAGCTATAGAGGGAGCAGAACCACTAGAAGACATAGAGGACATAGAACTCTTCTACAACCTCGGTGTAAGGTCTCTCCAGCTCACATGGAACTTTGACAATAAGTTCGCCGCTTCATGCATGTCAAAGAAAGACTATGGACTAACTGGAGATGGGGAAGAGTTGGTTAAGCTGTGTAATGAGCTGGGTGTTATAATTGATTTGGCTCATGCAAGCAAGAGGACAACGATAGAAGCGCTTGAGTTATCAAGACTCCCCGCCATAGTGAGCCACGCCAACATACAGTCCATCTATAGCCACGCCAGAAACGTGGATGATGAGGTGCTTGAGGCAGTAAAGAAGAACAAGGGAGTTGTCGGAATAACATTCATAACACCAACCATAGGTAGAAACTACGACCACAAATCACTAGCCGACCACGTGATGTATGTCTATGAAAGGTTTGGCGGCGACATAATCGCGTTGGGCACTGATTATTTCGGGCTAATCAACATACCCGAGCCGTACAATCTTGAGGATATAACGAAGATAGGTAATCTCTGGAGCGAGCTTCTCAGCAGGGGGATGAAGGAAGCTGATGTTGAGAACATAGCTTATAGAAATGCCATGCGTGTAATAGAAGGTAACGCAGGGCGCTGGTCATAGAAAGGTTTAGTGGTTATAGTGATGATGCGCATGGGCTGGAACTTCCTCAACTTTCTTCTCTTCCTCCGTCGTTATCGTGATTTCCTCCGCTTTTGGCATATACTTCCTTAATGTCTGGCTGTTAATCGCGACTATTACCGTGCTGAGAGACATGAAGAGGGCGCCTATCGCTGGGCTTAGAACAAGGCCGTATGTGGCCAGTATTCCTGCTGCTGGGGGTATGGCGAATATATTATATCCGCCAGCCCACGAGAGGTTTTGATACATCTTGGAATAGGTTTTCCGCGAAAGCTCTATAACAACGGGCACGTCTCTAGGGTCGTTCTTGACGAGTATTATATCGGCGCTCTCTATAGCCACATCCGTGCCTGCGCCTATCGCTATTCCAACGTCAGCGTTAACCAGAGCTGGAGCGTCATTTATTCCATCTCCAACCATCGCCACTGTGAATCCCTGCTTCTTTAAGAGCTGTACCTTCTCAGCCTTCTCATGCGGTAGAACCTGCGCAAAATACTCATCTACCCCAAGCTCCTTAGCAGCCCATCTGGCAACCTCCTCAGCATCTCCAGTCAGTATGTACGTCCTAACACCCATCTCCCTGAGCTTCTTAACGGCTTCATACGACTCGCTGCGTATTATGTCAGACAGCGCTATAGCGCCTGCCAGCTTCCCATCCACTATGGAGAAGACTACAGTTTTTCCTTGACTCTGGAGTTTAAGCACCTCTTCATCATTAATCTCTATATTAAGCTCTTCAAGAAGAGCTGGTCCACCAACATATACTTCGCGCCCATCCACGCGGGCGTATACTCCCTTTCCAGGTATTGCTTTAAACTCAGCTAGGCTTGTTGGTCTTATTCCCTTGCTAGCAGCATATTCTACGATGGCGCGTGCTATTATGTGTTCTGAATTCTTCTCCACACTAGCGGTTAGCATGAGCAGTTTCTCTTCAGGTATGTAGGAAACAACAGACGTTACCCCGAATTTCCCCTCGGTCAGCGTTCCCGTCTTATCAAAGACCACGGCATTAACATCTTTAGCCGACTCGAATGCCCGTCTATCCCTTATCAATATTCCACGCTTAGCAGTCATAGAAGTTGATATTGCTACTACCAGCGGTATGGCTAGTCCAAGAGCATGCGGACATGCTATTACCATCACAGTTACAGCGCGCTCTAGAGCAAAGTCTGGAAGGCCTAGATAAGACCATGTGAGGTAGCTGGTTATGCCAGCCCCTACTGCGACGTATACAAGGAGGGAGGCGGCCCTGTTGGGAGTTTTAGCCTGAGCCTCTCGGAGGCCTGCCCGATGGGTGCTCTCCGTGTGAGAGTGTTGGTGTTGGTGAGCCTTAGGGTGCCCGGAGCTTGGCGGTGAAGGGATTTTCCCGGAGTCTGGTGGTGAAAGGCTCCCATAATGGCTGCGCTAATCTGGAGCCAATATCTCATACGCATCTCCTATATGAGGGCTGATATCCTCCTGCGTCTTCGGTGAACGGATAGCTCTTATGCTTGCTCCCGGAGCGTGCGGTGGAGGGCTAATAATGCCTGGAGCACGTGGTGAACGAGGCGAGCATAAGGAGATTCCCGGAGAAGACGCAGAGAGGAGAACCCGGACAAGTGATGAAAAAGATCGCTATTGACACCCTGTTGACGGCTAGTCGATTTTCAGATAATTCCGCCTAATGCCTTTGGATATAGCTGACGTAACAGACCATGATGGTGGTTCCGCATGGCGGGGCTTCGCGGCCTAGCAGGCGCCTCCCCCAACATTCTGTCATGGGGGAGTATGAAGGCCCTGTCCACGCGGGACCGCCATCAAGCCCCGGATGGCGGTAAAAGAAGGGCTTGTAGGCCTTGCAATTTTTGGGAGCCTTCGCTCCTGCGAGGTCGAGGCCTAAGGGGCAACGAAGAAGAGGATAAAATGAAAACTCAGAGAAATATACCAAAGCTAAGAGGAAAGACACTATCATATAGGAGAGAGACTAAGCCGAGACCACAGTATCGATACGGCTCAGATATTCCCAGAATGATGTCGGACTACCGGCTAAGACAGATATATACGCTGAAAAATGTAAAAACAAGAAGCATTAGACCACTACTGCTCAGGCAGAAAATATACGAAAGAACTCTGGGGCTACGTAAAGAAGGAAAAAGCTACAAGGAGATTCAAAGGTCTATTCTAGCCGAGTTCAACGAGTGGCTAGGCAAATCCATCATAAGCCTCTCGGTAAGAGCGAAACACAAGCCGAATGGGAAGGTCATTCAAGTTAAGAAAGACGGATACTGGTTCGGCTATGTCGTCGGAACAATATTATCTGACGGAAGATTCTCCAAACACTCCGAACAGGCAGACATAGAACTACGCGTCAAAGACACAGAATACGCCCAGACATTCGCACAAGCCTTAGCCAAGATAGGCCTCAAACCCGCGATAAACCAGCTCACCGATGGCAGACTACAAGTCAGAGCCCAAACAGCAGAACTCTATCACATACTAAAATATAACCAATGGAAAACATACATAAATGCAGACAAACAAGTCAAACTCGTACTCCTCAAAGGATTCTTCGACGGAGATGGAATAGCATTATTTCCAAGCTTTGTCAACTCGAATAAACAGCTTTTGACATACATTGAGTCTTTACTGAAAGAATTAAAAATACGGGCTAGCCCATCATCGTTGATTGCCAAGGAAGGTGAAAGACGTTGGAATTCGCAAAAGAAGATGTGGATGCATACAAAGAAAGATGTATACGAGATATTAATTCATCCCGAGGATTACCAGAGATTCTTAGAGGTGGTGGGAACACCAATAAGCAGGAAACGATATCTGATTGAACTTTCCATAAGAACAATCCAAAGCTACGTTGATGTGATAAGAAGCAGCAATGATTGGAGGCGCGTATGTCAGAAACTAAGAGTAGCAATAGGAAGAAACATTAAGAAGAAAAAGGATTATTAAAACTTAGCCCGGCCAACTCAACTCCCTCCTCCCTTTACATTTTTACATAATATTTTTTGTT
>JANVYQ010000015.1 GCA_030059675.1 Candidatus Pelearchaeum maunauluense | reverse complement strand
AGGGGGTCTGGGAGGTTGAGAGGCTGGAGGAGAAGCCGCTGGAGCCTTGGTCGAGGCTCGCAATCCTCCCCGTCTACGTCTTCGAGCCCCAGATATTCGACTCCCTGGCCGAGACGCCTTCTGGAAGGGGTGGAGAGATACAGCTCACCGACGGAATAGCCGGGCTCCTGAAACACGGCGAAAAAGTCATGGCCGTAAAACTCCCAGACGAGACCCCGAGGCTCGACATAGGAAGCCCCGAAACAATCTGGGAAGCCCTGAAAGTCTCCTACATCCACGCAGGCGGCACAGATATTTAACATCCCTGCCACGCTCTACCCCGGGCCTTGATACTCGTCACAGGTGGGCTCGGCTTCATCGGAAGCCATCTCGCCGAGAAGCTCCTCGAAAGGGGAGAAGAAGTAGTGGTCCTCAGCCATCCGAGACCCCGGCAAACAACTACAGGTATATCGACGCCCATCCGAGCTCATCGAAGACGAAGCTAGTCTTAGCCGACGTTGGGGACTTCGATTCCATGCTCGGAGTCCTGAAGACATTTAGATTCGACACCATCTATCACTTGGCCGGCATCGCCTCCCATAGGCTCAGCATAAACGAGCCCTACACCTACCTAGAGAACAATTATAGGTCTGTGCTGAATGTTTTGGGGGTCGCGCGAAGAGTTGAGCCGTCTCCCAAGATAGTCTTCACCTCGAGTTCAAGCGTCTACGGGGATAATGAGCCTCCGCTGAGAGAGGACATGGAGCCGAGGCCAAAGGGACCATACGCCCTCAGCAAATACTTCGGTGAGAGGCTCTGCAAGCTATACCACGAGCTCTATGGTCTCGAGTGCCCCATAATCAGGTACTTCAACATAGTGGGTGAGAGGTGTAGGGGAACATAGTCTTCAGGGTCTTCGCCGAGAGGGTTCTATCCGAGAGCCCGATAAGGGTGAACGGTAGATGGATGGACGGGAAGTTCAGGCCAGCGGAGCGAGACTTCACCTACATCTCCGACGCAGTCGATGGAACAATCAGGGTCGGCGAGAAGGGAAGAGGTTTAGAGATATTCAACTTAGGGTTCGGGAGACCCGTGAGCATCCTGAGGGTGGCGGAGCTGATGATGGAGAAGCTGGGAGGGAGGGTGGAGATAGAGCGCGGGGAACTTAAGCCCCACGAATCCCTTATCAGCTACTCAGATAACACGAAGGCCATGAAAGTCTTGGGATGGCATCCAAAGGTAGACCTAGAAGAGATGGTAGAACGCTATGCTAAGTGGTTCATCTCGGAGTTCAAGACCAGGGAGTGAGAACCGCTTGACCGAGAAGGTGGCCGTAATAGGCCTCGGATACGTCGGCTTAACCCTAGCATGCGCGCTAGCCTCGAGGTGTTTCCAGGTAACGGGGCTGGATGTGGACGAGGAGAAGCTGGAGAAGATTCGCAGAGGAACCCCACCCATCTACGAAGAGGGATTAGAGCCCCTCCTCAACCACGTCCTAAAACTCGGTGCGCTCAAGGTCACTTCGGATTATCAGGAGGCGGTCAGGGAGAGTGAGGCCTGCTTCATCTGCGTCGGAACGCCATCAAACCCCGACGGCTCAGTTGACCTAAGATACGTCGAGGAGACGGCGCGGATGCTGGGAAAGGCTCTCAAGGATAAACCCGGATACTATCTAGTTGTTGTCAGGAGCACAGTTCCGCCCGGAACCACCAGGAACCTGGTCAGGAGAATCCTGGAGGAGGAGAGCGGAAGAAGCATCGGAGACTTCGGCCTCTGCTTCAACCCCGAATTCCTGCGCGAAGGAAAGGCGCTCGAAGACACCTTCAACCCCGACAGAATCGTCATAGGATGCGTCGATAGAGAATCCGGCGAAAAACTACTCGTCATCTACCGGAAATTCTATGGCGACAAGCTCCCTCCAACCCTCATCACGACCCTCGTCAACGCCGAGCTGATCAAATATGTGAGCAACGCCTTCCTCGCAACAAAGATAAGCTTTATCAACATGGTCTCCCAGCTCTGCCAAGCCCTTCCCGGAGCCGACGTGAAGGTGGTGGCCGAGGGCATGGGAATGGATAAACGAATCGGACGAGAGTTCCTCGCCGCTGGTCTCGGATGGGGTGGTTCATGCTTCCCGAAAGACGCGCTCGGGCTCCTAAGATTCGGCGAAGAGCTCGGAGTCCAGCTTCCAATAGTTGAGGCCGCGATAAAGGTCAACGAGTCTCAGATAGAGCACACGGTCAAACTCGCCGAAGAGTTGATAGGAGATCTGGGGGGTAAGCTGGTCGCGGTCCTAGGCCTCGCATTCAAACCCGGGACTGACGACATAAGGGAATCCAGGTCCATAAGGCTAGTGGAGAAACTCCTGGAACGCGGGGCAAGGGTGAGGGTCCACGACCCGAAGGCCATAGAAAATGCGAGGAAGGTTCTGGGAGAGAGGGTGAGCTATGCGGGGTCGATTGAGGAATGCATGCGCGGCGCCGAGCTCTGCATCCTCGCGACCGAGTGGCCCCAATACAGGCGGATAAACGCCGAGACCCTGAAGAGGTTAATGAAGACTCCCGCTCTCCTAGACGGAAGAAGGCTTTACAAACCCGAAGAATTCCGGGAGATAAAGTTCAAGGCAATAGGGCTGGGAGACAGCAACCAAGAGCCATAACCCAAAACAGGCTATTCCCTAAGTATCAGCTCCGGAAACAATTCTCGACAAACTCCGGCCAACACTCCTCTCCGACCCATCACCCACCTCATCCGGCTCCACGGCTCCAAGAAATCTTATTTAGGTAGATGTCTGGTGGCTTGGAAGGGCTCAAGCTGGCGAGAGTTCAGGGGCAAGCGGTTCTCGATAGACTTGTAGATGAGTTTGGTATCAGGGTTGACCTAACTGAAAGACTCGGTATCCCGGGATTAAGGCCTGGAAGCAGGGTTTATCGCGTCAAGGGTGTTTCCAGGAGCTCTCAGGTCTATATCCTCGACGCACCGGAGCTGAAGGATGTCGCCTGCCATCCGCACATAGTCGGAGATGAGCTGATAGCGTTGATGGAGCGCGCGGCTCTCGACGCCTCGAGGGTCCTCTTAGAACTGACCCCGATAAAGGAGGCAGGAGAAGATGCGCTGGTCTTCGAGCACATTCTCAGAGCGGCGCCCGGATACAGGCTTCACGCCGCCCTCCAGAGCCTCGGAATAAGGTTCAGGGAGGTCTGGGTCAGGCCCAGATACAAGCTCCCATCCTACCGAGACCATGACGAGGAGGCCACGAAGGAGATAGAGATAATCTACGAAGACTTTTCCCAGCTCCCCGAAGGGGTCGAGTTAACAGTTCTTAAACCTGACACCGAGGCAAGCGGGAAGACGGCGGAGGCATCCCTGAGGAGGCTTGTCGAGGAGGCCGAGAAACGCGGCTCAAACCCAAGGGACTTAATAATCTACGGATTCATCTCGGAGCCAGGGTTGCGCGTGGTCGAGGAGACGGCCCGGAGGCTCGGCTTTAAGCAGATCTACTTCCTCGCGGCCGGAGATGTAACCGCCCTCTGCCACAACATGTACGATATGCCCCTCTATGGCCCAGACGAGAGCTACTACTCGGAGCATCACGAGCTCAAGAGGCTGGGCGGAGTAGCAGACCACGAGACCCTGGAGAGATACATCCCAGAGTTCATCCCAGGTGCAGACCAGCCCGGAGACTGGTCAGCCCGCCAGAAACTCGTCTACACGGGAACAGGCTACGAACCCGGGGGAATCGAGAAACACCTGAAGAACAGCATAGAGTTGATAGAGAGGCTCTGGAGTATCTCCAAGCCCGAGCCATGGTTCATGGAATTCCACGAAGAAGCCGCGAAAAGAGAGCTAGAGCTCCTGAGGATGAAACTGGCCGAGCTAAAAGCCTAAAAACAGGAAAGCACGCCGCGCCCCAGGCCGGGGTGGCGGAGCGGATAACGCGCAGGCCTTGAGCCCACATAATCGAAAGAAAGCCTGCGGCCCCCGCGGGCCGCGTGGGTTCGAATCCCACCCCCGGCGCATACCAAACCTCTTTCCCTTTTCATCTCGAATCAGAGTTAAAGCCTAATTCCCGTGCCCCTACTTCAATAAGAAAGGAAAGATTATTGCCGTGCTTAAACTTACAATGTTTATAAATGATTATGGAGAACTCAAGCCTGGCGCGATCCATTGACCCGAATTCGACTAGACGAGGTGACACTGGTTCTCGGAGAGCTGGCCGGAAAAGAGTTCCGGGAGCTTAACGAAAAAACTAGTTATGGGTTCAGGGTCAGGCTCGACAAGCTCTTGGTCGAGGGCTTGAGGGAGGTTAGGGTGAGACGCGTCTCGAATAACTTAGAGGTCGTGGAGATACTTGAATGAGCATTTCAAGCGCGTAATAGAAGAGGCTAAAAAGCTTCGATACCCATATAATCACATAAGAGTTCTCGCCTACATCGCGACAAGAATCCTCGGAGATCCCGGAGAGATAAAGATTATAGGAGGACTAGCCGCCGCATACTACACAAATGGATACACGGTGACGGTGGAAGCGGACATTTATGCCCCAAAACTCATGTCAAACCCAGACATATTAACCCGCCTAGGATTCAAGCAGCATAAAGAATACATTCGTTCTCCTTGGATTCTCGAAGAAACAAAGACCGTATTAGACTTCATAGGGCTGGACATTCCCTTTAGATTTATAGAAGTAGAGATAGGCGGAGACCGTGTGCAAATTATGGCCCTTGAAGATACTCTTGCATATTATTTATCAGAAATTATTCGTTGGGAGCCTTCAAAGGAAGCTGTTCAGCGGGTTAATATGATATTTATGGCTCAGAAGAATGAGCTTGAGCCACAGTATCTCAAAGAAGCCCTCCAACGAATGAATGCTTATGAGACATTAAGAAAGAATCCGCCAAGAAAACTCTCAAACATGTTATCTAATGAATTAATAAAGCTCCTCGAAGACATAATCCACAAGTCGGGTCGAGACAAAAACGGAAATAAAGCGATAAAATCCCGACACATGTGATTTCTGTCTCAGGCTATAACCTTGGCCTTAATCAGATTTTACTCCCACTTCTTTAGTGGTATTAGGCCGCTAACTTTTCAATCATCATCGTGATAGCACTGCTAATCGTCTATGAGAGCAAATTCTAAGGCTGTTGTTGATAAGATACTAGCAAGCAGGTGGAAATATTCCATTATAAGAGTGAAAATGCTTTGACACTCATTATAGCAGTATTTGGTAAGAAGAAGAGTGGAAAGATAGCAGTTATAGAGTCTTTAATTCACACATTATCTAGAAAAAATTTGCCATCATGGCCGTAAAGCAAGTGTATCGCGCCGATTTTACAATGGATTATCCAGGTAAGGATAGCTGGAGGTTCAGTGCAGCTGGAGCTAGTAAAGTCTGTATATTATCGCCTAATGAGTATGTTTTAATAGAGAAAGTTTCAGGAGGCGAAATTAATGAGGATAAACTCCTTAAATTACTGTCAAATTACAAGGTCGATTTGATGCTTTTGGAAGGTTTTTATCAAGCTTTAGCACATAGTGGAAGAGTTCATAAATTAGTGGTAGGCCGCGGCCCGGAGGAAGTAGCCAACATGATTGATGGATGTAGTGAACCTTTACTAGGATGTGTCATTACATCTTCAACTGTTGCCTCTAAAGTTGGGCTCAAAGACGTAAGGACTTACACATTTAGTACCGAGCTTGACGAGTTGGCTAAAGATACCATGAATCTCATTCAAATTCATGATACGCGCTAGAAGTTTTATATCTTCATTACGGACTTGTTAAACTTTAACAATTCCTGTAACATTAATAGTAGCTTTCGCGACTATAACATAATGCAGGGAAGCCTCATGCATATTGTGTGAAATTAAGCGGAATCCGATGAACTAAAAATCAATAGGATAGAAGTAGGAATAGGTAAGAGATATGCGTGAATAAGAATTATGTGAATGAAATAGCCTCAGAATTATTACTAAGGAGGTTAGTCGTTAAAGTATTATGTTGAAGGGGAGTATAGCTAAAGATTTAATGGTTTTCAATAATAGTTATGATTGACCTATTAATGAATAGCATTTTAAGACTCTAATCAGTTCCCTCTTAGCATCTGCAGAGGTAGATGGAGATGTGAGTTTATGCCCAGCTATTGAAGATAGGCTAAGGTATCAGATGCTATGTTAGCTGTACAACAACGTTATAGACTAATTATAAGTAATGCTCTAACGCATGACTATTTGTACTAGCAGGAAGGGTAAAAGAGGGTATGAAAAATTAAGACGATATATTTTCCATATGTAAATCTCTCCTAAGTACAAATGGCTGTGAGATAATGAATTAACATGCGTAGTGATATACTCTCTCATCTAGTGAGAAGAAGGATAATTGTATTGCTATACGAGTATATTGAATTAAGCTATACAGATCTTCTAGATTCTCTCAAGATAGGAACAGGATTACTCAATTTTCATTTACGCAAGTTAAGGCCATTTGTTAAACACACTGATAAAGGGACTTATATACTATCCAAATATGGAAAAGTAGCTTACAATCTAATAAGGTATGCTATAACTTATGATGAAGTTAAAGTCACAGATAGCATTAGTATGCCTCCCCCCATAAGCCTATCGTTAAGCCTTTTGAGAATTTCCACTTTTTAATTGATTCGCTTATTTTCTTGGTTATTTCAGGCGTTATGTTTGATCCGTTCCTTTGGAGCACTTTAGCAGAACTTTCTGTACAGTTATCTGGCAGCATTTGAACTTCATCCATGGTTATTCCATCCCGAGCATTTACCTATGGCTGGAGAAGTAATCTATAGGCTAGTAAGCGCTTATGCTCATGTCTTTTTTGCAGTTTATATTTTTATGACTGCTTTGGAAGCCTATAAAGGCCAAACGCCAGGAAAATATCTAAAGAAAATCAGAGTAATAAAAACAAATGGAGGTAAAATTAGCCTTTTAGAATCAGCAATCAGAAATGGAGGAAAATTCTTTCTATTACTCCTTGACGTAATTATTGGTTTATTGTTCTTTAGTAAAAAAGGATATCTACGATTCTTTGATTACTATATAGAAGCTGTAATCGAGAAAATGTCTTAATTAACTAAATAAGAAGGAGATAATAATGTGATTTTTGAAGTATAAAGTCTGCCATTCTTTAGTGTCTTTTTAGATGTTTGTAGTTTTTAACGAGTATGTCTGAGCTTGACATTTTTGTATTTTTCTAGTTACTATCCAGCTTGCCAGCCCTCTCCAAGACCTTAGGAAGGTGTTGATTGGCTTCTTTTAGGATTCTCTCCTCATCCATAGTTAGGACTTTCCCGTCTCTGACTACTGGTTTTCCGTCTATGATTACGTCGCGGACATCTCTTCCGGTTGCGGCGTATACGAGGAGTGAGAGGGGATCTGTTAGCGGCTGCACAGACGGGTGGCGTAGTGATATTATTGTTATGTCCGCCTTCTTCCCAGGCTCTAGGCTTCCTATCTCCTTCCCCAATCCCAGCGCACGCGCTCCGTTTATCGTGGCCATCTCCAGCGCATCCCAAGCAGAGAGCGCAGTAGGGTTCACCAGCCTACCCTTCTGCAATATCGCTGCGAGCTTCATCTCGCGTATCATGTCGTAGCTGTCATTACTTGGGCCGCCGTCACAACCCAGGCCGACAACTACGCCAGCGCGTAGCATCTCATACACGCGCGCGATACCTGAGCCGAGCTTCAGGTTTGACGATGGGCAATGGGCTATGCTTGTTCCCGTTGATGCGAAGGCTTGGATGTCGTCGTCGCTAAGCCAGACACAGTGTACGTATACCCGCTTCCTCCCCAGCATACCTAGTTGCTTGAGAAAGCCCGCGGGGGTTGTTCCGCGGGACTTGAAGTATTCTAGGTCCTCCTTAACTTCTGCTAGGTGCATCGTAGCACCTGCTCCACGCTGCTCCGCCTCGCTTATCGCCTCTCTATACAGCTCATCCGACACAGCCCCAGGTGTGCGCAGCCCTACCCAGACATCTATCCTGCCCCCGGCAGCGCCCGCCCACCGCTTGTGCATCTCCTTAAACTCGCGCAGCGTTGCTGGGCCTTCCTCAATCATGCCAGGCGGTATTATGCTACCCGCCTTAGCGTATTCTGGTATATCCATGATGGACTTGGAGAGTACCCCCCTTATCCCAGAAGACTTGACGACCTCCGCTATCCCGTTGAAGCCGTAGCGGGTGTGGAGGAGCGATTCTAGGAAGCATGTTGTGCCTGTCTTGAGCATCTCAAGTATGCAGAGGCTGGCGCTCACTCTGCCGTCTTCAGCATCGTATACGCCCTGAAGTGGGAGAACCCAGTCGCGCAGCCACGCTATCAGCGAGACATCATCAGGAACGACGCCGCGTATGAGAGCTTGGGCTAGGTGAACGTGAATATCTATCAAGCCTGGGATAACCACGCATCCTCTGGCGTCTATCTCCTCCGCCCCTCTTCCAGAGTTCCCTCTAACTTCTTCCCGACTACCTACGGCAATTATCCTATCATCCTCAACATAGATGGCGCCATCCTTTATTATCCGACGCCTACCATTAACAGGGATTACGTATCCGCCGCTTATGAGGAGGCGCATAGCGCAGAGCCTCCAAAGCCATCCTTTACCGCTCTTTTCTCTCCGCTTCTCTAATCGCCTTTAGAACCCGCTCAGGCTTCAGCGGTGTCTCGCGTATGAAGACGCCTATAGCGTGTGCTACCGCGTTAGCTATTGACGCCATGGGTAGGACGACTGGTATCTCGCCCATCGCCTTGGCGCCAAAGGCGCCTATCCTACCAGGAGACTCTACTGCGATTGGCTCTATCCACTCAGGGGCCTCGCTGGCTGTTGGTATTATGTAGCCGTGCAGGCTTGGGTTAACGACTACCCCGTTTTCATGGATTATCTCCTCGGTGAGAGCATGGCCCAGGCCTTGTATTGAGCCTCCCTCAATAACAGCGAGGAGCCCAAGCGGGTTGATTACGCGGCCAGCGTCGTATGCGGCTGTCATGCGCTTCACCACGACCAGGCCTGTCTCGGTATCCACCTCAACCTCGCTGACAAGAGCGCCGAAGGTGTATTGGTTGTAGGGCGCTCCCTGCCCTGTTTCGGGGTCCCACCTGGTTGGTGGCGCGATGTAGTAGCCCCTTACCCTAAGCTCCACGCCGCGCCTAGATGCTTCGGAAACAAGCTCCCTGAATCCTATGCCGCGTCTCCTGTCGCCTCCCACGCTTACCACACCATCCTTGAAGACAAGCTCGTCAGGGCTGCATCCGAGAAGACCCGCCGCCACCTCGGCAAGCCTTCCCCGTAGCTGCGTCGCAGCGTCAGCTGCCGCTCTACCGCCTATCACTGTAGTCCTAGAAGCAACCGTCGGGCCAGAGCTTGTAACAGCGCTGGTGTCGGGTCTCTCCATCCTAACCCAGCTCGCTGGTATTCCAAGAATCTCAGCCACGATTATGACTAGCGAAGTCAAAGCGCCTGTCCCATACTCGGTCAGGCCGGTCTGAACAACCACGCTGCCATCCTCCTCTATCCTTACGTGGACTGTTGCGAAGTCCTCTCCCTCAGGCCCTAAGGTGTTCCCGTGGTAGAGGAGGGCTATACCTATGCCCTTCTTAATCCTGCTGCTGGTCCTGTTGAGCTCCTCGTATTCGCGTCTCTTCTGGTGCCAGCGCGCCGTCTCCACCACCTTGCCGAAGCATATCTCAAGGCCAGCATCATCTATGCGCTGTGATGTAGCGGTCAGCGAGCCTGGGCGGAGTATATTCCTGGCACGTATCTCAACTGGGTCTATCCCCAGCTTCTTCGCCAGAGCGTCCATCTGTAGCTCGGCTGCGAAGTGTGCTTGCGGTGCTCCGAAGCCGCGTGTGGAGCCTGCAATGGTGTTGTTGGTAAGGACGCAGTAACCGTCAGCCCATACGTGAGGCACCTCATAGGGCCCTGTGCAGTGGAATGTTGCCCGCGCTATTACCAAGTGTCCCTTTGAGATGTACGCTCCAGTGTCTGCGACCAGCTCCGACTTCCACGCAACGAGCTTACCATCGCGCGTTGCTCCTGTCTTATGCCTTATTGTGAATGCGTGGCGCTTACTCTGGACTGTTGTGGCTTCCTCGCGCGTGAAGACGGCGAAGGCTGGTTTTCCAGTCTTCTTTACAGCGAGACAGGCGTAAGCAGCTATGTCTATGGGTGTTTCGTCAGATTTTGGGCCGAAACCACCTCCAGTAGCAGCCTGGATTACACGTACATCCTCAGGCCCTACGCCTAGAATCTTAACAACCTTGTTATAGACGTCAAACGGGTTCTGCATGGATGATATGCATGTTATTCTACCATCCTTCTCTGGGAATGCGTAGGCAACCTCGGTCTCAAGGGGTAGGCCGTCCATGAACTGCGTCTTGTAGGTGTTTTCAACTATTATGTCGGCTTTGGAGAAGCCCTCCTCTATGTTGCCTTTCCTTATCTTGAAGTGCGTTACTATGTTGTCGCGGTTTTGTATTCTTGGCGCGTCTGGCTTCATCGCTTCAAAGGGGTCTTTGACGACTGGTAGAGGCTCATACTCAACATCCACCAGTCTTATCGCCTCTTCCACAGTCTCTATCCCGCTACCCACCACCAGGGCTACTGCCTCGCCGTAGTGTCTTACTTTGTCAACCGCGAGGAGTGGTCTATCTGGTATTAGGGAGCCTGCGTCGTTCTCCCCAGGTATGTCCCTATGAGTAATCACCGCCTCTATCCCTCTTTGTTTAAGAGCTCTGGATATGTCTATCCCCTTTATGAGCGCATGGGCATACGGAGACCGTACCGCCTTAACGAATAGGAAATCCCCAGTAACTAGGTCTCCCGTGTACATCGGCCTACCTAATACCGCGTCAAGCGCATCAACGCGCGAGACCTTCTTTCCGATTATGTAGAACTCTCTGGCCTGCTCTATTGCCGCGAACCTCTTTAGAATCTCCTCCTCGCTGCTCATGTTTTGCCCACCACCTTTAGTATTGCTTGTTCAAACCTGATGTAGCTGCCGCATCTGCATAAGACGCTTCTGAGAGCGCGTCTTATCTCCTCCCTGCTTGGGTTTTTTGTTGTGTCTATCAGGTGCTTGGCAGCTAGTATTGCTGCGGGTATGCAGTAGCCGCACTGGACTGCCCCGACATCTATGAAGGCTCTCTGGATTGGGTGAAGGTTCTCCCCGTCTCCAAGCCCCTCAACCGTAGTTATCTTCTTTCCATCCGCTTGGAAGGCCATCACCAAGCAGGAGTGAATGGGCACGCCGTCGGCGATGACTAGGCATAGGCCACAATCACCTTCACCGCACCCCTCCTTTACGCTCTTCAGCCCCAGCCTGTCGCGTAGAACATCAATCAGCAGCTCACTACCTCCTAGTCCTACCTCATACTCCCGCCCATTAACGGTGAGCCTTATCTTGAGCAGTTCCTCAGCCATGCTCCACTTCCCTCCTCATTATGCGTGTGAAGAGTGAGGCGGCTAACTCGCGTCTATACCAGCTTGACGCCTGCGTATCCTCTGGGGGTGATATGCTCTGCTTAATCTTGTTTGCCGCTTCTCCGATTAACTCCTCAGTGATTTCCCTTCTCTTGAGTAGTTCCTCAACCTCTCTTACTCTCCCAGGCCTTGTTCCATACGCCTGTGCTACCGCCACAGTAGCGCCGTTTACCCTGCCTCTATCAAGCTCCACCCTAACAGCCACAGACGAGAGCGGGATACGCGAGATACCCAAAGCCAGCTTCTCAAAATCACATAAAACACCACTTGCTGGAAGTTTGAACGCTACCTCAAGTATCAAATACTCCTTAAGCTTGTTATGCTCTTTGACATATTTCTCCAGCTCTACTACGAGCTTGCCCCCGTCGGGGGTTAGTAGTGTTAGTTCTGTGTTTAAGGCTAGGAGTATTGGTATCAGGTCTTCGGTGTGGGATGCTATTGCTATGCTCCCACCTACCGTGGCTGAGTTCATCACGGCAGGCGAGGTGTAGCCTTTTGCGAAGTTCTGGAAAGCGTTGATGGAGCGTAGGGCTGTGTTATTCGTAATGTCAGCGTGAGTAGCTAGAGGGCCTATCCTTATAACGCCATCCCCAACCCTGATGTAGCGAAGCTCCTTAAGCCTACTCAGGTCTATGAGCTTCCCAGCCCTATAAGCTCCAGACTTTAGTAGGGGTATCAGCGCTGTCCCCCCAGCGAGATACTCCGCGTCGGGGTTCTCCTTCCTAAGCTGTACAGCCTCCATCACATCCCGTGGAAAGAGAGGCACCAGCCTAGGCAGCTTAACATACCCAAGCAACGCCAGGCCAAACCACCACAACAAAATACATGACCCGCATTTTTAAAGATAACGCCGCTATCATCTCCCGCGGATAGAACTCCCTAGCCATAGACAATAGAAGACCAGCAACATCCCTCTAAGCTCCTCTCAATAGTGGTTGACAGGTCCCTGGAGATAACCGTGCACTGGGTCAGGGAGGTGCTTGTAACACCCGCGTGCTGAAAGACCCCCGGACAGGGCTTGAAGCTATGCCCTAGTACTCCTAGACAGCGGGGAGAAAGCCACTCCCAGCAATAACGCTAACAACAGTAGCTAGCTCCTCAAAGACATGCGCAAAACACTAAGATAATACTGCAGCGGCGGTCTTGGCTACTCACCTAACAGGGCTGAGAGACTGACAGAGGTTTTGGCGGGGATTCCTAGGGCTGATTTGCTTATTATGTTAACCAGATTCTATTTAGTCCTTTGATTCTGTCAAACTCCTTGTCTTCGGAGACTATTTTTGAAATGCTGTTTACTGTCATCGCTGCTGCATGCAGTGCATCGGATGGTTTTATGTTATATGAGTTTATAATCTCGGACGCCTTGCCGAATTCCTCGCTTCCAAGGGCTAGAATTTCAACATATGGTTGTACTATTGATTTTATAAACTGGATGCTGACGTTGTATGGGATGTTGTACTTCTTTTTGGAGATGTAGAGCAACTCATCCAAGACTAATACGTCTGTATAGGCTTTGTTCTCCGCGAGTAGGTTAAGGTAAAAGTTTTCGTAGGCTGCTCTAGCTTCAGCCGCTCTTACGGCATTCAAGTAGATTAAAAGGTTGGAGTCCATGAATATTCTCAATCCTCGAATTCCTCCTCCAGATATATCGCTGCTAGTTCGCCTGGCTTAGGCTCCTTCAAGCCTGGTAGCCTTTGTATGTTATCTAGGTGTCTTTTAAGAGCGCTCTCCAATTTCCTTCTATTGAACCTCCTTACGGGTTTGAGCAGTATCCCATCCATTATTTCGACTGTTACCTCATCGCCCTCGTCTATACCTACGGCCTCCCTTACAGCTTTAGGCAAGATTATATAGCCCTTCCGACCGACCTTTAGCCGAAGAGTCAAACCAAGTCAACCTAAGGTTAAACCAGTCAAACCCAGATATAAACATCCCCAATCTACCTGCTGACCGCTGGGCAGCCCATCGCGCCAGCCTCGACCTAGATGCTTGAGGAGCCTCTTCTCTTACTGCCGCCCTCACCGCTGCTGGAGCTATGCAACAACAATTTCAAGAACCAGCAGAGAGAAAGAAGCATAGCCACGTAGCTACGGCAATTCTCACAAAAGGACTGGTCATGGGAAGCTAGTAGTCACAGAAGGTTCAGACCCACCGCAGCCGCCTAAGAACGGCCAGAACAATGTTTAGGCCTGTACCTTCATCCTCTGACTAGCCGAGCGAGTAAAGGGCTACTGACACTATTGGCATTACATAATTATCCTAAAGCTATGAGGGGTGCGACAGGCAGAGATAGTTTCTCAGAATTCTAGAATCGTTCTCCTGCGTTGGCCAGAGCGATGAAAAAGAAAGATTTAATAATCTGTTAAAAACCGAGGGCCGGGTTGGAAGTGGCCACCCGTGGTGGGCGGCAGGGGTGATAATGAAAGCGTCCTCCACGCGTGAGGTATATGAAAAAATATCAGAATCAGCCACTTGGGCTGAACAAGACAAGATTTATCGCGAGAATCCATATGACTTGTCGCTGTATGAGCTTGAGTTGAGCGTTGTATGCGGGGCCGCGCCGCATAACGGCGTGATAGTGGAGCTGGGCTCTGGCTGGGACCCGTTTGTGGAGCTTCTGGATGGTAAGGATGACGCGAAGCTGGTGGCGACTGACTTCTCATACAACTCGCTCAGGATAGTCCGTAATAATGGTAATGAAGAGCGGGTGAGCCTAGTATGCTCCGACGCCAACAACGTGCCCATACGAGACCTCTCAGCTGATATGGTAATAGCGGTTGGGGAACTGATATGCCATGACAGCGTAGACCCAGGCAGAATGCTCATGGAGGCTCATAGGATATTGAAGCCAGGCGGCCTGCTAGTATTGGGGTATGATGTTAAATGGAGTTTAGATACTATGTGGATGCTGGTTGATAGCCTAATAGGAAACAGGATAGGATACGTTACCACGAGTGAGCAGATGTTGAAGCTTGTCAAGTCGCCTGATGGTGGCCTGATAAGGTGGAGGCTCCCAGCAACTAGGGAGGTACTGAATATGCGCGTCTTCACGCATAAGGAGATACGAAGCCTACTTAGGCGCGTGGGATTCCGTATAATTAGCCAGAGAAGCGCCCTTCTCCTAGCTGGGCTAATACCAACGGTTGTACAGCAAAACACTAAGAATAGAATCATTCTCTCCACGGCTCGTTTATTGAGCATGTTAGATAAACTGCTTGGAAGAATGCCTGGAATCAAGTTATTAGGTGGAAACACGCTAGTTGTGGCGCAGAAGGAACAGCCTTGAAAGCGCCTCAGATAATCGGCATCCTCGCCGTTACTAACAGTTTCAAGATAGATAGGCTTAAATAGACAAAAGTCTTTTATGTACATTGGGTCTGGCTCGCTTAGCGGCCTGTGGATGATGTAAACCTTCAGATGGGGGGCTTTCCCCACATGGATGACCTCGGGCTGGAAACGGCCTGAGCGAAGACGTGTGGGGCGGGTTCGACCCGACAGGGCTGGAGGGCGATGCCGAGCCCGAGAGGGGGCCAAGGCCTGGTGACGGCCAAGGTCCACGTATCTCGATGTAGACCAGAACCCTATCGCGAAGACTATAACTAAAGCACCTGAGAGCATGAGTCCTGTGTTGAATATCCATGTGAGGGAGCCGTGATATACCGAGCCGCCCAAGTCGCTTAATGCGTTATTCCTAAAGTCAAACCAGGGGGCTAACGATTTTGAGACTGCTATGAAGACATAAGCCACCGTTGCGGCATAATGGCTGTTCATAGGTCTTGGAAGTATAGTGCGTGGCTCATCCCCCTAACAATTGTAGGAATAAACCTGGCGCTTGGCGGATTCTTCTCCGAAGACTTCGGAGAGATACATAGAACATTGTCTATTACTCTATTCATCGCCACGCCTATTACCCTCTTCATATACAGCTATGTCTCATGGCCTCTCGGCTCTCCTAGGCTAGGCGCCCTAGCGCTTGCATTCGGCATAGCTTCAGCGCTCATCTGGTTTGTGAGATGGCCTTGGCAAGGTGTGGCAATTCAAGAAACAATAACGATGAGTATGGCTAGTGTATGGCTTATACTAGTAGCCCTGAAGAATGTCTAGATTTCCTCAAGCTCTTCCTCTATCTTACGCTTACCGAAACGGCCCAGTAGCCGCTTACGGCCATAGTTATAGGCCATGAGCCCCGCCACTGGGACAGCGCTGGTGTATAGTAGCGCGTTGCTGGCATGGGTTGTTGAGAGGAGCAGCTCCTTATCGCCGAATCCCTCAACACTAAGATTCGCCACCTCCTGGAAGAAAAGCCCCCAGAAAGTCTCCTCATACATATACTCACCATCCTTGCCCGAGACTGTAACATTCCCTATGGTTAAGACCGCATCGACAGGCTCGCCATCACTCGCATACCATGCCTTTATCCTGAACATAACTGTCCCAGGAACGGGCTGCTCATCAATTATCTTGTATAGAATCTTGTCGAAGATTATCTCTATTGTGTTGGATGTGAATGCTGTTATTCCGTATTTGCTGTCTGATATCGATGCTACTCCTATTATCTTCTTGCCCACCGTGTTGCTGGTGGGTGGGCTGTCAAGCCTCACGCTCCCGTCGAAACGTTCTCCATCAAGCTCGTAGAAGGCGTATATGTCTATCTTCGCCTCCGTGCCAATCTCCACACGCGGATACGGTGTAGAGAGCTTAACTATCACCCTATCCCACGAAATCTTCAGTTGGTTTGCCTCAAACGTTGTCAACCCGTAGAGGCCATCATCTACGGCTACAACTTGGATTGTTTTGCTACCGACTTTCTCCATCACTGGATAGCGGTCTGATAATATTACCTCACCTCTAAACGGCTTCTCATCATAAGCGTATTTGGCCGTCCATGAAATCTTTACTGGCTCTCCTACGTTAATCCTCTCATGTTCCGCTGAGAGTGTAATTATTACCTTATCCCATATGACTTGAATGCTTTTAGATTTAAGCGCCGTCAGACCATATAGCTCGTCATAGATAGACCTGACATAGAACTCTAGAGCCTTTACCTCGGGCTCGCTCCATACCAGCTTATACCCATCAGCATAAGTTAGATTCACGCCGTTATTGAGCGTTAGCCTCCCCTTGAATGGTGTTTTGTCATATGCATATCGCGCCTTGAACTCTATTGAAACATAGCTCCCAACATCAACGCGCGTGCCGTTAACCTCTATGTCGTATACCTCAACCGCATCGAATATTACTGTAGGCACCACGTTGAATATGATTTCCTCCAGACCATAGTAATCGGAGAGTGTGGGCTTTACTTCTACCGCTCCAACCTTCTGGGATGAGACGATAATCTCAACCCAGCCGTCAGGGCCTACTACATACTCGGCATCACCATACTAGGCAAATCCCGCCAAAAACGCTAATCATACTGCTCACTAACTTGGTCTGACATAGTTCCTCATATATGTACTAATTCTGCTTGCTGGGATAAAAATCCCAAACAACACACGTTTTAATCCAATAATTATTCACATGCCATTTAAATATGGAAATGTGGAATCCACTTTAAAATTGTAAAAAATTGAGGTATTTTCGACACATCGTATGAGGTTGTTTATTCCTCCACGACAAACTTTCCCCACATGCCAAGCTCTATATGCCCAGGTACTTGGCAGATGTAGTAATACTCGCCTGGCCTCGTTGGTGTGAAGCTTATTGAAGACTGCTGCTTAGGCTGTACTGGAGATGTGGGCGTCCCTATCTGAGCACCCCACAACGGCTCTGCGTCAAACTTCTTCTCATCAGTGACCACGAAAGTATGTGGAAGCTGGCCGACGTTTATGAACGTGACTACAACGAGAGAGCCTACCTTCACGCGAAGCTCAGGGCCAGGTGACTGCAATTGTTGGCCTTTTAATCCGAAGCCTTGTTTGGAGACGCTTATCTCGCCGCCTTCAATCACTATTTCTACCTTTCCTGTCTCTGGCTTCTGTGTTTGCGTCGGTGCTGTCTGCTGCTCACCAGCCTGTTGTCCGCCTTGCATTAGAAGAAACGGCACGACAGCCACTATCACTACGACAGCTACTATTACCGCAACCAGCGCTACTCGCATATTCTCACCATCCTTGGCTAGGCATAGGCCTATGGCTCAAATTTAGTATTGCCCCTAATATGTTAGGTATAATGCTTTTCCGAGGGGCATAGAGTATCACAGGCTTGAGAGAAGTATGGGTGTGGAAAAGAAAGAAAAACCTCAAACAACAAAGGAGAATAAGGTCAGTAGAAGGGGCTTCATAGCCGCTGCCGTTGCGGGGCTGGCGGTAGGAGGAGTAGCTGGATTCGGCCTCTCCCGCCTAATAACACCCGCAGCACCACCAACACTCAGACAAGTGGAGGATATAATAAAACAGAGAAACCTACAGCCCGCACATGTAGTTGGCGCTCTTAAGACATACGTCCCTGGAGGAATGCCAGATGAGTTCCTAATGTTCTCCTCAGGAGGCCACAGCGGCCAAGTAATGGTAATTGGCATTCCATCAATGCGTATTTACAAGATAATAGCGGTATTCACTCCAGAGCCCTGGCAGGGCTACGGATACGGCGACGTAAAGACGATGAAGCTTCTTGAGAAGGGAAGCAACGGAATACGTTTCCTCACATGTGGAGACACGCATCATCCAGAGATAAGCAGGACAAACGCCGAGTATGATGGTGAGTGGCTCTTCATAGGAGACAAGCTCAACGCGCGAAAAGCTGTAATAAGCCTAAAAGACTTTGAGACGAAAGACATGATAAAGATTCCAAACACGCAAACTCAGCACGGCGGAGCGTGTGCTACACCAAATACGGAATACATAGGATGTGGTAGCCAGTTTGCCGCTCCGTGGGAGCCTGGCCGTGGATATAAGCCAGGCGTAACATACATCCCCCTGACTGAAAAGAACTTCCAAGACTATTTCAGGGGGACTATGACGTTCATTAGATTTGATAGGGTGCGTGGCCGTTTTGACTTGAGTAACAGCTTCCAGATAGAGCTTCCACCATACATGCAAGACCTTGAGATAATCGGATGGGGCCCGAGTGATGGATGGGCTTTCACAAACTGCATTAACACAGAGCTCGCTATAGGCGGTGTTCTTGAAGGAAAGCCGCCGCTGGAAATAGCAGCATCACAAAAGGACTTTGATTATTTGCACATAGTGAATTGGAAGAAGGCCGAGGAGCTGGTGCGCGCAGGGAAGGCCAAGGAGATGAATGGTATAAAGGTGATAACGTTGGAGACGGCGATTAAGGAGGGTGTTCTGTTCTTTGCGCCAGAGCCGAAGAGCCCACATGGCTGTGACATAACCGCCAGTGGGAGGTATATAGTAATAGGAGGAAAGCTGGAGCCGCTTGTAACCGTCTATGATATAGAGAAGATTAAGCGCGCAATAGTCGACCAGCGTTTCCAGGGAGAAGACCCATATGGCGTTCCTATACTTAGGTTTGAAGACGTAAAGGCTGCGCAGATAGAGGTTGGTCTAGGGCCGCTGCATGATGAGTTTGATGACAAAGGCCATGGATATGTGAGCTGCTTCATCAGCAACCAGGTTGTGAAATACACGCTAGGGCCGCCTGACTATACTGGCGATAAGCCATTCCAGGTTGTTGATAGAATACAGATACACTACAACATAGGCCACCTAGCCACACCAGAGAGCAACTCACCCACCCCGAAGGGTAAGTATCTGGTAGCTCTCAACAAGTGGTCGGTGGATAGGTTCATGAACGTAGGCCCATTATTCCCGCAGAACTTCCAGCTCGTTGACATCTCAGGCGAGAAGATGCAGCTCCTCTATGATATGCCGATAGGCATAGGCGAGCCGCACTACGCCAAGATAATCTCGGCTGATAAGATAAAGCCGATAACCGTGTATGAGCTGGGTACGGACCCTGAGACGTTCCAGAGACATGCCCAGTATGTCGAGGGTAAAATGGGCGTTGAGCGTCACCAGGAGGATGGTAGGTGGGTTACTGAGGTGTGGATGACGGGGGTGAGGAGCACCATAACGCCCGACATAATTAAATGCAAGCAGGGAGACTTGCTGAGGATACATATAACGAACATAGAGACCGCCAAGGATGTTACGCATGCCTTCGCTGTTGCCGAGTACAACATAATAGCTAGTTTAGAGCCTGGAGAAACTGTTACCGTGGAGTTCGTGGCTGACAAACCTGGGGTGTATGCCTTCTACTGCGTGGAGTTCTGCTCTCCACTGCACCTAGAGATGGCTGGCTGGCTAGAAGTGGAGCCAGCCTAACCCCCATTCTTTTAATTTTCTAGCTCTCAATAGCTGGTGGATGTAAAGGGCATGGATGAGAAACGCAAAGTAATAATTGGTGTTGTTGGCGTCATTATAGTAGTTGTAGTTATAGGAGGATTATTATTCACCTCACACTCAAACACAAAACCCGCGCTCTCCATAGAGCTTGATAGAGAAAAATGCAAGAGATGCGGTATGCTCATAAGCGACCTGCGATACGCTGCCGCAATACTCGTAGAGGGGGAACAGGACTACTGGAAGTACGACGATATAGGTGAGATGGTTTTAGATTATAAGAAGAACAGCGGGTCCCGCAAAATAATCGAAATCATAGTATTTGATTACGCTACTAAAGAGCCGTTGGACGCTACGCGCGCGTGGTATGTAAAGGCTGACCCAACGAGCCTGAAGACACCCATGGGCTTTGGGGTAGTCGCGCTAAGCGAGAAGGAGAGAGCGGAGAAGCTTGCCGAAGAATATTCTGGCGTAGTGTTGAGCTGGAGCGAGCTACTTAAGGTAGAGCTGAAACCAACTATGATGGGTGAGTCATGAGACATGAAATTATCCAAACGTAAAAGCCTGCTCATACTAATCTCAGCGGCTTTCGTGGCTGTTTCATTCTTCCTGCCCATGTGGACCATAAACCTAAAAGCCCCATTCATGGAGAAGCCGCTCCTCGTTGAAGTATACCCCCTGGCAGGCGTTGTTGGAGACCTTCAAAACGTGAATATAGTTAACCACTATGTTGGTTTGGGTAAGATTGACCCAGCCAGCATGCCTGAGCTGGTGTATCTGAAGTTTGTATATGCAATCTTATTGGTTTTCTCCGTCGCTGCGGCTGCGCTCAACGGTAGCGGAAGGCGTTTCTACCTAGTCTGGGCTATATACGTTGTAATATTGTTGGGGATACCGATATACGCTTATCTATGGATGTATGACTATACCCATACGATAAACCCAGAAGCGCCTATAAAGGTTGAACCATTTGACCCACCGTTCTTCGGTGTCTATAGGATAGCCAACTTCGATATAACCAGCTATCTAGGCCCAGGCTTTTTTCCTACCCCTCGCAGCGGCTATCCTCCAAATCTTCACAGCCTTCAGGTGGAAGAGCAGTGAGGAGCGTTGACCACCTATAAACTCGCCGCCCTCCTCACTGTTTTCGTCCTGCTATCCATAATAACAACTCCACGTATGGTGATGGGTGAGAGCATAGAAGCAGCAAATAAATTACAGCAGCTAATCAACGAGGCCAAGCCCTACGATGTCTTGGAGATTCCCCCTGGAAGGTATTATGGCCCCATCGTAATAGATAAGCCCCTGACCCTTGTGGGCAAGGGCTATCCAACGATAGAGGGGCGGGAAGTTGGTGATGTAGTTGTTATCGAGGCAAACGACGTGGTGTTGGATGGCTTCAGGATAATTAACAGCAATATCTGGTATGGCAGTGAAGCGGCTGGCGTAAAGATAAGGGGAAACAACAGCAAAATAACCAATAACATCATAGAAGATACTCTCTTTGGAATCTATCTTGAAGGAGTACATAACACGACTGCAGCAAACAACATATTACTGGGAATGCCGCAGAAGCATATCAACGATAGAGGCCACGGCATATACCTGTGGTATGCTTTTGGCTCACTTATAATAAACAACACAGTGAGAGACGCGAAAGATGGAATATATAATGAGCACTCCTACTACACTAAGATAATAAAAAACAAGGTCTCAAAATCGCGGTATGGAATACATTTGATGTATTCGGCTAATTATGAGATTCTTAACAATACTGTGATTGGGAATCTGGTTGGTATGGCTTTGATGTATTCCCAGAATCTTACCGTCAAGTTTAATATGGTGGGCGAGAATAAGGGGATGGCGGTTAGTGAGGGAATATTCCTCCGCGATTCAGGAAATGTAACGCTGGAATATAACATGATATATGGACATTACTTGGGGCTTGATATAACATACTCTCCATACCCGCCTGAAACAACATATCTGCTGGTGAGGAATAACACGGTTGCCTTCAACTATGTGGGCGTTAGTCTAGATGTTGATTCCCGCGGAGAGTTCTACGGCAATAACTTTGTTGAGAACGTTGAGCAAGTGATGCTCATAGGCAGCGTAGATACCATAGCATATTGGAGCGGAAACTTCTGGAGCGATTACCGCGGAATAGAGGGGCAGCCCTACAAGGCAGAAGACCCGCTGGAGGATTTGATGGACAACTACCCGTATCTTAGGATTATGATGTACAGCCCCGCGTATATGATGTTGGAGATTATGAAGAAGGCTATTCCGATGGGTGCGCGGGTTAAGGCTGTTGATGAACAGCCCCGCACAGAGGTATCCTTCATGCCTACCCCATCAGCGGAGGGAGACATATCCTGGCTCATAGCGGCGGCGGTCCTCACAATATCGCCAGCAAGCCTAATCGTGGCAGCCATAAGAGGTGGTTTTTATGGAGGCAATAGAGGTAGAAAACGTATCTAGGTACTATGGAAAGACACAAGCGCTGGAGGATATCTCCTTCAGCCTCAACGATGGTAGCTTTACACTTCTCCTAGGCCCCAACGGCTCAGGAAAGACCACGCTCCTAAGATGTATGCTTGGCTTGCTAAAGTTTGAGGGCGTGATAAGGATATTCGGCTACGACGTTAAAAAGCAGGGGAAGGAGGTGAGGAAGAACGTAGGATACCTCCCGCAGACTGTAAATCTATACAGCGACATGACCTGTTTTCAGGTTATAGATTTCTTCTCAGACCTGCGGGGTATTGATGTCACGCTTGAGGAGACGCTTGGAGCGGTTGGGCTACTTGATAAGGCTCATGTGAAGGTTGGCGCGCTGTCTGGAGGTATGAAGCAGCGTTTGAGTCTCGCAGTTGCGCTGTTGGGCAATCCACGGGCATTGCTCCTTGATGAGCCCTTCAGCAACATGGATGCGCTGAGTAGAACCGAGACAATCGGGATTATGCGCCGCCTCAAAGAAAGCGGCAAGACAATCATCATATCAACACACACGCTCAGCGGCCTCCTAACCATGGCTGATAATGTAATAGTCCTAGACAGGGGGAAGGTTCTGGGAATCATGAAGTCTGAGGAGATTCTAAAAACAATACCAACAGCATACCGCATATACATCCAACAACAATACCACATAATTGATAGCTCTGCCGAAGAAATTAGCAGCCCAACAAACGGCTGGACCATCATAAAAACACACAACCTACAGAAAACACTGTCAAACCTGATGAGGCTAGGAATAGACATGAGTAGCGTAATAATAGAGGAGCCCAACGTGGATGAGTTAATCATGAAGCTATCCGCGGGTGGTGTGTAGGTGCTCTGGCCCCTCATAAAGAAAGAGCTTTTTGACGCGCTAAGAAATAGGTGGCTCATCCTCTATGCAGTCATCTACGCTATTCTGGGCCTCTCACTATCCTACTTCAGCTCGCTTGGTCTAGGATATCTAGGATTTAGGGCATTCGGCCGAGTTTCGGCCGCGCTCATAAACATGACGCTCTACCTAGTCCCGCTAATGGCCATGTCGCTGGCCGGGCTCTCGATAATAGGAGAACGCGAACGTGGGACGCTTGAGGTCATTTTATCACAGCCCCTCTCAAAG
Source organism: Candidatus Pelearchaeum maunauluense (assembly GCA_030059675.1). GTDB lineage: Archaea > Thermoproteota > Nitrososphaeria_A > Caldarchaeales > Caldarchaeaceae > Pelearchaeum > Pelearchaeum maunauluense. Next base: position 2,021 of record JANVYQ010000015.1, on the reverse strand, counting down.
GCTGAAGTGCTACTCAGCAAATACATCGGAATAACCGTCTCCATCGCGCTGGCAACAGCACTGGGATACGGAGCCGCCGCATGGTATCTATGGGCCATACTATCGTCAGGCGACCTCATAATCTACCTCAAGATAATGGCCACCTGCATACTGTTAGCGGCTACGCTCACAGGCCTAGGCCTGCTCATATCCACCCTCTCCAGAAGCAGGTTCGAAGCCCTGGGAATAATACTAATGACCTGGCTATTTCTGCTCGTAATCTACGACCTCATACTAATGGGCGCCGCAATAGGAGCGCAGCTCAAATGGGAGCAGATATTCACACTACTCGCAATAAACCCAGTCGAGAGCGCCCGCCTACTAATGGTGCACGCACTAGACCCCTCACTACTCGTCCTAGGCCCAACAAGCGCATACATAGCCAAAAACATAGGCGCAATACTCCCCACACTACTGACCTCCTCACTCATAGCATGGACAGCAACCACACTAGTAGCTGCGCTCACATTCTTCAAACATCAAGATATGTAAAAGCACGGGGCCCAAACACCCTATCCGCACCCACAAGCCCAACCCAACGCAGCTCCCCAGGCACCTATCAGCGAGTACGGATTGGCGGTAGGAGGTGATCCGGCCACACGTTCCCGTGCGGCCACCTTGTTACGACTTCTGCCCCCTCACCGGGGTCGGACTCGAACCCGCCAACAACGACGGGTCCTCGTCCAACCCCAGCTCGGGTGCAGCGACGGGCAGTGTGTGCAAGGAGCGGGGACGTATTCACCGCCCGGTGGTAACGGGCGGTTACTAGGGATTCCGCGTTCACGAGGGCGAGTTGCAACCCTCGATTCCAACTGAGGTGGGGTTTAGGGATTAGCTCCCCCTTTCGGGGTGGCAACCCACTGTCCCCACCATTGAACGTCGCGTGCGGCCCGGGGGATTCGGGGCATACTGACCTGCCGTGGCCCGCTCCTTCCTCCCCGTTTCCGGGGCAGTCCCCCCAGAGTGCCCAGCGCCTAACGGCCTTGTGGCAACTGGGGGCGCGGGTCTCGTCCGTTCGACCCGGGGGTAGCCCTCAATTAGTTGCGGAAGGCCTATAATCTTACGTGGAATAACTATCCAAGGAAGTATGAGGGGAGCGAAGTTACGTGGTTTAAGAACGCGTAATTTTAATGCTCTAACTGATGGGCCGCATGAAGTTTTGAATCCAAGTACCTCTATAAGTTTACGGTCCTCAGATATTTCTTGCTGTTGGTGCTTTCCATAACAATAGTATAGTAAGCTTCTTGGTGGGTCTACCGAACCATCTCCATCGAATAAACCAGCCAGGTATGCTTGAGCTTTAGCATTCCTCAGCTTCGTCCTTTCAGCGACTATCTGTTCAATAACTCTTCTAATATCGGAAGAAACAACGTATATCTCTGTTGAGGGTTCTGACCTGCGTAGTCTTTCATGGGCATACGTAGGTCATGGGATTCATCAGCCTCGGGGCTCCTCATGAGCTCATCGGAGCCCTCATAAGCTCCTGGAAGAGCCTTAGGCCTGGGGAAAACCCCTCCATCTGAAGTCTATCTATCTTGAAACTGCTGACTACGGCACTATAGCCTTTTGTTGTGCGAAGTCTTATCTTGTTTTCTGCCAGACCTAAGTAAGCTGTAAAGATATGTTGGCAACGTTGAATTACTTCATGGTCTTTGCTTCTTATACTCATGACACCCTTCGCCAAAGTCCCTTTATCAGCGGCCCATATTCCAGCCATCCAATATACCCACGTATCTAGCCCTTCAGCAACCATCGAGGGAACACCCCGGTTTGCCTGAATTAACAGGACACCTCACGGCACGCACTGGCGACGGCCATGCACCTCCTCTCAGCTCGTCCGGCAAGACCTTCAATCTGGCCTTCATCCTGCTGTCGCCCCCGGTAAGGTTTCCGGCGTTGACTCCAATTAAGCCGCAACGTCCACCCCTTGTGGTGCTCCCCCGCCAATTCCTTTAAGTTTCAGCCTTGCGGCCGTACTCCCC
>JANVYQ010000014.1 GCA_030059675.1 Candidatus Pelearchaeum maunauluense | reverse complement strand
TAAATGTATTACTGCGTGAATCTTTGTAAGCGCGCTTATCTTCGCAGCTAGTATTTCTGGTACGTATCTGAGGGCTGTCTGGAACGAGCCGAAAGCCCATCTATACTGCTGTCGCCGCGACGCGTTCATCTGAACAGGCAGCTCAGCAGGCGCTTCAAGGTCATCAATATACACTAACCGCCAGCCCCGCAGCTGAGCGCGATAGCTCAAATCCAGGTCCTCAGCCAACGAAGGAAGCCAGCCCCCAGAATCTTCAATACACTTTTTTCGCCAAACGCCAGCCGTGCCGTTAAAATTGATGAAAAGGCCAGAAGCATTCCTTCCAGCCTGTTCTATCTTAAAGTGGAGGTCTAAGCTCAGGGCCTGAGCAGCTGTTAATGCAGAGTAGTCTCTGTTGAGATGCCCCCAACGTGCCTGTACTAATCCTATGTCATCACTGGTGAAGTGTTGGAGGGCTTTCTTTAGAAAATCGCGCGGTGGAGCGAAGTCAGCGTCAAATATGGCTATGAACTCCCCGCGCGAATGCTTTAATGCTTCCTGTAAAGCGCCAGCCTTATAGCCAGCCCGCGACCCCCGCCGTAGATGCATTATCCAATATCCCAAACTCCTATAATGCTCAACCAGCTTTCCACATATCTCAGCGGTCTCATCGTCGGAATCATCAACAACGATTATCTGAAGCTTATCCCTCGGATAGTCAAGCATACATACCGACTCCAAAAGACGCCCTACCACATAACGCTCATTATAGATCGGCAACTGCACGGTAACGACTGGATAATCATCTAAGCTCTTCGTAGATGATTTACGATATTTGCGGGCTGAGAATATTAAGTGAAAATATGCCAGCGTATATAGTGGAAGTATTGAAGAGATGGCGAAGAAAATCACCGTAACTGTGAAGTGGAGAAATGACACGGCTGACGCACCTATAAGTCGCTGCGACAGCCGCCCACTAATCGAGTCTTTAAAGCATTTACCTAAATGTAACTCATCTCTAGATAGAAGTTATTTGACGAACTAATTGGGTATATTCAAACCAACCTAAATGTAACTCATCTCTAGATAGAGACAACTCTTATAATACTAGATCTGAACCACCTAAGGGCATCTAGATTATCTTATTCCTTTTCTTTCTCTCCCTTAGTTTCGGAGCCTTCTTTGGTTGCTTCTTCAAATTCTTTCTTTGCCTTTACCACTGACCTAACTATCTGTGGTAGCTTGCCTGGCAGAACAAAGATTAAGACTAGTATTATGGCGATTATGATTGCCAACTCGAACAGTGTTAACGGCATCGTATTCTTTATGTTTTTGATGGAATTTAAACCTTGCCTTTTTACGGAGGGCCCGGCCTTACCCGGGCATTTGACTCATATTATAGTAAGTCGTTGAAATATTTCTGTGTATCGCCGTAGGTTTGAGCTAACGGCCATAGGCGTAGTCCGCGTGGATTTTGATGATGACTATATCCGCGCACAGCCAGGCGAGGTTGAGGGCGTGGTGGAGGTTTTTCCAGAATACGCCCGCGGGTTGGAAGGAATTGAGGATTATTCGCATATTTTCCTATTTTCGTTCCTAGATAGGGTTTCTGAGGAGGATAGACATCTGCTGACGATAAAGCCTAAGCGCTTACTTAGACTGGGCTTCAGACCAGAACAACTACCCACAATAGGGGTCTTCGCATCAGACTCACCTGTACGGCCCAACCCTATAGGACTTACGCTGGTCAAGCTTATAGCAAGAGAGGAGAACCTGCTCCGCGTGTATGGCCTAGACCTTTTCAACGGCACACCAATACTGGACATAAAGCCCTTCCGCAGCGACTATATGACCAAGAACTTCAAAACACCTGAGTGGGTTGCCAAGCATGACACGAAGCCGCCTGTATGAATGAGCTGGATAACACATAATATATAGGGTTAGCTGAAGCTAAGACGGCTAGAAGTGGAAGAGACGAGCCCGTGGAGAACAGGGGGGTATAAATGCCCTAGATGTGGCTATGAGCTGACCATCCCCCTCAGGCCCAGCGATGCCAAGACACAAAAAGTATGGACACTATACTGCCCAAGATGTGGTTTTACATGGGCGTTGGGAAAGCCCCTAGAAGACATAATATAATCTTGCTAATTACGAGATTTTTAATTTTTCAAAAAATATAGTAAAGGGTTTTGGTTTTAGCGCTTCCGTACGAACGGTACGACTATGCCGATTAGCGCAAGTATGACGACGATTATCAGCAGCGTCTGCAACGTTGATATCGCCGACCGCAGTTCATCCACATCAGCGCTAAGCGTTTCCACCGTTGACCTAACCGTATTCACGTCAGACTTAACCGCATTGACATCGCTCTTTGACGCCAACTGCGTTGTTTCTGCGCGTATCTCGTCAAGCGCACTGCCCATGGTCTGGCCCAGCTCGTTTATGGCGTCTGCCAGGGACTCGGAGACCGCTCTAATCCTGTCTTCAAGGCCGGCCAGCTGCTCGCTGAAGCGCTTCTCCAGCTCTGTGACCTTCTCCTCCACTGCTCTTACTGAAGGAAGTACTGTGAATGTTGTGGAAGCAACCCGCGGCAAGGCGGCTTCTACACCAACACCGACTATCACCATCTCGTAAGTTCCTGGCTTGAGTGTGGCGGTAAAGCTGGATGGCAGCCCAATGGCGAACTTCCCAGCACCTATTCCTTTAGCATCGCCGCTGGTGATTATCTCTCCTGAAAGCGGGTCAACAATCATGTATGAGATCTTTACATCAGAGTATGGTGCTCCGGCTAGGCTGCTGCTGACTATGAATAGCGCCTCCTCACCGACGGTTACTATTGGCGGGAGCTCAGGTGATATGTCAGGCACCTTTGGCGTAACTAGCTCGTTCCACTTATCGGGGCCGTATACGTAGTCGCGGAATGCCTTCATGATTATCTGGTATGCCGCTGGGTCTGCCTTCTCCAGGTAGTATGGCCCGTTGCTTACGAAGAAGTGGCCCCTCTTGTCATACCAGTCTCTTAGAGCCTTCCATCTCGCAGCCGCCTCGCCGGCGGTTATTATTCCATCAAGCGCTGGCGGGACATAGTTCATGGCCATAAGCTGGTCCAGCGCTTTCTTCAGTATGGGTATTGTCGGGCCCTTGGCCAGGTCTATCTGCTCAACACCAAGCTCCTGGGCTTTCGCCTCACTAAACGCTGCCTGGCCGTTTTCATACACCCAGTTCATCAAAGCCTGCACATCCCAAGGCGTGTCCTCCCATACGTTAGCCTGCGCCGCTATGAATGTGGAGTCTGGATGCCAGTAGTTTATGTAAACCTCCAAGGTGTTATCATCTACTTGCTTAACACCTACTAGCTTATCAACGAATGTTCTTAGGCCTGGGTTTTCAACGTTGGGATCATAGATTTTACTCTTCTCGTTCAGCACCTCCAGCACAGTAGCTATTCCGAACAGTAGGTCTGCCATTGTGATTGGCTGTCCGTGGTGCCAGACGCCGAAGTCGTATGTGAAGGTTACCTTGCTTCTTGCCGTTGCGCCGTCTCCTACATTAACCCACTGCTGCTGCTCCACATCCCAGATAATAGCATCTGACGGTACGGGTAATGTTCCGTCAGGCCCGGCCGTCTCTACTGAGAACTGCGCTCTGATAGGTATGTATCTTCCTGTGTGTGGATGCGGCCATACACCTGGGTCAGACACGGCGTAGCGCACCAGCGCGTCGTAGAGCCATGTAAATCCAGATTCTCCTGGAGCGGTGTTCCAGCCGCTTACGAAGAGTGTTCTCTGGGCAACGGTTAAAGTAGAGCCTGGGCCAGGTGCGAATAATCCTGGTGCGGTAGCTGCTTGCACAATCCTTGGTGTCCTTAATGTGAATAGAGACCATGCGCCGCCTATTAAGTCGCCAGCAACATTAGTTACCTTGGCGGCGTATGGGAATGGAGTTACCTGCGTAACGAGCCATACTCTAACACCATCTTTAGTCCCCAGCTCGGTTACTTGCTGCACTAGCTGACTTCTCTCTTCAAGTGATTTATACTCCGCCTGCGCTAGCTTGTTGGCTACGTTGGTGAGTTCTTCTGGTGGCTGGTATACGTTGAAGACAGTGCCGCTCCCTGGTGAGGTGAACATGAAGGATGGAAGCGTGTCATCGTATGATGTTATTGCATTGAAAACCCATCCCTCGGTATATAGGTTCCATGTACCCGCTGCTGGGTCGCCTGAATAGACTACTTGGAAAGCCTTTAAGCCTGTGGCGTATTCGCGCTGGACTGTAAAGCCAAGCTGTTCTAGCAGGTCGGCTATGTAATCACCTATCTGACGGCGTTCATCCTCAACACGTATGTAGAAGATGACCTTAACAGGCTCTCCCTGGTACATCCACTTACCATCAACAAGCTCAGCCCCAGCGTTCTTTAGAGCTTGGCTAATCATCTCGCGAGCCATGCCTAGATCATTTCTGTACTTGGCTTCAAGTTTCTTTATGAAAGCAACCTCCCTAGCGTAGTCTGGGCTTACAGGCTGCCAGACCGTGTATTGCGGTAAAGCGAAGCCCTTGAAGATGTTGGTAACTATATAGTCTCTGTCAACTAGTAGGTTGAGCGCTTCCCTTACCTCGCGGATGGCGAATGGATTGAATCCCTCCTTGAACTGCACAGGGTTGACGAAGAGGTCGTTGACACCTGAGTAGGCATTTAGTAGTTTTACATTGGGCGACTCCTTGGCAGCGCGCGCCGTATCACCCTTAATGTACCATAGGTACATGTCTATCTCTCCAGCTTCAATTCTCCTGAATGCCTTTGCTGAGTCTGGCTCGCGTACCATCACTATCTCATCAACGTATGGTCCCTTCTCTTGTGCCGCGATTGGATAGGCGTAGAAGGACACGGCGAGCAGTAGCACAGCCAATAGCATTACCGTAGTTCGGAACATAACATTGTTTTTCATCGGATAATATTAGCTAATAAACAGGTTTATATTTTTTAACCACGCGAATATGTTTGCCTGATGAAGGCGTTTAGGAGGAGGGCGAAGCCTGCTATCCATATTATATAGCCTAATAAGGATAGGGGTAGGTAGGGTGTCTGCGCGCGGTATTCGGTTATTCTTATGCCTATCTGCGCCGCTGTTTCGGCGAAATTCTCCGCCTTCAGTTTTATTGATGCAAGCCGCGGCTGCCCAGGCTCCCAGATTGGGATGTAGAGTTGTGTATTCTGGCAGTCAAGCCCACCGCCTGGCCTGCCGTCCTCCAGGGCCGTAGTCCAGAGCGTCAGACGCAGCCTTATGCCGCAGCTTATATTGAAATATTCTACAACGATGTAGTAACCATCGCCCACGATATAAGTTATTGAGTCGCTGGATAAACCATCCATAAAGAGCGAGTAGCTGACTGAGCGCTCGGTGGAGTATATACGGTATCCTGAGACTAGAACCGCCGATATCCCCACAAGAATCAGGACTAGCCCTAGGATTAGACAGCGCCTATCAGAGCATCGCGGCGGCAACTTATGCACTTATCCATGCTGGTTAGGTAAAAGTTTTTTGGATAGTATATACGTAGCAAAGATGAAAAATGAGCAATCTCACACGATACATGATAAAGCGCATAGCCATACTCTCGCTAACCCTAGTGCTAGCGATCTATGCCACGGTTGTAATAGCCAATATGGGAGGATACGTTGATAAGCTCCTCAAAGACCAGATAAAGTTTGAGATTGTCCAGAAGCTTAACCGAGACCCTATGTTTGCCGTTTTATCTAACGAGGAGAAAGAGCGCCTCATAGCGGTTCAGTTCAATGCGCGTATAAAGGCAGCAGGCCTAGACCAACCATTCCCCATACGCTCAATGATACAGCTAACGAACGCGTTAACACTAAACCTAGGCAGAGCGTCCTTTCTCAAAAGCGCTTCAGGCTCCAGCATGGTCTCTGAAATAATACTCGAACGTCTCCCAAGGACTATACTTCTCTTCACTACGGGAACCGTTCTTGCTTCCCTGCTAGGGCTTTATCTAGGTCTTCAGCAAGCAAAGAAAGCACTAAGCAAGTTTGATAGGAGTATGATACTCTTTTCTATATTCACCTATGTTCAGCCTGCTTGGTTTTTCGGGATACTCTTCATACTCTTGTTTTCATTTTACCTGCGTATATTCCCACCTGGCGGGATGGTGAGCGCGCCACCGCCAGCAGACCCGCTTGGATACGCGCTTGACCTGCTATACCACCTCGCCCTACCGCTGATTACATGGGTTTTCGCCACCTTCGGCTACTGGTCATACACCACGCGGAACATAGTACTCCAGACTATGAGCGAGGACTTCGTCACAGCAGCTAAAGCGCGAGGATTGCCCAGCAACAGGGTTCTCTTCAGGTATGTTCTAAGACCTGCCTCACCACCGATAGTTACTGGAATGGTCTTCGCCTTAGTCTTCTCATGGACCGGCGCTATAATCACGGAGGCTGTCTTCAACTGGCCTGGCCTTGGGCTGCTGTTTCTCCTTGCCATAGAGGTTCTAGACGCTCCTGTTCTCATAGGTCTGACAGTCGTTCTGGCTTATCTAATCTTCCTCACAGTCATACTCCTCGACATAATATACGCCATCCTGGACCCACGTATCAAGATAAGCGGGTGAAGCAGCAATGAGCGCCCCACCAACCGGCTTGAAGCAGGTTTTTAGAGAGGTTCTAAGAAGCAAGACTGGCATAATCGGGGTAGTCCTGCTCTTATTCATAACCTCCCTAGCCCTATTAACACCCTTTATAGCGCCATTTGACATAGCCAAGAAGTGGAACGACATACAGTGGTGGAGCGATAACCCCGTTCTTGCTGCCCCTAGCTGGATGACTATTATAATGCCAGACAAATATTCAACAACCATAATTCTGGATGAATTCTCCTCAACTACTACTCAGCAGGGTGATATACGTATAACCACCCACACGAGCTCTTTCCGCTACTCCTTTAGGAATTTCCCTTCTGAGATTAAGCTTGTCTTAGATGCTGATTATGAGGTGCAAAAGCCGCAGATAAGGATTACATTAAGTAGGCCTGACGGGGAGAATATCGTAATTTTCCAGGGACTGCCCAATAAGGGCGAGAATATAGTCAACCTATCGCTTGACCCCCAGAGTCAAGATCTTATAGTTTCCTATTTGTTTAGTAATTTTGGAGTGGCACCAAGCGCAGTATATCCTGAAGTCGTTCTTTTTGCTGTTAAGGATGCGAATATGAATGACCGAATGAAGGCCAGCGTTCTTCGTGGAATATATCGACTCACTATCGATGTTATAGCGTTTGACGATAGGACTGAAGTAAGGCCACGTTTATACGTTTATGGTAATGCTTTCGGCTTGTTCGGGACTGATGCATTCCGCCGAGACTTGATAGTCGGTATAATGTGGGGCGCTCCTATAGCGCTTGCCTTCGGAACCATAGCGGCGGTGGTTACTGTTTTGTTGCAGGTTATTATAGGTGCTGCTGGAACATGGTTTGGCACACGCTCTGACGAACTCGTCCAACGTGTTGCTGACTTCTTCCTCATAATACCCGTCCTGCCCATACTTATACTGGTCAACATAATCTACGGAATTAACATATGGGCGTTGTTGGGCTGGGTTATCCTATTCAGCCTAGTGGGAGTATCCTCCAAGGTCGCGCGTAGCATGGTTCTTCAGATAAGGGAAGAGCAGTACATTGAGGCGGCTATTTCTTACGGTGCTTCCAAGAAGAGGGTGCTCTTTCTCTACATGCTGCCGCGTATGTTGCCTTATATGTTCGCCCTCATAGCCCTAAGCGCGCCCATCTACATATTCTTAGAGGCAACCCTAAGCTTCCTCGACCTAGGAGACCCCAACATACCGAGCTGGGGCAAGATTCTAGGCGACGCATATGAGGAAGGCGCGCTCTACCTGGGCTACTGGTGGTGGGTCATATTCCCCGCCCTAATGATAATACTAGTCTCACTAGGATTCACACTATTCGCATATTCGTTTGATAAGGTCGTTAATCCGCGTCTAAGGGAGGAGTAAGGGAGGGAGGCTGCGCACATGGCTTTACTCACCGTCGAAGACCTACACCTTCATTACAGGACGCGCCGCGGGCCAGTTAGAGCGGTTGATGGAGTTTCATTCAGCCTAAATGAGGGAGAGACCCTAGCTATAGTCGGCGAGAGCGGGTGCGGTAAGTCATCGCTGGCGTATTCTATAATCAGGATACTGCCTCGGAACGTGCATAGATACGACGGGTCTATTCTCTTTAACAACGTTGGAAATCTAGTTAGCCTTGATGAGGAGAGTATGCGCACACGTGTTAGATGGCGGGGTATTGCTATAGTTTTTCAAGGCGCCATGAATGCTCTTAATCCTGTTCTTAGGATTGGCAGTCAGATAAGTGAGACTTTGATACTTCATCTAAATCTCAGCGGGGAGGAGGCTATGGAGAGGGCTAAACGCGCACTTGAGGATGTTGGTCTCCCGCCCTATGTGATAGACCGCTACCCGCATGAGCTAAGCGGTGGCATGAAGCAGCGTGTAGTTATAGGCATGGCTCTTGTGATGAGGCCTAAGCTCGTTATACTTGATGAGCCGACCTCAGCCCTTGACGTGATGACGCAGGCAAACATAATAAATCTGCTTAAGAGGCTAAAGAGGGAGCTAAACCTCTCCTACTTATTCATAACCCATGACCTAGCACTGGCCAGCGAGCTTGCAGATAGGGTAGCGATAATGTATGCTGGTAGAATCGTTGAAATAGGCTCAGCAGAGGATATATTCAATAACCCAGTTCACCCATATACTCAACGGCTTCTGCGTAGCGTTCCCTTGTTGAGGGTTGATAGGGAGCCCATCTTTATTCCAGGCGCCCCACCAGACTTGGCAAGCCCGCCTCCTGGCTGTAGGTTTCACCCAAGATGCCCATTCGCAAACGAAAAATGCAGCACAGAAGAACCTCTTCTAAGAGTATTCGGTGAGAATAATCGTTTAGTAGCATGCCACTATGCTGGTGAGGTTGGATGACGCTTCTTAAGGTTAGTGATTTAAGGATTTGGTATCCTGTTCAGAAGGGAATCTTCAGCAGACTAGGGTATGTTAAGGCTGTTGACGGAGTAAGCTTTTCCCTCAATGAGCGGGAGACCCTAGCTCTTGTTGGTGAGAGCGGGTCAGGAAAAACGACACTAGGCAGAGCCACGCTGGGGCTCATAAAACCCACAGCGGGACACATAATATTCGACGGCAAAGACTTGACGAAGATAACAGACAAAAAACAGCTGATGGAGTTTAGGCGGAAGACAGCGATGATATTCCAAGACCCGTTCTCAAGTCTCAGCCCGACGTTTCCAGTTTTCCGCATACTGGAGGAGCCACTCATAATACATGGTGTTAAGAGTAAGGAGGAGCGCGTCAATATTGTCTATAGAGCTCTTGAGCTGGTGAAGCTACAGCCTGTTGAGCTCTTCGCGGCTAAGTATCCCCACATGCTCAGCGGCGGCCAGAGACAGAGGGTCGCGATAGCGAGAGCCCTCATACTGGGCCCCAAATACGTAGTCGCTGACGAGCCAGTATCCATGCTAGACGCCAGCGTCAGGGTTGAGATACTTTATCTTCTCAGGGAGCTTCAGGAGAAGCTCGGCCTAGCTTTCCTCTACATAACACACGACATAGCTACTGCCAAGTACTTCTCCCACAAGATAGCAGTGATGTACGCGGGTAAGATAGTCGAATACGGGGAGACGCGTGAGGTATTGAGGAATCCAATCCATCCATATACTCAGGCGCTCATATCAACCCTGCCAGACCCAGACCCCAAAAACCGTTTTAGGATGATGGTGGTGATTAAGGGCGAACCTCCGAACCTGATGAACCCACCCTCAGGCTGCAGGTTTCACCCAAGATGCCCATTCGCAAACGAAAAATGCAGCACGGAGGAACCTTTTCTACGTGAGATTAATGAAGGGCATTTCGTATCCTGTCATTATGCTGGTGAAGTATTCATAAAAGAAACAACCACATCGGCCGTGAGCTAATAGGCGCGTACTGCATTAGCTATACGGCCAGCCTCCCTGATGGCGTCCATCACCTTATTCCGCTCAATCCAATACGGCTCTAGAATCAGATGCCTACAACCCGCTTCAAAAAATTTCAACATCCTATCCATGCACTCCTCCATACCTCCATAAATTAGCGTAGCTTCAGCCAGCCAATCAGGTACTTGTGAAGATAGCTCCTCAAGCAGTGTATCATCATGGATTATTTGATGTGTGCGTAAACCAGGATGCCCCTTTCCCCCACCAGCCGCCCACTGTATATCTGGATACATGGCTAGGTAATCTTTGGCTGCTTTTAGTATTCTTTCATATGCTCGGCTGCTTGGCTCCCAGGGGTAGAAGATGAGAGCGCAGCAAGGTTCAATATCTTCATACCTTCTCCCCTGCATGGATTTTCTTAACCTCTTGAGAGTCTCTTTATACGTTGCTGGAGTATGACATTCGGGGTATCCACCCATCAGCAAGCTCCGCCGTGACCTTCAACATACAAGGCCCATATGCTGCTACGTATATTGGAATGGGGTCACGCGGTACCAGGGGTGGGCCAGCGTTGTTTAATCTAAAGAATTTTCCTTGATAATTTGCTTTCTCCTTCTTTGTTGCACTCCAGAGCAGGTGGATAGTTTCAATGCCCTCCCGAAGTCTGGAGCAGGGATTCCCTATAGATATTCCAAATGGTGTATGGCTGGCCCCGCTCCTGCGCCCACACCAAGTATAGCCCTCCCTGGAGCTAAATGACTGAGAGACGCAAAAGCGTGAGCAACAACCATAGGATGCCTGCGTAGGAAATCTGTTACAAATGAGCCTAGGAAGATCCTTTCCGTCTTAAGAGCTATTGTTGTTAATGTTACGTATAGCTCTGCCCATTCTGAAAATGGGGCTTGGTAGTCTGGGAACCATACTCCATCAAGGCCCTCCGCTTCACATAGCCGCGCTTCCTCTACAACCCCGTTTAGAGAGCCTAAAGCCAAGCTCCAAGATATGCGCATAGTATTTGATGCGTTTAGAGCTTTAAATTTTTTGAATCAGAAAAGGCACACGGATATATGCTAGTTTCTCGCACGTTTGGTTGTAGAGATGGTGTTTGTCAGCTTTGCGGCTATTCGTCGCTCTTGATTTCTAGCTCTATTGGTGTTTGTCGTTCTTGTCTCCTCGCCAGGCCTGATGAGGCTATTGGTATCGCGCTGTCCAATCATGCACGTTTTAGGTCTAGGTTTGGTCTCCCACCTAGACCGCCTAGAAGTAGTGGTGGTGTTAGGTGTAGCTTATGCGCTGCCGAGTGTGTGATGGCTGATGGTGGGGTCGGGTATTGTGGAATAAGGTCAGCCCAAGATGGGAGGATAAAGAGCTTATCAACAACGAGCCAAGCCCTCCTCCACTACTACCTAGACCCCCATGTAACCAACTGCTGCCACTCCTACTTCTGTCCGGCGGGAACTGGATGCGGCTATCCCAGATACGCGGTCAGGCCTGGCCCTGAGGTAGGGTACTATAACCTAGCCCTATTCTTCTATGGCTGCTCGTTTAACTGTCTATTTTGCCAGAATTGGAATCATAAGGTTTTGAGTGAAGCTAAAGTTGTCTCTGCCCGTGAGATTGTGGATTTGACTTTGGGGAATCCCCGTATTACTTGTTGGTGTTGGTTTGGGGGCTCGGCAGAGCCTCAGCTACCGTTTGCGCTTAATTCTTCTAGGATGGTCTTAGAGGAATGTAATAAAGGCAGGATTGTTAGAATCTGCTGGGAGTGGAATGGAGATGGAAACTCTGCGCTAGTCAAGCGTGCAGCCAGCCTGTCTTTTGAGAGCGGCGGCAATGTCAAGTTTGACTTGAAAGCGTTTAACGAGCCAATACACATAGCCTTGACATCCATGAATAATGATAGAGTGTTGAAGAATATTGAGCTGGTCTATCGCGAGTTCTACGAAGCTAGGCGCGATGTTCCAGTCTTAGGAGCCACAACCCTGTTAGTCCCCCACTATGTATCTGAGGAAGAGGTTGCAGCGATAGCGCGCTTCATAGCGAGCCTAGATGAGACAATACCATATAACCTCCTAATATTCCACCCAGATTTTTACATGAACGACCTACCCGTAACTCCTGAGGAGCAGGTATGGCGATGCTATCAAGAGGCTAAGAAACATCTCAAAAACGTAAATGTAAGCAATCTACACCTATTGGGCTGGTCTAAGCCGTGTCTATCATGAAAGACATCTTTTGATGTTATGCCCAACTATGTTCAGAGTTTGCGCGTCAATTGTCTAGAAAGTATATAGCGCAAGCATGGATGTTCATAGTTGTTGTATGATGTTGGGGAGGCTTTCCAATTCCGAGCCTATCCGCGTTGGTGTTATTGGTGCTGGGATGTTCGGCACACAGCTGGTTTCGCAGCTCCACCATGCTTTAAGCATGCAGCCAAGTATTGTAGCGGATAAAGTGTTGGAAAGAGCCTATAAGGCGTATGAGCTCGCGGGTGTTGATAGAAGCAAGATAAAATATGTAAAGACAGCCGAGGAGGCAGATAGAGCTATCAGCGAAGGCATACCAGTGGTTACTGATGATAGTGGAGTTCTAATTGAAAGCGGTATAGATACTGTAGTGGAAGCTACTGGCGATACGTTAGTAGGAGCTTTCCATGCCTACCGCGCAATATTAGCTAAGAAGAACATAGTTATGGTTAATGTGGAGACCGATGCGTTGTTGGGACCTTTGCTGAAGAGGATGGCTGATAGCTCCGGTGTTGTCTACAGCCTGGCCTATGGAGACCAGCCCGCGATAATAGTGGAGCATTATGAGTGGGCGCGTACCCTTGGTCTAGAGGTTATAGCTGCTGGACGCGGGGCCGCCTACACTCCAGATAGGCGGAGAAAGACTCCAGATGATATAATGAGGGAACCTGGATGGTTCAGCAAGTATAGTAGGAGGTTTAAGGAGGCGTTTGGAACCGAGCTAAACCCTGTGATGTATAACTCCTTTATGGACGGTACCAAGCCTGCCGTAGAGTGCGCGGCCGTCTCCAACTCCACAGGCCTAGTCCCTGATGTTGATGGTATGCACTTCGCCCCAGCAGACCTCTTGGAAATCCCAGACGTATTGAGCCGAAGAGAATTCGGAGGCGTCTTGGAGAATGAGCATGTAGTGGAGACGGTTAGCTCAATATACCCAGATGGGAGACGGGCAACGAACGACATAACATTTGGCACATTCATAGTATTCCGAGCGCCCAACGACTATCTCAAAGAATGTATGCGGCACTACAACGTTATCCTAGGAAAGAAAAGCGGCAACGCCATACTATATCGTTATGTTCATATGGTTGGTATTGAAGTCCCCTACACTATAGCTAAGATTGCACTCTATCGCGAGCCTACGGGAGCCCCTATAGGGCATTACTCAGACGTTGCGTGCGCGGCTAAGAGAAAGCTGGAGAAAGGCACGGTAATAGATGCGTGTGGTGGGGGATATACGATATACGGCTACTTGGTGAAGGCCACAACCATGAAGGAGAAAAATCTCCTACCGCTTGGGCTTGCTAAAGGCGCTAGACTAAAACGAGACATAAACGCTGATGAGTTAATAACATTTGAGGATGTGGAATTGCCCACCAGCCTAGCATACGAGCTGTGGAAAATACAGGATACTGTCATTCCCCCTCAACACTAGGCTGTCCCCCTAGAGGCTCATTCCCCTCTTTATATCAAGCCTCAACATTCATCATCTTAATGACCTTGGTGAGCGGCTCAAAGCTGTTAGTTGACTCATTAAGAGGCTTGGGCGTTCAGCATATCTTCGCGTTATTAGGCTCCGACCTTGTTCCTGTTTTTGACATTCTACGCGAAACACCAGAGATTAGCTTGGTTAATGTAAGGCATGAGCAGGCTGCTGGACATATGGCTGACGGGTATGCCCGCGTTTCCCTGAAAGCTGGGGTATGTATGGTGCATAATGGGCCAGGTCTCACCAACGTTATTACAGGTATAGCAGCGGCCTATAGAGCCTTCTCGCCAGTGGTTCTGATTAGCGGGGCACCAACCACACGTGAACTTTACCGCGATACAATACAAGAGCTCAACCAAACAGCACTTACCAGACCCATAGTAAAATGGAACGCGACAATAACGCGTGTGGAGCGTATCCCAGAGATGGTTAGAAGGGCATTTAGCATAGCTCTACAGGGCCGTAAGGGGCCTGTTCATCTGGATATACCCAGGGACATGCTGTTGGATTTTTGTGATGTTTCTAATGCGGCGGTTTCTCCAAATAACTATGATGTGGTTGATTTTCCTAGAGTTAGTCCAGATTCAGACATCATAGTCCAGGCTGCTAGGCTTCTGCTCTCAGCCTCTAATCCGCTGATAATAGCTGGTGGTGGGGTTAAGTGGAGCGAAGCAACCAAAGAGGTTATAGCTTTAGCAGAGATGCTAACCGCGCCCATAGCTACCTCATACGGCCATATTGACGCCGTCCCAGGAGATTTTCCACTTTTCATAGGACAGCTAGGCCGCGATGGCTCTGAGACCGCCAAACGGATAGCCAAGGAGGCTGACGTGATACTCGCGGTGGGAACAAGGCTGGGCGCATTCACCACATTCTTCAGCCAAGACTGCTTCTCTAGAGATGTTAAGATAATACAAGTGGATATAGAGCCAAGCGAGATTGGACGACATTATAGGGTAGCGCTCGGCATGGTGGGCGACGCTAAGGCTGTGCTACGCGCCTTGATAGAGGCCGTGAAGAATGTCTCGTCTGGTGTTTTGGTGAAGAATACGGATAGACTCAACAAGATAGTAGCTATGCGGAGAGAGGAAAAGGATAAGCTGGCTCTCACTGCTTCGTCTGACGCGACGCCGATAAAGCCGCAGCGTGTCTTTAGGGAGCTTCGCGAGGCTCTTAAACGTGATGCAATAATTGTTTTGGATGATGGTAATGCGGTTGCCTTCGGGTATAAGCTGTTGGAGTTCTACGAGCCGCGCACATTTCTGTCGCCGCTTGACCTGGCATGCGTTGGCTGCGGGTATCCAACAGCCCTTGGCGCTAAGATTGCCAAACCAGACAAGCAGGTCGCAGCTGTATGCGGCGATGGCGGTTTTATCATGACGCTCCACGAGATAGCAACAGCAGTACAACATGGCATAAACGTCGCAGCAGTTGTGCTGAATAACAATTGCTGGGCGGCTGAGAAGGCTTACCAGAAACATTTCTACGGCGGAAGATACTTTGGCTGCGACTTGCTCAACCCATGTTTTGCAGAGGTTGCTGAAAAGTTTGGGGCGTTTGGTGTGCGTGTGGAACGGCCTGGAGAACTTAGAGAAGCACTAACACAAGCATTAGATGCTGAAAAACCCAGTGTTGTGGAGGTCTTGGTTGACCCTGAAGAGCTTAACCCACCTGCCCGCGGCGACCTGATGAAAAGATAAGTATATTTTCACATCTTTAGGATTATCAGATTCCCTAGCTCGTCAACCTCCGCACCGTATCCTGGAAGTATAACGGTGGTTGAGTCATGCTCTTCAACTATAGCAGGCCCCTCAACCACATGACCAAAAAGAAGCCTTCGCCTATCATAGACTTTACAGCTAACCAGCCCCTCGTCTCCGAAATAGACATCCCTTACGTGAATTACAGCGTTATCAGGCGGCCCGCTTGCTTTATGCAGCCTCTTTAATCTAGGCTTAACTATCACCCCCACTGCTTCGAGACGCAGGTTAACCATCTCCACAGGCTCTGTGCGCTCAGCATGTCCATAGACGCGTTCGTGCTCTTCATGGAACGCAGCTATTATTTCTTCCAGGTCTTTTCTTGATAGTTTTCCATGTGGAACAGGTAGTCTAAGCTCGTAAGACTGCCCCACGTACCTGACATCCATGAACCTTAGGAGCTTCATATCACGCTCAGCTATCCCATCACGCGCAAGCTGCGCCCGCGCATCGGCCTCAAACCTAGAGTAGGTCGCGTTTATCTCATCAAGGTTTGCTGTGTCAAGCCTTTGTGTCCGCGTTACAGAGTAGTCGTGTTTTACGTCTGTTACTATTAATCCTAGGGCTGACGCCACGCCTGGGCTTGGCGGTATTATGACACGCTTAACCTCCAGCTCCGCAGCAAGAGCGTTGGCATGCAACGGGCCTGCCCCGCCGAAAACTATGAAACTAAAGTCGCGCGGGTCGTATCCGCGTTCGACAGATATGGAGCGCATAGCCCTGAGCATGCTTGCATTAGCTATCTCGATAACGCCATACGCAGCTTCTAGTAGTTCTAGGCCTAGAGCTTCCGCGAGCTTCTTTAATGCGTTTGTAGCACCTTGCTTGTCAAGTCTTACAGCGCCTCCGAGGAAGTGTTCCTCACATAGCCTACCCAGTACTAGGTTTGCGTCGGTAACTGTGGGCTCCACACCGCCTTTCCCGTAGCATACTGGGCCTGGCTCGGCGCCAGCGCTTCTAGGCCCAACATGCAGAGCCCCGACAGAGTCTATCCACGCTATACTTCCTCCGCCAGCGCCTACTTCTACCAAGTCTATCACAGGAGTTCTTAGTGGATATCCTCCTCCCTTCGTGAAGCCCGACTGCGGTAGCATGCTCTTCAACGGCCATGACATCACAGGCTATCCACCCCATAAGGTGGCGCTACTCGGCATAGGGAGGACGTTTCAGGTGGTTAAGATATTCAAGGGCATGACGGTCTTTGATAACATACTCGTCCCTGCACTTAGGTTCTACAAGAAGAGGGAAGAGGCGATAAGTCGTGTAGAATGGCTGTGTGATTTCTTTGAGATACGGAGGATAAGGGACGAGCTGGCCAGCGAGATATCAGGCGGGCAGCAGAAGCTGCTGGAGCTGGCGCGCGCAATAGTACATGACCCCCAGCTACTACTGCTTGATGAGCCGTTCTATGGGATACATCCAGAGCTCAAGGCAAAGATAATCAACTACATCAAGAGGCTTAACGAAGAGTTTGGAAGGACATTCCTGATAGTAAGCCATGACATGCCCTCCATTAGGACTATATGCAATAGTGTGCTCGTGATGCATGCTGGCGAAGTGATATATGAGGGGACTTTGGAGGAGGCTAGAAAGAGTAGGGGCGTCTTGGAGGCTTATCTGGGGGTGTAGGGCATGGTTCTTGAGGTTAGGGAGCTCGTGGCAGGCTATTACGGGTCGGCTGACATACTTCACGGCATAACACTAAAAACGATAGAGGGCGGGATAACAGTGGTCATAGGCCCTAACGGCGCCGGCAAATCAACATTGTTGAAGACAATCTATGGAATGATAAAGCCGCGAAGCGGGAAAGTCTATTTCAACGGCCATGACATCACGGGGGAGGAACCGCATAAACTGCTTATGAGGGGAATAACATACATACCGCAGCATAGAACGATATTTCCAGCATTAACCGTTTATGATAATCTACGCGTTAATACCTGGTTGTACAGAAAGGATAAAGAGAGGATTCGCGAATCCCTTGAGAAGGTTTACAGCATGTTCCCCGTGCTTAAGGAGAAGAAGGACATGAAGGCTGGCGCTTTAAGTGGTGGTGAGCAGAAGATGCTTGAGGTAGCCAAGGCATTAATACATGAACCCAGGCTCATACTGGTAGATGAGCCTACCGCAGGCCTGGCGCCGAGCATAGCTGTTAAGATATACTCATACTTGGAGAAGCTGAGAGAATCCAACATAACAGTTTTACTTGTTGACCAGAACGTTAGGCAGGCGGTAAGGCTTGCCGACTATGTTTATGAGATTGATTTGGGGCGTGTGAAGTCCGAGGGCGTTAAGGAGGAGTTTGAGAAGAGAATGGAGCAGCTAGTAAGTACGTGGATATAGATGTTAGGTTTTGCTGTTTAGCTCCGTTGAGAGGCTCTCCCGCTCTTCCTCTAAATGCCAAAGCCACTCAGCGTATACGTCGTCCATTATGCTCTCTGGTGGGTGAGGCGGCTGTCCCTCATTCACTTCTATAGCATGCCTAATCGCGGCCTCTATCTGCTCCCTCATCTTCGCATCATCCTCCTCGCTTATAACACCAGACTTTAGGAGGAAGTATTTGAAGCGTTTTACTGGCTCCCTCTCCTCCCACATCCTCACTTCTTCAAGTGTCCTATACCTCATAGCGTCATCCGCTGTTGAGTGTGGCCCTAGCCTGTACATGAAAAGCTCCACTAGTGTCGGGCCTTCTCCGCTATGTGCTCTCTCTAATGCTTCGCGCGCGGCTAGATATACTGCTAGTGGGTCGTTACCATCTACTCTTATTCCCGGGAAGCCGTATGCTGTTGCTTTTATCGCTAGGCTCTCGCTAGCTGTCTGCTTAACAACTGGGCAGGAGATGGCGTATTGGTTGTTTTCGCAGAAGAAGACTATTGGCGCTTTGAAGACTCCTGCAAAGTTCATTGATTCGTGGAAGTCGCCTTTAGATGTTGCCCCGTCTCCAAAGAATACAGCAACTACCTCATCGCGTTTCTTTAGCTTGCACGCCATAGCAAAGCCGACGGCTGGCGGCATGTTGGTTGATATTGGTATTGGTGGCAGGAATATTCTGAGCCGCTTATTACCTATGGTGAGTATGTCCCTTCCCTTAAACGGCGATTTGGCGTTCACCATGTAATGTGCTACTATCTCTTCTATCGTTGCTCCGCGCGCTATTTGTAGAGCTAGGTCGCGGTGGGAGGGGAATATCCAATCCTGCTCCCTGAGCGCATACGCAATAGCCGCTACCGCTTCATGCCCAATATTGGGCGCGTGGAATGGGATTTTCCCGATCCGCTGGAGGCGCATAAGCCACTCATCAAGAAGACGCGCAGTAAGCATAGCACGGTAAATCTCCCGCAGCTGCTCATGACCCAGCCCTATCTCACCAGCATCGCGGGCGGTGGTTCCATCCTCGTTCATGATTTTAAAAATGCTTTGAGACTCCAACTCGGCAATCAACATATTATAAGCCAGTATTTTATATTTCTCCAAATACATTAAAGAGATAATTTACCTTAAGATTAGAATCAACTCAGCAGATATGCTGACCAGTTCCAGATATTGATGAATAGGTGCGCCATTATTACTTGTATGAGCCGATGGTTTCGGAGGTAGACGTAGCCAGCTATAATTCCCGCCGCGAAGGTTATGGCGATTAGATGGATGTTTGGGCCGTGGAATAAGGCCCATGAGAGGGCAGTTATGAATATGGCTCTCCAGTGATAGTTATACACCTTAGGCAGCCTTCCTAGGGCGTAGCCGCGCCACATTACTTCTTCAGTGATGGGAGCTATCGTAATAGCGCCAACCTCCCAGATAGCCCCACCCAACATGCTCATACGTGGTGCAGCTATTCCTATACCAACGAGAGCATAAGTAGCCTGTAAAGCTAGATATGCCAAGAAACAACAAACCCAACTATTACATCGCCTAACGCTACACCGCTATCAAGTACTAACTCGCGGATGCTCTTGTTCTCTTCTTCATTAAACCAGCGTGCGATTATGTAGAGGAATGATAGCTCTAGAGGAATTAAAACCAGTATGGGCATCAGCTCTATGGAATAGCTCAAGGCCAGAGCTTGGCTTCCAGTAATGTTGTATAGCGCCCCAAACCATAGAGAGCTTAAACCGAGGCTTATGATTGTAGGCCCAACCAAAACGAGTGCGATGCGCTTCTCCGTGAAAAGGTCAAACGACCAACCTCAGGTGTATAGTGGTAGTTAGGATAGCTAATTAAGTTAATTTTCTTATATTTTCACCATATTATACGGCGCGGATACGTGAAAAAGGAGCAAACACCTATAATATATTCTATAACTGTGCGGAGCATAAGAAATGAGAACACGAATAATAGTTTTTGTGTTTCTTTCACTATTAGTAGCGTCGCTTACCACTACAGGACAGGAAGCTGAGGTAAGTTCTTACAGGTTTGCAGTTTATGTGGACGATGCAGGCAACATATACGGCGACCCCACCGTAAAGTTTCAAGAAGAAGACGTAGGCTTCTTCACATCAACAAATCCACAGGCATATCTTCTAGTTAAGCTAGCCAACGTTCCAGGCCATTTACACTAGCTTTTGAATGGCCCGAACCTGATGAAAAGGTATTCCAAACAGCCTCAATAGAAGAGATAGAAAACGCAGTGTTTAGCAGCTACACTGCATGGGGCTGGATAGACATGGACGAGGACACTCCAAAGGGTGTATGGACCATAAATGTGTATTTGAATGAACTGCAAACGATTTTCTTTCTATTTGAGCGCGGCAACTTATGAATGTCGTGGTAGCGTTTGACACGCTGGATAGGGAGAATCAGAAGTTGAATGAACAGTTGCAGGCCGCTGATGCTCGTGTTAATGAGCTTAGTAATCAGTTGGATGAGATGAGGAGGACTGTGGATTCTCTCCAGTCTGAGAATAGCGAATTAAGGTCTCAGGAGGAGAAGCTTTCTCAAGATAATGAGAGGCTGAAGAAAGACTTACAGGAGGCTCAGAGTAAGGTGAGTAGTCTCAGTCAGGAGAATCGGGAATTGTCTCAGCAGCTTGAAGCGGGGGGCTGCCGCATCTCAGCTTGAGATGCAGAGATGGATATTCCTAGGAACCACGGCGCTATTCCTAGTGACCACTATTGTAATGGCCTTGAGAAAGCCTAAGATTTCTCCACTACCACCGCCTCCCCCACCAACCTAATTTTATTCCCAGCCCAGCTTTTCCTGCCTATCCAAAGCCTGGTAAAACAGCTTCATACGTTCCACGACAACTTTTACCCTATCATATGAGAAGTCCCTCTCATCACATAAGAATCGATACACTCCCGCCTCATCTATCTTCGTGTAGTTTATGGCGTAGTTATCAACTATTTGCGGCTCCAGGTAGATACGCCGTATAGCGCCGTAGTTTTGTTCTTCTAGCTGGCCGCGTAGCTGGCTGGGCAGAGCCTCTATCTTTCCGTACCGTTTTATGAGGCTCAGAGCCTTTTTAGGCCCTATCCCTCTAATCCCCTCGTTAAAGTCTGTTCCTATTAGTATGGCTATGTCGATTAGCTGCTCGCGTGTTATGCTGTGATGGGCTAGTAGTTTTTCCAGCTCTATGAGCTCTGGCTTTAGGGGCCTGGCCTTTCCTTTGCTGGGTAGCCATTCTTTGCCGTGTATGGTTAGGTAGCGCACTAGCCTCGGCGCTCCGAAGACTAGTGAGTCGTAGTCTTTGCTGCTTGCAGCCCAGACATCGCCACGTATAGCCATGTAGGCGCATTGAGCTTCTGCCTCCCCTGCCGCCTGTATATAGGGTATCCCGAGCAGCTCCAGTAGCTTCTTTGCGTCATGTATCATCGCTTCTGTTAAACGGCCTGTCATCACGGCTTTCGAGAATGCTGCGGCGTAGTCGCCTAGGGATAGGGCGCGTATCCACTCCTCTTCGGCTTTCTTCTTTTGTAGTCTTCTTTTCTCAAGCTCGTCTCGCTTCAGTTCTGGTGGTTTTCCGTCAAAGACGAAGACCAGCCTTAACCCGTAGTCGTGGATTAGCCTGGTTGTTCTGAAGGCTAGGCCAGCGAGGTGTGAGGTGATGTTCCCACGCATGTCGGTTAAGGGAGAGCCATCGGGCTTGCGGACGAGCGCGAGGAACTGGTATAGATAGTTGTTTGCGTCAACTGCAAAGCTAAGGCCTCTTAGGGAGTCTAGTGTAAGCTCTCTCTTCAGTATGATAGGTGTGAGGAGAACCCCCATCTGAGTAGTGTTATGTCTTATGCTCCCTTATTGAGGTTTATTTTATGGCTGGTTATTCCATCGTAAAGCATGGCCGGCGGGGCGAGTGTTTCACCAGTGGTTATAGCTCCTAGGCTTTCAAAGAGGCGTGAGGGTAGGGGCTTTTCGGTAGGCGAGCTGAGCAGGGCCGGGATTTCTTTACAGCAGGCGCGTAAGCTGGGGATTAGGATAGACAAAAGGAGGCGGAGTGTTCATGAGTGGAACGTTGAGGCTCTTAGGCAGTTTGTGGAGTCGCTTAGGCCTGAGAAAGTAGAGGAGGCCGCACCACCGCAGCAACAGCCGCCTCAACCAGAGGAAGCTCCATCAGAGGAGCCTAAGAAGAGGAGAAGACGACTAGCAAGAGGGGCAGGAGACGCGGAGGTAGAAAAATCTTCAAGCCAAGAGTAGCTACATCTATCATTCTTAACCAACTATTTTCTTCTATACGATGAAAATTTTATTATTTTATTCAGGGAGCTTTGTGGGATTGTTGTATGCGCTGGAACGTGGATGTGAGAGCGTTTAGGTATTGGGCTGAGCGTAGAGATAAGTCTCCTACCCCCAAGTTGATGAGCCTTGACGAGGCGGTTAAGAAGTTCCTGAGGAACGGCGCAGTAGTTGCTTTAGGTGGATGCCTCTACTCAAGAACACCCATGGCGGCCGTGCATGAGATAATCAGACAGGGGTTTAGGGAGCTGACTATCGTCAGAAACCTAGCAGGCTTTGAAACGGACCTGCTCCTCGTCTCAGGCTGTCTCAAGCGCCTCGTCACAAGCTGGTGCAGCCCAGGCTATGCGTGGGGTATGTCCAGGATTCTCCGCCACTATGTGGAGAATGCGCTTGCTGAGTTTGAAGAGTGGAGCCATCTTGGTATAGGGCTTAGGCTCAAGGCAGCAGCTATGGGCGTGCCTTTCCTACCTACATTCTCCATGCTGGGCTCAAGCATTATGGAGAAGCTGGGAATCGCTGAGATGACATGCCCCTACTCTGGGGAGAAGCTCGCTTTAGTTCCTGCTCTCTATCCTGATGTGGCAATAATACATGCCAGTAGGGCAGATACTTATGGTAACATTCAAATTGACGGCTATACGCATATGGATAAGGATATGGCTCAGGCTGCTAGGCATGTTATAGCAACTGTTGAGGAGGTTGTTGATAGCGATGAGATTAGGCGTTCAGCGGAGAGGACGGTGATACCCTTCTTCTGCGTTGATGCCGTTGTTGAGCAACCCTTCGGCGCGTATCCCTCAGAATGCTGGGGGAGATACGAGGCCGACTTCAGCCACATAGCCAGCTACCAGAAACGCGTGGATGAAAAGGGGATTGAAGGCGCCAAGAGCTATGTTTCCGAAAACATCATGGGCGTGTCTTCGTTTATGGAGTTTCTCTCAAAGGTTGGGATTGAACAGCTCCTTGATAGGGTGAGGGCGTTTAGGAATGTTGTTACATGAGAGGAATTACACACGCTCAGAGCTACTGACGGTTATGACGGCGCGGATGCTTGAGGATGGTAAAACAATCTTCGTGGGTGTTGGCCTCCCTATGCTGGCAGCCGCTCTCGCGCAGCGCCTCCACGCGCCTAGTATAACGATAATATTTGAGGGCGGTGTAATAGCGCCTGAAATCAAGCCAGGGATGCTTCCTCTCTCAACAAACGAGGTGAGAGCAGCTAGGAAGGCTGTGATGCTCCCCAGCATAGATGATGTCTTCTTCTACCAGCAGCGCGGGTATATTGATTATGGAATACTGGGCGCTGCGCAGATAGATAAGTATGGAAACATAAACACATCGGTTATAGGTGATTATGAGAAGCCGAGGGTTCGCTTACCTGGAAGCGGCGGGGCAAACGATATAGCATCTACCTGCTCCAGAGTTATAGTATCCACGTTCCATGAGAAGCGGCGCTTCGTTGAGCGTGTGGACTTCATAACAAGCCCAGGCTATCTCAGCGGCGGAAACACTAGGCGGGAAGCTGGGCTAATCTTCGGAGGACCATACAAGGTCGTTACAGACCTAGCTATAATGGGCTTTGATGAAGAGAGCAAGGCTATGAAGGTTGAGGCGGTTTATCGTGGAGTAAGGATAGAAGAGGTTTTGGATAACATGGGTTTCAAGCCTATAATACCTGACGAGGTTAGAGAGGTAGAGCCACCAACCGATGAGGAGTTAAAGATACTCCGCAGCATAGACCCTGATAGAGTCATGCTGCGGTGAAACAGATAATTTGTTATAGTTGGGCTGTATGCGTGGTTTTAGGATGCTTGCGCAGAAAGAGCTGGAGGAAACACGGTTTGTTGGCAGGGCTATAAAGCGCCTAGAAGACCCGCGATTCATAACAGGCTCAGCGAAGTTTGTGAGCGATGTGAAGCTCCCCAACCTATGTTACATGGCTATACTTCGCAGCAGCTTCGCCCATGCTTACATAAAGGAGATAGACACCTCTGATGCTTTGAGGCATAGAGGCGTAATTGGGGTACTGACCGGCGAGGAGGTTAGGAGGCTTGCCAACCCGATTTATGTGTGGTGGACTGCCAAGGGCATGAAAACTACCAGTGTGTATTGCTTGGCTGTTGATAAGGTTCGGTATGTAGGAGAGCCGGTAGCGGCTGTTGTAGCCGTTGATGAAGCATCAGCCAAAGATGCCCTAGAGAGCATAGTGGTTGATTACGAGCCGATTAAGCCGGTCGTCTCAATTGACGACGCCCTAAACCCCAGCTCGCCGCTCATTTATGAGGAGTGGGGAAATAACATAATGTTGGAATACACGCTGGAGGGCGGTGATGTTGAGTCAGCATTTAGACAGGCAGACCACGTGTTTGAGGAGAGGATAAGCAGCCATAGGTATTGCGGCGCTCCTATAGAGACACGCTGCTACATAGCCAGCTACAGCCCACCTTATCTGGACGTGTGGGCTGCGACCCAACAACCACACCAGACCAGAACGGTTATCGCAAGAACGCTAAACATACCAGAGAACTATGTCAGGGTCTCAGTCCCAGCTCTGGGCGGCGGCTTCGGGCCGAAGCAGCCAACCTACCATGAGGAGGTGCTGGTCCCGCTCGCGGCTATGAGGTTTGGCGTGCCAGTAAGGTATGTTGAGGAGAGGCGCGAGAATCTAATAAGCATGCACCAGGCGCGTGAGCAGGTGCACGACATTAAAGTGGCTGTCAAGCACGATGGCGTCATACTCGCTGTTGATGACGTGATAACAGCCAATCTGGGAGCCTACCTACCCACATGCGGGCCAGGCTCGGTAATCATAGCTGGCAAGACGATAACAGGCTGCTATAAAATACGGAACTGCCGCGTCAGGATAATAGGGGTTGCAACAAACAAAGCGCCGTATGGGGCGTATAGGGGGTATGGGAAGGACGCCGGGAACTTCGTGATTGAGAGGATGATTGACATAATAGCTGACGAGCTGGGATTAAGCCCAGTAGAGGTCCGTCTGAGGAACATTATCCAGCCAGAGGACCTTCCTTACAGGTCTTTCAGCGGCGCTCTATACGATAGCGGCGACTATCCCTCCGTGTTGATGAGGGCTCTTGAGCTTATACGGTATGATGAGGTGAGTAGAACATCAGGCGAGGGGAATAAGCTTTTAGGAGTAGGTGTTTCGCTCACCATAGAGCCTACGGCATCCCACTACCCTGGCGCGTATATGCTGGGATACGAGGGCGCGAGCGTTAGGGTTGAGCCTTCAGGCGAGGTTACTGTATCGGTGGGCTCAGCCCCCCTGGGAACTGGCCACGAGACGTTTGTTGCGCAGGTAGTTGCGGAGGAGCTGGGGCTGGATGATATAAGCAAGGTGCGGGTTATTGAGGGCGACACTAGCGCTACGCCATTCGGGTTCGGAAGCTGGGCCAGCAGAACCGCAATACTAACGGGAAACGCAGCCCTACTTGCAGCGCGGAAGCTAAAGACAAAGCTACTGAAAATAGCGGCATCAACACTAGGCGAGGACGAAGCTAAGCTCAAAATCGTTGGAGGAGTTATAATGAGCGAGGATAGCCCGTCTAAGCGCATATCCATAGAGGAGATAGCCAGCATGGTTTATTCATGCAAACCATCGCCCCCTCCGCCTACCGTTGAACCTGGACTTGAGGAGACAGCCTTCTTCTTCCCAGACAATATAGAGTCAATTGACCAGCCTGGAGGTGGGAGAAATACGTATGCGGCTTATTCCAACTCTGCTCATGCAGCTGTGGTTGAGGTTGACGCCGAGACTGGACTGGTCAAGGTCTTGAAGTACGTGGTAGTAACTGACTGTGGGAGAGTTATCAACCCCCTCATAGTGGAGGGACAGATTGCTGGCGGCGTAGTCCAAGGGATAGGCGGCGTATTATACGAGGAGAACACCTACAACAGCGACGGCCAGCCCCAGGCTACGACGTTCATGGATTACCTCATACCATCGAGCATGGAAGCACCGCAGATAGTTGTTCAACTACATGAGTCCCCATCACCATACAACCCCCTGGGCGTCAAAGGCGTCGGGGAAGGGCCAATAGAGGGGGTTCCAGCCACAATAGCTAACGCTGTTGAGAACGCTCTCAAGAAGTATAGGGTTAGGATAACATCACTTCCTCTCAGGCCTGAGAAGATTTGGGAGATGATTAGAAGGAGTGGATAACGCTATCGCTCAGCTCTCTGACCTTCTCCCTTATTTCGGATATGTTGCTGAAGACTGGCATCAGCACAAGCTCCTCAGCACCAGACCTAGCGAACTGCTCCGCATATTCAACACACTCGCGGGCTGAGCCAGTAAGAGCGCTCTCCACCGAGGCCTCGCTCCAAGGCGGTAGGTCGCAGTACTTCTCAACAAACTTGGAAACAGCCTCCAGCCCTGAGCGCCTATCCCTCGCCAACAACGCGGGTAACATAACACAGTTTGAAAGCTTAGATACATCCCTACCGCTCTGCCGCGCATAGCTGAGTATCTTCTCCCACCCTTTCTTAAAGCTCTCAGGCGTGTAGAAATATGATACCCAACCATCCGCAATCCTGCCTATGCGCATGAGAGCCTTCTCCACGTAGCCACCCATCCATATAGGCGGGTGAGGCTTCTGAACAGGCTTCGGCTCCAGCCTAACGTTGCTAAACTCGTAAGAGCCGTACCTACCGCTCACGCTCTCCTCGCTCCACAGCCTCTTGAGAATCTCAACGTTTGTTTCCAGTACCTCGCCACGCCTACCGAATGGTACGCCACACGCCCTAAACTCGCGCTCATACCACCCAGCGGCAACACCAAAAACTACGCGCCCATTACTCAGATGGTCTAGAGCCGCAACCTGCTTGGCAACAACCACAGGATTACGTAGAGCGAGGAGGAATACACCAGTGCCAAGCTTCACTTGCTCGGTATGCGCAGCAACGGCTGACAGAACAATCAGCGACTCATGTATCGGGTAGAAGCGCCTGCTACCGAGTATTAAATGGTCCCACACCCACACCGAGCTGTAGCCCAGCTCCTCAGCAAGCCGCGCCGCATCTATCAAGTCTCTGAACGATATACTCTCACCAGCGGCGACATAGTTCTGCAACGCAACCCCAAACCTAATCCCCAAACCCTGAACACCACCCTCGCGCTACTCATAGCCACACCAGTCTAAAATAGCTAAAGCCATTATCTTGGTAGCGGTTATCAAGTCATCAACCATAACATGCTCGTTAATCGCGTGCATCTGTTCGGTAAGCCCAGGCCCGAAAATCACCGTAGGCGTACCTCCATACTTATTGAGAAACCTGGTATCAGCCGCTCCGAGGCGGCCGCTTATCACTGGCTCCTGCTTCACAACCTCCCTATACGCGTCTGAGAGGGTCTTGACTATTGGGTGGCTTACAGGTATCTCCGAAGGCTCGGCAAAATAACCAGTAAACCTAACTTCTGGCGGGTGGTTTCTCATCCAGGGGTCTGTTGCAGCTACACCAGCTATATGCTCGCGGAACCTCCGCTTTACTTCATCAGAATCCTCGCCTGGGACTGTCGCTATACTCCCCTTTAGCTTACAACTATCGGGAAAAGCGCTGGGATAAGAGCCAGCTTCAAAGACCCCAACCATGCACGGAATAGCTTCGCGTATGTCTGGATATAGGGGATGACTTACCTCACTCAGCCTAATCTCCTCAAAATCCTCCACAGCCTTAACTATCCTGTACCCCTTATGAATCGCGTTAACCCCCTCCCACCTCCGCTGAATACCAGCAGGCTTACCGCGGACGTCAATCTCAAACCAAATCCTCCCAATACACGCTGGCTGTATCTTCATACTACTCGTCTCGGCGCTTATCCCAGCATCAGCCCTATAGCCGCGCAATATTGCCGCGAGGGTCCCATTACCGCTAAGCTCCTCATCAACCGTATACTCAAGGATTACATCACCCTTCAGCCTGATGCCCGACTTGATTATTGCAGCCATAGCCATAGTATATGCTGCCAGCCCCGCCTTCATGTCTGAAGAGCCACGGCCATAGAGTCTACCCTCGCTAACCTCACCAGACCAGGGAGGATAAACCCACGCATCTTCAGGCCCAGGAGGTATGACATCCACATGCCCGTTGAACAGGAGCGACCTACCTCGCCCAGAGCCGCGATAAACACCAACAACATTAGGCCTGCCCGAATAATCCCGCTCAACGGGGACAAACCCAGGATGCCTGCGAAGCTCCTCCAAGCTAGGCTCCCAAACATCCACAAACAGCCCCAGCTCGCTCCGCAGATAATCAGCCAAAAACCCCTGGACACCACCCTCATCACCAGTAACGCTGGGGAACGAAACCAAGCGCCTAAGAAAGGCGATAACCTCGCCGCGATTCTTCTCAATAAACCCTATGACAGCATCCCTAGCTGTGCTCATGATTTGAGGATCATCAACGGCTGCGGATAAATTTTCTCAGGGTACCAACGCAACAACCTCAATCTCAACCTTCACATCATTCCAAAGCCTA
>JANVYQ010000004.1 GCA_030059675.1 Candidatus Pelearchaeum maunauluense | reverse complement strand
CCGTAGACGCGCCTGACCGAGCCTTGGATGCTGCTGAGTCTGTCAGCCCACCCCCTAAGCTCGGCCTCCGTGTAGTGATAGTTATACCACGGCCTCTTACCCCTTCCATGCCACCTGACGTATGCGAAGTCTGCCGTAGCCTCCACGCGAGAGGAGAGCAGGGGCTCGTCAACGATTGTATATGCTACATCAAGCCGCCGCAGGAGCGTGAATACCTCATCATTCATCCAGCTCGGATGCCTGAACTCAACCGCTATCCTAAAACTCCGGTCTATACGTTCTAGAAAGCTCTCCAGCCTCTCTGGGTTGTAGCGCACGCTTGGTGGGAGCTGTATGAGGAGGCAGCCCAGCATCCCAGCGTCGCCCATCGGTTTCATCAACTTCACGAACCTATCCATAGCCTCGGCAGCACCATACTTGACATCAAGAGCGCGTCTATGCGTAATCTCGCGCGGAACCTTAGCTGCAAACACGAAGCCTGGAGGCCCAGCCTTAACCATAACAAGCACAGCCTTCTCAGTCGGATAGGAGTAGAAAGTCGAGTCTATCTCCACAGTGTCGAATATGCTGCTATAGCGCTGGAGCTTCGGCTCAGATTTGCTCGTGTAGAATGGCCCTACCCATTCTTCATAGCTCCAACCAGAGGTGCCCAGCAGTATTTTGCCCAACGGCCATAGCTTATGGTAGTAGCCGCTATAAACTCTATCTTTGGATTTGGCGGGTTATAGCGGCGTGCTGGTTAAGCCGTGTTATTGTAAGCTGTCTTAGGTTTATTTTGATAATTGTACCGTTATCCTTAAATGAGGAGATGCAGACTATTTAGCTGTCGGGCTTTCATGATTAAAGTCCGAAATGGCGCGGTATCGCTCTACGCTTTAATGCCGTTAGTTCTCGGCGTATTCGGCTCGCGGGCGCTTGTGGTATCATTTCATGACGCCGTTCATCTTCTCTCGCTAGTCTTTTCCATATTTCTCCTAGTGGTAGCTATTCACGCATACCTGCAAGACGGGAGGCGGCAGTTCTTCTTCTTAATGACGGCCTTCGGGGTCTTGGCCGCCAACCAGGCGCTTACATTCCTAAGCTCCTCATACATGCTCCTCCGCGAGCCCATGATTCCCGTCATAAACGACCCGATAAGTCACTGGCTGGATGTTCTTATGATAAGCCTGCTGATAGGCGGGCTTTTGGTGAGGGAGGGGGATGATGAGAGGCTCAGGAGAGTTTGAGAATAATAGCCTTAAAGAAAGGATACTTGGCCTGATAATCAGCATACCTGGCCTACACTTCAAGGGTATTCAACGCGTGTTAGGTGTTCCCAACGGTACGTTGCAGTATCATCTTGAGAGGCTTGAGGACGAGGGCCTCGTGAAGAGGCATCACATACTCGGATATACCCGTTTCTACCCATCGGAGATAATACCTGACGATGCTAAAGTAATAGGAATACTACGCCAGCCCAACATCAAGAAGATTCTAAGATTTCTGGTGATGAATCACGAAGCAACATTCAACGAGCTGGTGAAGGTTCTAAACCTATCACCCTCAACGGTTGCATGGTATCTAAAACGCCTAGAATCCATGCGCATAATCTCAAAAGAAAGGACGGAGAACGGGTATGTTAGATACGTCTTGACCGAGCACGAGAAGGTGAAAAACCTACTAGACGTTCTAGAGAGCGGCATAATGAGCAGGCTCACGAGTAGATGGATAGGGATGTGGGACTTCAAGATATAGTAGTACGGCGGTAAACCCAGTTATAGCGTAGATAAGAAAGGCTCATTACATATGGGATATGTTTACTCACGTTATTTCATGGTGGAAGAGAATTCGCATATCAGGAACTTCGGTAAGAAGGCTGAAGATGTGGTATATTCGGATGATATATGCGCCGTCTGCAATAGCCGTATTGATGAGTTTGGCTACTGTGCTTGTGGAGGTCAGGCCGACTAGCTACGCAGCTTTCCGCGCCCATATTTACAGAGGTCTATGATTGGGCAGTCGCCGCATCTGGGTTCTTTAAGGCATGTGCTCTTGGCATGGCTTACAACAGCTGCGTGAAATATCTTGAGCGCTCCAGCATCGTTTCCCAACGCCTCCATAACGAGAGAACGCCAGGCTCCGTATGGTCTCTTGGCTAGACCCACACGGGCTAATACTCTCACGAGATACGCCGACGCTGGGAAGGTTGGATAATCCGCGGCGAATAGTAGTATCGTGTCCGCCGTTTCCTCACCCACACCCTCTATAGCTAACAGAAGCTCCCTAGCATCTTTTATGCGTGCTAGGGAACGTGTATCTCCGCCGCAATATTCATGAAGGAAGCGGATGAAGCGTTTTATTGTTCTGGCCTTCCTCTCGGGGAAGCCCGCAGGCCTGATAACCCTGCTTAATGAGCGGGCATCTATTTGGAGTAAAGATTCTACTGCTATAAGGTTTCTTTCTTTGAGAGCCTTTATGGCTAGGGCTGCGTTCTTCCAAGATGTGTTCTGTACTAGTATAGCGCCCAGGGCTATCTCCAGCCTGCTCTCCCCAGGCCACCAACGCTCATCCACGCCATAGTGTAGCTTGAGCGCTTCAGAGACTTCTCTAACCGTCTTCAGCTCCCTCAAGGCCGCAAACCCGCGTATCTATCGATTTTGGTCAAACTATTTGAGTTGAAGCAGGGGCTGGCTGTTCTGGCCTAGTATGCTGAGCAGGAGGCAGTTCCTAATCTATGGCGGCGCAGGCTTGGCTATTGTTGGGCTGGGCTTAATGTTCTCCAGCCCCATCGGCAGGAGGCCTGAAGAGAGTCGTGAAGTTGTTGTGGAGCCTGTCGCCACAAACCTCAGGATTCCCTGGTCCATCACCTTCATCTCCAGCGACGAGGCGCTCTTCACCGAACGCGGAGGGCTGGTTAAGCGCCTTGACCTCTCCAGCGGGCGCGTTGAGGAGTGGGGCAGTATTGAAGTGGCAGCCGTAGGAGAGGGAGGCCTCCTGGGCATTGAGAGCCTAAAGAACAGTAGAACTAGAATCTACATCTACCACGCGTATCGCGACTCCGCGGGAAAACTCTGGAACAGGGTTGTCCGCTATCTTGATGAGGGCGGGCTGGCAGACCCAGAGATACTCGTTAACGGGATTCCAGGCGCGGCAATTCATGATGGTGGCCGCATAAGGTTTGGTCCAGATGGGATGTTGTACATAACCACAGGCGACGCGCGTATGATGGAGCTCTCGCAGAGGCTTGACTCCCTGGCTGGGAAGATACTACGCATAGCTCCAGACGGCACGGTGCCATCTGACAACCCGTTCAAAGGCTCGCCAATATACAGCTATGGACATAGGAATCCTCAGGGGATTGACTGGCATCCAGAGACGCGGCTCCTCTACTCAACTGAGCACGGCCCCTCAGGGGAGAATGGGTGGTTCGCCCACGACGAGGTCAACCTGGTGATGGCTGGGAAGAACTACGGCTGGCCAGAGGTCATAGGAGCTGCTGGGAGAAGCGAGTTCGTTGACCCGATACTGCACAGCGGGCTAGAGACATGGGCTCCCGCTGGCGCCTCCTTCTACAGTGGGAGACTAATACCTGAGTGGAGGAACGTGTTTTTCTTCGCAGCCCTGCGCGGCGCCGCGCTGCACATGGTTAGGATAGGAGATGAACCTGATGTGGTTGTTTCGCATGAGAAGCTGTGTGAGGGGGAGTTTGGCAGGCTTAGGGATGTTGTTGAAGGCCCTGATGGCGCGTTGTATGTTCTTACGAGTAATCGTGATGGCCGCGGCGTTCCGCGCGAGGGTGATGATAAGATACTCCGCATAGCCACGCGCTCCTAGTGTTTGAAGCGGGAAGCCACGACCTCAACCCAATAATCTAAAGGAGACTCCTCGCCGCGCGATGATGTTCCAGAGACGTAGTAGTCGTCCAGCTCGTCGACCATCTGCTCCACCTCCTCACCTGTTAGCTTTAGCTCCTTAGCCAGCTTCGCCGCCTCGTCGCTTAGCTGCCTGACCTTCTCAGCCTCAAGGTCGCCCAACAGCTCGTAGAACCTACGCTTATTGACGTATGAGTATAGCTGCTCCAGCTTCTCGGCCAGCGTTGCCTTAAACTCCTCATCAGACATGCAGCAGACACCCCTCCTCGGTCTTACCTCAACCCAAAACCGAGCACACGCATACTATTTGACTCTAACTTGACCGTAAATCTTCTCCTGGTCTTCTCGCCCTTCCTACGCATGGTTCCTGATACCTCTATAATTCCAGCCGCATATTTGAAGACTTCCTCAACCTCCACCTCTACATCGCCGTATTTCTTCTTGAGATACTCTATCGCGTGCTTAACGTATGGTTCTTCGTCTCCTGTCGTCAAGGGAGGGACTGCCCTCCGTCTAGGTGTTGTATGTAGGTTTATTTATATGAGATTGTTATGCCGAGTTATGGTTGAGCAGCACTATCTTAAGCTGGGGCGGGACTTCACGTTTCCCGAATACGAGCCGCGCTACCCCCGCGACCCCTCTTACAGGCTCAAGCACTATAGGCTTGAGCTTACCATTAACGTCGGTGAGAGGAGCATAAGCGGTGTTGCTTCTCTCACCATTACGCCGCTCGCAGGTAGGGGCGGTACATTAGAGCTTGATGCTGTTGATATGAGGATAGACGGCGTGGAAGCTGATGGGAAAGCCTTGGAATATAGTTATGACGGCGCTAAGCTGCTGGTGAAGCTTCCCCAGAAGTTGGAGAACGAGATTACAGTCAGCGTAAAATACTACACAAAACCGCGGCTAGGCCTGCATTTTGTCCTGCCAGACGAGCATTACCCCAACAGGGTTGCAACTATATGGAGCCAGGGAGAGCCAGAGTATAACAGGTACTGGCTCCCGATATATGATTACCCCAACAATAAATGCACATCAGAGATAATAGCCACTCTCCCCCGCGATTTTGTGGTTGTCTCTAATGGTGTTCTGGTTTCTGTTGAGGAGCTTGGGGAGCTTAGGCGGTGGCACTGGCGCCTAGACAAGCCCCACTCCACCTACTTGATTAGCATAGCAGCTGGACTTTTCTCGGAGTTTAAAGAGCGCGTCGGGGATGTGGAGCTTGCTTACTACGTCCCGCGCGGCAGGGAGGATGACGTGAAGAGGAGCTTCGGAAAGACTGGAGACATGCTCAGATTCTTTGAAGAATATACTGGCGTCAAATACCCGTTCAGTCGCTACTCCCAGGTCTGTGTAACCGAGTTCATAGTAGGCGGGATGGAGAACACCACGGCAACAACATTAACTGAGATGACGCTACACGACGAGCTGGCGCATCAGGACTATAGTAGCGACCCGCTGGTAGCGCATGAGCTGGCTCACCAGTGGTTCGGCGACATGGTTACGATGCGCGACTGGTCGCATATATGGCTCAACGAGTCGTTCGCCACGTATTTTGAGAACCTCTACCTGCTGAAGGATAAGGGGGTTGATGAGTTCACCTACGAGCTACACCGCGACTTGCAGATGTATCTTGACGAATATAGTAAGCGGTATTCGCGGCCTATTGTGATGCGGGTGTATAAGTATCCTGAGGAGCTGTTTGATGGACATGCATATCCTAAGGGCGGTCTTGTTCTGCATACTTTAAAGAACTTGGTGGGTGAGGAGAGCTTTAGGCGTGGTGTTAAGCTCTTCTTGGAGCGTTTCGCGTTCTCCAACGCTGATACCGAGGACTTCAGGAAAGCTATGGAGGAGGCTTCGGGGAAGAATCTTGAGTGGTTCTTTGAGCAGTTCATATACTCGGCAGGCCATCCAGCGCTGAAGGCCAGCTACTCCTGGGATGAGCAGTCAAGGGCTCTCAAGCTCTCGCTCAAGCAGACGCAGGGGGATGATTCTCCAAGCGTATATAATCTTACGCTGGACGTAGCCCTAAACCTAGAAGACAAGACCGTTAAACACACCATAAGCATACGCGAGAGGGATGTGCTGCTCTACCTACCATGCGAGTCAAAGCCCTGGCATGTCTGCATAGACCCTGAGTTTAAGGTCTTTAAGGCGTTGGAGGTTGATAGGCCGCTTGAGGAGCTTATCCAGGCTTTGAGGCGTTGTGAGTATGTGTATTGTAGGCTTGATGCTGCTAGGGCTTTGGGGAAGGTGGGCGGCTTCAGGGCTGTGGAGGCGTTGGAGGACGCTGTTAAGCATGATAAGTTTTGGGGCGTCTCAGCCGCGGCAGCCCGCGCCTTGGGCGAGGTTATGGGCAGGGAAGCCCGCGACGCCCTGCTGAGATGCCTAAACGAGGTAAAGCACCCCAAGGTGAGGAACGCCATAGTAGAGGCTCTGGGAAACTTCAGGGAAGATAAGGAGGTTGCGGAAGCATTAAAGAGGGTGCTTGAGAAGGGGGACGAGTCCTACTATGTCAGGGCGCAGACCGCCACGAGTCTGGGAAAGATAAAGCTGGTGGAGAATCAGGAGACGCTGCTCAAAGCGCTTGGGACGCCGTCGCATAATGACGTGATAACCTCAGGCGCTCTACACGGCTTGGCTGAGCTATCCACCGACGAGGCCTTGAGGACGATACTTGATTATACGCGGCTGGGCAAGCCAACTCCCGTGAGGATTTCCGCCACAATCGCTCTAGCTAAATTCCCTGGCAGGAAGGAGGTTTATGACCGCCTGTGGGAGCTGGCGCGCGACGAGTATGAGAGGGTGAGGATGGCCGTAGTCAGGGCTGCGCGCGAGATGCTGGACCCCAAGCTACTACCCATGCTGGACTACATGGCCAGCAACGACCTTAATGAGCGGGTAAAGAGGATAGCGCGGGAGACTGCGCGGAAGATAAGGGAGCAGATGGAGAAGGGGGTTGAGTATAAGCAGCTCCGTGAGGAGCTGGAGAAAATAAGAGAGGAGAATAGGAGGCTTGCTGAGCGGATTGCGCGGTATGAGGTGAAGGGCGTTTGACGATGGACTTCCTAAACATACTCCAGGCGATTCTCCCGCCGCAGATGATGCAGCTTACCGTAATCCTGGTGCTCATCCTCCCCCTGGCTTTGATTTTCGCGGGTAAGAATATAGTCAAGGCGCTAATCTTCTTGGTCGCAGGCTTTGCTACCGCAGCGTTGGCTGCCACGTTTGCCTCGCTCTATGTTAAGGGAGTCTCGGTAGCGATAATCGGTCTTCTCGGCTTCTTCATAGGCGGGGCAGCACCTCGCTGGAGGCATGGACTGTGCTATCAGCCATGGCTGTCATAACCAACCGCATACGCCTTGGGAGCGTGGTCCTGTGCTACAGCTACCGACACCCAGCGGTTCTAGATAAGATGGCTGCGACGCTGGACCACTTCAGCGGGGGGCGTCTGGAGCTTGGTCTTGGAGCTGGCTCAGAGCAGCAGGATGAGGAGCACGCAGCCCTTGGGATACCTTTCCTCCCAGCCAGCGAGAGGATAAGACAGTTCCGCGAATATGTGGATGTTGTCCGCCTACTACTGAGCTGCAACGGGAGAGTGAGCTACGAGGGCAGCTACTATGTGCTGAGGGAAGCGGCCTGCAACAACCCACCCATACAGAAGCCCCATCCACCAATCTGGATAGGAGCCAGAAGGGGGAAGATGCTGGAGGTAGCCGCGGAGATAGGAGAAGGCCTCAACCTATACTGCGAAGACCTGGAAGAGCTCACCCAATCTCTGGAGACGTTCAGCTCAATATGCGAAGCGAGGGGGATAGAGCCAGGCAGGATAAGGAAATCGGTCTTCACTAGTGTTTTAGCATATGGAGGACAGCAGTTCCGGGAGAAGCTCAGAACGCTTGGAACTGAGCTGGGTAGCTTTGACGAATTCCGCCGCCGAACATACATGCTCCTACACGGCAGCGTGGACACGATAATCACAACACTGGAAAGACTAGAGGAGATGGGAATATCACTCGTCATACTCCGCGACCTTGAGCGGGACATGCCCAGCATCAAGACGCTGGCCGAGGAGGTACTACCATCGTTCAGGCGGTAAAGGTCATATACACCAGCGCCTACTGCACCCTTGTATGAGGGTATATTCCAGCGAGCTACCCGTGAAGACTGGAAAGCGTATAGAGCTGGTGAATATAACGAGCAAGGTTGGCGAAGCTATCCGCGAGTCTAAGATTAGGGATGGGCTAGTCAATATCTTCGTCCTCCACACGACTACGGGATTGCTGATAAACGAAGACGAGCCACACCTTAGGCGGGATCTTGACGAGATGCTTGAGAAACTAGTCCCACTTGAAGCGCCATATAAGCACAATAGGATTGACGACAACGCCCATGCCCATCTACGCTCAATACTCCTCTCACACTTCCTAACCATACCCCTTGCTGGGGGAGAGCTTAAGCTCGGAACATGGCAGAGCATAATGCTCTGCGAGTTTGACGGCCCCCGCACCAGGCACGTTATAATCCAAGTAGTGGGGGAGTGAATAAGCTACTCTACGAATTCCCTCCCCAATACCTCGCGTGCTATGATGTAGCGCATTATGTTCTCGGTTCCCTCAGCGCCCACGACGTAGCTGAAGGCGGCGAGCCAAGCCCTGAATATCGGCGTCTCCTTAAAGTAAGCAGCCCCTCCAAACCACTTCATAACCTCCTCACCTATATCTACCGCGAGGCCAGCGCACTTCAGCTTAGCAGCAGCGCTTATCTTAGCCACGTCACCCAGCTTCACAGTAGGGTCGCGCTCGCGGTAGTATCTATCAGCAACCCACGCAGCCTTGTAGCAGAGGAGCCGCGCAGCCTCAAGCTCTTTCCAGAAGTCGGCCAGCTTGAAATTAATTCCCTGGTATGTTGCTATTGGTTTGCCGAATACGCGGCGGTTCTTCATCCACTCTATCCCCTGCTCAAGTAGCCAGCGCGCGCAGCCTACGCAGACAGCCCCTATCATGCTCCGCGCCAAGTTGAAGCCCTCCATCGCTATCTTAAAGCCCCCATTAACCTCTCCAACCCTATACCTATCATCAACCTCCACACCATTAAAACGGATTACAGAGGTGTCAAGACCCCGCCGCGCAAATTCCGTCCAAGGCTGGTAGGTTATGCGCTCATCCCTGACGCCTGCGCGCTTCATCAACGCTACGAAGCAGGTTATTGTCTTATGCTGAAGAGCTGGGTCGCCACTCCTGCTTATAAGAAACCAGCCACCGCCCCACGGTAGGCTATCAATAACGGTTGGCAGCGAGACCATACTCTTCTCCCCATTAAGAACCCACCTACCATCATCACGCCTCTCAGCCCTGAGCAGCACACCAGCCACATTACTCCCGCCGTGAGCTTCCGTACTCGCAATCCCAAGAGCAGCCTCACCGCG
Organism: Candidatus Pelearchaeum maunauluense; assembly: GCA_030059675.1. Classification (GTDB taxonomy): domain Archaea; phylum Thermoproteota; class Nitrososphaeria_A; order Caldarchaeales; family Caldarchaeaceae; genus Pelearchaeum; species Pelearchaeum maunauluense. The sequence goes on along the minus strand of JANVYQ010000004.1, from coordinate 175,803 downwards.
ACATATATGGGGGAGAACCTCCGACTTAGCCTCCTCCTGACCATACCTCTGCACTATATAGGGCCATGAGCATTCTATTAGGTAGAGGACGGCAAGCGAGAGGGCTGGCGCGTGGTATGCCAACTCCTCCCCAGCTATAGCAGCTTCAAGGAACCTTCCCCCCTGGCCGCCGTACTCCTCGGAGAGCGTAAGCCCCAGAAGACCCATCTCACCCATACGCCTAAGAAGCTCAGGCTCAATCCTACCCTGCTCGTCTATCTCAATCCACTTAGGAGCTATAACCTTCCTACAAAACTCAGCAACATTATCCCTAAAGATGCGCTCATCCTCGCTGAGCCTGAAATCCATACCAACCACGCGGAGAGCTGGAGGTAATAAACCCATTACGCTTTAAGACCGCTGTATCATTATCTGCATGTAGCTGATGAAACGCCTCCTGCCCCCTGCCTCGTATTCCTCGCTCCAAATCCTAATCTCCTTAACCCTCAGGTCTGGCCAGAAGCTTCTCCTAAGAAGCTCCACAGTCTCCACGCAGTTGAATATACTCCTACCCCTAGCCCGCAACGTTATCTCCCGCTCACCCCTATTAAACAAGGTTATACACGCCGTTACGTATCTGAAAGTTGGCTTTCTCCCAACTATGACGAGATTCTGCAACGGGGCGGTGGCTGACAACAGGGCTTCACCCGCTTTTTATATAGGGTGCTTGTAGAGTGTATTAAGTGTTAGATTAACGCAGCCAGCAGCGCAGAGAGAGGCGGTGCTGCCAGGAGGAACATGAGAAGCAGACGCGAGCCGCGTATAAGGCTACGGGCAACCTCCTCCAGCAAGCCCGAAAACACCTTAAACCCATTCACGCGCATCTCCAAGAAGAGAGCCTCAGCCTCGTACATATTCTTAAGAGCCTCGCTGATTACATGTCTAAAGTATGGTCTTAGGCTTTCTGGGCTTAAGGCCTCACCCAACGGGTGGTATCCCCTACCACCCAGCTTGACAGCATTAACAGCATGGGTGTCTGTCGTGCATAGCTCTGCATCTTCAACACCCAGCTCCGAAGCAACCTCCCTAACCTGCTCCCTCACCCAGGGAACAGCATTATTGGCATCAACAACAACGATGGCGGATTTCCTACCATTAACCTCAACCACCATACACGCTATCCCACCAGGCCCCATGCCATCCACAAGCCCGAAGCGCGAGGGAACTATACGCGAGTACCCAACGCGGCCAAGGCCGTACCTGGCTTCCCCACCCTTGACAACAGCATCGTGAAGCAATTCACGCAGCTTGGTTAGGGATGAATCCTCCAACACAGAGTAGCCATCCGCATAGCTGTTATGAGCATCTATGGCAACCAGCCTACCATCCCAATTGCTGGGGAGAACATCGGCCGGCAGGTCCTCCATGGGGTTTGGATGTAGAGTGAGTATTGTCAGGTTTCTTCCTGCTATGCCCAGCGACAGTAGGGATGCGCCATTCTTGGAGATTCGTCTAGGCTCTGCGAAGAACTCGCTGAAGCCGTCTTTGCTCAAGTTTCTGGACGCGGCCGACGCCAGGAGCTCAGCCAGCATCTCGGTGTCCCTACGCGTGGTTAGGTTCTTCTCATGGCTGGAGAGACCCTTAAGGACTAGAGCATCAATACCACGCGACTCAAAGGCGCGGTAAACCATGCTGGGGAAGACGCTGCTCCCCACATCCCTAAAAGGCCCTGGATGGGCGTCGGTTATCACAAGCGCAGCAGGCCTGCCAGCCCCCTTCGGCCTTATTACGAAGAGCTTGGCATCAATCTCCTCCTCGCGCGAGAGCTTCAGCAACTCCTGCTCAAAGTCGGGGTTATTCCCCTCAAGCAGGCTCTGCACAAATGCCTGGAATAGCTTGAAGGGCCTCACACCCTTGATGAGCCAGAACCTGTCTATCGCTGTCCGCGCTATCTCCATCAAGGCTGTCCCGATGGCGAATGCCTCCGAGCCAGCCAGTAGGGCTCGTGTTATTGACTGCGTGTATGTGAAGCCTATCGGTATGCTGAGGAGGAATGGTGAGAATGATGAGAGTATGCATGAAGCTGGTGTTGAGTGGACTAGCATGGCTCTCCTAGCTGCGTAGCCCACGAATGACGCTGCCGCTATGCTCGCCACGAATACGAGGAAGCCCCACTCTATACCAGCACCCGCTAACGTAACTATCACGGAGATGGCCACACCTAGAGCTATTATCGTCATCTCAACAGCAGCCACAGCGTCAAGCCGCCTAGTGGTGAGGATACTATGCTTACGTAGGACTATCCTCTTCACAACCCTGTTGAGGATTACCGTGAAGAGCAGGCCAGACGCGAAAACTACCAAGGCCTGTATAGTGTTGACTGAGACTAAGTATGCCGCTACACCCATAAATCCTGCGAGGATTGTTATGAGTATTACCGAGGCCCTAGTATCATAAGTAATGCCGCGTAGAGCGTTGTATTTTGCCGCAATAAGCCCTGCTGTCTCCCTACCCAACTATCTTACCACCGCCTAAGCTGAGCCAGACACGGCAAAACACTTTATTAACGATATTCCCAGGAGGCTGGAAGGGGGGCTGCGGCCCGTGAATGTCAGCTTTCGCGGCGGCTTGACGCTATCTGGCCAGAGCATTACGCTGGTCTTTGACGCCGCCGCGAGGTCGGTGGATGAACGGGCTATTAGACTCGTGAGCCACGCCCACGCAGACCACGCACCGAGCAGGTATAGCGAGAAGACGATAATGACGCCAGAAACCCAGCGTATAGCTAGCTCTCTTAGACAGAGACTAGGGCAGCTATTATTGAAGCGGCTCGGCGAGAATATAAAGCCAGACGACTCCGTGGAAGTACGCCTCCTAAACGCGGGCCACGTGCTGGGCTCTTCACAGTTTTATGTAGAGACGCCCAGTTGTAGCCTTCTCTATACTGGAGACCTCAACACGTATGAGACGTTGATAACGAAGCCCGCCGACGAGGTTGAGGCTGACACTCTGGTGATAGAATCAACGTATGGAGAGCCTTCATACGTCTTCCCAGCCCGCGAGGTCGTGTATTCCAACATAGTCAGGTGGGTTTCTTCATGTATTCGTGAAGGCTCCATACCCGCGTTTAAGACTTACTCGGTGGGGAAGTCCCAGGAGATACTTGCGCTCATCAATAGATATACTCACCTTCCCGTTGTTGTTGGTGAGTATGTAGAAGCCGTGTCGCGCGCTTATGGTGAGTCGGGTGTTCGCCTAGAATTCGTGCCTGCCAGCAGTGGGGAAGGGAGGGAGATTATGCGCGGTGGGGAGTATGTCTATGTGGATAGCGTTAGGCGCGGCTCCATGAGCTTCGGTAGGCGCGTTAGATGGGCGGTAGCTACAGGATGGGCTGTGCGTTATAGATATAGGAGCTACGACGCCGCATTCCCACTAAGCGGCCATGCAGACTACCGCGGCCTAGTAGAGTTTGTCCAGCGAGTATCCCCCAAGAAGACCTACGTGATGCACGGCTTCACCAACACACTCTCATCAGCCCTACGGAGAATAGGCTACGACGCCACACCACTGGAGTCTTTAGCTATAAACGGGATGAGGCAGCTCGTCTTTGAGTGAGACGTTGCGGGAAATATTGATATACCGCTAGTTGGAGCACTTAGCTAGGATGAGCAAGAGGAGAAAGGAGGCACCACTACCAGCAAGCGCGGCCGGGCTCCTCAGGTTCTTTGAGGAGGAGTCTAAAGGCATCAAGATAAGGCCGGAGGTCGTGATAATAGTTGGTGCGATGCTTATAGTCATCGTAACTATTGCGCGTATCTTCTTCCCACTCTAGGCTTGGCTTGCCTCTTCTATTGTTCTCTGCCCTATTCCAGTGAGGCGCCAGCGGGCTCTCTTTCCGCTCTTTATCCGCTCCACAACGCCTTCGCGCCTAAGGTTCTCCAAGTGGTACCTTACAGCGGCTACGCTAAGCCCTGAGCGGCTGCTTATCTCGTCTATGCTCTTCTCACCCTCCCTAACGGCTTTGAGTATCCGCGTTCTGGACGAGACACCCCGCCGCGTGTTCCGCATCCTGCGCAGGAATGCGCGCGGCTCTATCTCCACCATACCCCATCACGAGAAGAAGCTCTCAAGCGAGGCCTGCCTAGCCCCCCTCCTCTCACCCACCAGCCTACTATTCTGGACGAAGCTATCGGTTATATTTCCTATCGCGCTAACAATCCTAGCATGGAGATACTCGTCTCTCACATAGCGCTTAGCCAGGTCTTCAGCCAGCTCCACGTATTTCTCCACAGCCCCGCGGAAGACCGTCTGCACCAAATCAGACTGGCACGACGAGCATTTACCAGTAAGCGTAATCCTCCTATACCGCTTACCACACTTCTTACATCTAAAGCTCTGGACGAAGAAAGCCCTGATATTCCCTAGGATGTCTGGAAGAATATGAGACTGGACTATCTTCTCCGCTATCGCCGAGGTCTTCACAGAACGGAGCTTTGAGGTGAGCTCAAGCTGGCTCATCACCTTGTCCAGCATGCTCTCAAGCCGTTTGTAGGCGGATTCAATCAAGGGCATGGTTAGGGTCTTTTGCGGGTGTGTGAATCGCATTCCCGCGAACCTCCCATCCCCCGCTAGATTATCCTTAATCGTCTCCACAATCCCCACTATGTTAGAAGCCTTCTCACCCTTGGACGCTGCTTCATAGAAAGCTAGGGGGTAGCGGGAGCATATATCCACGTTGTGAGCCTGCTCATCCACCTCCTCTGGATAGACTATCCTCGTTATGAGGAGCGGCGAGTCCATCTTGCCCCCTACCCTATCGGGTATGTAGAGTCTTGAGAAGTTCATCAATACATCCATCAGGAGCATCACGCTGTCCTCGTCTCCGTCGCAGTCCCTTCGTTTGGCTGCGTGCAGTATTGGGTGGGCGAAGTTGACCTCACCATCCACGAAGCCGATAACCCTGCATAAGACGCCAACGTATGTATGCGGTGATAGGGCGACGACGAGACAGCCTATCAGGTCGTTTATGTGTTTGTAGTTGTAGTACCGCTCAAGCCCAGCAACCTTGGAGAGGAGATCATCTATAAAGCGGCTCACCTTAAGCAGATACTCGGCGGCTTTCCTAGAGATTATTATGTCCTGAATCCTTAGCTCACATACCTGGTCTGGCGAGGCCAGCGGGAGTCCGTTTATGTCGTGTGTGTAGCCCAGCTCTCTAAGACGCTCCACAGTAACCCCTATTTGGCGTGGTGTGAAATGCGTTAGGGGGGCGTTGGTGGCGTCAAACCGTGTTGTTCCGTCCTTATAGACGAAGAGCCCATACTTCGCCCTCAAAACACCCTTGGCCAGCATCTCAGGCTGGCGCGAGAGGCTGGTAAGCTCCTTAACACCACTTATCCTCCCTGGAGGCTCTTCATGAAGAGCCGCAAACACCTGCTCCAGCTCCTGCTTCATATTCAACACATACTTCCGCGAATATGAAACACGCTCACCACATCTTGGGCATGTGGCATCCTCGCTATAGCCGCACTCAGCCTGACAGTTGGAACATAAACCAACGATTACAGTCTCGCCCCCACACCCGTCACAATACTCCTTCCACGTTACTCCGCCGCAGCTGGCGCATTTACGCATAACCATCTCAACAACTACGCCTCCACCAGACTTGGCTGCCGCATGGAGGTCGCGTGAAGAACCGCCAGCGAGGCCTATTGGATAGAGAACATGCGGAGCGGGGTCCATCATACGTGGCCCAGCCTTCTCAGGCCTCCCCATCCGCGCGGTGATGAATGAGCCTGACTTCGGCCTAACCTTAATCCCGCTCAACGCCGCTATTGCGTCAACCGCACTACCCAAACCCCTGATGAGCGTCTCCGCACCAGGCCTGAGAAGAGCCTGCAAAATCTCAAGAACCTCGCCGCTGATGATTATCTTGCTGCCGTCAAACCTATGCTCAACCAGTAGGCTGGTCAGAATTTCGTGTATATCCCTTTCCGCCTTGATTGAGGCGTAGCCATCCATGTCTAACGACCACGAACCACTAAGCCAGCGGCGTAGTCTCTCCAGCTCGTCTATGGTTATGTTCTCCCAGTAGAAGGTGTATGATGGGTGGAGCGGTGTTCCTAGGGTTTTGCTGATTGTGAGCGCTTCATGGAAGGTGGGCTTGCTGTGGAGTGGCTCTTCCACGAATCTCCTGAGCCGCGTCTCTGATAGGCCCGTCATCTCAGCCGCTTTCCTAAGCCCCACCCCAGCCAGTACCTGCCCAAGCTCAGCAGCCCACCACTCCTCGCAGTATCCAGGAGGCCTGAGCTCCACGTTATTCTCTATGCAATCCCCAGCCGAGATTAGCACATCTCCTAAGAAGAGAATCTGCTCCACGCGGCCAGCTACACGCGCGTATTTCTCCTCACAATCTATACGCACAACCTCGCCGTCAAAGGTCTTAACCACGGGAGGCTCCACATCAACGGGAATAACTACGCCGCCCTTGCCTGGATAGTCTGTCTTTAGCTGTGTTCCCAGCACTATGTAGCCGTCCAGGATGCGCATGGTCATGGGATGCACGCCCAGCGCGGCCATGCCTGTTGCAAAGGAGCGGCCATACCTTATCCTGAAGCCCCCGAAGCTGTCGGAGAGTGAGAAGACCGGCCTACCGCCTATCACCTCGGAGAGATGCCCTCCCTCCTCACCTTCGCTAATGTTCTTAGACTGCTTGACTATCTCTTCAATCCACTCCCACCCATATATGTTGAGCGACTGCACCATCTTCAAGACCTTCTTCGCCCTACCGACTATCCCATCATTAACAACACGAAGAGCACCGCCGCGTAGATAGTTGGTCTCTATACGTGGCAAGTTTCTATAAGACGGCGTTGGTATCTTATCCGTAGCAACACCACTAATCTCAACAGGGGTCATCCGTATGGCATATTCAATCAAGCTGTCTGGAACGTTGTACTGAAATCTGCTTACGCGCCTTACGTAGGTTCTCAGCTCTTCCACGAATCGCTTAATCTCTTCCCCGGTGGGCTTATACCTATCAAGTCCCATGAGTTGGCGCACATAGTCGGCGAGGACAACTACGGCCGCGAGCTCCGTGCCGCCAGCAGACCTTATGGGGCCTGCGAAGTATATCGCAAGATACTTGGAGCCGTCTGGGTTTGTCTTTATCTTCACATGCGAGATTCCCTCGGTGGGTGCTGCGGTTATGCATGGGGGCGTGAGTATCGCAAGGGCTGTTGATATGGCTTGTTTGAGAAGCGCTTCATCGCTCATCTTCCCCCGCGAGGTGGAGACTATCTCTTCGGCTAGCTTGAACGCCAGCTGCTCGCTGGAGTAGCTCTTCATCAGCTCGCGTATCTTCTCAGCTATTCCACGCGGCCCCACGAGAAGCTCCACGCGCTCAGGTATGCTGTCAGCGAAGATGCTCTCAATCTCAGGCGTGGGTGAGCGCGTCCTTCTTCTAAACTCCAGAGCCAGCCCATACTCCCTCTGAAGCCTGTCAAGAAGCCGCTCATAGTATTCGTGGAGGAAAGCTGGTATATTCTGCGCCGTTAGCGTCAAGTCCTTACGTAAGCGGCGGTGGCAGGGGGTATATCAGCTTCACAAAAGCGCTAGCGCCAGTATGCTGTTAAAGCAGCGGTATCGGCGGGTTTGGCCACTGCTTGGGAGTAGGTGAGAAATCTAGAAAAAATCCCGAACATGCTAGGCGCTTATGGATGAAGAGACAAAGAAACGCGTACTGCGGCTCATAAACTACGGGCTTTATATAATGACCGCGGCGCATCAAGGCGAGATAGCGGCAGGAGCCGTGAACTGGCTTTCGCAAGCATCCTTCAAGCCTCCCCTAGTAATGGCCGCCGTGAAGGCTGGAAGCCGCTTGCATGACTTGATAGAGGAGAGCAGAGGCTTCGTCGTGAATATACTGCGCGAAGACCAGAAGAAGGTTGCTGAAGCGTTCTTCGCCCCTTCTAAGGTTGAGGGAAAGACGATAAACGGCTACAAGTTTGAGCCAGCCCCGCGAACAGGCGCACCGATACTCATAGACCTCCCAGCGTGGTTTGAGGTGCTGGTTAAAGATGTTGTGAAGCGCGGAGACCACACAGTATTCGTGGGCGAGGTCGTGGAGGTCGGCCTAAAGGAGGCCCAGGTCAGGTCTATAGTCCTAAGGGATACTGGATGGTTCTATGGAGGCTGAAGCCCCGAAGTATCCCCCTGCCCCCTCTCCTTCAGAGAACCAAGATACCTCTCAAAGGGCTCTCTAATCACGATGCCCTTACCAGGCTCTATGGTGAAGACATACTCGGTAGAGTCCATCCTAGACCACCGCATCTTTCTCACGTAGAGCGTCCTCACAAGCCTGCCCCCAACCTTCGTTACGCCCAATACAATAACGCCAGAAGCCAGGAACTCCTCCAAGCCGAACCTACTGAGGGAGTTGGCGCCTGTCGGTATATCGGTTGTCATAAGCGTTGTAACGCCGAAACGCTCCTCAATCATCATTATTATCTCACGTAGATATTCGCGGACGTAGAACTCGTCCTGCGCCCCCTGGGCGAGTGCCGACACAGGGTCTAGAACCAAGCGCGAGACCCTACGGCCGCGTACAGCGTTGTATATAGCGTCAACGAAAGCGCGGCTCTCTTTACCGTATTTCTTAGCCTCCGCAGCGTATATGCGGAGCTCCAGCGGTATGAAGCGCCCAACCTGCATGAATGACCAGAAATCCCATCCCAGGGATTCAGCACCATGCAAAACTCCCTCAACACGCTCATCAATAGTAACATACACGCAGGTCTCGTTATTCATTAAGCCATTCATCAAAAACTGGAGACTCATTATCGTCTTACCTACGCCAGTCTCACCCGTAACAAGATAGGTTCTCCCAGTGATGAAGCCGCCTCCAAGCATCGCATCAAGACGAGGTATTCCAGTTGATACGCGCTCTTGTAAGATTGTCACCCCTATTCTCCTCTCCTTACTGAACTAGCCTTGAGCGGATGCCTATTAAATGCACCGTGTCCATAGCTGTAGGGCTGTATCTACTTCCTATGTATTGCGCGTATTATCGAGGGGAGGATGCTGGAGTCTCTCTCCAGAGCCGTTCCCGTTACTATTATGTCAGCCCCAGCCGAGGCTATGCGCTGCGCGTCTTCTGGCGTCCTTATACCGCCTCCCACGATGATTGGTATTGAGACCATCTTCTTTACAGCCTCCACGGTTGAGGCTGGTATTGGATGAGCTGCTCCAGAGCCGGCCTCTAGGTAGAGGAAGCGCATCCCTAGATACTGCGCAGCTAGGCCATAGCAGACCGCCACCTCCTCCCTCTCAGGAGGCACTGGCAAGACACGCCCCATAGCAGCAACCGTACTATCACCGCCGAACACTACATAACCCATAGGTATCGCCTCCAAGCCAAACGCCTTAACGGTAAGAGCACCCTGCATCTGCGCACCTATTATGTAATACCAGTCAACGCTGTTAAGCAGACTCATGAACCATATAGCGTCGGCGAACCTTGAGACCGACTGAGCGTTATTGGGGAAGATTATCACAGGAAGACTGCATGCGTTTTTAACGGATTTTATAAAGTGGTCCATCATCTGCTGCGTATGGACTGTTGAGCCCCCTACCATTATCGCGTCTGAGCCGCTTTCCTCGCAGAACCTAGCCTGCCTCTCGGCTTCCTCTGGCGGCGTCCTAAGCGGGTCTAAGAGGGCTATATGCAGGCAGCCCCTCTCCCCCATCTTCTCTATGAGGTACTGCTCAACCTTCCCCGGCTTCAACTGTACGCGCTCCCTTTGTGACTAGGTCATACCACTCTGAGTATGCGTCAACTGGCGTGTATGCTGGGTACCATTTGACCTCGGTTGATGCTTTGCATGAGGCGCAGGTTACCCTAGCTACCTCTGCTTCTGGCTCATGCGCTACCGAGACTGCCTGCGCCCCGCATAGGGGGCAGACGAATATGCTCGGCGGCGCTTTGGGTGTCTTTTTAATAATCTTCCTACGCCTCCTACCCATAAGCGTCCCCCTCTCCTCTAATGAAAACACTTATGCTAGGTTGGGGAATTTAAATCCACCGCCTTAGATGGGGGTGTTGAGGGCTGAGAGGGAAAGCCGCCAGCGTGGTTGTCGGGCATCAGCAGCAGCGCTCCGTAGCTGTCTATACCTCGGATACACGCCTAGCAAGCAGGATAGTTGATGAAGCAGCCAGCAGGGGCGTTAGGGTTAAGCGCGTCCTATCATGGGACGAGATACCGCTCTCCACGCAGGTAATAATATCAACACGCAGGGATAACCCGATGAAGGGGCACGGCCATATAATATACGCTGAAGACTACACATCCACCAGGGCAGTAATAGACAGAGCCCTAGAGCTGTGCTCGGGGAAGGAGAAGGTGAAGGAGATTACCATCTCGCTAGACCCTGGTAAGCGCGTCGGCGTGGCGTTCATAGTTGATGGAGCTGTTATTAGAACGGAGACACACACCGATTATGAGAACCTAGCCCAGAGTATAGAGGATTTCATCAACAACCACGCTGGGGCTAGGGTATTCATACTCGCGGGCTCTGGAGCCCATCCTTACCGCGATGAGATGCTGGAACATCTCAGGAAACGTCTTCCCAAGCTATTTGAGCAGGCCACCCTAAAGCTTGTCCCTGAGCATGGTACTTCACGCAGGCCTGCGTGGCTTCCAGGGAGGAGACGCGCAGACGAGATGGCAGCCGCAGCCCTTCCCAAGAAGCTAAGACGAATCTCCAGGGGGTAGGTTAAACGCATAATGTTCCTGAAGAAAGGCACCTCGGCGATTATAGACGGGCCAGCCTCTCTCACGATAATGAGCGGCGAGGCATCAATACTTGAATGCCCCCTCAGGGTTAGGAGAAGCTACCTGCTCAGGCCTTGGCGGCGCTACCCACTATACGCTGAGACCGATGTGGAGTACGAGCTTACGCTTGGCGAGGGGGCGTCTCACAACGTAGTTGAGGGAAGCCCCATAGACCAGAGCTGGCTTGAGGCTGCTAGGAGGCTATGTAGCGAGGAGAGCGTGGCGCTGATAGGGGGCGTTGACTCTGGTAAAACCACTCTCGCCACGTTGATGAGCAACATATCTGTAAGGGAGTCTGGGCGGTGTGTTGTAGTTGATTTGGACCCAGGCCAGAGCTATTTGTCCCCTCCCACCACCATAGGGGCTGCCGAGATAACGCGGCCGTTTCACGACCTGGCTCAGGCTGAGGCCAGCTACGTCATCCCCATAGGCTCCACATCACCTACGCCAGTTCTTGATTATCAGCTCCGCATGTCAGGCGAGCTTATGAAAATTCTACGCGACGCTGGTCTAAGTCATCTAATAGTTGATTGCGACGGCTGGATTGAGGGTGAGGCGGCCGAGAATTATAAGGCGCGGCTCCTAGACATAACACAGCCCAGCCACGTGGTATTCCTTGAGAAGACTCCAGAGAAGCTGCTGGAGCAGGTGAACGAGCTGGGTATAGCCCACACCCTTCTACGCAGCTCTGAGAAGGCATTACGCCGCAGCATGGATGCTAGGAAGAAGCTCCGCGAGATGGCTTACCGCAGATTTCTACGCAACGCAACATTAAGGACGATACCAATAAACTGGGTTGAGCTATCCACCATAAACGCCAAAGCCCTGGGAGATAAGCAGAGCCCTATAGAGTTCTTTAGGCGCTCTGTCAAGCAGTATGTCGAGGCCAACTCCAAGGCTGAACTCGACGCTGATAAGATGGGTGACTTCTTTCTTAAGGGTAGGATTGGTCTACTTACCTACTTGTTTGACGTTAATAGCAATTATGCTGGAATAGGCCTGATGGCCGAGATGGACCTTAAGCGCAACGTAATGCGGCTCTTCACGCCAGTTACAGTACAGCTGAAACAAGCTGTCCTTGGGAATATCTTTCTAAACGTCTTTGGAGACGAGCTTTTCACCGTTAAGAGCGAGGCCCTAGTATAGTATTATACGCTTCACGATGCTCCTCTTGGCTAGGCTCCGCGCATTTTCAACTGGCAGAATAGCTATGTCACCCTGTTTAAACGGGCCGTAGCTCTTCAAGTCCTCGCCGACAAACCTGCCGACAGGCTGTAAAAAGCTCACAACATCATATTTTGAGTCGGTCTCAATGAAGGACATCCTCAGGTGACGCGCCGTCATGTCTATGGAGTCCATATACTCGTCTATTGTGCGTTGTAGGGAGTGGAAGACTCTCTTCTCAAATGGTGTTAGGTTCTCTGGCTCTTCTCCCTTAAGAACCGCCGCGAGGATTTTTCTGAACCTCACTTCAAGCAGGGATTTTAGGAGGCGTTGGAGCATTTCCAGCTCGGCTGACTTGAGAGATGCGGTTATTGAGTCGCGGTCTGTCAGCCTTATCTGGCGTCGTATATCAGAAGCATATGTGGCAAGCTCTTGGACGAGCTCGTTGGGAATTGCCGTTAGCTCTTCTGTTGATCGCTCGCGCGACCATAGTTCTAGGGTTTTCGTATAGATGCCCTCCGCCGTCAAAGCCGTATCACCAGGCTTGAAACCGTGAAGCCTCTAACCATCTACGCGGGTATTAAACACATCACTCCCTAGTGTTCAGCGAGCCTGGCAACACCCTTACAGAGGAGATAAGCAGCAGCGTATGCGGGTAGTTTGACCCTCTCGTTCCTGTAGGGGCCGTATATGTTTCCAGCAAGGCTAAAGCGGGGAGAGCTTACAACCCATAGATTAATGGTAGGCTCCTCTGGAAGCACAGCAAAGTATTCAAATGGATTTATCTCTTGAAGCTGGTCGTATGGCATTACCGCCGCGAGTAGCCCCGTCTTACCGTTTAACGTGTTGGAGAGCCTGAGGAGCCTGTGCACATCCATCGTGACTACGTTGTCTATATTTGCTATGCTTCTCTCTATTGCGTGTTTTATTACCGCTGATAGCTGGTCTTGCTTTACGTGGCGCGCAGCTTTCTTGGTCTTTAGAGTATCCCACCGCGCCCGCTCACTCCATAGAGGGGATATTTCCTCCAGCTCGTTCAGGTCTTCTTCGGATAGGAGCTCAAGTAGCTTATCCCGCGTCTCTTGGTTGCCCTGCCTCACGAGGGTTAGAACCTCATAGGCCGAGCGCGCCAGCCTACCACGCCATCCATAGTCGGTGTAATCAGGCACGGCCTCCCTGAGCTTAGAGCGCAGGGCCAAGCCGTGGAAAGAGATATCCATATTGGTTGCTGTAAGGTATTCCACTATCTCCTGTCTAGCAACCCTATCAAGCTCCAGGACATCATCACTATAGACAGCCAGGTGATAGCCGCGGTTTCCAGAGAAGCTTATGACCATATCTTCAGGCTTTATGTCAAAGTCATTCTCTAGGAAGTCCATTAGCTTTAGAAGCTCCGTCCGCGCAGCACTTATACAGCCCTCACACACCCACTCAACTTTCCTGACCTCCTGAGAGCCGCATCCAGCACAGGTCTTGGAGCCATATTCCAGTATAGTCCCGCATGATGGGCAATAGGCAAAATCGTGCTCTTTCTTGCATCTCGTTGGCAGGTGGTCTGCGTCTATATCAAATATTAGCTCAGCCCCTATCCAGCCCTTCTCCCCCATCGGCGCTGTTGGGAAGTGGTATAGTGCTGCTGAGCGGTATACGTGGAGCGGGGTGATGCGCTCTATAGCCCGCTTAAGCTCGTTCATGTCTTTAAAGCCGAGGTGGCGCACCAGTACCTTCTGGCCAAACGGCATATAGCCGAACTCCCGCCTCTCTATAAAACGCGGCTCAAAAATCTCACGGCCTCTACTGCTACGGTAGTATTCTTTAAAGAGATGATGAACGAGGAGAGCTTCATCCTGGCTTAAAAAGCTCATAGCCCGCCTCTATCCTTTCTCCAGCGAGTTATGTATAGTGTAGAGCGCCACCAATATTAGCGCTCCTACTATGAGCCAATATGTGCCGCCATATAGGAGGTCTATGAATCTATCAAGCGGCATGACTATCCCCTATGCGGGGTTTCTCCTAGGAATTAAACCCTTCCCCCACACCTCGTTGGATAATCCTTAATTTTAGCCAGCGAACTCCTAAGAGCCTAGAGGGTCTTCTTTGTCAAGCAGGGTTGCTAAGGCGCTCATGAGCCAGACCCGCGAGCTTGTTAGGCTGTTTAATAATCGTGTCATGTCCTTGCATGAGCAGCCAGCAGCTGCCGTGCTTACACGCGGCTTGGGCGGCGGGACTGGTGTTAGAATTCCTGGGAACACGGCCATTGGGATAGACGGCTCCATGGACTATGACGAGAGGCTTGAGATGCTCTTCTTCTACGTCGCCGCCACTGGATACAGGTGCCCCTTCACAGTACAGCGTGGCGACATCTCGTTTGACCTTAAGCGAGTTGAGCGCGATGAGAGACTCTCAACATCCGCCGCTGTTCCACTATGGCTTGAAGACCTATCCAACATAGCTTCTGGAACACAATCACTAAGTCCTGAGCATGAGTTCAGGATAAGCGTGGAGAAGATACCCTTCGCTTTGATGACGATGGCGGAGCTCTATCTAGCTCTCAGAGCTGTGCGGAACAACGATGTTGGTATAGTGTTTCTGGACAGGCCGCTCAGCGGAACACACGCTCCCCTAAGCAAAGAGGCCAGAATTCTCCTCAAATATCTTGTAACGGAGTCTGAAGAGACCTCAAGCCTGGTTGGAATGGAGACATCACGCGGTAAGGTTACCGTCCTAGACCTTGACCTAGCCGCCATGCTGGGGCCCGGAGACCTACATATACCACTTAGACGCGGGTATAGAACATACGCGGCCATACAGCTACTCATTAAGCACGGCTCCATGAATGCACGGGAGCTCGCGGCCAGGCTAAACTTACCCGAAGAGAAAATACCCAGACTACTACAGCAGTTGAGAAAATTTGACAAAGCTAGAGGGCATGCTTGCTTCTCAAAGTGCGAGAGAGACTTAGTGGAGTTGAAAGGTGACGTTAGATATTATTGGGATAAGGTTCTTGAGCTATCCCTTAGGCTGGTTGACGACATTCTACTCCATGGTAAGCATCCTTTCTATTTGGGTGATGATAGGGGATGGCTATCAGTTCAGGAGATTAACATCATAAACCTCTTTCTCCTCTATGAGTTGATGCACGAGAGCAGGGTTCGTGATAAGCTGCTGATAGGTATTACTAAGGATACTGCCGCGACAGATTTTACGCGCGCTGTCATACCTTTCATGAACAGTATAGGACGATTACCAAAAAGCCTTAGGATTCCAGTGTTGAAGAATGATAGAGCATTTCTAACGATTCTAAGCTCAGCGAACCCCAACCATATAAGAACCCCCTGGAGAACCATAGCATATGACGCATGTTTCTTTACGCTGGTGGAGAACGTGAGGAGGCAGGGGGATGAGGGGCCTCTCAAGCCAGCTAGGCGCGTGGTATCACGCGAGCGCCTATTCATAAAAGCATATTTCCAAACGCGGGAGTTTAAGAACGACCCGCGCATGAGGTCTCTTGTCTTCGCCTACGACAGAATATACAACCCGCGCTACGACTCTAAGCACCTCCACAGAATAACCGTTAGGGAGGAAAACGAGCTATCCACGTTTGATGCTTTCTTTGAGGCTGATGGAACTTCCGAGCTTGATTCACTAATACTTAACATACTGTTTAAGACTGATAACCCAGAGGTTCTGGAGTGTCTAGGCCATAACCAGCTCCTCTACCTGGCCGATAAGGCTGTGAAGGCTGAGGTAAAGTCCATGAAAGCCACCCTGCGCGGCGTGGCTGACCTCCAGCTGGGCACGCTGGTGAGGCGCGAGAGGATGCCCTTGATTGTGCGCCGCTTCCGCGATATTAGAGCTGAAGCCGAGTATGCTAGGATTAGGGCTGCCCGTGGTGGTGAGTATTGAGCAGCGTGTTTGATGATTTGGATGGTAAGTTTCAGGCAAGGCTGAGAGACCATAGGATATCTGCAAAGACATCAAGAACCAGGGAAGGCGAGGTAATGCTACTAAGCACAGAAGCCATACTAGAAGTGAGATTTGACCTGGATGTCTTGGACAGGCTACACGAGCCGTGTTTCGCGGCGATTGAACGGCCAACAACAGATGGAAAGACATACCTGGTTTATGAGGTTGTGGGTGTTAAGCCGATGCACTTCCAGATGCTCGGCATGGATGTTGCTATGCCAACCGTGATTAGGCGCGAGTATCTGGAGACGATTCACTCAAGCTGGGAGGGGAGCGACGAGACTTGGATTGACGTCATAGCTGTTCCAACTAGGTACAGGATGGACCTCACCGAGGATGGTGAGCCAGTATTTAGTAGGTCTGAGCTTGTCCCGCTCATAGGCTCTCCCGCGCGTCTCCTCTCAAGCTATGCTGTGAGGAAGTTCCTATGCCGTGATGGGGGCGCTGTGGCTGGCACTTTACTCGGCTTCAACATGCCCCTCACAATAGACATGGAGAGCCTAGTTAGGTATCACACAGGGGTTTTCGGCTTCACGGGTTCAGGCAAGTCCAACCTGACATCATACCTACTGAGGCAGGCGTGGAGGGCAATCCCAGACCTGCGGGTGGTTATACTAGATATCGCAGGCGAATACGCTATACACCTAGCGGACATCCTACTAGAGAGCGGCGTCTTTTACTCAACAGAAAACTATGAAGAAGATGTTGAACGATTCCTAAACTCCCAGACAGTACCAGAAACACTTGAAGACAAGCTAGGTAATGATAAGCTGGAACAGATAGCCAGAGCATTATTTAGACAAGATAAAATCAAGCTTCTAACCAAAGAAAGCAGAGGGAGGGGAATATTTACAATAGAACATATACTCCAAGTCCTGCAGAGTATTTGGAGCGAAGGCAAATCTGGCAAAACACAAGCCCTTATGATAATGAATCACATACAGAATAAGTTGTTAAACGATAATCGCTATAGCGAGAATACTCCATTACATGAACTCTCGGAGAGAGACCTCGCCATATTAGCAGACGTTCTTAGAGAGGCTAAGAACACCGTTAATGATCGTTCAAGCCTCTATGGAGAGGTATCCGCACTATTGAATTACATAGAGAAAATTGATGAGATGGCTCCCTCTCGCGGCGGTTCTGAGAGAAAGGTAATGACGCCTGAGGGGCTTGCCCAGTATGTTCTTTCTGGAGAGGCGGAGCAGCTCGTTATATGCTACCTTCCCGAGCCTGATACTGCGCGTCTTGCTACTTCACGCTTTATAGATAGTCTTCTACTTCTTAAGAAGACGCGCGGCGCTAGGAGGAAGGTGCTTGTTGTCCTTGACGAGGCTCATGAGTATATTCCTGATAGGGCTAAGGATGCTGACTACTCGGCTAGCTCCAACAAGTCGGTTGAGGCTCTTTTGAGGCAGGGGCGTAAGTATAGGGCGCACTGCTGGCTTGCTACCCAGCGTGTTGCTCATCTTAACGTTAATGCTCTACAGCAGCTCCACAGCTATTTTGTAAGCACCTTGCCGCGCTTCTACGATAGGATGGTTATAGCAGATGCTTTCTCGCTCAGCTATGGCGTAGTTGAGCGAACTACGGAGCTTGACACGGGTGAGTGGCTCTTCGTCTCCTACAAGGCCACTAAGCAGAAGAACGTCCCAGTCTTCCTTAAGACACCAAATAACGAGGAGCTGCTCCTGCAATCGCTCAGCCACGTGCTCTAGCAGCCTCTATACGCTCCATCAACAACTTATTGAGAACAGCCCCGTCAACACGCCCCCGATAAACTTTCATCAAATCACCCATAAGCCTACTCACTATCTTCTTATCATTAAGCATGTCCTGATTCTTCGCGATAAGCTCGTCTATTGTCTTTTCCAGCTCTTCGCGCGAGGGGGCACGCACATTAAGCGCGTTAACCGCATCTACTACTGACTTGCCGCGGTTTGCCGCAACCCACGCGAGTATGTCCCGTATAGCTTCTTTGGCGAAGACGCCCTCCTTCAAGAGTTGGAAGAGCTCATCAAACAGGCTGGTTGGCAGCTCATCAACAGCCACACCCTCGCGGCGTAGGCTCGTTAGAGTCTCTGTAAGCGTAGCAGCAACCACCGACGGCTGCACACCATACTTCTCAACAATATGTTCAAAGATATCGTTGACCTCTTGGTCTATGAGCTGCTGAATTAACTGCCTGCTTAGGTTGTATTTCTGCTGTAATCTCTTCGCGGTCTCTTCTAGGGTTGGAGGCAGTTTGCGGCGTAGGCTCTCTATGTATTCTTGCGTGATTGTCATGGGGGGTATGTCCGTCTCTGGATACATACGCGCGGCGCCTGGCCTTGGTCTCATGTATGTTGTCGTCCCATCTGGGCGTGCAGCTCTGGTCTCTTCGGGAACTCCTCTAATTGCCTCTTTCGCGCGTTCCAGCACAGCCCTAAGCGCCTCTATCGCCGAGTGCTCGTCGCTCACCACTAGTACGGCTGCATCATCCCCGCCGCATTCCAGGGCTTTTTTGACCCCTTCCACTTCCTCGGGTGAGATTCCATATGCTGGAAGCTCGTCGGTATGGAATATTCCCTCAACATCTCCCCAGGCCTTCGCATGGGCAGCCAGCTCTGCGCCGAGCCTTATGCCAGGCCATTTCTCCAGCGATAGGAAGCCAGCAAACCCTGGCAGGCGTAGTGCAAAGACATGCGCAGACTCGGCGAGCTTACGTTTGACGACCTTAGAGCTGGTATTGCGGAAGACCTCGGTAACATCAACGGGGTTGAAGGCCAGGTCGGATTCTCTGACCCCGCGTCTCCGCAGCTCCTCGGCTATTTCTAGGAGGTGGAGCTGCCGCTTAACCTCGTTCTCCACCACCTTCGCTATAAGGTCTAGCTCCTGAACTCCTTTAATCTCCATTAGCGCTCCACCGCTTATTGAGATGTTCAAGTCTTGCCTCACCGTGCCGAGACCCCGCTTCACCTTCCCAGTTGCCCGCAGTATATCGCCTATCGCCTTGGCAGCCTTCACAGCCTCCTCTGGCGACTGTATCACGGGTGCTGTGGATATCTCTATGAGCGGGACGCCTAGACGGGAGAGGTCATACACAGCTTCCCTCCGCCGCGCCTCAACTATACGCGCAGCATCCTCCTCCAGCGTGATGGTCTGTATGGGTATCTCTTTCTCTCCAGCCCTTACAGAACCACCCACAGCTATTATGCACGTCCTCTGAAAGCCGGTAGTGTTGGAGCCGTCTATGACAATCTTCCGCATTACATGAACCTCATCAACGGGCGTCGCGCCCATGAGGAGGCTTGCGATTAGAGCAACCTCCACAGCCTCCCTGTTTATTGGGTGGGGCGGCTCCTCATCCATCTCAACAAGACAGACATTACCAGTGTTAGCTTGGTAGATTATCTCCTTCCGCTTCTTGGCCTCAAAGAGGGCTGCTGGGTCCACCCTTCCCAGCTCGCTCTGGGCTTCCCTCAAGTATCTGCGGAACTCAATAACCCTGCCTCCCTCCACAGCCTCCGTGGGACAGTCGCAGAAGAGCTTCTTTGACGTGTCTAGCTGGCGGTGGACCTCAAGCCCGACCTTTAAGCCAACCTCCTTATAGTCTATCACATCAACACCACCCAGTAGGCAGGGACCTGTTGTTCATCTCGCCCACTAGGTTCTTGGTCATAATCTCTTCCACCGCTTCCCTATCAGCGTTCTCGCCCAGCTTTCCCAAAGACCACATAAGCTTGACGAGGGCAGTCTCAGCGAGCATGTCGTCAAGCGGTGTTATCCCAGCACGCATCAAATCACGGCCATTATCATAGACGTGCATATTCACTCTCCCAAACTTACACTGCGATGTCATGCCTATGAACACTCCTTCCTCCACCAGCTGCCGCGCTACTGGGATGAAGCTGGAGCTTACATGCCCAAGCCCGGTTCCCTCTAGTATAAACCCACGTATCCGCAACTTCTCCCTAAGTATTTGGAGCGTCTCAGGCGGCATCCCTGGGTAGAATTTGACCAGCATGGCGCGGTCGTCAAATGTTGGGGAGAACTGGTAGTTATCGCCGCCCCGCTTGTTGAAGCGGCTATCGTTGAGAACAAGCCCGGCCTTTGTCCTGAAAGCCAGGGGCTCGGCGTTTACGCTCTTGAACGCGTCCCTACTGCTTGTGTGAAGCTTTACCACGCGCACGCCTCGGTGTATAGCTATGGTGTCGTCGGAATGCCACTTATGCATGCATACCACCACCTCTCCAAACGGCGCGTTTGCGGCCGTATCAACGGCTGCTATCAGGTTGGTCGCAGCGTCGCTTGACGGCCTGTCCGAGGAGCGCTGGGCGCCTACTAGAACCACTGGTATGGGCGGGTTTTGGAGGGCGAAGCTAAGCGCGGCCGCCGTGTATCCCATCGTGTCGGTGCCATGAGCTATAACGACACCATCCTCCCCGCTCCGTATTAGGTTGTTAACCTTTTCAGCCATAGCCCTCCAGTGGCTTATGGTTAGGTTCTCGCTGTATACGCTGAAGAGTATTTCTGCCGAGATTTGCGCTATGTCTGCTAGCTCTGGGACCATGCTTAATAGGTCTGACGCGGAGAGCGCTGCCCTAACCCCGCCTGTCCTATAATCCACGCGGCTTGCTATTGTTCCGCCTGTGCTCACTATAGTCACACGCGGCAGGTCTGGCTTCATCGCTGGCGGCGGAGGCGGCCTGAATGCTGGGGCCTCCGCGTCTGCTATCTTCTCCACCTTCACGCCATCAACAACCCTTATGCCCACGTTGTATCCGTTCTTGAGCTTTATCACGATATAATCTGGGTCTGCGAGCTCGTAGCGCGCCATTAGAATACCGCGAATCTCCCCTTTTCCGCTCACCACCTTGATTTCATCGCCTATCTTTACGCCAGCTTTCTCCAACAACTGTTTTGCCTTGCCCGCGTAGCCTTGGAGCTGGGACAACTCCCTTCTTAACCTCCTGTTGGGGCTACAGCGTTCTTAGCTTCTTCCATCACTTAAGCATGCCTACCACGAAGCCTATCAAGAGCCCTACCACCAGTATTGCCGATGACGTAGCTAGGAGGGTGCCGTGTAGTATCTGGGAGCCGTATTGGGTGGCTAGGGCTTCTAGCTTCTCGCGGTTTATGGTTATGAAGCCGAAGTAATAGCCTATAAGGATCACGAGCCCCACAACTATCAAAACCTTCAAGGCCTTAGCGAGCAAGAATCCTATAACTACGGCTATGAAGAATAGTATGACCTGCTGAGTTAGCGTATCCGCTGACGAGATTAGCCCCAAAAATGATGTTAGGAAATCCTGCGTCATGTATTCTAACGGTTTAGTGAGAATCTATAAGGTTTTAATGCTCTTGGGCGCTTGTTCCGATGGATGCTGGAAGAGTCCCCCATGGAGGGCGGCTTTATACTGGATGAGCACGGCGACATATATGCTGTCAAGGGCTTAGTGCATCCCCCTGGGAGGGTTGTGGCAGTCCCGAAATACGTCAGGAGCGGCGCAGGCTATGTCAAGCTTGAAGGATTTCAAGAGATGATGGACTTCATGAGGCAGCGCAGGCCTGGCTACCTGGTTTATGACGAGTATGCTGGCCAGACAATCCCAGCAATACCCGCTTACGCGGTCAGGAGATACATAAGACCATCCACCGAGATTCCATCCAGCGTGCCGCGCGGGCTTGCTAGGGATGCGCGGCGGTTCATATTAGCAATAACCGACTACGCTGGCTCTCATGTTGAGCTAGGGCTAAGCGGCTCCATTCTCTTAGGACTCGCTGATGCAGGCTCAGACATGGATTTGGTGGTTTATGGCGTTGAAGAGAGCCGTGCTGTGCTGCGCGCCTTGCTGGAGATGCGCTCTAGGGGAGAGACCAAACCCATAAACAGCCCGCCGCCCCGCCTACTATCAAGCCGCAGAGATACGCTACTCACAGCGGAAGATTGGAGGAAGCATGAGAGACGGAAGCTTCTTACAGGTTATTTTAATGGGAGACTATACACGATGAAGCTCGTCCCCAAGCTAGGTGAGTATTGGGAGAGGTATGGGGATAGGCGTTGCATAAGCCTTGGCGTAGCTGTTGGGCTGTTCAGGGTTTTAGACGATGCTTTCGGGGTATTCACGCCCAACCGCCTGGGCGTGGAGGTTTTATCGGCCAGCTCCAGGCTGAGCGGGTTATGGAACGTCCGCGAGGTGATTTCTATGAGGAGTAGGTTCGCCGAGATGGGTAGGCGTGGTGAGACAATCAAGGTATGTGGCCGACTTGAGAAAGTAATCCTGCCAAACACCCACTACTACCGTATATTCGTGGGCAACGAGCCTCATGACTATATTCTCCCCCAAAACACGGAGCGAGACGACAAACATGCCAACCATTAGAGACCAAGACCACGAGTATCGCGACCACGACTATATAGAAACCCCTGAAGGCTGGATATTCTGCGTAGTATCTGATAACCACCCCCCAGGACGGGTGATGGCATTCCTCAAGTATATGCCTGGAGATGGTAAATGGTCGCGCGACGGCCAGCGCTATACGCGTGTTGTGAAGAGCTACACTATGGAAGAGATCGTATATTCAATAGACCTTCTTAAGAAGGTGAATCAGAGATACGTGCATTATGACGAGACGATAGGGGAGACATTCACATACATACCACTCGGAGCCGTTGAGAGACATTATAGGTGTGAGGAACGTTTTTCCGAGATATTAGAAAACAACGACTTTTATTTCTCGGCGAAATGCAGGGAGTTAGCAAACATTCTTGAATCCAGCTTAGACGTTAGAAGGGAGTTCCTAGGCTTGACGGGCTCTCTCTTAGTCGGGCTCCACAACCCGCACGCGGATATAGACCTAATAGTGTATGGTGGAGATAACTTTTGGCGCATAGCATCGGGAATAAACGAGCTGCAAAGCCAGCATGATAGGGAATCTATAGTCTCAGCCTTTACCAAGTCTCTACTAAAACGCTACCCGCTAACGCTGGAAGATGCTCAGCTACTGGCTTCGCGGCTCAGGAACAGGGGGATAGTAAGCGGCACTCTATACTCGGTACATGCTGTAAAGTTTGTGGAGGAGATAACGGAGAGGTATGGGGATAAGCTCTATAAGAGCATGGGCGTAGCAAAAACCAAGCTAACCATCATCAATTCCAAGGATTCTTGCTTTACACCAGCCGTATATGAGGTGGAGGGAGAAGAGAAGATAGGAGGGAGACGGGTTGAAATCAAGACGCTAACATGCTACGATACCACATTCTCCTCACTGTTTCACGCCGGAGATGTTGTTGAAGTATTGGGCAAGATTGAACTAGTGAAAGACAGGCGTCAAGACAAAGAGTATCTCAACATTCTAATAGGCTCACAAGCGGCGATGGGCCGCGAGTATATCAGGCTCTTAAAAGAGGCTTGACGGCCTCAATAATTGAACGCTGAACCCACACAGGAGTCCATGGAGTTAGAGTCCTGATATACTTAGCCTTAAGCGCTTCTTGTATTATTTTCATATCACCCAGAGTTAGGTATCCCTCAACTATCGCAGAAGCAACGGCCTGAGCTTCTTTAACATCTAGGTAATGACCTGGATAGAAGATTATCTCCATCACGTCCCACGCTTTATCGCCGTGCAACGATGCCTGCTCCAAGTCGGTTATGTAGATTTCCGAGCCGCTGGTCTTGATGAATACCTCGGGCTTGCAGTCCCCTATGGTTATGTCGTGCGCGTGTATCTCAGCAAGGCATCTACCCACATCAAAAGCAAACCTCTCACGCCCTTCTATTGACTTTATCCAAGCATCAAGAAGGTTAATGCCTTCCACATAGTTTAGGAAAAGTATTCTCCTTCTCCAGTTTACGTGAAGTATCTCAGCAGTGTTGAATCCATAGTTTTTCAGTAGGTCTATGAAGTATATCTCATTAGCCATACGCGAGCCAGAGCTTAGCGAGAAGTTCTTTACACCAAGCGTCCATACTCTCGCGATTATCCATTTTACATCAGTCCAGTTTAGATACTTCTTCACAAATATCTTGATTGACTCTCCATGCTGCGTATAGACCTTCAGGAGGTATGTGGAGTTTAGCGCTCCCCCTATATGGCTTATCTCAGCCCGACAATCCCCATAGAGATACTTAGCCAAGTCCATGATATCGTGCTGCTCGCTTAAGGGCTGCAACCCCTTCGATGTCTGCATGTAAATGTATGAGGATGGGTCGGGCAGCTTTAGCTCGTCGGAAAACTTGGACGACTGAATAGTTTGTGAGACCTGCTCTAGGAAGACTTTTACAGCCGCCTTAGTCAGGAAGGGCCACGAGAGATAGTTTCTCAACGTGTCCTCAAGCTTCCGCACATCTATTAGGCGATGCTCATGTAGAGAGTCGTATCCCTGCCTGGTTATTCTAAAGAACTCACCGTCGCGCTCCATTATTCCAGCTTCAACCAAGGTGTGGGCGGCTTCAACGAAGCGGTTTATCGCGTTTTTTACCACGTTTGTTCGGAGAGCCCTCCATATCCTATATCTGGCTGGCGGGAATACCGCTGCGAAGCGTTTCAACTTCTCATACAGAAAGTACGCTGGCTTTATCCTTAATGCGAGGGCAGCTAATTTATGCTCAGCCACCAGCGATTTGAGAAGTTCAACGATTATCCTAGACCTATATGTTAGTCCGTAGCGCTCAGTCTCGTCTGCGTTGATTAGCGGTGTGTAGGATAGGAGTAGCTTGCTGGCCATTATCTCTGCTAGGGCAAACTCTTCAACATCACGTCTGAAGACCTCCTCATCTACCATAGTTATTCTATACTTTTGGCCGTTGGCTACGCTCTCTGACGCGTCTATCAGCGGCTCAAAATCCTTTACGACAGCGAAAATCTCTGGGCTTCTGCCCAGCTCCTCCAAAAAGGCTAAAACAAGCTTATCAGAAACGTTATGGCTCTCTAGAGCCTGTATTAAAAGCTGTTTTGCAGGCTGCTCTTCCATACTATCCCCAGTTATGATGATTTACTTCAACAAAACTCTTATCTCACTCTGTTTGTCAAGCTATCTAGGTGGAGCGTTTTTGGAGACGCGTAAGATGGCTTCCAGGCTGATTAGGGAGGCTAGGCGCCTAGGCGCCACCGACGCGGCGGTTATGATTGATAGCGGTATCCGCAGGATTATACGGTACGCCAACAACGAGATAACAGTAACGAAGACATTCAACAACACCAGTGTGATGTTGTATGTCTGCATAAAGGAGAGGAGAGCAGTGGCCTCAACAACCGATACGTCAAGCCAAGCTTTGAAGAGGATGGTTGAGAAGGCTGTCTATATGGCTAAGAACAGCCCCCCAGCGGATGTTTATTCCCCGCTGCCGAGAGGGCCGTATAAGTATGATAAGCGGCTCCTTAAGCCTGGTGAGGTCAGCGGCGAGCCTGACGAGCTTGTTAAGCATGTTGAATCCACTATAAACGGCGCTCTCAACGCTGGGGCAACACGCGTAGCTGGGACACTAGTCTATGACGATAACAAAACATATCTAAGAACTACTGGCGGCGTTGAGGCCATAGAACATTCCAGAGGTATAGAGATATCTACACGCGCGTTTGTTAGCGATGACGCTACGGGGCATTTTGTATCCATAGCCGCTGCGGAGCGGCTGTTCAACCCGTATGAGGCTGGTTATAGGGCTGGTGAGATAGCTAAGATGGCGGCCAACCCCGTGAGCGGAGAGCCTGGAGTTTACGAGGCGCTGATAGGGCCTATGACATTCGCAAACTTGGTGGAGGAGCTTGGGGAGGCGGCTTCAGCATTCCACGTAGATGCGGGCATATCATTCTTGACGGAGAAGCTGGGGCAGGAAGTTGCTTCAAGCCACCTCACTCTGATAGACGACCCGACGCTCGCGGAAACCTATGGGGCGCGGGCTTTTGACGACGAGGGCGTCCCGACTAGGCGAAACACCATAATTGAGAACGGTGTTCTCAAGACCTACCTACATAACAGCACCACCGCGAAGAAATTTAATACGCAGACGACGGCTAACGCTGGGATAATAGTCCCACACCCATTTAACCTAGTGGTGGAGCAGGGAAGCAAGAGCCTTGACAAGCTAATATCCAGCATAGACAACGGAATATGGATAACCAACGACTGGTATCTACGCTACCAAAACCACAGAACAGGAGACTTCTCCACAATACCCAGAGACGGCCTCTTCCTCATAAAGCACGGAAGCATAGAAAAATCACTCAAAGAGCTTAGACTAAGCGACAACATGCTCAAACTATTCTCCAAAATAAGAGACATCGGAAACGAACGCTACTGGATAAGCTGGTGGGAAGTAGAGACACCAGTACTAGCACCAGCAGTAGTAGTGGAAGAAGCCAACTTCACCAAATCAGCGCTATAAAGATGCGGGCCCGGCCGGACTTGAACCGGCGATCTGCGGCTTAGGAGGCCGCCGCCTTATCCATACTAGGCCACGGGCCCAGCGCTGGTTTCTCTTCATTTTTGGGCTGCTGTTAGCTCTATTTAAATTCCTAACCATATCCTCCCCCCTTTAGCGGATGCTTACTTGTATTGCGTAGCCTGTGAGCGCGCCTATTGCTGTGGCTATTATATTTACTATGTCGTTGTTTATGTATGGTAGGCCTCCTAGGTGTAGGGTTTTCTCTCCGCAGTGTTGCTTAACCTCTACTGCGCGGCCGCATTTTTTGCATGTGTAGCGTGCTTGGAAGAGCCCGCCGATTATGCTGTCTGCTGTTGAGCCTACGATGCCTGCTATAGCGATTATAGCAGGTATTCTCCACTGTTCTATTCTCAATGATGGTGAGAGCCAAGGCATCATCGCTACGGCGCTCAAAATCGCTATCGCTAGTAGCTCTCCCGCTATGCCATACGTGCTGACTCCCCCAGGTGTTCCTGTCTCTACCGTTTTTAGATTCGTTATGAGGCGGGGCTTTCTCCTATTGAGCATACCAACCTCTGTTGCCATGGTGTCTGAGAAGGCAGCCGATACTGCTCCGAGGAAGGCCGCGGTAGTGGCTGGAGAGCCCACACCATACAGACGCCCCATAACCAAGACTATACACGCTATAGAGCCGTTAGCCAGCACGTTGCTCCATGTTCTAGCACCGCGCCCCCCAGCACCATACTTCTCCACATAGCGGTAGTGCGTTAAAGCGCCAGCGACAACGAAGAAGACCAGCATTATTATGAAGAGGAAGCGGCCTCCGAAGAGGTAGATTATATAGCCGACCAAGGTGGCTGCCAAAGCCCCCCTGAGGTCTAGGAACCTCCCAAAATACGCTACTAACGTTAATGCTATAACTACTATAGAAGCCTCCAGAAAGAGCATATCTATCAATACAGTCTCTTCCCTCCATCTAGGCTGTTCAGCCCAATACCGCTGGTCTGCCTATTAAAAGGGATTAACTCAGGCCCGAACGGAGTAGATTCTCCACGAATTCGCCCAACTGGCTTAGCGGGACCTCTATTTGTTCCCGCGTCTCAAGGTTGCGCAGAGCCGCTTTATCTTCCGCGGCCTCCTTCTCACCTACGACCAGCATGTATTTTATTCTCTTCTTCTCGCAGTATTCAAAAGCCGCTGAGAGGCGCTTACGCGTTACGTCAAGCTCCGCAGCCATACCGCGAGACCTTACTATCTGCGCAACCTTAAACGCGTAGCTCCTCACCTTGTCGGATAGTACAGAGACAAAAATCCTTGCTGATTGTTGTATAGAGCCTACAGCCTTCTGCATCAAGTATGTCTGAATCCTAGTTATGCCGATGGCACAGCCCACGCCAGGCGTATGCTTCCCACCAAATATCTCAACAAGCTTATCATATCTCCCACCACCGTTAAACGCTATGTCAAGACCATCAACATATTGTTCAAAAATGAAGCCCGTATAGTATTCTAGCCCACGCGCAAATCCAAAATCTATGGTTATACGCGATTCATCTTTTATTAAATCCCTAGCTATACCTATTATTTCTTCAAAGTTCTCAAGAGCCTTCGCGGCGGTTGGCCATGAAGCAACAACATCACGCGCGGAGCTGAAAATCTTCTCATCACCACTCAGTTGGGAGAGCATACGTATAGCGCCAATCACAGTAGCGTCGTGGCAGTGTTCTGATAATAAGCTGAAAGCCTCATCAACCATTTTTCTGTCCAGCATGTTTAGAAACGAGTCTTGTATCCTCTCATCAACACCCTGCTCTGATAATATACCTCGCATTATGCCGACATGCCCGGTTTTGAATCTTATGTTGGTGAGTCCCAGCCTTTTGAAGACCTCGTTGCTGGCTATCATTATCTCCGCGTCGCTCAGCGGGTCTGTGCTTCCGAATATCTCAAACCCGCCGTGCCAGAACCTTCTCCTCCTCCCCCACTGTGGCTCATCATACCTATAGCAGTCCGCGATGTATCCAAGGCGTATAGGCGTGGGCGCGGACTTCATCCTAGTAGCCACAACACGCGCAACAGAGGCGGTTACCTCAGGCCTGAGCGCCAGAACCCTACCATGCATGTCCTGTAGGGTGAACATCCTATGCCGTATCTCGTCGCCCGACTTGGCTTCAAAGAGGCTACGATACTCCAGCGTGGGGGTCTCTATCTCGTCATAGCCGTATAGGCGGAAGACCTCGCGTATGGTTTCTTCTATCCTCCTCTTGACGCGCATCTCGTCTGGCAGTAGGTCATCCATGCCCCGCGGCGGCTCAAACATAGACAACCTCACCAACACCTGCGCTTATATTACTACTTATCCAGCATCTCTGCGAATTATGAATAACCTTTATTAAATGGTACTCGGAGAGCCTCGTCATGGCGTATGTCAAGGCTAAGCATTCTCGCGGTCTTAACGGTCTTCTCACTCCTGGCAATAATGGGTTTTCAGCTCTATTCAATTTCATTAAACATACAACAACTCCAATCTAACGTTAAACAGCTCGCACTCACTATTGAGAACCTCAAGGAATCTATTAACGGTGCGAATCAAGCTGAGACGATAGTATCAACAGTGATTGTAGAGGCTACTCAAGCTGATATAGCGAGTGTTTATGAGCGTGTCAAGGATTCTGTGGTTATGGTTAGGGTTCTCACACCCTTCGGCGAGTCCTCCGGCTCTGGCTTCGTCTACGACACGCTTGGGCATATAGTAACCAATAATCACGTGGTTGAAGACGGTAGCGTGTTTAGGGTATCGTTTCTTGATGGGGCTGTTCTGGAGGCCGAGCTGGTGGGACGCGACCCGTATAGCGATTTGGCCGTGCTCAAGGTTGATGCCAGCAAGATTAGCCTGAAGCCGCTTAAGCTGGGAAACTCCTCGGAGCTGAAAATAGGAGAGAGGATAATAGTTGTGGGAAACCCATTCGGATTGGAGGGAACGCTAACAACAGGCGTGGTTAGCCAGAAAGATAGGCTCCTCCCAACCAAGCGCGGCTTCTCCATCCCAGGAGTCATACAGATAGACGCGGCGGTGAACCCAGGGAACTCTGGGGGGCCATTACTTAACATGCGCGGCGAGGTGGTTGGGGTAACGACAGCCATAGAATCACCCATACGCGGGTTTGTCGGAATAGGCTACGCCATACCCTCCACGATAGTAGCGCGGGTAGTTCCAACACTAATCGAGAAGGGCACGTATGAGCATAGCTGGCTCGGCATAGCGGGCCGGAACATGAACCAGCTCATAGCAGAAGCCCTCGGAGTATCCGTTAAGCGCGGCTTCCTCGTGGAGAGCGTAGTAGCAGGAGGCCCAGCGGCAAAAGCTGGAATAAGGGGAGGAGAAAAAGAAATCATAGTAGATGGCATAAGAATACTGGCTGGTGGGGACATAATCATAGCGATAAATGGATTGCCAATAAAATCAATAGACGACATACTAACCTATCTGGAAGAAAAGACAAGCCCCAACGATGTTGTTACGTTAACGATAAGCAGGGATGATAAGATTCTTAACGTTGATGTTGTTCTGGGAGTTAGGCCACCTCCCTAAAACTCAGGGAGGGTGTATGCTCGTCATAGAGCCCTGCTGGGCTCTCGGTGCAGGTCAGTCTCATCACCATACGTATTATCCTTATTTTTGCTCTGGCGCGGCTTCGACTATGCTCTCTTCTTCTGCTTCTTTAGCTTTTGCCTCCCTCTTGGCTAGTGTCGTAAGGTAGCCCGCTATCCTATTGGCAAGCCTCTTAGAGAACCTCCCCTCAAGCACCTGTCTCACGAGTAGTTTATTCTGCTCGAATGATGTTGAGACTTGGGAGCTGTATGTTTCGAGTATTTCTTTGGCGAGTGTCTTTACTTTCCGCGTCCTCACTTTGCCCAGCGGTAATCACCTACGAACCGCGTTTTATGCTCGTGGATTTAAACGTATTGCTAGTCCCGCCATATACTTAACTCATGGTCTCCGCGTGTTTGAGGGTGCGTGGTATGCGTATCCTGCTAATATCACCGACGATGGGTGGGCTGGGTGGTATAGCCCAGCACGTAGAGGAGCTTGGTGAGAAGCTTCATGAGCGGGGGTTTGAGGTTTATTATGTAACATCCAATAACACACTTGTCCTGCGTGTTAGGAGGCTCGCCAACCCCTCTTTCGCTTTATTCGCGGCGCTTAAGGTGTTAGGTGAGAAATACGATATTATCCATGCGCATAATATTCCGTCAGCCATACCTATGCGCCTAGCGTCTGGGCGCAGGATACTAACCATCCATGGAATCTACTCGCGGCAGGTTATTCTGCTTCACGGCGGGGCCGTGGGCCGCGCAGCGGGCTGGTTGGAGAGAAGGGCTATCAAATGGGCTGACGCGGTAACTGTTGTCTCAAGGGAGGCTGCAGAGGCTTATAGCGCGATGGGGTTTGAGGTAGCGCATATACCGAACGCGATAGACCTAAAGAAGCTCCCCAGCGATGGCATTAGGATGGGCGCACCTCAGGTTGCTTACGTGGGTAGGCTATCAAGGGAGAAGGGTGTCGATACTCTGATAAAAGCGGCGCAGCTGGTTGGTAGAGCGCGTTTCATAATCGTGGGCTCGGGCCCCGCTGAGGAGGGGCTACGGAGAGCTGCGCATAATCTGGATAATGTGACATTCTTGGGCGCGATGAGCCGTTGGGAGGCTCAGAGAATAATTAGAGGCTCTGACATCTTCGTCCTCCCCTCGCGGGCTGAGGGGCTTAGCACAGCACTCCTTGAGGCCATGGCCATGCGAACGCCAGTAGTAGCTACGAATGTTGGCGGCAACGTGGAGCTGGTGAGCCACATGAAGACAGGCCTGCTGGTGGAGCCAGACAGCCCCCAACAGCTTGCGGAAGCGATAAACACGCTGCTGGATGACAAGGAACTGGCATCACGGATGGCTGAAGAAGCGTATAGCCTAATCTTACGGGAGTATAGCTGGGATGTGGTCATTGGAAAATATCTGGAGCTATATGAGCGGGTCTTAACTTATTAGAATGCCATCAAAGGCAGTAGTGGAATTATGAGGATAGCTGTAACAGGCGGGGGTGGCTTCATAGGCGCATACTTGGTCGAACACCTTCTACGCTTAGGTCACGAGGTATTGGTTATTGATAACTTCTCCTCGGGCAGTGTAGATAATCTGAGAGACCTATCAAGTCTTAAGGTCTTCAGACTGGACATATCAAGGCCTGACGGCTTGGGATATGTTTTGCGGGATGTTGAGTATGTTTTTCATTTGGCTGCCGTTGCAGGCGTTCCCGCATGTGAGGCTAATCACGATATTGCATTCGCCTCCAACGTTGTAGGCACATACAACATAGCCGAAGCCTCCCTGGCTTGTGGTGTCAAAGGGATAATCTTCTCCTCCTCCGCGGCGGTTTATGGAGATATTAGAAGCGCAGCGGTAGAGGAGCAGGAATGTAGGCCTGTGTCGTTTTATGGATATAGTAAGCTGGTTTCTGAGAAGGTGCTTGAGGAGTATTCAAGGCTCTACGGGCTTAGATGCATCGTTCTACGCCTCTTTAACGTCTACGGCCTTGAGAGGAATGGAAGATTTAGAGATGACGTAATCTCCGCGTTTCTAAAGGCTGCGTCAAACAAGCAGAAGCTCAAGATATATGGAAGCGGCAATCAGACCCGTGATTTCGTACATATCTCAGACGTGATACAGGGCTTTGAAGCCGCGTTGAGAAATATCAGCTCCAGCTCTAGTTTTGATATATTTAACATAGCTTCAGGCAAGCCAGTGAGCATCTATGAGCTTGCCAGATTGGTTCTGGACGCCTATGGCTTGGGTTTGGATATGGTGGAGATGCTTCCGCCCAGAGAGGGTGATATAGGCTTCAGCGCGGCTAGGATAGATAAGGCATCTTCGCTGTTGGGGTTTTGGCCCAAAGTCGAGCTTAAGAGATGGCTATTTGAGTTTCCGCAGCAGACAAGGGGGTCGGGCATGGATGGTTCTCGCTGCCAAGATATTTGAGGTAAAGACTCCAACGTCGCTTGAGGAGATTGCCGATAAGCTACGCGACTTCAGGAGAGTTGAGAACGAGAAGGTTGATGACCATGAGTTTGAGCTTATTACGGGTGTTGATGACCTTGATACGAAGAGGAACATACTTACATGCATCTTTTATCGCGATAAGATTATTTTCATAAATCAGCGCGGGAAAGTGGTTCCCACTCTGAAGACGGCTTCAGCACGTATTTACTTTCATGATGTTGGTGGTAGGATATTTCTTACCGTGCTTCAGAAGAAGCATTTTGCTAACGCTGTCGCCTCTATACTCTCGCACCACCTATTCCTGACATATAGAGGGGTTGTGGAGGCGCAGATTCCAGCAGATAACCTCAGGGCTTTCCACGAGAGGAATCCAGAAGCTACGAAGGTGATTTATTTTGATAACTTGGATTTCCCAGGCGTGGATAAGGTTGCCCTCTACGGCGATTCGCTCAAGACGACGGGAAAGTATGAGGAGTATCTAATGCATGGGAAGATTTGGTATCTTGTCTTCACGGTTCAGGGTAGTAGCGCTGTTCTGGGGCTTACTAGGAACTGCGTGGTAACCTCTTTCTCAAGAATATCTGAGGACAAGTTTATGGACTATGTTGTGGAGCATGTTTTTCCGCTTATCAAGTAGCCCGCGTATGAGCGCCCACATAAGCCCTGCTGGTTGATTCAGCCAGCTTCATGTATATTCTCTCCAGTATGAGCGACGCCAGGGACTCGGCCTTGGTTGGCGTTTGTATGTAGAGCCTTAGCTGAAGCTCTACTTCGTCGCCTCTTATAGACACAACGCGGACATCAGCAGCACGCCCAGCGGCCAGCTCACTCTTGGCAACGTCAGTCCCCACCTTGAGCATCATCAGCTTAACATCACTCAGATTAACACTCCTACCATTAACAACCACGTTAACCGTTACCAGACCTGCTCCAGACTTGGTATAGTTTAGTATCCGCTCCTTGAGGAACATCATGTTTGGATGATACTCGTAGCGTAGGTCTGGGGTTACTAGGAGCGTATGCACCTCGCCTATTTTCTGGATTTTGTAGAGCTGGTTGGAGACGCTTATCACATCCCCTTCTCTCACTGTTCTGGTCATTCTTAGAATGTCTCCGGCGAGCATGTTTGTTAGTGGTGTGTAGAGGAGCGCTATCGCGCCGCCTAGTGCTACGGCCATTACTATTGTCTCTCCAGATGTTGGGTTGAGCGTTGAGTGGGCCATTACTGAGCCTATGATGATTGAGGATATTGTTCCGACCAGCTTTACGAGTCCGCTTATCCTGTATGAGATTATCGCGATTAGCGGTGCCGCTATTTTGCGCACAGCTATTATGGCTACTGCTGTGAGCGTTATGGCCAGCAGCGGCTCCGCTATGTATGCTGGCAGCGGTACCGCTTTCACTAGCTCGGGCGGCAGCTCTAAAGCCATCTACGAGGCTTATCCCAGCCCAGCGCATCTTAAATCTTCACAAGACTCGGCTCTGTGAAGATTATTCGGGTATTCTCCACCAGCCTACGCTTGGATGGCCTTATACCGACATCCGTACAATGTCCTTGCCCAGCTCTGAGGTCTTTATGAGCTTGGCAGCAGGCGCCTTGGCTTTTTTTATCACGTTATAGCCGCACACAGGGCAGCGTGTCTCAGCCACCTTGGGCATCTTCTCCTTCTCAAACAGCCTACCACACCTTACACACTGGTATAGAATCTTACCCTCCATCACGTGCTCGCTCATAACAGCCTCTCTGAAACGGTGGTTGCTGTCTGAGAATATAAAGCTATTCCGTAGGGGCTGGTTCTAGCATTTTGCCGATGAAAAGGCTAATAGCATGATAGACCATAGCTATGTTTTGGATGATTTTCAGGAGTAGGACCGATGCTGGGCGCTTATTGGCGTCTAAGCTTCGTGAGGCCGGGTTAGGGGATGCGGTGGTCTTGGCTATCCCTAGGGGAGGCGTCGTAGTAGGCTACGAGGTGGCTAAAGCCCTAAACGCCCCACTGGATGTGGTCGTTCCTAGGAAGATAGGAGCACCATACCAGCCTGAGCTGGCCGTGGGCGCTGTGGCTGAAGATGGCTCGCTGGTTGTTGAAGAAAACATAGCCCAACTCGTCGGAGCGTCCGACGAATACATCAGGGAGACGGCGGAGATGGAGATACGCGAGATAAAGCGGAGAGTTGAACGCTATCGCGGCGGTAGGCCGCCAGTGGATATACGCGGCAAGACGGTAATCCTCGTTGATGACGGCCTAGCGACAGGCGCCACCATGCGGGCTGCGATAAAATACGTCCGCGGCCTAGGTGCGCGTAAGATAGTCGTCGCAGTTCCAGTAGCGCCGCCAGAGACCGTCGCAAAGATACGCGCTGAGGTTGATGAGGTGTACTGCCTACAAACACCCAGCGAGTTCTATGCCATAGGGCAGTTTTACGAAGAGTTTGAGCAGACGAGCGATGAGGAGGTGATAAAACTACTAGCTGCAGCAGCGCGGATGGAGGCTGGTACGTAGATGGCTCAGAATCAGAGCATCTTCGCCCCATTCACATTCCTGGGGATACTGCTCATAATCCTTGGCATAATACTCGTAGCACTCCCCATACTATCGCGCCTGTTTGATAGACTTGACAAGATTCACCCACTATTGGTATGGGGTACGCGGGTTGATGGCTTCTTCATAGGCACGTCGCCCATACTCATAATAGCGCTGCTCCTCATCTATCTCATACTCTTGGCACTGAGGAGTTGAGCGGGGCAACAACCATTAGGAGAGCAGCGTTAAACGACCTGCTGGCGATATATGATATTGAGCGAAAGTCCTTCAACCATCCCTATGGTTTCGTCGTGTTCCTAACACTACTAGCCAGCCCCAGCTCTTTGTTCCTAGTAGCCGAGGATTCTGGTAGGGTCGTGGGATACGCTGTGGCTAGGGTTGAGGAGAGGAATGCCCTACTCCTCTCTATAGCGGTTCATCCCCAGCACAGGCGGCGCGGAGTAGGGGCTTTACTGCTACGCAGCATAATCAGACAACTCCCAGAGGAAGTGGAGTATCTAGACCTGCAGGTGGCAGTATCCAACAGCGCTGCGATAAGCTTCTACGAGAAGCATGGTTTTGAGAAGGTAGGGAAGATACCCAGGTATTATAAGGATGGGGAGGACGCCTACATCATGAGGCTGGCTCTCACTTCCTAGCTATTACCCCGCGGGCGGCCTCCTCCAGAAGCTTACGTCCCTTCGCGGTTACGGTTCGCCCCTTCTTATCAGCCTTCGTAACCAGGTTCGCATTCTCCAGCTGTTGTAGGACTTTCCTTATTATTGCGCCGCTTCCTGGCGCGAAGTGCGGCGGATGCTGGTTGGCCCTATGCCTCCCGCCATACATCTTGCGCAGCCGCGAGACGCCCAGCGGGCCTTTAACGTAGAGCTTGCGTAGAACCGCTGCAGCCCGTATATACCACCAGTCAGGGTTTGTGGGAGACCTCTCCTTATGCACGCCCGTCTTTACGAACATAGCCCAGGGTGGGGGCTTTACCAGCTGGTTTGTCTTGAGATACTCCGCTACCCTCTCTATGAGCTTCTGCGCGTCTGCCCGCATTACTGTAAGCGACATGCTACACCGCCGCTGAGCTTCTTTCCTCTCCCCGCCTCCCTATAAAGCAATAATTTATAGGCTTCTCAGCTAGGAGACGTAGAAGCGCCTCGTGTGGCCGCATAGCTTGCAGCGGACAACCACATGCGTAGCGCGGTTCTGCCTTACGCGCACCGAGAATGTCTGCGAGCCTATGAATGGCGTGCCGCACTTACGGCAGAAACGCCGCTTCAACGTGGTAGGGAGCCTCAGCCGTACTTTCTGGGCTAGGCGCTGCGCCTGCCTCACAGCCCTTACGGCATACTCAGGATATTCTGGGTATATTTCAAACGCGAAGTCCAGGGCTCTCTTTATCCTCTGGAGGGCGAATTCCCTCAGAGCCTTTTTACTAGGCCTGCGCAGAGCGCTTCACCCCCTACCGTAGAGACGTCTCTCAAGGCTTAGCAACCTCCGTAATGCGTCCTTCTTCTCGCGCGCATCTATTTCCGAGGCCTCAACCGCCTCGCGGAGGAAGCCTATAACCTTATCCATCCTCCGCCTCTCAACGGGATACGGAACACCATCCTTACCACCGTGGGCGAAGCTATACTTTACTGGGTCGCGCCAATCTACTTCGGCGCCGTAGATTATGCTAGCTACAAGCGCCAGTGCCCTTATCGTTGCTGGCCCCATACCCCTCACATCCACCAGCTCCTCGTAGTTGGTGGGCTGCATGTCATATGCTCTTCTCACTGTGTCCCAGTCTATCCTCCGCGGCATGGATAGATGCGCTGGCAACTTTATCTGCTCGTCCTGTGATGAAGTAAATGCTGTTAGCGTCTCCTGCCTTGATGAAGCTATGTTTATGAGTCTTATAAGCTTCTGGG
This sequence comes from Candidatus Pelearchaeum maunauluense, assembly GCA_030059675.1. Taxonomy (GTDB): domain Archaea; phylum Thermoproteota; class Nitrososphaeria_A; order Caldarchaeales; family Caldarchaeaceae; genus Pelearchaeum; species Pelearchaeum maunauluense. The sequence continues at coordinate 138,997 of JANVYQ010000004.1, read as the reverse complement.
GACTCTCCCTAACTATGTCCAGCGAAACACGGCGCGCCTCCTCACTCCCCTTAGATGTCATGTTGATGACCCGCATCTCAACCTTGTCTCCGACCAGCCCGCTATGAGGCTCTACCACGAAGCTCGCCACATCCTCCCATAGCCAGTGGTATCTCCGCGCATAACCGTTAGCGTCATTCATGCCCTGCTGGATTACAGCCCACTCCCCAGAGGATGTGTATGCTATTACGTGGTGGTATATGCTGTATCCATCTTGTAGGACAGCGTTATCCACCTTGGCGGTGAGCCTGCTCGCCCTATAAAGCTGCTCAGCCACACCACCGCTTAGCTGGGCCGCGCTTAGCTGCTCGTGAACAGTCCTGCTCATCCTACCCTTACCACCAGCAAGCGCCACGCCATGCTCCTCAAGGCTCAGCGCCTCGCGGAGAGCGCCTGTAACTACCGTGGTGAGCCCGCTTGAGTGCCAGTCAAAGCCCAGCACGCAGCCGAATGACTGAAACCAGAAGGGGTCGCCCAAGCGGCGTAAAACCTCCCGCTCACCATAGTCATCAACTATAACACGGACTATAGCAGATGCTAGGTGCTTCATCCTACGGACAAGCCAGGAGGGCGCATGGCCCCCGTGGAGTGGCAGGTCTGCAATACCCGTTATCCGCATCCAGATATTATGTGGCTTCGTCGGATTAATGGTTATCGGCTCCTTTTTATGGTCTCTTATCTCAGGTAGGCGTGTTGGAGAAGCTTACCCTAGTCTTGGTTGAGGCTGCTCTTGAGCTTGTGCCGCGCGAGTGTTGGCGGCATCCTGCCGTGGCTAACTACGCCAGGCAGCGTGGGAAGAAGCCTGGCGAGCTATTGCTGGACAGGTCTTACCACCATGCAGCCATGAAGAACCTGCCCCAAGCCCATAAGCGCGGCAGGCCAGACATAGCGCATTTCTCCCTACTAGAGGCTCTGGGCTCCCCCCTCAATAAACGCGGACTCCTCAGCGTGTATATCTCCACCTTGGATGGATACTTAATAGACGTGAAACCATGGGTTAGGCTGCCGCGCGTCTATGAGCGGTTTAAGGGGCTTATTGAACAGCTATACCAGCTCGGCGAGATAAGGTCTGAAGACGGTGGCGTGCTACTCGCAATTAGACGGGCATCCATCCAGCAGCTGGTCAACGAGCTATCGCCAACAAGGATTTACTTGCTGAGCGAGGATGGGGAGTATAGAGATGTGAGGGGACTTGGCCTGGAGATAATATCAACGCAGAAGCCCATGGTCTTGATAGGCGGCTTCCCACACGGCGGTTTCTCCAGAGATACAGAAAGACTGGCTGACATGAAGATAAAGATACACGATACTCCACTTGAAGCCTGGATAACGGTATCCAGAACATTATGTAGCGTGGAGGCTGCGATGATTGGGAAAGGAATATGAGGTAGGATTACATAGTTAGTTGTGTGGTGTTGCTATTATGCCCCAGCCTTTGAGGAGAAAGCCCCGCAATAAGGGATTACTGGCAGAGGAGTATGAGTATGTTGAGGATTTTGGGGAGCAGGTGAGGCGGGCGCGCGAGAAAATGGGCCTATCGCAGGAAGAGCTGGCCGCGCTCGTCAAGGAAAAGGCTACCGTGATTAGGAAGATAGAGCAGGGCGTCTTCCACCCTCCAATAGAGCTGGCGCGCAGGCTTGAGAAGGCTCTCAAGATAACAATAGTCCAGGAAGCCCCAGAGGAATACGCCACAAGCCTGCCCAAAGCCTCAAAGCCCCAACAGACGGGATACACGCTGGAGGACGTTCTGAAGAAGAGCGGCCAGACGTTATAGCTTCTAGAACGTTAGAGCAGGCTCAAGATTTAAACGATGCCTAGCGATTCTCCATGCTAGAGGTGGCAGGTGAGCGGGTGAAGGTTGCCGTAGTACAGCGGATGCTCAGCAAAAGCGAGTATAACCTAGATGAGTTGAAGGAGCTCTGCAAGACAGCTGGCTATGAGCCTGTCTATTCAATAACCCAGGTGAGGCACCCGCATCCCAGATACCACATAGGCCCTGGGAAGGTTGAGGAGCTTAGAAAGGCCGTGAAGAACCTGGGTATTCAGAAGGTTATTTTTGAGAATGAGATAAAGCCTGTCCAGGAGTATAACCTGGCTAAGAGCCTCGGCGTTCCTGTGATAAGCCGCACACAGCTCATTCTTGAGATATTCACGCAGCACGCAGCCTCAACCGAGGCTAAGTTGCAGATTAAGCTCGCTGAGCTGAAGTATGAGCTCTCCAGGGCTAAGGAGAAGGTTAGGCTGGCCAAGAAGGGCGAGCAGCCAGGCTTTCACGGCCTGGGCGCCTATGAGGCGGACATCTACTACGACGAGGTCAGCAGGAGGATATCCACGATAGTTGATAAGCTGGAGGATATCAAGAGGCGGCGAAACCTCTTCAGGAGGAGAAGGGCTGAGCATGGGATACCAGCGGTATCCCTGACAGGCTACACCAACGCTGGGAAATCAACGCTCTTCAACGTGCTCACCCGCGAGTCAGTGCCAGTAAGCCCGCAGCTCTTCACAACACTATCCACAACCACTAGGATAGTACGGGTGGCTGGGAAGAAGGCGTATCTCTCAGACACCGTAGGATTCATCAAAAACCTACCCCCACTACTGGTTGATGCGTTCAACTCAACCCTAAGCGAGCTCATATACGCAGACCTCATACTCCTGGTGGTTGATGCGTCGGAGCCTACAGACGTTATGGGGAATAAGATAAACTCCTCGCTTGATGTTCTTGACGATATAGGGGTTGATAACGTTCCTGTACTACTAGTCTTTAACAAGATTGACAAGCTCTCCTCAAACGATGAGCTGGAGAAGAAAATCTCGCAGCTTGGGGTTGGTCTGCGTTATGTGGCGGTATCAGCCCTATGTGGGATGAACATAGACGAGCTGGAGAGGAGCATAGCGGAGATGATGGGCGGCTACATAAGGGTTGAAGCCCGTCTAGACAACGGGACAACAATATACCCGCTCCTCACAGAGGTCAAGGAGAACTGCCACGTCATAAAACTTGAGTTTGACGGAAGTCATGTGGATATGGATATTGAAGCACCCATCCACATAGCTGAGAAGATACGCAAGGTTGCCAGCGGCTTTAGGGTGGTGGACGGCCATGCGGTATGAGCTGGAAACAGTCCGCCTCATAGCTGATTTCCAGTTCGGGGCTGGTGTCGGCGCAGCACTCTTCCCAGACAGCGTAGTCTTTGAGCTGTCCAGCAGAACAGGCTGGGTACGCCGAGTCTACCACGACGGGAGGCTCCTAGCCACCCTAAGACCATCCGACGGGATGCTGGCACTAACCCTAGAAGGGGCGCGGCGGCTACGTCTAGCACTCCCCGCGGATAGGCTGCGTGTTAGAGTTGCGGATGAGGCTGTGGAGTTCATCAAGAGAGGAGGCGACGTCTTCTCAAAGCATGTCGTGCAGCGCGATCCTCAGATTGTCCCGCGCGAGGAGGTGATTGTTGAAGATTTGCGCGGCGAGTTGGTAGCTGTGGGGAGGGCTGTAATCTCTGGTCTTGAGATGGGGCTGCTCAAGCGAGGCGTGGCCGTGAAGGTCAGGCAGGGGATTCTAGAAGAGGGCGCGCACGCCCCTGAATAGCCCGTAAATAGCCACAGAATATACTATGAAGACGCCGTATAGTAGGAGGAATGTAGAGACCACAAATAGGGGAAATACTATAATTGTTGGTATGGAAGGTCTGCCGAGAAAGAGCGCTGGCGCTAGTGGGACTAACAATAGTAGTATGCGCGTATCTCTTGGTGCAGCAACGCACCATCGTCTCCAGCTATAAACAACCCAGCACGCCGCAGCGGAGGAGTATAAGACGCTGGCTAGCGGGAACTTTACGGCACCCATGGATGGGAAGCTGGAGAGGAGCTGGATGCATAAATCGCCAGAGCCGCAGATTAAAGCTGCTGCAACATGCAGCGGAGCTGTAAAGATTATCCACGGAAACCAGAAGCCATAAGGTCTTAAGGCATCGTAGAGAGGAGGCTTCTCCACGCATGGAACATCATCCCCGAAAGCGTAGCTCTGAACCGCCCCCGCTATGCTGAGGAACGATAGGCCTAGGAAGATTAGGACAGTCTTACGCGAGGGGACGATTACCTCCACGATAGCACGTATACTTTCTTCTTCAATACTTCTCTCACCGTTGGGGTGTATATAGTTTTGTGCGGTATAATGTTTTTAGGGAGAGAGCATGGGCTAAAGGGGAGGATTTCCTTGAAGAGGCTTAGTCCGCGCGAGCTCCGGCGTATGCAGGCACGCATGTTGGGCAGTTTGGGATTAGACCTAAAAGAGCTCGGTACGGCAGAAGAGGTTGTGATAAGATTCCACGATAAGGAGATTGTTGTCCGAAGCCCCTCCGTCGTCGCGCTTCAGGTTGAGAAGGAGAGGATATTCCAGATTGTTGGCGGCGAGGCTGAGGAAAGAGCCCCTACAGCGCCTAGTGAGGAGCAGGTGGAGGAATACACCCCCAGCGACGATGATGTGATGCTGGTCATGGCCCAGTCGGGCGCGAGCGAGGAAGAAGCGCGTAAAGCCCTTCAAGAGGCACGCGGCGACCTGGCTAGGGCTATACTACTGCTTAAAACTAGGAAATAGCGCTACGCTGGCTGTATCATGACCCTGCCCTTACGCTCCTCAACACATTGAAACAGCGCTGGGATTAGACGAGCCCAAGCCTCGCGCCTACCAGATACGCCTACCAAAAACCCGCCAGTGAAGAACTGTAGCATCTCAGCGAGAGCATCAAGCACTTCGCGCTGGCTCATCTCCTTGAAAAGCTCATAGACCGATGTTGTATAATGCTCATACCTACCCGAAACGAGCTCTGACAACCGCTTATGACCAAACTCGGAAGAGTCTATCCTATACATCCTACGCGCAGCATCATATGAGCAGACGCTTCCGATGACTATGCTCACCTTATCGCGGCCAGCCCGTCTAGCTTCCCTCTCCATCCTCCTGACAAGCTCCTTGAGAACCTCTATGTTGGGCTTCTCCGACTTGTTGTCAAGTATTCTGAGCGCCTCACCCACGCCGCAGCCAGACACGACGAAATATCCCCCAGCCTCCCTACCACGCAACTCGCGGAGCATCTCATACTTCTTTATGAAAGCCTGGGCTATGTTCTCAAAGCAGTTTCTTAAAGAGCTCCAGAGCTTGTTCTCGTCTCCCTCGGAGGATATGGCTAGGCGTGGTAGGTTTATGGCCGCGACGCCAGAGATTGGGTGGCCATCGTTAATGCTATATCCTGAGGCGAAGAACTTTACACCAGCGAGGGATAGCGATATTCTTTGCCCAATATTCTGCACAAGCTCATCAATCATATTCTCGTCGTTATTCAAGTCGCTGTCGGCGTAGGCTACTATGCTCACTCTAGCGTTTGCCGTCTTCTCATGTATATGGCGAATCAGCACCGGGTCGTACTCTATAATCAGCGACACCAGCTTCTTCTTCAGCATGTCTATCTTATCCAGCTGTTGTACTGTCCTGCTCAGCTTCTCCAGCTCCCGCCTGTTCTTCAGCTCAATCTCTATCCCAGTTTCGGCATCTATGTAGAGGCTCTCATCCACTATACTGTTTATGACCTCATCATGATAGCTGTATGACTTGGCATACTCACCATACGGCCAGCTACCTATGTTGTCAAGATGTATGTTCCCCGTGATATGGGCGTCGCTTACATTTCTGGGCAATACGTCAAAGAGTATAAACTCCCTTATGACGGCCTGCGAGGTACTAACTATCAAACCATACGGATCGCGCCTCTTCACAGAATCGTTAAGGAGGCGGGAAACATCGTAGAGAGGCATACCAACCCTTATGAGCTTATGCCTATAGCGTTCAAGCCCCATATCTATCAGTATGGAGTTTACGATTTCCCTTATCAGGGGAGCTGATAGATACTCCACGTTGAGGTCTAGTAGCTTCTCCTCAGCTAGGGAGGCGACGCGGTTAGCCAGTCGGGGAGGGACGCCGGCCTCGTTGATCAGCACATTAACTATCTTGTTCTTGTCAAAAGGCTCCACCGTCAGCTCGGTTCTCCTGACTATCAGCATATCAAGGGCTTCCAAGTTTTTGCGCATGTCTGAAATGAGGGCAAGCGCCGCGTGCCCGCGCTTGGAGAGCTCATAGAGCTTAGTCTTCTCATTAACGCGGACAAGGTCTGTTGAGAGGAGCTTCTTCAGGTGGTAGGAGAACTTTCCCGCATCCCTCTGCTTGGTCATCCCAACAGACTTCATAAGCTCGGTATAGTTCATAGGCTGCTGCGCGAGCGTCCTCAGAATAGCTAGCCTCTTGGGCGACGCTAGGGCGTCTAGCACAGCAGCCTCATCCAAGCTTCTGATAGCCATAGACCTTACTGGAGAACCGCTATGCTCACCTATTTTATTGGATTATTCGCGTAGCGGGGTCCAGTAATACGAAGGCCATGCTCACATAACTAGACTATTTAAAGAATTCGCATACGCGCCAGCGAGTTGGGAGCATGAGATTTATGCATACGTGGTTATGGCTGGGTTTTTGGTAGGCATATTTAAGGAACATTCGGCTCATACCTGATTTCTCTTTAATTATTTTTATCAAATATTGGTTGTTTCATTATAGTTTTTTAGTATTAACCGTTTTAAGATAATGTTAATAATTAATACAACATGGGGGAAGCGCGCCGCGACATGCAGAGAGTCAAGCATTTCCTAGATTATGATGGCTACACAGCGCGCGAAATAAACAAGATACTGAAGGCCGCGTTGCTGTTCAGGAAACGCGGCTACCCCGCCAGCAAGCCGCTACGCAACAAGGTTGTGGCACTCATATTCCAAAAACCATCAACAAGGACAAGGGTCTCATTCCAGTCAGCTATAGCACGGCTTGGCGGCGATTCTATGTATCTGGGCTGGTCAGAGCTCCAGCTGGGTAGAGGTGAGCCAGTCTCAGACACCTCGCGGGTATTGGCGAGATATGTTGATGCTGTTGTTGCGCGGGTTTTCCAGCACAGCATGGTAGAAGAGCTGGCCGCCCACAGCGCAGTACCCGTAATTAACGCTCTCAGCGACAAGCACCATCCATGCCAGGCGCTTGCCGACATCATGACGGTAATGCAGTATAGCAAAAAACCAAGCAGGAGCAAGATAGCGTTTGTGGGTGATGGGAATAACGTGTGCAACTCACTAATTCAGATATGCGGGTTGCTGGGCCTGAGGCTTTCAGTCGCCACACCACCAAGCTACAAGCCAGACAGCGAGACGGTATCCAAAGCTCTAAAATGGGCCGAGGAGAGCGGCGCGGAGATAACATTAACCGACGACCCAGCCGAGGCTGTGGCAGAGGCAGACTTCGTATATACCGATGTCTTCGTATCTATGGGCCAGGAAGAGGAGAGGGAGAAGAAGCTCAGAGAATTTCTACCCAAATACCAGGTTAACGCAGAGCTCATGAAGCACGCTAAGCCAGATGCAAAGTTCATGCACTGCATGCCCATGCATTTAGGCGAGGAGGTAACGGCTAATGTGGCTTATGGGCCTAGCTCAATAATCTACGACCAGGCTGAGAACCGTATGCACACCGAGGCGGCGCTCCTACTCTTCCTCATGGGCAGGCTTAGGTAATAGCGGTCGCGCTCCGCGTCTCTTCAGTAAGGCAGCCTTACAGTAGGGCCGCGCTAGCTGGCACGATCCTAGGATGACCATATATACGACCAGCCAGCCCACTAGGCTGGAGACCCTTGGGGCTGAAGAGCTTCCTGAAGTCCGCAGCCACGCTGCTGAAGCTGGCTAAGAAGCCGACATGGGAAGAGTTCTCCATCTCGATGCGCATCACGCTACTGGGAGTAGCCATCGTAGGGCTTATAGCATTCATCATTAGGTTTCTGGCGATAGCACTGGGAGGCGTTTAAATAGAGCCTGCGGCGTAGCAGGGGATAATAATTAATAAACGATTGGGGTAGGCTGATTATTGGATGTCTTCTGCTGGGTATAGGTACTTCGCGGTTAAGACGACGGTTGGGCAGGAGCGTAATGTAGCGCGTATTATTGAGGCGCGTTTGACTGAGGTGCTCGTTGAGACGACTGGCGAGCCTTTTGAGGCCTGGCGCATCAACGCGGAGAGCAGGGCTTACCAGACATTCACAGCACCCAAGACTACGACGATATCCAAGCTCTACCTGTATCTAGGGCGTGAGGGTGAGCTTACAGCACCTCTCCACGCGGATTTCTACCGAGTGGGAGAGTATGGGGTGAGCCTAGAAAACAAGATATCGGGCGTTAAGTATGACCCGCTCCTCCTTTCCGAGCCTGGCTGGTATGAGGTCAATATAGAGCCGATGATAGATGTTAGGAGAGGCGTCTCCTATGCCCTGGTTCTCTCAGCCCCCGACTGCGCGTCTGGAAGCTATCTGTGGTATAAGACCGCCAGCAAAACATACGCCGAAGGAAAGGCGTTCACAGGTGGGAAAGATGATGGATGGATTGAGCAGAGCTTTGACTTCCTGTTTAGGATTAGGGAGAAGATAGATGTTGCATCAATATTGATTCTACCCACTGTTCGGGGCTATGTCTTAATAGAGGCCAAGAATAAGGAGGCTGTCGCAGCCGTCTCGCAGGGCATTAGGCATATTAAGAATAGGCCGCTCATAACGGTCACGTTTGACGAGATAGCCGCGCACTTGGTTGAGAAGCCGCTGATAGACATCATAACCACTGGCCAGGTTGTTGAGATTGTCTCTGGGCCGTTGAGGGGTATGGTCGGTAAGGTTATACGTATAGATAAGCCTAAACGCGAGATTACGCTTGAGCTTAGTGAAGCAGCTTTCCCGCTACCCATATCCGTCCCGGTAGATGCTGTGCGAATACTTGATGAGGCTAAGACACGCGGTATGGGCTGAGCGATACTGCTGGATTATCACCAGGCTGAACGCTCTAGTCATCTCAGGAGCTTATAACATGAGCATAACTTTTAATACATAGCGCTGCGGCAAGGGGTTAGGCTAGGGGTGATGATAGCTCGCATATATCCGCTGGCTCTGGGTAAGATAGTTAAGCACTCACTCACGAATCTTAACAGGGAGGTCGCAGGCCTCCTCGTCGGGAGAGCGCAGAGCCAGGTCCTTGAGATATGGGACGCGGTAACAGGGGAGCAGCATGGTACTCCAGTCTTCGTCCATCTAGATGAGGCGGTTATGGCTGAGGTGGCGGAGTGGCTCCACCAGACAAACTCAGGGCTTTACATAGTCGGCTGGTACCACTCACACCCAGGCTTTGACGTGTTTCTCTCAACAACAGACATAGATACGCAGAAGAGATACCAGCTAATGTTCCCCAAGGCTGTTGCTCTGGTTATAGACCCTGTGGAGTATGGGAAGACGCATAAAATATCAAGCCTCAAGTTTAAGGTGTTCAGGATTAACAAGGATGGTAGGGTGGTTTCGGTTAGGGTTTCTATAGGGATTCAGCGCGGTAAGCTTCTGGAGAGCACAATATATGGCCTCAACACGCTTAACATACGACACATGGTTGATGTGGATTCAAGCCCTGAGAAGAAGCGCATACTCTCCAAGCTCGGTCTCCAGAGGCCAGCTAGACCTGAGGAGGTTGGTGATGAAGGTAATACCGTGAATGTCTTGGAATCAGCTCCCCGTATATCTGGTACAAGCCTCTTTGAAAGAGCTAAAAAGCTGCTGAAGTATCCGAAGATGCGGGAGGAGTAATAGCTTGTCAAACGGTGAGGAGCGGATGCCGCGTAAGATTATCGTTAGAGTCTCTGGAGAGGGGGCTAAGAAGCAGGAGAGCCAGCCCCCTACTGGCGAGGATATGCCAGTCATAGAGCCTGTGAGCGAGGCTGTAGAGACTCGCGAAGAACAGCAGCAAGAGGCTGAGCCGCAGCTTGAGGTAGCGTCGGAGGAAGAGCCAGAAGAGGCTTTGGTGGAGAGCGCAATCAATCACTATGAAAAGCTCAAGTCAGACATAGAGAATGTAAGGAAACGGGACTTCAAGTTCCAGGAACTATGCATACGTGAGACCGTCCCCCCACGCGCCATTAGAGAGATACTAACCAGGCTAAACGAGCTACGCTCCAAGATAGTTAATGACTCGCGGAGAACCCTAGAAATCCTAGAGCAGGCTAAGGCACAGCTAGAAGAGCGCTTCAGCAAGGTTGAGGTAGACCTCTACTGGGCAAGCCTAGAACTTAACACACTCCAACTAGATGAGACTGCTTCTAGTAAAGGCGATGTTGGTCTGAAAGAAGAGTTGGAGGCTAGGATTCCCCAGCTTCGGCAGGAGCTTAGCATGCTTAGGAATAGGATTAAGGAGCTTGAGGAGAAGATTCACGAGATATCAGAGCTGCCGCGTACGATTAACGACGTAACCACTTCTAGGGAGTTGGCTGACAGGATTTTGGAGGAGGTGAAGAAGAGGTACGTGCTCTCTCACGGCACGCGAGCAGAGGCCATGCTAACCGCGGATGTGCAGCGCCTAATGGAGCGCGACAACATACCACGCGAATACGCCATAATACTCCTGTGGAAAAAGATTAAGGGCGCTGTATAGCGGGTCTAAACTTATAACCATAAGCGATTAGCCTGCTCTCGCCATCGGTTTGCAGCCTTCTTATCGTAGCCTCAACATCCATCCCTTCATGTAGTTCTTCGGGGTCGCAGTCTGTAAGCTGTCCCACTATCATGGTTCCGTCTTCCGTCTGGATTAGCCCCACTATGTAGGGCGTGTATGCCTCAAAGCTTGGTGAAGCCGACTTTACGACGGTATAGCATATGAGCCTCCCGCGTTCGGAGAGCTTGTCGCGGCGCAGTCGCTTTCCACCGCATTTTCTACACACGAGCCTTGGGGAGAAGTGGAACTCGCCGCATTCCTCGCATCTAAATCCTTCAAGTCGATATCTAAAAGGCTTGCCGCGCCAATACCTAGGTATCCTGATTCCAAACTCCAACATGGTATCACGCCTCCTCAAGAATGCATACCGCCGCCGCACATCCCAAGCCTGCCAGCGACTGCACCATGGCGTGTTTAGCGTTGTCTAGCTGGTTCTTCCCAGCTTGGTGTGTTAGCTGGAGATAAGCTTCAGCGAGCTGGTAGATTGCCGTAGCTCCTACAGGGTGGCCGCGCGCCTTGAGGCCGCCGAAGGTGTTTATGGGTAGCTCCCCGTTGAGGCTCAGCTTTCCTGCGAGAGCCGCCTCCCCAGCCTTCCCGCGCGGGAAGAAGCCAGACGACTCCAGCGAGAGGGCGGCAACTATTGAGAAGGAGTCGTGAAGCTCCAGAAAGCCTATCTGCTCCCTTGAGACGCCGGCCATCTCTAGGGCGCTGTGAGTAGCGCGCGCCAGGGCTTGGAAGTGGAGGGGGTCTTCCCTGTCAAATGGTGTAACGTAGTCGGTTGCTAGGCTACACGCGGCCAACCTCGCCTTGGGCGGGTCAAGCTTTGCTGCGAAGTCTTCTGAGCAGAGTATTATGGCTGCCGAGCCGTCAGCTACCGCCGTTGCCTCAAGCCTGTGAAGAGGCTCCGATAGGTAGGGTGATTTCATAACCGTATCCAAGCCCACCTTGAAGGGGTATTGCGCGTGAGACACACCAACGGCGTTCTCATGGCTTATGACGGCGAACTGGGCTATACCATCCTGCCTAGCACCATACCGACTTAGGTAGAGCCTGTATAGTAGCGCGGCGCTAGCAGCTTGATGAACACCCATCTGGCCCGTGTATTCTTCGCGCTCCTCCATCGCGGTGAGGGCTAAGTGCTCCTCTGCCGTACCGTCTGAGAGCTTCTCAACACCAGTTACAAGGACTACGTTGGCTTCTCCAGACTGTATCGCGTTAGCAGCCATCTTCACAGCAGCTATCCCAGATGCAGCTCCCGCCTCTATCCTGTAAGCCTGCACACCGCTCATACCCAGCTCCTCGGCCAAGACAGAGCCGAGAACGGCCTGCTCCTGCAAAACCTCACCATACACATTAGCCACATAAACAGCATCAACACGCGAGAGGCCAGCATACTCCAGGGCTTTGAGACTGCTCTCAGCCATCAAGTTCTCCAAGCTCCTATCCCAGTGCTCCTCCACCTTCGTAAGGCCATATCCTGCTATGAGAACCTTCTTCAACTCTCACACCCTTATCTTATCCCGCATCTTCAGATACATTCCGTAGTCTATCGTCTTCTTCCTGCTGAAGAACGCCGCTAATGGAGGAGCTCTCTCCCTCTTCTCCTCTATTCCCTCCCCGACAGTTATAACGAAGGAATCGCTCCCCGCGCCTGAGCCGAATGAGGTCATCAATATACGTTGCCCAGGCTTGGCTATGTCCAGAACCTTCACAAGCCCCAGCATGGAGCAGGCAGCGTAGGTGTTGCCAACAACATCGGAAACTATCCCAGGCTCAACCTTCGCTAATGGTATGGAGAGAATCTTGGCAGCGGTTAGTGGAAACTTGACGTTAGGCTGGTGAAAGATGAAATAATCAAAATCATTAATGCTGTAGCCGTTTTCCGCTAGGAGATTCTTAACCGCGGTTATCGTATGCTTGAAGTATGCTGGCTCTCCCGTAAAGCGTGAAGTATGCATGGGGAATCGTTCATAGCTTCTACGCCAGAAGTCTGGCGTATCAGTTACATAGGTTACCGAGTATTCAAACCTCGCTATGGCGTCTCTTGTTTCTCTCCCTATGACCAGAGCGGCCGCGCCGCTTGCTGCGGTGTATTCCAGCGCATCCCCAGGCCTCCCCTGAGCCGTGTCGGAGCCTATGGCGAGGCCATACTCTATACGCCTAGCAGAGACCATAGCTATTATGCTCTGCATCGCCTCTGTGCCAGCCTTGCAGGCGAACTCGTAGTCTGCCGAGGTTATGTTAGAGCCTATTCCCAGCGCCTCCGCTACTATCGTCCCACTGGGCTTCACGGCATAGGGCTTAGACTCAGTCCCCACATGCACGGCGCCAATCCTAGCCGCGTCTATCCCCGCCCTACGTATAGCGTAGCGAGATGCCTCTATGGCCATAGTTATAGCGTCTTCGTCAATCGCTGCAACCGCCTTCTCCTTAATGGGAACCTCGCCGCTCTCCTTACCCCAGATACGTGCAATTTCCGTAGCCTTTATGCGGAGACGCGGCACATAGCCACCATAACCGTGAATAGCTGCGTCCCTTATCTGCGGCATAGTTGCTCATTTGTGGTGGGGGTGGATTCTTTAAAAGTATTTAGTTATCTGCCTTCCACGTTATAGACGAATGACGAATGAAAGAAAGTTTAACGACCTCCAGGAACAGAAACACCGAGAGCATGCAGGCAAAATTAGATGAGAAGGACCAACGAATCTTGCAGGAGCTATTGCAGGATTCTAGCCAGAGCATAACCACGCTGGCGTCAAAGCTCAAGATGCCCCGAACAACCGTGCAAGAGCGTATAAAACGGCTCAAAAGCCAGTCAATAATCAAGAAATTCACAGTAAGACTCGATTATGCCAAGATGGGAAAGCCGACCACCGCCTTCATCCTAGTCTCCTTCGTACCTGGCTCAGGAATATCGCAGAAGAAACTTGCAGAAGAGATAGCAGCCATGGATGACGTTGTGGAGGTTCACCTAATATCTGGAGAGTGGGACATACTGCTGAAAGTGCGCGGCGAGTCCATGCAATCAATAGGTTCCCTGGTGATAGATAAGCTCCGTTCAATAGAGGGTGTGGGCAAGACAGTAACATGCGTCTCCTTCTCGGCGGTGAAAGAAGAATTATGAGGTTGGATTCATCATGATTATACAGTAAATACCTGGATAATGCTATCTGGTTGGGCGAGGCTAGTCTATATAACGTTCTCGGCGTAGCCCTGATAGCAGAATAGGCCGCGGAAGGAGGTGAAAGATGTTCGCCGAGCTGGAGAGGATAGCAGCATACAAGGCCCGTGAGGCTGTTTATTATGACAGGATAGGACAGACAGCTAAGGCTGTAAAGAGATACCGCGAAGCGATAGACCTGCTGTGGAAGCTCTATAACCTAACTCAAGACCAGGCGCTGCGTAAGGTCTTCGTCGAGAAGATAAGCCAGTATGAGGCGCGTATTGAGAAGCTGGGGGTAGCTGAGCAGCATAAGCTAGCAGTAACACAGCAGCAGAAAGTAACATTCAACGACACTATACTACGTCATAAGCCGCAGGTATCGTGGGACGACATAGTGAATATTGAGGAGGCTAAGAAGGCGATTAGGCAGAGCATAGTGTTTCCTGTTAGGAGGCCAGACCTCTTTCCGCTTGGTTGGCCGCGTGGGATTCTGGTATTCGGCCCCCCTGGATGCGGTAAGACGCTCCTCGCGGCTGCCGTAGCAAAGGAGATTGACGCGCATTACTTCGTCGTTGACGCTGCTACGATAATGTCCAAGTGGCTCGGAGAGTCTGAGAGAAACGTGGCACGCCTCTTCAGCCAGGCCAGGCAGGTGGCCAGCAAGGGAAAGCCAGCGATAATCTTCATAGACGAGGTTGACTCGCTCACGGCGGAGAGGTTCCTGGAAGTTGGGGGAGAAGCTAGGGTAAGAAACCAGCTCGTAAAGGAGATGGATGGAATACTGAGCAAGGGCAAGAAGGAGTATATCTACGTCATAGCAGCAACGAATAAGCCCTGGTATCTGGACGAGCCATTCATCAGGAGATTCCAGAAGCGCATCTACGTTCCCTTACCAGACTTGGAGGCGCGTAAGCAGTTGTTCACCATGTATACGAGTGGCTTGAAGCTTGATGTTGGCGTTGATTTACATCAGCTCGCTGTTATGTCTGATGGCTATTCTGCGGCAGATATACATGACGTATGCATGGAGGCACAGCTTCGTGTGGTTAATGAGCTCTTCTCCTCTGGAAGCGGCGACGGAAACCCAAGACCAATAACCATGGATGATTTTCTGGAAGTTCTGAAGAAGAGACGACCATCAATAGCTCTGGAGAATATGCAGAAGCTGTTGAAATGGCAGGAGAAGTATGGGACTAGCTAACCTCCCCTATCTGTATCTCTATCAGTCCCTTCTCCTGCAATCTCCTCAATATCTCCTGTAGGTTTTCGGGTCTTATCCCCAGCTGCGATGCGCACTCGTCCAGGTCCAGCTCCTCATTTTGGTTGGACATCACGTAGGAATATACTGCCTTCTCCTCCTCTGTGAGCGTTGGTATATCTGGGAAGTGTTCTTTCACCTTCTCAGCGGCTATCCTCCTGGCCTCGTTTAGGATGAAGTTAGCTTCGTCTGAGAGTTCTTCAAGAGCCTGGCTGGGCGGTGGCTCGACATACGTCTCGGACTCGGTTATGAAGTTCTCTATCGTGTTGGCGAGTGAGCGGAGGTTTTCCGAAGCTTCTGGGACTACATCAGCTATCTCTGTGCGCACATTCTCCAGCAGGGTTATGAGCGGCCTTACTAGGACGAGAACCTCCCCTAGCTCTAGGATGCTCTCCAGCCTAATCCTTATCTGGAGCAGGACAAGCTGGCTATGTATTATTATCTTGGCCAGCTTCTTAATCTCAGCTATCTCGGAGGCGTATATCTTAGCCCTCTCCTCGTCCCTAGCTACCAGTGCCTCGATACATTTCTCGAAATATAGCTTGTTCCTCGCGGCCAGTTCTCTGTACTTGTTGTTGAGCCGCTCAATCTGCCCTCTGAGCTGGGATAGGGATTTCTCTATCCTAAGTCTGAACTCCTCGCGGTCATCTACCATGTCGTAGCCTGTTTCTACTACCTCTATGCGCTCCCCAGGCCTGCTGAACAGCGTCCAGATATTTTTCCAGCCCCCGCTCAAGACTTAATTCTCCGCCGCCGCTACTGCGCTGATTCCGATTTAATATCTTTCAAACCAAAGCATAAGCTTCATAATCTTATGGAAATACCAGCGTAGATATCACGGCCATATACTCTAGCTGCATCTCATTTCAAAGATATCTTCTCGTTCATACTCGGCTTGCCATGTTGTTTTTGAGCTTGTCTTCAGCCTGACGCCAACGAACCTAAAGCCCTCTGGTGTTGATTCCGCAACTTTCTTCATTAACGCCTCTAGGCTGTCCGCCACCACCTCTTTTAGGATACGCTTCTCGCCACGCTCGCGCTCGGCCTTATAGCATGTTAGACACAAGGCTCTCCCCCTCAAAACGGTAATCGTGATTCGCTTAACCTTCTTACCACATGAGCTACAATCAACCAGCTCTAGGCCGCAGCGCATACAGACGGCGCCCAGGCCGGTTATGTAGTGAAACTGCTCCCCAGGCCTTCCTTCGCGCTTACATACAACACAAGTAGCAGGCTCCTGAGTCTTTGAGATATGTCCCAGCATAACCTCAAGCAATAGGCGATTTATCTTAAATATTTCTCACACCAACAACTCCCTTGCATGCGTAACATTGCCGCTGCGGTGTTAGCGGCTGGTTTATCAACCAGGTTTGGAGATGATAAGCTCCTCAAGAAACTACGTGGGAAACGTGTTGTTGATTGGGTAATAGATAGCCTGTCTCCACTAGATATACGATATAAGGCTCTGGTGGTCAAGCCTGGTTATGAACGGTTTTTCACCAGCTTGGAGGGCTTCGCGCTGCTGGTTAACCAGTCTCCATGGGAGGGACTCTCCTCCTCAATAAGAATCGCCGCTAGGTGGGCTGAGCCGATGGCTGATGGGCTTCTCCTCCTCTTGGGAGACCAGCCGCTGGTATCGGGAAATACCCTAAGACGGCTCTTAGCCATGTTTCTAGATGGTGGTTATGATGTTGTGGCTGCTTCGCGTGGGCGTGAGCCGATGAACCCAGCCATATTCTCGCGAAAACTTTTCCCAGAGCTGATGAAACTCGCTGGCGACGCGGGAGCGAAGAGCGTGATACTGGCTCACATCAATAATGCTGGGCTTATTGAGGTTGGTGAGGAAGAGCTACTTGACATAGATACGCCTGAAGACCTTGAGAAGGCTGAGCGCCGCTTAGGTCGTCTCTAGTAGCTCAACCTCGTCTATACGTCCATCGCCGTCCAGGTCTATCCCCATCACAACAGCAGCCCAGCTATCTTCCCCATCATACTCCCTCAACAACTCCTCGTAGCGTGTTGTGAGCATCATTATGGCAGCCTTCGTGCCCACAGCCCTAAGACCAGCCAAGACGATAACACTACAACCCTCCCTGAATGGGTTGGGTATCTTGGCTATCAAGCCGCATGACTCGTAGGTATAAACCTGCGTGGGCGAGACTATACCAGCCCAATAGTTGCTCTCGTTAAACTTAATCGGGAGATGCGGGTTCATCATGGATGTCACTATATTCGTCCCAGGGCCGCCCAGCAGTATCATGTTCTGCTCGTATAGCTTCTCAGCCCTGACATCAACATCTAGACGTACAGCGAACTCGTCGCCTATCTTTGCGTATTGCCCTATGAAGAGGCCGAGCTGGAATCCATAGTGGCCGTCTGTGGCTACAGCCCTAAACGGGCCGTGTGGGTGTGGCGAGCCTACGACAACAAGCCCGTTGAGGCGGCCTCCGCTCACTATAGGCGAGAGGAAGGAGCCGAGCTTCTCAGGTATGTGCCTAGCGGTGGCGGGCTTCCACCCCCGCGGGTTCAGAACAAGACTAACAGCATCAACATTCATCTTGTATATCTTGGCCTGCCCTCCCCTAACACGCATCCCGTCAACAGGCCTTATAAGGCCGCTCTTCTCCATCTTACTTACATAGTGGTAGACCAGCTGCTTGCTCACACCTAGTTTTTGAGCTATCTCAGCAGGATAGCTACTCCTCTCAGCGAGCAGCCTAGCTATCCTAGCGCCGCGCCTGGTTGATAATATCCTGATAATCTCCGCGTCATTAACCAGCAACGTCCCTATCTTCCTATCCCGCGCTATTATCTCCGCATTATCAGCCAACTAACATCCCCAGGTCAAATAATATTTGACCGGTAAAATAATGTGATTGCCCATATTTAAGAACCACCAACAAGCCGCCGCCAAGGGGGCGTAGGAATGTGCGGAATCGTCGGGTACATAGGTCCTGAGGACGCTGCGCCGATTCTTCATAAAGCGCTGACGCGGCTGGAGTATAGGGGCTACGACTCGGCTGGGGTTGCGACGCTATTCAAAGGGAGGCTCTATGTTAAGAAGGACCAGGGGAAGATTGAGGAGATACACAGGCGCTTAAATCTGGACGACCTACCTGGCAATGTGGGCATAGGCCATACTAGATGGGCGACGCATGGCGCGCCATCCAAGATAAACGCTCACCCACACACAGACTGCACAGAGACGATAGCCGTTGTCCATAATGGGGTTATAGAGAACTTCATAGAGCTGAGGCGCGAGCTTCTAGACCTAGACCACAGCCTAATCTCAAAGACCGACACGGAGGTTATCGCCCACTTGGTTGAGGAGAACATCAAGCGCGGCGCAGAGCCTGATACAGCGTTTTTGGACGCCATATCAAGGCTACGCGGCTCTTATGCCGTTGCCATGATAATAGCAGGCAACCCAGAAGCGATATATGTAGCACGTAATGAGGCGCCGCTGGCAATAGGGGTTGGGGGAGGGTTTAACCTAGTATCCTCAGACGCCAACGCCTTCCTAGAATACACCCAGAAAGCTGTCTTCCTACATAATGGGGAGGCTGCGATAATAAGGCGCGATGGTTATAGGATAATAAAGCTGGGCACACGCTCAGAGGTGAACCGCTCACCCACGTTAATCCCCTGGGCTGTCAGCATGTCCAAGAAAGGGGAATACGAGCACTACATGCTGAAAGAGATTTACGAGCAACCAAACGCCCTGAGAAACGTCCTCCACCTACAGCAGATTTACGTAGACCTGCTCGCAGAGCTCATAGACAGGGGCAAAGACATCTTCCTTCTCGGCGCTGGAACATCATATAACGCATGCATAGCTGGTTCCTACATATTCTCCAAGATAGCCAGAACATCAACCTACCCTATAATAGCTTCCGAGTTCATCGACAATTATGGAAGCTCGATAAGCGCTGATACTGTGATACTCGCCGTGAGCCAGTCGGGGGAGACGGCTGACGTTCTCAACGCTCTTGAGTATGCACGCCTGAGAGCTGCCACGATACTCGGAATCACGAACACTGTAGGCTCAACGCTTACCAGAATATCACGCGCATACATAGTACAGAACTCTGGTCCAGAGATAGGTGTGGCGGCGACCAAGACATTCACATCGCAGGTATTGGTGCTGGCCCAGCTAGCTCTACGCCTCGCGCGCCTGAAAGGTAAGTTAGCCCAGTACGAGATGGACGAGCTTTACGAGACGCTCCACTCCATACCAACGATAGCCGAGAAGGTGGTGAGTTCAACGGATAGGCAGATGAGGGAGATAGCGGAAAACCTTATGAATAGCTCGTCATTCTTCTTCCTTGGAAGGGGGATAAGCTACAGCACAGCCCTAGAAGCGCGGCTCAAGGTTATGGAGCTCTCCTACATACCCAGCATAGCATACCCCGCTGGAGAGAGCAAGCATGGCCCTATAAGCGTCATAGAGAAGAATTACCCAGTATTCTTCATAGTCCCCAGAGATGAGAGCAGAAAGCAGAACATAGGTAATATAATGGAGATGAAAGCTAGAGGGGCTCGTATTATTTCTGTGGCAAGCGAGGATGACGATGACGTGAGAGAGCTCTCAGACTACTTCGTGGGGATGCCCGACATAAACCCACTACTATCACCCATAATATACTCTATACCATTCCAATTCCTAGCATACCACCTTGCTGTTCTGAAGGGCTACGACCCCGACAAGCCCAGAAACCTGGCAAAATCTGTTACGGTTCTATAAACAACACCACATATAAACACGCCGCTGAGGCTAAGTTTATCAAAGCCCCAAACAATGAATTAAACGATATATCCCTTCTGCGTTATCAATAGCTTGAGAGTGTGTTATGGCTAACTGGCTCTTCATAGTTAAGGACCATATTCATGGCGGGATTAGGATTCCCGCGTGGGATATTTTGCGTAATAGTGTTGAGCATCGCTTCTGGTCTCTCAATAGCAGAGCTCGGAACATCAAGAGACTACAGCCTGGTGATAATGTTATTTTCTGCGTTTCCAGTAGTGAGGGCCGACTATTCGCTGGCCATGCTAGGATAGCGAGCAAAGCGCACCCGATAACGCCTGCGCAGAAGTTTAACATAGTTGGCAAGCCCTCCGAGAACTTTGACTACTCCATAGAGCTGGAGGATGCTGAGATTTGGCAGAAGTCCTTACCAGCCGAGGAGCTGTTAGAACAGCTCTCGTTCATAAAGAATAAGCAACGCTGGCCCAGCGCTTTCCGCGGAAGCATAAGAGAGCTGAACGACGATGATTATAATATGATTATCAACCTAGCCAAGATGAGGAGCTAGTCATACACACTCTTTATTCCTAGACTTCTAGCTAGCTCTGGTGTCGCGGCTCTCAGGTCTTCGTCTCCCAGCTCCTTTATTGAGTATTTGCCCAGCGCAGAGATGAGGAGCTGCATCTCCATCTTGAGAGCTTCTAGGAATCGTCTAACCCCTTCTTCCCCAGCGGCGTAGGCTGCTACCACTATAGGTCTTCCCATACCCGCAGCGCTGGCCCCCATGCATAGTGATTTCACCACATCACCACCATTAATTATCCTGCCAGAGACTATCGTATCAAGCTGCAAACCACGCTCACGCATCCTCTTTATCTTCTGGAGGCAGGCCAGCGTAGGCAATCCAAGGTCTTTCAACGCTATGACTGGACTCATCCCAGTTCCCCCCTCTTTCCCATCAATCCACATAGCCTCCGCCTCCTGCTCATGGACAATCTGCGCAACCTCCTCAACATCCCGATAAGGCCCCGCCTTAACCCAAATCCTGCATCGCGGATAGTTATTCTTCATCAGGCGAAGCATGCTACGGAGTATGTCTGCCGTGAACGTTCCAGGAGCGGAGTGCCTACTATAAACCTGCTTCACAACGGTAGCTGGGTCGTCGTCAAAATGGTATTTATCACGTATCTTAAGAGCTATGTCGCGTGATACGAAGGTCTCCCCGCCTATTCCCGGCTTGGCTCCCTGGCCCAGCTTTATCTCAAACGCCACCTGCCCTTTCTCTATATACGGTGTGATGTCTGGGTCTGAGTAAACCTTGTTCCACAGCTCGTCATACGCGTCCTCCACGCTCTGCTGTATGAATACTCCCCCCTTCCCCTCTTCTGCGTGCTGTAAGTATGTCATTACCCTCTCTTTGAAGCATGGCTGCGAGGCTCTGCGGCGTTGAGCATATCCCCAGACCGTTGCCACGTTCTCACCGACGCCCATGGGTATTCCAGCTTCGGCGGCAGCCTTAGCAACCTGTAGTGACACCTTGTTGAAGACATCGGTTGAGCCCATAGAGGCTATGCAGACTGGCATAGACGAGCTGAAGCCTCCCACTTCCACGCGTGTATCTACGTCGGTAAATACAGGTTCACGCAGTATTTCCTGCATCTTCTTCAGGCGTAGAGGTGTGAAGAGCGGCGGAACCAGCAATACTTTACTTAGTGTATCATACCTTAGGGGAGCTTGCTCGAAGATGGGTGCTCCCAGAAGCGCTTTGCCGAATTCTTCCTTCTCGCCAAACGGGAAGACCGCCTCCTTGCCTCTCCGCGCCTTCTGAGTAATCTCATCAACAGGGTATGCCTCTATGAAGCCTCTGGCCGCTGCTATCTTCTCAGAACCTCTAAAGAGCTTGAAGAATATCTTTAGTAGGGTGGAGGACAAAAGATTGGACACCTATTAGAGGAGTTGGTTAGGGGGAATATACTCCCGCTATCTTTGGATACGGGCGCGCTTCCCATACCGCTGATAGGCCGCATAGGTATCTGGTGAGTCGCTCAACACCTATCCCGAAACCCGCTGTCGGAGGTATTCCCTCACGGAGCATGTCAAGATACCAGCCATACTTCGCTGGGTCTTCACCACTCTCACGCATCCTAGCTATGACTTTCTCATAACGATACTCCCGCTCAGCTCCCGAGATTGCCTCACCATACCCCTCAGGATAAAGCATGTCAAAATCACGCAGAATGCCAGGCCTTGAGTCGTCCTCCATGTCGTAGAAACCACGCGCGCCCTTTGGATAGTCTATTATGAAGAAGGGCTCGTCAAACATGCGTGATAGCTTCTCCTCCTGCTCCCAGGGTATCTCGGTGTAGTAGCTTACCTTTTCACCCTTTGAGCGTAGCAGCTCGACAGCTTCTTTGTGGGTTATTTTCTTGAATGGTGGCTTGAATTTTCTTAGAGTTCTGCCCAGCTCCTCGAAATATGGAGCTGCCTCATCAACGACATACGAGATTATATGCGCCACAAGGTTTTCCGCAGTCCGCATAGCATCCTCATATGTTATGTTGGCCTCCTCTATATCCACCTGGACAAACTCAACCAAATGTCTTCCCGTGGTAGCCGTCTCCAGCGGCTCAAGCCTAACGTTGGGTGAGAAGAAGTAAATCTTATTGAGTGAGGCTGCGGCCATCTGTTTATACAGGATAGCGCTACTCATCACCTTATACTCCTTCCCATAATAATCTATCGTAACCTGCTTAGCACCCCGTATTCCAGGGTCGGTTACAGGGCCTATGATTGGTGGGAGTAGCTCTGTGAAGCCGTTATTATCTAGGTAGTCGCGTATTCCCCTGAAGGTTGTTGCCTGCACTTTTAGTATAAGCTGCATCCTGCGCGTGCGTATAGTCTTGTAATATGTCTGTAGCTCTTGTATCGGCGGTTTCAGCATACCCTAACGAAAACTTGCGTGAAATATAAGCATTCATACTGCCCGACCAAATCATGTATGGCATAATAACATGCTTCAGGTTTTCTTATTGTCTAAATGACTAAATAAAATGCTGTTAAGTAAATAGTTGCCGCACATACTTGACAAAGAACAGACACACTCCACAACCAACGACTACATTTCTCATGAATGTTTATTATGTGTTTTTGATGGATGACGATAAGCAAGGAGAAAGTTATGCTATTACTGGATGAGCTATGTCCCAATTGTGGCGGGAGAATTGAGGCAGAGCGTCTAGCTAGGGGTGGAGTCTGTAGCGCGTGTCTTAGCGTACTTCCCGAACCAGCTACTCCAGAAGCGATAATGCGCGCGTTGGAGGAGAGGGGGAAGCTCCAGAGATACGCGATAGTGGCTGAGCTTGAAAAGAGGCTAGGCGAGTTTAGGCATGAGTTCTGGCGGGCTCTAGGCTACGAGCCATGGTCTCTCCAAGAAGTATGGGCGCGCCGCGTCCTGCTGGATGAGAACATTGCCATAGTAGCACCAACGGGTGTGGGGAAGACCGTCTTCTGCGCAATCATGGCGCTCTACCTCATAAAACATAAGAAAAGCAAATGCTACATCATACTCCCCAACAGCATACTAGTCGACCAAGTATCCTCCAAATGCCTAGAATTCGCAGAGCGCATGGGGCTACGCGGCGATGATATAGCGTTCTACCACACGGGAATGAAGAGAAAAGAGAAGAATCAGATGCTCAAAAAGATAGAAGAAGACAACTACAAGCTCCTAATAACCACTGACAGATTTTTGATTGATAAATTTGAACTTCTCAAAAACAAGTCTTTTGACTACGTCTTTGTAGATGATGTGGATTCGTTCCTCAAGTCCCCTAAGAATATTGATAGGGTTGTTATGGTTTTGGGATTTGAGCCAGATGTTGTAGATAAGGCTTTGAGGCTTATAGAGCTTAGGCGGCGTCTGAGCTATGTAGATGATAGGAAGCTTGAACATGAGTATGATATGTTGAGTAGCTATATTGAGCGGCTTAAGAAGGAGAAGCACGGTAGGCTCATAGTGGCTGGTGCAACACTAAGACCAAAAACCACGCGTCGCGTATTGATTTTCTCAGAGCTCCTTGACTTCGAGCCTGGCACCAGTCCTAAATTCGTCAGAAACATAGCTGATTTTTATCTGCGGGAAGAGAAGCTCCTCTCGCGTACTGTTGAGCTCCTAAAGGAGCATGGGAAGGGGGCGCTTGTATACACACCAGTTGCGCGGGGTAAGAGCTTTGCACGACGTCTGACAGAGAAGCTTGTTGAGAAGGGGATAAGGGCTTACTTCTACGAGACTATGGAGGAGGGCATACTTGATCGGTTTAAGGCCGGCGAGTTTGACGCGCTAGTCGGCCTATCTTCTGGCCGCAGCCCATTCGCACGCGGGATAGACCTGCCAGAAACAGTCAGATACGCCATCTTCGTCGGAGTCCCGCGCAGAGAGGTCAAAATGGAGAAAGACGAAACAAACCCGAATAAGCTATTCGCTCTATTAAGCAACGTCATTGACATAATAGATGAAGATGTCAAGCCAAGGGCGCTGCAGATACTTCAGAGCTTGAGAAGGATTGTCCCCATGCGTAGAGATTCTGTGGATAGGGTTAGGGAGGCTCTCCAGTCTGGGAAAACACCAGGCGGCCAGCTGGGCTACTTGGTTCGGATAGTTAAACAAGCGACAGAGTTTATACAGGGTTTGCTGACTCCAGATTTTCTTGAGAGGGTTGAGGAATCATCCGACATAACCATACGCGTACGCGACGACTCGTTTTACATAATCATACCAGACACCTACGGCTATTTGCAAGCCTCTGGAAGAACATCCCGCCTCTACGCTGCGGGAGTTAGCCGCGGCGTGAGCATATTACTGGTTGATGATGAGAAGACCTTCACGGGCTTAACGCGCCGTCTGAAGCTCGTCTTGGAGGACTTTGACTGGATTGAATACACGGTGGAGGAGGCCAGACGCCAATTCGGCGAGGTTGACCGCGAGAGGGAGGTTATAGCCCAGATAAGGGCTGGCCAGATAACAATTCCGCGGACGAGCATAGCGCGTGAAGCCTTGATGATAGTTGAGTCGCCTACTAAAGCTAAGACGTTTGCCAAGTTCTTCGGTAAGCCGTATAAGCGTCGTGTGGGGGATTTAACGCTCTATACAACGAGCAGCGGTGGGGTGGTTCTCCAGATAGCAGCGACCATGGGGCATGTAACAGACCTCGCAATATCCCCAGGCTTCTACGGCGTCTTGATAGATGATGGAAGATTCTTACCCGTCTTCTCACCCATCAAGAGATGTAGAAGATGCGGGTATCAATTCGTGGAGGAGGACAGCTGCCCCTCATGCGGTAGTAGAGATGTCTTCTCTAAGCAGGATATAATAGAGGCTCTGCGTAAGGCTGCCCTCTCTGTTAATGAGGTTTACGTAGCCACCGACCCAGATGCGGAGGGGGAGAAGATAGCGTATGACATAACATCAGCCCTACAGCCCTATAACCCCAACATATACCGGCTGGAGTTTCACGAGGTTACGCGGAAAGCCCTGCTGCGCGCGCTTTCTGAGAAGCGTAAGGTCTCGGATAACTTGGTGGCGGCTCAGCTTGTCAGGAGAATAGAAGACCGCTGGCTTGGCTTTGAGCTTAGTAGACGGCTCTGGGAGAGGTTCGGCTCTCGCGGCCACTCGGCGGGGAGGGTCCAGACACCAGTTCTGGGGTGGATAGTTAAGCGCATGGAGGAGGCCAAAAAACGGAAGACAATACTGAGAACGGTCTTGGAGAATGGGTTGGAGCTATCCTTTGAAAACCCAACCGAGGCTCAAGACTTGGATAAGGAAGCGCTTTTTGTTGAGGTTACTGATGTCCATGAGGAAGTGCGCGAGCTCAATCCATATCCACCATATATTACGGCAACACTCCTACGCGATGCGTTTGCTTATCTACGCTTCTCGGTTGATACAACTATGCAGATAGCGCAGGAGCTCTTTGAGAGCGGTTTCATAACATATCATAGGACAGACGCCACAACGGTGTCAAGCGTAGGCTTGAATATAGCACGTGAGTATATCCAGACGAATAAGCTGGGCGAGTTCATAGCACGCACCTATGCCCGTGAGGGCGCTCACGAATGTATAAGGCCTGTAAGGCCCTTGGATAGGAATAAGCTCCAGCAGTATATACAGATTGGGATAATCAAGCCTACTGTGGCGATAACAGAGAGGCATCTCAGGCTGTATGACCTGATATTCAGGAGGTTTATAGCTAGTCAGATGGAGGCCGCGGTAGTGGCAGGCCAGAAATACAAGGCAAGACTCAGCACGTACGAGCTTGAGGTTGATGCTGTCGTAGAGGTGCTGCATCCAGGATTCAACAAGGTGTTCCCAACCATAAGTGTATCCAAGAGGGTTGAGGAGGGCAGGTATAGGGTTGTTGATTTCAGCGTCAAGACTGTCCCAGCAGCCTGGCCCTACACCGAGGGAGACATAATAACGCTCATGCGGGAGAGGGGAATAGGCAGGCCAAGCACATACAGCAAGATAGTACGAGTGCTCTTTGAACGCGGCTATGTCTTCGCTAACCGCGGCCGCATAATACCAACCAAGAAAGGAAGAACAATCTACCAATACCTTGAGGAAAACTACGGCAAGTACGTATCCGAAGAGACGACACGAAGACTTGAAGAGCTGATGGACAGGATAGAAGCAGGAGAGAAAGACTACCAAGAAGTGCTTGAGCAGCTCAGAGCCCAGACCGAAGAAATAAGCATAAAACAGGCCTAAACCAACGGTGATGGTGGGCCCGCCGGGACTTGAACCCGGGACTTGCGGGGGACCGCGCTCCCTTTTTCATGCTGTCCCTCTCCGGCTCCGCAGGCCGACGCCCTATCCATTCTAGGCTACGGGCCCATCCATGGGGTACTCTGCCCTCCAACCCCCCTGTGTGGTGTTAAGGTCTTTCTTAACGTTGTCGGCTGTGTATGGATGGGATTTATGTCCTTTCTTTCTTGGTATGGGAGCGTCAAAGGTTATTATTTTAGGGAGTATGGGCTCTGGGCTGGTGGCTGTTGAGGGCTGCGCTTCTAGTTCTGGGCCTCATGGCTATTGCGCTCATCCTAACCCCTACTGCTGTTCCTCAGCTTCAGGGGGTTAGTAGGAGTATAGAGCTTGTGGATAGTGGCCTCATATACGTAACCGACAGCGTCTCCCCGCAGACCCCGCAGGCTGAGATTAGGATAGGTTTTACCGAAGACATGGCTGACAAGCTCCTAGGATACTACGTAAGCGGCGCGGAGGCTTCAATAAGCCTAGAGAGAGGAGATAACGGTGCTCTCTACTTCATCCTCAAGCCCGTCAATAGCTGGCCTTCAGGCACGTCTGCGTCGTTGGTTACTGTTTGGCGTGATATGCTGTTGAAGACAGAGGAGGCGAACAAGTATAGGCTCATAATGTCGCTCACGCCGCTGATGGAGGAGAGGATTAGCGAGCTACGCCTATCCATGAAAGTACCAGAAGGGGCAACAATAACCGCAGCAAACGGCGCCGAATTCAAGTTGGATGAGGAGAAAACAACAGCCACAGCAACATTACGCGACATACTACCTAACCAAGTCAAGGCAGGGAGCATAACGATAGACATAGGAGACATGAAGTTATTGACTATTGAGAGAGCTGAAGTGAGCATAGACCTCCAGGGAGAGCCCCAGGCAAACCTCTACATCAAAGTACGTAACGATGGAGAGAGAACGATCAACGATGTGGATATTTTCTTCCCATCTGGAGCATCTTTGAAAAGGGTTACCAACGGGATAGAGCCTCTCCAAACGCAGCTTAATGAGAAGGCTGAGAGGCTGCGGGTTATCTTGAAACAGCCTCTCAGGTCTGGTGAGAGGGCTGGAATTTACATACAATTCCAGTACAGCGGGTTGGTGGATGTTCTTCAGGATAGGATAGTGGTGCATCCGCCCAAACTGTTGAATGCTACGATAGTGGATTATTTCATAACCGTGATTACTCCCCCTGGTGATGTCAAGGCCATTACAGGCGAGGAATGGGCGTTGAAGCCGTTGTACCAAGACCGCAAAGAAATAACCGTTAAGCTCTCCAACCTAGTTATCCTACCAAACACAAGCATACTACTTAGCTTCAAGCCAGCCGCGATACCGTCAGCCCTGACACCAGCGATATGGGCTGGGATAATTCTCGCAGCGGCGGTAACGGCGGTTGTCAGGAAGATGAAAACACCATCAAAGGTGGCGTATCGTATGAGTGGAGAGGTAAAAAACACGCTGCAGGAGATAGTATCAATAGTCCAGGAAACACTCACCAGCTATCAACGCCTGGTTGAAAATATAAGACCTGATTCATCATCTTTCGGCTCCTCCCAGAGAGCATTGTTTGAAGAGAAGATTTCCAGCGTCAGGCGCGCTAGGGATAGAGTAATGGAGATGAGGAGGAGAGTTGAGAAGGCCGTGCCAGATGCCATAGGCGCCGTTAAGAGTATAGAGTCGGCGTTTGATGATATTATTACTACGTTGCAAGCATTACAGCGTTCCTACGATGATGCCAGGTCTGGAAGGCTTACAAAGCATGTCTATGAGCGCGTGTTTAGCAGCTACCGTAAAGCGTTGAAATCTTCAGAGAGTAGTGTGAGGGATGCGATAGCTATCCTACGTAGTCAGCTTAGGTGAATTCGCTCCTCTTTATGTGGTGCGCTATCTCAACAGCAGGGTTGCGCATAGTTTCTCTAATCCGTCTGGCGAGCCGTGTATATCTTTCCTTGAAATAATCCACATCCCTGAGAATACGCTTAACTTCCTGGACTAGGCTAGGCACGTTTCTAGGCCTTTTTACAAGCCCCTGTCTGATGAGGAATGAGATGACTTCTGGCAGCTTTTTTGGATATATGGAAAATACTGGCACGCCCATCAGGGCGGCTTCTTGAGTCATGGTTCCACCGCCTCCGATAAATGATGACGAGTATCTCAGAATTGCCGAGCCCACCACGGGCTTCTTAACTATCTTAACACTAGAGTCTAAAACATCCTCAAGCCTCTTAACCTCATCACCATAGCGCGGCATAACAACAACATCATAACCAGCGCTTACCTCGGCCAACTTGCGCACCAACTCTATGAACTGGGTTAGATACTCCTCTCCTAGATAAGCGGCTTTAAACTCCGAGCCGCGTATAACTATGTAGTTATTTTCCCTCAGGTCGTATTGTCTTAACACGCTTTTATCATGCGGCATCTCGTCAAGCCATGCTATTGGGTCAAGCCCCCTGTATAGCGTGATGCTACGCGGCCTTACACCATACTTCGTCCAAGGGGTTTTCCCTATTATCCAAGGCGTGAATATGCGTCGCGAGAGTGGTGCGCAGAGGCTATTCACTGGAGAATGTGGGGTGTCTGATGCCAGTATATGGGGGATTGCCAGGCCATATGCTATCCTGGCCGCTTCTGGCGACCCGCTGGATACAGCCAACGCCGGTGCGCTGTTTATAATATGCTCGGCCAGCTCCATACTCCGCGCTATGCTGGCGCGGAGCTTCCCCTCCAGACTACCTCCTCCATACTCGCCCACTATAATTATATCATCCCTCCCCACCGCCTCTATCAGCGGCAAGACCTGCTCATATCTACGTGAAGTTAGCATGACATCAAGTCCAAGAGCTTTTAGCCGCTTCTCCAGAGATGTGAAAAACCAGAATTGTTTTGGTGTAAGTATATCAATCCAAACCAGCATAGCGCAACCCTTATTCTAAACCATTAGAACCTTGCGACACCATAATTTAACCTTCTAAACTGAGAAAAGACTAAAACAAACATCATAGGGCTGGACGTTGGGATGTTGTCTCCACAGCCTAACGTGTTGTTTGTTGTTATGATTTTTGTTTCTGCGTTCCTCATCACGCTAATTCTCATCCCCCTCGTTAAACGGCTATCATCAAGTATAGGAGCCATGGGCTCCGATGTGCATAAGCCCGATAAGCCCTTAATACCCAAGCTGGGCGGCCTAGCAATATTCCTCGGCACACTAATACCATTAACGGCCGCGGCGATTATTTACAATATCTATGCAACAGTATTTGTAGCTTATCTCCTATCCGCGATCATAGCCTCCTCAATAGGCCTCCTTGAAGACCTACGCGAGCTTAACCCCATACTAAAGCCTCTTCTAATTTCTCTGGCTGGCCTGCCGATAATACTATTCGGTGTTTATTCACCTACTCCAGAGCTTCCATTCATAGGTCAGACTAGAATGTTCCTAGTTTATCCCCTCCTCATAATAGCTGGCTACGCAGTCTTGTCAAACGCCGTTAATAGTACAGACGTGCTAAACGGCTCTATGGCGTTAATGTCCATCATAGCGCTCATTCCACTGATCTTCATAAGCTACCTGCAGGGCGAGTATGAGGCGTTCATCATATCACTAACACTACTTGGCTCTCTCATAGCCTTCCTAACACAGAATAAGTATCCCTCCAAGATATTCGCTGGAAACGTGGGAAGCCTCTTCGTGGGGGCGACGATAGCGACCATAGCCATAGTGGGCAAGATGGAGGTGGCGGCGATAATAGCGCTGATGCCCCAAATAATGAACGAGTTCCACATAATCTTCTCCATCGGCGGCCTTAAGAGCGCGCGATACCTGGCCAAGAGACCTGTTGAGGTTAAGAACGGCAAGCTATACGCCAGCCGCGACAGGGACTCGCCCGTTACGCTTGTTCGGCTTATAACAGCCATACAGCCCATGACAGAGCCCAGGGTGGTGCGCTACATGGCTATGCTCTCCGCGTACGCGGCTATACTAGCGTTAATAACCCAGTTCCTCCTTATAGGGTGATATCATGCAGGGAGATAAGCCAGGAGTTAAGATTTTCATGCTAATTATATTGCTTACGATAATCTGGGCACTCTTCCTAGGCGTCTCGGTTATCTTAAGCGTGCTCATAACGTTGCCTGAGGGGCAGGTGGCTGGCGACATGTTTATGTCAGCTGCAAGAGTTTTTGTGGGGTTGTTTGCTTTCGCTGTTTGGGTGTTTGTATGGGAGAGACTTACCGAGTTCTGGCTCTATAGGATAATGCTGAGGGTGGAGTGAGCTGCCGCGGGAAAACGATATACTGGTAGCAGACCTTGACGTGGGCGGCGTAGAGATAGCGTGCAGAGCAGCCTTATCTGGCTTCCGAACAACTTTCTACGCCCCAAACCCATTCGTAGTATCACAGGCACTAAAATACAATCCACGAATGAGTGAATTCATCAAACGACGCGAATTCATCAGGCTTGTATCCGACGAGAGGCTCAAAAGCAAGACATCCGTTGACGGCGAGTTTGAGGTAGTGTGGGTCTCCGCTAACATACTATCTCCCGAAGGGGAGAGATTCAGGGATGTGGAGAACCTCATACGCGGGCTTGGACAGCTGAATATAGAGTGTAATTGTATATTACTGAGCGGCCTCAACCCCATCGGCTCTACGGTCAGGCTTATTGAGAGAATCCAACTCTATGAATTCGCTAACGATGCGGAGATAGGATACTTCGGATGCCCTCATAGGGTAGTTGGCAAGCAGCCAGCCTACTGCACCGACGATAGCAGGCTCGCTCAGCTTGTCAAGCATGTCTTCGGCAGGGAGATAGTTTATCTAGATAGCTTGGAGGAGGCGGAGATGGCAACCCTCCTAAACCTTCTAAACACATACGTTAGTTCCGCCGTCGCCCTAGAGCTCATCGCAGCGGCTAGACTTGGGGGGTCAAGGCTCATCCCAGGATTCAAGAACTATAATGACGAGGTGCTCGCCGCCACGCGGTACCTATTTGGGTTTGAGAGGAGCAAGCCCCGCCTTACTAAAATTGTGATGGAGTCCATACGCATTCACAAGATTCTAAGCCAGGATACACTTATACGCGCAAGGCGTCGGGTTAATGAGCTGGCCAAGAAAAAGGGGGAAATCAACGTGTTGGCGGTAATAGACTCAAAGGAGGATAGGAATATAGTTGCAGGGGTTCTGCCATCCAAGAGATGCAGGGTCTCCTACAGGATGTCTGACGAGCTTTCGGAGGAAAAAGACATAGATGGCATAATTCATGGTTATGACGTACTGCTCTTCTACACAGAGTTTGGCTATTTGGTGGAGTCTATGTCAAGGATGTGTAGGGACAGGCTTACCGTGATAGATTTGAATAAACCGTTTATTGATTAGGTGTGGCTGAGGCATGGTTAGGGTTGCCGTAGCAGGCGCTGGCTTCTGGGGCAGAAACCATTTGAGGATTCTTCGGGAGCTGGAAAGATGCACTATAGTTGGCGTCTGCGATATAGACGCCACACGCGCAGAGAACGCTGCCAAGAAGTACCAAATACCAAAATACTTCACGGACTATGATACGTTATTAGATAGAGTGGAGCCAGACGCTATAACAATATGCACACCATCAACCACGCATGCCGAGCTTTCTCTAAAAGCAATAGAACGTGGAATATCGGTATTGATTGAGAAGCCGATGGCCACTAGCATACAGGATTCTATAAAGATAGTTGATGCCGCGAAATCCAGTAATACGGTTGTTATGGTGGGGTTTCTTGAGCGGTTTAACCCAGTGGTTAAAGCTGCTAAGGAGCTTCTTGACCAGGGCGAGATAGGGAGTATAATTCTCTCGTATAGTAGGAGGATTGGAAGCTGGCCTGAGAGGATAGGAGACGTGGGGGTTGTCAAGGACACGGCGATACATGACATAGATTTAACAACCTACATATTTGGCTCAACACCTCTCAACGTGTATGCGCGCGGCGGCTCTTTGAGACATAGACTTGAAGACCACATACAAGCTACTCTCACATTTACCAACGGGAGAAGCGCCCTCATAGAAGCTAACTGGCTCACGCCGCGTAAGAAGAGGGAGATGCACATAACTGGTGATGATGGTGTGATTAGCTTAAAGTTCATAGAACAGGAGCTCACCATAGAGAAAGCGGATGCGGTTAAGATGCCTATGATAAAGTATAGTGAGCCGCTGCGTCTTGAGTTGGAGCATTTTATAGAGTGTGTTAGGAGTAAAAGAGAGCCGCTGGTGGGGGTGGGTGATGGTTACACCGCCGAGCTCGTAGCGGAGGCCATACTCCACTCGGCTAAAACTGGGAAACCTGTTGACGTCTTGTCATACGAAGAGGAGGCGCTCGCCTCCTCATGAACCATCTCCCGCTATGCTGAGAAAATGTTTAATCACCGCGGTTTCGTTCATCTCTTTGATGATGAAGAAGGAGATACGAACAATCTACTGGGATGACTCTAGGTCTGAGGTTGTTATGATAGACCAGACAGCCCTTCCCCAGAGGTTTCGCTTTATAAGGTTTAGAGACTACCGCGGGGTTGGTGAGGCTATTAAGCGCATGGTTGTTAGGGGAGCCCCAGCAATAGGCGTTGCCGCCGCCATGGGACTTGCCCTCTGCGCGGTAAAGTCCAACGCAAAAAGCAGAGAAGAGATTCTTAACGAGCTTGAGGAAGCTGCGAAGTATCTAGCATCAACCAGGCCTACTGCCGTTAACCTATTCTGGGCTATTGAGCGGGTGATGGAGAAGGCTCGTAGAACCGATGGAGACGCTGACGACGTACGTCAAGCTGTCCTCTTAGAAGCTCTAAAGATGGCTGACGAGGATGTGGAGACGAATAAGGCGATAGGCAGGTTTGGCGCCGAGCTGCTTAACGACGGCGATAGGGTGCTCACGCTCTGTAAATGACCCAAGCCGTTTACCGCTGGGTCAGCAGAGTGCGGGGGCACTCGCCACAGTAGGCTATGGAACAGCTCTGGGGGTCATAAGGGCTGCCGTGGAGCAGGGTAAGAGGATAGAGGTTTACGCCAGTGAGACTAGGCCTCGCCTCCAGGGAGCACGCCTCACAGTCTTCGAACTTATGCGCGACGGAATACCTACAACAGTCATAACAGATAACATGGCTGGGTTTCTAATGTCGCAGGGCAAGGTGGATAAAGTGATAGTGGGCGCCGACCGCATACTGGCGCAGACGGGGCACGTAATAAATAAAATAGGGACTCTAACCCTTGCCGTGAATGCGAACTACTTCAAAATTCCCTTCTACGTAGCTGCTCCCATGTCAACGGTTGACCTCAGGAAGCGGGTTGACGAGGTCGTTATTGAGCATCGTTCCGAGGATGAAGTTCATTATGTTGGTCGTACAAGGATAACGCCGCGCGGCGCACACGCGTTAAATCCCGCTTTTGACATCACGCCGCCAGAGCTTGTCAGCGCAATAATAACGGAGAAAGGGGTCTTCCAGCCGCGTGAGCTTCTAAAATTTCTTACAGGCTAGCCAGCGAAGAACTGTAGTAGGAGTATCAGCATTATGGCGAGAAGCCCGACCGCGAGCATCTTTATACTCATATCGAGTATATTCTGGCGCGATACCTTGGCTAGTATCGTTCCCAGAGTGAATATCATGGCCAGAGCTATCGCGAAGGAGGCGTAGAGCGCTATCCCCACTATTGTTGGGTAGAATAGTGATATTATGTATGGTAGGAGCACAGTTGTTGCCGCTGCGAATTGAGCCAAGCCGTTGATGAGCGCTGCTATTATAGCGCCGTAGCTTCCAGCCTCCGCAACTATGCTCTCATCCATGTCGGCCAACATGGCTTCCTCAATCTCCTTCAACCTCTTCTTACTCTCGGCAGTCTCAGTCATGAAACTCCCAGTAACACCTGATATGAGCATGGCCACGGCGGCCCCTATACCAGCGGCCACTATCGTGGCTGGGCTTGTGCCCCTCACAAAGTTAGCCCCAACAACTATCCCGAAGGCGGCTAGGGTTCCGTCAAAGACGCTTAAGACAAAATAGCGGCGCGCAATAACATCCTTACCTGAGTACTTTAGGAAACGCGAGATACGTACTAGGAGGGCTTTAATGAGTTTTAACAATCATGCGCTCACCAGCCGCGTCATCTCATCTTTGTCTTATTGGTCTCTCCGCCACTACCTGGTCAATACTATGTATTGCGGCGCCCATCTTCTTTATAATCTCCAGCAACTTCTCCAAGTTTATGTCGTTTCCCTCTACCGTCAGTTTGACTGACTCCGTCTCTGTATCAACCTCAACGATTGTCGCATCAACGCGGAGAAGCCCATCTACGTTTGCGATTTCTTTGGTGAAATCCACCAGCGGAGGCATATGGGGTTTTAAAATATCTATCACAATTTTAGCGAGCTTGACATCCCGTTTATCAGGCATCTCTTGTTGGCTCACCCACTTACTAGAGGCATTAAGTCTTTGTAATAAGTTTGACGCTTACTATTAATAAGCTTTAAGACGTTATCTCTCTTAATGCTTTTAGAGCCGCCTCTACGTGGGAGGCTGGGTTAATGGATTGATGGATATATCTTATTACGCCATTCCTGTCTATTACAAATGTAATTCTCCTGGTGAACAGTCCTAGGAAGCCTAAAGCCCCGTATCGGCGTGAAACTTCTCCATCAGCATCGCTTAGGAGTAGGTGGGTTAGCTTATACCTCTCTGCGAAACGCTTGTGCTTATCTAGGCTGTCTTTACTTATACCGATAACCACCGCGTCAAGCTCCTTAAACTCGTCCAACCTATCTCTAACGAGGCAGTTTTCTCGCGTACATCCAGGCGAGCCGTCTTTAGGATAGAAGAAGAGGACAACATGATGGCCTCGCAGGCTGCTTAGCCTAACTACTCCGCCATCATGCGAGGGGAGGGTGAAGTCTGGAGCCAAATCACCAACCTTAACCCTATTCATACCCATCTCCTCCCCCTAGGATTTGATACAGGTTATTTGCATTGTCCATTATCACTTAAATACGTATATGGAGCTGTCTAATCTATGCGCTTCACATGCCCTATCTGCCGTGTGGAGAAGGAGAGCGTTATGATGAAGGAGCTTCCACAAGGCGTTATCCTGTTCTGCGACAGAGGGCATAGCGTGATGGTTGAGAGAGGCCAGTTAAAGAAGGGCGTAAAGCCTTAATAGTGTCATAGAGGCATGCTATTCGGTGATGTGAGCGGGTATTGCTGAGCGCTTCGCCGCGCTGTGAAGAAAAATACCCGTGCTGATAATAATCCTCTTAAGAGAGTTTCCTAGAACTTGTAGCCTATCTTTCTCAGGAACTCTCTCCTCTCCCTTATATGCTGCTCGTCCTCTATCCCCTTAGACTTGTAGCCATCCACCACGCCTATCACACCGCGACCCTGCTCTGTCTCTGCTACAATCACCTGAAGGGGGTTGGCCGTTGCAGCGAGTATTGTACAAACCTCAGGCACGCTCTTCAGCCTGCCCATGATATTAATCGGATACATACCGCGCATTATTATTAGAAACGTATGCCCGCAAGCTAGGCGTAGCATGGTCTCCGCGGCGAGCTTCCTAAGCTCCTCATCAGTCCCTTCATGGCGCACCAAGCAGGGGCCGCTTGCCTCCGCGAAGGCAATCCCAAACTTAGCTCCAGGGACGGTATTCACCACCGCCTCATAGATGTCTTCCACGGTTTTTATGAAGTGGGATATTCCAAGCACCACATTACAGCCCTCTGGAGGCTTTATATCCACTATATCCAGCTTTATTGAGCCGTTCTGACTCATCAGTTCTCATACGCGTTATCGGAGGTATAAAGGCGTTAAAAGAGCGTAGGTAGAGGACTCAAATCTGGGAACTCGTAGCTATGCACAGGCCTGCCCCGGGGTGTTTCGTTTTTACGGTTTATCCAAACAGTCCTAAAACCAAGCCTGCTGGCGGGTATTATGTCATGTACGTAGCTCGCACTCACATGGATTACCTGTTCTTTCTCCAGCTTATGAGCTTCCAGCATCCTAAGCCAGTGACCATAGGCGGGCTTGTAGGAGCGTGTCTGTTCCGCGGTTATTATATCGTCAAACTCCACGCCTATGAGCTCTACGGAGCCTTTGATTAGATCGTCATCCACGTTTGAGAGGATTATGAGCTTCAGCCCCTTCTCCCGAAGACTTTTGAGCGTTTCTCTAGTTTCAGGAAACGGCGGCCATCTCGGAAGGGTCTCGACAAGCACGTTCTCATCGTCGGCTGAAGGCTCCATATCCATTTCCTCAAGCAACCTACGCGTAGATATTCTTAGAACATCTTTATACTTTCTATACGTCTCCCCCTCAACTTCAAGCTCTATCTCTATGTATCGCCTAATCATCTGCTCAACGTCCACCGTTAAGCTGCGTCGTGATATGACTCGCTGAAAGGCGTCGCGCATACCCTTTTCCCAGTCTATTAATGTCCCATAGCAGTCAAAGCTTAACGCTGTTATAGTCATTCTTTACTCACCTACTACGCTCAATCAAGTATTCCGCTAAGAGTCTTAGGTTGTTCTTTGCGTCGGAAGGTGGGAGAACCTCATCAGCCCTAGCCCACGATTCAAGCATCAATCTACGCGCAACCTTCTGCGCATACTCTATAGCCCCAGACTTCTTGATTAGCGATATAGCCTCTTCAATCTCCCGCTTATCTGTCGTATGCTTATCAAGTATCTGCTTAAGCCTCTCCCGCTCATCGGCGGGTAGGTTTCTAAGAGCATAAACAACCATTAATGTTCGTTTCCCTTCGGTTATATCTCCGCCAACCTCCTTTCCATACTTGGCTTCCTCCCCAACGAGGTTGAGGAGGTCGTCCTGTATCTGGAAAGCCACGCCGACAGTCTCGCCAAAGTCAGATAGCGCTGCAGTGGTCTTGGCGTCAGCATCAGCGAATATACATGCAAGCTCTACAGCGAACTTGGAGACCGAACCAGTCTTGAAGGCGCACATCTGGAGATACTGGTTCTCACTTATCTCCCCCATCAGCCCACGATGCCAAGCTATGTCCATAGCCTGGCCTATGCTTAGATACGTCATCTGACGCACATATGCCTGAAGTATCCTACACCTCTTCCCCTCCTCCACATTCTTTAATATATATAATATTGGTAGGTAGTAGAGTGTGTTCCCAGCGTTTATCGCTATATCAACACCGTATATCCTATGTATGCACGGCTTATTACGGCGCATTTGGCTATTATCCTCAACATCATCAACTATTAGCGTGGCGTTGTGGATTATCTCAGGTATAGCCGCGTATTCAATCACCTGCTCCAACTTGCCGCCGAGGGCTTGATAGGTAAGCAGCATCAGAGCTGGCCTCCAGCGCTTACCCCCCCGCGTTATGAGGTCCCAGAATGGTTTTGTTATTCCCTCATTAACCGCTACCAGCTCATACTCGTATTTGGGCTCTCCCAAATATGATAATAATGAGCGGATATCAAACTCTTGTGGCACTATCTTCCCTATGGCATCATCAATTAATTTGCTATAACTTTCTAATAGCGCGTTAACCTGTTCTTCTAGTTGCATGTATGTCGCGTCGTTGATGTAATTCCATAATTATAACTTTTCAGAGCTTAAGGCCATTGCGCGTCAAGAATGAAGCTATTGCGTCGTAGGTTTTCTTAATCTCCTTCGTCAATAATGTTCGTTCCATCAAATATTCAGTGTAGCTACCATTCCATTCCGCGTATTTTCTCAGATACCCCTCGGAGGCGAGAATTTTCTCTGATAGGTCTAGATAGGCCTCTACATCTTCGGCCTGCACAGGCTTATACGCATCTATATGGAGCACGTGCTCCAGCGGCCAGCGCGGACGTGGCGGCGGGTTTTCACCCTTCTCACCCACGCAAAGTATAGCAGCAGGTATAACGCCGTGAGGAAGCTGGAAGAGAAGCGCTATCCTCTCACACTCAAAGAGAGCGCAGTCAAGCAAGGCAGAGCCGAGTCCAAGAACCTCGGCCGCTATGCAGATATTCTCAACCATAAGCCCAGTCTCGAATACGCCATAGAAGGCCTCGACGGGGAACTTGTCCTCGCTTAGTATGTGATGATGGCCGAGGGAGTTTAAAAGCACTCTAAGACGGTAGAAATCCACACAAATTAGCAGGACTGCGGAGGCGTTAAGTATCATGGAGCGTGTAGTCTCGCTATCACATATCTCGGCTAAGCTCTTAATTCTCTCCTCATCCCTAACCCATATAACAGAATACGCCTGATAGTAGCAGGGAGCCCTCTGACCAGCCTCAACCAACATCTTAACAACATCCTCAGAGAGAGGCTTACTCTTGCTAAAACGCCTAACAGTTCTCCTGGAGTAGATTATCTGCAGAAGACTAGGCCTACGCCTCATGTTCTACCAGACCGATTATCGTGCTGGCCGCTTATAGATAAGCTATGCTCGTAAATAAGAAAATAAAAAATAAATGACGATTGTTAAGAGGTGTTGGGGTATACCGTCTTTATCCCCAGCTCCTCCAATAGGCGGTTTAGCTCTTCCTGATGACCATTGCCGCTCTTGGAGCTTGCAGCCGCTTCGTTTGTCATCTCGTTAATCTCAACTAGCTGGGGTGTGCTGGAGAGCCCTGTGAGTATCAGCGATACCTGCATTGTTGATGAGTAGAAGTTATCTATACGCGCTCCCCAGATTACCAAGCCCTCATCATCCATCAGCTCGGAGACTATCTCAGCAGGCCGCGCCGCCTCAGCGAGCTGCATATCCTCGCCACCTGTAACGTGCACTATGGCTCCAGAGAGGCCTTCGTAAGAGGCGTCTAACAACGGTGATTGCAGCGCGTTGAACGTTGCCTCCTCAGCTCTGTTGGGCGATGATGACCTACCCATACCCAACGATGCCAACTTGCCGCGTGATACGATTGTCTTAAAGTCTGCGTAGTCTATGTTTATTAGACCTGGCCTTGATATTGACTCTGTTATGCTCTGAATCATGTTGCTTATCACCTCGTCAGCTAGGCTGAATGCTGTCTTGAGCCCATGCTGCGGATATAGTTCTAGTAGCTTGTTGTTATCCACTACGACGACGGCGTTACATTCTTTCTTAAGCTCCTCAAGCCCCCCTAATGCTATGCGCTTCCTCACTATACCCTCAAACTTAAACGGCAGAGTTACGACGCCTACGACGGTAGCTCCCTCTTCACGCGCCACAGAAGCCACGATGGGCGCAGCGCCTGTCCCAGTTCCTCCACCCAGGCCGGCAGCTATGAAGACTATATCCGCATCCTGCACAACTTTCCTTATGTCTTCAATCGCTTCCTCGGCAGCCATCCTCCCCTTTATGGGGTCGCTGCCTGAGCCACGTAGCCGTGTTACGGTCTTGCCCAGCAGGATTTTCTTATCAGCGCGCGTAAGGTCAAGATGCTGTAAGTCTGTGTTAACGGCGACTGTGAAGACGCCTCGTAGGCCGTTGGTTGCTAGGCGGTTTATTGTGTTGCAGCCAGCGCCGCCTACGCCGATCAGCCTTATCCTTACTTCCTCCAACTCAGGTTCAGGGTAGTATGGCTCACTCACTCACCTGAACCTCCTCGCGTATGAAGTCTCTTACGGCCATCCTTATTGCCTCGGCTCGGTTTGGATAAAGACGCCGCCTCACCAGCTCGTCTATAGCCTCAAGGTACGGTTCTGGCAGGTGAACTGTTACAACCTTCATCCTTTCGTCCTCACCTCCTATCTTGAGGCTACGCTGCTCACGCGCTTATGGATAAGGCTTGGTAATACCGCAGTATCTCTAAAACAATACCGAAGCCGCACTTTCAGCCACCTCTCCCATGCAAAATGAAAATCAAACCTAGATTCTAGTATAGTTCTAATCAGTTTCTGGCATTTTTCAAAAGAATGGGGTGGTATTCCATTGCTTCAATATGGTGATTGAACCGCTAAAATATGGGGTTGGTTTTCTGTTTATTGGGTATATGGGGAGGTATGAGAAAGTAGAGGAGTTGATTGGTCTAGTGGAGAAGCTTAGAATTGATGTGGATGAAGGAGCAGTTATTCTAGTGGAGGGAGAGCGGGATAGACACGCCCTAACAATGCTGGGCGTAGCTGGGAAGGTAATACTCCTCCGCGAGCTCAGGAGAACAATCTTCACACAACACATCAACAAACGAGTAATACTGTTGCTAGACTTTGACCGCGAAGGCGAGAAAATGACCAAGCACATAGTAAGGGAGCTAACGAGCCAGGGAATAAATGTAGACCTCTTCTACTACCGCAAGCTCTCAGCAGCGAGACGCTTAGGGATAAATACGATAGAAGAGCTGGGCCGCTATCTAAGGAAGGTATGAAGCCACCTCTGTTGCTTGCTATTTCTTCTGGACTGTCCGGAGTATGGAGTTTAGCTCCTGCGTGGCGAAGACATCGCCCTTTATCTTAAGCCTCCCCGAGAAGAAAGCCTTGACGGGGTCCAGTTCTCCCTTCATCATAGCCAGCAGGTCTTGGTGCGACGCCTCAAGCGTTGCTGTCGGGTTTGGGTGTAATCCCCTGCTAACGTTGAGAACACCGTTTACAGCCTGTAGTATGAAGGGCTCTGCATCGCTTGGCTTAAACTGAAAGACCTTATCCCAGTTGGCTATCTTCTGCTTAATCTCCTGAATATCATTAGCCCTAGCCACTATCGTGCTCAAAACCTGTAATGCGTCCTCTCCGCTCACGTATCTCCACGCTACCCGCTATGCTATATCCATTACTCACCCTTGAATTCTGGTTTTCGTTTGGATAGGAATGCCGACACCCCCTCCATGAAGTCTTTTGTTGAGAAGAGGAGGCTGAATAGTCCTCTTTCCAGTGTTAGGCCTGTTGAGAGCGGCGACTGTGTGCCGTAGTTTAGGGCTAGTTTGGCCGCCTTTAGGGCTATGGGCGGCATTTCTGCGAGTTTGTTGGCGAAGCTCCTCACCTCCTCCTCAAACCTTTCTGGGGGTACAAGTTTGTTGACGAGCCCTATTCGATGGGCTTCCTCAGCGTTTATGCGTTCTCCCAGCATGACCAGCTCCTTGGCCTTGGCTAGGCCGACGAGCTTTACGAGCCTCTGCGTTCCACCTGCTCCTGGGATTAGGCCAAGCCTTATCTCAGGCTGGCCGAACTCCGAGCGCGTGGTTGCGATTCTAAAATCACACGCCTGTATAAGCTCACATCCCCCACCTAATGCGAAGCCATCTATAGCTGCGATTACTGGTTTTGGTGTAGCCTCAACCTTGTCCATCATGGCTTGGAATTTCTGGGAAAGCTCTACAACCGCGTGAGGTGCTGGGACTTCGGTGAACGCTGTTACGTCAGCCCCTGCCGAGAATGCGCGGTCTCCTGCCCCGCGTAAAACTATAACACGGACGCCGCTATCTGCCGTAAGCTTGTCCAGCGCGTCAATGAGCTCGTCAGCCATCGTGAGCGTTAGGGCGTTTAGCCTCTGCGGCCTATTGAGGATAACCCACGCTATATGGCCTTCCTTCCTAACTAGTATCTCGCTGTATTTCTTCTCTCCCGTTGCGTAGCTGTGGAAGCCGGCGCCAGCCTTCACGCCCAGTTTCCCCTCGGAAGCCAGCTTTGTGAGTAGCGGATCTGGAGTGTAGTAGTCGCCGTATTTCTCGCGAAGGTTGTTGAGCACCTCTACCACGCGGTCTATCCCCCACTCATCGGCCATCTCCAGTATTCCCTTCGGGAATCCTAATCCGAGTTTCACAGCCCGCTCCACATCCTCCACCGACGCCACGCTATTCCGAACAAGCCACGTCGCAGCGTTTATTCCCACAGCCATTATGCGCACTATGTCAAGCTTCTCCCCAGCCTCGCGCGGTATGCTAGGCCTTTCATACATCCCCTTCCCATACTTGTAGAAGCCCTCACCACTCTTCTGGCCCAGCTTACCCTTCTCATAATACTCCTTGAAGAGCGGGCATGGGAGAACATTAGCTGGGTCGCGCGCCCTGACAGACTCGCCAGCCAGGTATGTTACATCTATCCCAGTGTAGTCGGCAAGCTCAAGCAGGCCCATGGGGAGACCTGCCTTATAGCGGACAGCGGAGTCAATCTCCACAGGCGTAGCCTCCCCGCGGTGAACCATCCAGCAAGCCTCGTTCAGGAGTGGGCCTACGATTCTATTCACGATAAACCCAGGGACATCTTTATGGCATATCACCACCTCCTTGCCGAAGCTCTTCGCAAGCTCCGCTGTTTTCTTTACCACATCGTCGCTTGTCTTCTCGCCGCGTATGACTTCAACCAGTGGCATTAGGGGTGGTGGGTTGAAGAAGTGCATGCCAACAACATGTTCTGGCCGCTTGGTTGCGGAGGCTATCTCACTTATTGGTAGCGTGCTTGTGTTTGTAGCCAGTATAGCTCCTGCGGGGGCGTTAGCGTCAATTGTGGAGAATATCTTCTTCTTGAGGTTTATATCTTCTGGCACAGCCTCTATAACGACATCAGCGTTCCGTGAAGCCGCTGCCAAGTCTGTGGTGGTTTTTATTCTTCCCAGAGCCTGCTTAGCCTGCTCCTCACTTATACGCTTCTTCTCAACGAATTTCTTAAGACTCCATTCAATCTTCTGGAGAGCTTTAGAGAGTATATCATCACTTATATCCACTAGTGTTGTTTCATATCCAGCAAGAGCAGATATCTCGGCTATTCCATGTCCCATTACTCCTGCTCCAACCACAACTATCCTCAATAACCGCTACCTCCGTTCACGCGGATGACGTTATGTTGTTTTATAAATTATACTATCTTGAATAGTTGGGCCGCCTTCTTCAAAGCTTCGGCCAGGCGCTCAATATCCTCGTGGGTATTATATACGTAGAAGCTGGCGCGCGTGGTTGCTGGAACCCCTAGGCGTGCGTGTATGGGCATGGCGCAGTGATGACCCGCTCTAACGCATATTCCCTCCTCGTCCAGAAAAGTAGCCAAGTCATGTGCGTGTATGTCTCCCAAGGTGAATGCGAGAAGCCCGCTTCGCTTCTCAGGGCTTAGGGGCCCGTATATCCTCATTCCTGGAATCTCCCCAAGCAGCTCGGTAGCGTAGCGTGTGAGGCTTATCTCATGCATGCGCACATTATCCATACCTATGCCCTCCAGATAGTCAACCGCGGCTTTAAGGCCTATTGCGCCAGCTATATTGGGAGTTCCAGCCTCAAACTTCCATGGAACTTCATTCCAGCGCGACTCGTGTAGATACACCTCGCGTATCATCTCGCCACCACCCATGAAGGGCTCCATCTCCTCCAGCAACTCCCGCTTTGCGTAGAGAACACCTATCCCAGTTGGTCCCAGCATCTTATGTCCGCTGAATGCCAGGAAATCACAGTCCAGCTCCTGCACATCTATTCGCATATGGGGCGCGGCCTGAGCAGCGTCTATAACAGCTAAAGCACCATGACTGTGTGCGAAGCTTACAAGCTGTTTAACATCGTTGATGGTTCCTAAAACATTTGAGCTATACACGAAACTGAATATCCTAAAGTCGTGATAACTATCCAGCTTTGATGTATCTAGCGTCCCATCATCGCGTATGGGGATATACTCAAGCTT
Source organism: Candidatus Pelearchaeum maunauluense (assembly GCA_030059675.1). Classification (GTDB taxonomy): domain Archaea; phylum Thermoproteota; class Nitrososphaeria_A; order Caldarchaeales; family Caldarchaeaceae; genus Pelearchaeum; species Pelearchaeum maunauluense. Next base: position 94,834 of record JANVYQ010000004.1, on the reverse strand, counting down.
CAGACCCTTCTCACGCGCTACCAACTGCCATGGGACGATGTTGCTGTGATGCTCCATCTCTGTTAGGAGTATTTTATCACCTTTCTTTAGCTTCCTCAAAGCCCATGCGTATGCCACTAGGTTTAGGGCTTCGGTGGTTCCCCTAACAAAGACTATCTCGCGATAACTCTTCGCGTTTATGAAACGCGCTATTCCGCGCCTAGCCTCTTCATACGCTTCGGTCGCTTCTATGCTTATGGAGTATATCCCGCGATGGACGTTGGAGTTGTACTCCTCGTAGAAGCGTTTTACTGCTTCTATCACTTGTCTAGGCTTCTGACTAGTTGCGGCTGAGTCTAGATAAACTAGTGGTTTGCCGCGTGGAGCGCGGCTGAAGATTGGGAAGTCCTCCCTTATCTTCTGCACGTCCAGCGAGGCCTGACCTTCCATCCTAGCTCTATACCCAGGCCTGGCGTATTTAAGCTATCGCAACAACAATAATTGAACTACCTGCTGGCGTATACTGGCCTCTGGGAGACCAGCATGGGTAGGGTTAGAGGTTTCCAAGGATAGCCGCGTGTCTCGCCTGTTATACGCTTTATAAGCGTGTTAAGCGTCATCTGCTTAATCTCCCTGGTGCTTCTGATTCTTACCGAGAGCTTTCCAGAGCTTGCTTCCTTCTTTCCTATGATTATTATATAGGGTATCCACATGACCTCAGCGTCGCGAATCTTCCTGTCAAGCGTGTCGTCGCGATCATCCACATCTGCCCTTATGTTATTCTTAGCCAGCTTCTCGGCCAATGCCACCGCCTTCTTAAAATACCTGTCATTAACGGGGATTACCCTGGCCTGTATAGGGCATATCCACGTAGGCAACATATGCGGCTCTCGCTGCAGCGCCGTATCTACTAGCGTGTATAGCCAGCGCTCTATCGTTCCGAGTATTGCTGTATGCAGTATGACTGGATAGCGGTGTGAGCCGTCTCTATCAACATAGCGTATGTTGAAGCGCTCTGCGTTGCCGATGTCAATCTGCACGGTCCCTATCTCGCGTGGCCTGCCCATCTTGTCTATGATATGGTACTCTATGTTCAGAACCCAGTAGTAGTTGCTGTCCTCAGGATAAAAGGCGAGTAGCACAGGCTTCCGCTCCCGCTTCACCAAATCCATGAAGAAATCGCGGTTCTCCTCAAAGAATTTCCGCGATGTGAGGTTATAAAGCGAGACATAGTCGCGGCCGATTTTCTCTATCTCCTCATATATTTTTGAATGAACTTTCTTGAATACCTGCTTGGCTTCTTCTATGTCTTTGCAGAAGATGTGAAAGTCTGGCATGCTCATTCTTCTGAGCCTGAATCCTAGGACTAGCTCTCCTGACTGCTCTAGCCTGTAGCTGTCTGCTACCTCAAACTCGCCGAAGGGTAGGTGGCGGTAGCTTATCACCCAGTCCTTGGCTAGTGCGAACTGCTGGAAGCATGCCGCGAAGCGCATGACATAGCTCCGCCCCTCTACATCAACCTTATACATCCGCTGGCCGAACAGCCCAGCATGCTCGCGTATGGGCTTGCTCTCTAGGCTGAACATGTTAGTCCCCTTAATGCTATAGACGGGAATTCCAACCTCGCGGGCTACCTGCTCCGCATAAGCTACCAGCAGGTCGAAGATTATAGTCCCCTCCGGCCCGTAGCGCATATGTCCCAGGTCTGACATCTCCTCCCAATCTATGCCGAAGCGTTTGAGTATCTTGATGTATTCTGGCTGTCCCGTAGCTGGGGATTCTCTTCCGAGGGCTTCTTTCTCAACCATATTTCTAAATGCTTCTCCTCCCTCACTCCAAGTGTATTCTTCTGGTTTGTAGAGCTTTCCATCCGTTGCGAGTATGTAGTATGTCTTTGTTAGTGTTGTTGGTTTTTGTTCCTGGTGTTGCTTTGTGAAGCTTCGCGAGCGCTCCGCTAGTGGGTGTCCCTTAACGCTGAGGCGTAGAGCTTTATTCCAGCCGAATGGTGTTCTGATAACTTCTATACCCCTCTCCCGTGCCTTATCTTCCATTAATCTCAGAAGCTCTAGAGCGTGTTTTGGTCTGGCTAGAGTGCTGCTCAGGTGGGCGAAGGGGTAGATTACTAGGCGCTGCACCTTGAGGCGGCTCATATATTCATAGGCATCCACAACCGCCGCTTCAACCACAGACTCGTCATCATCAGGCTCAACGCTGACGAACATCACAAGAGCATCATCAACGCGGTAAGGTTTTTTCTCAGCCTCCTCAGCCAGCTCAATCTCCTTCCTTACAGGCTCATACTCTATGAAATCCACATGAAACTCCAGCAGCCGCAAGGCCTCACTCCTTCCCCTCCTTCAGCTAGCCATGCACTATTCAAGGATGGAATTTATAGGCGGAACCTAGCTCTCTCCAGCTCTCGCTCATGCTTGCTCATCTTCTTATACTGCTTGTAATGCTCCCTGCAAAGATAGGCTTTCTTCTCGCTCTTGCTGACGCTCAGGTATTTCGCTACGTTGGCTGAGGCTAGCGATACTACAGCCTTATCAGAACATCCCTGAACGCTGCATGAAACACCTTTCGCAACCTTACCCAAGCCCAGCTCGCCCTCTCCTCGACAAGCCTTCATGAATGACGTTATACTTATATGAATTCGCTGACATTCTTCGGCTTGCCTATGGCTACTCGGTTCAGCGGCTCCCTAACGGATGTTGGACGTAGGTTGTTTGAGAGGAGCTTCGGCCGTATGGCTGATTTCTTGGCTTCTTCTGGAGTTAGTCCGCATATCTTAACCTTGGGAGGGCTACTCCTAACGGCGCTAGCTACCTATCTCTACATGCTTATCAAATATCAGGGAGCTTTCTACGCCATCTACGCTGGAGTTGCGCTGATTGTTGGTAGCCTTCTTGATGGGCTTGACGGCGCCGTCGCGAGGAGGCAGGGCAGAGCCACAAAGGCAGGCGCGCTAATCGACTCGACAACCGACAGAGTATCCGACACACTCATAGCGCTAGGCATAGCTCTCACAGGCTTGGTTGAGCCCATCCTAGTTCTGGTAATGTTGGCACTGGCCATGTTAGTGAGCTACATACGTGCGCGCGGCGAAGCTCTAGGCGTGGCCATGGCTGGCGTAGGCTTGGGTGAGAGGTGGGTGCGCATCATAATCTTCATAATAGCAACCCTATTAACACCAATCTGGCAGCAGGCTCTGGCGCTGTCCGTGGTAGCGGTCTCGATACTGGCGTTCATAACAGTAGTCCAGAGGATAGCCTACGCTCTACGCTGCCTCTCCAACAGCTGAATACCCCCTAAACCACTAGTAGCCTAGCCGTTCAGGCCGTTTGAAGCTTATTGAGCCGTCCTTAAACGTTAGCTCATATACCTCGTTAACCTCAAGCTTAACGTTGAGCAAGTCGTATTCCTCTTCGGTTAGGTAGAGGATTAGTTTGGGAAACGACATCTCCCTTATAGGCGGGACCAATCCGAGAGACTGCATCTGCATAAGAGCGGTCTGCAACATCCGCTGTATCATCATAGACTCTTCACTCTGCCCACCTACTACAACGCTTCCCCTGCTACGAACTTCCACCAGCTCAATCACTTTGCCAGGCCTAGAGGTCTCTGGGTCTGTATAGCTGCTTACTCGTTGAACCTTAACCAATACCAAGGTCTGTTCTACCCTTCTAGGCTTGTAGTGGGATAAGATAAGTATATGCCCTCTTCGCTAGTCTCCTTCTCCAGCTTCCTCCTCTAGGGCTTCTATATAGCGGCGGTATTCGTCGGCGTCCATCAGCTTATCCAGCTCTGATTGGTCGGTTATCTCTATCTTGGCTATCCAACCCTCCTCGTATGGCGAGTCATTAATCAGCTCTGGAGTATCAACCAGCTTAACGTTAACCTCGGTAATCCTGCCTGAAAGAGGAGCATAAATGTCTGACGTAGCCTTAACAGACTCTACCGTGGCTAACGTCTCCTTCTGCTTTACCAGCGTATTAACGTTAGGGAGCTCCACATATATTACCTCCCTAAGCTTCTTCTGCGCATAATCAGTTATCCCGACGACACCAATCTTCTTCTCTATACGCACCCATTCATGGTCTTTTGTGTATAGCAAGTCGTCGGGAACTTCAAAAGTCTCGGACATATTCACCAACCCCGCGCGGACCAGAGCGCCGCGCTAATACATACCTATTATATCTTACTTTTCACGACGGGCTAAATGTCTTATTTTGTTTGTCTTTTAAGGATTTTCAACGCTTCTTCATCCCGTCCCGCGAAGATGAGCGAGCTGGCCTTGACCACTGGACGTTTAATCAAGTCTGGGTTTGCGAGGAGAAGCTCTACAGCCTCGTCTGGTGATAGTTTCCTGTTTCTGAGACCAAGTCTTTTGTAGTCTCTACTATTTTTCCGTAATATTCCATCTACACCATATCTCTCTATCAACTTACGTAAAACATCGCGCGGTGGGGGTTGTTTGAACAATTCTACCAGCTCAAGCTCAATACCTGCTTGTTGCAATTCCTTCTTTACACGCCTGCAAGTGGCGCATGTTGGCTTCCAGTAGAAGGCTACTCTCATCCTATATGCCCTTCTTTATGAGGTCGCTTAAACTCTTCTCCTCACCGCGTTTTAGATAAACTACCTTCGTGTCAAGCTTTACCCTCAGCCCCAAGTTTCTGAAGAGCGCATATAGCTGGCCACCGTCTATCTTTTTCCTTATACGGCCCGCCTCGGCCAGGTCTGCGAGCTGTCTCACTATCTCTTCAGTCTCGCGCGGGTATTGGCTTGAGGCGGCTTCTAAAACCTCCTCAGCACGCTCACCAAGATACGGCCTGAGCCGCTCAAGGGGAGAGCGCTCACTACGCGTCTCTTTCTGCTCCTCAGCCATAGCCATCGCAGCAAGCTTACGCAGCCTACGGAGCTGAAGCCGCTTAAGCTCTAGGTCCTCATCAACCATGTTCAGCACCTCCTCTTCGCCACTCCTCGCTATAATTATGCCCAAATATCATATTACGGCTCAGCATATATGCCTTTACCAAGCGAGTACGTAGGTTGCATCAACGCCACATAGTGTCGCGGTAGAAGGAATTATGATAAATATTGGTTGGAGTTGGGCTTGATTGGTGGTCGTAGATGGCGCGGATAATCATACACACAGCTAAGAGTCCGCATGTCTTCAACACGCCTAAGGGCGACACCGTGGCCATATGCATGTGCGGTCTAAGCCAGAAGTACCCCTTCTGCGACGGGAGCCACGCAAAAACACGCGACGAGGCCGACGACGCATTATACGCCTACGACCAGGAAGGAAACAGGATAAACCCAGCAACAGGAGAGAAGATAAGAAAGGTATAAGCCCTTAGAGAGTCTTCTAGGGCCTGAAACCCACTCTCACATTTTTTAGCAGTACGGTGGGCCCTCCGAACCAGACAGGAATACCCTGCATCGGGTCGCCTTTACCGCAGTAGCCTGCGGAGAATTTTAGGTCGTTGGCAACGGCTGTTATTGAGGAGTATAGCCCTCGTGTGGTCAGGTCTATAACTGGATTCCTAACCAGGCCTACTTCCTCGCCATCCTTTATCCGTGTGGCAACCACACCGACGTAGCGCTGGTTCCAACGCTTATCATCTATATTCCACTCCTGATATGACTTGACGTAAATACCATCCCTAACCTCTTCCATTAACTCTTCAACAGTATGTTCTCCTGGCTTCATGTATGTATTAGCCATCCTCACTATGGGCTCGCGGTCAAACTCGTTTGCGCGAGCAGCGGCGTTGCTGCTGGTATCAAAAAGTGGTGCGGTCTCGCGGTTATGTAGAAGCTCCCTGAGAACCCCCTTGTCTATTAACACCCTCTCCCTGGCCTTTACACCTTCCTCATCATACAAGTAGTATCCAAATGAGTGGGGTATTGTTGGGTCGTCAACAATCGTAACATGCTCCGAGCCTATCCTAGTCCCCAGCAACTCGCGTTTGATGTATGTCTCGCCTGCCTGTGCCGCTTCCCTCCCCAGCATTCTATCAGCCTCGCCTGGGTGGCCAGCGGACTCGTGGCAAACCAACCCGACTATCTCTGGTCCTAGGAGCAGGTCTATCTCCTCCTTAGGAGGCTCTACGGCTTTATGCAAAACATCAGCAAGCGCAGCAACCTCGCTCTCTAAATGCTCGGGGAGGAGCCAGCGCTCCACAGCCTCCCAGCCCCGCGAGGCGCCCATATTTTCAAACCGCTGAACAGTCCCACGCTGTTGGTTGAAGACCGTTATGAAGTAATCAACCGTGGCGCGCGGTGTGTAGCTATAGACATCCGCACCATCGCTGTTGATAATATGCTTCTCAGTATTCCATGAACCAACCTCCAGAAGACGCGCTGGAAGTTTTACATCCTTTTTCTCAGCTATAGCGAGGGCCATGCTGTCAGACTCTTTGAGCAAGTTAACCCGTGCTTCTGTGTCAACGTTGGCGAAATCCACACGCGGCTTAACCACAACCTTAGCCTTCTCCATCTTCTCCTCAGACATCGTTATCTTTCTCTTCAGCAGAGAAGAAGCTACGCGCGCAGTCGTTATTGCTTCCCTAACAGCCTTCCTTACGGCTGGTCTAGTTAGCTCATTCGTGGATGCAAAACCCAGACTCCCGTCAACTATTACCCTCACACTTATTCCACGGCTTATCTCATCTGCCGATACTTCGGGAACGCCATTCTTAAGCACTGTCCGCTCAATCATGTCGCGTTGATATCTTGCCTCGCTGTATGAAGCGCCTAAACGACGAGCATGATCAACGGCCAGTAATAACAAATCCTCCAAATCTCTCCACCCTTGTTTGCCGTTTTACTTATTTTAGTCCTCTGACGTTCTATACATGCTTTTGTTTGAAGACCCCTCTTGTAGTGAGAGGAGGGCCTTCGCCCTGTGGTATAGTAGCTTTATCTTCTCTGAGAGCGCGCGGAGATGTGTGTCGTTCTCTCCAGCAGATTCTTGCATCTGTTGCACTTTCTCCAACAGCTCCTCAAGCAAGAGCGCCGCCAGCTGGAGCCGCGTCTCGGCCAAGACTAGCCTCTCGCAGTAGCTTAGCTGTTCCTCCACCTCCCTCAACCGTTCATCCAGCGCAGACATACACTTCTCCGCCGCTCTTCACCAGCTATCCCACGATGGTGATATAAGTTTTTCACAAGAACTACTTAATAATGTGTAGAGTTAAAGCCTGCTTTTAGCGCCATACCGCTGGATTGGCGCGCGACTACCTTAGAAACCCGCTGTGGAGTATATTGGTAGAGACTGCCCATTCTCTCCCGCTCTACCACGCGCATAAGGCGTTTATGTTTGAGAAGATTCTACGCGAAGAGCCGTTCATAACGGTTGACGGGCTCTGCGTAAAGTTGGGCATAACACGCGGCGAAGCCATGGTTTTACTACATGAAACCAGGATGACGCCTGAAGATGTTATGGATGAGCTTTCCAACCCACCGCCGAGTAGCCCTCGCTTTAAACTAGCTGTTACAGGCGGGACGTTTGACGGAATACACTATGGCCACCTCGCGCTTCTCCTCACGGCATTCAGAGAGGCTGAAAACGTCATAATAGGCTTAACCAGCGATTCGCTGGTAGAGCGGTTGGAGAAGAAGCATGGGGTCATGCGTTATGAGCAGCGGATGGAGCTGTTGGAAAAGGAGCTACAGCGCTGGGGCTGGATGACTCGTGCAAAGATTGTTGAGATAAACGACCCCTATGGTCCTTCTATCAGCGAGCCTGGAGCCGAGGCGATAGTGGTGAGCCCTTTCACCGTAGGCCGCGCATATGAGATAAACTCTAAACGGGTGGAGAAGGGGTTGCAGAGGTTGGAGATTATTGTATGTCCCATAGTAATAGCCGAGGATGGTAAGCCTATCTCAAGCACGAGGATAGCTGCTGGCGAGATAACGGCAGATGGTAAGGTTGTGCGGAAGAGCTTATCCTAACCCGCTCCAGCTATTGGGGGAAGGCCGAAGAGCGTAAATACCACGTACATGAAGATACCTAGAGCCAACGTTGCCCGCGTTGATGAGCCGTACATCACTTTGAACGCCAGGATATTTATCGCCACAAGCCATATACGCGAGAACGCTGTCAAGATTACGATTGCTATAACTATAGGCGCAGCACCCTCGCTTAGAAGAGAGCCACCCAGAATAACTTGTTGAACCTCGGACAGTCTTCCATACACTATCCTATGTAGTGAGGTTATATTCTCACTCTCGGCGACTATTCTCTTGGGGAGCTTTACATCACCGACGGTAGCGGCGTCGTAAAGTATCATTATAGGCTTTGAGAAGTTTATTATCTCCAGAGCATCTGTAGGACGTATGCTCCTCCAGTCTATTGGGCTTCCATTCTTATCCAGGTAAATAACTTCAAGCCGCTGAGCTCTTATAGGCTTATCCACTATACTAACAACACTACCATCTTCTCCCACACCAGTTAGAGTAGCATTCTCTACATACACATCCTCCACACTGATTCCAACTATACCATACGTCTGAACAGGATACGCCAGCAATAGAGGGATACTAGCCGCGGTAATTATTGCTAGAGTTAGGAACGTGTAGAGAGCCGCGTTAGTTGCGCGTTTTATATTAACGCTATGCCTCACATGCATGAACTTAGTAGCCACGCGGCTTATCCCTAGGAGGAAAAGAACCGTCAAGAAGAGGCGGTTAAGCGAGAACATAGTAACATAATCAGGCGGGAGTAATGGAAGTTCAATATTGGAGAAAGGCCCCAATACTAAGACAGTTTTGACTTTGTTGGCGTAGAAGTATAGGAATGAGACAGCGCTGAGGAGAACTGCGACAACAAACACGGCGAGCCCTTTTAAGAGCGATTCGCTGTCGCTCAAACCTGAAAAGAACCTAGAAGGTCTGACTATCAGGTCAAAGATTTTCCCTGCCGCCATTCAGAGAGAAGGCTGTGATCCTTTTTCTTAAATGTTTGTTACGAAGAGACGCGAAGCCGCGTGGCGCTTAACGCCTTATAGCGTTTAAACTCTTCACGTAGCTTTCTAAAGTTTGTTCCAAGTCTCTTAATATGAACGTATCTCTTGGCTTTCTCTATGGCTTTCTCCGCTCCTGGGTTTAGCTTACATAGGTGTTTCTCAAGCCTATCAAGCCAGAAGGCCGCGCCATAGGTTAAGAGTCCTGTCGTGAGAATCCTGAATATCGGGTTTCCACGGTATAAGCGCCAGACTAGGGTCTCTGCCATTCTCTTAGTGTTCCGCCAACATACATAGATTAGCGCTGCCTGAGCTGGGGTCAGGCTACCATAAACGTCGGTCAGCGTATTCGTCCCGCGGAGAGCTCCAAGATTCACCAGCGCCATCGGCGTTACCGTGAAGTAAAGCTCCTCAGAGGCCATGTAGTTTATCAAGCCAATCGTATCCCAGATGTCCTCATCCTCCTCTCCAGCCTGTCCTATTATTATCGTGTAAGCTGGAATCCAGTACGCTGCATTGTATATCTTCTGGCCTTCAACAACTATCTCAGCCCACGTCCCATGAACACCTACCTTGAGGGGCTTAGCCTTATTAGCCATATGCGCCAGGACAAGCTTATCGCTGCCTGTCTCAAGGCCTATCTGGACGCCTATGTGCTTACTTGGGCCAGCCCCAACTATGCTTGCTATGCCGAACGCCAGCTCTGGTTCCGCAACCACAGGCGCCAGGGTGGCGTGCATGGGGTTGGCGTGTGATACGCCGCCTCTCCCGATAACCGTGCGGTAAAGCTCTAGTATGGCCTCCTTGTTAGGCCAGAAGTCTGAGTCATGAACCATGTATGCCCACTGGTTATCCGTGACGAACCACGCCTTGTCTATCCCACCGCGCCTATTCACTCGAACCTCTTCCAAAACCTTCTCAGGAGGATAGTATCTCAGAGGCCTTGTTGTAACCTCGCAGAAATCACAGTTTATCCCACAGCCGCGCATTATCTCTGCCTGCCCACTTATCGTCGGCGCAATGATTGTTGGGATGTCCTCAATCTTAGGCAGCCTATACTTGGAGAATGGATGCCTACATATGAAGCGCCCATGCTCGTCCTTTACGTATCTTATCCTAGGCCGTCCATGCTCGTCAAACATAGTCGTCTTATACCCGAAGAGGAAGATACCCGTGTCTATACTGTCTTCTATTATCTGCTCAAATAGGAGGTGGATTATGTCGTCCATCTCTCCCTGAACTACGTAATCTATGTTCCAGATTTCCAGCATTTGTGGCATATGCTCAAATTCCCACTCTCCAGAGCCGCCTACCACAAGCTTGGCATCACATCGAACTTCGCGTCGTTTCTTATTGATGCGCCTTATCAACGAGCTGAACTCCGCAGTAACCCAGGAGCGCTCCCTTCCAGCGTTATTGAACATTAATGAGAGAGGACCTAACCCTAGTGGGTCCATCGTATTCACTGCGATTATCTTGGTTTCTCGCGTTATGAAACGCTCTATGTATTTTGGATGCGCTACAACCACGTTGAATTTTGACTTCTTCTTTAGAGCTGCTTCTATCTTTCTAACCGCGTATGGAGCTAGTATGGCGCGGCCATACTCATCGGCGGGAGCGTCTGGTAATGCGAGGTAATTATACACTGGTGCTGGAACATATCTGACTGGAGCGCATGGAAGGAAGCTGAGTAGTGGGAAATTGTGAAACTGATGACCCAACGAGGGGTCAAACGTTAAAATTATCTCCGCCATACTGTTGGTGCAGATAGTCAATCTCTTATTTAAGCGTATATCACATTCTCAGCACCTTTTCGGAAAATACTATACTCAACAATAGAGCCATAGGTTATGGATAATTTTTTCCCCGCTAATACTCTACAAGAATTTGACGCGGTTATCTTGAATGCATTCGTTGCCGCGCTATTATATAAGCAGCTCCCGCAACAGCTATAGAGCTGGCTGTGATGGATAGTAAGAGAAAATCTATAGGAGTCGTAACTATTTGCTTAGCCTCTTCAGCACCGTACTCCTTAGCAACGGTGGTAGAAGGCGCCGCCAGCTCCTCAGCAGTCGTCATGGTCTCCGTTACTGTTTTTGTTACAACTTGTTTAGCCACAAGCTCGGGAGTCTCAACATAAGCGGCTGTGAAGAATGTTACTGCTGTAAATAGACCAGCTCCTAAGACCACGCCCAGTAAAGCCGATATTATAAGAGAGCGCATATCTTTCTCATCTCCTCCAAATTCTTGATAGTAGTTCTATGTTTTAGAACAGCTACCATGGCTTCTTCACCCATGTCCTTATCGTCTCAAACCAACACGCTGCTGAGGCTGACAGCCCAAGCACTATTGCGTAGGGGTTTGGCGATGCTATGTTGGTGATTATGTATAGGAGCGTGAATGTTGTGAAGAATACAGCATAGAAGAGCATTCTTGGGAGTATTAGGCTTCCGACCCTCGTGAAAGCATGAAGGACGGCCGCATCAACCTTCCCCACCACGCGGTATTGGCCTGATTCATCCTTCTCCACAACTCCGAGACTCTTCAACTTCTCCAAATGGTGGAAAGCTACGCTTGGACTTGAGAAGCAGAGATGACGCTGCACCTCACGCACACCGACAGGCTCATTCCGCCTGAGTAGATAGATATAGACCTCCAGCGTCCTTCCCCTAAGCTCAGCGTCTACGCTCCGCTCATGACGCTGCGACATACCACTTGACGAACCCAACAGACCTAAACCAGAATTAACGATATATAAACAGTCCAGCATTAAAATAGGTTAAATGCTGGAGATATTACGGCTGGATATGACGAGGGAGCAGTCGTGTCAGGCGTTAAGCTAGTGGGCGCCGCGTTGATGCTCTTCGCAGCCATGGGAGCTGTGATATACTCTTTATGGTTCTTTGACCTAATACCAGGCCTTGACAGCGAGCTCGCTGTACGCCTACCCGTACTCCTAATAACCCTCTTCATCTTCCTAATCATAGGCTGGCTGGGCTACGTAATGGCAACCACTACACGCCCAGTGGTGATAAAACCTCAAAAACAAGCAACACATAGCAAAAGTAGAGCCGGGGCAAGGCCGGGGTTGGCTCCATGAGGAGCCCCCGACGGCCGAGCAGCTAGGCGGTGGGCTGCAGACCCACTCTACAGGGGTGCAAATCCCCTCCCCGGCTTTTACAACCTTTTTTATGCTATGTTGTAGCGTGATTTTGGATGTTGAGTGGAGTATTGAGCATGGCTTCTTATTCTGTTTTGAAGGTTAGGCCATCTCCAGACAAAGAATCCTCTCACTAATGGCTAAGCTACTGAGCAAGTTCCTACCAAAGAGATGAGCATCACTTGGAGGCATCGGTATTGAGTGGTCTAAACTTGATTATATTCACCCTGCTTGACATACGTATTCCTGGATAGAGAGACTTTAGGGTATTCAGCAACTCCTGGGGCGTGTTAAACCCTTCTTGGCGATAGAATCTTAGAGCATTCCTTAACCTGTCCTCCCTAACGTAAATCAGCTCAGTATTCACGCGACGCTTACCATCTGTTAGAATTAGGCTCTGCTCATAGCGCCGGCCATCTGCGGGTCTTATAGTTATGCTCTTCTTACCCTGTATTATGAGGTCTAGATATCTGCGCTTGAAGCGTATTATTCGCACCATACCTGCGCAGACCGTTCATCATAATATTTTGTGCCTTTTTTATTTCTCTTTAATGGGGTAATAAGGCGGGGCAGGCGCCTTTGCTTTCACGGTTCTTTGAGGGGGAGCTGGATAGGGGTCGCGTGTATCTAGTATATGGTGAGGAGAAGACTGGGAAGACCTCATTGGCTCTCCATGTAGCTATAAGCTATATGAGGCGTGGGGAGGCTGTCATGTGGGTTGACTGCGGGGAGAGGCTCTACCTACCTAGGCTGGAACACCTGCTTAACGTGCATGATGTTGAGCCTGATTTGATTTACTTAACAAGCCCAAAGAACTTTGATGAGCAGGAGGAGGCTATGATAAGGCTTTCAGAGTCTCTTCCCCGCGGTGCGGGCTTGATAGTATGCGATGACCTAACCTACCTGCACAGACTCGCCACCGTCGGCGACGTGAGGCGGGACATGCCAGTGTATAGGAGGCTGGCCTTCCAGACAGCTCTTCTCAAGGAGCTTATCATCCGAGAGAGGTTAGCCAGCATCATAGTAGGGCAGGTGCATGACGTACCAGCTGAGCCCAAGCCGCGGCTGGTGGCTGGGAGAATAGTAGGCTACTGGTCTGATTTTGTCATACGCCTAGAAAACGCGCCAACACCCAGCGTTAAGGTAGCAGTTCTGGAAAAACCATCAACCGCTAAGCAGAAGGTCTTTAGAATAACAGAGGACGGCGTAATGGTATTACGCTAGCCCAGCTTGGATATGAAACCACCTATAAGCCCCAGAAAAGCAAACAACAAGAGCAGGACGCTGAAGATTATCATATACCTATTGCTCCTAGGGCTGCCAACCTGCTGCGAAGCCAGTATATAGAGAAGTATTCCTATGAAGCCGAATATGTAGAACGTGCTGGTTACCAGCAGTTCTGCATACGTCTGGGCGCGAAGGCTTGGGATGAATACCCTTATGCTTCCGCCTATAAACGCCACACCGATGCTCTCCACTGTCATGTTATATGGAAGGCCGCTTGCTATAGCGATTATCGCCACGATAACTAGGATTATGATTATGTTACGGACAGTCTTTGATTGTGATAGGTTTGTAAGAGAATCCACAATCCGTGTAAAGAGGGGTTCTGCGGTCTTTCCTCGCTCCTTCCTATGCGACATGCTGGCATGAAGCCAATCCAGTAGCGCGTATTTAACCACATCTCCCAACACGTCATTCTCAGGTCTGACAGACTTGGCGATTGGCTTAAATTCACGTGATGAGCGGGGAGAGACGCGCTGCGGTGGAGGCTTTGCGAGGCGTAGGCACATTCTTTGAAGTCTTGAGAAGCATAGATAGACGGTTTGGAGGGAGGCAATACGTTATAGAGCTCTCCATACTAGCCCTAATACTCGCTATAGCATTCATACTCCGCGTACTCCCGATAAGATGGGGTGTCGCGCTCTCAGAGTTTGACCCCTGGATGCAGTTTAAGGAGGCGCGGTTCATCATAGATAGGGGATGGGGAGGCTTCATAGAGTTCTTCAACTGGCACGACTACTCGTCATGGTACCCATACGGCCGCGACGTTGGGATAACAGCCTTCCCAGGACTTCCCTTCTCCATGGCATTCATCTACAACATCCTAGCTATGATGGGAGTTCGTGTAGACCCTCTCGAGCTTGCGGCTATGCTCCCAGTAGTTTATGGCGTCGTGGCGGTTATTGCAATCTACTTCTTGGGGCGAGAGCTTGGGGGCGGCCCCACAGGCCTTGCGGCAGCATTATTCTTGGCTATAAGCGCTGCCCACATAGGGAGAACCCACCTAGGGTGGTTTGATGATGAGAGCTTGAGCATACCCCTGATGCTTGGGGGTTATCTCCTCTTCCTGCTCGCCATAAAGGAGGGGAGGAGTGAGAAAGGCGTCGTGGCTTACTCCATACTTTCTGGCCTTCTACTAGGCTTCATGGCCGCAAGCTGGGGAGCGCATAAATTTCCACTAGCATTCATACCGCTCTTCACAGTCTTCCTCGCGCTCATAGGAAGGTATAGGACACAGCTCCTAACAGCTACAGCAATAACTTACGCCACCTACGCGCTCATAGCTATAATGGTTCCCAAACTAGGGGTTAGATACCTGTTTGAATTTACGCTATTCACAGGCATACTCTCAATAGGGCTCTTGATTGTTTTTGAAATCGCTTCACACATAGGCTCTACAACGATTAGGCGGACACTACCCTACTTGGTGATAATAGCGGGTATCATCATAATGGGCGTCGCCATAGCGGCTAACGCTATTAGAGTGCCATCCCTCAAGTTCCTATCCGTCCTCCTGCCATGGCTTAGAGACGAACTGCCCATTATTGAGTCGGTTGCCGAGAACCAGCTATCAACCTGGGCCGTCCTCTTCTCCGACTTCGGAGTGCTCCTCCTCTTCGTCCCCTACGGGCTGTACGTCATGCTGCGGAGAGCAGACCAGACAAGCCTCTTCATAGCCCTCTTCACAATATTGAGCATCTACTTCTCAGCCTCTATGGTTAGGCTAGTTCTGATAGCGGCGCCAGCAGTAGCGTTGGCGGCTGGCCAGGCCTTCACATCACTCTTCAGCTCACTAGGCCAGCTATTGAGCGCCTCAGCAAGCACCAGAAAACGCCACATAGCAATACCTAAATCCTACGCTATACTCACGCCCCTACTCATACTATTCTTCATCTCCTACAGCATCCTCCCAGGGGTTTACGGTGGAATAAACCTACGCGGAACCAGCATATCACCCGTTGACCAGGGATACCAGCCCGTAACACTGCTGAGCAGTAGTATACCCATAAGGGGGTTTGAGGACGCTTGGCCTAAAGCGCTGGCCTGGATGCGCGACAACCTACCCAGCGACGCCGTAGTAGCTTCCTGGTGGGACTATGGCTACTGGATAACGGTTCTGGGTAACAAGACTACATTAATTGACAACGCCACCCTCAACAGCACGCAGATTGGAGAGGTAGCCTATGCATTCATGTCGGATGAGAAGGTAGCGGTTGATGTTTTCAGGAGGCACGGCGTCACCCACGTGGTAATATTCGTTACGGGCCTGTTCTCAATCCAGGGAGGTCAGGTCTCTGGCACGTTCCTAGGTTTCGGTGAGGATGGGAAGTGGATATGGATGCTCAGGATAGCTAAGCAGGTAGGATACCAGTTTGAAGAGTCGGAATACATGGACCAGAACTTCAACCCAACCGACAAGTTCTGGCAAGAGACGCTACTAGGCCAGCTAATACCATACAAGCCACGACAGATAGGTACTACGACGCAGCTCATCTACGAGGAGCCGCAGCTAGAACATTTTAGGCTGGTTTACGCTTCAAGCCCACCATACAGGGCTTTTGCCTACGTCTATATCTACGAGGTGCTGTATCCCGAGAGCTAGCCGATGTAGAACGGCTCTCTGGATGATTTCTCCTCCCGCTCGCCAGCAAGCCCTAGGGCGCCCTGCTCCACCTCCTCCATAACGCGGCGCTGCTTCTCAATCTCAGCATCAAGCTTTGAGAAGTCTAGCTGGAGCTGCGTGCCTCGTGAGAACACCTCTAGCAGGCGGCGGGCCGCGAGCGGGTCTGGGAAGTATGAGGGCGTGTCTGAGAGCAGTAGGAATACTCGCTTCTTCTCGCGGGCGAAGAACATCATCAAGAACCCTGTGAGCTTATCCACAGGCAGGCTTTCCAGTGAGGGGGAGAGCCTAGCCCCCGCCGCGAGGAATGACTTTACCTCATCAATACTTGTTGATGAGACATACACACCGCGCTCTCCCGTTATCCTGCCGCTGGCAAAAACATAATACTCAACCACGCCACGCTCAGCCAGAAACTCGTAGAGCTTACGCGCAAGGATATGGCTGCCCTCATTACTCTCTACTGGAAAATTCCTAGACATCAGGAGAATCTTCCTTCCCTGCACGTCAGCTATGTATATCTCAATCTTTGGCCGTGATGCTATCCCCTGGTCGTTTATCAGGCTTATCTGCGGGAAAAACGGCGAGACAACCTCAGCAACCTTCTTAGCCTCAAGGCTCTCTATGAGGAAGTTTCCAGCGATAAGCCCAGCAGCCCCTGGTGTGGGAGATGCTTCTATCACTATACTTGCCTTAGTCTCGGAGCCATCAAACGTGATTATACGGGTCTCCAACCCTAACCAACCCTGCTACGCATTAACGATACCCCCAGCTATTTATCTCCTTAACCCAATCTTATCGCCTGGGTTGGGAGCTCTCTTTATATACCCTCAGCACGCCTCTTCTGTCTCACGCGCACGAGTATATCCAGATATTTGTCATCTAGGGAGAATGGGGGTGGGTGTGGGCTTGCCGTTTCGCCGCCGCAGGAGGGGCAGCGCTCCTTAAGCGTATAAGCCCCGCACACCTTACAGCGCCTAATCTTGCTGCCCCCCATGCCCAAGAGGCCAAACATGCTTTGGGGGTTTAAGAACCCTCCCCATACCATGACGTAAGGCAAAAATAAGACTGAGGACGAGGTAGTGCTCTAGGGTGAAAAGCCCTAAAGACGCTAATCACGGCAGCACTTCCATACAGCTACGCTCCTAGGCACTTTGGTCATCTAGCAGGAGCTTACCTACCCGCGGATGTATTCGCCAGATACAACAGGATAAGGGGGAACGATACATTATTTGTCTGCGGAACTGATGAGAACGCTTCCAGCATCGTGTTAGAGGCGCTTAGACGCGGGCTAACGCCTCAGCAGCTATGCGACCTCACATACCCACAGCAGAAGGAGACGTTTGAGAAGCTGGGGATAAGCTTTGACATCTTCTCCAGAACCTCAAAGCTAATACACTACAAAACCGTTGAGGAGTTCTACCGCCGTCTCTGGGAGAAGGGCTACATCTACCCCAAGGAGATAAAGCAGTGGTACTGCCCGGTGGATAAGAAAGTTCTCCCAGACAGGTTTGTTAAAGGCTCCTGCCCAGTATGCGGCGCTCCAGAGCAGTACGGCGATGTCTGTGAGGTGTGCGGAAGCTTCTACGAGGCTTTTGAGCTACGAGACCCCAAGTGCAGCATCTGCGGAGCCAAGCCAGAGATAGTTGAGAAGACCCACTTCTTCCTCAAGCTCTCAGCACTCACCGAGAAGGTTCTGGAGTATGTTAGGCCCAAAACCTACTGGAGGAAGTCCACCTATAATAAGACTATCTCGTGGCTTGAGCGGGAGGGGCTGCGCGACAAGGACATTACACGCGACTATGACTGGGGGCCGCCAGCCCCCTTCCCAGGCGCCGAGGGGCAGGTGCTATACAACTGGGTTGAGAACCTACTTGGATACGTATCTGCAACCCGCGACTGGGCTGAGGAGAGGGGAGAGCCAGACGCCTGGCGCAGGTATTGGCTTGATAAGGAAACTAAACTATACTGTTTCATAGGGAAGGACAACCTCTTCTTCCACACCATACTCTTCCCAGCAATCCTCATAGCGCATGGTGATTATATACTACCGTACAACGTAGTCGTTAATGAGTTTGTTAATCTTGAGGGACAGAAGATCTCCACCAGCCGCGGGTGGGCTGTATGGCTTCATGAAATGCTGAAGTATTTTGACCCAGACCTCATAAGGTTCTACGCTCTCGTGACAGCCCCCGAGGGGAAGGACACGGACTTCAGGTGGCGTGATTTTCAGCTCCGTGTTAATAGCGAGTTGATAGGGACGTTGGCCAACTTCATTCACCGAGTTCTATCGTTTACTTGGAACATGTTTGGCGGCGTTGTTCCAGAGGCGGATGATGAGCGGGACGCAGAAGTTGTTGGTGGGTGGATAGGCGAGGCAGCCCAGCGTGTTGAGCAGCATCTTGAGCGCTGCGAGTTTAGGGACGGGATGAAGACCGTCCTAGACCTGGCCCAACAGGGGAATAGATTTCTGAACGAAAAGGAGCCTTGGAGGAATAAGGAGAACGCGCCCTCCACGATATTTTATGCACTGCGTATAGTTAATGCTCTCTCCGTCCTATCCTATCCCTTCCTACCCTTCACCGCCGAGAGGACGCGTGAGTATCTTAACCTGCCGAGCCCGCCCAAGTGGAGCGACATATACGCCGATATAAGGCCAGGGCATAGGATAAGGGAGCCGAAGCCCCTGTTTAGGAAGCTCTCCAACGAGGAGATAGAGGCACGCATCTCAGAGCTTAAAGCTACCCTAAAGACATGAGAAAAAGGTGGCTGCTACTTTTAAATACCGTTGCCTAGAAACAACACCCTAGAGCGGCCGTGGTCTAGCCAGGCAGGACGTGGGGGCCCCGACCCCAAGCTGAAGGGGCACGCCCCAAAGTCGCGGGTTCAAATCCCGCCGGCCGCATATATTTCGGACTATGCCAGAACGGGCAATCGCTACGTACTAATACTCTCCAAATACCTTACGCACTTTCATAAAGCTGTGATGCCCACACAACGCAAACAATGCCTAGGATAGCCAAGGCGTTAAGATTCCAGATATGTGAAGCATCCAAGAAAACAGCCTAAAACCATTAGATATAAAAAGAAATATTAGAGAGAAGAGCAGTAGTTTATTTTCGCAGCCGTTAGGGTATCCCCGTGGGGAAAGCTCTGTCGGTCCACCAATCATCACAGTTCAGCGGGCTCGAAGTTTCTTTACCACTTTGAGACCCTAACGGCTATGTTTTGGTTAGGTTTATCCAGCCTTCCATCCTCTCCCAACTCCACTGGTAGTTCGCTGGTACTGCGTACCCAAAGACGATGCAGCCGCGCCATACTGCGTATTGAGGCTCTGGGGATAACGTGACTTTAGCATTCTCCACTCCGCGCTGGCGTAGCATGCGGCTTAGCTTGGTCTCGGCGTCAACCGCTATGCCCTTCAAGCCCTCTGGCGGCCTCCACGAGAAGTTCCCGCCAGAGAGGATGACCTGCCCGTAGAGGTGGGGCTGAAGCTCCACGGGGCAGCGCTCTATAGAGGTGATTATCGTGTCAGCCAGGTTGAGCATCCCATAGAACACTATATCACCAACCTTAGCATCGCGCGGCCTAGGCATGCCACGCCTAAAATAGCTCTGGAACAACTCGTGATTAGGGTCGAAGACATATTCGCCTATCAGGAACCTGGCCCAAGAGTTCTCTCCTAGGTCTATCTTTATCCTAGTGCCAGGAACTTGATAGACCGCTCTTACCGCTTCTGGGTTTGACTTGGCGTATGAGATTGCGCGGTCTAGGTCTAGTGGGAGGAGCCCTAGGTTCTCCTTTACCCGTCGTACAAGCGCTTCCTCGCGCGCTAGGTCGCCATAACCAGCGTCTTTAAGTATCTCAGCGGTTATGGCGTTGGCTTCGCTCCCACCCCTGTTGAGCGCGACAACAGCGCCCCTAATAGGGGCGCGTGATATTGGGGCAACCTGCGTATTCCCATGTCCACTCTCAACAACAACGCAGGAGGTAGTCTTATGGGCAATCGCAACGGCGAGGGGCTGTGGTATGATTGTGGCTGAGTGAATCAAGTTATCCTCACGCGCTATCTCGCGATAAATCTCGAAGAGCGTCTCATACATGTAGCGCGGGGCTATGGCTGAGAGGGCTGCCACCAGGTAGAAGCCTCTGAAGCCGAAGCCTCCTGGCCTAAACTCCTTTAGAGCCATAAGCGTAAGCTCCTTAATCACCCTCCACGAGCGGGAATCATCTTTAGCAATAGTCCCGCTCCTCATTGGATAGACCAGCCGCGTGGCAAGGTCTGCGCCACTCTCAAGGAAGAGCGGCACATCCTTACCGACGACCACCTCCCTGACAGTGCCCAGTATGCTCGCTACAATAGATGGCTCTGGAAAATAGCCGCGATTCTCAACGACGAGTGGCTTCTCTCCCTGCGTTATGGGGCCGTACTTAAAGTCGCTAGTCCCATAGTCGGCGCCGAATACATACCGCCGCTTATACTCCTCCTCAAACAACCCAGCATAAAGCAGCAGCTAAAGCCTGTTTTAAGGTTATGAAGACTTGCCCGAAAGTATGTCCAGCCAGGGGTTTTCCCTGAGGAATGAGGGAAGCTCTCTCCCTGTTTCAGCATGCTCCACGGGCTCTTTAACTACCTCCACCTGCGCAGGCTTACCAGACCTTTCCTCCTCTACAGCCTTCCGCGTCTTCTGGCTTAGGACCATACCCTCCAAGATGTCTAGCCGCGTCCTAAGCTCGTCAAGGAGCGCGAGGCGCGCCATAGCCTCCTCAAGCCGCGTCAATCGCGCCGAGAGTGATTCCAGCATAACGGCGAAGCGCTCGTCATTCCTATCTTCCTTGTTGATTGCTGCTTGTTTAGCCTTGCCGCGTGGCTCGCCGCTTACAAGCTCAAAAACGCTATGGCTGTCATAGACCAACACACCTATTCGGTGTATCCTGAAGGCATGGTCGCCTATCTTTGAGACAAGCTCTATAGGCATTGCAACATACGCAGCCTTTCCCGAAGCCGCGTCAAATGCTGCTTGTATGACGGTTGAGAGAACCTCATCGCGGCTTGTATCCTCAACAACGCGCAGCACAACCTCGCGGCTAGAGTCCCTAAACCGTATAAACCCCTCACCAATAGACTCGTCAACAACCCTATAACCCTGACTAGCCATAAAGTCAATAAGCCTGGTGAAGAGTATCCGCCGCGGCACCAAGCCTGCCACTTCTTCTAGGTATTGGCGGAGCTGTGGTTAAAATCCTTTCCGAGAGGGGAGGGCTTAAGGGTATATTATAGGCTCGTATCATGTTAAGAGCGTGGTTGAGCGTTTTAACCTTATAGCAACGTCGCTCCGAGGCCAGGAGCCGCTGGCAGCAACGGAGCTGGGTGAGCTGCTCCGCTCACTGGGGGATGAAAACCCAAGCATAAACATGACACGCATAGCTGGGCTTCTCACAGCAAACACAAGCCTAGACCCCTTCAACGTAATAGAGCAGGTGCGTACAATACTGGAGAAAGAACCATGGAGAATTAGCTATCTCATGCGGCTAATCCCAATAGAAGAGGTAGTGGAGACCAGGCCCGAGAGGGTAGCTGAGGCTGTTAAGAAGCTGGCCAGCAAAATACCCGAGAACGCCACCTACAGGGTTACAGTCGAGAAACGCCATACGAAGCTCTCCAGCAGGGAGATAATAGAAGCGGCGGCGAGCAACGTGGATAGGAAGGTCAGCTTAGAGAACCCCGAGTGGATAGTCCTGATAGAAGTCTTGGGGGGCGCCACGGGTATAGCGGTCATAAAGCCTGAGCAGATACTAAGCACCACCAAGCAGACCAACCCATAAATACGCAACAACCCGCGTAAACCGAGAACCATGACGGACAAGCTACTCATAATAATATTATCAGACCACGAAAACTACGAACGCGCAAGACAAGGCCTAAGGGTCGCGCGCAAAATCAAGCGCGGAAACATGCTATCAGAGGTGAAGATTCTCTTCCTAGGGCCAGGAGTTAAGCTCCTAGACAAAACCGACGCGAGATACAGTAACGTGGAACACTTCCTAAAAGAGTATCAACAACTAGGAATAACAATCTTGGCATGCGCTGGAAACATACGCGCATACGGCCTAGAAGAAAAGATAGACAGGACATTAGTGATAGAGGATGACGCCGCAACAGTTGTAGCTGAGAATGTAAGCAAAAACTACAACGTAATAAGCTTCTAGCAGAATTGGAATTATGGGCGTCTCGTTAGCCTTGGTGCGGGGGGTGGGATTTGAACCCACGAACCCCTTCGGGACAGGGGCCTGAACCCTGCGCCGCTGGTCTTGGCCTGGCTTCTGCCATGGGTTTTGACCAGGCTTGGCGACCCCCGCCTCACCGTTGCATGGTGTGCGCGTAGTTATAAATTTGTCAGCTTCTACGGGTTGGCTGATTGGCTTGTCATGGCTTGATTCCCTCTTCTCCACTGAGATGGTATTGTCTGTTCAGCATCTATTCGGTGAGGGAGGCTTCCCGTTTTTCCTCGCAGTGTCAGCGTTAGGTAGTGAGGCGGCCTACTTACTGATATGCACTGCCATATACTGGTGCTGGAGTAGGAGGCTTGGTTTTCTCCTCCTCCACGCATTACTGGTTTCTGTAATCACAAACAGGTTTTTCAAGAACTTGCTCATGATGGAGAGGCCGCCTTCCGACTTTTGGCTTGTTGAGTATAGGCCCTCTGGCTTTGGCTTTCCAAGCGGCCATGCCATGGCGGCAGCCACATTCTATCCACTACTCTTCTTCCAGAGGCGTGAGCTGATATTCCTTACGGCAGCCATAGTAATTCCCAGCCTCATGGCCCTGAGCCGTGTTTATCTAGGTGTGCATTACCTCGGCGATGTCTTGGGAGGCCTTCTGTTTGGCTTTGTGGTTGCCATACTCTACCGCGCGGCTAACCCGCACATAGAAGGAAGGAGCCTAGGTATTTTTCTCATAGGGTTTGCGGCGGCTGCAACGCTAGCTGGACTCGTCATGAATAACCCATCACCCGCCCCGCTGGGAGCAGCGCTAATAGCGTTGATAACGAGCATAAACATACTCAAGGGGCATGAGCTATTTTCAGATACAAAGAGCAACAAACTACGCCTCAGGAGATTTCTTATCGGAGCGTTAATCTCCTCACTTCCAGCATACTTGACACAAGCGTTAAGCGGCTGGCTTTCAGTCTTTATGTACGGTGCGGTCGTATTCGTAGCGATGTACGCCGCGCCTAAGGTTTTTAGAGTGTTAGAGAGATGGGCATAGCCTGGTATATGGGTGCGTGTTGAATTGCGTGTTAGGTATCTGAGCTCTAGGGAGAAGAATGCTCTCCGCGATAAGGTTGGGACGTTTTTCTCCGACGAGGAGTTTAGGCGGCTCTTTATGAAAGGCGATGTGCGGGAAGTATTGGACGAATCTGGAAATAAAATACTATTGATAGGGAATTATGTGTTTATTGTGCGCGAGGAGCGTGTCGTACCAGCTCTGGAGGGAGAGGGGGTTAATCTGCTTGACAAGCTTCCCAGCGTGAGAGTGGATAGGGGAGCGATACCACACGTAGCCAGCGGCGCCCATATAATGAGGCCTGGAATCACGCGCTTTGAGAAGAGTTTCAAAAGTGGCGATCTTGTGGTTGTGCGCGACGAGACGTATGGAAAACCACTGGCGGTGGGTGTAGCGTTAGAAGATTCTGAGAAAGCAGCGGAGATGCAGCGGGGGAAGATACTAGTCAACATACACCACGTTGATGATAAGTTCTGGAGGCTTGCTCAACGCGTTTTGGGAGGCTAATCAACTCCCACCGACCGCGTTATCTCACCGTTCTTAACAACCAGCACCGGCTTCGGCTGGTATCGGAGGAGCTCGCTTATGGTCTTCTCTCTGTATAGTATTAGGTTTGCTTTGGCGCCTTCATGGATTTTGTGCCCCTCTATTTCTATTGCGCGAGCCGCCCGCGTTGTTATCATCTCATAGAGTATCCGCTGGTCTCTGGAAGTCATCATCCTCAATAGGTGCGACGCTAGGAAAGCCACCTCCAACATGTTGCACCTACCATATGGGTAGTAAGCGTCGGCACAGTCATCCTGACCCAAAGCGACGTTGACACCGTTCTCTAATAGCGTCTTCACAGGCGCTACGACAGGCCCTGTATGGGGATTAACAACGATACTTACATCCAGCAGTTTTAGCTTGTTGGTGATTGTCTTTAGATATTCTTCTGGGTATTTGGCTAATGCCCTTGCGTGGCATATCTCTACCCTCCCCTTCCAGCCGCGTTGCTCGGTCTCCTTTAGTATCATCTCGGTTGTTCTCATTTCTGGGTTTCCCGTATCGTCGCTTAAGAATGCTGCAGGAGTATCGTATTGTGTGGCAGCGTCAAAGACCCGCTTTACGTGGTAGAGCTGCTTCTCGCGCGTGGGTTCAATCCATGGTATTCCTCCTACAACATCTGCTCCTTCCTCAACAGCTTTTATGAGCATTTCCTCGTTCTCGGCATCTTCCGCGAAACCCTCTTGGGGAAACGCCACTATGTCAATAGTGAGGATTCCAGCCAGCTCTTTTTTGAGCTTCTTTAACGCTCTTAATGCTGTGAGCCGCGCCTTCTTATCCACGTCGGCGAAAGCCCTTACATGTGTAACGCCGTTCTCCACAGCCATTAGGCAGACCCGTCTGGCCCGCATGATTATCTCATCTTCCGTATATGTTTCCTTCACCAGCGACGCGACTCTAATGGCTTGTTCGGCGCTCAGCATCTCCTCGGCGTGGTAGTGCTGTAACGCTGCGTCGCCCACCAGGTTTATGGTATCCACCTTATCTAGGTGGAGGTGTGGTATTACGTGGCTCTCGGTAACAAGTCCTCCCCCAGCGTCTATAACAGTATCAGCCCCGCCACCTAGCTCGCGGGATACTCTTCTTATGAGACCTTCCCCGACGAGTATTGACCAGAGACCATCATGCCCAACTAGCCGCGCGTTTCGTATGAGTATCGTCATAGCACCAGTAGCCCTAGGAATACCGAGACGAAGACTATCGCCACAGTGTTGAGAACCTTAATCACCGTGTTGAGGCTTGGGCCTGCGGTATCCTTATACGGGTCTCCGACCAAGTCTCCTGAGACCGCTATAGCGTGTTCTGGTGTCTTCTTCTTACCAATCACTTCCAGATATTTCTTGGCGTTGTCCCATGCGGCGCCGCTATTTGCCATGTGGTATGCTAGGTAGAGGCCGCTTAGCACGGCCCCTGTGAGAACACCGACTACCGCCTCTGGTCCGAGCAAGACGCCGACGAGTATAGGGGTTATTACTACTATGGCCGCTGGTGCAAACAGCTCTTTTATAGCCCCGCTGGTTGCTATGTCAACCACGCGCGCATAGTTCGGCCTTGCGGTTCCCTCAAGTATCCCAGGGTTATTCTTGAATTGCTGCCTGACTTCCTCGACTATCTTTGCAGCCGTGTTTCCGACTGCTGTGATTAGCCTGCTGCTTATGTAGAAGGGAAGTAGGGCGCCTATGAGGAGGCCTACTATCACGACTGGGTTGGTGAGGCTATACTCAAACGCGCGTTCTGCGAAGAATTTCTGGGCCTCGTGCTGGAATGCCTGTATCATAGCCAGCGCCGCGAGCGCTGCACTAGCTATCGCGAATCCTTTTGTCGTAGCTTTTGCCGTGTTTCCTACGGCGTCCAGCTGGTCGGTTACGTTTCTATTCTCCTCACTCATGCCAGACATCTCTACAATACCGCCAGCGTTGTCGCTTACTGGGCCGAAGCTGTCTATTGATAATACGATACCCGCGAGGCTGAGCATGGCCATCGTAGTTATCGCTGTGGCGTAGATTCCCAGCAGCGTGTCTCCCGATACTGAGAAGACAGCGTAGTAGCTCACCACGATGGCTATGATGAGGGATAGTGCCAGGGGTAGAGTTGATTTGAGGCCTTGGCTTATCCCCTCAAGTATGTTGGCGCTATGCCCTATCTTTGTTGCTTCGGCAACAGCCTTAACAGGCTTATAGATATAGTTCGTGTAGTAGTCGGTTATGCGCTGTATTATAGGAACTAGGATAACTCCTAGCAGGGCCGAGGCGAAGAGGGCGTAGGCGAGCATGTTATTCCCTATGAGCGTGGTGGTTATTATCAAGTCTAGGATTATTGCCAATATTGCTGCGACTATAAATGATGTGTTGAGGGGCGTCATGGGGTTTGATACGTTCTTGCCCCCTACTGTGAATACTCCGACTATTGAGGCGATTAGGCCAGCGCCGCCAACCAGTAGTGGGAGTATTACCAGCTCGCTGACTCCCAGTATGCCGCCCAAGAGCATAGCTGCCAGCAGCGTTACTACATACGACTCGTATACGTCTGCCCCCATCCCAGCAGCATCGCCCACGTTGTCGCCCACGTTATCTGCTATGGTTGCGGGGTTTCGCGGGTCGTCTTCTGGGATTCCAGCCTCTATCTTACCCACCAGGTCCGCGCCTAGGTCCGCGGCCTTCGTGTATATCCCGCCGCCTGCTCGTATGAAGAGCGCCACTAGGCTTGCCCCGAATCCCGCCCCAGCCACGGCAACTGGGTCTGGGTAAATTATGTAGAGCAGGGTAACTGCGAGTAGTGCCATGGCTGTTATTATGAGGCCTGCGGTAGCGCCTCCCCTAAATGAAGCTAGTAGTGTAGCTCCTATTCCTTTCTTGGTTGCTTCAGCCGCTCTAGGTGCTGCACCTACTGTCGTCATAATAGAAACTATTCCAGCTATCGCTGAGAGCGTAGCCCCGACCGCGAATGACACTGCTACCGCCACATCTATCGCCAAGGCTATGAGAACACCTATCACAACGCCTATCGGTGCTATTGTCTTATATTCGCGCATGATGAAGGCCACAGCACCCTCGCGGACGGCTGAGGAGATGCTCACCATCTTCTCATTTCCAGGCGACTGGTTGCGGAGCCATGCATAGAGACCGCCAGCAGCGGCTACCGCAAGCACCGATGCGATGAGAGGTATGAAGGTGAAGATACTCATATCTCTATTCAGCCTCCCAGCTCCTTTAACCAGGCATCAATAGAACCATCTATATACTTATCTCTCTTCTGCCAACTCCATTATCGATTTTCCATATTCTTCGTAGCAGGCCAGCTCGCTGAGAGGTTTTCTCCTCTTACGCCCAAGTCGCTTGGGATTCCTTGGGTAGCCGAATGGGATTACCGTTATGAGCCGCCAAGACGCTGGCGCTTTCAGCAGCTTCTTAACCCTGTCTTCGTCAAAGTTGGTTATCCAGCACGAGCCTATGCCCATGGACCAGGCGTATAGAATCATGTCCTCCATGGCTCTCGCTCCATCAATCTCTGGGAGCTTAGCGTTCTCCGTGAAGAGGGCTATTGCAAAAGATGCTCGCGCTATATGCGCTCCCGTCGGTGTTGTCCTGCTAATCTCATATAGCTTCGCCTTATCCCTGACTACCACAAACCTCCAGGGCTGTGTATTCTTTGAGCTATGCGCCAACCGCCCAATCTCAAGAATCCTCAGTATAACATCGCGGGGCACATCTTCCTCCTTAAAGTCCCTAACGGCCAGGTTTGTCTTTATCAGCTCCTCAACAATCTCGTGTCTTTCCATACCTCCATCCCTGTTATTTCGTGTTTTTATGAGTGATGGCGCTAAGACTAAAAGCAGCTCCCTCCCCAGCATGTTGGTAAGCTATGGTTCAGGCGACCAGCGAGGAGCAGCTTCCCCCAGGCCAGGTATGGGGCAGAAGCTGGATAATATACGCAGCACTTGGGATACCCAAGATAGACATTAATGAATGGCGTCTAAAGATAAATGGCCTAGTTAAGGACGAGCTGGAGCTTACGTATGAGGAGCTTGATAAGTTGCCCAAGATAAGGTATGTGAGGTCTTTCCACTGTGTAACCAAGTGGTCTATTAAGCAGGTTAGCTGGGAGGGCGTAGGTATTAGGCTTCTCGCGGAGATGGCTCAGCCGCTTCCTGAGGCTCGTTGGGTTATGTTCCACTGCGCCGATGGTTATACCACGCCCATACCGCTGGAGGACGCTCTCCATGAAGATGCTATAGTGGCGTTGAGGATGGATGGAAAGCCATTACGCCACGAGCAGGGCTTTCCAGCAAGACCATTCATACCGCATCTCTACGGGTGGAAGAGCGCTAAGTGGCTTACTGGGATAGAGTTTATGAACGAATACCGCGATGGCTACTGGGAGATTTTCGGCTATGCGGAGCGCGGTAATGTGTGGTTTGAGGAGCGGTTTAAGGGTGGCTCCGGAAAGCATGTGAGGAGAAGCCCAGTAATGCGCTAGAGCCTGAAGGGGACGTAGCGACTAGCGCCTGGCCTGGCTTTCCCCACATAGAATATGGGCGTGTAGCTCTCAAATCTCCAGTATTCTCCGAAATCTTCATGCGCGTATGCGGCAACCACATCTGCGGCGAAGAGTTCATGGTCTCCTGATACCCTGCTCCACACTACCTTGCATTCAAGCCACGCAACAGCTTCATCAGGTATTGGGACTGACAGCCTCCTACCAGGCTTATGAGATAACCCAGCCGCCTTAAGCTTGTCCTGCACCCCAACTCCAGACGTCTCGCCCACATATACAGCCTTGTCAAGCTTATCATATGAGAGCCAACATACAGCGAACTGGCCTGACTCCTTAACAAGCCTATGCGTCGTGTGTGTAGTCATTATAGCTACACCAACCATAGATGGGTTAAGCGACATGGGTATGCAGCTACTCGCCATCATAGCGCCTATGGTTCCGCTGTGCTCGGCGGTTATTATCACAGGTATTACAGGGTAGAATAGGCGATGCACCCGTTCATGCGGAACTTCCTTATACAAGGGAACCACCATTAACCAGCTTCTCCAGCTGGTCTGCGCATTCGTCAAGCGAGTTTACCCGCTTAATAACACTACTGCCGCGGACCTCACTATTCCAAGGCTGGTTGTAGAGCAGCATAAGCCTTCCCTGCCGCTGTAGCTCCTCAGCCAAGCGCGGCGAGTCGTCAATATACACATCATAGCCATACTCCGATTTACTCTTGCTAGGAGGAACCCATGTAAATCGCCTATACTTAACCCCATGCTTATCAAGCCATTTCTTGACGTATGATATTGTCTTAGCTGGTCTTTGGGTTACTATATCCACATCACCGTATCTTGATAGTTTATCCGCATCTTCCGCCATGTCGTCTTCCAGCGGCGTTATCTCCCACCACCTACTCCAGGCCCTTATCATGTATTTCATAAACTCGCTGCGCGTTATTCCGTATTTTGCCCAGAACTCCCAGCTATCTACCTCGCTTCTCTCTATGTAGCGGCCTGTCTCCTCTTGATAGACTCGGAGCCACGCACCGAGCAGGTCTGCCAAAACCCCATCCACGTCGAGGGCTATTCTCAACCACCGCTCCCTCCGCTGTTTGCTAGCTTCTCCGCAACAAGGGCTGCTGTGTATATGTTTCTAACCTCATCCTGCACGAA
The DNA here is from genome assembly GCA_030059675.1 of Candidatus Pelearchaeum maunauluense. Taxonomy (GTDB): domain Archaea; phylum Thermoproteota; class Nitrososphaeria_A; order Caldarchaeales; family Caldarchaeaceae; genus Pelearchaeum; species Pelearchaeum maunauluense. The sequence goes on along the minus strand of JANVYQ010000004.1, from coordinate 65,334 downwards.
TTGACTTATCTTCCTGCTCAAACGCTCTGGCACACTCCTGATGAAGGACATCTTCGGTATGCGCCTCTTCTCTTCCTCCACGCTGTAGATTATATCCTTCAACGCTACTTCGCGCTTCATCCCTAGTGCTTCCTCCACTACTTCCAAGGGTAGCCTATCGCCTAGGGAGCTTGCCAGCGTGTCGCGGACTCTCACCAGCTTCCCCATCCCCTCAGCTCCCAGCAAGACCGCTTGGAGGCCGCTTAAGCCAGAGGACGCGAGTACAGACTTCAGCGACTCCAACTCGTAAACGGCTATTCTAAATCCCTGATTTATGAGCTGCGTTATCCGCGTAAGTATTTTTGAGGCCTCTTCATCAGGTTGTCCCAGCTCCTTAACCCCTACTACATGGGTTATCTCTTCGCCATCAAAGAGGGCAACAGCGTATAGCCCGCTCCTCAGGTCTTCGCGAAGTGTGAAATCGGCAACGGATACTGTAACTAGTTTAAGCGCCCTGGATGGGCGTGGAATATCCAGAGAGAGATCTCTTATCTTAATTCTGAGAGTGTCCCGAAGCCTTATGTAGTCTATTATGTTCAGCGCCTGCTGCTTGACTGTTTCCCAGTCTAGTTTGAGCGTTATGAAGCTGGAGTATGCGAGCTCATCAACCTCTTCCAGGAATATTTCGTCCAGCTCGTCTGGTGTGTAGTTTTTGGTCATTTCGTATAACTTGCTCCAGTCCAACCGTGCTAGAAGCCCAGCGCTCTCCGTCTCGTGCATCCCTATGACCTTCCTCTCACCCATCACCATAATGTCATATTTTATTGTGTCAAATGCAACACCCAGCAAGCGGCGCAGAAGAATCATGATAAACGCCAGCCCTAGACGAAGTAGCTCAACACTCTCGCGCGGCTCAACCTCAAAGCTGATACCATAAGTGTAGTCTGTGTATATCCCTCGCGTAGGTGTAGGGACTACCATGGTTCTACACTCCCTGTATATATGCGTCCTATCTCCGAAGGTCTCTATCCTCTTCCTATCAGATAATATCCTCCACTGGACTCTGTTGGGTATCTTCGTGTAGAGTCCAAAGCCCTGGCTTGGTGCGTGGACCACACATATGACCTCGCTGTGCAGCTTGCCGTGGAAGTAGTCGCGTCTTATGTTGGGAGGCTCGCCCCATCTGGCTTTAGTTCGCTCATACTCCTCCAGCACGTAAGCCAGCGCGTCGTGGTGGCGCATAACCCTCTCCGCCAAGTCATCAACCACCACAGCGGTAATAACGCGTGAGGAGCGGCCGCCTAAACGATGCTCAACGACTATACCATCGCTACTATAATCTATGCATCCTATTTGGAATTTCTCAACCAAATCCACGTGAGATATATCTTCAAGCCGTTCAATTCCACCCGTCTCGGTGGTTCTCATGCGTTTAATCCCGTATGATGGGGCGAACTCGTAGAAGTTCATCTTCAGCCAGGTATTCTTCCCATTGAATGTAAGCTCACCATCCTCCTCAAGCCTCAGCCTCCTGAGGAAGTTATAGTCCTCTGGAGAGAGCGTCTTCCTAAGGCTTGGGGAGATGAAGCGGTAAAGTGTCTCAAAGAGCTTACTGTATAGATTTTCCTTATTGACTATTACTTTCTCCCCAGGCAGCTCTATCCATTTCCTTAATGCATCGACCCCGCGTGTCAGTAGGTCTCTATCCCAGGGGCTGCTGGGTATTATCACGGTCTCCGTTCTCTCTATCTCTGGTCTCCTGCCCTTCCTACCCTCGCGCTGCCTGAACTCCCTAACCGAGTCTGGCAGGCCTACATGGACGGCGCGCACCACTAGGCCTATGTCTATCCCCTGGCTTAGCGTTCTTGGCGAAATGAGTATCTTAACCTCACCTCTCCTAGCCCTCTCCTCAACCTCTTCGCGCTGCGTCTTTAGTAGGAGATGGTGGTGTGCAGCAACAGCCCTGTCGCTGGAAAGCTTGGAAGCCACGCGCCGAGCAAGCTCTTCCGCACGCGCAATACCCCGCGTAAAGACCAGAGTAACACCATCATCCTGGACATACCTAGCGAGTATATCAGCCACATCAACCGTTTCTTCTGGAACCTTAACCCCAGCAGCCCTAGCCACCTCAATGACCTTGAAGTATAGCTTTTTGAAGAGCTGATAGTCCTCCAGCGCCTTTATCACATCATGCCCAGCTCCTGCGTCGCGGAATTTCTGCATCTGGTTTCTAAGCTCCTCCCACGTCCTACGCAGGCTCTTTCCAAGCACTATGTAGTAGTTGTTAGCTGGTTGGAACGCGTGTCCCTCTATTATTGATGTTCTCCTGTTGTTTATCATGGTTAGATATTGGGCTACCTCATTCGGGTTTTCTAGGGCTGCAGTTATGAACGCTAGCTGGAGATTAGGATTTACTGTCTGGACTAGGAGCTTAACCATGCTGAAGAGAAGCGCTATGGAGCGCGGTCCATAGAAGTCAAAGTCATCCACCACGAGGAGGCCTGCCTTCTCTATGAACTGTTTTAGAAGCGACGGCTTTCCAGCACCTATTTTCTTAAGCTCGTTTAGGAGGAACGCGGGGTTTGTTATGAGTATATGCGATTCTCCCAGCTCTTTGCGCAGTTCTCTGAAGCTCATCCTCTTTAGCATGTTGCTCTTCTTCAAGGCGTCAAGCGCGAGCGTCTTCCTCCCCAGGGCGGCAGTGTATTCCTTTAGCCTAGTTAGCTGGTCATTAGCCAGAGCGAGAGTTGGGTAGATTGCTATGGTCTTCACGTCGTTGATAGCCGAGTATAGAAACCACGCCTCGGTCTTGCCAGAGCCTGTTCCCGACTTTAGGACTACATTCTCGCCCAACATCAAGGCGTTCATGGTTTTTTCCTGATGCTCGTAGAGGCGCATCCCAGCTATTGCTACGCAGCGTGGCTCGTTGGAGGTTGCCAGTTGTGGAAGTAGTTCGCTGAATGTTTTGTCAGAGAATCTGGGTGTTATGGGCTGTGTTGTGAATTGGTAGAAGTCGTATCCCAGCTCATCCAGCACGTCGGCTGTTGATATAGCCAGCCGCGAGACCGTCAAGGGGCTTCTAACCCAACTCAAGCCTACATGTTTGCTCTTAAGGCTTTAGCCCTTCATGGCGGCTTTCCTCACCAGCGCTATCACTCTCTCATCGTATCCGTGCTGCCTTAATCCGCGTATCATGCTTGAGAGGTACTGCTGGGAGGGGGCAACCCTCCCGCGGGGATTGCTGACAACGTAGGTAACGGCCTCAAGCTGGCCTTCTTCTGTCTCAACAACCACAATCCGCCTCGCGTGCATCGTGGGAACTCCCTCATACCTATCAAGAGTCTTAAGCTGCTCCTCCTCTAACTGATATACTGCGCCGTAAACTATTCCATCGGGGTCTTCCACAATATCAGCGACGCCTCCCCGCCAGCTCGTTGAATATGCGTCAAACTTTATGCTGAAGCCCCGTAGCCATGCTTTCTTCTCGCTACTCCAGCCGCCTATTATGCGGCGGAGCATCTCCCTATCAAGGTTAGCGCCATATGCAAAATACCACACGCACATACCAGCAGTAGAACTGTGAGGACTTATATGATGTTGTTCTTCTTCACGATACATTAAAAACTTAATATATTGTAATGGGGAATCCTAAACATGCAACCCCCGCACTGTTACCGTCCCCGCATCAAAATCCGTAGCGGTCATAGGGCTTCTCTCAGCCCTATATGTGGTGGGCGGCGTGTTGGTTGATAATGCTTTAGAACCTCTACTCAGGGGCTACCCAGCGCATTTTCTACGTGGTTTCCTCATGAGCTCAGCCGCGGCTTATGCGGGTAGAACCTAGAGCGCCACCATGATGGGCGCGATAGCTGGGGTCATAATGCTGGTAACTATACCAGCCCCAGCACCTTACCTACCCCTAGCATCGCTAGCTGCTGGAGTAGCATATGATATGGCATGTAGAGTAGGCGGCGCTTATGTTAAGAACAGCAGAAAAAGAGGAAGAATACTCCTCGCAACATCCTTTAGTAGCATATCCGAGTCTATAGTTGCGCTCTCCATACTCACAGCACTAGGAATAATAGAAGCACCTCTCTCAGTCATCATACTCATATGGCTCGCCACAATGGCTGGAAACATACTGATAAGCAACGCAGGAGCTGTGGTAACGCTATGGATTCTCAGACGACGTAAAATCATCTAGAGAATTAGATACTCTTTATCCACCTGCCTATTCTCTACACCGAGAATACTAACGTCAAATGGTATGCCCCCATGTAGAACTGCAACACTCTTGTTCATCAGCAGCGCTGAGGCAATCCTCCCTATCGCGTCTGCCTTCATGGCGCCGCTCCCGCTAGCGCCTGTAACTACGACGCAGTTTAGGAATCTGAAGATTATCGGATTCCCGTCAAGCATATTCATAGAGTAGCAACCTGCCCACATGCTCTCTGGCCTAGCTGCACTGAACTCTGGGAAGTATTTAGCCAGCATAGGCTGCGCGTTGTCGTAGTAAAACCTCTCTTCAGGTGTCATATCTATCTCAAACGCCCTCCCTATATCATCTGTCAGGCCAACCCAGAAACATCCCTCAGATTCGCGTGGAACTAGGTAAAGCCCTTTTGGGAAGAACATCATGGGAGGCGTTCCCAGCTTATTTAGCCCTCCTCTATGGAGCAACGCGGCTAGCTCGTTGCTGGACGCCCTCACCACAGCGAGCTGACGTTTCTTAGCTTTTACGAAGCAATCAACGCCCAGCGGGTCTAGAAGGTGAGGAGACCATACCCCAGCAGCGACCACAACCTGCTGCGCCGTTATCTTCCCAGAATCGGTCTCAACTCCCCCTATAGCCTTTCCCTGCCACACGCGCGGCTCGTTGGGTATCCCCAACGGCTTCTTAGGCACTAATGTAAGGCGTTCAACATTCTTGCCAAAGATAAACTCAACACCTTGCTCTTTGCACTTCTCAAAATAGAATGAGACAAGCTTCTCAACATCTAGCTGGCCGCATTCATGAGCAAACAAACCATACTCTATATCCTCAAGCTCCAGCAGCTCCGCCTCCTCATCACCTTCAAACGAGGTAACCATCCCTAGAACACTGCTAAGCTCTCTACTATCAAGGAGCCTAGCTTTACCAGCCTTTAGTATGGGGGCTAGATAACCGCCTATTGAGTTATACCTGGACTTCGTGAGTAGTATTAGGTAGCCCAGCTCGCGCATTCCAAAGCTATACTCCCCATCCCTCTCCATCTTTCTGTAGAAGTCTATTGATGTCTCGGCCAGTATTCTATTGACATGCGAGGTGAATATCCCCCTCCTATAACCACCCACGCTCCTGGCCGTATTTCCCTGACCAGCCCCGCGCTCACGGTCAATAACAGCAACACTAAGCTTTGGATTCTGCTTCTTCGCGTAGAAAGCAGTTGTAAGACCCAAAATCCCAGACCCAATAACCAGGATATCGTAGTCAGGCATCCCTAGACGAGGTAATTCCGTTGCCTAAAAAACTTCACAACACTAAATAGAGCCTGTTAGTGGAAATAGGTAGCAGGAAGCGGAATTGTAGTTGATTGGGCATGGAGGAGCTTTATCACGGGCCTTATAAGATTGACATAAGCCAGGTATTGGATAAGCTTAGGGTATTTTCTGCTCGTAGGGTGCTTATCCAGGCGCCGCTGGGCTTCAGGGGAATAGCGGCCAAGCTTGCAGTCCTTTTGGCCGATAGAGGCTTTACCCCAGTCCTCTCCAACTCCGCGTGCTGGGGAGGATGCGATATAGCGTACTCCGAGGCGGAGCAGGTTAAGGCAGACGCCATACTACACCTAGGACACTCACCATTCATGCGCAGAGACAAAATACCCACAGTATACGTAGAGTGCAGATACGCAGACCCATCACCTCTCATGAACATGCTTCCAAAGATACGCGAAGCACTCAAGGGAGTGAGCGTAATAGGCTTAGGAGCAAGCGTCCAGTGGCTAGACCACATAACGCTACTGGCCAGCTATCTTGAGGATAATGGAATATCAACCCGCATAGCAAAACCCAGCATGTTCGCCATGCATAATGCGCAGGTTCTTGGATGCGACTATTCTGGATTAAAGCAGCTTGAGGCCGATGTTGATGCGTTCATAGTTTTGGGGAGTATATTCCACGCCTTAGGCATAGCCCTAATATCATCAAAGACCACCTATGCTGTAGACCCGATAACCCAGACAGTCAAAGAGCTGGGCGACTATAGAAGGCGTATATTGATGCAGCGATATGCCAATATACAGAAGTTCGCCGAAGCTTCTAAGGTCGGGGTTGTAGTCAGCACTAAGCCAGGCCAGATGAGGAGCGGGCTTGCGGTCTTACTAGCGCATGTTCTACGCGATAATGGAAAGCACGCAACAATCATAGCAACTGACGAGATTGACGATAAGCTAATCACGGAATACCCCTTTGAGGCTTATGTTAATACCGCCTGTCCCAGAATAAGCGTTGAAGACCAAGCCAGGTACGCTAAGCCCGTGCTGCTTCCTGCCGAGTGTTTGGCCGCCCTTAGGCTGCTTAGCTGGGAAGATATAATAAATAAGGGATTGCTGATGCTTCCCTGGGGCTGGTCAGGCGAGGCTTCTAATATATTCTGGAAAATTCTGAATGCTAGCCGTAGCGAGAGAGAGGAGGTAGGCATAGTATGAAGCGTGAGGAGGTGGTGGTTCCTGGAGAGCCGCTCTGCATAATAGAGGAATTCTTCCCAGGTAAGGGGACTAAAGCATCCAACGACGGAAGCATATACTCGATCTACGTAGGTAAGCCGAGCTTTGACTTCAAGAAGCGGGAAGTACTGGTAAGCCCGTTCAAGAAAGTAGAGAACGTAAGAAAAGGCGAGCACGTGGTCGCGGAGGTTAAGGACCTGCAAGACAAGATAGCGGTGGTTCAAATAATAGCCAAGCCCAACTCAGGCCCATTAAAGTATCGCCGCACAGCGGTAGTGGTAAGTAAGAAGGGCGAGCCGCTAGACAACGCTATAGGAATAGGCGACATAATAATAGCCTTAGTGTCAAACATATTAAACGGAATGTATACGCTTGATATTTATGCCCCTAGCTGCGGGGTAATTCTCGCTATGTGCAGCTACTGTAGGGCAACGCTGCTCCTTAAGGGCAACTCTCTAGTATGCTCTAGATGCGGTAGGAAGGAAAGCAGGAGAATAACACATGACTATGGAAATATCAATAAATTGTTCCAGATTATGGGGTGGGGAGTATGAAGATGCGGATAGTGCAGGAGAGGGATGATTTTATAGAGCTGCTGATACAAGAGGAGGATGCTTCAATAATAGACTCATTATCAGAGTATATTAACAGAATAGACGGCGTAGAGTATGCTGGTTATAGAATTGAACATCCACTTACGGGAGACATAACGCTCACCGTTAAGACGCGTGGAAAGCCAACAGCGCGTAGGGCCGTGCTTGACGCGCTTAAGAACCTTCGCGACTTTGTGGCGAGTATTCAAGAGGAAGTACAAAAACTATAGTTGCTGTTGCAAATGTTTAAATGAGGCTTTGAACGCTGAGCCGTGAGCTATAGGAATAGCAAGGTCGGGTGGCTGAGTAATGGAGTTCTGTCCCAACTGTGGTAAGGTTCTCTCACCATCAAAGAAGGAGGGACAAGTAGTTTTAACATGCAGGAAATGCGGATATGTCAAACCCCTTGAGGCACAGCTACAGATTGTCTCCAAATCCAGCAGCAAGAAGGAAAGAAACGATGTAGTTGTGGTTAGTGAGAATTCTAACGAGAAGGTTTTACCAACCACATCTGACGTAATTTGCCCAGAATGCGGCCATAACGAGGCTTACTGGTGGTCAGTTCAGACTCGCTCAGCAGACGAGCCTATGACGCAGTTCTTTAGATGTGTCCGCTGCAATCATACGTGGCGTGAATATGCCTAGACTGTAAGTAAGCTTATTCTCCTACCAGCCGAGACCAGACTGAGCTCTGCTAAGGCATTCTCAAGGGCTACTACGCTGAAGAGACCTGAGATAGTTCCTCCAGCCTCTATAATCCTGGAGTTAAGTTCTCTTATCAGGGCAGGCTGCTTGAGAACACCAACAACAGCGAGAAGATTCTCTTTTTTGTTTATTGCGCTGCGTGGGAGCCAAACCGACTTATATTCGGCCGCCTCCTTTACGTAGTAAGTGAGCTGCAAAGCCTCATCAGCATCCCACACAAGCTTATCACTCACGTAGAATATCTTTCTATCCATCATAAGGCCTATGCATGTTGCTATCGGTATTCCAGCCTCATCCAACGATATTACTCCAGTAATCTTAGAGCCAGCAAAACCATGAACAGCGTGTAAGGTTATGAGTTTAAGCAAAGAGCCATCAGTAATGACCGGTGTTATATCAACAAATCCGTTATTCATCCGTATTCTCTCCCTGACCATGGAGGGTATATCCAAGTCTTCTATCAAACGGTTTAGTAGCTCGCGCGTCTTAGCTCCGCGTGGCAGGGTCTTGTTAGTTACATACCTAGTTAGGGTGGATATGGGTAATCCAGTTATCTTGGAAAGCTCGCGATAATCATACCTTGACTTCATAAGCTTTAAAAGCTCAACCACGAAAAGGCTTGTGGAAGTATCAACATTTTGCTGGCGTGATTTTGTCAATGGCATATTCAAGACTGATAGAGATGTAGAGCATGTTAAAAAATCTCGCGATTCCGAGAGGTTTAAAATCATACGCGTAAATCCCAGATATACTACACCGTTCAGTATTGAGGGGTATGCGATTTATAGAAAAATTAACCAAAGTGTATCCATTAGTACATATTTCTCGTCCAACATATTCGCCTAGACTAAAAAGATAATCGGCGCTGAAGTCTTAAATCATACCAGCCCACATATGTTAGGACATTCATGAAGGCGTTTGTACTAGCTACGGTTGGTACGCGCAGCGGCTTACTAGAAGCGCTCTAAGCAGTACGCGGCTCAAACATAGTAAAGGAGGCATACCTGATATGGGGGCCCTATGACGTGGGATGTTGTTGTAGCCGTTAGAGAGGAGGCGCGTGAAGAATTTTTTGACAGACTATTCAAGAAGCTATGGATTTTAACCGAGGTAAACCTCACGTCAACAAAACTATGTTCACCGTTAAAGTCTAAAACCAATAAAGTGATTAAACAACTTGGTCTGGCCGTGGTTGGTAAGGAGCTTGGAAAACAGTATGTAACGAACTGCTGCATGTAGGCAGTGATATTGATGTTGCCGCAATAATCACTTATCCTAAGGGCGAGACTGTGGCGGCTGAGTCTCGAATACCTATAACTTCAGAAACACCTACGGAGCACTTCATGATTTCTTACTATAATAATGCGCGGCACGGTGGAAAAACTTGAGGAGAGATACGGTGAGGCACGCTTCTTTTGGTTTAGCTTCTCAAAAGGACAGGCCATACTCTTCCCCGCCAGAGATATAGTGATAGCAGTAGGCTTAAAGCCCCACACACCACAGGAAACTATAACCAGACTGTTTGAGAAGGTAAGTGAGTTAAAGAATAGCATAAGGTCATGAAACGCTCATATTACAAGTTTTTATCACACCATAAGACTAGAAAACGCTGGAAACTCCCTTCTCGAGGAGGGCCCGTAGCCTAGAATGGATAGGGCGTCGGCCTCCGGAGCCGAAGGTCGTGGGTTCAAGTCCCACCGGGCCCGTTATGCCTATCCGAAGTTGATGCTTATGTAGTGGAGTTCTGCTATTCCATCAACAACTATGGCTATTCCAAAGTTTATTGAATCACCTTCGGCCCATACGATTACTCTATTTATGTTGTTGGCCGTTCCCCATTCCTCTAGGAATGAGTTGAGAAGCGCTTTGACGTCTTCCCAGTCGTCTTCCGTTATGAAGTTAGCTGAGCCCTCCATGTATGTGAATAGGGCAGCCACCTTAGTTGGCCTTGCTATCTGCAATCCAGAATCCTCTATCAGTGATTCCATCCTCTTTATCCTCTCCTCGCGTCCCAGCCCGGGTTTTGGCTGAATCTCCTCTACTCCTCCGAGTTTTATCAGAAAGGCTCTAAAACCTTCCTCTGGAGAGTTTCCTTTCCCAAGACCAACGTAGTATTCTCCTGTGAATGTGGCGCCTACGGCAGCTATCGCGCCCAGCTCTGCCACAACCCCGCCAGCACCAGCTGTGTACACGGGGATGAAATAAACACGTAGTCTCCTATCCTGTAAAGTATGTTATCTCCTATTCGTGGGTTTCTCAATAATGTTCTCAGCGTAGTAAAGTCTGGATTTCTCTCTAGAGCCTCTAAGACCGCGCTTGGGCCTAGGAATTTGGTAGGCGAGTCAAGAGCCACCTCGTAGAAGATTAGTTCTCCAAAGTTCGGCTCATCGTTCCGCACAATCATGTATCCAGCAAGATTTTTACCAGCGGCACCGCGTAGCTCTAGCGATAGTAGCCCGACGAATTCAGGCTTATCAAGCAGGGGAGGCTGGGCTATTATGTAGTATGGCGATAAACCACGCGGAACCTCATAAAACTCCTTGGCCGCTATGAATGTGCTGGGGTCGGTTACATGGAAGGAACCCAAACATATAGACCCGCCAGTTGAACAGCTCCTCTGGATAGCGCAGCTGGCTTCCAAGCCATTCAGGTATCTCTGTTGCAACATAGTCTGAATAGACTGTTTTGAAGAGCTTGCTGAAGAAGTCGTCTCCTGTTATGATTAGTTGTATGTCGCCGTTGAACGTGCTATGAGCGCGTATCCCACTAGCCGTATTATCGGGTTTCCTCCGCTCCAGGGGACGTTGCTGGCTTCTACCCCGAACATGAGTGGCATGATCCAGTAAGTATTCTAGCCGTCTGTTACGGGGAGCATGTCTATGCGCTGGCCTCCGAATTCGTATAGGAAGTAGGGGAAGAGGAGCTGCATTCTGTCATAAACATCGCGATAACGTAGGGCGTGGATAGTCCTGTCCGGATAGGATAGTAGGAAACTTGGCTCAAAAACCCAGCTGAGGGGTGGCTGTATGCTTATCCCCCAGAGCCCGTGTAGAAGAAGCCTTCAAGCTCATCGCTGGTTTCGCGGCCAACTGGGTATGCAGCCCACGTCTCTTGGAATAAGCCACCTTCACCATAGTATATGCGCCGCTGCTTGAAGAAGAGCTAGGTATCTATTACCGTACCCGCATAGCCGTCAAGTAGTAGGAAGCCGTTGGGGACGTGGGTATAGACTAAATGCCCTGCATACCATCTATCTTCTGCGCGGACTGTCGTGGGTAAGACTGGCTTCATTGAGGCGCTCCAGTAGAGGCTGCCGTTGAAGCGTATAATATCCGAGTCTTGGAAATCCACGTAGGGGATTAACCGTGTTCTGGGCATAGCTCATCTCCAAAGGTGTTGTAAAGGGTAGAAAGAATATTCCCCATAGTTTTTCAAGCTCTGGATTCCATCCTGCGGACATCCCCACCATGGAGAGACCGAAGAAGAGATTGCTGAATAGAAAGATACCTAGGATGAGCTTGGTAAGCTGCCACATGATGAATCTCGTTGGGCTAAGCTTGTATTTGCCGAAATCTACATGCTCAACCCTACCTGATTCCACATCCCTTCTAAGAAAACCCAGAAGCACTCGCGCGCTCTACCAAGTTACTGAACGGCGATTTCTAAAATCCAGCCTAAACAAGGCTATGAACGATAGGATAAAGCCAACTACCAGCGAGTAGTATATAGGCCTTACGAAAAGGTCTCTAAACTCTATAATGTTAAACCAGAACGATACTATCTGGCCTATCGTTATTAAGATTGTAACACCGAAAACCACTGCCAATAAGAGCTTGGCCCACCTAGCGGGCCTTCGTCCTTCCCTGCTATAATTTCTGCTAACCATAAATTAAACTCCACATGACGCACGTCATAATCGGGCTACTATCTATTAAGTATTCACAGCAATATAATCATGCCACTCTGTAGCGGCAATAGCAAACCCTATAGATAGCCTTGGACAAGATGGTGATAATGGGACGGGAAACGATTTATACGCTCCCTTTTCGGACGCGATATAGAGCAACGGGGCCGGTGGCTCAGCTTGGTTAGAGCGCTCGGCTGATAACCGGGAGGTCGCCGGTTCAAATCCGGCCCGGCCCACCTCATATGTAGCCCATTACGCCTAGTGAGGGGAATCTATTCAAGAATTCTGCGACCAGTATTTTGTATGTATATGGTTTTCCACTTGTTTTGGGTAGTTCGGCTAGTCCCATGATCATTCTGAAGGCTTCGGCCTCTGAGCCGTGTTCTCTTATTATGTAGAAGGGTTCTTCTGATTCGTGGTTTTTTACGAAAACGAATGGTAGGTAGAGCCGTTCGGCCACTGTTTCCGGTAGTATTTTCTTGATTTGTTGGAGTTCTTTCTTGTTGAAGAAGTGTTTCCATCCTCCGACAGTTTCTACGTATGGCTCGTCCATCTCTAGGAGGCGCGAGAGCCGCTCAACCCGCCTAGGCAGGCTATCGTTAATATGCCTGAGGGTATGAGACAGCCATTCATCCACGTGTGACGACAACCCGTATTCCACCTGTCTAGATATGGATAAGAGCTGGTTATATGGATTGGGCTGTATGGATAAGCCTGAGGAGACGATATCTTCTGAGGTTGTATTCCGCGGTAGGGTGTTTAGCGTTGTCCGCGATAGAGTTCGCCACGGCTCTCGTGAGTATGTTAGGGAGGTTGTGGTTCATCCTGGGGCTGTCGCTATAATAGCTATGACCGGCGCTGGCGAGCTTCTCCTAGTCAGGCAGTTCAGATACCCAGCGGGGAGATACCTAGTTGAGATTCCCGCAGGCACCCTAGAGGAAGGAGAATCACCAGAAAACTGCGCGATGAGGGAGCTTGAGGAGGAAACAGGCTATAAGGCTGGCAAGATTGAGAAGATTACAGAATTCTTTCTAGCTCCTGGATATAGCACCGAGAGAATCCATCTTTTCATCGCTTATGAGCTTGAGCGCTCAACAGCCAGCCCCGACGTTGATGAGCATATAACCCTGCTAAAGGCTAGAGTAGAGGAGGCGTTGGCTATGATTGAGAAGGGAGAGATAATTGATGCAAAGACCATAGCGGCTCTCCTCTACCTAAAGCATAAGCATCGAGAAGTGTTTAACGTTTGAAGTGTTCCCAACCTCCTTCTATTACATCATGCCACTTTCCCCTATAGTATGCCCTGATTACACCAGCATCCTCTATTACACGGCCCAGTATTATTAGGCGAGACCCCATAGCGGCTAAACGTCTGCTGAGCATATCAATACCGTCTTGCTTAACTGTGAAGACCAGCTCATACTCCTCTCCCCCGTATAGCGCTAGGCTTAGGGGGTCTAGCCTGTTATCGGCGGCGTACCTCTCAACAGCCTCACTTACTGGGATGTTATCTATCTCAAAACCAACCCTGCTGGCGTTGGCGAGTTGTATGAGAGACCTTGCCAGACCGTCGCTGGAGTCTATGCACGACGAGACAACACCAGACCTTGCCAGCTCGCGGCCCTCTTTGAGACGCGCCCGCGGGTTCAGCACGCTTTCAATAAGCCCATAATTCTCACGTATGTTGTTGAGGAGAGCATGAAGTCCTGCCGCCGTCTCTCCAAACATGCCAGTAGTGGCGAGTATATCTCCTGGCCTAGCCCCTGAGCGCGGTATGAGACCATTATCGGCTCTCCCCACACCAGCCACGGATATTACTACGCTGTCGCATTGATTCGTGTCTCCACCCACTATGCTTATCCCATACTCCCTGCAACCAGTCTCCAGACCGCGCCAAAGTTCTTCAAACTCCTGAATCAACATACTGGGCTTGAGGCCTAGGCTTGTGAGGATGTAGAGTGGTTCTGCGCCCTTGGCGGCCAGGTCGCTCACAACAGCCACAACAGCTTTACGCCCCACCTGCTCCCATGACATCCCTGGGGGAACGTCAGTATCCTCCACAAGCATGTCCGTTGAGAGCACCAGTACGCCGCTATACCTAAATGCTGTGGCATCATCACCCCTGCCCAGCAAAGGAGAATGTGGAGCGCCTAGCCTACGCTGGATGTATGCTAACACCCAATCCTCGCCCACATCGCTGAGCGTGGATGAACCTCCACCTATGGACATCCATATTTAGTGCAGTGTCTTATGATTTAGTCCTTCCCCACCAGCCGTCTGGCTAAAATTTTCAAACACCATTTGAGAAACCTCCAATACTCGCCTAAACTCAGCTTGGACCGACCTGCCCTCCTCTCCCTGAAAATCAGCGGAACTTCGGCAAACGACGCACCCACTTGCTTAAGTTTATAGAGCATCTGAACTTGGAAAACATAACCCTGCTCCACATCATCCATACGCGTCATAGATAGAGTGGATACACGATAGACACGATAACCTGAAGTGAGATCCCGCGCGTTAATTCCTGTAGCTATACGTGCTATGATATTAGCACCCCTACTTACTATTTTTCTATAAAGACCAACTGACCATCTCCCGCCTTTGATGTATCTAGATGCTATAGCAACATCTTTCCCCGTCTTTATCTCGCTTAGCAACGATGGTATTAGACTGGGTTCGTGAGAGCCGTCCGCATCCATAACCCCTATTGCATCAACATTAAGGTTTTTGATGACAAAGGTAAAGCCTTCACGGTAGGCAGAACCGAGACCCATCTTCCGCCCACGATTTATAACGTGAATCCTAACATCGTGTTCTGCAAGCCTCTTAGCTATCTCTGCTGTCCCATCAGGGCTTCCATCATCAACTATGACTACGTATCCATTTATCTTGTTGGAGTCAAAAACCTCAAGAATGGAGCGGATTATATTCTCTATATTTCCAGCCTCGTTGTATGTTGGTATGACGACGGCTACCGAAGGCCAAGCCATGCCCAGCGCTTTTATGTACGGGTATAGAAGCTAAAAATGTTGAGCGCCATAGCTGGGTCGCTATAACATTTAAATAAACATGTTGAAAGACTGCCAATATGGAGAGGATTACAGCAACAGCGCCGCTTGCTGAGGCAATCGAGAACCTCAGACAGGGTAATGGTGTTAAGATAATACAACGCGGTAATCATAAGATTCTCAGGATAGAATGGCTCAACCTCTTCAACGCACCGCAACTTCTTAACGCGCTCTCCGAGATAATAGCAAACGAATGCCGCATACATGGTTATAAGCCAGATGCTGTGGCTTCTATAGAAACGTCAGGCGCCAAGTATGGGGTAGCGGTCTCGCTTAAAATGGGAATACCCTACTTCTCCATACATAAAGTTGAGAAAATAATATTTTTAGAGACCATATGCACCGAAAGTAAATCGATAACCGAAGACCGCGCGGTTCAGCTTTTTATAGACAGGCCAATAGTCTCGAAATTTAGCAGAATACTTCTGGTGGACGACATTAGGAGAACCTCCAACACCATCGATAATGCTGTGAATCTATTGCGTAAGAGTGGCTGTGAGGTGGAGGCTTGCTTCACGATACTTGATTTTAGATTCGCTGGCCATCCTCTTCCAGAAACACTTCCTCCATCGCGCTACCATCCGCTAATAATAATATCGGAAGTATACGACGATGGTCGCTGCGTTGTGGAGCTAGGCGAGGCTTTGAAGTATCTTTAGGAGCATGTAGGAAAGCCATGAATGCTAGAGAGGATAAGATAGCAGTTATTGATTTTGGCGGGCAGTACGCGCATCTAATTAGCAGACGGATACGCGAGCTTGGGGTGAAGGCTGTAGTAGTCCCATACAGCGACGTTGATGTGAGCACCGAGATACACGAGGTTAGGGGATTCATACTCTCAGGAGGACCTGCAAGTGTTTATGGAGATGGTAGCCCGCACATAGACTTGCGAAAGCTTGGAGAAAAGCCTATACTGGGCATCTGCTATGGCCTCCAGCTGATAGCTCACCAGCTCGGCGGCAGAGTTGAGAAGGCCACACACCGCGAGTATGGCAGAACTCTAATCCAAATAGTTGATGACTCACCACTATTTCAAAATCTTCCAACCAGCTTCGAGGTCTGGATGAGCCATTCTGACAAAATATCAGCATTACCCCCCTCGTTTAAGCAGATAGCCAAGACAGAATACTCGCAGTTTGCTGCTGTACAGGACGAGAAGTCCAGAATATTTGGTGTTCAATTCCATCCAGAGGTATCGCACACGCAGTACGGCAAAGAAATCTTAGAGAACTTCATATTCCATATATGTGGATGCGGAAAAAGCTGGAGGATAGAGGACTATGCCGAGAAGGTGGTTTCTAATATTTCCAGAGAGGTTGGAGAAGGCCGTGTTCTATGCGCGTTGAGTGGTGGGGTTGATTCAACAGTAACGGCGGTGCTGGTGAAGAAAGCAATCGGTGATAGACTCACATGCGTATTTGTCAATCATGGACTTCTCAGAAAAGGCGAGGCAGAGCAGGTTCTTAAGATATACCGCGACCAACTAAAGCTCCCAAACCTGAAATACGTAGATGCCTCGGAGAGATTCTTATCAAAGCTTAAAGGAGTTAAAGACCCTGAGGAAAAGAGAAAGATAATAGGCAGGGAGTTTGCAGCTGTCTTTGAGGAGATAAATAAACAGTACGGACCATTTGATTACCTAGCCCAAGGCACGTTATATCCTGATGTTATTGAGAGCGGCGTCTCGCGGGCTTCTGCATCAAGGATAAAGTCGCATCACAATGTTGGGGGCTTGCCTCCCAACCTAAGGTTCAGGCTTATAGAGCCTCTGCGCGAGCTTTACAAAGACGAGGTGAGACGGTTGGCATCTATACTAGGCGTGCCAGATAAGATAGCCAAACGGCACCCATTTCCAGGCCCTGGCCTGGCTGTGAGGATAATAGGCGAGGTAACGGAGGAGAAGCTCCGCATATGCAGGGAGGCGAGCAGTATAGTTGAGGAAGAGCTGGAGCGCGAGGGGCTTCTTGACAAGATATGGCAGGCATTCGCCATAGTAGGTGATGATATGGCTACAGGGGTTAAGGGAGACGAGAGGAGCTACGGCCATATAGTAATAGTAAGGGCAGTAGTCTCTGACGATGCGATGACAGCAGACTGGGCAAGACTCCCACATAGCCTTCTCGATAGAATAGCGAGAAGAATAACCAACGAAGTGGATGGCGTAACATGGGTTGCATATGCTATATCCAGCAAGCCGCCATCCACGATAGAGCCACAGTAAAGAAACGTCTAAAAACAACCACGACAGACCGCAATAACAGAGCCCTGGTAGCTCAGTTGGGTAGAGCGGCCGCCTTGTAAGCGGCAGGTCGAGGGTTCAAAGCCCTCCCAGGGCTTACAACATCCCCCTAATTACTCTATAATTCTACCCGTAGCAATCTCGAAAGCTCTTAGAATATCCTTCTTCGAGATTATGCCAACTATGCGTTGGGGGTTGTTTCTCTCCACTACTGGGAGTCTTCCCACGTTGTGTTTGTACATTTTATCTAGGGCTTCGCGCATGGTTTCGTCTGGATACGCCACTATGAGGTTTTTGCTAGCTATCTCTATTACCCTTGTCTCACCGCGTTTCTCGCTTGGTACTTTCTGTACGTCGCTTAAAGTTACTATACCCACGAGTCTGTCTTTCTCCACTATTGGGTACCCCATATGGCCGTATTCTTCAAACATGATTTCAAGGGCTGCTATAGGCATGTCTGATGGCACGGTTATTACGTTGCGTGTCATTACTTCTTCTACTGTTATTACGTCTAGTGCGTATGGTCTTCCCATTCTGAGCTTTACGCCTCTTCTTTCCAGTTTTATCGTGTAGATTGATTAGCCTTTGAGGAATATCCAGGCTACGAAGAAGCTTGAGACGGAGGAAGCCATTAGCGGAGGTATTAATGCATAGTCGCCTGACATCTCTGGTATCATTACTATAACGTTAAGAGGTGCTTGTGCCGTTCCAGCGAGTAGCGCCCCCATTCCAGCAAGCGTGTATGTGAATGGGTGGCTCACCAGATTGGGGAATGCTGATTGGAATAGTATTCCCATAGCTGTTCCAAACATGGAGCCTATGTATAGGTTTGGGGCGAATATTCCTCCGCTTCCTCCAGAGCCTATAGTGAACGATGTGGCTAGAATCTTCAGCATACCAAGGATTAGGACTAGCATTAGTGTTAGTTCTCCTGCCAGCACCATGTTAATCCCTTCATAGCCTACACCACCTATGCCGAACTGCGGGAAGAGCATTAGCAGCACGCCAGTAGCTAGGCCGCCTAATGCAGGCTTATACGTATCAGGAACGCGTAATCTGGCGAAAACTTCCTCAAAAGTATAGAACACTTTAACCCACGCTACAACAAGGAGCCCGAATATTATTCCCAATAGTATGCAGAGTAGCAACTCCTGTGGGTTCCAGGTTGTTATTATTGGAGCATTGAATGCTGGTCTCTGACCTAGGACTGAGGCCGCTGTTGCAGCTCCTATGACTGAAGCGAGGATTACTGCGGTGGTGTTGAAGATGCTTATACCGCGCAGGAGTACCTCCATCCCGAAGATGGCGCCACCCAGCGGAGCGTTGAATTTCCCAGCTATTCCCGCTGAGAGCCCACATACTACTAGTAAGCGCGTGTCGTTGGGGCTTAGCTTAAATACCTGCGCGAGCAGCGAGCCTACCGAAGCGCCTACCTGCGCTGCTGCCAGAGCCTATGGTTATTGAAGAGACAATTATCTTCATAAATGCTACACGCTTTCTTATCCTTCCTCCTCTTAGTGCAACGGCTTCCATAACTTCTGGTGCTCCATGCCCCTTTGTTTCGGGAGCGTATTTCATCACAATTGAGCCGACGATAAGACCGCCTAAAGCGGGGAGGAATATCATACCAGCATTATAGCCCGCAATCTCAAACGAAATTAAGGGCAGTAGTGTGTCAAAGAATATTTTATTGTTTAGTGATACCATTTGTCGGAAGATTATCGCCCCTAACCCTCCAGCTAATCCCACTAGGGCTCCTAAAGCATCCAGAACTGTGAGCCGTTTTGTGTATTCTGGTGATTTTAATGCAACCATCTATTCAGCCCTCCCGACTTTATTTGGCTTAGGTTTGTTGAGTGGATAGATAATCCCCAATTTTTCTGAATGAGTAGATTAGTTGAGAGCGTTAATTGCTGCTGCCCATCTTACCAGTTAAAAATCCACCATTTAAGTCTTGATTTTTTGTTTTGATTATTTTTATCATGAGAAATCAGCATTTACTCCGAGCCTATGAGAGGCTTTGAGCATATTAGTAATGCGGATAGCCTTGTTGATAATGCACCCACGCGGGTTAGACGTGAAGTTAAAACGGTTCTACACGCTCTTGATAAAGCCATAGCCGCTGTACAGCCTGATAGGCTGCTTCGTGATAAAATTACCGTGAGGGGGAGCATGTTTAGGGTTGGGGATAAGCGTCTAAATCTTGACAAGTTTGATGAGGTTGTTTTGATTGGGGCTGGTAAAGCCGCGCTTGGCATGGCCAAAGCAATGCTGAAGCTTCTTGGCCGTAGGATTAAGCGCGGCGCCATAGTAGTTCCCTACGGCTCTAACACGAAAGCGCTAGATTGTGTCAAGATTCTAGAAGCAGGTCATCCAATACCAGATACAAATGGAGTAAGAGCAGCGCAACAAATTATTGAACTCGCAGAAAGCTGTAGAGAGAATACATTAACGATATTCCTACTATCAGGCGGAGCTTCGGCTCTCATTCCTCTCCCAGCCGAGGGAATCTCCCTTGAAGATAAGATAGAGGTTACGAATCTCCTCCTGAAGTCTGGCGCGACAATACATGAGCTGAACACGGTACGTAAGCATATTTCCGCAATAAAGGGAGGACAGTTGGCAAAGGCGCTCAATAGGTCGCGCGTGGTCTCGCTTATACTATCAGACGTGGTAGGCGACGATATAGCTACTATAGGCTCAGGTCCAACAGCACCAGACGCAACAACCTATTCTGATGCATTACAGATATTGGAGAGGCGCGGAATTATAGATAAGACACCATCAAGCGTACTCGCCAGGCTCAGGCGAGGCACGTCGGGGGAGATTCCTGAAACCCCCAAACCATCGGACAACGTCTTTAAACGCATAACGAACATTGTGGTGGGTGGTAATTTTGATGCTTGCAAGGCTGCGGCTAGCTTTATGCGGTGCTCCGGCTATAGGTCTATGATAATGTCTTCGCATCTCGAGGGGGAGGCGCGCGAGGTTGGCCGTGTGTTGTCTTCTATTGCGCGGAGCGTTGAGTGTTATGATGTCCCTCTCAGGAGGCCTTGCGCGTTTGTC
The DNA here is from genome assembly GCA_030059675.1 of Candidatus Pelearchaeum maunauluense. Classification (GTDB taxonomy): domain Archaea; phylum Thermoproteota; class Nitrososphaeria_A; order Caldarchaeales; family Caldarchaeaceae; genus Pelearchaeum; species Pelearchaeum maunauluense. The sequence continues at coordinate 45,073 of JANVYQ010000004.1, read as the reverse complement.
GTCGGCGGTGAGACTACCGTATCAGTGCGCGGCGATGGGGTTGGCGGAAGAAATCAAGAGCTGGTTCTCTCTGCTGTGGAGAAGCTAGCCAAGACGCGTAAGGCTGTCCTGGCATCACTAGGAACTGATGGAATAGACGGCCCAACAGACGCGGCTGGAGCCATATGCAGCCCAGAAACCCTAAAGCAGGCTCTCAGAGTAGGGCTAAGTGCCGACGATTATCTAGAACGCAACGACTCGTATAACTTCTTCAAAAAAGTTGGAGGACTTATACTTACTGGGAGAACAGGAACTAATGTTGGGGATGTGGCTATTCTCTGCGTAGGCGTTTAGGTCTTATCGTTCAGGACCCCCGAATGCCTCGCTAATCTCTAGACATATGTGCTTGGTCTCTAGATACTCCATAAGTCCCTCAATACCCTGCTCGCGTCCTATCCCGCTCTGCTTATACCCTCCAAAGGGCGGCTCAGGCCCAGGGTTGAGATGACGGTTAACCCAGATCGTTCCAGTTCGCACACCACGCGCCACGCGCATAATACGGAATAGGTTGCGTGACCAGATATTTCCAGCAAGCCCGTATTTCGTGTCGTTAGCTATCTCAATCGCGTCGCGCTCATTCTTAAATGGGATAACACAGACCACAGGCCCGAAGATCTCTTCTTGGAAGATGCGCATATCTCGCGAGACGTTGTCAAAGATTGTTGGTTGGATGAAGAAGCCTCTAGCCAGCTCGCCTTCGGTTAGCCGCTTACCCCCATAGAGGAGACGCGCACCCTCATCAACGCCTGACTTGATGTATGACAGTACCCTATTGAGCTGGCGCTCCGATATTATAGGCCCCATCTCCGTGCTTGGGTCTAAGCCGTTGCCGACCTTAATCCCCTTGGCAAGCTCCACAAACTTCCTAACGAACTCTTCGTATATCGTCTCTTGAACAAGTAGCCTAGAACCAGCGTTACATGACTGGCCAGCGCTCCTGAAGATTCCCCACAGAGTACCGCGTAGTGCCTGCTCCAAGTTTGCATCGTCAAACACTATGTTGGCCGACTTCCCACCACACTCCAAGTTTATCTTCTTAAGATTGACCGCCGCCATCTCCATTATCCTACGCCCAGTCTCGGTGGAGCCCGTGAACGAGATTTTGTCAACTTTCGTGTTTTTGACCAGCGCGGTTCCAGTTGGGTCTCCTGGGCCTGTTACTACGTTTAGAACGCCGCGGGGTAGTTCCTCTATAGTGCTTATGAGCTTCACGACCTCCAGTGATATTGCTGGGGTGTATTCTGATGGTTTTAGGACTATTGTGCATCCCGCGGCCAGTGCGGGGGCAAGCTTCCATGAGGCGAGCTGTATCGGCGAGTTCCATGGTACTATGAGGCCACACACACCTACAGGCTCTTTCACGACTAGACTAACATCACTTGAGCCATAGCGTGGTATGTTACCCAGAACCACGCGGGCTAAAGCGCCATAATATTCAAAGACGTTAGCGGCGTATAGTATCTCTCCTCGCGCGTTTTTTATCGGCTTACCGTTCTCGCGTGTAAGTAATGTTGCCAGTGTATCGGCGTTTGAGCGGAGGAGTTCAGCTATCTTGAAGAGGACACGTGCCCTCTCTTGGGGCTTCTTCTCGCTCCACACTCCTGAGAAGAAAGCATCCCGCGCCGCATCTACGGCGGCGTCAACATCCTCAGCGGTTGACTGTTGAGCAACAGCCACAAGCTCGCCAGTAGCTGGGTTTATACTCTCCAGCTTCTCTTCAGAAGAAGACCTAACCCACTCACCATTCACATAGTTAAGATATGTCTGGACAGCCCTGGCTTCTACCATCTCTTATAAATGCACCCCCGAACCTAGTTAGGGCTTACCGCCTGATTTTTACTTTTCTATAAAAGCTTAACGCGCGTCGGCATAACATAAATTAATCATCTAAGAAACGACGGTCATCCCGTATGTCGGCTGTGCAGGAAGGATTTAAGGAGGTTATGCGCCACTATGCGCAGGGGGTTACCGTTGTTACAGCCCGTCATGGCGATAGGCTTGTAGGAATTACGGTCAGCTCTTTCACTTCCATCTCCATCAACCCTCCTCTAGCTATGATTGCTATAGCCAAGGCAAGCTCCTCACATGAGCCGCTTGTTAACGCAGAGTATTTCGCTGTTAGTGTGTTGTCATCAGACCAAGCATGGGTTTCGGAGCGCTTCGCTGGCCGCGTGGCTGGCGTGAAGGACAAGTTTGAGAACATACCATACCGCCTAGGCAGCACAGGCTCGCCCCTCATACTGGGAGCCGTCGCATGGCTTGAATGCAAGCGTTGGCGCGTCTATGAAGGAGGTGACCACAGCATAATACTAGGCGAGGTGATAGAGGCACGCTTAACAAGAAGAACTCAACCCCTCGTATATTACAACAGGAGCTACACGACAGTAACCGACCCCTTCGCCTTAGCTACGGATTATTACTCGCTTTTGCATGAGTGGTGAAAGTTTTATCTATATAATTGATCTACCATCTCTATAAACATAGCAAAATCCTTAATTATCATAAGAAATGCCGAGCATGTAAGGGTCATGGCCTTCAGTATAACGCGGGTAAGTCATGTTGAGATTAGGGTAACCGACCTGGATAGGGCGTGGGAGTTTTACGTCGGTCTTCTTGGACTTGTGGAGACTGAACGCGATGGTGGTAGGATATATCTTCGCGGCCTTGAGGAGAGACAACACCACAGCATAATACTGAAGCAGGCTGAAAGCCCTGGGGTTGCTCATTTCGCTTATAGGGTGAGCGACCCAGAAGACTTGGACAGGCTTACAGAATTCTTCAAGGCAAAGAAGCTACCAGTAGTGAAGCTACCCGGGGGGAGCGAGAAGGGACAGGGAGAGGCGATAAGGGTTCAAGATCCCCTAGGCTTCCCAGTAGAGTTCTATCACGAGATGGACGAGGCAGAACGGCTACTCCAGCAGTTTCATCTACATAGGGGTGTTAGCCCCATGCGGCTAGACCACGTCAACTGCCAGACTCCAGACGTGCAGAGGGGCTATGACTACTACGTAGGTGAGCTTGGTTTCTGGGTTTCCGAATACACAGAGACTGATGACGGCAAGCTCTGGGCGGTCTGGATGCACCGTAAGCAGAATGTCCACGACATAGCCCTCATGACTGGGACAGGCCCACGGCTTCATCACTTCGCCGTCTGGGTTCAAGACATGGTTGGGGTGATAAGAGCCTGCGACATACTAGCGGGAGCTGGGATGACAGACAACATAGAACGCGGCCCTGGAAGACATGGGTTGTCAAACGCCTTCTTCGTATATGTCCGCGACCCCGATGGAAACAGGATGGAGATATACACAAGCGACTACATGATACCAGACCCCGACTGGAAGCCTATACGCTGGTCTATCAACGATAAGAGGCGTCAGACCTTCTGGGGGCATGTAGCGCCGCGTAGCTGGTTTGATGAGGCTTCGTTGGTGGAGTCGGTAACTGATGGGAGACTCTTAACACCCATCCCCGCGGAGCTTAAGGATAGGCCAGACTTCGTTACGTAGGAGAGTGGCTAGACCATGCCAATAAGACGAGGCGTGGATTATATCGCGAGCCTGAGGGAAAGGCAGCCTACTGTTTATTATGAGGGTAAGCGGGTAGAGAATGTTGTGGAGCATCCAGCCTTCAAGATACCCATACAAACCCTAGCCCGCATATACGACCTACAATGGAGCCCAGAGTATCAGGATAAGCTCACATACCTGAAGAATGGCCAGCGCACAAACATAACTTACATGATACCACGTTCTAAGGAAGACCTCAGACGGATACGCGAAGCGCTCAACATAATATACGATAACCTCCTAGGCTTCTTCGGCAGGTGTTATGATTATCTCAACATGTGGATGGCTATATTTGCAGCCCATGCATGGGATTTCTTTGGCGATAAAGACCCGCTCTTCGCGGATAATGCGATAAGCTTGTATGAGCATTGTAGCGAGAACGACCTTTTCCTGACCCATGCTATTGTAGCCCCTATGGTTGACCGCTCCAAGATGGCTTCTCAGCTAGTTGACCCATACATCCAGGCTGGTGTGGTGGAGAAGAATAACAGCACAGTCGTAGTGCGGGGCGCTGCTATGGTGTCTACAGCAGCCCCCTATGCTGAGGAGCTCATATACTTCCCAAACCTCTTGAGAGACCCAGACCCTCGTTATGCGATAGCCTTCGTATGCCCAACGAACCTTGATGGGATAAAGTTCATAGCACGTAGGAGTTTCAAGCCACGCGACGGGTACGGTGAGTTTGAGTATCCGATAAGCTCAAGGTTTGAGGAGAGCGACGCTTTTGTTGTTTTTGACAACGTGAAGATACCAAAGGAGAATTTTCTCTTCTTGGAGGAGGTGGATAAGGTTATCCCGATGATGTGGGGCGGTGTCTACATGAAGGCGTGGTTCAACTACCACTTCAACGTGCAGTATTATTCTAGGCTCAAATTCCTTACAGGGCTTGCCACACTCATAGCACAAGCGGTTGGTATTGATAAGTTTGTTAATGTTCAGGAGAAGCTGGGAGAGCTTCTCATATACCTTAACATAACTAGGGCAGCTATAATCGCGGCCGAGGACGCGGGCGAGAAGCTTGACAACGGGCTCTACAGACCAAACCCAGAGATAGCCGTCTCAGTAAGCCACTTCAACATGAAAGCCCTTCCAAGAGCGTTTGAGATAATAAAACTCCTATCAGGGGGTTCTCTAGTATCCCTACCCTCCTCGCGGAAGGATTTGGAGAATCCAGAGATAAGGCAGTACATAGATAAGTACCTAGTTGGTGCTGGTGTCTCCGCTGTGGAGAGGATAAAGCTCTTCAACCTAGCGTGGGATGTTGTGTGCAGCGAGCTGGGCCAGCGCTACGAGCTTTATGACAGGTTTAGTAGGGGAGACCCAACGGTCATGTGGTCTAGGATGCAGATGCAGTTCGCAAAGCAGCGTGAGGAGTGTGTGAAGCTGGCTAAGACTCTGCTGGACTCCATACCAGACCCAGAATAACCTACACCTCAGGCCTTACGGGATTTCTCAATACTCCTATCCTCTCAATCTCAAGCTCCAGAATCCCTTCATTTTTTGGAAGAACCCACTCGGATGGGTCTGAGCCGCCCAGCTCAGCGGCTACCCAGCCCACGGTGCCAGCGGAGACCACATCACCAGGCTCAAGCGTCATGAATCCAGAAATGAACGCAACTATCGCGGCTGGGCTGAAAATATACTCCCTAGTAGTTCCTTCCTGGATTATCTCACCGTTGAAGCGCGTGATGAGGCGTAGGCTTGAGACATCACCAACCTCATCCACCGTGGTTATCCACGGCCCAAGCGGTGTGAAAGTGTCATGGTTCTTGGAGCGGAACAACGGGCCGCGTAGCCTCACCTTCCTGACTTCACCTGTTGCTGGGTCGCGTCTATAAGCCTCGTAAGCATCCTCACGCGACTCGCGCGGCGCTGTTACATCGTTCATTATAGTGTAGCCTATTATTGCTCTGCCAGCTTCATCCACGTTGGCGCGCCTTACTTTATGGCCTATCACGGCGGCTAGCTCAACCTCAGGCCTAACACCATGCGGCGGCGCGAGTATTGTTTCTCCAGGCCCTATGACCGTGCTTGGGGCTTTCATGAATAAGCGCGGATGCTTGAGGGGCTCCACATCCCCGCCACCCAACATTCCATAGGTGTTGACTAGGGTAGCGATGATTTTGCGTGGCCTAGGTATTGGGGCGAGCAGCCTAGTTTCGTCTAGGCTATACACGCCTTCGCTAGGCTGCGTCTCATCCACCCGCTTAGCTATATGCCTCAGAACAGGTAGCACATCGTCCCAGCTATCCAGCAACCCCAGCATATCACTAGGAACCCTCTGTCCAAAATGCCTAGCTGCGGCATACGCTATATCAACCACCACCTCACCCAAGACCAAGCCAGCCTTATGCTCTCCATTCTTCAGAAACGTGCATAGCTTCAGCCCAGCACACCAAAATGGCCAAAAAATAACACAATATTTTTACATTTAGCATAAAACTCTCACAATATCCGAGGGGTTTACGCCAAGCTTGAGCAGCTGAAGAATGGAAAATCATTTTCAGAGTTGATAGACGAGCTTATCCGCGCTAACGTCTCCCTAAGGATAGAGAAGCTACTAGAGTTGAGTAGATACGAGACTGGGAGGGAGGATGAGCTCGCCAGTATAGTCTCGCGGCCCTAACTTTAATAAGCGCTCAAACTTTCAGAGTCTAATCTAGTCATGAAGCCGTTTACTCACTTTCTAACTCCAGAGGGCAGGGGCTCGGTTGTTGAGGAGGGGCCTTGGCATTATGGGATAGACTATGTGAGCGTCTATTTCCGCGGTGATGTTGATGGATTGCAGAAGCTTCTCCCAGCGCCGCTTAGGGTTGTTGACGGCACTGCGGCTGCTTACGTGAGCGAGTTCGTCTCGGTGAGCGAGAAGAATCCAGAGGCTTTATTTCTAGACCCCGCGCAGACGATTTACCACGAGGCTGGTATAGGGGTTCTCTGCGAATATAAAGACAGGAGAGGTGTCTTCTACCCCTTCATGTGGGTTGACAGGGATTGGGCTTTGATTCGCGGCTGGCTTAATGGCTATCCCAAAAAGATAGCAGACGAGATAGTTATGACGCGATTTCATAGGTTCAACAGGTTTGCCGAAAACGTTAGAGAGGGTGTAAGGCTTACAGGCTACTGCGTCAGGCATGGCTATAGACTATTGACTGTGCGGCTCAAGATTAACCGACGCGGAACCGTTGATGACGTTATGAAGTTCGGCGCAACTTTTGGATATAGGCACTTCCCAACAACGCATGAAGGTCAGACAAGTGTTTCGGAGCTTGTGGAGGTAATCAAGACAGGCTCACGCGTAGATGACGTATGGATTGGCGAGGGCGAGGTGGAGCTGGGGAAGTCGCCAAGCGAGGAGCTGGAGCTGGTAAAGCCCCTAGAGGTCATGTATGGAATACATTACAAGGCTGGCTTCGTTATAGAAGGCGCCAGAGTTCTGGAGAGACTATAACAATGCAGAACCTTCCATTATTCTTTTGTGGTATTTTCAATACTCTCGCCGCTCCTAAAGACCATGCCTTGGCACGACGCTACGAGCGTGCCGTCCGTCTTTCTGACCGTTATGTAGTATAGTGCCGTTCTCCTTCCTAGGCTCGTCTCTGTTGCTTCTGCTACGAGCTCGTCTCCCTCCATGGCTGGGTGGCGGAATGCTATATCCATCATCAGCGCCACTGCCCGTGTTCCATGAGAGTTGCTCGCAACCGCGAATGCAGCGTCAGCTAAGGTGAATATAGCCCCACCATGAGCAACGCCGTGAAAATTCAGCATATCGCCACCAACCTTCATCTCAGCCCGACAGTACCCACGCCGAACCTCGGTTATCCTTACACCCAGATAACGCAGGAAAGGGTCTGACCTGAACTTGGCTACTAGACTCTCGGGAACGTCCTGCTCCATATTTTACTCACCTATGCCGTTGCTCCAGCTTCTTCCCGCTGGGGTATTAGATATTTGGAGAGCTTCTCCCGCATCTCGGCAGGTAAGCTCACAGGCCTACCATCAGCATCCACCAGGACGTCTACAACAAAGCCGTGGACAAGCTTTTGGCCGTCATTCTCTCGCTCAATAATATGCTCATACCTTATGCTGCTGTTTCCCAGCTTTGAAATCCATGTCTTCACCTGTAGTAGCTCATCAAAGCGCGCAGAGCCGAAATACCTACATGAAGCCTCTGCCGCGACGAAATGGAGGCCAAGTCTCTGGAGGTAGTCTGACGTTATTCCAAGCTCGCGTAGTAGCTCCAGCCGCGCCACGTCAAAATAGACGAAGTACTGGCCATAATACACGATTCCCAGGGTATCTGTCTCGGATAGCCTTACCCTCAGACGTGTTACGTGCCTCTGCTCCACGCATAGGCTGGCTGTTGGAGTTTTATTTAATACTCTAAACATATCACGGGATTATTATTCTATCGGGATTGGCGTATGCCGTGAGCACGCGGCCATGCACTATGCTCACCATGGTTACACCTGTCTTCATGGCTGCATAAACCCCTGAGAATAGGGGGCCTCGCAGCGAGACTGTTATAGGTATCCCCACGCGCGCCGCCTCCCAACGCTCGCGGTCTGTTGGGTTGAGCTGCTGCGCCATGAAGCCGTCAGCACCTATCTTCACGCTCTCCAGCCTGTCAAACATCGGCCTATTCAGCCTGATTGTTACCCCGAGTATTGAGCCAGGAACCTCTAGAGCGCCGACTAGGGACTGGAGTATAGTCCTGGCCCATACTGCCTGGTATGCTCCCCAGCCGTTGGAGACTGTTTTCCCTAGCAGTATGGCCACAGGCCTCAGCGGCATCTTGACGCCGTCAACCTCAACCGTTGCGCCGACCATCGCGCTGCTGATGAACTCGCGCGCCAGTCTTCTGATTACGTCAGAGCTTAAGTCGCAGATTTTCGCAGCCCATTCTGGGGTGTATGGCTTCATGTGCTCTATGAGCAGGTCAAACGCTGGCCTGCATTCCACATCTTCATACTCCCACGTCTCGCCGTCTGGGCCTATCTCCACGCAGCGCCCAACCCTAAACCTGCCCACGAGGGCTGGCTCGCTTACTGTCGCGTCGTCATAGGCGCGCGGCTCGCCGCGAAGCTTATCCCATACCAACGGCTTCCTGCTCTCTGGGTCGCGTATGTAGTAGCCGCGGGGGCCTATGAGGTATGGGCTGTTCGTCATCCGCTTGAGAAACTCCAAGTCGCATACATCCTGCCAACGCATCTCGTGGAGTATGGTGTGGAGCATTCCGTAGAGGAACGCCGCGTCTGTCTTCGGCTTTATGGGAATCCACTCGTCGGCGGTAGCGCCAGTAACGGAGAGGTGCGGCTCTACCTGCACCCAGCGCATACCATTAACGCGGGCATGGGCGTTACGCCATACTCCTGTAACTCCTCCAGAGGCATTATCATTATGACCGAAAGAGATTACGAGGCGCGTGTATGGAACATCTGCCGCGACTATGAATGCGCGGTGCCAGTATTCGCCGAATAGGTGCTCGGTGTGGTAGCACTTAACCCCCTGGCCGCTTCCTAGGCTGAAGTCAATAGGCCCACACGCTGCGAAGAACGCGTTGAGCGTTCCGAAGTATGCCTGCGGCGTCCCAGCGCCGCCCAGCGTTACCGCGAGCCTGGGATAGCCGCGCTCGTCCAGAAGCCCCCTACCACGCACCTTGCGGAGCTTGGATGCAACAAGCTCAAGAGCCTCATCCCACGAAACCTCCCTCCAGCCAGGGTCCTCATCAACACCCTTACGCGGGTTCGTCCTAACCATAGGAGCCTTAACGCGCCAAGGATTGTACATCTTCTGTATAAGCCCATACGCCTTGATGCATACTCTCCCGCCTGCTGGATGCTTATCGCTGACGTCAAAATTGGGCTCAACAGCTACTGGCGTGCCGTCTTTTACGACTATTTTGAGCAGGTCTGGTCCGCAGACGCACTGGTAGCAGTAGGTGGGGATTTTCTGGAGGGTCATCTGGTAGTTGTTGCTGGTTGGAAGTTTATATTTTTTGAATATTAATTATATAATTATAACAAAAATTATACAGCGGCGCGGCCAGGAGCGAGTATGCGGTTAGCAGCCGCATCAGCCATCGCCACGCTATAGCCAGCTATACGCCTAATCTCGCGCGCAATCATGAGAAGCGTGATAGCCTGCTCCAAGTTCTTCACATTATCCACCACGCTGAAGTTTATCTTCTCCTCTTGCTGCTTCACGTCCTGCATCATGGAGGTAACATCCAAGATCTTCTGGAAGTTCTTGTCTATGAATGCCTCTACAGCCAATTGCTGCATCTTACTGGCGGTCTCGGAGAGAACCTCAATCATCTTTAGCATCTTTCCAGCGGATATGGGCTTCGCAAGCCTTAGGTAGTGTTTGGCTATGTAGATTGCGTGATACACCGTTCTGTTTAGGTCTCTCGCAACGAGCGCGTACGTAACCAGCTCCCTACTATCTCCAACGCCGCTCTTGAACGCTATCTCAGGATTCGTGCTACACAGCGCGAGGTGGCGTATGAGTTTTCGGTAAATTCTCAGAAGCTCAGCTTCACGGCTCACAACATCATTAGCAAGCCCAGCATTATCGCTAACAACGCTGCGCACAGCGTCGCGGTGCGTCGTCAACGCCATGTTATGAATCATCATTATCGTATCGTCCAGCTTCTCGTTCATCTCCTCGGTGAATACGCGGTACACGATTCGGTGAGTGTCGTCATGGATTATCTCAACGCCAGGCAAGGCGAGCCTCATCTCGCGTAGTTGCTTCTTCCTATCAGCAGAAAGCACATCGCGCGACTTGACTATCATCTCATCAGCCCCCTGCATGTAGTAGGTGAGTATGCAGCAGCGGGCTGACTTCATATCCTTCAGCGAGTCTAGGTCTATCTCAACTGTCTTCTTCATCTGTATAGATTCTCGCGCAGCTATTCGTAGTGAGACGCCGTCCTCGGCCACGAAGAGCTTGGAGCCTTTCTTTAGGCCGTGCTTATCCACCCACCAGCGCGGTATTGTTACCGTGTAGCTTCCTCCCTTGATTGACTGAAGTATCCTTATCCCAGGCGTGGATGGGACTATTCTCCCCATAGCCTAACCCAGCCCCAACAACCTAACCTATTTAGACGTATACCAACCAACTCCATCGATGTTATGGTATCTACGCTAAACGCTTATTAATGCTCATTCTGCGGGTGGGTTGGGGTGAGTGAAAAACGACCTCCAAGACGCTTTACTGGGAGCCCCATATAGAGTTGATGAAGCGCTCCGAGCTGCAGGAGCTTCAGTTGAAGCGTCTCAAGTTCATACTTCGTTACGTGTATGAGCGCAGTAGGTTCTATCATAAGCGGTTTGACGAGGCTGGGGTTAATCCAGATGACTTGAAGAAGCTGGAGGATATACGCAAATTCCCCTTCACGACAAAGGATGACCTGCGGGTTTATAGCTACCCGTATGGCGGTGATTTCCTCTGCGTGCCCCGCGAGGAGCTAATCTGCTGGCATATGACGTCTGGAACGACTGGAAAGCCTACGGTTGGGCCATACACCTACAAGGACCACGAGACATGGGTTAACTTGATGGCGCGCTCACTCGTTACATGCGGCGTGAGGAAGGGCGATATCATGCTAAACATCTACGGCTATGGGCTCTTCACGGGTGGTTTGGGCTTCCACCAGCCCTCGCACATGGTTGGCGCCACCGTAATACCATGGGGCGTAGGCAGGACAGAAGCGATGATAGACATCATAAGGGACTTCAAGCCCACCGTCATGACTGGAACACCATCATACCAGCTCTACATACTTGAGACCCTCCGAAAACGCGGCATAGACCCTGAGAAGACCTCGCTCAGAATAACCATACCAGGCGCCGAGATGTGGACAGAGGAGGCACGCAGGCGTCTTGAGGAGGGCTTCGCGTTGAAGGAGAAGAGCGGGGGAGCTAGGAACGTCTTCGGGGCTACAGAGCTGCTGGGCCCAGGCTCTGGGATAGAGTGCGAGTATGAGCAAGGCTTCCACTTCTGGATAGACCACATCTACCTGGAGATAATAGACCCAGAGACGCTGGAGCCAGTACCACCAGGTGAGGAGGGCGAGATGGTTGTAACGACCTTGACGAAGGAGGCCATGCCTTTGGTCAGGTATAGGATGCGCGACATAACGCTTATTGACGATAGCGGCTGCGAGTGTGGGCGCGACGCATTCCCGCGCTGTAAGTGGATTCGCGGAAGGGTTGATGACGTCATACACTACCGCGGGGCTAAGATATGGCCCAGCACGATACAGGAGGCTCTCTTCAAGTTCCCCGAGGTGATGGAGTATCAAGTGGTTGTTGATAAGTCCCTTATTGGCGGCGGTATCTGGATTAAGGTGGAGCTGGAGCAGCAGCGCGACACGCCAGAGCTACGCGAGAAGATATCAGCAGAGCTTAAGCGCGGCCTCATGTTCGTCACACCGCATGTGGAGTTCGTCCCCGAAGGGAGCTTGCCGCGCTACGAGGGGAAGAGCAGGAGAATCATAATCAAGGAGGGGAGTTAAGATGGGTAATGACGAGATGCTTAGGAAGGTTGAGCAGGTCTATACCGCCCTAAAAGAGCTGGCCGATGAGGCTGGGAAGTCTGGGAACTATGGTGTGGAGAGAACAGCGCGGCACATGATGAGCCACGCCCAGACGCTCTTGGAGAGCCTCAAGCGGAGCGAGGCTGGGTATAGCTTATAGCATACTAGAACAAAAGACAACGCCGAACAGGCAACAACTAGAGGAGGCGTAACGCTTGAACACGTTGCTAAAAGTTGAGAATATCACCAAAAGGTTTGGCGGTATAGTTGCTCTCAAGAACGTGGATTTGGAGATATCCCAAGGGGAGATAGTCGGCCTAATAGGCCCCAACGGCTCTGGAAAGACGACGCTCATCAACGTAATCTCCGGCGTGTATAAGCCGGAGGATGGTAGGATATTATTCAAGGGTCATGACATAACGCGTAAGTCGCCTGAGGATATTTGCAGGCTTGGTGTTGGGAGGACTTTCCAGATAGCCCAGTCGTTTCCAACACTCACCGTGAGGGAGCATGTGAAGGCTGGTTATATCTTTGGGAAGGTTGGGAGGAAGAACAGCTCTGGGGAGGTTGATAGGAGGGTAGATGAGATTATAGAGTATGTCGGCCTATCTGGGAAGAGGAACACGCCAGCCAAGGACTTGACGATTGTCGAGCTGAAGCGCCTAGAGCTGGCCCGCGCCCTCGCCACAAGGCCAGCGCTACTACTGCTGGACGAGATATTCACCGGCCTAAACGTGGCGCAGATAAACGAGGCGATAAGCCTGGTTAGGCGTATAAGGGAGAGCGGGATGACGATAATGCTCATAGAGCATAACATGCGGATAGTCATGAACCTGTGTGAGCGGGTTGTTGTGCTTCATTTTGGGGAGAAGATAGCAGAGGGGAGGCCTGAGGAGATAACGCGCATGGAGGCTGTGGTTAGGGCTTATCTTGGCGAGAAATATAGTTGAGAGGTGTGGCGAGTTATGCTCCAAGTCAGGGAGCTTCACGCTGGGTATGGGAAGGTTCGCGTGCTGTGGGGAATCTCGCTAGAAGTTAGGCGCGGCGAGATAGTCTCGCTCCTAGGCCCCAACGGAGCGGGAAAAACAACCACACTCAAGGCTATAACGGGCCTGGTCAAGCCAGCCTCAGGTGATATTGTATTTGATGGAAAGAGGATAAACGGCCTGCCACCGCATAAGGTTGCGCGTCTCGGAATATCAAGCGTCCCAGAAGGGAGAGAGCTATTCCCCCACATGACGGTCTACGAGAACCTCATGATGGGTGCTGATCTGCTTCCAAAGAACTATGACGTGCAGCAGGTATTGGAGGAGGTTTACAGCCTGTTTCCCATACTGAAGGAGAGGAAGAACCAGCAGGCGGGTACTCTGAGCGGCGGGCAGCGGCAGATGCTCGCCATAGGTAGGGCGTTGATGTCAAAGCCCCGCCTCCTGGTGCTTGACGAGCCGTCAACGGGGTTGGCTCCCAACATAGTTGCGCGGATATTCAGGGTTTTGGAGCAGCTTCGCGAGGAGGAGCTCACCATGCTACTGGTGGAGCAGAACGCGCTGATGGCGCTTGAGGTCTCGGATAGGGCTTACCTGCTGGAGACTGGTAGGATAGCAGCAGAGGGAAGGCGGGAGGAGCTTATGGCTGATGAGCGGATAAGGGCTACATACCTTGGGATATGACTTTCCTCCTTTCCCCAAACCCATAGATTAGCGACGGCGCTTTAGCTATCAGCGACCTTATACCGCCTGGCATGAGTATTATGACAAGCGCGAGGAAGATGCCTAGCCCTATCAGGCCGTAGAACCCTGCTATAGCTCTGAACGCCTCCCAGGCTAACCAGAGGATTATAGAGCCTATCAACGGTCCTTCAAGCGTCCCAAGCCCGCCGCCTACTGTGAAGATGAGGGGCCAGAATGATGTCTGGAGGTGGAAGACCTCTGGTGAGAGGAATCTGAAGAGGACATGATACTGCAACGCTCCCGCTACGCCTGCTATGTATGTGCTTATGACGAAGGATAGTAGCTTGTAGCGCATGGTCTTGACACCACATACCCGCGCTACTAGTTCGTTATCCCTTATCGTCTTGAAAGCCAGCCCCAGCCGCGAGTTGAAGATGAGGTAGCTGGCGATATACGTTATGACGGTAGCCGCTAGGAGGGCGTAGTAATTCCATACACGCCGGGGCTCAAACTCTGGGGGAATAAGATGAGGGGCCAGAAGACCATCCCACCCGTTAGTGAGCCAGCGGAGCTGGTCATCAACCACGATAGCCTGCATTATCACAGCAAACCCAAACGTAACCATCGCGAGGAACCATTCTTTCAGCCTTACGCATAGCAGGCCTATGCCAAGCCCCACCAACGCTGTGAAGAGCGGGCCTACAACCACTGTTATCGCTGGGGGCAGGCCGTAAGCCCTCGCCAAGATGACCGAGCTATACGCTCCTATGCCGAAGAATGCCGCGTGTCCTAGGGAGACCTGGCCAGAGAGGGCAAGGATGTTCCAGCCTATTGAGTAGATGGCGAAGACGTATGCTATGGAGAGTGTTTGGAGGATGTATGGCTCTTGTGTTATCATCGGCACCGCTGAGGCGGTGGCCAGTAGTATGATTCCAGCGATGAAGCCCTTCTTCATCCACGTTCCCCGAATATGCCCTCAGGCCTCACCACGAGTATCGCTGTAAGGAACGCGAATGCTATGGCATCCTTCCACACGCCGCCCAGCAGGAATGCTGCGGCCGACTCTGAGAGGCCGAGTATGAACCCGGCCACCACAGCGCCAGATATGCTCCCCAGACCACCGAGGATTATCACCGCAAACGCCTTGATTGCTGGGAACGTGCCAGAATACGGGTCAAAGGGCGCGAGTATCGCGAGGAAAGCGCCCGCGAGTGCAGCTAAGGCTGAGCCTATCCCAAAGCTAATCATATCCATCCTCTCCACATCAACGCCCATCAGGGCGGCCGCTGTCCTATTCTGGCTCACAGCCCTGAGACGTCTCCCAAACCCCGTTCTACGTAAAACTAGGAGGAGACCAACAAGCACTAGTGCTGTTACTGAGAGTATGACCGCGAAGTCGTTGGGAAGGCTAACGGGGCCTAGTGGTATGCTCTCTAGGCGGAATGGGCTGCTGATTAGCACTGGCTTGAGCTCGCGTAGATTTGCTACCGCGACCACCGCCATCGCGTTTTGTAGGATGAGTATGAGCGCCAAGCTTAGGAATATCTCGTTTATCTTGCTCGTCCCCTTTATCGGCCTAAAGCTGAGCCTCTCTATTAGCATGCCAAGCCCAGCGACGACGAGCATGGCTACAGGTATCACCATATACGGATTGAGCTGAGCCATGCTCCAGAGATAGAACGTAACATACGAGCCTAGTATCATAACCTCGCCATGTGCGAAGTTTACGACCTTCATAACTCCGAATATTATGTTGAGCCCTGTGGCGAGGAGCGTGTATATGCTACCCGCCACCAGCCCCCAGAATATTATTCTGGTTATGGTTGTAGCGTCAAGAACCATTCATGGCACCCAGACCCGCTTTATATTCTTGGCGGAAATAAAAATAATAGTGTGTTATTATATGGTGTGTTTCTAGCCTCCAGGCTGGAAGCCTGAAGGAAGCCTTACCTCGGCTTCGGCAATCTCCTTAGGCCAGACGATTACTGGCCGCAGCTCTTGGACGTTCTCGTCCCAGATTAGCTGTACTCCATAGAGCTCAAACGTCTGGTGTCCTGTTGGCTTGAATTTTATGACACCACCAGGCACGGGTAGCAGAAGCTCACCCATGACGAGGTTCCTCAGCGCTTCGGCTACCTTAGCCTTATCCAGCGTGCCAGCCTCCTCAATCGCCTTCACCGCTATATACACGGCGTCATACACGCTGAGCCCCTGAGAGCCCGGCCTAACACCCCACTTCTCCTCAAACTTCTTACTAAACTCCGCGACCTTCTCAGCAACACGCGGATGGACGTGATACGGCCCGAAGTATGTCTGGATTAGTGAGAACTCTCCCTCACGGCCGAGGTCTTTATAGTATGTTGGGCTCTCAACACAGACGCAGACTGGGCCGTAGAGCTTCTTTATGCCCAGGTCTCTTACTCCCTGCTGGATGACCGCGATGGTCTCGCCTATGAACCCTATTGGGACTATCACATCTGGGTTAGCCGCCGCAGCCGCTGTTAGTAGAGCTCTGAAGTCTGTCTCCCTAACCTTGAACTTATCCACGAAGACCAAGTCAATAGGCAGGTTCTTCTCCTCTATTATTAGCTTCATGCCAGCGAAGAATCCCTCACCGAAGGGCGAGTCCTGGTAGAGAACAGCAACCTTTAGGTTTCTATCTGGAGCCACAACGGGCTTTACGGCCTCAGCCAGGATGAGCGAGATTGACTGGCCATGCTCAGGCGCTATGGCCTGGTAGAGGACAAACCAACTGGTGTCTATGTCTGTTCGGGTTACTACTATCGGCGTGGATACTCCTGTGATTATGTATGGTGTTCCTGCCTCTGCGATTATTGGCTGGGCGCCTGGTATGAAGGCGCTGCCGAAGCCGCCTACGATTATATCAACCTTGTCGACGTTGACCAGCCTCTCCGCAGCGGCCACAGTCCCTTCCCTGCTACTCTGCTGGTCCTCAATAACAGGCTCCAGCAAGAGCTTTGTCCCGAACTCCTCTACATAGACTCCGCCGCGCGTGTTTATCTCCTCAACAGCAAGCAGGAATGCCCGCTCCATATCCTGCCCTATAGGCGCTTCAGGCCCCGTTTGGTGTGTCAGTAAGCCTATCTTGATCTTCCGCGGCGCCTCAGGCTGTTTCACAACCGTCTCAGTTACGGTTATCTGCTGGGTCTCTGTGACGGTGACCGTAGCAGCCTGCCCCTCTCCCACCGTCTTTGTTACGGTTGTGACGCCCATCTCGACGGGCCTGACCCACCCCGCGCCAGCGGCTATCAGGGCGACTATGAAGAGAACTGCGAGAACGGCTTCCAACCTTGTCAGTGCGGTTTTCTTATTACCTATCATGGCGGTTGTGTGAAATGCTAATAGGATATTAATATTTTTCTTATCTTAACTATAAAGATTGTATGCAAATAATAATTTCCGCAGCCTTCTTATACGCTTCGTTAATTTTTACACATGAACACCCCGCCTAACATGATGGGTGGATGGGTTGTTTCTCATAATGATTTATCAGGTGGCGCTGGCTGCTGGACGGGTGAATGACACGCGAGCAGGAGCTATGCAACGTATGCGGCGCCGCGTCAATAGTATATCATAGAGTATACTCTAATGAGAGGTTATGCAAGACATGCTTCATAAAGACGTTTGAGAAACGTGTTGTGAAGACTATAGCCAAGTATCAGATGCTTAGGCGTGATGACAGGATAGCTGTCGCGGTCTCAGGAGGCAAGGACAGCTTATCTCTCCTGAATGTTTTGTATAAGATAGAGAAGAAGTTTCCCGACGCTAGGCTCTTCGCGATAACCATTGATGAGGGGATTGAGGGCTATAGGACAGAAGCGGTTAGGAACGCTGTTGATTACGCTGGGAGGCTGGGTGTTGAGATTTATGTGTATAGCTTTGAGGAGCTTTTCGGGTTTGGTCTTGAGGAGCTAATGAGGACCCCCGAATATAGGGGGCTTGGCCTCCAGCCGTGTAGTGTGTGCGGCGTTCTGCGCAGGAAGGCGATAAACTACGCTGCGCGGAAGCTGGGCGCTACGGTGATAGCCACTGCGCACACGCTTGACGACATAGTCCAGACATACATGATGAACATCATGCGCGGCGACTTAACTAGGCTTGAGATAGGCTTACGCGGCGATGGTAGTGCGGCTATACCACGCGTGGCGCCGTTTAGGCTAACCCCTGAGAGGGAGGTTGTCTTCTACGCCTATCTTATTGGAATCCCGTTCCAGAGCCACGCCTGCCCCAACGCGAGCCTCTCCATGCGCGACATGATAAGGAAATTCCTCGCCGAGTATGATGAGAGATATCCAGGCTCCCTATTCGCTGCTCTCAGGAGCTTTGAGAAGATACAGGTGAAGCAAGAGCGCCAGCTTAAGAGCTGTAGATACTGCGGCGAGCCGACCAAGAAGGATATATGCAGGGCATGCGAGCTGCTGAACTCGCTAAAGCTTAACACAGCGGTGGTGGACGCTGTATGAGGCGGGTACACGCTACCATAGCGCTCATTCCACTCGCCGCGCTGGCTCATAATGCTCCAGCAACAGCCCACGTAGTTGGCGGGGAGCTGAAAATAGTCGGCGACTACCGCGTGCAGTTCAAGGTCGCGCCAAACCCGCCTGAGATAGGCGAGGCGACTACCCTGTTCTTCAGCATACAAGACCTAGAGCTCCGCGATTTGGAGAACGTTAGCGTAAAGGTCTCGCTCCTACACGACGGCTCACCCTAAAAGTCATAGGTGAGGAATTGCAGCGATTCGGCGACTTCCAGTATAGGGTAACCTTCCCCGAAGCTGGGCGCTATACTGTGCTCCTCTCATTCACCACATCGGACGGCTCTAGTAATGATGTTGAGTTTGAGATTGTGGTGGGTGGTGAGGAAGGCTTTCCCACAGCGCTGGTGGCGGCGCTCCTAATCGTAGCCATAGCGGCGTTCCTAGTCTTCCTAAGGCGGGCGCGGCGAAGCTAGAGCTGGAAGAAGCCGAATGTGTTGTATGTGAATATTACGTTGGATGCGAGAAGCCCCAAGCAGACAGCGGTAGCAGCCAGTGTAGCACCGTTTATCTTCCTACCATCCCGCGTGTATCTCTCTAGGAATGAACGTAGAATTATGCTCCCGTCAAGCATGTGTATCGGGAGCATGTTGAATACCGCCACACCTATGGAGACTAGCTGAAGCCAGCTCAGGGTTCTGTAGAGCGTGTAGACCGCTCCTGGGTCTGCATCCATAAACCTGAGGGGGAAGTAGTAGTCAACCCGCTCAATACCCAGAGACCTTATCAAAGTTCCCAGGGGAAATTCGCTGCCTACGAATTCTCCACGCACCTGGTATGTGTATTCTCCCTTCAGGCCAGTTACGGTTATCGTCTCGCCAAGCGTTATGTTCTTGAATCTCACAGTATAGCTATTGACTGGAATTCCCTCAACGCTCACGATTACCTCCCCCACAGGTATCTTTGAGTCCTCGCTGACCTCTGAGACCAGCAACCCCTGCTCGGTTGATGTGAAGAGGCCCAGGACTAGGAAGACCGCTATAATCCCAACTATGAGGTTGGCGAATGAGCCTACTGCGGCGACCCTAATCCTAGCGTTGAGGTGAGCATTTCTAAACGCCTGTTCATCAGGCTCAACAAACCCTCCAGGAAGTATGAAGAGGAGGAAGACCCCAGCGGACTTTACTGGAAGCCCCTCACGCCTGGCTATTATCCCGTGCATTCCTTCATGCGTTATCAAGACGATACCGAGGGCTATCAACAGGTAGGGAATGTGCTCCAGCTTGATTGTAACGCCTATGATGAGCGGGATAACTATGTTCTGAGGCCCTACGGTCTCTGGTCTAAAGAGGTATGTGAGGAGGTTATTCGCTAGGACGAAGACGGCCAACGCGGCCATACCCACGCCTGTAACTATCGCAATCCTGGAGACAGCGTCCCAGAAGGCTGGGAACTTGTTGGCAATCCTATCAAGCGGGCCTGTTACTCTCTTGGCCTTGAGCATGATGAAGAGGGGGTAGAGGCTTACGTTCTCCCCCTTCTCCACATCCCGCGAGAAAACATACTTCAAAACAACATACACTAAAACCCACGCAACAGCTATTCCAAGCAGGACCAGGTAAACGGACATGCTACTGCTTCTCTCACCGCCTCCACGGGAAGTCCTATATTATCTTAATCTCAGAAGTCATGTTTTTGGGTTAGGGTATTAAGCAGGTTTTCTCGCCGCTTCCGCTGGAGCAGGTGATTTATGCCGCGCTACTTTAGGTGTGTTGACGAGGATACCTGGCTCACGGAGTCGCGATCGGAATATACTTGGCGAGCCGCCCATGAGCTTGCCGTGGAGCTTGCTCCAGAGCTTGCCAAGCAGGTTTCAAACCTCTTCAAGAAGCGCATAGCGTCGGTGGAGGAGGTTAGGGCGTGGACGCAAATCTTCTTCAAGGCTAAGGACTATAAGCCAGCTAGACTCTCGGCAGACCTCTCGCGTTTCTACACTCCAGTAGGGGGGCTTGACACCAACGCGCTGGCGCGCGAGCTAGGATTAAGGACGGGGGAGGCCGCGGTTCTGGTGAGAAAGCTTGACAAGCCCTTGATGGTCGCTACGATGGAAGAGATTCTCCAGGCAGTTAAACACAGCTACGAGCATCGTCATAAGATAGAGTTTGCGAAGGGCAGGGTTTAGCGTTCGGCGAAGAGGTCAGTGAGGTCTAATAGGAGCAGCAGCCCCTCTGCAGATGGAGACTCGGCGCCCTGCTTAATCGCCGCAACAACCGCATCAACCCTCTCGGTAAGCTCATCAAAACTCTGCTCGCTTATGGGAACCACCACTATGGGGAAGACAGGCGACTTGCGCAGCTCCATCAAGTCTTCGCGCGTTACTGGAAAGACCAGCCACGTAACCCTGCGGACGCTCTCTTGCGGCACCGCTATAACCCATAGGTCAAAGCCGCTCGCGGCGATTGGATCTAGGAGGTGGAAGCTGTTGCTCTCCCTGAATCCTTCCCAGAGGGCGCGGTATATTCCTGCTGGTATTCCCACCATGAAGAGGCTTCGCGAGGGTAGCCTGGATGCCGCCTCGTCCAGGGCCTCGCCCAAAGCCGTTATCGTGCCAGGCATTACGCGGTGCTCGTAGCCCTCATACTGGCTGAAGACCTCCCTATACGCTGCAATACGCATAAACGACTCAAGTAGGCTCTTCTCCTGCTCAGGCATCAAAATGCCTTCACGTCTCGCTACTTCTCCCGCCACCGAGTAGCTAATGAACCTATGCCTATGAACACCGCGGCCAGGGCTAGGATTACCAGCAGCGAGCTCGCCACAGCCTGCTGGTCGTGGAGTATGAGGTCTGCCCTAAGCCCCTCAGCCAGGTATGTGAGCGGCAGATACCTAGCAACAGCCTGTAGGAAGTCTGGCATGGCTTCTATAGGCCAGAACGTCCCCGCTAGGAACATCATGGGGAAGGCTATTGAGTTTCCCAGGCCTGTTACCGCCTCCACGTCCTTCACCAGGCCTGCGAAGGCTACTGCTCCCGCCACTATCAGGGCTATTCCAATTGGGCTTGGTAGCGCCCTTACGCCGAATACCGCGAAGCCTACGGCCAGGGCTACCGCTGTAAGCAGGAAGCCCAGTACCGTCTGTGTCATCATGTTGCCGATAATCCACTCCACGCGCCTGAGCGGCGTTGTGGCTAGGCGCTTAACCAGCCCGCGCCGCCTATACTCGCTCACAACGGGAGCAACTCCCAGGATTCCGTTGGTCATTATGAACGTAGCCCCAATCCCTGGGAGGAGATAATCAACTGGCTTGAGGGATTTTGATGTTATTATCTCGGTCTTCAGCGTCATCAGCCGCTCAGCGCCTATTGCCCTGATACTGAACTCCGACGCCATGTTGGTTATTATTCCCTTGATGAACTGGCCTTCCTGGTCTGATGGGTCTATCAACAGGATTAGCGTCGCCTGCTTGCCGCCGAGTTCTTCGGACTGCTGGGCTAGATACACGCGCGCCTGCTCCATCAGCTCTCTAACATCTTCGGGGATAGTCTCGCCACCATAGGCGAGGGCATAGTCCATTATGCTGATGGTTATGTTGAGCCGCGCTCTTATAGAGCCTTGCATAACAGCCTCGGAGAATCCCGCTGGTATTATGAGGAGGCGCGGCCTCTCGCCAAAACCCCCAGCAATACTGCGTATGTATTCTACTCCATCAACATCGCTGGGGACTTCACGTATCTCCAGAACGTTGGTCATGTTTAGCGCATCTATGAAGGCTCTTGATATCTGAGCCTGCCTGCCCTGCTCGTCCAGGTCTAGGTTTTGGACGTATAGTGTGTATGTTGCCTGACCACCTGAGCCGAAGACTAGGAGGAGCATTATGGGGAAGAGTATGCTGAAGAACACTCCAGCCTTGCTGCGCATCCAGTCCTTGAAGGTAGCTGAGAAGACTATGAACGCCCTCCTCATGCCAGAGCCCCCTCCTCGGTTATGCGCGAGCCTAGTAGGTTGAGGAAGACGTCCTCAATACCTGGGCTTCTTATCTGAAGCTCCACATCATCTCCCAGCTGTTTGAGCGCGTCAAGCAGGCTATGTAGCTCCCTTATGTTGGTGAATGGAAGCTCTAGATCGCTTCCGCGCTCCTCCACCTCTATCCCCAGATTCTCCAGCTCCCCGCGGAGCCTTGCCATGCGTTTGAGGACAAGCCGCCTAGCTCCGCCGTGTGCGCGTATAAGCTCGCTGGGAGAACCATAAGCGACAATCCTACCCTTGTTGATTATCGCTATATGGTCAGCCAGGTACTCGGCCTCCTCCATGTAGTGCGTAGTAAGGAAGACGGTCTTACCCTCGCGCGAGAGCTCTCTTATCACATCCCAAACCCCGCGCCTGGCGCTTGGGTCAAGACCAGTGGTCGGCTCGTCAAGGAAGACCAGCTCTGGGCCGTTCACCAAGGCTGCTGCCAGGCCTACGCGCTGCTTAAGACCTCCAGAGAGCTTGTCAAACCGCTGCCTACGCCTCCCCCAGAGCCCAAGCCTCTTAAGAATCTCCCCAATATCCACGCTCCTTCCATATAGCTTGGCGAAGAACCTGACGTTCTCCAACACGGTTAGCTTGTCAAGACCCTTAAAATCCTGCGGCAGAACACCTATACGCGAGCGTATCTCCCGCGCATCTGTTGGGTCTTATACGTCAAGGCCAAACACGCGGGCTTCTCCATCTGTTTTTGGCCTGAGGCACTCCAGTATCTCTATCGTGGTGGTCTTCCCAGCGCCGTTGGGGCCTAGGAATGCGAGGACCTCACCACGCGCTACCGTGAATGATATACCATCAACAGCCCTAACACCATCATAAACCTTGACGAGGTTTCTCACCTCAACAACCCCGCGCTGCATGTCCGTAGCAGCATGAGAGACTTACGATATTCTTAATGCTGACTCTTCTTTGTCTGGCAAAGAAAACAACCCCTTAAGTAGCCCTCCTGCCACCATGCTAAAGCTGGTATGAGCAGTGACTCGGTACGGGTTTTGGAGGCGTCTGGCGAGGTAGTGGCGAGGGCTTCCGCAGCTATAATATACCTGCTCACCACATTGGTCGGCATAGCTGGGGGCTGGATTACTGGTCTCCTCTCATTCTTCATAGAGCCGAGTCCATACTTTGCGGCGCTAATCGTGGGGATATTCGCAGCGTTATTCGCAGTAGCGGGAATCGCATACTCAATAATCGCTAGAATCTCCGACTTTCTATCCCTCCTAACGGTAAGCCCTGAGGAGAGGCGGAATTATCTAAAGACGCGCAAGCGTGCTGGCAACTTTATCGGCGCTTCATGGATGGGTGGTATGACAGCCGCCTTCCTGCTCTCACTAACGCTTATACCAGACCAGTATAACCTAGTCAAGATTCCAGTGGCTGTTAGCTTGGGCGTAAGCCTAGGCAATCTCGGCATGTTCCTAACCAACATGAGGATTGCACGGCTATTTGACCCACGGCCGCTCTTCGCTGGACTCTATCTCCTCCTAACAATACCCACTTACTTCACAATCCCCTTCATGGCTTCAAGCAGGCCAGACACAATAATGCTTTCCTACATTCTCCTGACCATACACACCGTCCTAGCCGGCTTTATAACAGCCTCGTGGTACGTAATCTCTGCACGAGGCAGGGTGTCGGGCATACTCCATGCAGCCAGAGGAGAGGATTCGTCATCTTCTTGAGAAGGGCGGCGTGCTTGGGGACAGGTATAGGCTAGCCATAATGCTCTACCTCTCGCTAAAGGGGCGCGCTAGGTTTAAGGAGATTGCGGAGGGGTTGGGTATTTCTGCTGGAAACCTAGCTCACCACCTAAAGGTTCTGGAGGAGAAGGGATACATCAAGGTTGATAAGACGTGGGAAGACATGCGGGCTAGGATAATCTCCCTCACCTCGGAGGGAGTAGTATCCCTCGCCGACTTCCTAACAGCTTTGAAGGAGCTTTCCTAGACGCTCTCCAGCTTATACTCCTCGTGTATAGCCTTAACAGCCTCAGCCCCGTCATTCTCCTTGACTACGAAGCTTATGTTAAGCTCGGAGCTTCCTTGGGCTATCATCCTTATGTTTATACCACGCCCAGCAACAGCGCCGAAGACGCGGCTGGCAACCCCTGGAGTGCCCTTCATACCCTCGCCCACGACGGCAACGACGCTAACGTCATCCTCATACTCTATGGAAGCTACTACACCAGTACCCAGGAGGGCGTTCTCCAGAGCTGTAACAGCCTTGTGAAGCTTTTCGCGTCTTATTATGAGGGATATGCTGGACTCGGAGACGCTCTGGGAAATCATCATCACGTTAATCCCAGTCCTTGCCAGCGTGTCTAGGATTCGCGCAGACGTCCCTGGCCTGCCCACCATGCTCGCCCCGCGTACTGTTAGCATGGCGGTATCATTCACGAGGAGAACGGCCTTAACAGCCCTCTGCCCCGCTGGAGCTCCCTGCTCCGAGATTAGCGTCCCAGGAGCCTCCACGTTGAAGATGTTCTTGATTCTCACTGGTATGCGCGCATTCATGGCTGGCTCCAAGGCGCGTGGATGAAGCCCCTTAGCTCCGAAGAGCGCCATCTCTATAGCCTCGTTGTATGAAATCTTCTCCAGAACACGGGCTTCCTTCACTATCTTCGGGTGAGCCGTCATTAGGCCATCAACATCACTCCAGAGCCAGACCTCGTCTGCCTCCAGGCTATACGCGAGTATTGTAGCCGTGTAGTCCGAGCCTCCGCGTCCTAGAGTTGTGGTAACGCCCTCCTCGTTGGATGCTATGAAGCCCGTTATCGTCGGCGTGTAGCCCTCCTCAAGCAGGCGGCCAACCTTCCGCTTAACCTCAAACCTAGTTACCTCCATCAGCGGCGACGCCTCGCCGAAGTTTGAGTCCGTGACTATTCCCGCTTCCCCGCCTTCTAGGTAGGTTGTCTTCACGCCCAGTGAGGCTAGAGCGCCGCTCACTATCCTTGTGGAGAACTTCTCGCCGAATGAGAGGACATAATCCGTGCTGCGCGGCGTAGCTTCGCGTAGGTATGTTATCCCCAGAACCGCGCGCCTAAGCTCTCTTAGCTGCTGCCGTATCGCCTCGCTCACATCCTCCCTAACCCTAACATCAGTAACAGCGTCCAGCAGCCCGTTATGAAGCGACTCTATGCCTGAGAGAATCTCCTCAACCTCCTCATGACGGCCCTTACGAGCCTTCTCCACAAGCGTTATCAGCGTGTCGGTCGTGTCCCCAGCAGCGGAACACACCACCACTATCTCATTATCCTTGAGGTAGGACTTCACCAGCTCTGCTACATGCTTGATCCTCTCAGCCGACGCGAGCGAAGTGCCGCCGAACTTCATCACTATCCTCAATTCCCGCCCCCTCTCCTGCTAAGCCTCTACGAGCCTACGCTGCTTAATTGAGATTAGGTCTCTCAAGATAGCCGTAGCAGTCTCGTAGCCGCCAGCCCCCTTCCCAGTTATCGTGTGTCTTCCTGAGTATTTTGTGGTGAGTCTTACGGCGTTCATGGCTTCTTTTACGTTTAGCGTATCTCCCTTGGGTATCCGTTCAGGCGCTACGGAGAGCTTCTTTCCAGCGCGGCCTATGAGGCGTATTACCTCCCCGCCCTTCAGCGCATCCACCACATCCTCGCGGGCTATGCCATCAATCCCCACAACCTCTACGTCGTGGAGCGTCGCGTTCATGCCTAGGACCGCGTTGGCTAGGATTGTGATTTTGCAGGCTGTGTCAAGCCCCTTTATGTCAAGCGTGGGGTCGCGCTCGGCGTAGCCCAGCTCCTGCGCCTGTTTGAGCGCCGTCGGAAAGTCAAGCCCCTCTTCCTCCATTCGCGTTAGGATGAAGTTCGTCGTCCCGTTAAGAACGCCCTCTATAGATATGATGGTATCTGCCCGCGCGCACTCCTTGGCGAACTCCAGAACAGGCATCCCGCCCCCCACTGTGCCGCTGAACCTAAAGATTACCCCGCGTCTCTCGGCTAGCTCGCGTATAGCTGGGAACGCGAGAGCCAGAGGCCCCTTATTGACCGTTATCACATCAGCACGCGCGAGGATGGCTTTGCGTATGAGGCTATAACTGGGCTCGCCATCAACTATATTCGTGGGTGTGGCGTCAATATAGACATCTATATCCAGCTCGCCCAGCATGTCTAGTAATGTGCTTGACTTTGCTTCAGCTTCTTCTATCCCCGTTATTCCTCCCCGTTTCTTCTGCTCCAGTATTTCATGTGGGCTTATCCCCGTAGCTCTGGCGACGGCCCCGCTCTTATCAGCTACAGCCACGAACCTGGGGTTGAGGCCGTATACCTTGAGAAGCTCCTCACGCCTATCCCGTACTAATTCAAGCAGGCTCCTACCCACGACGCCTAGACCAGCTAGGGCTACACGCATAGCGCACCACCGAGCAACCTCCCCGCGCTCCCCTAGGCTAACCACTCCCATAACAAGAGGAGCTTAACGCCCCCCAAGCCGCAGCCCAGCCCATATTTAAAGAGGAACCATATCCAAAGATTATTTTGTCATCTCTATCGTCAAGATGCTTGACTGTAAAGATGACAAAGTAATACCAGACCCCACCTTAGCGTTTTACCCAAGACTTGTTCAAAGAGTCTTTTGGAGATGTTTAATTTCTCATAAAGAAAACAGCAGGGTTTTTGCTAGGTGGAAAAAGGGTTTATGCGGCCAGGGTTCTGGCTTCAATCTAATTTCCTTCATATGTGAAGGTTTGGCTAGCCTAAAGGATTAGGTGCGGGAAACGGTATTTTAATCCGAGTAGATTATTACATAATTTCGGTATGCTTGAGGCTGTTCTAGAGATACGCGTCCCGCATTACTGCGTCTTGGGGGCTGCGCGCGAGCTTGGGCGCGCCGTGCAGGTTGTTAGACTCTCACCCCACAACGGGTATGTAAACCATCTCATCAGAGTTGGTTATGGAAATGGGAAGGATGCTGCACAAGTTCTACGCGCGGTGAGCAACTACTCTACAAGTGAGGTATGCTCATACTCGGCAAGCCGTTCAAGCATTTTCGTCATAACAGAAACACCCGCATGCTCTCTCTACAACTCAATCAGGAATAATGGCTGCTTCATCTTGGATGAGGCGAGCATGGATGGAGATAGAGCACAGATACGTATATTGGTTCCCGGTAAGATTTGCCTGCGCCGCCTCCTACGTCAAATAGGCGAGCATGACGGGCAGGTGAAGCTGGTTAAGGTATCCAAGCCCCGTATAGGCGAGAGACTAACACAACGACAGCGGGAGATACTCCTAGAAGCAGTAAAGTCAGGATACTTCGACTACCCGCGCCAGATAACCGCGCGGGAGCTAGCCCGCAAGTTGCAGATAACATCATCAACCCTCTCCGAGACGCTACGAAAGTCCCTGAGGAAGATACTAGACCACTACATGGAATAATGCGCTAGCTTCACAACATCTAAACTTGGAGCACGCCTCGTGCATGGTCTAGGCTAAGCGCTGAAACGTAGCTAGTTGCTCATTATTTCTTGTGGATTTGTTTAAAGCGCTGGGATGTGGTTTTATATTTAAATAGCATATCGTGGAAATAATACCACGCTAAGAGTGGAGAGCTATGGTCAAGCATATACTAGTAACGCTATCTGATGAGCAGTATAAGTGTGTGCAGTTTCTTAGGAATAAGATGGGCTCTAGCGATGCTGAGGTTCTTCGTAATATTTTCTTGTCTTGGCTTGCTGAGAAGGCTATGATAGGCTGTTGGGAGGTTGATAAGGCTCCAGAGGAGTTTCTCAGGCGTTGGGTTGAGAATAGGGGGAGGAAAGCTAGGGAGGAAGAAGAATAAGGGGAAACTGATGTGTGATGACCGTAGGCAGGGGCACAGCGCTTATTGAGCTGGCTAACGGCCGCGGCGTGGCCTCGCTCATAGGCAAGACACCCCTAGTCAGGCTTAGGCGGTTTGAGAGCAAACGCGGCGTGAGGCTCTTCGCCAAGCTGGAGATGATGAACCCAGGAGGCTCCGTCAAGGATAGGCCAGCGCTCTACATGATTCTGGACGGGGAGAGGACAGGCAGGCTTACGCGGCGTAAGATAATACTAGACGCAACCTCTGGAAACACTGGCGTCGCATACTCCATGCTCGGCGCTGCGCTGGGTTATCGCGTCAAGCTTATAGTTCCAGCGAACGCTGCGCAGGCAAAGATAAAGAAGATGCGGGCATTCGGGGCTGAGCTTGTGCTGACGCCAGCTATTGAGGGAATAGATGGCGCTATAAGATACGCGCGCCAGCTATACGAGCAGGAGAGGGGTGCATACTTCTACGCAGACCAGTACAGCAACCCAGCCAACCCTCTTGCCCATTATGAGACGACGGCTGTTGAGATAATAGCGCAGACCAACGGGGCTATCACGCACCTGGTAGCTGGGGTTGGGACTTCAGGCACGCTTATGGGGACTTCGCGGAGGCTTAGGGAGTTTAATCCGCGGATAAGGATTGTGGAGGTCCAGCCAGATGAGGAGTTTCATGGGATAGAGGGGCTGAAGCACATGGCGAGCGCGATGCTCCCAGCGATATACGACAGCGAGGCAGCGGACATCCATGAAAAGGTGAGGACAGAAGAAGCCGAGGCCATGGCGCGCGAGGTAGCGCTACGCGAGGGGATACTGGCGGGTATATCCTCTGGCGCAGCGCTCGCGGCGGCGCTTAGGCTCTATGAGGAGCTGAGTGAAGGAAATATAGTCGTAATATTCCCCGACTCTCTGAGCAACAGCCTAAAGCCATAGCGAGCGTGTGGAGACATGCTGGTTGTGAGCGGCGCAGCCATGAAGAAAATCCTAGACCACTGCGTTGAGTCTTACCCATACGAGTGCTGCGGCCTCATGCTGGGGAGGGATGAAGACGAGCGCATGGTTGTTGATGTTGTCCGTGTTAGCAACGTGCACGAGGGGGATAGGCGCGTTAGGTATAGGATTGACCCTATGGAGTATTATCGTGTGGAGAAGAGCGCGGAGGAGCGTGGCCTCCGCGTCGTAGGCACCTACCACTCGCATCCAAACGTCGCGGCAAGACCATCCCAGTACGACCTAGAACACTCCTTCCCCTGGTACTCTTACCTCATCGTCTCGGTATCCAGCGGCGGCGTGGTTGAGTACCGCTCATGGAGACGCGAAGATGCAAGCGAAGGCCCGCGCTTCGTTGAGGAGGATGTAAGGGTGGAAGAATAGGATGCGGCTA
Source organism: Candidatus Pelearchaeum maunauluense (assembly GCA_030059675.1). Classification (GTDB taxonomy): domain Archaea; phylum Thermoproteota; class Nitrososphaeria_A; order Caldarchaeales; family Caldarchaeaceae; genus Pelearchaeum; species Pelearchaeum maunauluense. Next base: position 15,543 of record JANVYQ010000004.1, on the reverse strand, counting down.
TTGCTTCTCTATCTTGGGGAAGAGCTCGTCAGCTATTAGCCTGAGCTGGCTCTCCCCAAACGTTAGAGGGTTCAGAACAACCCAATCCACGCCCTCAAGAGCGTTTATGCGCGCCCTTATCTTACGGGCCAGCTCATCAACCGTGCCTAGGAGATAGTATTCGCGCCAGTAGTCCAGGTCCATCCCTGAGTATAGGCTGAAGCGCTTGGCAGCCTCAGCGTCGGGCTCTCCAGGCTGTTTTATGTAGATGAAGTTGGAGTATATGCGGGTTATGTTGTATGGGTCTCTACCGTATTCTCTGGCGTAGCTCTTCACGGTCTCCCAGTCTTTTGCGGCCATTTCCGCTGTTGCGCTTGAGTGGGGTATCCAGCCGTCTGCGTGCTTGGCGACTCTGGCTAGGACGCGCTCTATCCCGCGTGCCTGCTCTCCGTATATCTTCTCAAAAGGCTGGCTACCCCCACCTATCCATATAGGTGGATGGGGTTTCTGCACGGGTTTTGGAAGCATCTCCAGCTCCCGAACCCTGAAGAACTCGCCGTCAAAGCTCGTCTTGCACGCGCTCCACAGCATCTTGAGGAGAACCAGATACTCGTCCATTATCCTGCCGCGCTTACTGACTGGAACTCCCGCCAGCTCAAACTCGCGTACATTCCAGCCAACGCCAGCGCCTAGGACGAGCCTCCCCCCTGAATAGACATCTATGCTCGCGAGCTGCTTGGCTAGGAAGTATGGGTTTCTGGTAGGAAGTACGAGGACCATAGTGCCTACGCGGGCATGTTTTGTCGCAGCGGCTATGAATGAGACGGCTGTCAGGGCGTCGTGCCAGCTACAAGCATATGCGGGAGGCGTTATGAGGAGGTGGTCTATGACGAAGAATCCCTCCACGCCACACTCCTCGGCTCTCTGGACATAGTTTCTGAGAACATCATAGGAGGAGAAGTCCCCATCTAAGGCGAATGTGGGGAGACGTAGCCCAAGCTTCATGCTAGTTAATGACCTCCATTGGGTAGATGAACTTCTCCCTCGGTCTTGACCTGCCTGTTTGGTGGCGGCGTCATCCTACTCCTCCCGACCCGCGGCTGGCCGTCAATCATCACCATAGCAACGCCTGGTATGTCGCCGATGGCTAGTGCCTCTAGAGCATCGCGCGCCGCAGAGCCGTATGGAGCGTCTATTACCACCAAGTCCGCTGGCCTGCCCTCCTCAAGCACTCCCTCACTACGGCCGAAGACGCGCGCGGTATTCCCGCTCGCGGCGCATATTGCCAGCTCTGGCTTAACCCCGCCCAGGCTTGATATTGTGTGAATCGTTCTAAGTATCCCCAGCGGGATTACACCACTCCCAGAGGGCGCGTCGTTGCCTATTATCAATCTATGAAGCTCCCCCCGCTTCTTCAGAAACTTAACAGTCTCCAACATAGCTCTGAAGTTGCCGCACTGGACAACCTCAATAGCCGCGTTGGTTCCCTCAATTATCTTCTCAATATCCCTAACCGTGGGCGCGGTTGGCCCGCCGTTGATATGCGAAACCACGTCAGGCTTAACCTTGAGCACAACATCTGCATTAACTATCGTGCTTCCAGGTATTGAGGCTCCCCCAGTATGGATTACTACCTTCATCCCATACTTATGCGCCATCTCAACCATCTGCGCCGCCTCATCTGGGTCTTGAACCGAGCCCAGGCCAACCTCGCCGACGAGCCATACCCCTCTCTCAGAGACGTATCTGAAGTCCTCTTCCGTCATCCCCTTCTCCAAGATGAGCGCCCCAGCGTGAACCTTCGCTCCTAGGGGCCTGACGCTCCTAAACGCCTTGTGGGCAAGTATCGCGAGAGCCATAGCGGCGTCCTTATCCCCACGCGGCCTTCCAGGAAGATGAACCTCACCAGCCGAGATGAACGACGTAACCCCACCATGGACGCTTGCCTCGATAAAGCCGAGAGTGTTCTGACGGGGTGTGTAGTCACCGAAGACTGGATGAACATGCGAGTCAAAGAGCCCTGGTATGACGGTCATCCCCTGCACGTCAATAACGCCATCGACATCACCACCCAGGCCAGAGCCTATACGCTCCACAACACCATCGCGTATAACTAGGGAATCACCATCCAGCAAAGGCCTGCCCACATCACCACCAACGATACAGCCGATATTCTTAATCAATATTCGCGGCATGGTGAGAATCATTAATACAGGTGATTATTAACACTTTTAGCGGCGGCATATTTATAGGAGGAAACTATGAGGATTGAATTTCCAACAAGACTATCAAGGGGGTTATTTTCGGGTTTTTACTAGTTTCCATAGGTAGTCTGGGGTTATTGATGAGTGGGTTATTGTTATGTTGTATTTTTGGTGTAGTGCGTCTTCTACTGCGTTGGCTATTGCTGCTGCTACTGGTATTAGTGGTCCTTCTCCCATTCCTTTTGCTTGTAGTGGTGCGTATGGTGAGGGTGTTTCTAGGTGGTCTATTATGATGGTTGGCGTGTCTAGGGCTGTTGGGATGAGGTAGTCTGCTAGGGTTGATGTGAGTAGCTGGCCATCCTCGTCGTATCTTATTGTTTCGTAGAGTGTTGCTCCTAGTCCCTGCGCAACTCCCCCCGCTATCTGGCCGTCAACTATCAGCGGGTTTAGCACGCGGCCGCAGTCGTGGACGGCCACGTATCTGAGCACATTCACCTTGAAGGTTTCTTGGTCAACCTCAACAACCGCTACGTGGGCGGAGTTTCCGTATGTTGCGGACATGTTGAGCCTGCCCTCCTCGTCTGGCTCTGTGAATGTTGGGTAGTCGTAGAACGCTTGTGCCTGTAGTCCGCCTTCCTCCACCCTCCCCCTAAGCTTGAGCGTATCGCGGTACGCTGTCTGCGCTATCTCGCGTAGTGTTATGCTTATCTCCGAGCCCTTTACATGCACACGCCCATCGTGTAGCTCCAGGTCTGTAGGCGATGCCTCTAGCAGCGCGGCTGCTATTGCTAATATCTTCTCGCGCAGCCTCTCGCAGGCAATCTTGAGCGCTCCTAGTGTCATAACGCTGAACCTGCTCCCCCACGTCCCGCTGTACGGGCTGTGATATACTGCCGAGCTGTCCCCCTTAACGACCCTAACGCTGCTGGGCTCTACGCCGAGCATCTCAGCCACCAGCTGCGCAGCTACAGTCTCATGCCCCTGGCCCTGCGGGATAGACGCTATGAAGGCGTAGACATACCCGTTGTCGTCCATCTTGACTATGGCGCCCTCGCCTGAGCCTGAGGTCTTGAGAGCAGGGTTGAGGAGCTTGTTGCGCGCTAGGTTCGTTACCGCTGGCTCTACTATCGTGGCTATCCCAACGCCTATGAGCTTGTCTTTATTTTCTTGTTTGAGCTTTTCCGTCTCCGCGAGCTCTAGAGCACGTTTTAGCGTTGCCGCGTAGTCTCCCCCATCGTATATGCAGCCGAACGGCGTGGTGTATGGTTGTTCTTCTTTCTTGATGAAGTTCCTGAGCCTAATCTCCGTTGGCGGGATGCCCAGCTTCCGCGCAGCGATGTCCATCATGCGCTCCAGCATGAAATACGCCTGTTGGCAGCCGTATCCCCTTACAGGCCCCGTTGGGCATTTGTTGGTCATAACAACATGAGCCTCAACTTCCACGTTTCTCACGCGGTAGCAGCCTAGGTAGGTCATGAGTGAGCGTATTATACCCCCTGGGTCTGGCAGCCTAACGTATGCGCCGCAGTCTTCTATCATCTTTGTTCTGAGGGCTAGGATTTCCCCGTCGCGTCTCAGCGCCATCTCGGCGTCAAACACTCTGTTGGAGCTGTGCGCCATAGCTGCTAGGTGCTCTCTCCGCGTCTCAATCCACCTCACTGGCCTTCTAAGCTCCCGCGCCGCGAAAGCGAGGAGAAAGACGTAGGGATAGAGCATTATCTTCACCCCAAAGCCGCCGCCTATCTCAGGCTCTATGAAGCGTAGCTTATTGCTCGCCACCCCCAGCGCGTCTGCTATAATTCCGTGGAAGAGCAATGGTGTCTGCTGGTTGTCATAGATTGTTAGGCTATCGTCGTTTGGTGAATAATCCACCAACACGCCGCAACACTCTATAGGGGCTGCAGCATACCTATCAAAGTATAGCTTACTGTGAATAGTCTCGTCAGCCTCGGCGAAGGCGTCATCAACATCGCCGTATGTTAGCTTCTTGCTTACAGCGATGTTTGAGCCCAGCTCCTCGTGAAGCAGGACTTCGTTATTCCTGAGCGCCTCCTCTGGGTCTGTGAGCGGCGGTAGCGGCTCGTAGTCTATCTCAATCTCCTCAGCCGCGTCCAGCGCGTCTTCGCGTGTTTCTGCGAGTATCATAGCTAGGGGCTCGCCGACGTATCTGGCCTTGCCAACGGCTATCCCATAGTAGCGTGTTTTGTCTATGAGCGTGTAGAGCGGCCTAGCCCGCGAGGCTACCATCTCCCCATCTATTACCGCGTGTATGCGCGGATTTCTCAGCGCTTTCTCCGCGTTTATCCTCCTTATCCTAGCATGTGGGACTGGGCTCCTGAGGAATATGCAGTGGAGCGCGCGGGGGATGTTTATGTCTTCTATGAATCTAGCCTCTCCCACCAGGAGGCGTCTATCCTCAAGCCGTCTTACAGGCTTTCCCAGCAAGTTAGCGCACATATTTGCAAGCCTTATGCGCTTCTCCGCTAGTTATAAATGATTCTACACTTATCTCCTGACTCCGAGGTATCTGTAGAGTATCTCGGTGTTGTTTGATAGCTGGTCTGGTGTTGTCTCGTGTTTTATCTGGCCGTTCTCCATCAACGCTATCCTGTCAGCCACCTTGAATGCCGCGTCTATCCTCTGCTCAACCAGCAGTATCCCTATGCCGAGGCTCTTCAGCCCCCTGATGGTCTCTAGGAGCTTCGCGACCAGCGCTGGCATAAGCCCCTCCAGAGGCTCGTCTAGGAGTAGGTACTTCGGCTTACAGCATAGGGCTCGCGCTATCGCTAGCATCTGCTGCTCGCCTCCGCTAAGTGTTCCAGCGCGTTGTCTGAGCCTCTCGCGTAGGACTGGGAAGAGCTGGAGCACCTGCTCATAGGTCTGCTCGTCGCCCCCGCTCACCAAGAGCCCCATCCTAAGGTTCTCCTCTACTGTGAAGCTTGGGAAAAGCCTCCTCCCCTGTGGTACATACGCCACGCCTAGGCGCGGTATCATGTGAGGCGGGACGCCCGTAAGCTCCTTTCCATCAATCTTTATACTTCCCGTCTTGGGCCTGACCAAGCCCATAATCGCTTTGAGTGTTGTCGTCTTCCCAGCGCCGTTCCTCCCCAACAGGCAGAGAACCTCACCAGCGGAGAGGCTTAGAGAAACATCCTTAAGCACATGAGCCTTACCATAGTAGCAGTTTATCCCGCTAACTGTAAGAGTCATAGACCAAGATACACCTTTTGAACCTCAATATTCCCCTCTATCTCTTCAGGCGTTCCCTCAGCTATTATGGTGCCCTTATCCATTACTGTTATCTTCTTGGCCAGCTCCAGGACGACCTGCATGTTATGCTCTATCAGCATTATAGTCCTCTCGCGGTGGAGCTCGCGTATCATCCTCATGACCTCGTCTATCTCGTTTATCGCAAGTCCCTGCGTGGGCTCGTCTAGTATGAGGAGCTTTGGGTTCAACGCTAGCGCGAGTCCTATGTCTAGGAGACGCTGATGGCCATAGGGTAGTGAGCCTGCCTCCTGCTCGGCCACGTCCCGCAGCCCTATACGCTCAAGGATAGCATCAACTTCGCGGTGTAGTTCTTCCTCATCAACCCTGAATATCCCAGCCCCGCCGCCTGCCAGCCTACGCTGGACAGCCAGGCTAACATTCTCATAAACCGGTAGATTTCTGAAGATATTGATTATCTGGAAGGTATAGACTATCCCCATACCAGCCCTATCATGTGCCTTCATCTTAGTTATGTCGCGGCCCTCAAAGAATATTCTCCCCGACGATGGTCTTATCCTGCCGCTTATCATGCTGACGAAGGTTGTCTTACCAGCTCCGTTTGGTCCTATTATCGCCCTAAGCTCGCCGCGTTCAAGCTTGAAATCAACAGACCTGATAGCCTCAAGCCCGCCGAAGCGCTTTGTCAAAGCCCGCGTCTCAAGTATCACATTACCTACGGAAGCCAACGAATCCACCTCCTCTTAATAGCTCCAACAATCCCAGGCGGGAAAGCCAAGACAAGCAACATGAGCGTTATCCCGACTACGATGAGGTAGCTGCTCGTTATGCCGCTGGTGAAGTCTATTATGTATATCATCAGACCTGTCCCGATTATTGGGCCTATCGTAGTTCCAGCGCCTCCCAGCAGTGTCCAGAGTAGGGGGTTGATGGAGTATAGTATTGAGGCCAGCGCTGAGCCGATGTATGCGAAGACCAGCGCATAAGCTGCGCCTGCCATCCCAGAGATTGTCCCCGACATGGTGAATGCTAGGAGCTTATACTTGTAGATGTTGTAGCCCAGCATCTCCGCGCGCTCATCGTTCTCCCTAATCGCTATCAAGACACGCCCAACAGGTGAGCGCGTCAGCCAAAGACTGAAGAGAAAAGCGATAGAAAATATTATCAGGGCGAAGTTATACTTGACAACACTATCGGTAAGCTCCACGCTGAACAGACCCAGCGAGATTGGCTTGAGATAACGGGTCAATACCAGCCCCTCCTCACCTCCCGTAATCATGTTGAAGTATAGTGTTGTTAGGAAGAAGACCTGTGAGAATATCATGGTGACTATTAGGAAGAAGACGCCGCTGGTTCTGAGGGTTATGGCTCCCATCGTAGCAGACATGACGGCGCTCAGGAGTATTGCGAGGGGGAGAGCCTCCAGCGGGGGTAGGCCGTAGTAGATTACCGAGAGGCCAGCGGCATACAAGCCTGTTGCGAAGAACATAGCATGGCCTAGGCTCATCAAGCCCGTATAGCCCAGCAGGATGTTATAGCCTATCGCATACGTCGCCAACACCATTATCCTAGTGAGCATCGCTGCATGGAATGGTGGCACTATGAACTGTAGTATGAAGAACCCAGCTATTACTCCTATGTGGAGCGCGAGAGCCTTCCCCAATCCCTTGTTTGCAACATACATCAGCGCTCAGCCCCGAAGAGGCCTGTCGGCCTTACCAGCAGCACGGCCGCAACGAGGACGGAGCCGACGATCTTCGCCAGCGTGGGCGAGAAGAAGACCGAGACAACGCCGTCTATAACGCCTATGATGAGCGCCGCAACCAGCGTACCCTTCAAGCTCCCCAGGCCGCCTATGATTACTATCATGAACGAGATTAGGAGCGCCTCAAGCCCCATTAAGTAGTATGCCTGGAGGAACGGGACCACCAGCACGCCTGCTATCGCAGCCAGCGCCGCTCCTAGGGCGAATGACGCCATGTAGACGCGGCCAACGGGGACGCCGAAGGCCTGTGCTATCTCCCTATCCTGCTGCGTAGCGCGCATATACAGCCCCAGCCGCGTCTTGAAGATGAACAGTGCGGTCAAGCCCATTATGAGCGGCGACACAAAAGCTATGGAGAGCTTATACCCAGAATAGCCAAACCAGGGGAAATCAACCCTGAGGTAGAAGGGCGGCTCAACATTATAGGCGTATGGACCATATATCGCGAGAACGAGCTGCTGTATTATGTATAGCAGGCCGATGGTAGCTACTATCGTGCTCTCTGGGTTATAGTTTATCTTCCTCAGGACAGTCCTCTCAACTATTGCTGCTAGGCCTATTACAGCGGCTGGCGCTATTATCAGACCTAGTATGAAGTTTCCCAGGTATGTCGTGGCGTACCACGCTATAACCGCTCCGAGCATATAGAACTCACCATGCGCCACATTCACTATCCGCATAACACCAAAAGCTATTGAGAGGCCGAGGGCTATGAGCGCCATTATAAGCCCGAAGACGACGCCATCCAACAACCCCAGAAACAGCGTAACCTCCAGACTCATACCATCAACTCTGCTCTGGAGAGATTAGAGACGGTGATATAACGCTAAGCCCAGCCACAGCCTCCTTCCAAAAAATAAAAGAAATATACGCTGCTAGAGCGGTTGCTTGGTATAATCAACATCGGACTCGTATACCGAGTCCTCTATCTTTGTGCGGTAGACCGTCTTGAGTCTTCCGTTCTCCACACGCGAGATGAACTGCTGCCCGAAGCCCTGGTGTAGCCTGCCGTTGAAGAGCTTAGCACCCTGCGGATGCTGGTTACCCTCGTTAAACCACCTGAAGTTCTCCAACGTCTCTATGAAGGCGCGATAATCCTCTGGGCTACGCCGCGTGTAGCCGCTCTGCTCAACAGTCTCCTTTATGATGAAGAGCGTCTCCCAACAGCTGAACATATGCGAGTATGTAGCGACGCTCTTGGGGTCGTTCACGTCTGCACCATTCTCATCAACGCCCACTTTCTCGCGGAAGAACCTGTGGTAGGGCGTGTCGTATCCATCTAAGTATCGTGGAAACGCCTCCCAGAAGTAGGTGCCCTCAAGGAACTCCAGGCCAGGGCTGTCTATCGCCACGCCCTCCAGCGAGTCTATAAAGCCAAATATCTCAGGCCTCTTAGAGCCGAAGAACTCGCCCATCTCCTTAACAAACGTGAGCACCGCGGGCCCAACCATGACGTGGTAGAGGACCTCAGTATCCGCTGGGACTTTAGGGAAGTATTTGGTGAATGTCGTCTCAGTCGGGGGTATCGGGATTAGCTCAAGTATCTCACCACCCAGGTCTCTGGCAGCCTTCCCAAACCAGTCGCGGTGGTCGTAGCCGAAAGCGTAGTCTGGGAATACCATGGTTATCTTCTTTCCCAGGTTCTCCACAATCCACCCAGCTACAGCCTGCGTCTGCGACCTGACGTCGGTTATCCCTGGCTGGAAGCTGTATCTGTTGAGCTTTCCTGAGGGCACGTGGTAGCCCTCGCTCACGGCGAAGTATGGTATCTTCAGCTCACCTGCACGGGGGGCTGCTGCAAGGACTACGTTGGAGAAGAGGGCGCCCAGTATAAAATCAACCTTATGCTCAAGGGCGAACTTCTCAACCACCTGCGCACCACGCTGCGGGTCTGTGCCATCGTCCTCTATTACCAGCTCTATGGGCCTGCCATCAATCCCGCCCATCTCGTTGATGAGATTAACCGCGGCTACCGTGGTGCGTTCATACCACTTGCCATAAACAGCTCCTATACCTGTGCGGTGAACCTCAAATCCAATCTTTATCGGGTTTCCACCAGTGGGGGCGCCTGCCGTAACCGTCTTGGTTGCCGTAACTGTTTTCGTAACCTCGCGTGTGCGTGTCTCGGTTACTGTTTGCTGCGCTCCTCCCGTCGTTGAGCCAGCCATAAAACCGCCAATCGCTCCTACAACACCAGCCCCAACTATCGCACCAGCCGCAGCAACGTTGCTGATAGCCTTCAGAGCCTTCCTCCTAGAGATTCTATCACCTGAGACCATACCATACCAACACCATACCAACCATGACGGGGCAGCCCTAACCTACATATAAGCGTTACCTACAAGCAGCATGCAATAATTAGGGGGAGATTGTTGAGAACCTGCGATGGGGTTTATGTTTAATATTCGCCTGCCCAGCCATGCGCCATGCCCATTTACCACTAGAGCAGCGTCCGCCTTCCGCGCGAGGCGGTGCACGTATTGGAGAACCGCTCTCCTGTCGCGCGTATTAGCTATATGAAGCGTTACGGTGATGAGCCAGCCAAGTGGCTTGTTGGGCTGGGCTACTTCATGGGTAACCGCTTCTTCCTTGAGGAGGAGTTCCTCGCGGAGGAGCTAGTGATTAACGTAGCGAGCTACGGCCTCATCGCGGAGCAGCCTGTTGACGGAGGCGAGAGCCAGGATAGGGGCTGGATTATGGTTAGGTATAGCTCCTGCGAGTTTGACGGTAGGCGTTGTGTTCTGCGCTGACCATATATCTATGGACAAAGCCTCACATTATTACTCTATAATATGTAGTTTGGTAATCGCTTTATAACGCTGTTATATTCCGTCAAAACAACCATGAACTACGCACATCCAGAAGCTTTAGTAGATATTGACTGGCTCCAGAAGAACCTAAACGCGCCAAACACGAGGATTGTTGAAGTAGATTACGACCCGCGCCTCGCATATGAGCAGGGCCACATACCAGGCGCTGTCTTGATAGACTGGAGGAAGGACATGAATGACCCTGTTCAGCGCGACGTCATAGGGCCTGAGGCATTTGAGAGGTTGATGTCGCGTCTTGGGATTGCCAACGACACTACCGTAATCCTCTATGGGGACTACAATAACTGGTTCGCCGCTTTCGCCTTCTGGGTCTTTAAACTCTACGACCACCGTGATGTTAGGCTTCTAAACGGCGGGAGGAAGAAGTGGATTGACTCAGGCGGCGAGCTGAGTAAGGAGACTCCCTCATACCCAGCCACGAGCTATAAAGTGCCGCGCATAAACCTGGAGAATAGGATATTCCTCACAGACCTGCTGAAGATTAAGGTGGCCAACCCCAACGCGGCTCTGGTTGATGTACGCTCCCCCGCGGAGTATAGGGGTGAAATAACCGCGCCGCCAGAGTATCCAGAAGAGGCTGCACAGCGCGGCGGCCATATACCTGGGGCGGTGAACATACCCTGGGGACAGGCTGTCAGGGATGACGGGACATTCAAACCAGTTGAGGAGCTAAAACAACTCTACGAACCGCGTGGAGTAACGCCAGACAAGGAAGTAATAACCTACTGTAGGATAGGTGAGCGCGCCAGCCATACATGGTTTGTCCTGAAGTACCTACTGGGATACAAGAACGTTAAGGTCTACGACGGTAGCTGGAGTGAGTGGGGCAACCTGGTACGCTTCCCGATAGAGAAGGAACAGGCCTAAACAATTCTTTGACTAGCGGGGATACGTACAAAACATTCCTTTTCTCCAATTTATTTCTGCGGCTGGCTATGCGGGGAAGTTCTAAGCTTGAGGACTGTCCACTGCCCAGTGAGCTTTTCTATGATGTTGATAATGATGTGTGGCTCAGGCCGCTGGGCGGCTTTACTTACCGCGTCGGCGTGGCTGTTCCGCTACTCTTCAAGGTTGGGAAGCTGAGCAATATCAAGCCCAGGCCCGTCGGGACTGCTGTCAAGAAGGGACAGCCGCTGGCGTTGCTTGAATCCCAGCGCTTCACAGGCTCATTGTGGGCTCCTCTCCAGGGCGAGATAGCTAGAATAAACGAGGGCGTCGTGGCCGAGCCTGGTAAGGTTGCTGAAGACCCATACGGCGATGGCTGGGTGGTGGAGCTCAAAGCCCACAGCGACCCCAAGCTAGCAGGCCTACTAACTGGAGAAGACGCGATAAGGCGGTATGAGGAGAAGATAGACCGCGAGGGGATAGTCTGCCTAAAGAGCTATCCAGACCATAGGATAACAGCCCTAGCCGAGACCTGCGAGATGATACTGACGAAGGTTGGGGATTATTTCTTCAAGTTCGTCAGGCCTGGTGAGACGCTTCACGTAGTTACCCAAGACCCAGCCACAGAGGTGGATATGCTCAAGTGGGCGCGGGATATGGGGCAGGAGCTGGTTGATATGAAGAGGCGTGGGAAACTAATCCACGTCCTATACAGGCGCTTGTAGCTATGCTTTCCACCACTCAAAGACTAGGTAGGTTACCTTCTTGTTGATGTGGTCTGGAACGGCTATCGTGAAATGTTTCCTTACAGATGTCGCCAGCCTGCCTGAGCGCACTATATCCAGCGCGGAGAGCGGGTCGTTGCCGCTTCTAACCTGTATGATGAACGGCGCGTGGTCTATCCCCGGCCCATGCTTATACGCGGCGAAGTCGCTCCCGAACTTTATCCCTGGTGTTATAATAAACCCTCTCTTGCGGAGGTCACGGTAAACCAGATACTTGTCCGCAAAGCGCTCATAGTTCCGCTCACCATACTCCAGCAGCTCCTCAAGCGTAAGTTCTGCACCATCCTTGACCACCCGCAGCAAGCCGCGCTCAACTAGGTATGTGGCCTCTATCAGGTCTAGTATGAGCGGCGCGTCAAAATTAGCGTCGCGCGGCTTCGGAATCCCCAGCGGCTTACCGTAGAACCCCTCTCTGAAGAGACGCCTACCAGCATCAATATCCCAAACCACTAAGCTGTCTTGGATAAGCTCCGCCGTAATCCTATCCAAGGCCAGCGCCCTCCACGATTAATTATTACTACTCCTCAATTATAGTATGACGAACGAAAGAACCCTCAACGTCTCAACGGTCTCTTCAGCCCTGTCGGCGATGTCCTCCAGCATAGATACTATCTCGCGCGAGAGGAGGAGCTGTGGGATGCGCATCTCGCTCTGTAGGATTGCGAGGTCTAGATTCCTGTAATGGTCATCAACAGCACGCTCGGACTCTTCAATCTCCTTAAGTTTATTGCTGAATGTGTCGTGGTTGAGCGTTACCGCTAGGAGAGCCTCACGCAGCTTCATAACTGTATGCAGTACGCTATCGCTCAGCACGCACATATTCTTAGCCACATCCTTGTTTATCTTCAGCTTAGCCCGCGCTAGGCTTAGAATCCTGAACGCCACGCCCTCGGCGGTGTCGCCTATCCTGTCTATACCATGTATAAGCCTCAGAAAATCCTCACGATTGGTGAGCAACGCACCAACATTAGTAACCTCATCCTCAATAATCCTACGCGTATCGCGGGCTTTCTCCTCACTCTTCAGAATATCAGCGTAGGTCTCTTCAAGCTTCTGGATAGGCTCATCATTACATAAGTATTCCATCATTAGGCTCGTCTTCCTAATTACGTCCACAACACTCCTCATATGGTCTTGGGCTAGCGTGAGAAGCTTAACACGGAGGCCCTGCTCGCGTTCTCTTGCTGGAAACATCGCCGCACCACTCAGATATCCTCTAAATAATACCACCTGGCTATAATTAAAGACTACCTCGCCATCTAAAGGCCACCTTAGGGGATTTTATCGCTGGAGGAGCATTACTCTACTATGGTGGGTGATAAAATGTTCCAGCACCCTACTATAGCGTTGCCTAACTCCTTGAGCCAGCTTACTGTCTATGGAAAATCAAAACAGGCTGCTAGAGTTTAGTTTTACCGCCGAGATAGCTCGGAATTTCATGCATCGGCAACCTAACCTGCTGCATACTGTCTCTATCTCTTATTGTTGCGGTGTTGTCTTCTAGTGTTTGGTAGTCTATTGTTATGCAGAACGGCGTGCCTATCTCGTCTTGGCGCCTGTATCTCCTCCCTATTGAGCCGCTCTCGTCGTAGAAGACATCCATATCCAGCCTGAGGGACTCGTAGAGCTCCCGTGCTTTGCTGACCAGCTCGGGCTTATCTACAAGTGGGAAGACGGCAGCCGTGTATGGTGCCAGTGCTGGGTGGAGCTTTAGGACTGTCCTCCCGTTCTCTACCCTGTAGCCCAGGTCTAAGAGAGCGAGTATGCTCCTGTCAACGCCCATGGAGAGCTCAAATACGTGGGGTGTGAATTTTTCACCGTCTTCAAAGACCTGCATGTCTGCGCGGCTTACTCGCGCGTGGCCGCTTAGGTCGTAGTCCCCGCGATTGTTGCAGGCCACCAGCTCCATCCAGCCTATGCTCGTCAAGACCTCCAAGTCCCATGCCTCAACGGCGTAGAAAGCCTTCTCATCTTCCAACAGCCTTCTTATACGGAGCTTCTCTTCAGGTATTCCCAGCTTGAGGTAAAAGCTCTGTATGAGCGCCAGATAGTATGCAGCTAGGCGGCTTGATACTATTCTGCTCTCCACAGCTTCGCCGCATGTGGTTATATGCAGCTCTTCGTCAAAGTAAAGGCGGAGTGGATAGTCCCTGAATCTCTCAAACTTCTCCAGCTCATTAGCCTTTGCGGGGTTGAAGAAGACCTCCACCTCGGCTTGGTAGAACTCGCGGAGCCTAGTCAGGGATTGGCGCGGCGATATCTCGTTCCTAAAGCTCTTACCCACCTGCGCAAAACCTACTGGAAGCTTACGCCGCGAGATTTTGTATATGCGGGGGAAGTCTATGAAGAGATTCTGGCATGTCTCTGGTCTTAGGTATGCTTCATCGCCAGATGCTCCGACGCTCAGCCTGAACATCATGTTGAAGAGACTTACCTCGCCCAGCTCGCCGCCGCATGAAGGGCAGCGTACATTATGCTCGCGTATGAGCGCGGTTATCTGCTCAGGCGGCGTTCTCTCAGGAACCTTGACCCCAGCCACCTCCTCTATCAGCCTATCAACGCGATGTATGGAGCGGCACTTGAGGCAGCTGCTCACTGGGTCTGCGAAGCTCTCCAAATGTCCAGAAGCTACGAAGACATCGCGTGGGAGTATCTGCGAGCCGTCCACGAGAATCATCTCGTCGCGGCGCACAATCTCGCGAATCCATGCTTGTATATACTTCTGCTTCAGGAGAACCCCCAGGTGGCCGTAGTCCCACAGCCCCGCTGGTGTCTTTGGGTAGATTTCGGCTGATGGGAAGAAGAAGCCGCGCTCCAGCGCGAGTCTTATGATTTCATCCATCCCCATAGTCTCCACATCACCAGGAGTCTCTGCCCAGGCTAGAGCGCCGCTACCTCTTTAGGACTTCACCACACTCTTACAGTTGGGGCAGTTACCGTTAAGGCTAACCCACTCATCTATGCATCCCCCGTGATAAACCATGCCGCATGAAGCGCATTTTACGGCGTCGTCAGCTGATACGTCTTGGTAGCAGATTGTGCACATAGCCCCTTCTTCTACGCTCTCTGCTGGCTCAAATGTTGTCTCGCCTACGCTTGTCTCTTCTAGCTGGGGCATCGTGCTTGCTACTGTGCCCGTGAAGCTGTATGTGTATCTTGGTTCTGAGAGACGTGTGAGCGCTGCCAGTATTCCTACAGCGAGGAGCGCGAGGGCTGTGAAGAGCGAGGCAAAGAGACCCCACTCAATATTGCCAGCCACCTGTAGGCGGGGTATCTTAACCATCAGCAAGTATGTCGGCGAGAGCGCTGCCAAGGCTCCGCCGGCAATCGCCAGCGAGGTTAGGACAAGCCTCACAGTCCTCACCCTACCCATGAAGCTGGATATTAGCAAGCCCATGCCTGCCAGGATTCCGCCTACAACTGAGAGGGCTAGAGTTTCAAGGACGTTGTAGCCGCTAATGTAGACCTGGACCAGCGTGTCGGGAGAGACTACATACCAGGGGAGGAGGAGCGTGAGCATGTGGAGAGCCCCCAACAGGGCGAGGATAGCGCCTATCTTGAAGAAACGCGCGAGAGCCTCCTCAACGGTGACCATCATCGTGCATCCACCCTAGGCACCGCGCAACCCTTATCAGCGTCTCTTATTTAAAAGAATAGCTACGCGGAGCTCTTGTATCGTGGATTAGGCTTTCCGACGAAATCCGAGACACAGTTTTTATAAGGCCGCCCCTCATGCTAAATGCGAGAATTCATGGGTATCCTCGGCGGGAAGAAGAGCGAGACGATAGCGGATGTCAGGAAGGAGATTGAAGACTTACGCAACGAGTTTCTAAACAGGCTTGAGGAGAAGGTATCCCTGCTTGAGG
>JANVYQ010000013.1 GCA_030059675.1 Candidatus Pelearchaeum maunauluense | reverse complement strand
ATGAGGGCTCCGATGAACCCATGAGGAGCCCTAGGCTAATGAATCCCAAGACCTACGTATGCCCATGAAAGACTACGCAGGTCAGAACCCTTTAACAGGGGATTGGTTGTATTATGCTGAAGATGTTTAAATATCCATTCTCCTCATAAATCAGAAATTTAAAACTTAAGGCTGCTTCTCCCATACGACTGGGATAAACCTGCTCCTACTCGGCACGTATCTTTGAGGCGGCCTGCCTATTATCGCCACTGGATACCCGCACTCCAGGCATCGGTTCTTCCCGTCTAGCCGCCAGTTTATTATGTCGAAGCCGTGCCGCTCAACCACGACAACACCACAGCCAGGGCAGTAGGTATTCTCGTAAGGATGCCCTGGAACGTTCCCCACGTATACGTAGCGCAGCCCCTCCTCCCTGGCTATCTTCCAGTGCCGTTCAAGGGTCTCCACAGGCGTCCAAGGCAGGTTCATCAACCTATAATCAGGGTGGAAGCGGAGGAAGTGTATCGGCGTATCTGGGCCTAGGTTCTCGTAAACCCACCTAGCGAGGCGGCGCGCATACTCTAGATTATCCCCAATCTGCGGAACAACCAGGTCGGTAATCTCAATATGTATCTTCGTCTTATCCCGTATCTCCAGCAGCGTTTGGAAGATTGGCTCAGGGCTTGGAATCCCAATATAGCGCTGAACAAAACCAGGCTCGGCGTTCCCCTTAAAATCAACGGTAGCGCAATCTAGAAAATCTGCGGCAAGCTTAACCGAGTCAGGAGTCCAGAAACCATTCGTAACGAAGATGTTAATCAAACCCTCGCGGCGCGCTATAACGCCGATATCATGCGCATACTCCATAAAAATGGTCGGCTCGTTATACGTGTATGCGATACCCTCACTACGATAACGCTTGGCAAGCCTCACCACATCCTCAGGCGAGGCATCAAACCCCTCAACCTTGCGCCGCTGGCTTATGTCGAAGTTCTGGCAATATTGACAGTTATGTACTAAGATCCCGTCTGCCACGTAGTTGTGGTGCGGTATACATTCTAGGCTATAAACAGTCTCCATATGGTCTAGCGGTTTAACGCTCTTAACTACGAGCCATTTCTTCTTGTTGACCATGACTGGGCGCATAGCCCGGCTGAGTATTAGCTGTTTGACTTCCTCAGGGTGATTGAATAGATAGCTGCCTGATATACGCAGCACGTCCCAGCCGTTAGCTCTAAGCGTCTCGTCCTTAATCCTATCGTACTCTTTGACTCTCTCGTTATAGAAATGCCAATAGCCATCCACCTCTATGACCAGCTTTGCCTCAGGTATTGCTGCGTCTGCTATATAGCATGACTTAGAACCCTCTATTTTTCTCTCAGGGATTATTTTGTATTCCTGCTCGTAGGGTATTCCTAGCTCGTCTAATAGCTCGTAAAGCTTGAGCTGGGCTGCCGAGGGGTGCCTATGGAGCCACTCCCTTAAGCGTTCTGCGTTTCTATGCCACCCATGCGTTGGGTCGTGGAGAAACCTTGCCTTGTTATTCTCTAAGGCTTTACGTGCTATTTCGGGATCCTTCATAGGGTTATTAAAGAGCATTCTGAGCCTAGCCGCTTTTATTGCCTCGACTGGCTTCTTTAATCCCTCTGTATAGCATTCTCCCCTATGCTTATTCCACTCGTCTAGTCCCTTAACCTCCTTACCACATACCTTACAGCGGAAAACGGCGTTCTTGATGCTTATCTTACGCTTCTCCCTCGATTTCTGTGTATTCTGATACCAGACTTTCACTATGTAGTCGCCACTCTTTAGCTCTGATGCCATCTTCCAGCCGCTCTTAGTATAGACTGGGTGTTCCTCCGTAAGAAGTATTCTACCCTCTCCCCTGCTCCCATACCTAATCTCTAATAACCTAGCCGTTCGCATACCCACGTGAGTAACTACGCTTGGCCTAATCGCCACACCGCCATCTATATCATACGACCATAACACGTCTCCGGGTACTATATCCTCGACCCTCTTCCTACTTCCGTCGGACATCAGTATCTCTGTCCCCGCTGGATGGCAGAGCCAGTTGCAGCCAGTAGTCGCTATGCTGAAGATCTTAGTTCCTGGCATGTAGTGTGTTACTGGCTTTTTCTCGATTGGGTCTACGTGGCCTGTTATGACTTTGCCGTAGACTAGGAGGTGTAGTTTTCCGTTTACTACGCCGCGTATTCCGCATAGTCCTATCTGGCCGTCTGCGAGCCTGCAGTAGCGGGCGCAGGCTGTGCATATTATTCTGTTGTCCTGTTCGCGGTATAGGGTTGCTTCTTTCCCTAGGGTGGTTGTCATGACTGGCTGCCTTCGTATCGTTATTCGTGGCTGGGGTATTTATGTATCTGCCGTAGGTAGTCAGCAGTTTCAAGATAGATAGACTTAAAATGGAGGGGGTTTCCCCAGGCCTAAGGCTCTTCCAAGAGCTTATGAGGGCTCCGATGAGCTCATGAGGAGCCCTAGGCTGATGAATCCCAAGACCTACGTATGTCCATGAAAGACTACGTAGGTCAGAACCCTTAGAGCAGCCAAGAGCGGCTTAGAGCCGACAAAACCCAAGGCTGGTGGGAAGTTAATCGCATATATAAGGGGTCTGCCGGCTGAGGCTTGATGCTTCGCGCTTCGCTGGCTGGCTTGGGGGTCGGCGATGGCCTGCCTGTGAGGATTATGGGCGTGATTAACGTCTCGCCTGAGTCGTTCTATAAGGGATCGGTCAGGACTGGTGAGCGTGAGATTCTGGAGACGGCTGAGCGGATGGTGGGCGAGGGTGCTGAGGTTATAGATGTGGGTGGGAGGTCTACCGCCCCCTATCTTGAGACCCGCATACCTGTAGAGGAGGAGATTCGTAGAGCAGTCTCAGCGGTTAAGCTACTGGCGGGGAGCTTCAGCCAGCCAGTATCAATAGACACAACCTCCGCCGAGGTGGCGCGGGCTGCGCTTGACGCTGGAGCGCGCATCGTTAATGATGTATATGGGTTTGAGGACGATGCCATGCCAGCGCTCATAGCCGAGTCTGGCGTCTCAGCGGTTGTGGGTGCGCGGCCAAGACTGGGCGATAGGCTTCCCGCCGTTGAGCAGACGATAGCAGCGCTACGGCGTAGCCTAGACAAGGCGGCTGAGGCTGGTGTTAAGCTAGAGAAGCTCGTCATAGACCCAGCTTTCGGCTTCTACGGCAGGCGCGAGATGCCCAGCGAAGAGGAGCTACGCAACCCCCTAGAGCTACTACAACGCGAGGCCAGCAAAGCCGAGCCTTACTGGTTCGTCCGCGACTTCCTCCTACTCACGCGGCTCAACACCCTACGGGAGCTCGGCCGCCCAATCCTCGTGGGAATCTCACGCAAATCATTCCTCAGAATACCAACTGGGAGAAGAAGCCCTGAAGAGAGGATGCACGCCTCACTTGCCGCTGAGGCATACGCAGTACTGCGCGGAGCTCATATAGTAAGGACGCATAACCCAGGAGCTACACGCGACGCTGTCAGGGTAGCAGAATGGATAGCATTAACCCAGAGGGGGATATGTGATACTACTAGACTTGGCTAAGCACCTCGTCGCTTATGTATTCCAGCTTTCCGCTGTTGGCCGCGTCTAGCGGGTATAGCATAAAGCGGGTTACTCCTATGTCGTATAGTCTTGAGATATAGTCTGCTACTTTCTCGGGGCTTCCTATTGGGTTGCGTTTAGCCAGTTCGCGCGGCTCCTGAAGCCCCCACTCCGCGCCCAGCCTGTCAAGCCTAGCGAGAGCCTTCTCGTCGCTCTCCTCTACTATGAGGATGCCGTGATAGGTGCATTCAACGTCAGAGGTCTTACGACCAGCTTCCTCAAGGTAGTTGTGGAGCTTCTCCATCTTCCGCTGGTATGTGTCTGGGTCTCCTCCAGTGTTCCACCTATCCGCGTGCCGCGCCACCACCCTGAGCGTGAGGCTCTCCCCAGCGCCGCCTATCAAGACACGCGGCCTAGGCTTCTGGAGCGGCTTAGGATAGTTGAGAGCGCCCTCAACCCTATAATACCTGCCGATGAAGGTTACGCTATCCTCCACCCACATCCGCTTTATTATCTGCACGGCCTCGTCCAGCATCCTTATCCTGGTAGCGTTGCCTGGGAAGTCGTAGCCGAAGGCCTTGTATTCTGCCTCGTACCAGCCCGCGCCTATTCCGAACTCTAGGCGGCCTCCAGAGATTACGTCTAGCGTAGCCGCCATCTTGGCTAGCAGGGCTGGGTTTCGGTAGCTGTTGCAGGTTACTAGGACGCCTAGCCTTATGCTGCTCGTGGCCTTGGCTAGTGCTGTGAGCGTTGTCCACGCCTCAAAGACCGAGGAGCGCTCAATCTTCGGGTATGTGTGGAAGTGGTCGTAGAGCCATGCTGCCTGGAAGCCCAGCTCCTCAGCCCGCTTAGCCAAGCTCTCAATCAGCGCATACTGCTCCGCCGCCCCCGTGTTGGGCAGGTCTAGCCTCCATCCCTGCGGGATAACCACGTCAAACACGCGCTTCATATCCAAGCATTCCTAGAGGCCCGCTATGCTATTACTTTAGGCGCAGGGGCTGGACGAGCTCTATGAGCGTGCCGAAGGAGCTTCTGGGGTGGATGAGCGCGCGTACCTCCCTGTCTTGTGGGAACTCGCAGGCCTCGCGTATGAGCTTCACGCCGCGCTTCTTGAGGGCTTTGCAGCACTTCGCCGCATCACCTACAACGAGCCCTATGTGATGCAGCCCCTCGCCCCTCTCTCTTAGAAACCTAGCCAGAGGCCCAGACCTGTCCTTCGGCTGCATAAGCCAGATAAAGGGCTTGCGGCCACCAGCTCTGAGGCTACACCCATAGTAGAGATGCTCGCGTCTCTCCTCCCTATACCTCTCCCTGACCAGAACTATTGCTCCAGCCCTGAAGCCAAGCGACGTGTAGAGGCGCCGCGCCCTCCTAATGTCCCTAACAACAACCGCTACGTGGTCTATCCTAGACACTACTGGCATGGCGTTACATGATGCTCAAGCGTATTAAGCTACCTCCTGAGCCGCCTGAGCTTCGCTAGGTCCATCGTCCTGTAGATTCGGTATACCTGGACGCTCAGTAGCAGGGCTAGGGCTATGACGGCCGCTCCAACGCCTAGGGAGAGGATGATGAAGCTCTGGGCGTAGGGGTCTATTCCTCCAGGTGCGCGCGACGCGAGGGCCACGAAGTTTAGGTGGGCGGCGTTCACCATTATCTCAAGCCCGATAATCTGCTTAACCAAGCTACGCCGCGTGGCGAGGCAGTAGACGCCTATTATGAAGAGGAGGGCGCTGAAGAGGTTGTAGTAGATTACAGCGAGAGCCATGCTACTCCTCCCTCCTGAGCAGAGCCGTCAAGCCTAGCGCAAGCGTTAGCAATACCAGGCCAAACGCTATGAAGAGCGGGAAGAGGCTCCCCCAGATGTAGCCGCTTATCTCGCGCGAGAGGGCTATGAAGTCTGGTGGTATGAGCCTGGCCAGCGACTCGCCCCAGTATCTATACGCGGGCGGGTTTCCAGCCAGGGCGTAGAATAGCACGATGGCGAAGAAGATGACTGCAACAGAGCCTAGAGCCTCCGCTAACCTCACTCCTCAACACCGCGCGTGAGCATTATTACTATCATGAAGAGCGCGATAATCCCGCCAGCATAGACGAGGAGCTGGAGCACGGCGAGCTGGTAAGCTCCCAGCAGGAAGAAGAGAACACCAACCGCCACAGTTACGCCGAGCAGCCCCATGACGGCCCGATAGAGCCTTGGCTGCTCAACGGCAAGGATTGCGAAGAGAACGCTCGCCACGAGCAGGGTTAGCTCAAGCCCCTCAAGCACGCCAAACCACCCAGGATAGCCGCATTTCCATACCCAAGCAACAATAAAAAGTCAAAGGTGATGGCCCGCTCCAACGTCTTGAAAGGGCTTCTGGGCATCTTTACCCAACATGGAGTCTTCACAGCCCTTGGCCTAATGAGCGTGCCATGCCTTGTTAGGGTTTCTGCGCGTTGGGCTGTTGCTGGCTTTCTCCGCTCGCGGCGTATGTTGAGCGCGGCCGCGTCTCGCGGAGCGTCGCGCATAATGCTTAAATTCAAACCGCATCTGCATAAATAGTGATATGGGGGACGCGCCATTCTGCCTAGACTACCTTCTGTGCGCGGAGGCGGTGGGGCTATGAAGGAGCTGGGACGACATCTCCTAGTGGAGCTTTACAACTGCAAGCCCGAGACGCTGATGGATAAGGAGAAGGTGAAGAACATACTGCTTCGCTCCACTAAGGCGATGGGAGCCACGATAAAGGGGGAATATACGTATAAGTTCCCCGCCTCTGGAGGAATCTCCTCGCTCATCATAATCGCCGAATCCCACGTCTCGGCGCATACCTGGCCAGAGCACGGCTACGCCGCTGTTGATATCTTCACCTGCGGCGTCTCGCTGGACCCCTGGAAGGCGTTTAACGTAATCTTGCAGGAGTTCAACCCGCGTAGGTATAATGTGATGGAGATTAGGCGCGGCCTCATGGATGAGCGGAGCGAGGCGGACATAAAGCAGGAGGCGCTATAGCAGGGGGAGCCATGTCGGACCAGGGTGAGATAGCGCCCCTCTTCCTAGAGGAGCGCCGCACCAAGAATACGATAGTCCTCCACAGGCTTAAGAGGGTTCTATACTCTGGCAGGACGCGATACCAGCGTGTTGATGTAGTTGAGTTGTTTGACTATGGGCTGGGCCTCGTTCTTGACGGCCAGATACAATCAACAGCCGCCGATGAGTGGATTTACCACGAGACGCTGGTCCACCCAGCCTTGGTTACGCATCCCAGGCCTGTGGATGCCCTGCTCATCGGCGGAGGCGAGGGAGCGACGGCCAGGGAGATACTACGCCACAACACGGTCAAGAGCCTCACGATGATAGACATAGACCAGGAGGTCATAGAGCTCTGTAAACGCCTGCTGAGCAGTTTTCATCAAGGCTCCTTTGACAACCCAAGACTACGCCTCGTAATAGGCGACGGCAGGGCCGTGCTTGATGCGCAGCCAGACAACTCGCTGGACGTTATAGTGGTTGATGCGACAGATCCGATTGAAGGCGGCCCAGCGGCGCTGCTCTATACGCGCGAGTTCTACGAGATAGTAAAGCGCAAACTCCGCGGGGATGGTGTGATAGTTACTCAGGCCACATCCACGTTCTACTCCGCTGACTGCTACGCCTCGGTCTATCGGACTATAAAGTCGGTTTTTGGGAATGCCCACGCCTATTATGTTTGGGTTCCCTCATTCCTCTCTGCGTGGGGCTTTGTTCTAGCTACGCGGCGTGGGAGTCCGCGTGAGCTGGGCGAGGAGGAGGTGAGGAAACGCCTAGAAGAAAGGGGAGTCTCTGGGCTGAGATTCTACTCGCCAGAGCTTCATAGAACGCTCTTCATAATCCCAGCCTACCTAAACGAGGTCCTGGAGAAGCGTGGCCGTATAGTGTCTGATGACAGCCCCGTGTTTATACCGATATAACTCTCCTTTCACTTTCGGGCTACCCTCTCTCGGTTTATCACCAAGCCCTTTCACATGGCTTAGCGCGGGTATGGCGCGGTATCGCTGGTGGTCTGCCGAGGTTCCAGAGAGCGTTAAGAAGCCGTGTAGGACGCTGCTTCACAGGTTCGCCGAGGCTGGGAGCAGCGAGTATTACGGATTCACGTTCAACCCGTATAAGGGATGCGCTCATAGGTGCGTCTATTGCTACGCAACCTACGAATGGACGCCAGAGTTCTATGATAAGGTTATTGTGAAGAGCAACGCCCCAGACGTGCTCTCCGCAGACCTGGCGCGCCTCGGCAGGAGAGCCGTTGAAGAGGTCTTCATGGCCTCGGCTACAGACTGCTACCAGCCGCTAGAGGGCAGGTATGGGATTACGCGGCGCTGCGTAGAGATTCTCCAGCGCCTCGGCATACCATACACGATAATCACCAAGTCCAGCACGATAATCCGCGACTTGGAGCTACACGCGCGCTATGGCGAGAGATGCACGATAGTCTGGTCCCTAACCACGATTGACGCGCGGGTTAAGCGGTTGATAGAGCCCAACACGCCTCACCCAGAGAGCATCCTATACGCCATACGCCTCTTCAGGCGTAGGGGCGTGAGGGTGGGTGTGAACATAGACCCGATAATCCCAGGAGTTACCGACGAGCCTGAGATGCTTGAAAAGCTCGTTGAAGCAATAGCTGGGGCGGGCGCCGACTATGTCTCAGCTGGCGTCCTCAAGCTCCGCGACGACATTTGGGATAGACTCAGGGGCTTGCTGGAGTCCGGCGGAATGCTTGAAGCTATCGCGAAGATTAGGCAACTATACTTCACAAAGCCTATTAGACAGGCATACTACTACCTACCAGACCAAGAATATACTAGGGCTGTGCTGCATTTCGTTGAACGCCTAGTGAGGTCGCGGGGCATGCTCTATGGCTTCCCAGACATGGAGGAGCATCAGCCCTGCTACGCGAGGGCCAGCGAGCTATATAGTGAGGGCAGCGCCAAGAAGCCTGCGCAGGTTGTGCTGACCGTTTTCTATTAACTAGACTAGATTATTAGAATTGTGCAACGCTGGTTGTGCTAAATTATAGTGCCTGAGCGGCTGTGCTCCTAAATAGGCTTCTTTTTAGTATTTCGTGATTGAGGCATTAGAGGGGGTTGGCGTCTGCTCAACTGATCTAAGCGCCATAACGTATGTGGTGGCGGCGGGCTTGGAGGGGGCGGCCCATTCTATATATTTTGGCTAGTCGCTGGTGTTGCGAGCCTTATGTTACCCTATGCGGCGTGGCTTTCGTGGGTTATACCGCTGGTTGGTAGCCTTTTCGTTCCTCTCTTCTTCAGGCTTGGTAAGAAGGTTGGCGAGTGGTATTCTGTCGCTGTCGTAGCTATTGCGGCGGTTTTCAGCATCTCCATGATACCCGACGCCTGGGGCGGGGCTGCGCAGGTTATCCGCGTCCCATGGCTCCCGCTGGGCGGCGATGCGTGGGTTGAGGCCAGCATCCTGATAGACCCCCTCTCCGTCATGATGGCCAGCATAGCCACAGGCGTGGGAGCTCTCATAATACTCTACTCAGTCGGCTACATGGCCCGCGAAGAAGGACTACCACGCTACTACTTCTTCATGCTCTTCTTCATAGGCGGGATGACGGGCCTGGTCATGGCCGAGAACTTCCTCCAGCTGTATATCTTCTGGGAGATTGTGGGGCTTTGCTCCTACGGCCTAATCAGCTTCTACTACAAGAAGAAAGAAGCAACGCACGCGGGTATCAAGGCGTTCGTAACAACCCGCGTTGGGGACGCTGCCATGCTTATTGGGATACTCCTCCTCTTCACGTCGCTTGGGACGTTCAACTATTTTGAGGTTGGTGAGCGTCTCCACGAGGCTCTAACAGCTGGGAACATGGGTGTAGGGTTTGTTCTCCTAAGTATGCTGCTCATCTTCGGCGGTGCTGTGGGCAAGTCCGCCCAGTTCCCGCTACATGTCTGGCTGCCTGATGCGATGGTGGGCCCAACACCCGTTAGCGCGCTAATCCACGCCGCCACGATGGTGAAGGCAGGCGTCTATCTCGTTGCACGCCTCATACTCACCGTAATCCCGTTTGAGGCTTTCAGCCCAGCCATGCTGGCTGAGTGGTATACGACGATTGCCCTGATAGGCGGGTTAACGGCCTTCATGGCTGCCACCATGGGGCTGGTCTCCAACGACATCAAGCGCGTGATAGCTTATTCAACGATTAGCCAGCTCGCCCTGATGTTCGCGGCCCTGGGTATGGCGAGTGAGGTGGGATGGTTCGGCGGAATATTCCACATACTAAGCCACTCAATCTTCAAGGCGCTGCTCTTCCTAGCCGCGGGTGCTGTGATACACGCCGTACATACCAACAACCTGGACGAGATGGGCGGGCTTAGGCGCTACATGCCGATAACCTTCTGGACATCCCTGATAGGCGTTCTAGCCCTATCAGGCGTGCCGCCGCTGAGCGGCTTCTGGAGCAAGGATGTCTTGATAGAGTCTGCGCTGGAGGCTGGGAACGTTCCCGTCTACCTCCTTATGGTAGGCGCCTCCATACTCACGTTCATCTACAGCCTACGCTGGCTGTATAAGGTCTTCCTAGCGCCACCCAGCCCGCATATAGCTGAGCACGGCGCGCATGAAGCGCCCAAGGTGATGACCATTCCGCTCATAATACTAGCAGGCCTCACGTTGGTCGTCGGCTTCTTTGAGCCATTCCTGGGAGACTACACGGGGATACACATAGCTGGGCCAAGCATGGTAACTCTCCTCTCCTCGGCTGCTATACTCCTAGTGGGCGGTGGTGTTGGCTATCTCTTCTACATAGGTGGCGTGGTGAGGCCTGAGCAGGTTAGGGCTACGCCGATAGGTGGAGCGCTTCACAAGCTACTGGTGAACCGCTACTACATAGACGACATATACTACAAGGTCTTCGTTGATGGGTTTGATAGGCTCTCAGGCGTTTTGCTCCGCTTCGTTGAACTCCGCGTGATAGATGGGTTTAACTACGCAATATCAAAAGCCACAACCGCCGCTGTGCAGGTCTTCCGAAACATACAGACGGGTGAGAGCAACATCAACCTCAGCGGCTTCATCATAGGCATAGCGATACTGCTTCTGCTCTTCATAAGCCTGATACTTGGGTGATGAAGTATGGCCTTGGTAGGAGAGCAGCTTGAGATTCCGCTCCTCACAGTAGCGGTCCTCTTACCACTAGCACTGACGCCTCTGACCTTCCTCATAGGCCGTAAAGCCTCATGGCGCGCGGCCTCGGTCTTCAGCCACGCGGTCTTCGCCATACCGCTGGGCATAATGCTCTGGTTCCTCCCCAGCATGATAGAGGGCGCGGTCTTCTACGAGTCATACGACTGGGTTCCCTTCTACGGGCTGAGGTTCAGCCTAGTGCTGGACAGCCTCAGCTACCCGTTTGCCCTCCTCGTTAGCCTGATGGGCATACTCACCGCGGTCTACTCCCACAAATACATGGAGCGCGAGCACAGCCTCGACGCCTACATGGCGTTAAACCAGCTCTTCATGGCTGGTATGCTCGGCGTCGTCCTGGTCTCCAACCTCTTCCTCTTCTACATCTTCTGGGAGCTTATGCTAATCCCCTCATATGCGCTGATAGCGTATTGGGGGACGGGGAATACTAGGCAGGTGAGCTTCAAGTACTTTGTCTTCACCCACGCTGGGGCTCTCTCGCTGCTAATCGGCATAGCATGGCTCGCCGCGCTCTTTGGAAACCTTGACATGTTTGAGCTGGCCGATATGGCGGCTGGCGCTGGCGCCGAGCTTAGGCCAGTACTCACGACTATAGCGATACTCATCTTCATAGGTGTTGGGATTAAGATGGCCGTCTTCCCGTTCCATAGCTGGCTGCCCGACGCCTATGCTGAGGCGCCTACTCCTGTTAGCGTGATGCTCAGCGCGGCTATGACGAAGAGCGGCGTCTACGCCTTCGCGCGGCTCATAACTGGGATACTGCCATTCACGCTCCAAGACATAGGCTGGGCGATAGCCTTCCTAGCTGTAATCAACATGGTTTGGGGCGGCATGATGAGCATGGTCCAGAACGATGTGAAGCGCTTGTTGGCGTATAGTAGCATAAGCCAGATGGGGTATATAGTCTTCGGCCTAGCCACCGCCACGGCGATAGGCTTGCAGGGCGGTATATTCCAGACCTTGAATCACGGGTTTGCAAAGGCCCTGCTCTTCATGGCTGCTGGCACGCTCATATACCGCCTAGGTGAGCGCGACCTGACGAAGCTAGGCGGCCTAGCCTCGCGTATGCCAGTAACGGCGATAGCGGTAGTCCTAGGCGGCCTCTCGGTGGCTGGAACACCTCCCCTAGGCACGTTCATAAGCGAGTGGATGATATTCTCAGGCGGCCTAGAAAAGGGATGGACGCTCTCGGTAGCTGTGGCTGTGTTCGCCACAGCGATAACGGTGGGCTATTACCTAAGGCTTGTGAGAGCCCTCTTCTTCGGTGAGAAGCAGCCAGAAGTCCGCGAGGCGCCGTCTATGCTCCTCGCCCCTATGGCTGTGCTGATGTTCCTAGTCGTCATACTGGGATTCCTAAACGCCCCGCTGCTGGGGATAATAGCGCGCGCATCAATAATCCTACTACCACCATCTTAAACTTCAGCAAAAACAGAAACACTCCCATCTGATACCGCGTAGATTATGAAGGGCTCTGTCTTCACTCCCCCCATGCCAGGCGAGCCAGCTGGCATTCCAGGCAAGGCTATCCCATCAATATCTGGCTTCTCCTCAAGCAGCTTATACACAACCTCTATGGGGACGTGGCCCTCGACGTAGTAGCCGCCAATCTTGAGCGTGTGGCAAGCCCACATACTACGCGGAATACCCAGCTCCAGCTTCACCTTGCCGGAGTCGTTGACCTCATACGCCTTAACCCTAACGTCATTCCCCCTTAGATACTTCACATACCCCGTACAGCAGTCGCAGAATGGTGAGTAGAATATCTCTGCAACCAGCCCGTTCCCAGCATCGTCGCTGGGCTGGTTGTTTAAGGCTATTATGAGAAGCGGGACAGCGGCCACAAGCGCTAGAAGCGCGGCGTAGCGGCTCTTGCTTCGCTTCTGCTTTTTTCGGGTTTTCCAAGCCCTTTTAGTCATGGGAAGAATACTATCTAGGCGAACCATATAAAACTTCCCCTCCAAGGGATGGTATTAACAGCGTCCTATGCTAAAGCGCGGTGTCATGTTTGAATAAGCTCTCTACGCCTGGCTTTCTGAATATGTAAAACCCAGCCCAGCGGCTTTCACTCTCGTTAGATGCATGCTAAAATCCAGGCATCCGCCACTTATCTCGTTGAGGTGGGCTGCATGGCGCGCGCAAGGCGTGGTATGCTCAAAGCAATATTCGGCGCCGCATTCGCAGTAACTATAGCACCATTCCTCTCTTGGGGCAGTTTCCTATACAGGCCAGAGACAACTAGAGATAGAGAGCAGATAAGGCAGAAGGTAGCCAACATAAGCGAGCTACCCCCAAACACGCGGATAAACTTCCCATTCCCCAAGACTGGAGACCCCAAGATTGACTCAGACCCGTTCAGGCAGTATATGCTAGTCAGAACGCCTGCTGGTGATGTGAGGGCGCTAAGCAGGGTTTGCGTCCACCTCTGGTGCCTCTGGGAGTATATCCCAGACCTTAACGAGGGCCAGTGTCCATGCCATGGAAGCGTGTACAACCCAGACACTGGCGTCGCCATACGCGGCCCAGCGTACTACCAGCCCTATCCGACCAACGCCCTACCCATGCTGAAGGTTGAGATAGACGAGAACGGCGACATCTACGTATCGCAGCTTGATGGGAAGGTTGGGTATGGCCGCGAGTGGAAGCGCGACCTAACTAGGATACAGAAGCTGGCCGAGTCTTCGCCTGATACCGACGCTGTGGCATATGCTCCGTTGTGGAATCCTGTGAGAGCACAACGCGCGGCCAGCATACTCAAGAAATACAACCTGAAGCTGGTTAAGGCCTATGGGTACCTCGCCAGGGGGAGCGCGAAGGAGTGGCT
This sequence comes from Candidatus Pelearchaeum maunauluense, assembly GCA_030059675.1. GTDB lineage: Archaea > Thermoproteota > Nitrososphaeria_A > Caldarchaeales > Caldarchaeaceae > Pelearchaeum > Pelearchaeum maunauluense. The sequence goes on along the minus strand of JANVYQ010000013.1, from coordinate 28,976 downwards.
CGCGGTGGACACCGTTGAGGAGGCAGCTAAGATGGACGCCGTGTATGCGCTTGACGTGATGGCGAAGCCCCGCGACCTGCTACGCCTCGCCGAGGATGAGGACGTAATAATGCCGCTGCTGAGAACCCCCGCTGGACAGCGATGAGCATGCACGAGGCTCTCCAGCAGGCTTATTTCATAAGCGCCGCCTCGGCCGCGGTCTTCGTACTGGTTGTTTATTTTCTCAGGATAAACCTCTGGCCCACACCCAGCAACCCGCGCCGCATAATTCTCTTCAACGTCCTGGGTAATGGCTGGCTTCTAGCAAAGCTGGTTATGGCAGTGTACCTTAGCATAGCGAGCCCCATGCCGTTCCTCTTCACAAGCCCAGCATGGAGCGTGGTTGCTGCAATCCTAGTGGCTGCTGGCCTCGCAATATCGCTCTGGGCATTCACGACATTCAGAACCATGCGCAGGATATTCGGGATGGAGATTCCCCGCCTCGTAACTGAGGGGCCGTACAAATACATGAGACACCCACAGTACTTCTCCATACTCCTCTGAACCCTCGCTGCCACGATTCTGTTTAACACTCTCCAGATGCTTGTCTATGCTGTCTCAACAAGCCTGGCATTCTACATGGCTGGATTCATGGAGGAGAGGAAGCTGGAAGAGCTCTTCGGCGATGAGTATAGGAGGTATAGGGCGAGGACGCCAGTAGTCCCGTTCGCGTGTCTTAGGAGAAAGCCCGACGCTAGACTTTGAGGGAGAAGACCGTCATCGGCAAGCTCCTTCTACTCCAAATATCCAGCTCCCCAACGAAGTATGGTGAGCCTGACGGTGAAATATGCGTTAAGCAGCAGTATTCCGATAAACTCTCCGAACAGGAGAGCATTAACCGCGTCATAGTGCTTCCGCGCAAATCCCCCTTACATGTATGTATAGGTCAGAGAGGAACATTCCAAAAAGGAAGTCGGAGAGCTTCTCCCTCAGCCTGGGCTTGGATAAGCTTGAGGCTCCTAGCCTATTCATGTAGAGCGCGCCATAGCACGCAGCGCATCATTAAAGGGTTTTCACAAAACCACCAAGAGCCATGCGGAGAATTATAGGAGCGTATAGACGCCCTAACCCTTTCCCCCCATTTTCTCACGAACACCACGCATCTACCCAAAAGGGGGAGAGGGGTAGTCTTCATGGTTTCCGATTTAGAAAGAGCCGCCCAATCTCTTTTCCTTATCTAATATAATGAAATACTCTTCTGATACGGTTTTCTGATACGGTTTTTCTCTTTCAGAAAGATTAACCTCTAATTCCTTTCCGTCTTAGTATGTGAATGTTGAAATTTCAGCAACAGCCTCTATTGGTTGATGCGATATGGCTGAGAAAGCAATAGACCCTGTTTGCGGTATGAAGGTTGACCCTGCAACCGCTAAGTACAAGTTGGAGCACGGCGGGAAGGTCTACTACTTCTGCGCCGAGGGATGTAAGAGGAAGTTTGAGAAAGACCCCACAAAATACATGAAGGAGGGGCGCCGCCATTAACGTGCTCCAGCCCCTCTCCATTATTTTTGTTAATCACGTATTGGAGGTGATGTTGATTGGCTCAGCATCGTAAGGTTGTTCTTCAGATTGGTGGTATGCACTGCGCCTCGTGTGCGCAGAGCGTAGAGAGTATGCTCATGAGCCTAGACGGCGTGCACAGCGTGAGCGTTAACTTCGCTGCTTCGCGGGCGTCGGTTGAGTATGACCCGACGCGCGTGAGCCTGGCTGATATGGAGAAGGCCATTAACGACATAGGGTATAGGGTTCTCAAAGACCAGATAACGCTGAGCATACGCGGTATGCACTGTGCTTCGTGTGTTCAGAAGGTTGAGAACGCTCTGAAGGAGGTTGAGGGCGTTGTAGATGTCTCGGTTAATCTCATGACTGGGAAGGCTGTCGTAAATGCTCTCCCCGACACCAGTAAGCAGGCGCTCATCAAGGCGGTTAAGAGCATAGGCTACGAGGCCAGCGAGGCGGTGTCAGCGGAGACGGCGGCGGAGCGCGAGAAGCAGGAGAGGCAGCGCGAGATACGTAGCCAGATGATTAACCTGGCAATAGCCACGCCGATAGCGGCGCTGGTAGTTCTAGGAGAGTTCAGGAAATACATCGTCCAATACATACCACTGCCAGAGTTCCTGGAGAGCCCGCTGCTCCTCTTCATACTCACAACGATAGCCGTCGCTGGCCCAGCGAGGCAGTTCTTCATCAGGTCTGCCCGCAGCCTCATGCACGGGGCGGCTGACATGAACCTTCTCTACGCTGTTGGAATAGGCGCCGCGTACATCTTCAGCTCCGTTCACGCGTTCTACCCACTAGCCCCAGGCCTCCCAACATGGTTGGAGACAGCCGCGCTTCTTGTTGCGTTCATAGTGCTGGGTAGGCTGATGGAGACACTAGTACGCGGGAGAGCATCCGAGGCCGTTAGAAGGCTGATGGCGCTAAAGCCGCAGACGGCACGCGTAATAAGGGACGGCGAGGAGATAGAGATACCAGCGGACGAGGTGCAGATAGGCGATACAGTCCTCGTAAGACCTGGGGAGAAAGTCCCCGTGGATGGTGTGGTGATAGAGGGCTACTCATCTGTTGACCAGTCCATGATTACTGGCGAGAGCATCCCCGTTGATAAGAAGGTTGGGGACGAGGTTATAGGCGCTACGGTGAATAAGACAGGGTTCCTGAAGGTTAGGGCTACGAAGGTCGGGAAGGACACGGCGCTGGCGCAGATAGTTAAGCTGGTGGAGCAGGTCCAGCAGACGAAGCTCCCGATACAGAGGCTGGCTGACTGGGTTGCAGGCCACTTCGTAACAGCCTCGCTCATAATCTCCATGCTGGCTTTCGCATTCTGGTTCTTCGCAGGCTACCAGCTCTACTTCATACCACGCGGCGGCGAGATGTGGGCAGGGTTCTGGAGAATCGTAGCCCCAGACTTAACTGCTGGAATCTTCGCCCTCATAATAGCAATCTCAATACTCGTCATAGCCTGCCCCTGCGCTGTAGGCATCGCCACGCCAGCGGCGGTGATGGTCGGGACGGGAAAAGCCGCGGAGAACGGGATACTCATACGTGACGGAGCGGCTCTGGAGATATGCCACAAGCTGGACGTGATAATCTTTGACAAGACTGGGACACTAACACGCGGCAAGCCCTCTGTAACCGACTTGGTGTTGCGGAAGCCAGCTATCAAGATGCTGGCCAACCCGCGACCAATTGAGGACGAGCGCGACCTACTGCTCATAGCGGCGATAGCGGAGACACGCTCAGAGCACCCACTGGCGCAAGCTATAGTGCGGCGCGCGAAGGAGCTTGGGCTTGAGGTACCAGAACCAGAGGACTTTGAGGCAATCCCAGGACATGGCGTGCGCGCAACCTATGGTGGGAAGACGATACTGCTGGGCAATAGGAAGCTGATGGAGAGGTATAACGTGGATGTGGCGGAGCTGGAGGAGAAGATACGCGAGCTGGAGGATGAGGGTAAGACGGTCATGATAGTAGCCTACGACGGCGCCGCCCTTGGGCTTGTGGCTGTTGCTGACACGCTGAAGGAGAACTCGGCGGAGGCGGTGAAGGCTCTTCAGCGCATGGGTATTGAGGTCGCCATGCTAACGGGAGACAACGCGCGGACTGCGCGCGCAATAGCAAGGCAGCTGGGGATAACGCGCGTCTTGGCCGAGGTGCTTCCAGGCGAGAAGGCCGAGGAGGTGAAGAAGCTCCAGCGGGAAGGCAAGAAGGTCGGCTTCGTGGGAGACGGGATAAACGACGCACCAGCGCTCACCCAGGCTGACGTTGGAATAGCCCTAGGAAGCGGCACGGATATAGCGATGGAGGCAGGCAAGATAGTCCTCGTAAAAGACGACCTCCGCGACGTTGTTAATGCGATACACCTGAGCAAGAAGACGATGCAGAAGATTAAGCAGAACCTCCTATGGGCGTTCGGGTATAATGCTGCTGCTATACCGATTGCGGTTGGCGCTCTCTACCCAGCGACGGGCTTCATAGTGAGCCCAGAGCTGGCTGCGCTACTAATGGCTCTGAGCAGCGTGTCAGTCACCCTCAACAGCCTGACGCTTGGGAGGGTTAAGCGTAAGATGGGGTGAGGAAGGGGGTGGCGAGAGCATACCGCACTCTAGTCATGCTTGGCTCGTGCCTAGCTTCTGCTACGGCGATAACAGCCCTATTCATAGCCGCGGCCACGCTGGTAGGGGCATACACCTGGCTGGACATAGCGATAGGCTCAATATGGTTCTTCACAATCTCCTTCATCGTCTCTCTGCTCCTCCTACTGCCACGCCTCAAGCGCATGCTGGGCTGCTAGACAAGCTATATACGAGATGGGGCATGAATCAAGTAGGCGCCTTGGAGCTGGACCAGATAGACTACCGAATCCTCGCCATCCTCCAGGAGGATGGTAGGATTTCCCTCAGCAATCTTGCGCGTAAGGCTAGGGTTAGCGTCCCCACAGCCAGGCAGAGGATTAACAGGCTCGTGAAGGAGGGCGTGATACAACGCTTCACGATACTCCTAGACCCCAAACGCATAACAGGCTACGACATCTTCATCGGGATAAGCGCCAAGCCAGCAGACCTCGCGGCTATTGCGGAGAAGCTGAAGAACACCGAGGAGGTTCTGGGCGTCTACCGCACAGTAGGCGAGCACGACCTACTGGTGAGACTCTCAGTCCAAAGCTACGCCGAGCTGGATGACTTCATAGCCAAGAAGCTCTCAACCCTCAACGGGATACAGGGAATAAGGACGAACATCGTCGTAGGCGTGCTCAAAGACGAGCCTGGGCCTAGGCTGAAGCCAGGCGCGGGGATAAGAGTCTTCTGCGTAGTATGCGGCAAGGAGATTGAGGGACGCCCGATAAAGAGGACGATAGAGGAGCGGGAATACTACCTATGCTGCAACTCATGCGCAGCCCTCTTTGACCAGAAGGCCGCGCTGGGATACGCTCCCTAGACTATCCTTTTGGGAAGTTTTCGCGCAGGTATAGCCTCACGAGGTACGCGGTTAGCGCAAGCCCTACAACGCCAGCGCCTATCAGGAACTCGCGCGGAAACGCCAGCGATGGGGTTAGGAAGAGAGCAAGAGTAGTCCAGAGGAAAGGTGAGATTAGGAAGAAGATTGCGACGAAGAGCTTGTCTAGGAGGCGGCGGTCGGCCAGCAGGCGCGCAACCGCGGCCTGCCATCCATCCATAAGCTCCAGCTCGCTAAGCAGGTCAGGCGAAACCCTGTAAAGCACCTTCCCAATATCCTGGAACAACTCTGGATCGGCCGCCGCATAGGTGTCGCGCTTAAGCCACGCAACCTGCGCGCCCTCCTTATTCACCAGGAATATATCATCGCCAGAGACCTTCATCGTAAGCCCCCTCCTCTTCGCGAACTTCTCCACGAGGCGTAGACTCTCCCTGTTAATGTCCAGCTTGAGGTCTTTCGCGGCCATCCCCAGCAGGGGCGGGTTTGATGGTATGTAGCGGTTAACCACGAATGCGCCATCCCTAAACTCTGGAAGCTTCTCCTGAATAACCACATCCTCAACTCCTTTCTTCTTCTGCTCCTGTATGTGGTTCAGAGCCTTTCGGAAAGCCTCAGACATACAGTCCTCGCCCTCTTCAAGCTGTGAAAGCAGAATTTATTCATAAAGGGACTAGAATAGCCCTGCTGCTACTGTATGCGCGTATGACGGCTGTCGGAAGCCTGTCTTCAGCCCTTCTTCGCCTCCTCCTCCTTCATAAACTCCTCATAAACCCGCTTAACCTTCTCAGCCGCAGGCCCCTCGCCAACCACGCCGCTCCGCGTGACGCGAATCCTATCCATCACGAGGATGGTATCGCTCTCCCTAAGGTATGTAACTAGGTTTGGGAAGAGCCTGTTGAGACGCTCAACGAGCTTCATCATGTCTGGCCCCGCCTCAAGAAGCTCTATCCTTGATATGCTCTGGCCGTTGATGAAGACCTTTGGAAGGCTCCCGCCCCTCTCGTCCCTGGCGTCGGAGAGCCACACACTATAATCGCTTGGGTTGTAAGCCAACAAGCGGCCCTCGTAAGTTCCGTGACTAGTCGCCACCTTGACGGTTCTGTCAAGGAGCGCCGAGAACTCATCCGAGAAACGCTTACTGACTATGGCGCTACTCATCCCTCTCTCATCTACCAGCCAGAAAGAGCATAGCTCCCTTTTATGATTGTCTTAAGAGGCTTAACTGGAAAATATTCGCCTTTTCTAAGAATCTTACCAGACTTCTGGCATTACGGATTCCCTTGCAGATGACTCAAATCCCGTATTTACAACAGCCGCGTTCTCAAGTTGAGCGTTCTTCGTTTTATCCTCGTAGCCATGCATCTCGCCCACAAACCTCTTCAAACGCATGTAGCCTATCCTCTTCTCTGGCCTTTTCATCTCCTTACGCAGCTCAAGCATAATCTTAAGCATCTCAGGAAGCTCCTCCGACAAGATAGAATCCTCTCCAACAGTTTTTAATAGGAGGCTGTATATAAGCAGCTATCTAGCATGGCTACTCTCCCCCTAGACAAAATATTCATTACTATAGTTAGGAGAGTGTGATGGTGGTGCGGTGTTGCTTAAGCTCATAATAGATACTGATACTGCGAGTGATGATGCGGTGGCTCTGTTGATGGCTTTGAGGAGCCGCGAGGCTAGGGTTGATGCGGTGACAGTGGTTGCTGGTAATGTGGAGTTTGAGCATGAGGTTAGAAATGCTTTGTATGTTGTTGAGCGCTTCTCCAGGGGTAGGGTGCCAGTCTATCCTGGGTGCCGCCGCCCACTGGTGAAGACGTGGCGCTACGCCCACGAGGTTCATGGACTCGACGGCATGGGTAATAGCCAGCTACCCCAGCCCACAATACAGCCAGAAAACAAGCACGCGGCACAGGCGATAGTGGAGCTGGCCAACTCAAGCCCAGGAGAGTATACGCTAATAGCCCTAGGGCCGCTCACCAACATAGCGCTGGCCCTACGCCTAGACGAGGAGCTGCCCAAGAAGATACGGCAGCTCTACGTAATGGGAGGCTCTCCCACATGCTTGGGGAACGTAACGCCCACCGCTGAGTATAACTTCTGGGTTGACCCTGAGGCCGCGCATATCGTGTTGCAGTCTGGCTTTAAGCCCTTGGTAGTGGGCTGGGATGTGGTTGTTCGGCATGGTGGCCTTTATGAGGAGGAGGTTAGCGCTGTGGGAGGGTGGAAGACTGAGGCCGCGGAGTTCTTCACGAAGATAACGCGGCAGCTCCTCAGCTTCACAAAGACACAGGGCTTCCCAGGAATCTACCTCCCAGACCCGCTAACAGTGGCGGCAGCCCTAAACCCAGAGATAATAACACGCAAGGAGGAGATGCTCATGGTTATAGACAGGGCAGACACCATAATGCGAGGCACGTCAGTAGTCATGAAGCACCGTGAGCCGAATACGATAATCTGCCGCGAGGCGAATTCCATCCTCTTTAAGCAGATGCTCTACGAAACGCTGAGACAAGGATAATATTTCCTGGAGCCTCTCAAGATTATGTGGGGCTGAGCAGCTATCTCGGCGATGCTAGGGCGTATGTCTGGCGGGAGAGGTTCGCGGTGATAAAATCTAGGAAGCCGCACCCATAGGCGCTGGCCAACATAGTTGATAAGAGGGAGATAACCGTAGTGGTTGAGCAGTCTAGATAAGACGAGGGGAGTGTTATAGAAGCAAGCCTCGGCTGGCGTGTCCTGACGTTTGACGCGGTAATCCCGTTTGAGACCGTGGGATTCCTAGCCTGCGTCGCGGGTATGTTGGCAGAGAAGAGAATCCCCATACTCGTCTTCTCATCCTACTCAACAGACCACATACTAGTCAGGGATGAGCATCTGGAAAGGGTCTTGGAGCTGCTCAGAGAGCAGGGCGTGGCGGTTGAGGAGCGATAGCTATCAGTCTCCTCCATCGTCTAGAAACGTTTTTAAGAACCGCACACAGAGCCCGATGGCCAGAGGTAGGTGAGGGCATGGCAGGTGGCTCTCTTTGGACAGCCCAAAAACAATAAACAAGAAACAGACTTTACCGTAACCCCCTGGGAGGTTAGGGGCCAGGTAGATTATGAGCGGCTTGTCAAGGAGTTTGGGACGGAGCTGATAACCGACGAGCTTCTCCAGCGGTTGGTGAGCCTGGCGGGCGGAAGCAACCACATGCTGCGGCGTAGAATATTCTTCTCCCACCGCGACCTAAACCATGCCCTAGACGACTACGAGGCTGGGAGGGGGTTCTTCCTATACACGGGCAGGGGGCCGAGCGGCCCCATGCACATAGGGCATATAATTCCCTTCCACTTTACCAAATGGCTACAGGAACGCTTCAAAGTCAACCTATACATCCAGATAACTGATGACGAGAAGTTCTTGGAGGAGAAGCGTGGCCTGACGCTTGAGGAAACGCGGCGCTGGTCTTATGAGAATATACTGGATATCATAGCTGTTGGCTTTGACCCAGACAGGACTTTCATCTTCCAGGATGTTGACTTCATCGGGAATATGTATCCTCTCGCCATCAGGGTTGCGCGGAAGGTGAATTTTAGCTGGGTTAGGGCTGTCTTCGGCTTTGACCACCAGACGAACATCGGCATGATATTCTACCCAGCCATCCAGATAGTCCCAGCGTTCTTTGAGAGGAGGCGCTGCCTCATACCCGCTGCGATAGACCAAGACCCGTACTGGCGTGTTCAGCGCGACATAGCTGAGAGCCTAGGCTACTTCAAGACGGCCGCTATACATAGTAAGTTCCTGATGCCGCTGAGCGGGCCTGAGGGTAAGATGAGCGCATCGCAGCGCGAGACGGCAATCTTCCTAAATGATGATGCTAAGAGCGTGAGGAAGAAGATATGGCAAGCGTTCTCAGGTGGGCAGCCCACGGTAGAGCTACACCGCAAATACGGTGGAAACCCAGACGTGGACGTGGCGTACCAGTGGCTATACTACTTCTTTGAGGAAGACGACAAGAAGGTGGAGCAGCTACGCCAGGACTATATGAGCGGTAAGCTGCTGAGCGGTGAGATGAAGGAGATACTGATAGAGAAGGTTGTTAAGTTCTTGGAGAGGCATCAGGAGGCGCGGGAGGAGGCGCGGGAAAAATATCACCTATTCACCCGCGAGGGGAAGCTGGCGCAACAGATGTGGGAGACGAAATTCGGGCTGGAGACATAGCCCTAGTTTCTACCCAGCTCCTTCATCATCTTCAGCGATTCCTGATAGTTTTTGCAGGGTTCTTGTTATGTGTTGGTCTAGTGGCGGATGCCTTCGCCGCTGCCTCCGTCTCGCGTGGTGCGGGTATGGGCCTATGGCTTGTAGCGCTTTCTCGGCCAGCTCGTCGGCCTCCCCATCCACGTATTCCTGCCAGCCTTGATAATGGCGGTAGTTTTCTGGGCTAGTCCATTCCACGCTGAACGAGTATAGCTCGCTGGGGTTTATGCATACACATACGCGGTTAAGCTCTCTATGCAGGGAGAGCGGGCAGGTGAATACCCGCTGGGGGTCAATCTTATTCTCTACCTTCACACCTAGGGGAATTTCACCAGCCCTATGTAAGACATACTCGGTTGCCGCGTATGCTATATCTAGTGGATGGAATCTCCTCCTAACATCCTCGGAGAACGCCTCGCCGTGTATATGGATATGAGCGCCCTCGCCGCTCCACTTCACAATAACCGAGCGCGAAACCCCCAGCTCCTCCAAAACACCAACCAAACTCACGGCAGCCCTTACAACATCCTCCCAACATCCATCAACAGGGTCTATATCCCATGTGGGCATAGTGGATATTATGTTATCCATGTCCCGCACATCCTCAGCCCTCTCCAGCAGAGAGTATCTATGTATAGAGGCGTAGAATGTTCGTGGCGTGTCGCAGCTGAGCAGCACGCGTCTAAAGTCTTCCGTGTTGCTTATTTTTAGTGGTGTTCTGCCATTAGGCTCGTATCTAACCATTTTTGGTTTTCCATCGCTGCCGCGCTCCGCGCAGTGTAGGGCTAGCCACCTACCGCGTGAGAATGCTATGATGCTCTCCATCACATCTGGCCTGCTGTAATGGCCCAGCAGAGCCGCCTTATCCATACAGCTAGTTTCCTCCCCGATGGCGGAGAAGACCAGCTATCCCCTGGAACGCTCTCTTAAACATCTCGCCCTGCTCATGCTCCGAGGAGATTAGCTCAATACGCGTCCCCATGTTCTCCGCTTCCGAGATGAGCACATCTATAAGCGGCTTAATCTCCTTAATCGTCATAGTAGAGTTATTACATTTGGGGCACGGCTCCCCAAGCCTCTTGGGAAGCTCGGACTGCATCTCCTCCTGGCTAAGTGTGAAGATGCTGGTGTTGCCGCAGTTCTGGCATGTCAGCGTTACCTCGTTTTTATCCAAATCTTCAATTATGAAGAGCTTCTCCAGCATATTCTTCCTAAGAGCCTCGCGGACATACTTCTCGCCATACACCGCGCGGCTATCTGGCCGCGTAACCTCGTACATAAGCTGCTGTATGAGCTTCTGCTCCTCAACAAGCCTAAGCTCGCGTAGAAACTCTGAAGACTTAGCTATAGCCTCGCGTACGCCGCTCTCACCCGAATAAGCCGTATCAACGATATGTATCTTATCCCTGAGAGTATAGTGGAGATAATCCCCGTCAGCGAATATCTCCTTCGTAGGCCCAGGGCCAGCTATTATTATCCCCTTAATCCCATGATATTGTAGGAAAATCTCGTTGGCGTGTTCTCCTACGCGTTTGTAGAACTCGTTTAGGCTCATCTCCCTTAGGCGCTCAAAACGCCGCGCCGATTGGCCTCCTGCGTGGTGCTTCCCAGGAACACCAGAGGTGAATGTCTTTAGCTGAGCTATGCTACGCCCCTTAATCACCGCTATAGCGGCTTCCTCGTTATCAATCGCTATAACGCCGTAGACATCCTTCTCCTTCAAAAGGTCTTTCAGATGCTCCACATGAAACCTGCTGTCGCACCTGTATAGGAATATGGATATCGGCTCAGGCGGTATTATATGATAAACCTCTAGACGCTCGGTTCCAGGGCCGTTCTGGGGTATTACGCCGCTGAATATCACCAAGCCCGTCTTCCCTGGTGATGGGAAGAGCTTTAGCCTCTGTATGGCGCTCTCAATAGCGTCCTGCACATTCTTTCGTGTCTGCTTTGACTTGATGTTGGACGCTGTTGCGTATTCCTGCCTGAGATAAGAGATTACGTCGGATATCTGCTTGTCAGGCGGTATGTAGAGCGTTACCAGCTCCGTCCCCCTGCCCTGCTTCCGCTCCAACTCCTCCAGCATGCGCCTAAACTTGTAAAGGGTAACCGAATCTCTCCCCGATAAACTCATGGCTAAGAAACCCCGCAGAAAAGGAGCCACCAACTAGGATAGGCTATGCAAAGCCAGCTTCAACCCACTCAATCAAACCTAAGAATCCCTCTCCTTAATAAAATAGGTTTCCCCACCGAGAGACGTTAACCCTTTAAGCCTCTCATACACCCAAAACACCCTTGGATGGGGTCTTTGAACATAGTCATCAAGCTGGGCGGGCACCTCCTCTTTGGTGAGGATGTGGATATCGGACTTCTTAGGGAGTATGCGCGGCTCATCCGCGAGCTTTATGATGGCTCTGGTAAGTGGGTTATCGTGGTCGGCGGCGGCCATGTCGCTAGACGCTACGTAAGGGCCGCGCGAGAGCTGGGGGCTGATGAAACAAGATGCGACATGCTCGCGGTAAGGCTCACAAGAGCCAACGCGGAGCTCCTAGCACTGGCACTAGGCGACACGGCCGAGCAAGCAATACCAACATCCATGGAAGAGCTAAAAACCCTAACAGGCAGGGGAAAGATAGTAATAACAGGAGGCATGCAGCCAGGCCAGTCAACCATGGCCGTCTCAGCCCTAGCGGCCTCGCTCATAAAAGCGGAGCGGATAGTAGTCGCGACAGACGTTGATGGAATATACACAGAAGACCCCAAGCGCTCAAAAGATGCGCGGCTCATAAAGCAGCTCTCCTACGAGGAGCTGGAGAGCATGATGCAGGGCTTCTCACAGCGGGCTGGCGAGTATCCAGTAATAGATGCCGTAGGCCTCGCCATGCTAAAGAGAGTCAAGATACCGCTCTACTACGTGAATGGCAGCAAGCTGGAGACGGTCAGGGAGGCTATACTCGGCAGAAGCGCTGGGACAATAGTAAGGGGATAGCGCATGAAGCTTGACGAGATATTCGCATCAAAAGCACATGCCAAGCTCATACAATTCCTGATAGAGAACCGCGGCAAGGGATTTAGCCAAAACCACCTCGCGAGGATGACAGGACTGGCGCCATCAACAGTAGCGCGGGTAACAGCCAACCTGGAAAACCTAGGCTTAATACAGTCGGCAAACCTGGAAGGCGTTAAGCTGATAACCCTAAGAAGAGAGACAAAACTAGCCCAAGCCCTCACAACATTACACGAAGAGCTAAGAACAATAACAAAACCCTAAAAACCAGCAGCAGGATAATATACTCTGGGCGGGGGTAGCCGAGCCTGGTCAAAGAGGAGCAACAAAGGAAAGCTCCCCTTGAAAGCGGCAGGCTCAAGACCTGCTCCCGAAGGGGTTCGTGGGTTCAAATCCCACCCCCCGCACCAATAATCTGGTTAGACGATATATACCACCATCATGTATTCTGAGGTTTTAATGAGACTGAAGGATATGGTTAGGAAGAAGCCAATAACCATAGATGGAGATAGTACTGTGCATGATGTTATCAAGCTGATGGCGGTTGAGAACATAGGCTTTCTCGTGGTTATGGAGGGCGGGAAGATGGTCGGCGTCCTGTCTGAGAGGGATGTTATAAGAGCGTTGGCTGTGGGTAAGGGCCTTGACGCGAAGGTAGGCACGTTGTGCAAGCGTGATATAATAGCGCTGCATGAGGATGCGACGCTGGAAGAAGCGGCGAAGACGATGGACCAGCATAAGATAAGGCATGTGGTAGTGGTTAATTCTGATAAGGAGCTGGTAGGCGTAATATCGGTAAGGGATATACTGGCTGAGCTCTACTCTCCAGAACCTTCAGAAGATTAGGCCTCATAATCTAGCTGTTGCCACAGAGTTAAATCATGGTATTCACAGGCAGCCTTAAGGGCGGTGGGATGCTCAGGAGCCATGTAGAGGCTACTCTAGCTTCCGACGGGCTGGAGGTAAAATACTACAGCCTCAGGAGCCTGGAAAAGAAAGGCTTAACAACCCTGTCAGAGCTTCCTTATAGTATCAGAGTTTTACTGGAGAATATTCTGCGCAACGTGGATAATGAGATAGTAACCGAGGATGATGTTAGGAGTCTGGCTTCTTGGAGGCCTGGTGTTTCTTCCAAATCCTCTGAAATCCCATTTAAGCCGACTCGCGTTCTTCTACAAGACTTTACAGGCGTGCCCGCGGTAGTGGACCTCGCGGCCATGCGTTCAGCCCTGCGAAGACTGGGAGGCGACCCAAGCAAGATAAACCCGCTGGTCCCAGTTGATCTAGTAATAGACCACTCAATACAGGTTGACTTCTTCGGCTCCCCTACTGCTTTTAGTCTCAATATTGAGAAGGAGTTTGAGAGGAATCGCGAGAGGTATCTGTTCCTTAAGTGGGCTCAGCAGGCTTTCAAGAATTTCAGGGTTGTGCCACCTGGTCGGGGTATTGTTCATCAGGTTAATCTGGAGTATTTGGCGCGTGTTGTTGATGTTCGTGATGGTGTGGCTTTTCCCGACACCCTGCTTGGCACTGACTCGCATACTCCTATGGTTAATGCGCTGGGTGTTCTCGGCTGGGGTGTTGGGGGGATTGAGGCAGAAGCGGTTATGCTGGGCCAGCCATACTACATGCCCATCCCAGAGGTTGTGGGGGTAAGGCTTGACGGCGAGCTACCCCGCGGCTCAACAGCAACAGACCTGGTGCTGACGATAACCGAGAAGCTCAGAAAACACGGAGTTGTAGGCAAGTTTGTTGAATACTACGGCCCAGGCCTCAAGAAGCTCAGCATAGCTGACAGGGCCACCGTAGCCAACATGGCCCCAGAATACGGTGCTACGGTAGGGTTCTTCCCGATAGACGAGGAGACAATATCATACCTCAGACTCACAGGCCGCGAGGAGCAGCATATCAAGCTCGTTGAGAAATACGCCAAGACCCAGGCCCTCTTCTACGACGAGGCCAGCGAGCCGCGGTATAGCGCCGTCATAGAGCTGGATATGAGCGAGGTTGAGCCCTCAATAGCTGGGCCTGCCAATCCAGAGGACAGGATACCACTACGCGAGGCGAAGAAGCGGTTTATTGAGATAATGAGCAGCTACCTTAAGCAGAGGGGTATATCCGTTGAGGTGGAGGATGACCATGTCTGGTTTTATGAGGGAGGAGGCGCGGCTGGAGCCCAGTCCGTAGCCCGCAAAGTGGGGCTGCCCAGCGTCAAGCTCCGTGTAGATGGTGAAGAGACCGAGATAACGCATGGAGCAGTAGTCATATCAGCCATAACAAGCTGCACAAACACCTCAAACCCTGCAGTAATGATAGGAGCTGGCCTCCTAGCCAAGAAGGCAGTGGAAAAAGGTCTAAGCGTGAAGCCTTACGTCAAAACAAGCCTAGCGCCAGGCTCCATGGTAGTAACAGAATATCTTGAGAGGGCAGGGCTGGCCAAGTATCTTGAGAGCCTTAAGTATAACGTCGTCGGCTATGGATGCACTACCTGCATAGGTAATAGCGGCCCGCTTCCCGAAGTCGTTGCCAAGGCAATAAAGGATAACGACCTCTACACCGTCGCCGTTCTAAGCGGTAATAGAAACTTTGAAGGCAGAATCCACCCGTTGGTTAGGGCTAGTTTCCTAATGTCGCCCATCTTGGTTGTTGCCTACGGCCTGGCTGGGCGTATGGACATAGACCTGCTCAACGAGCCCATAGGAAGCGACAAAAACGGCAACCCAATCTACCTACGCGACATATGGCCCAGTATGGAAGAAATCAAAGAAACCATCAGGAAGTCTCTAGACCCAGAGATGTTCAAGCGTAAATACGCCGACGTCTTTAGGGGTGATGAGCGTTGGGAGAGCCTAGAATCACCTAGAGGCGAGATATACGAGTGGGACACCCGCTCCACATACATACGCGAGCCCCCATTCTTCAGCGACATCAAGCTGGAGCCACCGTCGCCGACGGACATAAAGGGGGCGCGGGTACTGGTTCTGCTTGGAGACAGGGTAACAACAGACCACATATCCCCAGCAGGCGCAATACCGCCAGCAAGCCCCGCTGGAAGATACCTCATAGACATGGGTGTAGACCCGGTTGATTTTAACACATACGGCGCGCGGCGGGGTAATCACGAGGTCATGATAAGGGGGACGTTCGCCAACATCAGGCTGAGGAACCAGCTCGTTCCCGATAAGGAGGGCTGGTGGACGCTCTACCACCCAACTGGGGAGGTCATGCCCGTTTATGACGCTGCTATGCGCTACATGCAGCAGAACATACCACTCATAATCCTGGCAGGAAAGCAATACGGAGCGGGAAGCTCACGCGACTGGGCTGCCAAAGGAACACGCCTCCTAGGCGTTAGGGCCGTGATAGCAGAGAGCTACGAAAGAATACACAGAAGCAACCTAGTAGGAATGGGCGTCCTACCACTACAGTTTGAAGAAGGCCAGAGCTGGAAATCACTAGGCTTAACAGGACACGAGACATACGACATAGAGGGAATAGCAGACGGCCTAACACCAAGAAAGAAACTCAAAGTAAAAGCAAAGAAAGATGATGGAACAGAGATAACATTTAACGTGATTGCAAGGTTAGAAACGCCGATAGAGGTGGAGTATTATAAACATGGAGGGATACTGCAATACGTCATAAGAAAGCTTGTAGCTGGGTGAGACAGATGCAAGTGTTGCTTACGAGAATTAGGTGCTACATTCTTTCTTTGAGGCTTTTGAGCCATCTATATTTACGCCAGGTCTTCGTAGAGCCGAAGCCGCAATGAGCGCATCGTCTGCATCGTCCATGCGTGGGTGTGTGAAATTTACCCATCGAGGGCGTGCCTTTTACCATCCAATAATCCCCTCTACTCTTCCTTCTTTATGGTAGAAGGAGAAACCATAACTATGTTGTCGCCGCGGACGACTATCATGCCTAGCTTATTTGATTGCCCATTATGCCAGAAGCTCTTCGGCGCCTTCTAGAACTAGGTTCATGTGCTGGTCGTAGCCCTGCAACTGTCCCCTTATGAGTCTTCAGCGATGGATAGTCAAGATATATAGCAGAGAATTTTACGAGCTGCTGAGGAAGCCTGTAGATATAGAGAGGCTTAAGCCTTACGTAGAGCACTGCAAGGAATGCATGGCCGCGTTCATAAGAGGACTAGCAGATGCTGAAGGCAGCGTTGCCAAAGACGCAGCCAATCTTGGACGTATACGAATTTTAAATGCTAACTGCAGAATCATTAGATATACAGCCGAGTTACTAAAGAAGCTCGAAATAGAAGCTAAGATTTACAAAAGAACAATGAAGCGACGATTTACCATCAATAGAAGATGTTACAAAAGGGTTCTGACCTGCGTAGTCTTTCATGGGCATACGTAGGTCTTGGGATTCATCAACCTCGGGGCTCCTCATGGGTTCATCGGAGCCCTCGTCAGCCTCATCACCTGTCAGGGTGAACCTCCCAAGCCCCCATGAGCTCTTGGAAGAGCCTTAGGCCTGGGGAAACCCCCTCCATCTGAAGTCTATCTATCTTGAAACTGCTGACTACGGCGTAGAAAGACTATCAACATAATACTATACATTCTACAGAAGGGCTAGCATAAAGCGGTTCAGAAATCTTGTAGGCTTTGCTATTAGCAGGAAGCAGGCTATACTTGAGGTGGTCAGATAATGCCTGGCCACCTCCTCCCTATTTTTTCCCTTTTACGCTTGCTTGTTTAAACGTGGGCCGGGGGGTTTTGAAACCCCAATGGACCGGGCGGGATTTGAACCTTATCGGCCAGCCCCATCAGGGACTGACTCGCGACCTCCCGCGTGCAAGGCGGGCGATCTTCCGCTGATCTACCGGCCCGTTGATCTTCTATAATTGTTTGTTCTGGTTTTTCTTAAAGGTTTTAGTTTTGATGTGTTGTATGACTCTGTTTAGTCCTTGTTCTAGGGTTAGTTTTGGCTGGTAGTTTAGTTCTTTTGTTATTTTTTGGATTGAGGGGATGCTTACTTGGGGTTTTTCTTCTTCTTTTGTTCTTGGTGGGAGGGGTTGGAGGGTTGATGTTGAGTTTGTTAGTCTTTTTATTGTTTCTGCCAGCTCGCGTATCGTTATCCTATTTCCTGTTCCAACGTTATACGCCTTGCCTATTGCCGCTTCTTTTGTGAGGCATAGCTCTATTGCGTAGCATAGGTTCTCCACGTGGTATGGGTCTGTCGCGTCGCGTCCCTCGTTATAAAGCGGTATCGGCTCGCCCATTAGGCATGCTTTAATAAAGCGAGGAACAACCTTGTTCTCCTGCTCGTATTCGCCGAAGGTCTTCCATGGCCTAAGTATCGCTGTGGGCAGTCCCTTATGCTTGTGGTAGCTATCCACGAGCTTCTCGCCTACGACTTTGGAGTAGTCGTATGGTGTTCTGGGGTTTGGCGGGTCTTCCTCAGATACGGGAACTTTATCGGGCGCTCCATAGTAGTTGGCTGAGGATAGGTAGATGAAGCGGCTCACCGACTTGCGTGCAGCCAGCTCAAGCATGTTGAGCGTGCCGAAGCAATTGACGCGGTAGCATGTGTAGGGGTCTTTGAGCGTTGCTGGTATGTCAGCTATGGCAGCTAGGTGCACTACCGCGTCAAAAGAATACTCTCCCAATCTATTAAAAACCGCTTCAGGCTCGGTTAGGTCTATCCTTATCTCAGCCGTCTGGGCTTTATCCACGCGTATGACGCTGTAGCCTCTTGAGTTTAGGTATTCTGTTAGGTGCTTGCCTATGAAGCCCTCTGAGCCTGTTATGAGTATCTTCATTTTCCGCTCGGTGGTTGTTTGCGGTGTTGGCTGAGCTTTAAATTATGCGCGGTAGATTCCCAGCCTCCTGCCGCGCCATAGAAGGAGCTCTATAACTCCTAGGACTAGGAGTATTATCAATGCTATAATTCCAGCTAAGAACGCTATGAACGTCCCAAACGTTAGTGGGATTCCTAGTATCTCTATGTAGGGTGGTAGGGTTATCATTATTGGCCGCCCAGCCATAAGCTCCTCCCGTGATATGCTCCTCTGCGCAGTATAGCCGCGCCAATCCACTTCCAGACTATATTCAGCTGGGACTAGTTGCTCCAGCTTGGCGAAGCCCGACCTGTCGGTTGCTTTTACCGTTACTAGCTTATCTTCTCTATATAGCTTGATGATTGTATGAGCCAGTGGCTGGCCGGCTGAGCCTCTGACGAATATTGAGAGGTCGCGTAGTCCTACGACGATTGTTATCTCAGGTGTGGTTGTTGAGAGTCTTACAAAATCGTCAAACAGTATCTCGTCTCCGTCTCTCACGACGACCCTATAATCTATAGGCTTCCCATCGCTCTCTAGGGGGACTTGTGCGAATAAAGCCCTGCCTTCCGCGTCTGTTTTTGCTCTTGCCTCGTTCAGGAATACTGCGGCCCCAGCTATAGGTCTTCCCATAGTATCCACAACCTTCAACAACACATCGCCCACGGGGAGCTTGATTCTGCCCATCCTATCTAGGCCGTCCAGTGATGTCCTTATGGTTGTGCTGCTCTCTGTCTTGTATGCTGGTGATTTCCAGGTGATTTGTATCGTGTATTGGACTGCTGCTGGTAGTGGTGGCAGTGCTGCTGTTCCGTCTGTTGTTCTTATCTCGCCAGCTATGCCCGCTGGGCCTGTATAGCGTATTATGGCCTGGTTTAAGGGTCTGTTCTTAAGGTCGGTGAGCTGTATGCTGGGCGATAGAATGGCTAGCCTCACGTTAGCGGCTTTATTACCATCGCGTAGCTCTACCGCGAAGAACCCGATGGGTATGTCCATCCAGTAGGCTGTTAAGCTATATACTCCCCTTACGAGACGGCTCATTTCAAACACGCCATCTATCGCTGTTAGGTTAAACACAACACCATACGGCGTTACTATTACGACATCAACCTCCCCATCGTCTATGGGGGTGTTTATAGTGTATGGGCTTTGGTAAGCCAGTAGAAGAAGCGCCATCGTAAGAAGCGGTGCTGTGAGCGGAGTGGGCATCCTCCCCCTTGGAGCTATTAGCGTGTAGGGTATGAAATAAGGTTTTACCCGCGCGATTATGAGCCCTAACTTTAATACTGCCAGCATAGGTTGGGGAGATGGGATTGAGCCCTCAGATGGCTATAGGCAAGGCGATTAAAGACGCGATAAGCAAGTTCCTCGCAGGCCCAGGGGCTGACCAGAGGGCTGTGGAGGAGCTTGTTAGGGGTATCCAACGCGGCCTCATAATGGGGGATGTTCGCGTTGAGCTTGTTCAGGAGCTCTCGGACAGGATTAGGCGGCGCGCGCTGGAGGAGAAGCTACCGCAGGGGATAAGCAGGAAGGAGCAGATTGTCAAGATAGTGTATGAGGAGCTTACCGCTCTCCTAGGTGAGAGGCCGCCCAAATTCACTACAGGCGGTAAGCATCCGTATGTTATCATGCTTCTGGGCATTCAGGGCTCTGGGAAGACCACGACAGCGGCCAAGCTTGCCAACTACCTGAAGAAGAGCGGCTATAAGGTTGGGGTTGTATGCGCCGACACCTATAGGCCAGGCGCCTATGAGCAGTTGAGACAGCTCCTGGAGCCGCGTCAGATACCGCTATACGGGGAGCCAGGCTCAGGCGACGCTGTGGGGATAGCGCGCAGAGGTGTTGAGGAGCTTAAGAAACAGAACCTGGATGTGATAATCATAGACACGGCGGGGCGGCATAAGGAGCAGGAGTCTCTGATGCAGGAGATGCGCGAGATGGAGAATGCAATCAAGCCCGACGAGGCCATGCTGGTCATAGACGGCACGATAGGCCAGCAGGCCAGCGCCCACGCCGAGGCTTTCCACAAAGCAACACGCTTCGGCTCAATAATAGTTACCAAGCTGGACACCTCGGCAAAAGGCGGCGGGGCGCTCTCAGCGGTAGCGGCCACAGGCGCTAAGGTAAAGTTCATAGGCGTAGGAGAGAGCGTGGAGGACTTTGAGTCCTTCAGCCCATCAAGCTACATAGCCTCACTCCTCGGAATGCCAGACATAGAGAGCCTGGTTGAGCGAGTTAAACTAGCCGAGCTGGAGACAAGCGAGGAGAGAATCAAAGCGCTGATGAGCGGGCGGTTCACCCTGGAGGATATGGTTAACCAGCTCCGCGACATGCGTAAGCTAGGCCCTCTAAGGAAGATACTCTCCAAGCTGCCCATACCTGGTATGGCCGACCTGCCTGAAGCAGAGCTGGAGAAAGCGGAGGAGCGTATCAAGAAATGGACCGCAATACTACAATCCATGACGCAGGAAGAGAAGACTAACCCAAGCATAATAGACGACTCTCGCGCGCGTAGAATAGCCCGCGGCTCTGGGACGCTTGAGCGCGATGTTAAGGAATTGCTGAAGAACTATCAGATGTCAAAGAAGATGATGAAAAGCTTGAAGAGGGCGCAGTGGAAGCTTCCAAAACAGCTCCTACAAAAATAGCACGCTAATCGTTGGTGGTCTCTAATGTTTGAGCAGACGCGTTTATTGGAGAAAACGCTCAAGCTGCTTGCCAAGTATCCGCTCTGCGACTATTGCTTGGGGCGGCAGTTTGCACGCCTGGCTCAGGGGATGAGTAATAAACAGCGCGGCTCGGCTCTAAAGACTGTTCTCGCGATGGAGGCTGATGCCTCGGCCTCGCTGGGTGATGAACGGGGTTTTGATGAGCTGAGAATCCTGGCCGAAAAAGGCGGCCTGCGCCAGGCTCAGCTCATCCTAGAGAGGAGAAAGGGGGTGAAGGTGGAGACGGAGCCCTGCCATATCTGCGGCGGCCTACTAAGCGAGGAGAGATTCAACAAGCTTGCAGAGAAAATACTAGAAGAGCTACGCGAGTATGAGTTTGGCTCATTCCTGCTGGGCGCGTCTATACCGCCTGACGTAAGGGAACGCGAAGACCGAATACGCTCCGAGTTCGGCATAACAAGCGGCGAGGACATAAAGAACGACATAACCCGCGAGGTGGGTAAGATAATCCAATCCTCCACCAACGCTAAAGTCAGCTACGACATGCCAGACATCACCGTGATAATAGACTTCTTCAACGACAGGTTTGAGATTAAGTCCAACCCACTATTCATACGCGGCTCTTACCTAAAACATAGGCGCGACCTACCCCAGGCCGTTTGGCACTGCCGTAGATGCTGGGGACGTGGATGCCCATCATGCAACTATACGGGCAAGGAATATGAGACAAGCGTGAGCGAGCTCATAGGAATACCCGCAACAAGCTACGCCGAGGCCCTGGATTACAAATTCCACGCGGCGGGGCGCGAGGATGTGGATGCGCTTGTAGAGGGGACTGGGAGGCCATTCGTATTGGAGCTGAAAAGCCCGCGCAGAAGGCTTCTGGACTTCAGCGAGCTTGAGCGCCTAATTAACGAGCACGCGGCCGGCGCTGTTGAGGTGCGCGGCCTTAGGAGGGCATCGCGTAAGGAGGTGAGGGAGCTTAAGGCCATGTCCCCACACGCTTCAAAGACCTACGTCGCTGAGGTTGAGTTTGACAGCGATATAGATGGCGGGAAGCTCCGCGAGGTTGAGGAGCGTTTTAGGAATATCGTGATAGAGCAGAGAACACCAACACGCGTGCTGGCGCGGCGCGCAGACAAGCTACGGCACAAGACGCTATACGAGCTCCGCGCAGAGCAGAGGAGCGCCCGCGAGGTGGTCTTTACGATTAGGGCGCAGGGCGGGATGTATATAAAGGAGCTGATAGACGGCGACGGAGGAAGGACAAAGCCAAACATAGCCGAAGCCCTGGGAGCGAGGCCTCAGAAGATCAACCTCTCAGTCGTGGTCGTGGAGGCCTAAAGAGCTATAAGCCAGAGCCGTGCGTAATCCTCCTTTATATAGGGGCTAGAGGCACTAAGATTACCAGAGATTGGTGAAGGCGGTTGGCAAGGTCTAGGGGATTTAGGAGGAAGACTAGGAGTCTTACAACCAGGCCGCGCGGCGCGCGGAGCGGGCCACGGCCTGACATCTACCTAACCGAGTATAAACCAGGAGATAAGGTTCTGGTGGTTATAGAGCCAAGTGTCCAGAAGGGTATGCCCCACCGCCGTTATCATGGTAAGATAGGCACTGTCGTGGAGAAGAGGGGGCATGGTTACGTGGTTAGGGTGATGCAGGGAGATAAGCCAAAGGAGATTTCTGTTCTCCCAGACCATCTCAAGCCATGGGTGAGCGCGTAGTGGCGCGGAAAATCCTATCTAAGACCGAGGTTCCCATTGCGGTAGTTGAGCGTATATTGGCTGAGCATGAGA
Source organism: Candidatus Pelearchaeum maunauluense (assembly GCA_030059675.1). Taxonomy (GTDB): domain Archaea; phylum Thermoproteota; class Nitrososphaeria_A; order Caldarchaeales; family Caldarchaeaceae; genus Pelearchaeum; species Pelearchaeum maunauluense. The sequence continues at coordinate 6,479 of JANVYQ010000013.1, read as the reverse complement.
CAGCCCTAAATCCCCTACAGATGCGCACCCTAAGCTACGTCAGGAAATACTCAAGGCTACGCGCGGACCAGGCGGAGCTCCTCATCAAGAAGCTCATGGACCCCTCAAGCTACGGCCTCACACGCGGGGAGGCCGTGCAGGTTGCCGACTCATGCCCGACAAGCGTGGAGGAGCTTCGGGCAATCCTAAGCGGATACAAGCGCCTAGTCTCGTTCCTCCTATTCTCGGAGGAGAAGATGCAGGGTATCGTGAGCTTGGTCAAGCAGGCGCTTGACGGCGAGCTTAAGGAGTAAAGGCCTGTTTGGCTCATTATGGGCTGCGACGTGAAATCCCATGCAGAAGACAAAGCCGAAGCGATACGAGGATTATGCTTATGTGCTTGACATTTTTCCCGCAGCCCAGAGAAGGCGCCTGGCAACCCACCACGCTATAGGAAAGAGCGAGTTTATCGTCCAGCTCCTTGGTGAGGAGTACTTCACACTCTTGGAGGCTGCGGTCTCCGAGAGATACAAGCCCAAGATAGGGATGCGCATATACATAGGAAGAGACGCCCCCCGCGAGCTTATACGCATCGTCAGGCGCATAGGTATTGAGGACCTCACCGAGACGGCGCGGCTAAACCTAGAAGCAACGATACAGCGGGTCGTAAACGAGAACGAGCAGCGCTTCGTGGATTTCTTCAACAAGAGCAACCCACTAACGCCCAGGCTACATGCGCTAGAGCTAATACCAGGGGTTGGGAAGAAGATGCTCCAAAAACTACTGGAAGAACGGGATGCAAAGCCCTTTGAGAGCTACGAGGACGTTAAGAACAGGGTAGGGCTACTAGACCCCCCAGGCTCAATAAGCAAGAGAATACTGGACGAGCTGATGAATAAGGAGGAGAAATACCGAATATTCGTCCGCGAGCCAGCGCCTACGGGGGAGAGGCATCATAAGCTAAATCCTTAATTGTGGGTGCCATGGGGTAGGTTAGGCTGGTGAGGTGAGAAGGCGTTGAAGGCCAAGAACTACCGCGCAATAGAAGGGATGCCCTACACTAGGCACGAGTATATCCACGGACCACCACCCATCAGGATAACAAAGTTCTCCGCAGGGACGTACCGCGAGGATTACACGCATGAGCTCCTCCTAATGCCAGAGACAAGCCTCCAGATTAGGGATGTTGCCCTAGAGTCTGCTAGGATTACGCTTAACAAGTTCCTGACGGATAAGCTGGGTGAGAACTTCTTCGCAGAGCTTAAGGCGCATCCGCATCATATCCTGCGCGAGAATAAGATGATATTCGGAGCTCACGCGGATAGGCTTCAGGAGGGTATGCGCCGCGCCTTCGGCAAGCCAGTAGGGAGGGCAGCGCGCGTGGAGCCAGGTCGGCCTGTCTTCAGAGTTCTAGTATATGCCGACGGCGTTCAACGCGCTAGGGAGGCTCTTGAGCTGGCCGCAAAGAAGCTCCCGAAGAAGTATTACATAGTTGAACGCCAGGTGCTCGCCAAGGCTCAGTAATGTAGGCTTGAAGAAAGCATACATCTACATAGACGGGGCTGCGCGTGGTAATCCAGGCCCAGCGGGAGCTGGCGTTATAATCTATCTCAACGACGACGAGCATAGGATAAGTAAGTATCTGGGCGTGAAGACGAATAATGAAGCCGAGTATCATGCTCTAATCATGGCGCTGGAGGCGGTTTATAAGCTGGGTGTTAGGGATGTTGTGGTGCATTCTGATAGCGAGTTGCTGGTTAAGCAGATGCGCGGGGAGTATCGTGTGAGGAACGAGCGCATAAGAGAGCTGTTTGAGAAGGCCTCCAAGATGGCTTCCGAGTTTGACAGTTTTGAGATAATCCACGTGGGGAGGGAGGATAATCGGGGAGCAGATAAGCTGGCCAACGACGCGATAGACAGCGCGCCAGCTCCCTAACATAGAGCCGCCCAACTTAATTTGCTATTACGCCGCGTGAGGTTTTTACTATATCTCATGACCAAGACGCATAATCAACTAAATATGCTTAACGATAGTCGGCGGAGATGCTTAAAGGAGATAATCTGCGAAGCGTTGTATAATCGGCGATTAACGGTTATTTAGAGATGCTAACGAAGCAGGGAGGCGGGGTATTAGATTGGCCGAGGAATGGCGCTACTTCATGGATAGGCGGATACTGATGATACCAGGGCCAACAGAACTCCATCCAGATGTGCAGCGCGTGCTCTGCTCTCCTCCTCACGCCCACTATGGCGGGGAGTGGAAATCCATCTACGACGAGACCATAGAGCTATCTAGAAAGATATTCAACACGGAGAAGAGTGATGTAATAATTGTTCCAGGCCCTGGGACGCTCGCGCTGGAGCTGGGTATAGCGAGTGTGGTTGAGCCTGGTGATACTGTTATCTGCGTGAGCAGCGGGTTCTTTGGAGATAGGTTCGGCGAGGTGGCTAGGTATTGTGGTGCTAACGTTATCACAATCAAATCGGACATCGGCTCCGTAGTAAGCCCTGACGAGCTTGAAAATACTCTAGAAAATCATAAGGAAGTCAAGGCGGTCTTGTTAGTTCATAACGAAACATCAACAGCGACTCTGAGCCCAGTAGAGGAGTATGTGCGCATAGCGCGGAGGCATGGAGTATTAACTCTGGTTGATGCTATCTCGTCCTACGGTGGTGTGAATATAGATGTGGATGGATGGGGTATAGACTTCTGCGTGGGCTATCCGAATAAGTGTCTAGCAGCCATGCCTGGCGCGGTTCCAGTTGCTATAAGCGGCGAGGTTCTGAAAGCCTTTGAGAGGAGACGCGAGAAGCCGCGCAGCTGGTTCACCAACCTTGAGGTCTGGCGCAACTATATCTCCATGTGGGGCGACTATGGACATCCATACCCAACAACGGTAAATACCTACTCAGTCCTAGCTTTACGCGAGGCTTCGCGCGCCGCTGTGGAGGAGGGCTTGGAAAAACGTTATACGCGGCACAAAAGGGTTGCGCGCGCGTTTAGAAAAGCTGTGAGGAGCATGGGGCTGGAGATACTGCCCAAGGAAGAATTCGCATCACCAACCGTAACAGCCCTCAAACTACCGCGCGAAGCTGCTGGAAAGGCAGAGGAACTAGTAAAGCTCATGCTTGAGCGCTACCGAATAATGATAACTGGCGGGATAAACGACTCGGAGAAGCGCGTGATAAGAATAGGCCACATGGGCGTTACGGCCAGTGCACGTTATCTCCTGCCCACAATCGCTGCGCTAGCGGGCTCACTACGCGCTCTCGGCTGCACCGTCGATGACGGGGTTGATATCTTGGCTAGGGAGCTGGCTCAGTCCTAGCCCCTCCCTATCTGCGGGTATTCCATCCTTCTCTCATGCTTCACGACGCCCAGCAGAATCTCTCCGCTCCTAGCCTTATACGCGGGAAAGCCAACAGCAACAGTCAGCATGTTACTCTTCTCTCTTGCATGGGGTGAGAGGAACTCCGTAATCTCGTCATCGTAGAAAGTCAGCCCAGTAGCTCCCAAACCTAACGCGTATGCCGCCAGGTACATCCTGCCAGCGACCACGCCAGCCTCAAATTGGCATGCCCTATAGCCGCGATTACCCAGTCTACGTAGGACTTGATTAAGCCTTGTCATGAGGAAGAAGACCACACTGGCGTCCTCGCCCAGCTTCTGCTCAAGACAGAGATACCCAGCTATCCTTCTAAACGCCCCGCGCTTGAGTAGGAGTAGCGTGCTGTTTTTCCTATCGTAGTAGTAAGCCCCCGCTGGTATGCCGTCAACCGAGGAGGCTATGAGGTAAACATCTATGAGGCTTGCTCCACTATTTAGGAAATCGGCATCCAGGCCGCGTGTTGAGTATCCAAGTATAGTGGCTAGGTGTTTCTCGCTTATTGGCTTTTGAGCGAACCTCCGCGTGGAGCCGCGTTTAAGTATAGTCTCCCAAAGAGGAGGGGACGAAACATCATCCCAGCCCTCAAGCTTATAGGTCTCTCCCTCATAATTATCTTCAACCTGCTCTACTCTCTGCCCCCTCCATTCCTTGACCTCCTCAACAGAGGTTAGCGACGATACCTTATGCATCTGCCATATAGCTGGATAGTTTATGATGTACCGCGAGAGCGGCATCGTCTTATGCTCCTCCTGGGATACGCGTCTCCTCTTCTTGGGAGCCTTCTCCCCCGCTGAAGCGGCTAGCGGTATGAGCGCTATAGCTGCCTCCTCAACCGAGCCGCCGACGCATAGTAGCTTATTCACCATCTCATCCACAAACCCCATAATCACGCGCGCTCCTATCATCTCAGAGACGGAGACGGCTAGCATGTTGGCCGCTATAACTCCAGAGTCCCAGAACCAGTGGCGGTAAGAGCGGACTTGATACTTCCAAGCATTACGCCATGCTATTGATGTCATAACAACAGTCGCGGGCGCATCTCTTACTGCCTGCTCTTCGCCAGCCGCTCTACTCAAATAATCGCGATAATCCCCTTCGCGTAGTGTGTTGAGGATAAACTCGCCTGGGTCAAAGTGATAAACACCCGCTCTAAGCCCAGGGATGTCGCCTGAAACTATGTAGAGCTCAATCGGGTAGAGAGCCCCTGTTGCTGGCGCTGCTCTGAAATAGAACTCGCCCAAGGGGTTGCGAAGCACGCGTGTTATTCCAGCGGAGAAGTATAGTATCTCAGCGAGCCCCGCTATATCCAGCTCTCCCCGCTTCTCTCTTAAGTTCTTACCAGCCAACGCCTCCAAGGTGGGGAGGCTGGGCTTGGGGAACTCGCGGGGAAGCTCCACGCGCTTAGCCTCAAGATACACCTTGAACGGATATGGCCTATTATGCAAATCAAGCCTATGCGTGCTAGTCCTCACGCTAGTGTAGGAGTGTTTGGTCAGCTCATGGAACTCCAGCGCCGTAGTAATATCCCTGTTGCTCAATACCGTATCTCCCAGGTAGTTTGAGCGCTATATCAAGCTACACGATGGGGAGAGTAAGATAAATCCAGCCATGCCGCGCTGGTATTGGGGATGGCGCTTATCGCACATATGGCTGATGTTCATCTTGGGTATAGGCAGTACGGCCTGGGTGAGAGGGAGAACGACATATACGAAGCGTTTGCCGAGGCTGTGGAACACGCACTACGCGAGCATGTTGAGGCGGTGATAATAGCTGGAGACCTATTTGACACGCCTAGGCCGCCTGTAAAAGCCCTGACATGGGCTAAGAAAATACTATCACAGCTCGCGGAGAAGGGCGTTAAAGTTCTCCACGTGTTGGGAGACCACGACTATCCAAGGAGGCTTGACGAGCTCCCGCCGACAGCGTTGTTTGATAACTTAATCCACATAGGCCAGAAGAGAGTTGAGCTATCCTTATCCTCGGGCGCTGTTGTGTTTGCTGGTCTTGATAAGCTTCCTCCCAGCATGTTTGAGGAAGCCATTAACAGTATAGCGCGTCCCGCTGACGAGACGGGGAAGAAGCGCGTCCTAGTAGCGCACATACCCCTTGAGCGCGGGGGACGGGCTGGAATCGCCAAACTACCCAAGGGCTACAGCTACTACGCACTAGGCCACGAACACAGACGCCAACAACTAAACATACACAACACCATCGCAGCATACCCAGGCTCCCTGGAGATACTCTCACGCGCGGAGATAGCCGACTGGGAGAGCATGGGTAAGGGCTTCTACTTAGCCGACCTATCCAAAGAAGAGCCCATACTACACGAGATAACGCTGAGCTGCGTGAGGCCGCAGCGCATGGTGGAGACGAGAGAGGAGGAGCTTTCCGCCGCGTTGGATGAGGTTAGGCGGTGGTCGCATACCCTCGCCAAGAAGCCCATAGTACATCTAGCAGTCTCAGGCCGTGGTGTTGATGCTGGTAAAGTTGCGCGCATACTGCTGGAGAAGCTGGGCGGGGATGTTCTCTACCACCGTTTTGAGGTTCATGAGGAAGTAGGCGAGTTTAGTCTAGAGAAGATACAGCGCTCGCTTGATATTCGCTCAATAGTCAGGGAATATATGCTGGGTAGGGGGTTTGGGGAGCGTGATATTGAGCTTGCGCTGAGAATCTATGACGCTTTCAAGAGGGGCGGCGAGGAGGAGCTGGAGGAGACGATACTCAGCGAGGCTGGTGAGGTGTCAAGCAAGTGATAGTGCGCGAGCTGAAGCTGAGAAACTTCATCTCACACAGGGATACCGAGCTGAAATTCACAGAAGGGCTCACGGTGATAGTGGGCGAGAACGGCTCAGGTAAGACCTCAATACTAGACGCAATATCCTACGTGCTCTACAAAGAGCATAGCAGGGGGAAGGATGAGAATGTAATCAACAGACGCGCTGATAGCGCCTTGGTGTATCTCCGCTTCTCGGTTGGGGGACGTGATTATAGTGTTGAGTGGCGCATAAGGAGGAGAGGCCGCTCTACCGCCACCCTGAGAGACCACACTACTGGGAAAACCATCTTGGTGGACGCTGGTGAGAAGACGGCTCTGCCAGAGCTGGAGAAGCT
>JANVYQ010000003.1 GCA_030059675.1 Candidatus Pelearchaeum maunauluense | reverse complement strand
ATCCATGCTTGGCAGGTATCGAGGCGTAATAGGGATAGACGAGCTTGACTCCATCAGCTCAGGCGCATTAATAGGTGAGGGCTGCATAGTCAGGAGTGGGTGCATCCTCTATGAAGATATCAGACTGGGAAATAGAGTAGAGCTGGGGCATAATGTGCTGATAAGGTCTGGCAGTAATGTTGGGGAATCTTCCAGAATTGGTAGTGGAACACAGCTGGATGGCGCCGTACAAGTAGGGAGGGATGTGAATATACAGTCTCAGGTGTATTTGCCTCATCTCACGGAGGTTGAGGATAGGGTGTTCCTAGGCCCTTGTGTCAGGGTTACTAATGACTTATACCCTGTGTCGCGGCGGCTTGTAAAAACGGTTATAGAGCGTGGTGCTGTAATTGGGTGCGGCGCCGTTATTCTCGCTGGTGTGGTGGTTGGGGAGGACGCGGTAGTGGCCGCTGGTGCGGTCGTAACCCGCGACGTACAGCCGCGCGTTGTTGTAGCAGGAATCCCAGCAAAACAAATATCAACCAGAGAGGAGTACGAGAAGCGGAAGAAGGCCTACGAGGCAGGGGAGCGACCAACCAGCCCCAGATAACCCATTAATGTTTAAATCTGAAGAAATACACACCATAAAATCGGTTGGAGATACAATAATGGGTGAGATATGCCCTACATGCGGATTACCACAATCAATCTGCGTTTGCGGCACCATAAGTAGGGAGCAACAACGAGTAAAAGTCCGTCTAGAAACACGCAAGTGGAACAGGCCACTCACGGTAATTGAGGGACTTAACGGAACTAAAAAGGACCTCCAAGAGATGGCTTCACGTCTAAAGACAGCTCTCGCGTGCGGTGGGGCTGTTAAGGATGGCTTAATACTTCTCCAAGGCGACCATCGCGACAGAGTAAAAGACCTACTAGTGTCGTTGGGTCTTTCTGAAGAGAATATAGAAGTGCTCTAAAAGATAGGGGAGGGGAGACGGTTTAGTGGCTAACCTCCTGCGTGGCGCCCTCTAGAATATCCTTCAATCCCTTAAACCTATTTCTGACCGTTACCTCAGTAACACCAGCAGCCCTAGCTATGTCCTTCTGGGTTAGGTTCTGAGTCGTCTCTTGGCAAGCCATGTATAGCGCCGCGGCAGCAATACCTACAGGGTCCTTACCCACAGTGGCCCCTTTCTTGGCAGCCTCATTAAGAATTCGTAATGCTTCCTGAACAGTACGCTGGTCCAAGCCAACCTTTGACGCTATCTTGTTCAGGTACATTGATGGGTCTGCTACTGGTACTTTGAGCCCTAGATGTTTTAGCAGCAGTCTATATCCCTGCGCTATTGTCTTTCTCTTTACTACTGGGAAAGCGCGTTCAAACTCGCGGAGGTCGCGGGGAGTTCGCATCATTCTACACGCAGCGTATGCGGCGGCCGCCATTATGCAGCGTATAGACCTTCCCCTCACAAGACCTGCCTTCAACGCCTTTCTATAGATGAGCATTGACCTCTCAGCAACGGGTTGCGATAGGTGCAGCTTATCCACGTATATCTGGAGTATGTTAACAGCCTGTTGTAAGTTTCTTGTTTCTGAGGAGTTTACCTGAGAGGTGGCGTCAAGCTTCTTTAATCTCATCATCTTTTCGCGTGCTTCTTTAGATAACTTTCTACCAGCGGCGTCTTCGTCAATCTTCTCAATAACTGTTGAGAGGCCGTGGTCTCTATACATTATTGAGAGCGGTGCTCCAACTCTGCTCCTGCTCTCTTCCTCTTCATCTATACTCCTCCATTCAGGACCCATATCAACATCTCGTTCCTGTACAACATATCCGCATACTGGACAGCTAACCTCACCTGTGCGCGGGTCTGTTACTAGCATTTCATTTCCGCATTCTGGGCAGAAGACCGTATCTTTCCAGCTTTTCTTCACCATTTTCCCACATCACCCCGAAATCCATATATTTGAGATATAGTGCACCTTCAACACTCACCTATAAGGCTTTTCTTTCGGCTTATTGAAAGATGAAGAAGTTAATAAACTTTACGGTATAGCTAATCAGCACCGACACCTAATAAAAAGGGCTCGACGGATAAATCGGCGAAGTCAGAGTGGGATGTGGAGTTGCCGCTCTGCGCAGACCCGCCGAAAATAACGGTCTACAACACCGCATCACGAGGGCTGGAGATATTCCAGCCGCATGAAGAGAAGCATGTAAAGATGTACGTATGCGGCCCGACGGTTTATGACTCAGCTCACCTAGGTCATGCAAGAACGTACATAGCGTTTGACGCCATAATACGGTTCTTAGAGAGCGTGGGCTATCGCGTAACATATGTGAGAAACATCACGGATGTAGGCCATCTTAGGGAGACGGGCGAAGATAGAATGATACACGGAGCAACGCGTGAGAGAAAACATCCGATGGAGGTAGCTGATAAGTACATGATGGAATTCTTTAAGGATATGGATATGCTCAACATAAGAAGACCTAACATACAGCCGCGCGCGAGTATGCATATTGTTGAGATTATTGAGATGGTTCAGGGGCTTATTTCTAGGGGATATGCTTATCGCGTTGATGGTAGCGTCTATTTTGATATTATGAAGGTTGATGATTATGGTAAGTTATCGGGGATAAGGCGGGAGGAGCTGGATAGGCATAGAATAGAGCCCGATCCACGTAAGAGAAACTCAGCTGACTTTGCTCTTTGGAAGGAGGCTCCCCCAGATTATCCGCTCTCATGGCCAAGCCCATGGGGGAGGGGGTTCCCAGGATGGCATATAGAATGCTCAGTTATGAGTATGAAGTATCTAGGGGAGCAGATAGACATTCATGGAGGAGGACAGGAGCTAGTTTTCCCACACCACGAAAATGAGATAGCACAATCAGAGAGCTTTACAGGTAAGAAGCCCTTTGTTAAGTATTGGCTACATACTGGCGAGCTCACCGTTGGCGGGCGCGGAATGCATAAGTCGCTGGGGAATTTCATAACCATACGACAAGCACTCCAAAACTATGACGCAGACACAATACGGCTCTTCATGCTCTCATCACATTATAGAAGCCCACTAGACTATAGTGAGAGCTCTATGAGGCAGGCCTTGGAGAATATTATGCGAATAAGAGGGCTACTTGACCATGTGAATAGCCTACTTGCAGAGACAAAAGATGATGTGGATATTGATGCCGAGGAGAGAGAGTTTCTTAGCAAGGTTGAGGCGACTAGACTGGGATTTATACGTGCCATGGCCGATGACTTTAACACTCCAGAGGCGTTATCACAGTTGTATGAACTCGTTAGACACTCGAACTCATTCATAAATAAACGTAGCAAAATCTCCAGCCAAGTACTCCAGAGCATATCCAAGAACATTCTTGATTTATGCAATTCTATTGGCCTACTCCTGGACTATAAACCACCCAAGCTCGCGGCAGATGCAGAGAAGTTGCTTGATATCTTGATTGAGGTTAGAGCCGAGCTACGCCGCAGGAGCATGTATGACCTAAGCGACACTATAAGAAGCCGTTTATCAGAGATAGGCTTGATAGTTGAGGACACCCGCGAAGGGACACGGGTAAGAGTTGCGCGATAAGCTAAATAATCCAAAAAACAAATTACTACGGAGTTTAGGTTAGATGGTGATGCTGGCTTGAAGGGTGTTATACTAGCTGGCGGTTATGGGAAGCGTTTAAGACCACTCACAGACTCGGTACCTAAGCCACTTCTCACGGTTTCCGAAAGACCAATAATAGAATGGCAGATTGAATGGCTAAAACACTATGGAATAGACGAAATAGTGGTATGCGCTGGTTATCTAAAGGAGAAGATTGTTGATGAGATTGGAAGCGGCCATAAGCTTGGTGTTAAGATAGGATACGCCATCGAGGACGAGCCCCTGGGAACAGGTGGTGCTTTAAAGAACGCCGAGCACTTGCTCTCAAATGAAGATAAGTTCATAGTGATTAATGGTGATATACTCACAAACCTAGACCCGCGTAAGCTTCTTCCCATGCTTGATGAGAAGGATGTAGTCGGTTGTATAGCGTTGGTTCATCTACCATCACCTTTCGGCATTATAGAATTCGACAAATCAAATGGGAGGATTCTGAAATTCACCGAAAAACCGCGGCTTCCCCAACATTACATTAACGCGGGAGTTTACGCTTTTAGGCCGTCGATTTTTCAATACTTGCCTGAAAAAGGTGATATTGAAAAGACGACATTCCCATCACTAGCTAAGGATGGTATGCTTAGGGCTATTCCTTATGAAAATGTGGAGTGGATTAGCACAGATAGTCATAAAGACCTGGAAGAAGCTGCCAAGCTTGTGGGGAGGATAATACCTACTTGAGGCGTCTTACCATGACGTACGCGTCTTCACCATCCATGTAGTAGGCTTTACTTCTCTCATGTATCTTATACCCCAGTTTCTGATAAAGCCGTATAGCCTGCTCATTACTTACCCTAACCTCAAGATAACTCTCATCGCATCTATACACATCTCTAAGAGAGTCGAGTGTTCTTCTCATAAGCTCGAATGCTATGCCGCGTCTTCTATACTCTGGGAGAACGGCCACAGAGACAACATGACCAGCCTTCTTCACGCGGAGCGTTTCAAACTTTGAGAATATCCTTTCAATCCTACACATTACGTAGCCGACGACGCGACCGTTATGTATTGCCACCCAAAAAGCGGCTGGATAATCCCGTAAAATAGACTCAAAGAAGCTATACGTGTAGTTTTCGGGCAAACATATCCTGTTTATATTCATGACTTGAAGCAGGTCTTCAAATCGTGCATTACGATATTCTACCTCCAGCTTATTATCGCCGTGTATGAGCGTCTCCATAACCCAGCGTAGATTTGTTAATGCAAACTAGGTTATTATAAGCCTTTCCAAAGGACTAAAGATAATCATTTTATCTAGGCGCGTGGTATATGAGGGTGTGTTTAGCGCGTCAAGCGTCTATGAGCCGCGTCTAGAAGAGATAAAGAGAATAATCACTAGCAACTTCAGGGTTAGAGACCTATATTATGATGCTGGGGTGCTTACTTTTGATATTGAGGATACTTGGATAAAGGAGAGGTTTAAGGAAGCGGCTCTTAAGATGCGGGAGCTGGGGTACTTACCTACCGCGAAGAAGACTGAACGGGGAGTTCAGATTAAGGTGTATCCCTACAGCAGGCCAAAGAAGGGCTCCATGAGAATACCTATACTGATGATGACAGCCACGATAGCTACAGTCGGCGCAGACGGGTATCTACGCTCCTCAAGCCCCATACACAAGCTCCTACAAATACAATATGGAATATCCGAGATAATAATCCAATCACTCCTATTCACAATAGCGATATTCTCCATAGTCTTCATACACGAGATGGGGCATAAGATATCTGCTTGGATTGACAAGATATCAGCCAGTCCCCCATACTTCATACCTGGTCTCCCAGGCTTCATCCCAACCTTTGGCGCCGTGATTTTCCAGAGAGACCCGTTGGTGAATCGCGATGATATGTTTGACATAGGTGTTAGCGGGCCTGTTGCTGGATTCATGGTTGGAGTGCTGGTTACGTTTCTCGCCTTCCAGACAGCCGTGTGGATTCCTGCTGAGCAGTATCTGACTGTGATAAGCTCTGCTGTGGAGGAGGGCGCAGTATTTTACAGCCCGCCTCTCATATTCCACCTGATTAAGATGCTCTATGGAAACCCTGATTCTGTCCCCTTCTTCATGAGCGTGGGCTTCGCAGCATGGCTGGGAATGGTGGTAACCGCGCTTAACCTCCTCCCAATATGGCAGCTAGACGGGGGTAGGATATTCCGCAGCTTCCTATCACGTCGCCAGCACATAATAGCTTCATACATAGCGTTGGGAATCCTCGCTATAACTGGATATTTCTTCATGGCTCTGCTAATAATACTGCTGATGCATAGAGCGCCTGACATAGCTCCCCTAGATGAGGTATCGCCACTCTCACGCGGGAGGAAGCTGGCTATGATAGGCGTAATAGCCATGCTAATGCTCTCCTATGTGCCGCTAACGCGCGTAGCTTAAGATTTTATCGCCAAGCGCGTTCCAAGCATCTGCGGAATAGCTACAACCTTACTCTCCCTGCCCTTCACCCTCCAAGCATAGGTAAGCGCATCATCAACGACATCAGAATGCCTAGCACCGAGAAGCCTCTCCACATATGTTGCGGGAAGAGCAGTAACCATACAAACCTTACTAACATCAACAAGCTTGAACCAGCCCTCAAGGACCTCGTCACCGCTTTCCACGTTATTACGGCGGCTTACCAGCGACTGGATAAACGAGCTTGGGCCAAGCCCCTCACCACATTCAGCCAAAAATATTATCACACAGTCTTCCGCCACCTCGTATAGCGACGCAGGAATATGCATGCATGAATATAGATTATTATCTGTTGGGTATCCATCACCAGAGATTATTATAACGTCTGGTTTATCCTCTAGATAGGCGACGGCCTCATCGTGCTCTTCTTCAGCTTCCATGTTTATTGATTTAACTTCACCGCGGGCAGCGTTAGCCTCTATTATGAGAATATCCCCGCTAGGGTTTAGTATTTGTTTTTTGAAGTGTTCAGCCCCTAGTATAGTGTAGCCCCACACCATCTTAGGCGCAACTATAACCTTAGCGTTCTTCGCATATTTTCCAACATCATATTCGCGTAATGTGATAATCCTATCCACGTTTGTAAAATGCTTGGCAAAATGAGCCACGTGTGCGGCAAGCTCTTTCTCAACCTTATCAGAATAATAACGCCAGCCTGAAATAACCAACTCTAAACGCTTCTCTAACTGCATAAAGACGTTTATAGTGTCTTGTATAAGCTCGTCAAGACCCCTAAGACCGGCGACATAATCAATAAACATAACAACTTTATTGTCTAGGTTGATGAGATGCTCATTCTCTTCTACTAAGCGTTTTATGTCTTCACCGAATCGTCTTCCAGTGATTTCATTCTGTATTATTGTTGTGTTTGCTTCGCTGGGGATGTCTGCGAACACCTCTGTCTTGCCGTACCTAAGCCATACCTCAACCATCTTATTTCTTCTAGATCTCTCTCGCTATAAATAGACGGTTGCCAAGCTCTATTGGTATGGTCTGCGAAGCGGAGGCTGCGGTAGACTTCCTCAAGAGTAGGAGAAGCTCAAAGCTTCTTAAGCGTGGCGATGTGCCTTTGGAGCATGTGAAGAAAGCCATCGAAGCAGCCACCTACGCTGCCAACGCGCATAACTCACAGCCATGGCGCTTCATCATAATAACCAGCGAGGAGATAAAAGAAAAACTCCTAGAAGCCATGGAGGAAGAATGGCGGCGCGACCTCTCTAAAGACGGCCTAGAGTCGGAGAAGATTGAGAAGATAATAGAGCATGCGTCTGAAAGGACGCGGAGAGCCGCCATCCTAGTTATAGCGTGTCTGACCATGGAGGATATGGATGTATATCCAGACGAGAGGCGGCAGCGATACGAGTATATTATGGGCGTCCAGTCGGTGGCTGCGGCGGTACAGAACATGCTCCTCGCTCTCCATGCGTATGGTCTTGGCGCTTGCTGGAGGTGTTCTCCACTTTTTGCGCAGGAGGCGGTGCGGAGAGTTTTGGGAATACCTGAGGAGGTTGAGCCTCAGGCGTTGATTGAAATAGGCCTGCCTGGGGGGCAGCGTGAGGCAAGCCGTAAACCCCTTGGTGAGGTATGTTTCCTCAATACTTGGGGTGGGAAGATTTGATAACATGCCTGGCTGGAGGAGTGGGGGCTGCACGCCTTTTGGAGGGGCTTGACAAAATAGTAGAAGAACATGATCAGGAGCTTACCGTAGTAGTTAATACGGGAGATGATGAGGAGTTTTTCGGTCTCCACATCTCCCCAGACATAGATATCATAACTTACACGTTGGCTGGGATTGTTGAGCCTGAGCGTGGGTGGGGAATTCGTGGCGATACCTTCGCGTGCCTTGATATGCTTGAAAAGCTTGGGTGCGAGACGTGGTTTAAGCTTGGAGACCGCGATATGGCTATACACATCTACAGGACTTGGAAGCTTAGAGATGGGGCTACGCTAAGCCAGGTAACCGCAGAGATAGCCGCTAAGCTGGGTGCGAGGCACAAGATCATACCCATGAGCGACGACCCTGTAAAGACGCATATAAAGACGCCGACAGGCTTGCTTCCATTTCAACGCTACTTTGTTGAACGTGAAGCCAGAGATGAGGTCTTGGATGTTGTTTATGTTGGTGCTGATAGAGCTAGGCCAGCCCCAGGAGTCATAGACTCTATAATCGGCGCGGAGGGCGTGATAATATGTCCGAGCAACCCCATCGTGAGTATAGGCACAATACTCGCCGTTCCTGGAGTTAGAGAAGCTCTACGCAAAACTCCTGGAAAAGTCCTTGCAGTAAGCCCCATAATAGGCGGCGCTACCGTCAAGGGGCCAGCAGACAAGATGATGCGTGGACTTGGGATTGAAGTCTCAGCCGCGGGCGTTGCCAAGCTTTACAAAGACTTCCTAGACATATACGTGATGGATGAACAAGATGCGGAACTTCGTGAAAAAGTCCAGAGCATGGGCGTTGAGGTGCACATAACCAATACCTTGATGAGGTCTCTTGAGGATAAGAAGAGGCTGGCGAAGACCTGTTTGGAGCTTCTGGGACTGTGAAATGCGGAGAATAGCGCTCATACCCATGAAAAACCTAGAGCTCGGCAAGACCAGACTAAGTAAAGTTCTCTCTCCCACCAAACGGCGGCGCATAGTGCTTAGCATGCTTAGTAATGTCATCAAAGCATGTAAGGGAGCTGGGTTGGAATGCGTCGTACTCTCCAGCGATAGGCGTGTTCTAGCTATATGCCGTAGAAGAAAGTGTAAAACAATGATTGAGCGGGCAGAGTCTCTTAATGAGTCAGTAGAAGAGGCTGTTAGACAGCTTGGCCCCGACGCCGAGACTAGAATATCCATCGTCTTCTCAGACCTGCCCCTACTTAGTAGCTCTGATATCTCTACCATAATGCGCGTCCTTGATCACTGCGATGTAGTAATATCTCCAGACTTGCATCTCTTGGGGACTAACATAATAGCCCTTAAAGGTGTGTTTGATGGGCTTAGATTCATGTACGGCCGCGAGAGCTTCAACGCGCATCTACACGCCTTTAACTCGCGTGGAAAAACCATTAAAACATACATTTCGCTTGGCACTGCTCTTGACATAGATACGCCAGGGGATATTCATCTTTTGGAGAAAATATTGGGAAAGAGTAGGGCGTGGTCTCTTCTCAGCGCTTATTAATAGGAGCGTAGCAAAATGTGGTTGAGGTGTGTATAGTTGGTCTTTCCGTTTAGCAGTATTGAGGACTTCAGGGTTGAGCTGAAGTCTGAGCATGAGCTTTTCCGTAAAACTGTTAGGGAGTTTGCCGAGCGGGAGTTGGAGCCGCATTTGAGGGAGATAGAGCGGACTAACCAGATTCCGCAACAGCTCCTGAAGAAGGCCGCTGAGCTTGGGTATTTCGGGCTTGGAATACCAGAGGAATACGGCGGCCAAGGAACAGACCTGATATACAACAGCATATACGTGGAGGAGGTCTCGCGCATATGCCCAGCGTTCACCGTTGCCACGCTTGTCCATTCGCTCTTCACGTTTCCAGTTCTTAAGTTCGGAACTGAGGAGCAACGTCGTAAGTACCTCACACTCCTAGCGCGTGGCGAGAAGCACGCCGCTCACGCTACAACGGAGCCTGGGGCTGGTAGCGATGTAGCTGCTATTGAGACAACCGCAAAGGAGAAAAATGGTGGATGGGTGATAAATGGGCGTAAATACTTCATATCAGGCGCGGATAAGGCTGACTACTTCCTAGTCCTCGCTAGGACTTCTCCTCCCCCAAGTAAGAAGGAGCGTTGGAAAGGGCTTACGTTCTTCATAGTAGAGCGTGGTACTGAGGGCTTTAGGGTTGGCGAGAAGATAGAGGTCATCGGAATACGCGGAAGCCATCCATGCGAAGTCATACTAGACAACGTCTACGTGCCTGATGAGAATCGCGTGGGTGAGGAGGGGATGGGCTTTAAGATAGCTATGGAGACATACGACCATGGTAGGCTTGGTGTCGCTGCGCAGGCTGTTGGTGTAGCCCAGGCAGCATTTGAGAAGAGCCTCCAATACACTATGCAGAGACGCGCGTTTGAAAGGCCTCTACTAGGCTTCCAGGCCGTGCAGTTTCATATCAGCGAGATGCTAACATACCTTGAGGCTGCTAGGCTCATGCTTTACTGGGCGTCTCACCTGGCCACGCGTGAGAGACCAGAAGCCGTCTTCGCAGCCTCTATGGCCAAGCTCTTCGCCACAGAAGCGGCGGAGAAAGCGGCGCTGAAGGCGATAACTGTTCATGGGGGCATGGGGGTGGCGGTGGAGGGAATGGTGGAGAGATTCCTCAGGGATGTCCAGATATTCAAGACATACGAGGGGACTAACGATATTCAGCGACTGGTCATAATGCGGCAGATGATGAAACAAGCATTTGGTATGGAAATTTCGTAGTCAATACGGTTGTAGGGCTTTTCTTAGAGCCTTTAACAATATTTTTAAGCTGAGCTTAGGATTTCGCTGTCTGGAAGGTGCGTGAGCTGGATGCGACGGTCTGCTAGGCTGGTGGCAGCGGCTTTGGCCTCACTAGCCATAGTAGCGACGCTTTCCTACGCTGAGGGATTATCGGGCCAAAACCCCGCGCTAGCCCTGCTCTCCACCGCGCTAGCTGGCATCGTAGCTGGCGTGCTGGTGCGCGAGTCCCTGGCCGCGGCGGTGGGGGCGGGAATAGGCTCACTCGCGGGGCATGGGATAGCGTTCACGCAGGGATTATTGCTATGGAACCCACTCGCGCAGCAGGATATAGTGGTTTTTAGGATAATGTTATCCGCGCTCACCGTTGTCATAGCCGCGGGTGGTGGGTTTCTACTCCGCCCTAAAGCTGTTCAGCAAGAAGAAATCAGTGCCGAGGAGGTGCCTCAGCAGAAGAGCTGCCCAGAATGCGGGAGTGTTGCTCCAAGCGAGGCGATATACTGCCCTATGTGTGGAAGGAAGTTGGAGGAGATTGAGAGTTAGCTGCGCCGTAGTTGGTGGCTGTTATGGATGACTGGACTAGGTTGCGGAGCCAGCAGATTCTTGAGATGTTGGCTAAGCCTGTTAGAGAGGCGTTTAGCGAGAAGTTTAGCGTATTGACGGAGCCCCAGATTGAGAGCATACCCATAATCTTACGCGGCGATAACTTGCTGCTCATGGCTCCTACTGGGACTGGGAAGACCGAAGCCGCTCTCCTGCCTGCGCTGAGTAAGATGGTGCTGAGCGGCGAGCGGCGTGGTGTCAGGCTTCTCTACATAACCCCCCTGAGGGCGCTTAACCGCGACCTCTCCGATAGGATAGAGTGGTGGGCTAGCAGGCTTGACATGAGCGTAGCCATAAGACACGGCGACACACTCGCGCGAGAGAGGCGGATACAAACTCTCCAGCCTCCAGACATATTGATAACAACTCCAGAGACGCTCCAGATACTGCTAACGGCAAGAATACTCAGACAGTATCTACGGTTCGTTGAATATGTGGTTGTGGATGAAGTTCATGAGCTTGCGACAGATAAGCGGGGTGTGCAGCTCTCGTTAGGTTTGGAGAGGCTTGAAGAGATTGTTGGGAAACCCTATCAGAGGATAGGCCTCTCCGCCACCGTGGGGAGTCCTGAGATTGTGGCGCGTTTCTTGGTTGGTAGTGGAAGGAAATGCGAGATTGTACGCGTGCCTGTTGCGCGAAGCCTCTCAATACAGGTAGCTTATCCAGAGCCGAGTAGCGGCGACTACACTCTAGCAGAGCAGCTCTCAATACTGCCCGACGTGGCGGCCAGGCTAAGCACCATACGCCGCCTCGTGGAGCAGCATGAATCAACGCTAATCTTCACAAACACAAGGCCGCTGGCAGAGATTCTCACCAACAGGTTTAGGGCGTGGGACGAGAACGTTTCAATAGGCATCCACCACGGCTCTCTAGCTAGGCCAACACGGATAGGCGCCGAGCAGGCTCTTAAGACTGGGAAGCTGATAGGCGTAGTATGCACCTCGTCTCTGGAGATGGGTATTGACGTTGGACGTATAGAGCTATGCATACAGTATAACTCGCCGCGCGAGGTTACGCGTCTAGTCCAGCGCGTAGGTAGAAGCGGCCATAGGATAGGCGGCCTGGCCAGGGGTGTAGTAATAGTAATGGACTCGGATGATGCTCTTGAAGCTCTCGTAATAGCGCGCCGCGCCTACAGTGATGAGATAGAGCAGGTGAGGACTCCTAAAAACAGCTACGACGTGCTCATGCATCAGATAGCAGGGCTGTTAATAGAGCGGGGAAGCATTACGGTAGATGATGTTCTGCGCATATTCAGACGCTCATACTGCTTTGAGGAGTTGAGTGAGGAGGACGTTACTAAGGTTGTTCAACACATGAGTAGTATAGAGATAGCTGGCTGGCAGGCGGAGAGCAGGACAATAACACGGCCAGCGAAACAGTCCGAGCTGTATAACTACTATTTTGGGAATCTCTCCATGATTCCAGAGGAGAGGCAATACCTGGTCGTCTCCGAATCTACTGGGGAGCCTGTTGGGATACTTGATGAGGAGTTCGTGGCTGAGCATGGCGAGCCTGGCTCTAGGTTCATCCTGATGGGAAAGGCTTGGGAGATAATCCACGCTGCTGGTGAGAGAATCTACGTCTCGCCGCTGGATAGCCTAGAGGGAGCTGTTCCGTCATGGGTTGGGGATGAGATACCAGTTCCCCTGGAGGTCGCTGAGGAGGTGGGCAGGATAAGGAGGAGATACGCCGAAGCATACATCAGGGGTGATGAGAATACGATACTAGAGGAACTTGCCCGCGAGTATAAGACAGACACGGCTCTCCTAGAGAAAAGCCTGCGGGAAGTTAGGGAGCATATCAAGATGGGAATACCCGTGCCAAGCGATAGGAGCGTCCTGATAGAGGAGACCTACGACTACGTCATCCTACATATACACGGCGGCTTGCGCGTTAATAGGACGATAGCGCGCGTGGTGGGTTATGAGCTCTCAAGAAGGGTAGGCGCCCCCATAGGCTTGCAGCAAGATGCTTACCGTATAATCTTCAAGTCTAGGCATATAAACGCCGAGATGGTTAGAGAGCTACTCCACACGCTAGCCGTAGGAGATTTTCATGGCTATGTAAGGTCTGCTGTGGAGGCATCAAGCCTCTTCAAGCGTAGGCTTGTTCATGCTGCGCGTAAGATGGGTGTGATAAGCAGAGAGGCGAGCATACTGGACATAAGCGCCGAGAAGCTGGTTGAAACTCTGAAGGGAACAGCGGTTTATGAGGAGGCTCTCAAATACACCCTGTTTGAAGACTTTGACAGCGAGTCTGCCCTAATGCTCCTTAGGAGGATTGAGGAGGGTCTGGTTTCCCTCCATACTGCGCGGCTGGCCGAGAGCCCGTCCCCACTAGCCAGGCTAACGCTACAACGACATGAATATGATATTGACGTTATATCCTCTGATAGGATACACAGGCTGGTGGCGAATGCCGTTAGGGGGAGGCTTAACAACGAGCCGCTAACGCTCGTATGCACGTCTTGTTTTGAGTATCTGGAGCGCCTAGCTGTTAAGGATATTAGCAACACTCCCACATGCCCGGTCTGTGGCTCACGTTCGCTGGGGGCGCTAAAAGCGGAGCAGGAGGAAGTTTATGGCCTGGTAGCGAGGCGCGGGAAGCCGATAAACAGGAAAGAGAAGGAACTACGGCGCGAAGCGATAAAGACAGCGAAGCTCGTGGAGAAATATGGCAAGGCAGCGGCATTCGTACTGGCGAGCAAATACATAGACACGAAAACCGCAGAGGAGATACTTGAGAAAGAGAGCTCACTTGGGGTTAGGCTTGTTGAGCTTATTATGGAGAGGGAGAAGGAGGCTCTCCAGAAGATGTTTCAGTAGAGCCTTGGTTTGTCCCAGCCAGCTCTGGGCTTATCTCGGTTATCGCTTTAACCAGCTCTTTCTGGTCAACCTCCGCGAATGTTCTACAGCCTATGTATATCATGTTGTCCTCGTCTTTGTGTAGGTAGCCGCGTCTGGTGAAGCGCTCCATCGCAGACTCTATACGCCACTTTGGGAACTTGGCCTCCAGAAGCTCCGTAACCTCGTTCTGATGCGCCTTTCCACCCCGCGAGAAGAGATAGGCAAGAGTTGCTGATAGTATTGCTAGGTCGTCAATCCTCCAGCCAGCGGCAACTATGTCTGAGAGGGATAGAGGCTCGCTTAGTGTTATGAAGAAACGCGCCTTGTCAAAATCCTCCTCCGACGGCTGTTCATTGTCTCCCTCAAAAACAACCTTAACCCTGAGTCCTAGTGGGCTAAGCCTATGGTTGAGCGTGTCTATTATCTTTAGGTAGTTTTTTCCAAGGCGGCGGCGTAGCTCGTAGCCCCTAACCCCAGGGAGGCGGTGGCTGGAGAAGAGAAGCATGGCAGTAGCTATGGCGAGCCTACGGCCAGCCTTGCTCTGCTCAGACTCACCCATACTCAAATCCCTTCCCTGCCTCTTACAGCTATAGCCAGAGATGTCGGGTTGCTCCTCTCAATCTTACTCTCCAACGGGTATATGCGCACCTCACCAGTTATAGGATTCCTCTTTATCTCCGCCAGTCCTTCGCTAACTATGAACGCGAGGACGTAAGCCCTCTCAACACGCCGCTCATCGCCCTCAAGCGAGATGAACGACCAATAATCCAGCCCGCCATCATCCTCGCGCCTCTCCAGAAGCTCTCTATGCATGTTTCTTATCTCGCTCTCAAGGACATCACGCTGACGAAACCTGTCAAGCAGCCCTTCTTCATCTATCTGAAGCTCCTCGCCAGCTCCGAGCAGTAGCCTCCGCTCACGCCCAGCCCTGGGCGGCAGGCTGAGGAAATACTCAAGCCCAGCTATGAACATCCTCTTCGTGAGCTGCTCTCCGCTCACTATAGGCCGCCAGCTCCTAGCTAGACAGCTCGCCAAAGCGCGTTTATCGGCGGCTAGTATTCTAGCCGCTATAATCTGGGCATCCACGAATAGATTTGAGGCCTTCTCCAGAAGCCAGCGGTGCTGTAAGGCGATAACCAACGCAACCCTGTAGAGTGTCTCCGCATCCAGCACTACGGTCTCCAAATCCCTGGAAGATTCCAAGATTGAGCGCAGCTTCTGAAGCAGCTCCCTAACATTAACCGTGAAGGGGTCTATACCAGACTTCTCCACGGACTCGCATAGCTGTATTATTCTAAGCAACTCCTCCCGCGTTATTGTTCTCTGCTTGTTAGGCATCGGCAGCCACCTTCTCAGCCTTACCAACGCCTACCGATGAGCGTCCAGAGACGTTCTGCACTATGACCACGTTCATATCCTCGGTGAAGGAGACCTTTCCAGGCGTTATGATGATATACTGTGCCGACGAATCTTCCCGCGCCGTCTCTGTGAGGAGACGTATTATACGCTCGCGGTTCAGCGGGTCTAGATGCACGTCAAACTCATCCACAGCCCTGAATGGCGACTTCACATGCCGCTGAAGAGCCAGTAGGAAAGCCATCGTAGCGACTATACGCTCACCACCGCTCTGGCTATGCCCATCCAGAAGTGTAGGCTCAGCGCCCCTGAAGCCAGCATACAGCTCTATGGAAGCCCTATCTACGTCGTCAAGATTCTTCAACTCAATCCTTCCACGGCCACCTACCTTGCTTAGAATGCTATCATACTGGGGCTCCACATCAGCTATTAACTCGCGTAGAAACCTCCTCCAGACCTCCTTACGATACTCCACCTCCTCAAGAGCGCGTCGCACGTTCTCAGACACCT
Source organism: Candidatus Pelearchaeum maunauluense (assembly GCA_030059675.1). Taxonomy (GTDB): domain Archaea; phylum Thermoproteota; class Nitrososphaeria_A; order Caldarchaeales; family Caldarchaeaceae; genus Pelearchaeum; species Pelearchaeum maunauluense. Next base: position 186,955 of record JANVYQ010000003.1, on the reverse strand, counting down.
CCCCAGCCTTAAGCTCCGTCTCCCGATACTTGGACTCAGCCAGCAGAAACATATCCTCAGCCTCTGGCGTTACTTTGCCCATCCCAGCTATCTGTATCATCACCGACTTTATGTCCTCGTATATTTCTTGATGGCGTCTAGAGGTCTCTACACGCGGGCCGCGTTTCTCAGCATTCTCCACACGTTCCTGAAGCTCTTTCTCTATCTGGAGCAGCTCATAGCGGAGGCTTTTCAGCTCCTGCTCAGCTGTCTTGAGCTTCTGCCTAAGCGCTCCGCTTAGGGACGCGTTATCTATCAGCTCATCAAGCAGCGCGGCAAGCTTTCCACGTAGGTCTTCGCCGCCTGAGAGCGCTGCATCAAAGAGGCTTGTTATCTTCTCCCTAACCCCCCTAACCTTCAAGTCCGTTTCTTCAGCCTCGCGGGCTGTCTCCTCCAATTGTTGCTGTATTCCCCGAATCGTGGACTCAACACGCTCACGTGATTTCTTTGCCTCATTCACCAACGCCCATAGATACTCGCGCTCCAGCTCATCCTTACGCTGGTTAAGCCGCCTAAGTATCGTGAGCTTCTCATACTCCTCACGCCAGAATTCTACAGCAGCACGCGCGTCATCCAGCGTCTTCTTCAGAACCTTCTCCTCAGCAGCCAGCGCTGCGAGCTTAGACTCAGCCTCGCGAATTCTCTGCCTAAGACCACTAGCGCCCACAGCCTCCTCAATAAGCAAAAGCTTCTCGCGACTATCACGCACAACAAACTGTTCAATCATGTTCTGGTGCATTATTATCAGCATATTGTTCGGGTTAATTCCTATTTGGCTTAGGAAATGCTCAACCTCAGCCTTCGGCTTAAACCTGTTGTTTATGTATTGCCAGTAGTCGCCGTTCTTCTTTAGGAATCGCGTAATAGTTACCGTGTCTGTTGAGTATTGGGGTATTGGGCGTTTTCCGTTTATTGGTGTGTTGTCTAGAACAACCGCTACGCGGGCTGCTTCGCTGCCGCGTTTAACCAGGTCGCTGAGCCTCTCACCCCTCTCCGTGTAGCTCTGCCCCAACGCTACGGAAATCCCCAGCAGTATTGATGATTTTCCAGCGCCGTTTGGGCCTACTATGACGTTCAGCCCCCGCGTAAACGGGATTCTAGAGTATTCATGCGACATGAAGTTCTCTAGAACCACCTCACGGATGAACGTCCTAGGCGTATGCCCCTCCCCATGCGTCTGCAAGGCCCGTTTCTCACTCCTATCGGCCAAACCACCCAGACCACGATTTAAAGAGTCATCCCCAAGCCATAACGGAGTCCTCACGCAGTAGTAACCATTAAAATCTCGGTGTATTGTCTTACTGGTGCGACATAGGTGTGGGCGGTTATGCCTAGGACTTTCTCCCTCAAAAAACGGCTTGCGAAGGCCGCTAGGAGGGCTTGGCCGGTCCCGACGTGGGTGATAGCGCGGACTGCGCGGCGTGTTAGGTTCTCCAACAGGCGGCGCTCATGGAGGCGGAGCTCTATTAAGCCCTAAATCCTTAAAGAGAGGCGGTAAAAACCGCTTTCACTAGGGCTTTAAGATGAGCGAAGACACCAAAACCCTTGTAGTCCCGTTGCGGGATGCCTGGAAGGCTGCACCCGCGCGGAGAGCCAAGGTAGCTATGAATATACTACGCGCCTTCGCCAGGAGGCATGGCAAGGCTCCCTACGTCAAGATATCCCCCGCAGTAGCCCAGAAGATATGGGAGCGGGGAATTAGGCACCCTCCCCGTAGGATAAAGGTCGTGCTTGAGAAGGAGGAAGACACGGTTTATGTGAGGCTTGAGGGCGAGGCCGTGGAGGAGAAGGAAGAGTAGGTGGCATGGCGATTCATCTAGACTCTGTAAGAGGCTCTGCTGAGGTTGGTCTCTTCGGCCTAGCAACTGATAGATACCTCATAATCTCCCGTATAGTCTTGCCGCGTAAAATGCGCTTCTACGAGGAAGCCCTAGGCGTGAAAGCCGTGCCAGCCGTTCTTGCTGGTAGCACGCTCATCTCACCCTTCGCGGCAGCTAACTCCAACGGAATAATACTTACAAGCCTAGCCCTTGATGAGGAGATTGAACAGATAAGGAAAAGCCTTCCAGAAATTAGAATCGCGGTCCTAAACTCCAAGCTCACGGCGATAGGGAATCTGATACTCTGTAACGACCATGGCGCTATACTTAGCCCTGCCCTGAGTAGGAGTGAGGTTAGGCAGGTGGAGGAGACGCTGGGCGTGGAGGTTGTTAAGGCTGAGATAGCCTCACGCAGCTACGTCGGCTCCGTCGCTGTAGCGACAAACGGCGGAGCCCTGGTTCACGTTGACATGGAGAAGGAAGACGCCCAGCTCATACGCGATGTGCTAAAGGTGGAGCCATCACCAGGAACCGTTAACGACGGCGTAAAATTTGTGCGCAGCGGTGTCTTGGCTAACACGAAGGGCGCCATAGTAGGCTCAAGAACCACAGGCCCAGAGCTTCTGGCAATCTCACGAGCCTTCGGCCCCTAGCATAATGGTTATTAACGAAGACGGTAGGTGAGAGCGGGTAGGTGGACTAGTGTGGCTTCTCAAGAGCAGCTAAACAGAGCCCTGGCCGAGCTACAGCTACTGGAGCGCCTAATCTCAGACCTGCAGGCCAGGGTTATGACGCTGGACAGCGCTGTGGACGAGCATGAGAGGACGCTAAAACTCGTTGAGGAGATAAAGAAGAACGGGGGCTCTCTATCAATCCTAATCCCAATAGGTGCTGGGAGCTTCGTGAAGGGCGAGCTGGTGAATGTGGAGAATATCCACGTAAACGTTGGAGCGGGTGTCATTCTTGTTAAGTCTCTTGATGAGAGCCAGCAGCTAATCATAAGAAGGACGGAGGAGCTTAGGAAGCTGCGGGAAGAGACGACGAAGAGGCTGGACGAATATGTGGCGAGGGCGTATGAGCTTCGGCAGTTCCTAGAGACCGTCGTAGCAAGGCAGCAGCAAGGAAGATAGTTATGTTGGAGGGGCTTAAGAAGACCTTTGCAGGCCTCGCGGAGAGGATAAAGACAACAAGCCTATCAGAGAAGGATATAGATGAGGCGATATCGCAGCTGGAGCTGCATCTAGCAGCTAATGACGTGGCGCTGGAGGTTATAGACAGGATAGCCAGCTCGCTCAAGAACGAGCTAAGACAAGTTAAAGTCCCCAGGTTTGGCAATTCCAGCGATTTGATTAGAGAAGCCATCTCAAAGACCATCCAAGACCTGGTTCTGGAATCCAATCCTAAGGAGATTGTGGAGAAGATTAGGGAGAACCAGCGTAGGGGAAAGGCTACGGTCATACTCTTCGTAGGCCCAAACGGCGGGGGTAAGACGACTACCGTGGTTAAGATAGCCAACTACCTGCGTAAGAATGGGTTTTCCTCGGTCATAGCTTGTTCGGACACCTTCAGGGCTGGGGCGATTGAGCAGCTACGGAGCCTAGCCGAGAAGCATGGGTTCTGGGTTGTTAGCCAGCACTACGGAGCAGACCCAGCGGCTGTTGCGGTAGACGCCATAAGAAGCGCCGAGGCCAGAAGGATACCTGTAGTGCTCATAGACACCGCTGGCAGAACAGAGGTTGACGAGGGGCTGCTTGAGGAGATGCGGAAGATAAAGAGGGTTACGCGGCCTGATTTCGTGATTTATGTCGGTGATGCTCTCTCTGGTAATGTGGCGGCTGAGCAGGCGCGCAAGTTCAACGAGTATGTCGGGATTGACTACGTTATCCTGGCCAAGCTGGATGCTGACGCGAAGGGGGGTTCGGCCATCTCCATAACGCAGATAACGGGAAAGCCCCTAATCTTCGTGGGGGTTGGCCAGGACTTAGACGACCTTGACGCTAGCCCGCGCTCATGGATTCTCAGAGCTCTCTCCCTTCCTGCTTAAGAACTGGCTAACACCAATTCTTGCCTGTAGCCCTGCGGTGGTTGATATTGCGCGGCCCCAGCGCGATAAGGCAGCTTCTTGAGACGCTCAGCACGATAAGCCCTAAGGGCCCCGCGCCAGCGTTTAAACCCCAGCACCTCTTGTATGTTCTCCTAATACTGGGCGAGCGCGGGCCCTTGGGGAGGAAGAGGCTTTCTGAGAGCATGGGGCTTGGTGAGGGCTCTATAAGGACGATTCTCCAGCGTCTAGGTCGTCTGGGCCTTGTGAGCATGAGCAGGGGTGGGCATGGGCTTAGCGATGTTGGCCGTGAGCTTTACAGCGCTTTGTCGTCGCAGCTATTCGGCCCCCGTCTTGTAGGGTTTGAGCTCCCGATAAAAGCCAGATATGCCGCTGGGGTCGTGGTCAGGGGCCTAGGCGAGGTGGTTAGGAGCGGGGTGAATGAGCGCGACGCCGCCGTAAAAGCTGGCGCAGACGCAGCCCTTATCTTCGTATTCAGGGACGGGAAGCTCCTCATGCCGCCAGAGAGCAACATAACAAGCGAGCAACCGAAGCTAGCCGAGGACATCTCACGCGAGTTTAAGCCAGGCGAGGAGGATGTGATAATAATAGCTGGAGCGAAAGACCCCCAGACAGCAAGCTACGCAGCCCTCGCCGCTGGTTTGACACTCCTCCAAGCAGGGAAACTAACTTAATCTAGATGCACTAACCCACTAGGAAAGGGAGACGGTGCCGCGAATGACGGTAACAGAGATTGACGAGTTGGTAAAACGTATCTTAAGGGGAGAGGTAAGGCTGCATGAGGTTGAGAAGCATGTAAAAGACAGTAACGTGGCGACACGCGTCAGGAGGAGAGCCATAGAAGAGATATCACACCTTGACCTATCTCCGCTGGATGATAACGTCGTAGACTTCAACGACGTAGTTGGGCGAAACTGTGAGAACACGATAGGATGCGTTAAGGTGCCCATGGGTATTGCTGGGCCGCTGAAGGTGCGGGGAGACCATGCCTCTGGCGAGTATCTCATACCTCTAGCAACAACCGAGGGCGCTCTGGTTGCTTCGGTGAATAGGGGGGCATCAGCAATAACCGAGTCTGGAGGGGCAGTGGTAAAGGTGCTGGATGATAAAATAACGAGAGCCCCCGTCTTCAAAACACCAAGCCTAGAGAAGGCGGTAGAGTTCATAGAATGGGTTGAAGATAACTTTGGCAAAATTAAGGAGGTTTTTGAATCCACGACTAGGCATGGGAGGCTTTTGCGGATAAGGCCGTATGTTGTGGGGAGGACGGTTTTCCTGCGGTTTGAGGCCTCATCTGGGGATGCTATGGGGATGAATATGATAGTGAAGGCAACCGACGAGGTTTCGCGGTTTATCCACGAAAACCTTCCATGGGTTGAGAACGTCTCCCTGAGCGGCAATCTATGCACAGACAAGAAAGCTGCCGCGATAAACTGGGTTCTTGGCCGCGGCAAGTCGGTTATTGCAGAGGCGGTGGTAAGCCGCGAGACTGTGGAGAAGAAGCTCAAGACAACACCTGACAGGATAGTTGAGGTTGTGCTGCGTAAGCTGTATCTGGGAAGCGGTCGTGCAGGCGTCTTGGGCGGGTTCAACGCGCATGTAGCCAACGTGATAGCGGCGCTCTTCCTAGCTACTGGTCAGGACCTGGCTCAGGTAGTTGATAGCTCCCACTGCATAACCTACTGCGAAGAGCTTGACGATGGGGACCTCTACATCTCAATAACTCTGCCAACGCTTGAGGTGGGAACAGTCGGCGGTGGCACGTCTCTCCCAACGCAGAGGAAGGCTCTTGAGATAATCGGCGTGGCTGGGGGTGGTGAGCCTCCAGGGACTAACGCGCTGAAATTCGCCGAGATTGTGGCAGCAACAGTGCTGGCAGGCGAGCTTAGCCTACTCTCAGCCCTTGCAGCGCACCACCTAGCGGATGCGCACATGAGGCTGGGGAGGAAGAAATAGCAAGAACCTATCGTGAGCCTAGTCTTCGCCTCCACTCCTCGGCTGGAAATCTCCGCTCCATCCTGCTCATCTCATCCTCAACCGCTTTCTCCAAATCAACGTTAAACCTATTCGCCAGCTGTATGAAGAGGCTCAACGCCTGCGCAAATTCGCTATCCACATCCCCATCTGTTGGGGCATGCCCAAGGTCTTGGAGCTTATACCCCTCGCGTTCAAGGATAAACCTACCCACCTCTGTTATCTCCTCTATAAGATGGGCGTATATCAGCGACTCTCTAAACTTATCCCAGCCCCGCGCCTTCTCAAACTCAAGAACACGCCTCTGAAGCTCTGATAGCCTCAACCCAGGAGATAATGAGGAGCTAGAGGAATATTTGGATGTGAGACACGCCGTCTATCATTACTACTGCGCTCTCCCTCACCAGGCCCATCTTAACGGCAACATTAACGGCGCGCTCGCCTAGGAGGTTGACTATGGTCCCTTGCTTGATGTATTTATCCAGCTCGTCCGCGTTTAGCAGCATCCCGCCGTAGAAAGACTTGCTGACATCCACGTAAACGCCTTCCGAGAGCTTTAGGCGTTTGCCGAGTAGCTCGCTATCGCAGATAGCCACGACAACCTCGCCAGTCCTTGAGTGATGCACCTTAACCCAGCACCGCTCCTCAGCCATCTCCGTCTTACTCCCTTTATAGCTCTAGCGAATAAAAAATATTCACGCTCCCTATATCCTGCGTACTGGGTTCTTAGCACCACAGACCTCACATACAACAAACCTAAACCGCTTCTCGCTCACCAGCTTTGTGTCTATACCTCCACAGATGGGGCATTTAACAAACTCCTTTATGTAAAGCTCTAGGAGCTTACGCACCTCCTCTGGAGTTATCCTACCCTGAATGTTGAGTCTATCATCCTCAACAGCCCCAGCCCTGCCAGTCTCCTTCAAAATAAACCTAGCAAGATGCTCAGGCTCGCGGTTAAGCGTCTTCGCTATCTGCCCCAAGTTCGTCAAGACGATATTCCTCCCACCCTGGATAAGCGTCGGCCTAAGCTCCAACGCCCTATCACCAGCCCTGGCCACAGTCTTAGACACCCTCTCCAACGCCATGTCAAGCAACTTCTCATAAACATCCCTACTAGCCAAATCTACACCCAAAGCCCCCACCAAACACCCAGCCATAACCAGACCCAACACAATATTAAGACTTACAACCGCAACAGTTAAGACCAGCTAAACAAACACCACAACAAGGGAGGGCCGGTAGATCAGCGGAAGATCGCCCGCCTCGCACGCGGGAGGTCCGGGGTTCAAATCCCCGCCGGTCCATGTTTATAATCTTCCTTTTTGTGTTGTTGTGTTTGTGCCGCGTAAGGTTGTCTGCGGGGCTTGTGGCTGTAGTTTTGAGTGTGGGTTGTATGATGGTTCTTGTTGGTGTGCTTCTATTGAGGTTTCTGAGGAGAGACGGCGGGAGCTTTCCCTCCTTGCTAGGGATTGTGTGTGCCCTGGTTGTCTCTCTGGCTCATGCGGGTCTAGGCGGTGAGAGAGCCTGCTATAAGGTTGACCGCCACTGTGAAGAGCGCGAGCCCCGCGATTATCTCTATTATACGCGCTCTTACGCGCTTGCTTATTCTGGCTCCTGCTTGGACGCCTGCTACTCCAGCTAGGGCTGCTGCCGGCAGCAAAGCTACGTCGGCGCCTCCCAGGGATGTTATTGTGGTGAAGCCGAAGCCTGATGCGAAGGCTGTTATGAACTGGCTTGTGGCTGTGGCTATGTGTGTTGGCAGGTTTATGATGTGTATGAATGCTGGGACTAGGAGTATCCCTCCCCCAACTCCGAACATGCTGGATACAAACCCGCTGGCTGCCGCCAGCGGGTAGCCGAGCTTTATCCTCGGCGCCCTATCCATCTCATCAGCTCTAAACACGGTGGAAGACCTATGCCCGCTCCTCACAACCATATAAAGAGCTGCCGACGCGAGGAAAGCGCCGAAGATGAGCTTAAACGTTCCTGGGTTGAGGTATGTGAGCGTGTATCCACCAATTACAGCTCCTGGCAGGGTTAAGACGCCTAGGCTGGCCGCTCTTGTGAGGTTGAGCCTCTTCTGGCGATAGTATACTGAGGACGATGAAAGGGCGTTGAAGAAGACCATAACGAGGCTGGTGCTCACTGCTTGCTGCGGTGGGTAGCCTAGGTAGAGCATTATCGGGACGAAGATGAACCCACCGCCAGCGCCTATCAAAGCACCTAACGAAGCTGAGGCGGCGGCCAGTATGAAGACCATTATTATGTTGACGGGCATTACACCTACACGACAAGCCGATGAGAACGCGCCTACAAAAATAACTTTCCCCCGTTAAGAGATAATAAACGCCTAACATCATTCGCGGGTGTTGAGTGGGAAGGTAGCGATAGTGGGTGTTGGGCAGGTCGGCTATAGGCAGCGTATAGATGAGATGGACTTCAGGGAGATGGATTTTGAGGCAGCTTCGCGGGCTTTTGCAGAGACTAGCCTAAACCCGCGCCGCGATGTGGATACGTTTATCCACTGCCAGCAGGACTTCTGGGAGGGGTATAGCATAACCAGCGAGTACAGCCCAGACCAGCTCGGCGCCGCTCTCAGGACGATATGCACCGTCTCTGGAGACGGTATCCAAGGCTTGGTTAATGCTTACATGCAGATAGCTACTGGCGTGTTTGATGTAGCCGTTGTGGCAGCTCATGGAAAGCCATCAGAGGTGAAGAGCCTCGCCGAGGTTTATGAGCTTGCGCTGGACCCGCTCTATCACCGCCAGCTGGGTTTGAGCGTCCCTGCTCTCGCTGCGCTTGAGGCTAAGCGCTATCTTGAGGAGCGCGGCCTGGGGAGAGAAGCTCTTGCGCGTGTTGTATCTGAGAATAAGAGGAACGCTCTCAGGAACCCTAGGGCGCCCTATGGTGCAGACATCTCACTAGAGGAGGCTTTAGCCAGGCCTGAGACATACAGCCCCCTGAGTGAGCTTGACTTCGCCCAGCCTTCTGACGGGGCTATCGTCTTCATACTAGCAAACGCTAGGAAGGCTAGGAGGATTACTGATACTCCAATCTACATCACGGGCGTCGGCTGGTGTTCAGAAACACTAATGGTGGAGAACCGTAATCCAGCGAGCTTTGATTATATGCGGCTCGCAGCTGCGAAGGCTCTGAAGATGGCTAAGATAACACGCCCAGCGCGTCAGCTGGACTTTGCGGAGGTGGAGGATAGGATTAGCTTCAAACAGCTACAAGCTAGTGAGGCTCTTGGAATAGGTGGTAGAAGAAAGCGCAGCTTTGAGACCGACATACCCGTTAACGTTTCGGGCGGCTCTCTAGGGATGGGAGACCTCCTAGAAGCCAGTGGGGCGTCACGCGTCTATGAGGCAGTTATGCAGCTAAGGGGCCAGGCGGGAGCGGCGCAGCTTGAAGATGCCGAGACCTGCGCAGTCCTCTCATGCAGTCCGCCGATAACTGCTTCATGCACTGTGCTAATACTATCCACATAGCGGTTGCTTCGGGAACTCTTTAAAGGAGAACGATAGCTGGGAGAGATGTCCTTGATAAGGCCTGGCAGGTGGTCGGAGGAGCATAAGCTTGAAGTCCTCCGCTCCAGCATAGGTAATGCCATGATAAACCTAAAGTTGCTGATTGACTCTCCCCTGGCTGTTGAGATGCAGTTATTGACCGAGGATGAGAGGAAGCGCTTGATGGATGCTGTTGAAGTTGTGCGGAATGTGATGAAACGCGCCAAGGAGAAAGGGCTTATCAAGTAGTGTTTAGGAGTATTGAGGGGCTGTCCATGGCTGCGAAGCGTAGGGTTGCGGTTATAGGGGCTGGCATAACGCTCTTCAGGCGCAGACTTCTGGAGGAGGGGCGAGAGCTCTCATACGAGGCAGCGAAGATGGCGCTGGACTCTGCTGGGATAACCCTCAAGGACGTTGATACGGTAGTTACGGGAACCGCACCAGACGCCTTTGACGGGATTCACATGAAGAGCGAATACCTGCTGGAGGGCGCTGGAGCCATCAAGAAGCCTCATGTAAGGGTATTCATAGGCGGCGCTACTGGGGTATTCACACCAATAGCTGGATGGTGGCACGTGGCTTCTGGACTATCAGACATATGTCTATGCGTAGCTGAGGAGAAGATGTCGCCACACCAGCCGCATCCCCAGAAAGCGTTCTGGACAATATTCCACCACTCGCTAGAGAGACCACTGGGGGTAAATCTGCTCTGGATATTCGCGCTGGAGATGAACCGCTACATGCATTCCTATGGTATTAGGAAGGAGCAGATAGCGCGCGTAGCTGTTAAGAATAAGAGGAACGCTCTAGACCACCCATGCGCCCAGCTTGCTGGAAACATAACGGTTGATGACGTGCTAAACTCCGAGGTGATAGCCTGGCCTGTTAATAGGCTTGATGTAAGCCCTCCCAGCGACGGCGCCGCGGCGGTTATCCTGGCATCCGAGCGGGTGGCTAAGAAGCTGACCGACAACCCAGTATGGATAGCTGGCGTTGGCTGGAACCTGGACACCGCCTACTGGACCAACCGCGACCTCAAGTATCCACTCTACCTTGAGAAGGCGGCCAAGCAGGCGTATAAGATGGCGGGGATAGAGAACCCGCGCAAGCAAGTGCACGTAGCTGAGGTTTACGATCCATTCACATATAAGGAGCTGCATCACATGGAGGGGCTTCAGCTATGTGGCCGTGGTGAGGCTCCTAGGTTGTTGGAGGATGGTGTTACTGAGCGTGATGGGGACCTGCCTGTAAATCCCTCAGGCGGTCTTCTGGGCGTTGGGAATCCGATAGCTGCGGCTGGCATGATGAAGGTCTGCGAGATATTCTGGCAGTTGAGAGGCGAAGCAGGCAAGCGTCAAGTGAGACGGGACGTAGAGGTTGGGCTATGCCAAGCATGGGGAGACCTAATGCAAGCATCTTCAGTCTTGGTAATGAAGCGCTAATTATTCAGGTGTATGCTTAATAAGTAGGCGGAAAGAATGTTAAGCGGTGTATGTAATGTCTGTAACATCTACTAAGCAGGCCTCCAAAACCCGTTCTGAACGCGCCAAGAACATACTGCGGTACCGTGTTACTGTTCTTGAGGAGCCTGCAAGGACGTTGGGCGGATTTGAGCATATTGGTATGGAGGTTAAGCTTGGGAAGGGTAGGTTGGCCGAGTTTCCGCCTGATGCTAGGGTTCTTGAGGTCGAGACTACGCAGGAGCCGCTGCCCATGGATGTTGAGGTCAACGCGAAATACGCCAAGCAGGAGGGTAAGGCTATGATTGTTAGGCGTAGGTCGCTCCAGTTCAAGATAGAGAAGATAGAGAGCAGCAGGCGGCCTATTTAGCCACGCTTAAACTCAACACTCCCCCCAAATCCCTTCATCAATTCTTCAGCCTTTCTCAAAACTTCTTCAAGCAACTCCTCCGCTCTCTCCTGGTCTGCCGCCTTTATGCGCAGCAAATAATGGGGAGAGCCCTTCACAGTTATGCTCACTTCCTCCTTCTTACCCGCCAGCCCCTCAATCTCGCGGGCTGTTGTTCTTATTGCTTCAGCGCCATTCCTCCCATTACACTTCATAACCAAGTCGCCCTGTATAACTGCTATCTTATGCTTTATCTTCTGCCTAACGAGGCCCTCAAGCTCCTGCATTATCTTCTCTGGAAGGTTGGGGAGAAAACTACTCGCGGGCTCGCCTTCCGAAATCTTCTCAAACACATCATATATCTTATCCACCTCATCGCCCAGCGGCTTCTTAATCAGCTCGGCAATCTCCTCATCACTAATCCCAGCACGCTCCCTCAACGTTGAGAGTATCTTAGCAACCTTCTGCTTCCTCTTCCAAGCGAGTATCTTATCAGTTCTCTCCCTCTGCGAAACCCTCCTGAGAGATACATCAACCTGTAGAGCCTTTGGGTTTATTCTAATTACTTTAAAGACGTCCCTCTGCCCTTCTCTGAGGTAGTCGCGTATATTCCTGACCCATTTGAGCGATATTTCCGATATGTGTACGAACGCCTCTACTCCAGGATAGTCTTCCAAGATTAGATAGGCGGCGAAGCGGTCTATGCGCATTACCTTACCTACTACCAGCTCCCCTATCTCAGGGAGATGCGCCTCCTGCTCAGTCATAAGCTTCTACAACCTTTCCTGTTATTATCGCCTTACCGCCAGATGGTTGGGCCAGGACAGCGCCGCAAACGTTGCACTTTACCTGTATCTTAGCGGAGTCAAAGACAATCTGCCTGTTATTACACTCGTTGCATATGACGACTAGGAACTTGCTGGTCGGCTTCGGTATTAGCCTGCTCCACTCGGTTTTAGACGTTTCTCATCACCTCGCTATCTCCAGCTTCTTCAGCCTTATCCCCTCGCGGTTAACCACGCGGCCGCATTTCGTACATTTGAGTAGGAGCGCCTTCTTGTCTGTTGTCTTGGCCTTCTTCCTCTGTATTGGGTATTTCTGGCCTCCGTAGCCGTGCAGTTCCCTCTCGTGGCGCCTAGCACCTATCGCCAGAGTCCTCTCCTTACCCTTCTTATACAACGACACACTATGCTCCGTGTGAGCATTACACTTCGGGCAGTAAGTGTTTATTCGTGATGGAATCCTCATCCTGCCCCTCCCTACTAGCCGCCTCCCCCAAGGGCTTAATATAATCCTTTTCAGGCTAGTCGGTTACCAAGACCTTCATATCCTCAATAACCTCAGCGAAACGCTGTCTTATCCTGTTTACGACGTTATCATGCCTATACGACATCTGGGCTGTTATTACCATATCAGCATCACCATAGACCTCGTCAACGCTCTCTATATCATCCCAGCCCATAAGCTCGTGCACTATCTCACGCGCGGGGGCGCGGGGGTCTAGCTTCACCAAGATATACACCCTCTCACTACCGAAGAACCTCTCCAGCTGGCCTATGCTCACCTCAACCCCCGCTTCATGCTTTATAATCTCCCTAAGCTCCTCTAGGCTTGGTCTGGAGCGCGTCTGCCTCACAGCTACCGCTAGAACTTCAGTAAGCCTCCTAACACGCTGCTCATCAACCGAGCGCTCACCCAATATGGCCGCGACCAGCTTATGGCTAACGTATGGGCTCATCTCGTAGAGCAGCGCTCCAAAGTCGTGTTGCAGCTTCTTTGCGGGTATATAGCCTTCTGGCCTTTTTATAGTCATAGACTGATGCACTCCAGCGCGGATTCTCCTAGCCTCATCCGAGAGCGGGTGCCTCCAAGGCAGCTTGATACCCGTTGCGCGCGAGAAGAAGCGGTAGAGCTGGCCTAGCTTGTCTCTGTCTATTCCCGTCTCTATTCCATGGACATCCTCCAGCGTAGCAGCCACCTCGTATAGGTCTGCTATCCCATTCCTATCGCCTATCCCCATAACTGTTACATGAAGCTCGTCAGCGCCTTCCAGCGCGGCTTCAATCGTGTTGGCAGAAGCCATACCATAGTCGTTGTGGAAATGCGCTGCTATCGGAAGCTCTGATACCCTCTTGACACTCTTTATGAACTCCGCGGCCTTCCTAGGGGTTAGTAGCCCAGCCGTGTCGGGGACGCTCACCAGCGTAGCCCCAGCGCGTTTGAGCACGCCTATCGTCTCTCCTATGAGCTGGATGCCGCGCCATCCCTCTTCAACGAAGAGGCGCGAGGCGTCTTCAACAGTCGCCCTAACGTATTTAAACCCCAGCTCGCGCGCAACCGCTACAGCGTCGGCAAGCCGTTTTACAGCCTCGTCCAAGCTGATACCATGCAGCTTAAACTCCCTATGCAACTGCGTTAGGGAGAGGTAGAGAGCGCAGCCCTCAACACCATAACGCGCCATAGCGCGTATATCCTGGTCATGAGCCCTACCGTGGAGAACAGCCAAGACACCATAGTCCTGCAATACATCAACAACTGGCTTTACGTCCTGGTAGGTTGTTCTGGGCGGATAATCTACTGTAAGCTCCACACGCTTTAGCCCTGCTTCTGCCAGTTTCCCGGCTATCCTAACCTTCACCTCCTTACTGAAGACCTTGAAGAGCTCTCCCTCGCGGAGCGTTGAGTCCAGCAGCTCGCGGCGCAAGTCTTCTAGGACACCTGGCAGGTCTTGCTACTATATTCGTATAAAAACGTTGCCCTCCGCATAAACAGTGAGGAAATTCATACGGATATCGCCATAATATAAACGATTAGCGTAAAATAATCTACGAACAACATACATAGCCCGCCCAGCATGGAGTAGGCGGTGAAGATAATCGGATGTGGCAGGAGACGCTGGCCAAGCTCTACCGAATGCTCCTCGTAAAGCCTGACAGCACAATACTAGACATAGGGACAGGATTCACAACCAACGTAGAGCTCCTCCTAGAGAACGCTCCACAAAACGCGAGGATATGGAGCATAGACCCAGAGCAGCAACCCATAGACTCAGCTACCTGCAGGTTTCGCGAGCAGATTATCTCTGGAAGGCTAAGCCTAAAGAGAGCGCGCGCAGAAGAGCTTCCGTTCAAGGATGGGTTCTTTGACTACGTAACGACTGCGATAACGTTTCACCATGTATTGGATAAGCGCCAGGCGTTGGGTGAGGTTGATAGGGTTATGAAGAGCGAGGGGCTGGGGATACTGCTGGACTGGGACGCTGAAGGCGCCAGATACTCGCCCCACCCGCCGCAACACCTGGAGAAGAGCATGATAGAGACGCTTTCTCTACTTAGAGAGATGTTTAAGATACGTATAGAGAAGCAACACTCAAAAATCTTCTACTATGTTGTGTTTGAAAAGAAAGGATAAAATGCTTAGAGCTTTGCGAGGATGTTCTCCCACTCCTCCTCGTCGTCCACCTCGTCTTCAAGCAATTCCTCAAAGAGTTCATGCGTCACCACGTCGGTCTCTCTATACTTTTCAACCATCTTGCTGTAGAACTTTATGGCGCATTCCTCCGCTTTAAGAACATCCTCTATAACCTTCTTTATATCCGTCGGATCGTTGGGGGGCGGTATGTAGCCGCAGCCACTAGCTGCGAGCAGGTCTTTAAAATCCAACACGGGCTTCCCGCCCAGCTGGATTATTCTACGCGCAAGCTTCTCAGAATGCTTCAACTCATCTTCAGACTGCTTCAGCAGTATTGGTCTTAGTGTATCTGCATCAATTCCGCGAATCCACTGGGCTGTTACCCAGTATTGGTAGTGTGCTAGCCACTCGTCGGCGTAGGCTTTCAGCAAGTCTGAGATAACTTCTTCCACGTTTGCCTTTACAATCTGTCTTCCAGTCTTACCCAAACAACATCACCAGCATAGTCTTTGTTCTAGTTATTGATAAAGTTGGCCTGCCCTAATCTACATGGGTTTAACTACCCTAGCCAGCCGCTCACTTATCTTACTGCGGAGCATCGCCAACGCTTCTGGGTTTTCTTCCAACGCTTCCAAGAGGGCTTGGAAGAACTCTGTAGAATATTCTGTTAGGTTATGTTCTATGCGCTCAGCCTCCACCTCAGCGTCCATGGGCTCCATTCCGAGTATTGTTAGGAGCTTAGCCAGGGTGTCGTGTCGCTTCTTTAGTTTATAGACTTGCTCCTCACCCTGCTCTGTGAGCGTTAGCTCCCTGTAAGGCTCGTATGCCACATAGCCCTGCTGAACCAGCCTGTTCAGAACCTTACGTACAGTGCTGGGCGCAACGTTGAGCGTACGCGAGATGTCTATCGGCCTAGCCTTCTTCTGCTGCCTTGCAAGCTCGTATATGGCTTCCAGATATTCTTCTGAGACTTTTCTTGCTCCTTTCCTCTTTTTATGTCCGCGCTTGAGGGCTTCTAGTCGGTTTTTCTGATCCAAGGATGGTCTGGCCTGGGCTTTTCGGGGTAATGTTTATATTTAACTATAATAGTTTTAGCCTTGGCTAAATTTTAGCCTAGGCTAAAAAGGCGAGCAGCATGAAATCAGCAAGCATAAGAGAGCTGGCGGAACAAGCGTTGGTAAATAATCTCCAAGCAAGGCATGGAGAGCCAGCGCTGAGTGTTAGGGATTTGGAGGTTGCGTATAGCGCTGCTAATGGCGCCGCTATTGAGGGCGTCTGCTTGGAGGCCAGGCTGGGTGAGATGATTTTATTCGTTGGCCCTAATGGTGGCGGTAAGACAACTCTTCTGAAGGCTATTGCGGGTTTAGTCAGGCCTTTACGTGGCGCCGTGTCTGTTCTGGGTAGAGACCCGTATAGAGAGCTTCGAGTTCGTAAGCTAATCGCCTATGTGCCGCAGTTGAAGGAGCTTAACATTAACGCGCCTCTAACCGTGAGAGACTTAGTGGCGTTGGGGAGGTATCCCCATCTAAAACCGCTCAGGCGCATGAACTCACACGACGAGGAGAAGATTCAAGAGAGCCTCAAAGCCGTTAAGCTTGAGGACATAACTGATAGAAGATTATCGGAGCTCTCAGGAGGCCAGCTCAACCGCGCAGTAATAGCCAGAGCCCTAGCTCAGGAAGCTATGATATACTTGCTGGACGAGCCTTTTGAATCAATAGACATCCCTACTGAGAAGCTTATCATGGAGATACTGGCCAGAGAGAAGCGTAAGGGAAAGCTCGTCATAGTTACTGAGCATCATATAACCGATATGGGGGATTTTGACCGCGCTGTACTACTTAACAAGAGAGTAATCATAGAGGGGCGGCCAAACGAGGTATTCACAGAGGATAACATCAGAAGGGCGTATGGCATAATCAAGAGTGCGTGAAAATGAAAAGGACGACGCTGGCTCTAGCGATAGTAGTTGTCGTCATAATAATTGTCTCCAGCTCCATTACCCTAGCTACTCTCCGTTATTCACAAAACAATAATCATGGTGAGCGTGGTCTCTATATCATAGTAACAGTCCCCCCGCTAGCTGATGTGGTGGGCAGAGTAGCTGGAGACAGAGCTGTGGTGGAGAGCCTCATAAAACCTGGGGTAAATCTTGCAACATACGAGCTTACTCCAGCCGACTCTGAGAGAATAGCAGACGCACACCTATTCCTCTATGTTGGCTATGGATACGAGGCAGTCCTAGGAGCTTACGCAGACGGCATAAAGAACGGGGTAGGAGTGGTAAGGATGCTAGATAAAGTCCTAGAGAAGAGGATAGAGAACGCTGCAGAAATTCCAAACCCATACTTCTGGCTAGACCCAACCAAGGTTGAGAAACTCGTTCAGAAGATCGTCCCAATTCTCATAGAGATAGACCCCAGCGGTGCTGAGGAGTATGGGATAAACGCTAAGAGATACATAGAAGAGTTGCAACAACTTGATGAGTGGATAAAAGCCCGCATAAGCACATTACAACCCTCCGAGAGGAAGCTGGTCTCCGTAAGGAACACGATGCAATACTTCGCCGATAGATATGGCCTTGAGATAGTCGGGTACGTCACTGGCTATGCTGGGACATACGAGCCCCAGACGCGGAGTGTTATAGAGCTCTTCGAGACGGCGGTAGCTGAGGGGGTTCCTGTCTTCTTTGTGGAGTATGAAGAGGCCGCGACCACGCTCCGCGAGGTTATCGAAACTTTAGCCGAGAAAGCTGGAGTGGATGTTGTTGAGTTTCTTTACATAGAGTCTCTAGCGCCTGATTATGGCGTCAATACGTACATTGATATGATGAAGAAGAATACCGAGGTGATTGTCTCCTCGCTATCAACATCGCCTAAGGCTAGCGCATCGAGAGGAAGTGATGATGGTATATTTGACAACCCGATTCTACGCCCATTCAAGTATGAGTTCATGCAGAGGGGGGCTATTACCCTCATACTGGCAATAGTAGCTGCCTCACTCGTCGGCTCCTTCGCAGTAATACGCGGCTGGGCTATATTCGCCGACGCATTAGCACACGGCTCAATCATAGGCTTGGTGGCGGCATACCTGATGAGCTTCGACTTCTTTTTAGGGGCACTCACCGCTGGCTTGGTCGTAGCCATAATAGTGAGCTCCGTTGAGAGGAGAACAAAGCTTAGGACAGATGTGATAATAGCGGTAACATTTACAACCATGCTGGCTCTGGCGATAGCCATACTCTCCTACATAGGAGGCGCCACGCTGTCAATAGAGGATATACTCTTCGCAGACGTTACGGCTGTCTCAACCGAGATGATGACACGCACAATAATCCTCTCCACAGCCATAACAGTATTCGCCCTCCTCTTCGGCAGGGTTCTCCTGATATACACGGTTGACCCCCTCGGAGCCAACGCCCTGGGGATGCGGACTGGAGCGGTTCATTACGGCCTTCTCCTCCTACTTGCGTTTGCCACAGTCTCGGCGTTCATGACTATAGGAGCGATACCAGCAATAGCGGCTCTCATAATACCGCCAGCAACAGCATTTCTAACATCAAAGAGACCTACGGAATTCATAGCCAAGAGTATGGCTATAGCAGGCTCGTCAGCAGTAGCTGGGCTATACATCTCCTACTATGTGGGAACAAACGCGGGAGCCGCCGCTGTGCTGGTTTCGGCCGCGCTATTCGCCTCTGCGGTTGTTTATAGGTCTCTGAAGAAGTAGCTAGGTGGTCTGCTTCTGTACCAGGCTGTTATAGAAGATTGAAGCGGCCTCACATGCCTTCCCAAGCTTAACCCCATAGCCTTCCGCTGCCAGAACCTTCTCCAAAGAGCTTAGCAGGTATATTATATTCTTCTCGCGCGCATTCACTCCCATAACACCTATACGCCATATCCTGCCCTTAAGCTCCCCAAGGCCGCCGCCTATCTCTATACCATACTCGCTAATCAGCTGCTTCCTTACAGCCTGGTCTTTGACGCCGTCGGGTATTTTCACCGCTATTAGCGGCGGTAGTCTATGCTCTTTCTCAACCAGCAGCTCTAGGTTCATGGCTTCTAGCCCAGCTACCAGAGCTTCGCTGTTAATCCTGTGCTGCTCCCATCTTCGCTCAATACCCTGTTCATACACAACCCTAAGCCCCTCCCTAAGGCCGTAAAGCATACTCACAGGCGGTGTGTGGTGATAGCTCCTCTCACCACCCATCCAATACTTCTCAATAAGCCCTATGTCTAGATACCAGCTCTGAACCCTGCTCTTCCTCTCCCTAATCTTCGCCAGAGCCTGCTCATTCAACGTGATTGGCGCGAGCCCAGGCGGGCAGCTTAGACACTTCTGGCTACAGCTATAGCAGGCGTCTATCCCAAGCTTGTCAACCTCCAGCTCGCAGCCGCCCAGCGTGGTTACCGCATCAACAACCAGGAGCGCGTCATAGCTCTTAACTATCCTGGATATCTTCTCCAGGTTTTGGAGAACCCCAGTGGATGTCTCGCCATGAACCAACGCAACTATCTTGGCGTTGGAGTTTTTGAGCGCCTCCTCAACTGCCTCCGCCGCTATAGGCTTCCCAAGACTCTCCCTGACCCCTATCGCCTTCCCACCAGCCCGTTCAACCATCTCAGCCATCCTAGCCCCGAAGAAGCCGTTGACCCCCACTACAACCTCGTCGCCCTTCTCCACAAGGTTGTAGATTATAGCCTCCATACCCGCGCTCCCAGTTCCTGAAACAGGTAGCGTGAGCTCGTTCCTCGTACGGAAGACATAACGAAGAAGCTCCTTGATGTCTTCCATAACCTCAAAGAGGAAGGGGTCGAAATACCCCACAACGGGTAGCGCCATCGCTCTAAGTACACGCGGCTCGACGTTAGCAGGACCGGGCCCCATCAAAAGCCTCTCAGGAGGAGAGAGCTCTCCAAACCGCCTATCCAAGCCGCCAACCACACCTCCACGCATCTTATTAAGATAACCAAACCCCACAATCAAAAGACTTACCCATTTAGGTCCTCTCCCCAACAACGGGGAAGAATAAAGAAGGATGGTAGCCCGGCTGGGATTCGAACCCAGGTCCCCGGGGCTCTTCTCAAGCCTCTTAGGCGGCCATGATCCAAAGCCCGGGATCCTTGGCCCTGTTTTCTTGTTTCTGACCAGGCTGTTTGGCCGCTAGACTACCGGGCTTTTCTCGTTGTTATTTTGTGTTTAGTTTGTGGTATTTTTAGGTTGTGTTTAGTCTATCTGTTATTAGCTGGGCCATTATGTGGTTTCGGCAGTCTATTATTACGCGCTTGACTCCTGGTACTTTTCTTGCTACTGTCTTTACTGCTTCTGCTTGGGTTAGGGCTGTGGGGGAGTATGGGTTTGTTGGTATGAAGAGTATCCTTACCACGCCTTCGCCGAGGTCTTGGACAGCTATGTGGGCTTCCGCGAATAGTGTAGCGGTTCCAGTTATTGGGTCTCGTATCTTCTTGAGCGCCTCCAAGATTCTTTGCTCAAGGCTCTCCATCACCTTCCTACTATGCTGTGGGATGGATATAAGCTAGCTATGGAAAACCTATATCATACACGGCCTCGCTATGTGAGGATATGGCTGCGGATAGTTCTGAGCTTTCACGTGTCCTCAACTCGCTTGCCTCTCTTGAGAGCGGCTTGGCTGAGGTTGCTGGGGTCGCTGAGAGGCTGAAGAACGAGATACTTGACTTTGCTGAGCGGGAGGCGAAGAAGCTGAAGGGCGAGGTCTTGGAGGAGCTTTCCGAGCAACAAGCCAAGCTTGAGGCTGAGACGCGTGAAGCAGCAGAGCGCGAGGCGCAGGAGATTATAAGACGCGGCGAGGGCGAAGCAGCCCGCGTCAAGGAGAGAGTATCAAAGAAGTTTGATGATGCGGTAAGCTTGGTTGTTGATGTTCTCCTTGGGAGGAGGGGTATTTAGCCCCCATCCTAGATAAAACTCATATAATTGGGACAGCAGGCTACTTGAGAGATTCTAAATGAGGATGGGTGTTAGTATAGACTATGGTGTTGCCAAGGCCTTCGCCATAAAGGGTCTTCTCCTCTCTCATGCTGAGCTTGAGGAGCTTGCCGAGGCTGGGAGCCTGGATGATTTCATGGAGAAGCTTAGGCCATCCATATATGGTCGCTACATAGCTGATATTCCCAAGCCGTACACTGTTCTGGGGAGTGAGACAGCTTTCAAGCGGCATTTGATAGATACCCACTACAGGTTGATGAATATCTCGTCGAATGGTGATGTGTTGATGGCTTATTTTATGAGGTATCCCGCCTCCAATCTTAAGACTGTGCTGAAGGCTAAGGCTCTTGAGAAGAGCTTTGAGGAGATAGAGTCTGCTATTGATTTGTATGCTGAGACTCTTTTAGGAATCAGAGACGAGGTTCTGCGGGCAGCTACCGCGCGAGACCTGTATGAGGCTGTGCGCGAGCTTGAGAATACGTATCTTGCCAAGGTGGCTGACCTGGCTCTGCGTGTGTGGGAGAGCAAGAAAGACCCCACGGCTTTTGACGTTGCTATAGATAGAACACTCTACTCAAGGATACTTGAAGCCTATAATGCTACTCCGCGGAGTGAGAGGGAGAAGATAAAGCCCTTCGTAGCGCTTGATGTTGATTCATATCATATTCTTACTATACTTAGGGCTAAGCTTTGGGAGCTTACGCCGCCTGAGGTTAGGGAATTCCTCCTACCGCGCGCAGTATCAATAGGGGGAGCCGTTATTGTCCAGCTCATAGACGCGGCAGACGCTGGTGCGGCAGCCCAGGTCATAGCCCAGACCGCGTATAGGAGGCTTCTACCAACAGAAGCTCCAGACATACCCACACTACTCAGAAGCCTTGAAGAACGCTTCACAACAGAGCGCTACAGCCTAGCCAATAAGGCGTATACGCGCTGGACATTTAGTAACGCTGTGCTACTAGCCGCGCTCATCCTCAAAGAGCTTGAGGTTCGTAATCTAGTAACCATAGCTGTCGGTCTCGCGGAGCGTCTGCCCACGAGTGATATAGTTGGTAAGCTCCTGAGGGTTTCCTAGTATCTTATCCTAAAGCCCCGCGCATCGCCGCGCGGCTCCTCCCAAATGACCTCAACATTCTCCACGCGCGCCGCTGGTGGGCCGCGCCAAGCCCATTCTATAAGCTTCTTCAAAGCTTCCTCGTCTCCCTCAGCCACCGCTTCAACGCGTCCGTCTGGTAGGTTTCTAACCCATCCTGAAAGCCCCAGCTCCTCGGCTTTTCTCTGCATGTTGGCGCGGTAGAAGACGCCTTGCACTAATCCGCTTATGTAGAGATGCGCCCTCCTCACACCCATAGCTATATCAAGCCCTGTGCAGGTTATCTAAAATCCTTAATCACGCTGATATCAGCTCCATATACGCTGACGGAAGCCTGTTAGCTAGCCTCTCTTCACGCGCTCCAGCTATCGCGTCAAGCTCCATGTCGGCAACCATCAACTTCTCCCCAGCCCCCACGGAAGCTAGGGAGATTGGATAAACTACACCACGGCGCGACTGTCTGAGGCCAGTTATGATGGAGCCTCCTCCAAAGAGCCTTCTTAGGTAGATATTCGCAGCAACTATGGGAATCCTGTTCTCCACACTCCGCACCTTAACGTATTGTCTCCAGACCCCGACCCCCTCACTTACGATTCTTGACGGATGCAGAATAAGCTCGGCGCCCTTAATTGCTAGAACCCGCGCCGCCTCAGGATAAACAATATCATGACAAATCAATATACCCGTCTTCACTCCAGCTATGTTAAACACGTTAAGCTTCTGTCCGCGTTGGAAGAGCTGGCGCTCAACGCGGAAGAGATGTACCTTCTCCTGCTCTCCAACCACGTCACCGCTATCGCTTATTATGGGGCATACAATCTTGAGAGCGTCTCCATCTTGCTTGTATAGCCCGCCAGCGGCTATCCACATGCCGTACTCCCGCGCCACGCGAGAGAGTGAGCTGACTATCGCGTCATACGCTTCTGTGGCGGCTTCCAGCTCTAGGTATGGCGTCGTGTGTGGCCACGCCTCTGGCAGGCAAGCCACCTCCACCTCACGCTTGCCAGCGCTCTCCAACAATCTCAACGCCCTGTTGACAGTATTCTCAACACCACCAGGTCTAAGCTGCAAACCAGCAACACGTATAGTGCGCATTTAGACGTATCCACCCAAGCAGGGTATTAACGGTATCTCTATACTTAAAGGCTGGAGATTCATAGCTCGCGGCGAGCTTATGGGTGATGAGCTGGACGTAGCAGTTGTTGGAGCTGGGCCCGCTGGCCTTCTCGCAGCCTGCGAGGCGGCGAAGCACGGCTTGGAGGTGGCTGTCTTCGAGGAGGACAGCATAGTTGGGAGACCAGAGAAATGCGCAGGCCTCTACAGCCTGGATGGCCTGAAGAAGCTACGCATCCCCCTCCACAGGCCTTGGATACAGAATTTTGCGCGTGGTGCGTTGTTCAAGTCTCCGTCAGGCCGCTCTTTCCTTGTTGACGCCTCGCGTGATGTGGCTGTTGTAGCTAACCGTGAGCGGTTTGACCAATACCTGGCTGAGCAGGCAGTAATGAACGGCGCATCGCTATACATCAACACGCGCGTAAGCGGAGTCAAGATTGGCAACGATGGAGTGGAGCTTACCACTAGGCGCGGCGTAGTGAGAGCCAGATACCTAATAGACTCGGAGGGACATAGCGCGTTCATAGCACGTAGCATACACCCATCATACAAGCTGGGTGAGTGGCTCCCGATAATACAGTATCAAGTAGCTGGGCACGGCATGGATAGGCAGCTCGTCTATCTCTTCTTCAAGCATTACCTACCCGACTTCTTCGCCTATCTGGTCCCGGTAGATGATGAGCTGGGGAAGGTCGGCGTCGCTGCCAAGAAGAACATCCGCCACTTGGCTTCCAAGTTTATGGCAGAGGAATTCCCCAACGCGCGTGTGGTTGGTGTTCAGTCGTCAGCCATATACGTCGGGCCCCCACTGGATAATCCCCGCGTCGACCGCGTGTATTTTGTGGGCGATGTAGCTGGCCACGTGAAAGCTACTACTGGGGGTGGTGTAATCTTCGGCGGCATGGCTGGCATAGCAGCGGCAAGAGAGATATCGCTTAGAGACGATTCATTCAACAACTATGTGAAGAACGCGTATCGGGAGCTTCGTAGGATATACCTTGTGAGGCGGCTGACAGCGAGGCTGAAGCCGAACCAGCTTGACATGCTCTTTAGACTCATCTCCGAGAGTGGAATAGACCGTAAGTTGTCGGAGATGGGTGATATGGATTTCCACGGCTCCACCGCCACACGCTTAATCACTACACGCGAATTCCTGAAACTCGCTCCTCTCTTCCTAAAGTCGTTAATCACGTCTTAATTTTTTCAAACTTAAATAGCCCATCCAACAAGGCGTTAGAAGCATGAACTCGCAGATAACGCTGCCCACCTGTAGTTGGTGCCATAGACCAATAGCACCCGACGAGCCCGCAGTATCATTTCCATGCCCCAACTGCGGCAAGTCAACGATATGGCGTTGCGAAATATGCAGGGAGCTAGCCCACCCATATATATGCCCCTCATGCGGTTTTCAAGGACCATAGAGGGGGGCTGGTATAGAAATGGGCGATGTTCTAGTGATTATGCGCATCCTACCCAACAGCGACGAGGTGGATATAGACCAGATGATAAAGGATATACAGAACGTCCTCCCCTCTGGCGTTGTTCTGAGACAATATAAGAAGGAGGAGTTCGCATATGGTTTGATGGCCTTAGTTATAGGCTTTACTATGCCTGACGAAGAAGGCTACGCTAACCTGCTGGAGCAGCGCATACGCGGAGTAGAGGGAGTGGGCGAGATAAGCATAGAGAGAATAACCAGGATACTCTAAAGGGCCTAAAAGGCTTGTCCATCGTGTCAATACTTCTAAATCTGGTTTAGAGCTTTACGCTTAAATTATACGGTTGGTAGTTGCTGGGATAGATGAGCGTTAAGGAGCTGCGTCTCCGCGTCGCAGAGGCAAAACAACGCGATGTAGGTTATGGAATAGCTAGGATTGACAGGAGTGTCGGCGCGGAGGCAGGGCTTCAGACAGGAGACATAATAGAGATTAAGGGAAAGAAGTTAGCGGCAGCAACGCTCTGGCTGGGCTATATAGAGGATGAAAGGGATAAAGACATAATCAGAATAGATGGATACATCAGAAACAACGCAGGAGTATCGCTTAACGATTATGTGATAGTAAGGAAAGCACAGGTGAAGGAAGCCCAGTTGGTAGTGATGGCACCGTTCAACACATCTGTAAAGCCTGATGAGAATTTTACAAAGCTTGTTAAGAGCAGGCTTATAGAGTATCCCATCGTCCAGAAGAATATAGTGCCTGTCCTCTTCTTCGGAAACCTATTCACCTTCGCAGTAATCCAGACCAGGCCTTCGGGTATTGTTAAGATAACGCCGAAGACGAAGCTGATAATCCACTCGCGGGTAATGCAGGAGAAGACGCTCAGGACAAGCGTTACCTACGAGGACATAGGCGGCCTCCAGGAGCAGATTCAACGCGTCCGCGAGATGATAGAGCTACCCCTACGATTCCCAGAGCTATTCCAGAAGCTGGGCATAGAGCCTCCAAAGGGAGTACTTCTCTACGGCCCGCCTGGATGCGGAAAGACGCTGCTAGCCAAAGCGGTAGCCACAGAAGCGGAGGCTAACTTCATCCTGATTAATGGACCTGAGATAATGAACAAGTACTACGGCGAGACCGAGGCTAGGCTGCGTGAGATTTTCAGGAAGGCAGAGGAGGAGGCGCCTAGTATAATCTTCATAGACGAGATAGACGCGATAGCTCCCAAGAGGAGCGAGGTTACTGGCGAGGTTGAGAAGCGTGTTGTGGCGCAGCTCCTCGCTCTGATGGACGGGCTGGAGAGCAGAGGCTCTGTAATAGTTATAGGCGCTACCAACAGGCCTAACGCTCTTGACCCAGCCCTCAGGAGGCCTGGGAGATTCGACCGCGAAATAGAGATAGGAATACCAGATAAGAGGGGTAGGCGCGAGATACTCCAGATACACACACGCGGAATGCCTCTCTCGAAGGACGTTGACCTTGATAAGATTAGCGAGATTACCCGCGGCTATACCGGCGCTGATGTAGCAGCCCTCTGCCGCGAGGCTGCTATGAAGGCTATAAGACGGATACTCCCCAGCATAGACTTCTCCGAGGAGAAGATATCGCCTGAGATACTTAACAGCCTTGAGGTTACTATGAAGGACTTCATGGAGGCGTATAAGGAGATTACGCCCAGCGCGCTGCGTGAGGTCGAGGTTGAGACGCCCACCGTGAGGTGGGAGGACATAGGAGGTCTTGAGGAGGTTAAGCAACGGTTGATCGAGGCTATCGAGTGGCCTCTCAAGTATCCTGAGAAGTTTGAGAAGATGGGTATTAAGCCGCCGAAGGGGATTCTCCTCTATGGCCCGCCTGGATGCGGAAAGACGCTGCTGGCGAAGGCTATAGCCACCGAGAGTGAGGCGAACTTCATCACTGTTAAGGGGCCTGAGATATACTCCAAGTGGGTTGGGGAGTCGGAGAAAGCTATCCGTGAGACATTCAGGAAAGCGCGGCAAGCAGCGCCTGCTGTTGTTTTCCTAGACGAGATAGAGTCCATCGTGCCGCGTAAGGATATGGCGGAAGACAGCTCAGGAGTAACTAACAGGGTCTCAAGCCAGCTCTTGGCTGAGATGGATGGGATAGAGGAGCTGTCCGACATTATAGTTATAGGCGCTACCAACAGGCCTGATATGCTTGACCCAGCGGTTCTCAGGCCAGGGCGGTTTGACAGGCTCATCTTCGTCCCGCCTCCAGATGAGAAGTCCCGCCTATCCATACTCAAGATATACACCCGTAGGATGCCGTTGACCGATGACGTTAATCTGGAGGAGATAGCCTCGCGCACAGAGGGCTATTCTGGCGCTGACCTGGAGTCGCTCTGCCGCGAGGCTGCCCTCTCGGCACTAAGACGCGATATTGATGCCGAGTATGTGAGTAAAGCCGATTTTGAGGAGGCTCTCAATATGGTTAAGCCGAGCATATCACCACAGATGGCCCGCGAGTATGAGCGTATAGGAGAACTGCTGAGAACCACCGAGAAGCCCTTGACCATGATAGGCTAATATAGTCGTCAAGCTAAGCCGAAGGATATAGATAAGGGAGTATTACCTTCTAACGGTGAGGAGCGATATCCATCTACGTACAGGTTATGGATGCTCTTAAGAGGGTTGGCGGCAAGGCTCTAGAACAGAACTTACTGGACGAGCTGCGTAAGAGGGGTGTTGATATATCGTATGACATGCTTAGGCAGACCTTGATGAAGTTGGAGATTCATGGTAGGGTGAGGGTTCTCAGCCTAGATGCTGAGCGTCGCGTGGTGGAGCTCATAAGCTCATGATAGGAAGGCGTCAAGGCTTATTCTTTCCCGCATCTGTTTAAGCGACTTATGCAGCTCGTCAAGCGCCTTCTGAACACGCTCGCGCGAGAAGTCAAACTCCCCACACAATAAACTGATGACATCCCTATCGTCAGGCTCGCCCCACTCAACACTATAAGAGCTTGTAACATTTGGTTTGAGGAAAATCTCCCTTACCTTAGCTGGGTCAAACTCCAGCCTAATTCCGAGAGCCTGGCAGGCCTTCTCTATTGAGCCATACTGCTTTATGTGGCGTAGCGCGCTCTTTGGACCCACTCCCCTAACCTGGGGAGAGTAGTCAGTCCCGATGAAGAGGCCGATGTCTATAAGTTGCTCCCGCGTTATTCCGAGAGAGCTTAGCAGCTTGTCTAGGTAGATAATCTCAGGCTCTACCTCGACGTACTCGTTTCTCCCAGGGAGCTTACGCCTCCCCACTATCGATAGGTTTCGCACTAGGCGGGGTGAGCCGAAGAGGAGTGAGTCCATGTCTTGGGAGCCTGAGGCGAAGACATCGCCGCGGGCTGCCATGTATGCTGCTTGCGCCTCGCCCTCGGAGGGGGCTTTGACGTAGGGGATGTGCATAGCCTCCAAGAGCTGTATAGCGCTCTCCACCATATACTCCTCAAGCGTAGCGGCGCGTTGAGCATACTTACGAGCCTCCTCAAGCTCCCCCTCACTCAAAGCACGCTCATACAGCTTACGAGCCTCCTCACGGGCCTCAACCCTACGCTCAATAGTAGCCCTCTTCATCTCAGGCGGCCTACCGTCAAAGACATACACAGGCTTAATACCCGCCTCCAAGAGGTTTACCGTCCTGAAGAATAAGCCGCTCAAATGACTAGTAACGCGGCCGCGCCTATCCATAAGCGGCCTACCATCAGGGCCACGTATCGTAGATAGGAACTGGTATAGCATGTTGTAGGCGTCAAGCGCTATCGACTTCCCCCCGAGCCCCTTGAGCGTCGTCTTCTCAACAGCCTCGGGAGGGATTATATCGCCTATCTTAACCCCCATCTGTCACCAGCATATCTTGATATGTGAGCGGGTTATATAAGAGTTCAGCCCTTAACAACACGAATATCAAAGACCATCATCACCTTTGATGGTGAGACCTCCTTAACAGCCCGACTAAAGAGGAAACCATAATCCACATCCAGTGCAGATAATACTGAAGATACTCTTCTCTCCGCATCACTTTGGTCGTCGCGTTGGGCTATTGTGTAGAAGTGTATTAATCCCTCTTTTTTCAGTATTTGCAGGGCATCGCCGAGAAAGTCCTGCGACTGGTGGGGTAGGTTCATTATAACCCTATCAGCCAGCCCCCTGAGCGCGCTTACGTGGTTTCTAACGTCTCCGAGAAGTGGAGTAACCCTATCACCAACCTTGTTGAGCCGTATGTTTTCACACAGGTATCTATATGCTGATTCGTTCTTCTCAACTGCGACGACCCTACAGGAGGGGGTTTTCTTTGCGATGAGTATGGAGAAAGGCCCCACACCAGCGAACATATCCACCACTTGCTCGTCGCTGCGCACTTGAGTAGCCACGCGAAGCCTTTCTCCAGATAATCTCGGCGAGAAAAATACCCGCGTTATGTCCAGCTTGTAGACGCAGCCCGACTCGCGGTGTGTTGTCTCAGCCCCGCCTACGCCGGCCACCACCCTATAACCACCCACCCGCTCCTCCCCCGCTAATGGAGAAGACTTAGCCAGTACAAGCCTAACGTTCTTATGAACCTCCATTATGGCTTGCCCAATAGCTTCAAGAACCCGCTGCTCCGCGTCAAGCTCGTTTATCACTGCAACATCACCTATAATGTCGAATGAACGTGGAATCCTCTTTAACAGCTCCGCATCCACCTTATCTCGTAGAGCATCAACCACGCTACGCGACCTTCTCTCCGCTGGTGGATTCTCAACATGAACTACATGGCATTCTTCGGGAAGCTTCAAGCCAGCGGTGCTCACAACGGGGATGAACACATGCTCGCCTTCTCTCCTAATCACCCTACCCCTATCCAGTATGCCAGACTTCTCCAGCTCCTTAATGAGCTGCTCGGCCAGCACCTTGGGAGCCTTTACAGATGGCAAGCCGCCAACATATATCAGAGACGAGGCAACCACATATATTTACGCAACCTCTATACCGCTGGCAGGAATATTCTTATTCTCTGTCCCTCCCTTACGTTGTTATCCTCCACGAAGCCCGCCGCGACTTCCAAGACATACAACGCCTCTTCATCAGGCGTGTAGCTGGGGCATTCCCCATCCTCTTTGCAGGGTGGGGCTTTCTCAACAACATACACCACATACCCATCTTCGTCAATCCATATTATGTCGAGGGAGAAGCGCATACCATACATCCAGAAGGAATAGATTCCCTCTTGCGGGAAGATGAAGAGCATACCCCAGCCAGGTTTAAGCGACTCCCGACCAGACAACCCCCTAATACGCTCTTCAGGAGTGTCAGCAATCTCAACACGAACTAAAACATCACCAACCATGACAAACCCATATTCACCGCCTCCAAAACCCTCACGAGCCTCCTCATCAAGAAAAACATAACCCACAAACAACCCCAACACCAAACCAGCAACAAACGCGAGAAAAATAACCCTCAAAACAACCCCACCACAGCCATGGAAAACCACAACATAACAACTGTCAACAAAAAATAAAATAATAAAAATTCTCCCGCGGGCCCGGGGAGACTTGAACTCCCGACCCCCGGCTTAGAAGGCCGGTGCGCTGTCCATCCTGCGCTACGGGCCCAACCCCGGTGCGCTGCACAGTATTGAGATTATGCTTCGTATTATATTGTTAGAACAGTTTGTTGAGAGCATGTTTTAAATGTTAATCATGATATTCTAGGAGCTTGACTATTTTGTGGCTTCTTTTTCTGCATATATGTCCCGCCAGGTCGAATATCTTTGATTTTTGTTCTATGATTATTGAGTCACTGGTTGCTATTATGTTTGTATCTGCCAGTATTGTTTTATCAGCATGTTTTGTTAGGATTACTTCAGCGCCTTGTTCTCTGAGTTTCTTAGCCAGTATGCCGCTCTTACTTATCTGCGCATCCAGGTAAATCTGTATGTCCTTGGGCTTTAGTTGTAGGGTTTCTTCGATTACCTCAAGCGCGGTTTTCAGAGTTTCGTCTGTGAGCTTGAAGGATGCGTGAATCTCTGAGATGTCTCTTATTATTCCATCGGTTGATTCGAAGAGTGGTAAGCCTCTTTTTCCAGCTATAACCGTGTTGAGAACGTTGTAGCCGTCTATGCTTATTGTTTTCCCCTCAATATCACTAGGCTGGAGTAGCTTCGCTCGCGCTTCAGCCGAGTATTTAGTCGGGTGGATTACCCGATTGAGCACGTTCCTCTCCCATCGTTGTAGCCTGTAGTGGTCTGAGACGAATCTTATCGCGTATTCTTTTCGGTATCCCCTGTCCATGAGGTATAGGAGGTCTTGAGCGGCCTCACGCAGAGCTTTAAGCCGCTCATCACTCAACATATATTCCAGGCCTGAATGGCAGAGCGTTACGAGCCTTGCCCATGGGGTCTTCCCGCGCCTCCTCCTCAGGTATTACAATAGTCTTAGCCCCAAGCTCATTCTCAAGCAGTACTGCAACGTCCATGCATATTGAGCGTTCTTCGCGTAGGAGTGCTGAGATATATTTAGAATCGGATTCCACTTCAATCTCTTTGCATATCTGGTTTGAGTATTCCTGAACTCTTCTCAGCACGTCGGCAAGCTTGGGCACTAATGTGGGAATTTCCCCCTTCCTTTCAGGGATTTCCACGACGGCCTTCTTGATAATCTGACCCCTATTCCTCTGGTTTATCCCATCACCGTCTATCACCAACGCCGCGAGCCTATTCTTCCACTCAGCGGCAACGTACAGCGTTATCTTGCTGGGCTTCTTCTCCGTAACCTTTATTATCTCATAAATATCATCACGCAGGTCGCGTATAATTTCCTCCTTCAGTAGCTTCTGTATGTCTATGTTCTCTGGTCTGTATTTGGGCCACTCTGCTAGGGAGACGTATCCCTCCCCGCCTAGTATGCTCCATCCCTCCTCCGCAGTGTAGGGTGCGAAGGGTGCTAGGAGCCTTGCCCAAGTCTCAGCATATACTCTAGCGGCCGAGCCTAAGCGTCCCCCATTACGCCGCATATACCATCTAAAGTCATTAAGCATGCCGTAGATTACCTCGTTGCATGCCGTTCGTGTCTTTAGTTTCTCTAAAGCCCGGGTTATGCGTGCTATCCTTAGTTGGAGGCGTGAGAGAAGCCATGAATCCGCGTCTAGAGCTTCGCGCGGAGCGTTGGCCGACTCCCTCATAAGTGAGAGAATATTATGCAAATCTTTACCAATCTCAATAGCATTCTTCTCCCACCAGTCTGGGTCATCCAAGTCCTCAGCGCCCAATAGGAGCGTGCATCGCGTTACGTCCGCGCCATGTCTTGCCACCGCAACCTTGAGGGGGATGATGTTTCCCTTACTCTTTGACATCTTCATTCCTTCTATGCTGATCATGCCATTAACGCCAATTCCCCGCGGCCATCTTTCCTCGTCAAATATGGCTGAGTGGTGGAATAGATAGAATGTTAGGTGGTTGGGGACCAGTTCTTTGGCTGATATGCGCATATCAACTGGATACCAGTATAGAAACTCGTCGCGCATAGCTCTCAATACCCCAGCGTCAATCCCACTCTTCCTCGCCAGCTCCTCCGCCGACCCTCTACCCAGAAAGACATAATCCAAAATCTCGGTACTAACCTTGCTTTGTAAGACTGGATCGTTATTCAGGTATTTGCTAATCGTGTATAGCGCTGGGTATATAGTTGAGTCGCTCAACGTCTCCACTATCCAAGACCTATCCCAGGGGAGTGGTGTTCCAAGCCCAGTTTTACGAGTGCATGCCCAGTCGCGTAGCCAGTCGACAACGTTTAGAAACCACTGCCGCGCCTCCTCTGGATATATGTTCATTTCCTTTATTATTTTCCTGACCCTCTCCTTCCAGTCCCCGCGCGAGTAGTTTAAGAACCACTGGTCTTCCACTATCTTGACTATACATTCATCCCCAGACCTGCACACTACTTTTTCAGGTAGGTCATACATCGTGTCGCCTTCTCCCATGTTAATTAGCTTCTGGCGCACTGCTTCACGTGCCTCGCTTACTCTCATCCCTTTGTAATCGCCGCAGTTCTCCTTCAAGACTCCGCTGTGAAACTCTCTTGAATACACCTCTTTAGTTGCTTCTCCCAGCTTCTCGTCGCGCTGGTCTATTATTCCCAGCTTCTCCACAACCTCTACCGCTGGCAGTTCGCCGAAGCCTGGAGTCTCGATTATCGCGATGGGCTTTATAGCTCTGATGGCTTTGGCGTCTATTCCATAGGGGGCCAGACCCTCTGGTGCTCTCCAGAGGTCGCGGAGGGCGGCGTAGTCGTATGGAGCGTGTGCGGGGACGCTATACACCACGCCACTTCCTATAGCTGGGTCGACGAAGCTGGCTGGGAGTATGAGTATCTCAGCACCCGTTAGCGGGACCCTGCACTTAGCTCCGATTAGCTTCCTCCCCTCCAACTCCTCCACTGGCGAGATTTCACCCTTCTGCTCGCGTAGCTTCTCGTAGGCTTTATCGCTTATGAGAACCTTCTTCCCATCCCATCTAACAACCACGTATTTCGCTTCAGGGTTTATCCATACGTTAGTAGCGCCGAATATCGTCTCAGGCCTTAACGTGGCTGCGGCCAGTCTGAAATCCCCCGCATCAAAGAAGACTAGCGTGAATTCTTCGGGAAATACGCCCTCTCCCGAGAGGCGGTCATGGTCTCCCGTCGCGCTCTGGCATGATGGACACCAGACGACGGGATGCTTACCCTTAATCACATACCCATTACGCCTAAGCACCTCATACTGCCATGTTATGAACCTACTATAGTATGGGTGGAGGTCTGTTGTGTAGAATTCCCGCCGCCAATCAACAGACCATCCCATCAAATCTACTACCTGGCGGTTTTCCGCTGTGTAGTATGAGCAGATGAAGGCGGGTTCTTGGAAGAATGGTATGAGCTCCTCTGGCACGCCGTCAATCTCTTTAAGCATCTTGATTACTGACTCGTCGCCTCTCTTAAGGCGCTCACTCGTCCCTGCTACTGCTTCTCCTGTCCAGTGCCATGACCAGGGGAATAGGACATTATAGCCTTGCATCCGCTTAAAGCGCGCTATCACATCACCGCGCGTGAATGTGAATCCATGACCTAGATGAAGAGGACCATTCTGATACGAGTACGGGACGCATATGAAGAATTTTGGCTTGTCTTTCTGTGGTTCTGCTTGAAATATGGCGGCGGCTTTCCACTTATTAAGCCATTTAACTTCAATTTCGCGGGGGCTTGATAGCCTCTGCTTTGAGCCCAGCTCAAAACCCTTACTTACCCACTCTTCCATGCTGGCTTTGGTGATGTTTTTGCTCAACGCTTTATAAGTGCTTTTAGCACATATTTAAGTCCTAGTTTTACTTCATCAAAAATAAGGAGAGGGGATTATTGCTGGTTTATTTTACCACCAGGACGGAGCAGCGCGCGTGGCTTACTACTCCGCTTGCAACACTCCCAACTAGGAGGCGTTTAAACCCACTGAGCCCCCTGGTTCCAATAATTATTAGGTCGAACTTCTCGTTCTCAGCGTAGTTTGTTATTGCTTCTACAACTGAAGAAGCTCCTTCCAACACCACGCTACTGGCTTTTACCCCCAGCGACTCCAGCTCAGCCACATACTTACCCATCCACTCCTCGGCTCTCTTCTTTGCTTGAGCATAGTATTCCTCGACAAACTCCACGGTAGCACCCGCTGCTGGGACTGCTACCAGATAAGAGCTGGGAGCGCTAATCACGTGGAGAAGCGTGATACTTCCATCATATCGCTTAGCAAGCTCAACAGCTACACGGACAGCCTTTCCAGAAAACTCAGAACCATCAACAGGAACTAGAATCTTCTTAAAAGACGAGAAGGACATTTTTCCTCTCATAATTATGTATGGTAGGTCGTTTTATTAAACATTATTTTTACTCGTTTGAAACATTTGGCATAATCTTCTTCATGCGCTGCGCAGCTATTTCGCTGGCTTTATTGAGTATTTCTTGTGCATCGTGATCAACGGCGGTGTATGAGTAGCTACTGTCTGATGAGACGCCTATCTCAATCATAATATCATCAAGTATCAAGTGTGTTTTTAGGAGCTCGTGGGCAACTTCTGGAACCGCTCCCTTAACGTCTTCCTGAACCCGGCTCAGAACTTCATGTATTGGTTTCACGGATTTCCTGACAGAATTGAGGTCCCTCACGGTTTCTAGATGTAGGATTATTCCCTCCAGTGATGCCTGGCTTCTTAGCATGGTGTATAGCACGCGTTTAAGCTCGCTGAGCTCCTTCGCGTAGAGCATGGCGCGTTCTTCATCCTTTTCTTCCTTGGCTCTTAGCGAGAGCTCAAACAGGCTGCGCGCTCGCGATGACATGTAGCTTGTGCGCGCACTTAGTTTATCGTTATGTATCTTGAGCTGGGCTACAACCTCGTCAAGACGCCTCTCCAGACTCCTCCCACGCTTATTAAGCACACGGCAAAACGCTATACACACCTCTAAAAGGCTTGCTGGCCGAAGACACTGGGAGAACTATCAGCGATATGCCCACGTAACACCTTCATATCATATGCTTTTATGCTCGTTCTAGATAGAAACCAAGGGGCCCGTAGCCTAGAATGGACGAGGGCGCCGAAGGGCATGCGCAAGCCTTCGGGCCTCCTAGGCAGAGAAAAAGGTGGGAAGACAGCCGGAGGTCGTGGGTTCAAGTCCCACCGGGCCCGCGTATCAATAAACTATATATCAGGAGTCGTGTTTGTGGGTTGTTGGATGGGTGGTAAGCTTCAGGTATGCCCCCAGTGTAAGGGCGTGAATCTAAGCCTTCATCTGGGCGGTTTTCTGGGTATGCTGTATAGGTGCGGCGGCTGCGGCTATGTTGGGCCTTTCATAATTGAAATGAGCGTTGAGGAGTATGAGAGATTATCTAGGGAGTCTAGCGACTAGTATGATTCTGCCAGCCGCTCCAGCAGCTCGTCAGCGTATGGGTATTTTGAGGCAAGCTTGCGCGAGAGTAGGAACTGCCTCTCTATACGCTCCAAAGCAGATCTCGCAGCAAAGTCTGCGCGCCAGGCTTCTCCAGTTCCAACAAATTGATACTTATCCGTCTTAAGACGTGCTCTACAGTGTATTAGATGCATATCACCATGCTTCTCCTTATGCTCCTTGAAGTATAGCGTTAGGAAACCATTTCCCAGCGACTCGTTAAAGCGCTTGACGAAACGCTCCGCTATAGCCATAACCCTGTCTTTATCATCAAAATCTACATGCTCCATCTTGTATGATACTTGTATGGATATTCCCTGCTCCTGTCTTGTTGCTAGCCGCGCTATCGGCTCAAGCACATCCATCATTGTTATTATTCCCTCCACGGAGCCGTTATCAACTACGACAAGACAGGAGACGTCGTTGCGGCTCATCTTTTGCAGCGCTTTTATAACAGGCTCGCGCGGCGACGCTGTTATGACAGGCTTTGACATTATCTCCGAGACCTTGTTGCTTAGAGTTCTGGCCTTCTCGCCTACAGTCTCCCCTCTGGTGGCACGCTCGCGGGGCTTGATAACCTTCTCAACTATATCATGAACAGTTACTATGCCGCGGAGCGCTCCCCGCTCAACAACAGGCAGGCGCGATATACCCATCTCACGCATCAACGATATAGCCTTACCTATAGTATCGTTAGCCTTCACGGTAACAGGGTTCTTCGTCATAACATCTCTCACCAGAGTCTTCTGGAGAACAGACCGAGCTGCTTCTGCTATCTTATCCACAGTAACTATGCCTATTGGTTTTCCATCCTCCATTACTGGTAGCGCTTTTAGGTTGTTCTCAAGCATTAGGCGCGCCGCTTCAGTTATGCTTGAGGATGACGTAAGCTTAGGCGCTTTTATCGCGAATGACTTGGCCTTAGCTTCCGCCATGTTTATATGCGGACGTAACAGTATCCTCTCCGTCAAAATCCCATAAACACGCCCTTCACTGCTACCGTCAAGAACCACGACTATAGGCGTATCCTTCTCCGAGAAAATCCCAGCAACCTTAGTAAGAGTATCGTCCACATTAATGCTCTCAAACTCGCGGATGAGAATTTCCCCCACAGCGGGGAGCTCTTCACTCATACAACCTGATAACAGTGAAGCGGAATTTATGTTTGTGAGGCAAAACTCTATTATATCCCCATTACCATAGTTGTGCAGCAGCCCCGGTAGCTTAGCGGTAGAGCGCCGGCCTCGTAAGCCGGCGGCCGCGGGTTCAAATCCCGCCCGGGGCTTCGTTCAGCTCCGGTTCTTTATTTCTAGGTATAGTATAGCCGAGCTAATGACTTGCCCGTCTGATGCTCCTACTGTTAGGGTGTAGTTTCCTGGTTTAATGTTATCGTGGAGAGCTATGGTGAGCGTTGTTATTTGTGTGTATTTCTCTATTATGACGCTGGGGAAAAGCTTGTTGTGGCATTTATTATCCTACCCAACGGTGAGAGGGTTCCAGAAACCATGAAGTGTACGGATGTCTTCGGCTTGCCTATTATAAACACATCAACCTTAACCACGCTTCCTGGCTTGGTCTTCACATAGTTCTGTGATAATGAGACGCTGAATGGGATAGTCTTTAGGGCATCTATAAACCCTATCTTATTCTCCGAGTACTCCGTAAACCACACGCGTCCATCCCGCGCTACTATGAACTGTATTATGTTGAGTGATGAGGTTAATCTTCCTCTCGGAAGCTCGTACTCAAGCAGCGTGTTGAGGCGGGGGCTGAATTTTGCGATTCTATTCCCAGCCTGTTCCAGAATCCAAACATTTCCAACATCATCTATAGAGAGTGAGAGCGGGAGCGATGGATTTCCATTCTTGGGATATGTGGAGAACCTCTTCAACTGGCCGCTTGATGGGTCAAACTGTATGAATACGCTTCCCATAAGCTCTTCAAAATCCGTAAACCACAACGAGCCATCAGGCGCTATTCCCAAGCTCACTGGCGTGAAGATAGTCTCTGGGAGCTGAATCTCTTCAAACCGTTTTTCATCTGGGTAAAACTTAAACAATCTGCCTAAAGCTCTTTCAGAAACCCAAAACCACGCCATCCTTATCAACCACTATTGAGACAGGCGCAGGTGTTAATGCGCCTTCACCATGCTTGGGTAAGGTATACTCCTTTATCAGGCCATCCTCAGGCTCTATCACGGCTATCTTACCGCTAGATAACTCAGCAACCCACACGCGCCCAGCGTCATCTATATCCAGTTGTAGCGGAAAAGCGTTGCGTGAAGGAAGCTCATAGCGCGTAAATTCTCCACTTCTGGGCTCAAAGCTCCGGACGGAATTATCAGAGGTGCTGGGAAACCAGAGCCTACCGCTAGGGTCTATGTCAATCATCCAATTATTGTCCCAGTCTGGTTCATGGGTATCTTATAGCGTCTAAAAACATTCTCCACAGGGTCAAAGCTTATGAGAGAAGTAGCGTTAGCAGCAGCTACCCACACTACTCCCCTATCATCAACCACTATACCCATAGGCCCAGAGTTAGGTATGGGGAGCTCATACTCCACAACGTATGGGCTGAAGCCCATTATTGGCCCACTTATTACAAACATCTCTGAACGTTGAGCAGATGGTCCAATGATTATTAGATAGATTAGGAAGGAGAATGCGAAGAGCTAAGCTAGGATTAATACCGCTAATACCCGCGATGGCCTCCCTCTAGTTTTTCTCTCAGCTCGACTAGCCAACCAGATTCATCTCATGCTATCTGTATAATTTTAACTATGTGAAATGGCTCATCTATAAGACCATACGTAAGAACCAGCGTCTCGCCCTTACTTACTAAGCCCAGCTTAACAAGCTTGTCCTCAAGCTCGTTAAGTCCGTCTCCGTATTCCTGAGAATCAACGGGTATTGGCTGTATTCCCCATAGAATGTTTAGCTTGCGTAGAGCCTTCTTTGAGGGAGTAGCTGCATATACGCGTGTTTTTGGTCTGAAGCGTGAGATTCTACGCGCCATGCTTCCAGACTTTGTATATACCGCGAGTGTCGCGTCTAGGCTTTCGGCAAGGGATACAACACCCATCGCGAACCTATCACCCAGCACACTATCCAACTTATACTCCTGCCTAGCCACCTCACTTTCATAGCCCTCCACAATCCTACGAAGCCACCGTATAGCCTCAACAGGATACTTTCCTACGGCAGTCTCGCCCGTTAATAATAGAACATCAACGCCCTCCCTAACGCTATTCACCACATCAACAACCTCACTCCTAGTTGGAACTGGCGCGTTAACCATAGAGCCCAGTAGCTGAGTCGCAACCATAACAGGCTTCCCAACAGCTAAACTAGCCTGTGTTATCTTGTTCTGTAGCTTCGGAACCTCCTCAAGTGAGAAATACATTCCCAAGTCTCCACGCGCTATTAGCACGGCGTCTGCGGCATTTACTATCTCGCTTATGTTAGCGACGGCAGAGGGGGTCTCTATCTTGGCTATAATCTCAAGCTCACCGCCGAGCTCGTTAATCTTCTCCCGCATGAGGGTCAGGTCGCGTGCTCTACTCACGAAGCTCATGCCGAGCAGGTCAAAATCCTCCTCAACAGCTATTTTCAGGGCTTCAACATCCTCGCTGGATAGCTCCTCTACTGGGAATTCCTTCCCACGTATTACTATGGATTTACGGGAGGAGAGCACAAGCTCGGTAAGAGCCCTTACGCGGGCACTATCTTCCTTAACTTCAAGAACCTGTAGCAGAGCGCAGCCGTCGTCGGTTACTATCATGTCTCCAGCGGCTAGTTGCTGGAAGACACGCTGCTCTGGTAGCGGGATTTCACGCTCATTCTGCGGGTTTCTCGCAAAACTCACCTCCTCACCCGCGGTTAGGCGTATCGGCTTCGGAAGAACACCAAGCCTTATAGAGGGGCCTTTAAGGTCTCCGAGCAACGCCACCTCAATACCCAACCTACCTGCTATCTCACGGATTCTCCTAGCCCAGCCACGCCAAAGCTCAGGGCTACCATGGCTGAAGTTTATCCTAAAGATACGGCAGCCCTCTAAAATTAGCTTCTCCACAACCTCATCAGACGCCGAGGCTGGCCCTATGGTCGCGGCTAGCTTCACCCTCATGAACCGACTAGAGATACTCTTACATCATCAATTAATACATGATACCTTTCATTGTTTAGCCTCTCTTCTGGCGAAATCCTCAACAAGGCTTAGAAGCTTCTCTATATCTTCGTCGGAGTGCGCGGCTGAGATGGAGAAGACAGGCTTGTCGGGCTTTAGGAACAGTATTCCGTTTGATATAAGATGTCGGAAGAAGCGTTTACAGCGTTCCACATCCCTAGTTTGTGTAGCTGTCCTAATGTCGCGTGGTTTCTCTTGTGTGAAGTGTATTCCAAAGACTGAGCCAACCCCAGTTACGTGGGCTGTTATTCCGTATCTCGCGAAGATTTCCCTAAGGCCTGAACGGGCTTTCTCTCCCAGCCCGTCTATCTTCGGATAAACCTCACCCTTCTTGAGCTCCGATAGCACCACATAGCCAGCTCTGGTTGAGAGGGGATTCCCCGCGTATGTTCCTCCATGGAAAACATTCTCATAGGGTTTTCTTCCCTTAGTATGGTCTAGCAGCTCCATTATCTCCGCTCTACCGCCAAACCCTCCAGCAGGAAAGACCCCACCGCCTATCGTCTTGCCAAAAACCGCCAAGTCTGGAATAACCCCATAGTATTCTTGCGCACCTCCCCGCGCGAGTCTAAAGCCTGTTATAACTTCATCAAAGATTAGCAGTATTCCCTCATCATCACACAGCTCGCGTAAGCCCCTTAGAAACTCTCTCTCCGCAGGTATGAATCCTCCAGCACCCATTATAGGCTCAATAACAATACACGCCAACGACTCCTTCTTGGCTATCCTCCTCACACCATCAATATCATTATACGGCAGAGCTATAGTGTCGTTCAGCGTACTTTCGGTCAACCCAAGTGAGGGCGGCTTATCAAGTGGAGGGTTGACAGCCTTATGAAGCGCATCATACCCGCCATGCCAGTTTCCCTCAAACTTCCCAATCTTGCTACGCTTGGTGTAAGCTCGCGCTAAACGTACGGCATACATGTTGGCTTCTGTCCCACTATTCGTAGCTCTGAAGAGCTCAACGCAGGGAGACATCTCAGAAATAATCCGCGCATGCTCAATCTCCCACTCGTGACAATACCCCAGATGCGCGCCAAGCTCTATCTGCTCACGCGCGGCGTCTAAAACAGGCCCATAGGCATGGCCCATTATTATAGCGAAGTGCCCCATCCAAAAATCAACATACTCGTTACCATCAACATCCCATATCCTACTCCCCTTAGCCTTCTTAGCATACACCGGATACGGCTCCCAATACTTAACAGCGTACGTAACTCCTCCTGGGAGATAGCGCCGCGCCCTCTCATACAACCGTTTAGAGTTCATCGTTTTGGATTGATACTCCTCAGCCACTACCAAGCCTACTCGCCGTGCATCCAAGACTCACAACGAGTGTATTATTGTTATAGGATTCTGGTATAGCCGCGCATGTGGGCTTTCCCATAGTCTTATGAGAATCCACAGCTTCAACAATAAACATAGCCTGCTCCGCGTTACAGAAGACTAAAACCACATCAGGGTCAAAGGGAGCGTGAGCTGAAGGACCATAGGATATGGTTCCCTCATTCATAGGCATTTGTGGAAGTCTTGTAATTGAATCGCGGGTAATCCAACCAGCATTAATGAGCATCTCAACATCACCGCATCCACATTCGGGCATTACTTCGTCAGGTTTCTTAATACCATGCGTAACGGAGCCTATACTACAGTTTAGATGTTGTCCGCGTGTTGTGTAGAATGTCTCGCTGAGTGCTTTAGCCCAAAAAGTGCAGCTGGAAGGGACGGTATCTTTACTCTCCTTTAGACCTTGTTTGGCTTGGGGGCTAAATGATATAGCTATTGGCGGTTTCTCCAACCGTAGCATGGTTTGGAGTTCAACCGATAATCGTGCATACTTGCTCATATTCTAAGCCTAAGTTATTTTCTTGCGGGTATTTAACAATTTGCCATGTATGCCGTTTTTATCATATATTTTTTCTTTACGTCTTCTTAAAATAAAAGTAAGAACTCCTACCACACCAACAAGAAGTAGAATCAGTAAAATCATAATAATGTTTAGCTGAGTTTGGAGATTATTTCCCGCACCTGCTATCCATAGGTCTTGTTCAAAAATTTCTTTACTTCCATCCGCGTACGTTACTATTAGAATCCACCTATACTTACCTGGTTTGTCTGGATTCTTGGCGGTAAAGATGTCAAATTCCACGTATTCATTTTTCGGTATTGATATAGCATAGTTTAATGCTTTAACAAATCCCTGCTCGTCTGTAAAGCACTCACAATCCCATTTCCTTATCACATCATCCAACGATATTCTAAATCCCTCAGGAACCATTAGTCTGAAGCTGGCTACTCCAGCCTTCTCGGCTGTTACGTGTATGGCATAGAGAGTCTCCTCACCAGGGCCAGCCCACGTCCGCGGTATTAGAAAACCACGACCATGCGCTAATACTGCCATGGATAAAGAAACATAAACAACCAATATGGTGCATTAATCAAGAAAATATAATGATTAATGGAGGGTGGTAGCGGGGCCTCGATTTGAACGAGGGATCTCCGGGTTATGAGCCCGGCGGGTTAACCTGGCTACCCTACCCCGCTGAACCCTCCTTATTATACTGTTT
The DNA here is from genome assembly GCA_030059675.1 of Candidatus Pelearchaeum maunauluense. Taxonomy (GTDB): domain Archaea; phylum Thermoproteota; class Nitrososphaeria_A; order Caldarchaeales; family Caldarchaeaceae; genus Pelearchaeum; species Pelearchaeum maunauluense. Next base: position 144,963 of record JANVYQ010000003.1, on the reverse strand, counting down.
GTTTGTGCGTGTTTATAAACTTGATTAGTGTATGGGCCTTGCGGTGTTTAAATCCTGTGTTTGGGGGTTTTGCTTGTCATGTCGCGGAGGTATCTCTCTGAACCTCGTCTAGGTGGCTATAGGTTCTTCCCGGACCCTAATGTGCGTTGGTTGGGTGATGTGGTGAGGCGTTGGGATGGTGAGGGTGGGGTATGGCTGGCTATTCTCGGCGTGCCGTTTGATGGGGGTACTGTATCGCATCGCAGGGGGTCTAGATACGCTCCATCAAGAATAAGGGAATACCTCTACTCAAAGACCAATTACTTGGTTGAGCATGATAGCGAGATTATAGAAGGTGTCTATGATTGTGGTGATGTGGAGGTGAATATCGTTGATTTTCACGAAACTATGAGACGTTTAGCCGAGGTTGCTGATAAAGTCTTCAGAAGCGCTGAGAATGTTCTAACCTTTGGCGGAGACCACTCTCTTACTTATGAGCTGATAAGAGCCGCTAAAAGAGCCAGCGGTGGTGATGTAGGGCTCATCCAGTTTGATGCTCATCACGATACAAGAACTGGGTGGGGACAGCATAGCGGCTTTTGGTTACGACGGCTGCTTGACGAAAACGTGTTAAAAGGCGTTAATGTGGTTCAGATTGGGATACGCGGCTCTCTATACTCGCGTCATTACATAGAGCACGTGAAGAACATGGGGATACGCTACATAACTGTATGGGACTTACGTACTAAGGGACTTGAACAAACTACGCGCGAAATTGTAAGATGGATGAAGGGAGTTGAGTCTATTTACATTACTTTTGACATAGACGCGCTTGACCAGGCCTACGCCCCTGGCACAGACCACCCATCTCCAGGCGGTATGAGCTCCTGGGAGGCGATATACATGATTTACAGCTTTGCATCGTCGCTGAATGCCCGCTGGCTAGATATAATGGAGGTCTCACCACCCAACGACCAGCAAGACCAAACGACCAAACTCGCGGCAGAGCTGGCGAACCACTACATACATGCCAGACATAAGCATAAATCTTTAAGAACAGACCATGGTATAGCATGATAAGAGGGGCGGGGGTTGCCAAGCCTGGCCAAATAACCCAGCCAAAAGCTGGGAAGACCAGCGGCGCAGGGCTTAGGACCCTGTCCCGAAGGGGTTCGTGGGTTCAAATCCCACCCCCCGCATAAACCTCTCCTAGCGCCCATTTGCAGCCCCTTCTTTTCGTAAAGCCGCGCTATAAACTCGCTGTTCCCATGGAGTTCTACAATTTTCTGTAGTAGCTCTACTGCTTTTAGTAGTGAATCCTGTCCTATCATGTCCAAAGCTAGTTCGAGATCCTTAAGTGCCATCTTGACTTTCTTCCTTATTCTGTACCTTAGGATCTCCTCATATTTCTTACTCCATTTACGTGTTTTACCGCTTTTAAGTGAGTAAAGATAATCCCTCTCAGCCTTACTAAACATTCAGTCAACCTCCTCGTTCTTTTCTTGGCACTAGCAATTATTTTTGCACTTTTGATTCTCGGCATTATTGGAATACCCATGTACCTTATTGTATGGATTTGGAATATTATCGATGCGCATAAAACAGCCAAAAAGATTAACAAAGGTGTAGGATCAGAGGATTGATACGTCGTCTCGTCAATTCCAAGTCATGAACGAGAGGGACAGAACTAGGTATCTATACTTCGCGTCTGTTTCTAGACTTGCCTTTGCTTGGCTTATGGCCTCGCTTATCTTTGGCATGCTGATGCCGTTCATGCCAAGACTCTACCTAGCTTTTAGAGATGCGTTTATACACGCATTAGCAGTCGGCTTCATAGCGCATATAATAACGGCTTACGCCCCAATCTTAATGCCAGGACTCTTATCACGCCGCATGCCTTACAGGGGGCTTAGCATAACGCCCGCATACCTGATATCAGTTGGTAACATCTAGAGAATAGTAGGATTCACGATGAATGGTGTTTTTAATATTGATGTAGCTTTTACTCCAGCTTCAGGCTTCATTATTGCAGTAGGCATTATTTATTTCTTAATTATGATTCACAGGCTTAGATGAATCCTTCTTGCACAACGCCCTAATTTATAGGATTGTAAAGTTAATACCTTATTGTGGTTATTGTTCTTGTTTTTCTTGTTGTTGCTCTGTTTTCTTTAGTTCTTCTTCTAGTTCCTTTTCAATCTCTTCTATTGGTTTGGGTGGTGGTGTTGTTGCCAGCGTGTAGCCTATCCATGCTAGTATTCCAAGTATTCCCGCTACTGCTACGAATGCTGTGAGCTTGAGTATGATTTGCCAGAATTCCGTGAGGAAGACTATCCATCCATATATTAGTATCCCAGCTATACTGGCGAGGAGTATTATTACACCCAGCGCTTGGTCGCGGTTCATAGCTGGGGTTGATGTGTTTTGCTGCCTATAAACTTAACTCGGGGCTTTAGGTCTTTTGATTAGCAGCATTCAGGCAGGGGATGCTGGAATATGGTGGAGAACATCACAGTCCATATTAAGCACGGCGACACGGTGGCGGAGTTCTCAGGCGACTATGAGACAGTCTGGAGAAGCGTAAATAGATACTTCTCAGAGGTTCTAGGTCCTGTCAATCTTTTACAACGTCTTACAGGAGCGCATGACGTTACTAGCTTGGCTGAGAGGATAGCTGGCCGTGTGTTGGTTGAGGGTGGTAATGTTTCTGTGTTGGAGGACACCGAGACCAAGCGGAAGATAGCGCTCTGTCTTGCTGGCGCTTTTGTCGGTCATAGGCTAGGCTTGCTTGAGAGTGATGCTATGACCCCCAAGCAGGTCGCCTCGGCCACGCGGCTGAGCGAGAAGAACGCTGCCAACAGGCTGGGCGAGATGTGGAAGGCTGGGCTTGTCCGCCGAGTTGATGAGGGGAGATATGTCTTTACGGCGGCGCTTATGAAGCTAATTGAGGAGAAGTGAGATGGCAGAGGATAAGTTGCGCGTGAGCATAAGCTATAAAGACCTACGGGCAGAGTTTGAAGGTAATCCAGCAGAGGTCTACGCTAGCGTGATAAGATTCCTAGAGAAGAACATACCCTCATACTCCCTAGCATCGCGGATAACCTACTCTACAGACCTACAGGAGCTGCTTGACCGTCTCTCCAGCTTAATATCATACAATCCTGATGAGGGAGTCTTCTTCCTGAAGCCGCTCAGCTCCCTTCCCACGGCTGACGCGGTCGTCCTCTTCCTAGCCAAGCGCTATATTGAGCACGCGCTTGGTCTGAAAGACAGCCCCACGGCGTCGGCTTCTGAGATACAGGCAGCAATAGGGAAGCCTGAGAAGACGATTTCAGGAAGGCTGAGCGAGCTTTTGCAGAAGGGGCTTATCAGGAGGCTTGATAGGGGCGACTACACAATAACGACTTTAGGCTTGAAATCTCTTGTGGAGCTTCACTCCAAAGCTGTGCCCTGAGTGTCGTGCTGTGTGTTTTTCTCACGGCTGGACTCTATGTAGAGATAGCTCCTAGCCTCCCCCTCGCGTCTCATAAGCCCCTCTCTAACCATGTCTAGCAAGACATGCGCTATAGCTGTCCTGTCGTAGCTAAAACCGCGGCGCGCCAGCTCCGATGCAACCTCGCCCAGGCTTCTAGGCTTTGAGAACCAACCCTCGCCGAGGAGCTCTTCAACAATACGCCTGCAAGTCACGGCTCGTTGTTCTTTTCTCTCTGGAATAAGCTGGGGCTGCTCGCTCTGCGCGGCTATTCCAGCAGCCTTGATGGCTGCGACCACATTTCTCACAGCTTCTTCTAACTGGTCTGGCGGTGCTTCCACCTCTACGGTGGTGTTTCCTATGGTTATTCTTACTTTTATTGTGCTGTTCATGTTAAATCTTGACCATCATGCACAACATTTATATTCAATACAATACCACCAATAAGCCAGGAGAGTGGGGCTGATGATGCAAACCCAACTTGCCCACCAACCATACCATCATAATCAACTTGAACAGCTCCTTAAAGCATTTTCGCGGCTCAGCCCAGCTATGGCTGGTGGGCTTGGTGGGGGCGAGTTAATAGCCCCAGAAACGTTGATTGAGCCCGAAGAAGAGGAGCTGGAGCCTCACCTAAGTCTTGATGGGCTTAAGCCGATACCTCTCAAGGTATCTGAGGAGCCGCGCCGCGTAATAGCGGTTGATACCTCAACAGTCAAGCTAGCTGAAGGCGTGAATGGAAGCATCTGGGCGCTGCGCGGCGTGGTTGTAAAACGTGTTCTAAGCACGGTGGAGCTTGAGATATTCGGCCCCATCATCTACCAACTCTCCAAACAAACCCTACCCCTAATCATGAAGACACTCACAAGCTCCCTCGGCTTACAAGGCCATGCAACGCCTAGGCTGGAAATGGCGCATAGCGTCGTGGCCAGCCTCTTTGAGAAGATGCTACAGCTCTACGCAGCTTCACAGCTTGATGGGGGAATCCTACTAATAGACGGCTCACTGACCGCTGGGCCCATAGATAGCCCACTCAGAGCTGTACGAATGGTTATACAGGTGGCGCAGCAGAACGGTATAGGAGTTGTTGCCTTCGCCAAGTCCAGCAAACTACGATACATGGGTGTTAAGATAACAAACCTGCTTAATGGCAGTAAGCCGCCCTATCTAGTATGCTTCAAGGACGCTCTTAGGCTCAGACCTGGACATTATCAGCTAGGCGAGATATATGTGGCGCATCTCTCCCGATGCTTGTTCCCATATAGGGTTGATGTAGCAGCGCGGGATTGTGATGAGCCGTATAGAGCGGTTGAAGACCTACTAGCCAGCGATAGCCTAGTTTACGGCTATCCAGAAACACTAATCCTAGCCCACCAATACGCCACCTTCAACAAGACCGATATACTTGGGTTGCAAGTAGGTTTGGAAAACCTCACTGGCTCTAGGATAATTAACATACCCGACGTGAGGCAGGCTCTCTTCTCACCGCTTGATGCGAGCTGAGCGTGGGATATGAGAATACTTCAGAAGCATAAGGATACGCTGGAGATACTCTGCAAGCCTGATGAGATAGACTTCAGCATAGGCGACTACCTAGTGGCGCGCGACGGAGAGCTGGCGCTACTCTTGCAGGTGATAGACGTCTGCTACGCAGACGTTCCAGGAGTCGCCGAAGACATAATGCGGGACATATCAGCCGAAGAGGCTAATGGCAAGAAACTCTTTGACCCCTATAACATAACCTCGCTAAGCCTCTTGATACGTGAGATAAGGCTGGTAACAGCCAAGATAAGGGGCGTAGTATTGGATGGCAAGCTACTTACTAACAGCGCGTGGCTTCCCAACAGGTTCTCGGCTGATATAGAGAGAATAGGCAGGGAGTATTTCCATATAATCTCGCGGCAAGAGGGTGAGCGGCTAATCCTGCTCGGAAAAGTCGGTGGACACCCGTTCCATATTCCAGTAGAATCTCTAGACGGACAGCTCACCATAATAACTGGGAAGAAGGAGAGCGGTAAATCGCATATGGCTAAGCTGCTGGTAGAGGGGCTGGTAACTAATGGAGCTACCGTGCTTGTTTTAGATGTTAATGGGGAGTATATCCACTTGGGTAGGAGAAAAGATGGAGGGCTTAGCGTATTAGCAGGGAGCATGACAGTTCTTGAGCCTGGTGTTAATTTCACTACCTCGCCCAGCATGATGGGGCTGCGCTGCTTCATGGATGTGCTGGAGCATGTTTACCAAACCCCGCCCACGAGTTGTAGAGAGTTTTCACGGGTGTGGCACATAGTTGAGCGGGGGGAGGGAGAAGTTACCCTTAACACACTAATCCAAACTCTATCTAGAATATCTATGAATGAGTCTGTACGAGAAGCTCTAGTTTCGCGCATCAACTCAATTGAGGCAAGCGGGTTTGTTGTTGATGATAGGGAGCCTACAGAACTGCGGGACCTTCTCCAGCCCAAGCCCGGCGGTAATCTAGTTGTGGTGAATCTCCTTAACCTGCTCCCGACGACACGAAGGCTTGTGGTTGAGTATCTGCTGAGTAGCCTCTCCAACATGCTACGCCAGGAAGCTATAACGCCGCTCTTCCTACTGGCTGAGGAGGCACACCTATACCTTAGAGAGACCTACTGGGAAGACATCGTAACGCGGATGCGCCACCTCGGCTTATTCCCAATCTTCGTCACCAACCAGCCAGATACTATTCCCGAATCGGTGTATAGGCAGGCTGACAACTTCTTCCTCTTCAACTTCGCTAATGAGTCGGACCTTGAGAGGATTGCCCGCGCTTCTAGGATAGATGGCGAGTCTGTTAAAAGCCTAGGACGCGGCCTTCCTCCGCGTCACTGCCTCCTCGTGGGTAGGATGGTATCTGACATACCAGTAGTCCTAAGTGTGCGTGAGAGCGAGCTTCAGACATTAGGCCAGACCAGGCTTTTCTTCAAGACCATAAATAGGCATTAAGCTACCTTAAACGGTGGATGAATAAGAGAAAAGCAGAAGAGATACGTAGAGCGTATACAGCCAAGCGTGGCGAGATTATTGCCAGGCTTAACGCGTTTAAGCGTGTTAGGAATCAGGATATATGGGAGATATTTGCGGAGCTTTGTTTCTGTATATGTACTCCGCAGACTAGGGCGAGGGCTGCGGATAGGGCGATAACCCACCTCAAAGAGACGGGCTTACTCAGGAATGGTGGTGAGGAAGAGATTTCACGCGCCCTGAGAGAGGCTGGTGTTAGATTCCACAGGACAAAGGCTCATAACATAATTCTGGCCCGTGAAAAAATAGGAGAGATACGGAAAATAATCTTAAACAACCCGTTAAACGCCTATGAAGCGAGAGAGCTTCTCGTAAGCTCCATAAGGGGACTAGGTATGAAAGAGGCCAGCCATTTCCTAAGAAACATAGGCTACAGCAAGCTGGCCATAATAGATAGACACATACTACGTAACCTACTTGAATTGGGGGCTATACGCGAGATTCCGCGGAGCATAAGTAAGAAGCGTTATCTTGAGCTGGAGAGTATTTTCATGAAGACCGCGCATAAGCTAGGTATTCCATCCGATTCACTTGACCTAGTGATGTGGTCGCTCAAAACTGGAGAGGTGTTCAAATAGCGTTGGAGCAGCGTAGAATAACATTATCAGAACAGCTCTTAGCATTTCTCCGTGAGCTACCCGACATAGACTTGAATTCACTAATAGATGCTTACAGTAGGCCTCTCCCATCCTCAATCCGCATAAACACACTCAAAACCAACATGGAGAAATGCTTATCACTTCTCCGCGAAGATGGCTACCTGCTTGAAAAGATTCCATGGACCCATTATGGGTATTACGTTTCTGGTGAAGAAAACTTAGCCGAGAGTATCTGGCACATGCTAGGCCTTGTATATTTCCAGGGTCCAGTATCTATGCTTGCCGCCGAACTGCTGGATGTGGAGCCTGGAAACCATGTGCTAGACCTCTGCGCAGCTCCTGGAAGTAAATCAACACACATAGCACAGCTCCTGCAAGCGAGTGGGGTCATAGTGGCCAACGACATATCTGTCGATAGAGTTAAAGCACTCGCATCCAACATGCAGAAGTTCGGCGTCATAAACTCCATCATAACATTACGCGATGGGAGAATCTTCGGAAAACGCTATCCATCCACGTTTGATAGAGTGTTGGTAGACGCGCCGTGCAGCTCGCTGGGCATAATATCCAAGGACTGGGGCGTGGCTAGACGTTGGAGCGAGAGGATAAGTGAGAGGATAAGCCGACTACAGCTAGGGTTGCTTTTGTCGGGATTTGACGCCCTAAAACCAGGCGGTAAGATGATTTACTCCACATGCACGCTGCACCCGCTTGAGAATGAGGCAGTGGTTTCTGAGCTATTGGAGAAGCGCGAAAACGCAAAGCTGGAAAACATAAACGTCGAGGGGATAAAAACAACAAAGCCAGTGGAGGAGTGGAGGGGCATAACATTCCATCCAGACATTGGTAGATGCATTAGGATATACCCATACGATAGCGGGGCTGAGGGGTTCTTCTTCGCCAAAATAGTAAAACAAGACCATGGTGAGGCTTAGTGAAGATTAGACGGGTAGATGGCGAGCTTAGGCGGCAGATAGAGCACGAAGCCAACAGAACTTATGGGGTATCTGATTTCTTCAGCAGCTATGAACTGATAATATCAGGCGAGGGGCGCGTGAGGGCTACTACACCTGAGACACTCCAGCTAGCAAGCATTCTGAAGAAAGTTGATAGCATAGGCCTCTATGTTGCCAAGTATAGAAAATGGGGATTGACTCTCTCAATAGAAGGGAGCCACTACCTATGCCAACAGCTAAAGAACACGCTAGAGCTTGATAGAGATGACGCTGTACGCTGGATGATGGCTGCCCCAGTGGAGGCTAGACAAAAAACATCAGGAAAGTTTGTAGTAGCGAGGTATCATGGTTTCTGCATGGGAACTGGGGTCATGGGCCGTGATGGCCGCGCATATCCGCAAGTCCCCAAATGGCGCAGAATACCCGAAGAGTAGCTAACGTGTTACTGTTATCCTATATGGGAGGAATCTGTTTGTGTGGTATATCGCGTATCCATAAACCCCATTTACAGAGGCGAACTCATTAACCTGAACTTGAAGCTCAACCGCGGGCGTAAGCCACCCCTCGGTGAAGTCAATAGCATAGATTCCAAAAAGCACGCGAGCCTTACCACTCCCAGAGACCTCAACAACATACTCCAACATCTCCTTAAACTGCTCAACAGTAAAGTTGCCTATCAAGGCGTTTCTTAGATTCCTAACCCATGGGTCGGTTTTAACTACCATAAAATCGGCAGCAAGGGAGACGTTTGACAGATAATTCTCATCAACGCTGAGTGGGTCTATCTCTACAAAAACAGTAATTCCCTCTTTATTCATTGCGTTGACCAGCGTCTTGACGCTCTCCCAAACCCTATAACCAGACTGCCAATTGACTCCCATGAGATAAACTCCATCAAACCTAAGGTCGCTTATCAATTCGCGGGACTTCGCTGCGAAGAACTCGGCATAGGTTATGTTCCGTCCTTCTATTTGCATACTTTCTTGGAAGTAGATGTTCCCCATCTGGTCTGCTAGTTTTCCATACGACGCTACAAGCCATGTTGAGTTATATCCCTGTATCCCGAAGTACATTGAGTGATAATATGAGCGTAGGTATATTCCCAGAAGAACCCTATACCCCCTGGCGTGGAGCGTATCAACTAGATTTTTGAGGTCTGCGAGGCTCCATGAGTCTATCCCAAGCCTGAACCTAAAGTTCCGCGAGACATCCATGTCATAGTTCCCCCTAACATAGGTATTGACTACATCAGGCCCCATGGGTATTACTATGTGGGTTACGTTGTAGAGCATGGTGAAGGAGTCTATGTCAAAGCCTTCTTGGAGTCCGAATATGGATTCTACGCTCTCTGGAACAGCCACACGGACATCTAGGTAGGGCAGTTCAACTCCCCTTCCTGTTGGGAAGAGGCTTAGGAAGAGTGCGAATATTATGAGGAGCGTGATTATGGATAGGCGGTTTATGTTCCATATGTTTCTTAGCTTTACGGAGAGGAATTCCAGCATGAGGCCGACGTATCTCGTTCCACCCAGAAGGGCTGACGTAATAAGGAGAGGGCCTATGAACCCGCTTGTCTGCTGCTCGTAGCCCAGCGAGAGCGTTCCTAGATTTGATAGACTATACATTCCTGGTATGAGTATCGTTGCTGTAATGAACATAATCGCAGCAACTATTAGGAGGTAGAAGTTTATCCGAGCCTCACGGCTATTCATGGTGGGCATGATGAGGAGAAGGAAAGGCAATACCCAAAGAGTATATTGAACATTTACCTTGGATGAAACAGATAGAAAAACGAGCAGCGATATGGTAATTAAGTTGATAAGCTTCATGCTGTTGTTTGTGTTTAGCCTTAACATTTTGGTTAATGCTATGATGAAAAGCGCCACGAATGCTGTGTTGGATATTATAGTGATGAAGATGGGGTTCATTATTATTGATATTCCCGTCCAGTAAGTAAATTGACCCACATTCCTGAAGTGGTATAGTAATTTACTTATGAATGAGAGGGGGTCGATTAGGTAGGGTAGGCTTAGCGCTACCCCTGTTATTGTTGCTAGTAGAGTTATGTCGTAGAAGACGCGGGCTGGCTTTGCTTTTTTCACTTTGAGCAGATATGCTGATACTGGTATTATGAGGAGCGCCGGATAGAGTTTGATAGCCGTACCTAGGCCTAGGAGAATCCCAGTCCTCCTTTCACGCCCTATGAGAGCGTAGTAAAGCGCGGCCATCGTGGTCAACACCGCTAGGGAGTCAAACATCCCCCAGACAGCGGTTATGAATATTGTCACGGGATTGAGGAGCCATATGAGCGGTGCTAAACGAGACCAACGCTCTGGAAGGCTTAGTATCCTACTTATCCTATATAGTATAAAGGCTATAGCAACATCGGCAAGTATGATTGGTAGCTTTATTATCATTACGTAGATGTTAAGATTATTGAAGAATGTGTTTAACCAGGCTGCTAGGCTCAGCCAGTAGAGCCATGCAGGCGGGTATGCGTAGAACCCCCATGGGAAATCTGTTAAATCTTTTAGCTGATAGATATTCACTCCTTCATTTACTACCAGCTCTCCGCTGACTATCCAGATATACATATCCCACGCATGGCCGAAGAAGGGGGCTAGGGCGAGTCTAATTATGAGTCCAAACGCGGCGGCTATCCATAGATATCGCTCCATTCCCAAACGCCCCTCTTCTTCAAAATGCGTTAAACATAACGGCGGAAAATGTATTTAAAGAATATTTGGAAACATCACGCGACAAATGCATGGAGATGCCCTAAAACAGTATCTGAGACGCTCAGAGACTTTTCTAGGTTTGGAGTATAGTCTTGACGAGGCCAAATACGTGGCCTTCGGCGTCCCGTATGACCTAACATCAAGTTTCAGAGCATGCTCGCGTTATGGGCCTGAGATGCTTCGTAAATTCAGCTCCAATTTAGAGTCCAACAGTGTTAATCTGGAGTTTGATGCTAGGAGTGTGAGGCTACACGACGCTGGGGATGTGAGATTTACCTATAGTCTAGCTGCTATGCTAAAGCGCGTTTTTAGAGTTGTGAAAGACATACGACGACTAGGCAAGACACCACTAATGGTTGGTGGCGAGCATACTTTCACGATGCCAGCGGTTATGGCGTGCTTTAGAGATGTTGAGGGCGTGTTAATAGTTTTCGACGCTCATTTCGACCTACGCGATAATTATTTGGGAACTAGAATGAATCATGCAACCTATCTGAGGCGTTTATTGGAGAAGCGAAAGCTTAAGGTTGCTGTAGTTGGTGTGAGGGGATATGATTACGACGAGCTAAAAACCGCTAGAGAGCTTGGAATAACATACTATACCTCCAAGCAGATTCACGACAATCTAGACCAGGTGTTAAGTAGAATAAGGGTATTTGCTGGTGGCAGACCCGCGTATGTGTCTGTGGATATTGATGTTTTAGACCCCGCATACGCTCCAAGCGTCGGAAATCCTGAGCCAAATGGGATAACCCCTTACGATTTGGTAGAGCTTCTCCACGCGGTATGCTCCCCCACGATTGTCGGCTTAGACATAATGGAGGTGTGCTCAATCTACGATAACGGCCTAACCGCGGCCCAGGCTACACGAGTACTAGTGGAGTGTATAACTGCTATAGAGTCTAAGCGTTAAGACTTATTTATCCGATGCCTAATAGAAAGCTAGTAGGGGCGTCCCTAAGCTATGCCACAGCTCTCCTTGTTTGAAGCTGTAGAGAGGCCGAAGCCCAAGAAACGGCTCTTCCTACTTGGTTGCGCCTACGATGGCCAAAAGGGGAAAGCATACCTTAAGCTACTCGACACCAAGGCTGGTGAGGTTATACTATGGTATGACAACACCGATCATAAGCCGTACTGCTTCACCAACATACCGTTGGAGAGGCTTGAGAATAACGAGGCGCTAAAGCAAGCTGGGGCTGTGGCTTTCGAGACTGTTGAGAAATATGACGCTATAAGCGATGAAAAGATAACCATGACAAAGATAATTGCCAGCGACCCTCTTGCCGTTGGCGGCTCGAAGAAATCCATACGAGAGCAGATAGACTGCTGGGAAGCTGACATACCATACCACCTAAACTACCTCTTCGATAACCAGCTCATACCCTCCCTCATATACGCGGCAGACGATGACGGCACATTAACTCCAGAGTTAGCAGATGATAACATAGTTGATGAGATTCTAAAGCGTTTCTTCAGGTCGGTTGGTGAGCAAGAGGCGGAAGAGCTGCGTAAGTGGTTAAAGATACTTGAGGCTGAGCAACCCAAGATAGAATTCATAGCTCTCGACATCGAGATTACAGGGGAATCAGCGACGCGCGTCCCGTCTCCAAGCCATCCAGAGGATAGGGTAGCGGCAATATCTCTGGCAAGCTCAGACGGCCTTAACCTAGTCCTCTTATTGGGTAAGGCTCAGCAAAATGAGAAAAGCCCAACAGAGTTCAGGATAGAGTATTTTGATAATGAGCAGGCTATGCTTAGGCGTTGCTTTGAGATAATCGAGAAGTACCCCATAATAGTTACGTTTAATGGCGATGACTTTGACCTGCCTTATCTCAAGAACCGGGGCGAGAAGCTGGGTATCGAGAGGGAGAAGATACCAATAATATTGGGTCGCGAGGGCGCCACGCTCAGGGCTGGGATACACCTAGACCTATACCGCTTCTTCATGAATAAGTCAATTCAGATTTACGCGTTTGATAATAGGTATAGGGAGCATACGCTTGAGGGTGTGGCGACAGCTCTCCTAGGGGTGGGGAAGGTTCCACTGACTAAAACCCTAGCCGAGCTCACGCCTCTTGAGCTTGCAGAATACAGCTACCGAGACGCCAAGCTTCTGCACGACTTGATTACTATGAATGATAGGCTTGTTCTCAGACTGATTGCGGTTATAGCGCGTATAGGAAGAACACCGATGGAGGACGTGTGCAGGCATGGGGTATCGGGCTGGATAAAGAACCTACTATATTGGGAGCACCGCCGCATGAATTGGATAATACCACGCAAGGAAGACCTCCTACAAGTCAAGGGACAGGTATCAACAAAAGCTGTTATTGACGGGAAGAAATACCGTGGCGCCATAGTAGTTGACCCCATACCTGGAATCCATTTTGGAGTCATAGTGCTTGACTTCGCCTCCCTCTACCCATCAGTACTAAAGGAGGCCAACCTAAGCTACGAGACTGTACGCTGCCCCCATGAGGAGTGTAAGGATAACCTAATCCCTGAGACAGACCACTGGGTATGCAAGAAGAAGCGCGGTATTCAGAGTCTCATCATAGGCTCTCTCAGGGATATTAGGGTTGGCTGGTATAAGGTGAAAGCTGGCGATAAGAGTCTTGACTCTGAGCAGCGTAGCTGGTATGGCGTAGTCCAGCGTGCTCTCAAAGTCTTTCTCAACGCCAGCTATGGTGTCTTCGGCTTTGAGGAGTTCCCACTATACTGTCCGCCAGTAGCGGAGGGCGTAGCAGCTGTTGGGCGATACGTCTTCAAGCAAGCCATAGAGAAAGCAAAAGCTCTGGGAATACAAGTCATATATGGTGACACGGACTCAATATTCCTAAAGACGGACAGGCCAGAGCTTATAGAAGAAGTAGTAAGATGGGCTAAGAGCAAATTCAACCTAGACCTAGAGTTTGACAAGACATACGTCTATGTTGTCTTCAGCCGCAGAAAGAAGAACTACCTAGGCGTTACCGATAAAGGCGTAGTAGATGTTAAGGGCTTAACAGGTAAGAAGCGCAATATTCCCGTCTTCATAAAGGAGGCGTTTGACGACGTTCTGCGGCAGCTCTCAAAGGTTAAGAATGAAGAGGACTTGGAGAGGGTTAAGGCCAACATCAGGAATGCTATCTCCACATGGTATAGGAAGCTTAAGAACAGGGAGCTGGAAATAGAGCAGCTCGCTTTCCGCGTCATGCTCTCAAAGACGCCTGAACGCTATGAGAAGACCACACCACCCCACGTCAAGGCGGCCAGGAAGCTGCAACAGAATAATATCAAGGTAGTCGCTGGGGACATTATTAGCTACGTGAAGACAAAGGACAAGGACGGCGTGGCGCCCGTGCAGTTCGCTAGGCTTGAGAACATAGATGTTGATAAATACATAGATTATATGCGCTCAACATTTGAGCAGATACTAGACCCGCTGGAGATAGAGTTTGACAGCATAATAGGTGTGAGTAGCTTAGAGAGCTTCTTGTAGAAAATCAACCAGCTCGTATAATTTATCTATCTTCCTACAGTTCTTATCCATATTCCTCCCATATCTATCCACTAGAACTGGGAAGAAGCCAGCCGCTTGTGCTCCTAGGTAATCATGCTCATACGAGTCTCCAACATGCATTATGCCCTGCGGCTCTACTCCAACTAGGCTTGCCGCATGTCTGAATACTCTGGTGTCAGGCTTTTCAAAACCAACCGAGCCTGAGGCAACTAGATAATCAAAATAGCCAGCAATTCCCAGCCTGTTCAGGTAGATTCTCAGCCACATCTCGGATGCTATGTTGGATATGATTATAAGCCTGGCTCCATATTCTTTCACAGCATTCAAAGTCCTATCCACGTCGTCAAACTTCCTCACGTCAAGCTCGTATGGAAAAGCTCATGCAACCTACGCGCTGCTACCTCAGCGTTATCAATCATTAGATCTCTACATAGTAGTGTGATAAACTCTAGATGTAATGACCCATCCCATACTCGCTTTCCAAATATACCACCTTCCTTAAAGTATGCAATTGTCTTCTCATATGCTTTCCTAACGTCTTCCTGCTTCAGCCTGTACCCCATGCTGGCTAGTAGCTGGTGGTAGGTGAGATACTCCTCCCTAGGCTCGTAGGCCAGCGTGCCCCCAAAGTCTAGTGAGACGACCTTCATGATTATCTGTCTGCTTCTACGGGCCAGTAGTTTAGCGACCAGTATATGGGTGGTATATGCGCTATCTGCGTTCCGCGTAGTAGGTGGGCTATGGCTGGTATGAGCCTGAATGATGGTGGGCTTATCTTAACCCTGTAAGGCCTGTCGCTCCCATCGCTTCTGATGTAGAAGAGCATCTCGCCGCGCGCTGCTTCTGCGCGGGCTACCGCCTCTCCAGCGGGTACGCGGATATTTATCGGGTGCTGCTTATTCTTCACAGGCCCATCAGGCATCTGCTCCAACGCCTGCATGATTATCTTCGCGCTCTCCTGCATCTCCCTAAACCCGACAATAGCCCTGTCATAACAGTCTCCCCGCGTCCCAGTCGGGATTTCAAACTTCAGATAGGGATAAGCGTCATATGGGTCATCTATACGGGTATCAGACCTTATTCCTGATGCTCTGAGCGTAGTCCCAACAACGCCCAGCCTTATAGCATCATACTCGCTTAGAACCCCGACATCCTTGGTTCTCTGTATGAATAGCTCATTGTTGAAGAACATATCCCAATAGTCGTTAAGCCTCTCTAGGAAGAACTCGCAGACAGCGTGGGCGTATTTCTTAAACTCCGTTGATTGCTGCTTCTCTGGCAGGTCTTTGCCAGTAACCATTCTGTAGTATCTTCTGAATTCTCTAACAAGCCCCATGGGCACGTGGGCTGGTGCGTCGTTCCTCACGCCGCCTGGGACGAAGTATGCGTGGGTTATTCTCTGCCCCCCAATGAGCGACACTAGGTCAACTAGGTACTCCCTGTCTCCGAAGCACCAGAGGAACATGGTGGCGTGGCCTAGGAAGACACCGTACAGAGCAAACCAGTAGAGGTGGCTTCCAATCCTATTAAGCTCGGCCATTATAGTCCTAAGATACTTGGCCCTCTCAGGCGGCTCAACACCCATCAGCTTCTCAACAGCAAGGACATATGGATACTGTATCCCAGCCGAGTCCAGAATTACAGGCCTCTCAATATGCGGGATGTTCGTAATCCAGGTCTTATACTCGCACATCTTTTCCTCGCCGCGGTGGACGAACCCAGGGTCTGGCTGGGCGTCTATCAAGGTATCACCGCTAACTGTTACAATCATTCTGAAGTGGCCCGTCCCAGGGTGTTGTGGGCCGTAGCTAAATGTGAGAGGAGCCTCACCTGTGTCGTAAACCTCTACAGTCTTTACCTCTTCCTCCTTCCGGACTACCAAGCCGCCACACGCTCCCCAGGCGTTATACGCCATGGTTTTCTAGAATCCCCAAGTAATAAACACAAACCATGCACTGACTTATTGGGTAAGGCTTTTCTCTATCCGTTCATAGTTGAAGCCATATAGAGGGTTGGTTATGCGTCGCGCTGGGAGCGGCAGACTATCTCTAGAGATCACCCTCATAGTCCTGCTTCTCTTGTATTTTGAGCTTCTGGGGCTTATGCGCGACCTTACAACCTCACTCATATACGACTGGCCCCCAACGCTAGCACCATTAGTTTGGATAAACATCTCCATACCATTCATCTACGTATTCCTCAGAAATCTAATAACCAGCAACAGCACAACTAATGTTGGCAGATTTGCCAGACTCTTCTCCCCAAACTTCAGCAACTTAAGGACGCTGGCTCAGAACGCGACATTTAGGAAATTATGGATTGTGTTGAGCGTCCTATACTTCGCCGCATACGGCTACCTGCAAGGCATGATTGTGGTTGATATTAGTGGCGGCCTTGAGCCGCGTTTTCTGATAGTTGAGAGTAGCGTGGGATATGGGCCTGTGCTGGTATGGTCTCCAGCGTGCTTCTTTGGCGTTGTGCTGAGGCCTTACATACTTAGCGCGGCGCTGGCTCTCTCACTCGTAGGCGGGTTTTTGATGGCGGCCTTCATATCTCTTCTAGTATTAAAGCAGAAGATAGCAGCCGCGCTCCCAGGCCCTTTGGCTGGCCTCGCAGTCCTTTGCCCGACCTGTCTTACAAGCCCAGCCATGGGGCTGATACTAGCATACATAGCGCCGACGGTGGTGGTATTGGGGATAGGAACAGCGTTCTTCAACTTCATCCTAACCTTATCAACCATTCTCCTAGTAGCGACACTACTGATTCAGTGGGTAGCGCTCTCAATAATATCCAGAACACCGCTATATTCGTCGGCAGTAGCTTAGCGTCCTGGGACGTTATAATCCTTCCTTAGGGGAGGCTTGTCAGCCCAGAACTCTGGAAGAAGGAGACGCTGCAAGTTTGGATGACCTCTAAAGACCACACCAAGCATCTCATAGGTCTCCCGCTCATGATACTCGCAGCTAGGCCATACATCATATAGGGAATCCATCTCAGGAGAAGACCTATCAAGCTTTGTTGAGATATTCAAAACATATCTCCTGAGCTCTTCTCTAGAGTACGAGCCGAGCTGGTAGATAACTTCTATCTTCTCCTCTTTCTTAGGTAGCTTTATGAGGTCAACTCCTGTAATTGCCTTTACGTGGTCTATTCCATGATTGTCCCGTAGGTAGAGAGCCACATCGCGGAATGTCTGCTGGTCTATGACTATCTTTACTGCTTTCTTGGGCTCGTATATAACCTCCTTAATCGCGTCGCCGAATCTCTGCTTGACGCTCTCTACGATTTGTGTAAGCTGGTCGGTTTCAGCCAACTTAACTCACCTCCTATATAGCCTTACTATAGAGAATCTTCTCGCGTAGGAGAAGTATTCCCTGGAAGAGTGTCTCAGGCCTTGGTGGGCATCCAGGGATATACACATCCACGGGGACTATATCATCTATCCCCTGTATCACGTTGTATGAATCCTTGGCATATAGCCCCCCTGAGATGGCACACGCTCCCATGGCCATTACCCACTTGGGCTCTGGCATCTGGTCGTAGATGAGCCTGACGCGCTGCGCCATCTTAGAGGTTACCGTGCCCTCTACAACTAGGACGTCTGATTGCCTCAGAGAGCCTGTCGCTGGAAGCCAGCCGAACCTCTCTGGGTCGTAGCGGGGCGAGTGAGTTGCAGCAAACTCAACGCTACAGCACGCGGTTGTTAGATGTACTGGGAAGAGCGACGACATCCTACCCCAATTAACCAAGTACCTTATGAGGGACCAGTTCTTGAACTTGTATGTGAAGTAGCTTATGCCGTTTTTCGTCTCTTGTTTATAGAATCTACCAACCCCGTATTTCTTTAGGACTTTCTTAACATCCTCCTCTGGGACGCGCTCCTCCTCCACCATCTCCACTATGTTTTTGGATGTGGTTAGGTGGAGGCTGAAGATGCCTGTCTTTTTATGCCCTGCGTAGAATGAGCATGAATGGCTGGACAGCATGGTTATCCACTCTCTACTGGGTTTTGGAGCCTGCTCACTGAAGTAATGCAGGCTATTTTAATCTATTTTTGGACTACCATTCCCAGTATATTCTCCGCCGTAGGTGTGTAGCCCTGAAGAGGAGCGCCAGCGCCAGCCCTGTTATGAAGCCTCCCACGTGGGCTGTGTAGGCTATTGAGCTGAAAGGCGTCGCCAGCATGAAGAGCGTCTGTATAAGCGCCAAGACGAGTATTACAGCTATCGCTGGAGCCGCTATAGGTAGGAAGAAGCCCCATAGCAGGAAGAGTCGTCTGAAGGGGTAGAGCACCGCGTAGGTTGCCATTAGGCCAAAGATGGCTCCAGAAGCCCCTATAGACGGGACACAAGGCGGCTGCGATAGCTGGAAACATCTAACCAGCTCCTCCGTCGTAGATGGTGTGGGGAAGAAGGAGGTGAAGTAGAAGATGTGGAGGAACGAGCCTCCCAAGCCGCTTAGA
The DNA here is from genome assembly GCA_030059675.1 of Candidatus Pelearchaeum maunauluense. GTDB lineage: Archaea > Thermoproteota > Nitrososphaeria_A > Caldarchaeales > Caldarchaeaceae > Pelearchaeum > Pelearchaeum maunauluense. The sequence goes on along the minus strand of JANVYQ010000003.1, from coordinate 126,210 downwards.
AAATACACCAAGAGGAAACGGAAAGTCCCCAAAGTCTGCTCCACATCACGCCCAAACAGAAAAAGCATGTACATGTTGAGGAATATGTGCCAGATGCTGGAGGTGTCGTGGAGAAACATATGAGTGATTAGGGAGTGTAGGTTTATTCCATTAACTATCAATATGGGGACTGCGCCGAAGTTATACAGTATCCATAGGTACATTCTCCCCGCTGATGCTGTTATGAGAGCTGTGATGAGCCATATTATTACGTTGGCAGCTATTATGACATAGGTCGCGGGTGAGCCTGGCCTCTCCTGTACATACATTTTCCGCTATACCCCTATGCTCTTGCTCTTAACTCTTCCACTATACGCCAGCGCCGAATCTGGCTTCATGAATTCCCGAAGTAGCATCGTCGCATAACTTCCGCGTGGGAGTGTGAATCTAACCCTAACACCATAGCCTGTTGGCTGGTATTCCATGCCAGTGAAGTGTGTTAGCGGCGTTCTATACTCCCCTGGCGTGCGCGCCTCTGGCATGGAAGGGCACGCGAATAAGCTCAGCTCCAGACCCTCTTCCTCCAGCACCTCCCGTACAATCTCGCCCTTCCCGCTCCGTGGAATAATAGTCCTATAACCCACGACTGGTAAGAAGACCCCAAGCTCGCCTTTAGAAGCGTACCTCCTACACGCTGCCAGGTTTCCAGCATGCACTTGGAAGACCCTGCCAGCCAGGAGCCCGTTACGGTCTAGCCTCCCCACGATATCGCCGGCCTCAGGCTCGTTGAGCATTACGCCCTCCTTAAGCATTCTTGATAGAGCTTTGTTGAATATGTAGGATGCGTAAGCGTGTATGAAGAGTTTCTTCAGCCTTAGCGGAAGTCTCCTGAGAGCACCCAGATAATCTCCGCCGTGCAGGTCTAGGTGCCGCGCAACTATGTACTCATACCTTAGGTTGGGTTTGAAGAATTCCGCTATCTCGCCTCTTCCCCATTTCTGGTATGCGGCTACTCTTCTCTCCCTGTTATAGCCCATTTCTATCCGGGTTGAGAGGAAGAGAAGCGTCCTCACGGCAAGCTCATAATCCCCGTGGAGTATTGCTTTTCCTACTAGGTGTGTGATTGGCCTGGTTATCCCGAAGCGTTGGTGGCCGAAGAAGTTGGGAAAAGCCCCGCCAAGCTCGCTGAGAATGCGCGAGAAGGCTTCCATGAGAGCGTCATCCCTCATGCTTGTATGTGATATTACTATATCAAAGGAGTTTGCCACCAGCCATCTGGAGCTTAACGGCCTTGCCACGCCTCTGACTAGCTTTACCTCAAACTCTTTCTCGCCAAAACATACATCTATGCTCTGCACAACCTTACGCGTGGGTGCCGAGAGGAACATGTAGGATATGGAGCGCCTATCCTTGATACCGCATGCACCTATGTGGGATATTTTCACGTCTAGATGCTCTGCTAGTAGTTTTATGGCTGCGAGGGTTTCTAGGTTCTTCTTTCTAGCAGCATAGAGCGCGTAAGGTGATGTGATGGGCCTAGGTGCTGGTTTTTCAAATTCTTCCCGCGCATCAAGCCCATTAACCAAATGCTCCCACACCACGAAGTCTTCAGGCTTATGTTTCAATACCCCACCTATTCCCTCTGCCTTGGTTGCGTATGCTTCTATCCCGCATATACGCTCCACATCTTCGCCGCTTATCATCATGCAGTCCTCACTAGAGGAGCTTAAGCTTCCCAGTTATTGGTTCAAGAATCTCTTCTGGGGCTGGCCCTATGCCTAAAGCTGTTATAGTTCCAGGCGGTAGTTCTGTAAGTCCAGCGTCTTGGACAACGCTGTAGGGGATTCCGCGCACATCGCATAGTTGCGCCAATTCCTTAATCTCCTCAGCTGTATCGGCCTTTAGGACTATCTTTTTCTGCCCTTCCGCAAGCCATAGCCTAACCCACTCAGGCCGCGTCCGCCTAGCCTCTTCAAGCGCCGACACCGATGCATGAGCAGCCTGGGCAGCGGTCTTGCCCACACTCATCCTAAGGTCCCGACGTATGACGATACACTGCTTAAGCCCCAAGGCTCCCTACCCCTATGAGCCTCTCCATAAAAGCATACCACTAGCTTTATTCATAGGGCTTTTATCAAGACTCGGAGATGGCTATGGAGCGGCCTATAATAGCCTTGATGACCGACTACGGTTATCGCGATACCTATGTGAGCGAGCTTAAGGCGGTCATACTACGCCACAGAAGGGATGTGCAGCTGGTGGATATAACTCATGAGGTTGAGAGCTTCAACGAGTTTGAGGCTGCGTTTCTACTAAAGGAAGCCGCCAAAAGCTTCCCAGAGAATACAATCTTCATCTGCGTTGTAGACCCGAAGGTAGGCACTGAGAGGAGGGGAATAGTCTTCATCACTAAACGTGGGAACGTCTTCATAGGGCCTGATACGGGGGTAATGTATCCCGCGGCCTCGTCTGAGGAGATTATAGAAGCGTGGTGGATAGATTCATCAAAGCTGCCAGCGCGGTTCTCTGAAACGTTTCATGGTAGGGATGTATTTGCGGAGGTTGCTGGAAGGATAGTCAAGGGCGAGGACATAGAAAGCTTCGCTAGACGGACATTTGAGTACGCCAGGATTGAGATACCAAAGCCAGAGTATAATGGGAATGAGATAAGAGCTGTTGTTCTCAGGGTTGATAAGTTCGGAAACATAATAACAAACATCCACCACAGCGAGATTTCCATGAAGAATAAAAGGGCTAAGATTCTCATCAAGGGAAAGGGAATTACCGCCCCATTCGTCCCATCATACGGCTACGTGGAGCGCGGAAAGCCCGCCCTAGTGATAGGCGGCACAGGCTACCTTGAGCTCGCGATAAACATGGGGAATGCAGCGCATAAATATCGTGTCAGGTCAGGCGATAAGATTAGGCTCATCCTCCCCCGCTCGAGCGGTCGTCAGCAAGTATGTATCTAATCCTCTCACTCAGACCTATACTCACCAGATACTCATAAGCAGCTGGATGAACTAAGCTACGCCAATCGTCGCCTTTGGCTATTTTCTTCCTTATCTCAGTCGCCATATATTTCTCCCGCTCAAACAGGGGAACAGGCCTTATCTGGTAGCCCGCCTCGCTGAAGAGCCGCGCAACGAGCGGATTGTTGCTATAGACCGTCTGAAAAGGAGGGCAGAAAGAGCGAACCCTAGAAACCCAGAGCATATGCTCTCCCAGGTCTGGTATGGGCGTGATGAAGCACCTCCCCAAATCCACGCCAGAAGCCTTGAGAGTCCTATAAATCACCTCAATCCTCTCACCAGCCGTTAGGGGATTTTCAAACGTATGGCTATACTGCGCACTCCCCACACCTATAATAACTTCATCCTCCCTAGAGAGGATATACTTCACTGCCTCCAGATGCCCTAGGTGGAACGGTTGGAAACGCCCTATAAATAGACCCCTGCTCGTGATAGGCGAGCCCCCAGCCGTGCCGCGTAAAGGGTAGTTTAAAGATGTTATCCATGGCCAGAAAAGCTAGTCAGACGCTGCCCCTCTCCTCAGCCCTATTCCCCTACACCTAACCAGGCCACGCTCACCCAGCCTTCCATCAACCTCGAAAACAGCCCCAGTAAGCTGTCTGCAAACCTCAACGCTAGTAAGCGTGTGGCTTGTTATACGGCTCACCTCATACTCAGACTCACCAGCGGCAAGGGCGGTCCAAACAACCAACTGGTCCCCCAGATGGCTATCAACAGGCGCCCTTGCTTGCATCTCCTCCATGAGACCGCGCGCAGCCTCCTCACCCACACGCTCAGCGGGAACGCCGCGCTCACCCAGCTTATCCACGGCCAGCAAAGTACCCAAATCCGTGTGAGCGAATAGTATAATCCCCGTTCCAGGGTCTGGCGCGCACCGCGGGTTCTCAGGCGTTAAGGCCTCAGTAGCTATGCTCACATCATCGTAGCCGTTCCGCTTTAACAGCTGCTCAGCGGAACGCGCCATACGCTGAGTTATGTGCTCAGGCAGCCTACAGCTATAGCTCAGACCCGTGATCTTCACCACGCGCGCCTTCCCAACCAGCTTCACTGGCTTAAGAACATCCACGGGCTTTGAGTGGGCCGAGATTACTCCTTGGCCCCTAGGGTAGAAGCCGCGCCTATGCAGCTTAAGTGTGGCGTCAAACCCCATTTCACGAAGCACGGGAAGGAGGACGTTTTCAAGATACTCGTAGGGAGGGGCCATGGGGTTGTTGGTCCCGCCCCTCAAAACAACATCAACAGGCGAGCCAGCAAACGCCATGACAGGCATGAGAGACTGGAGTATTAGCGTCGTACTACCAGCGGTACCCGCGTCAAACTCCATCCTACCCCCACTCAGCTCACCTGGCTCAAAAGAGATTTGGGTTGAGCCTACTTTCAGGCCCTCTACGCGCCCGTCGGCGAGGGATGCGACAGCCTTTACCGCTGTTAGGTGCTGCGCCCTAAGTCCAGGAGGGCTGCGGCGCGCTCTTATGTTAAACACCCTAAGCTGGCATCCCAAGACCGCGGCCAGCGCCACGGCCACGCGAAGAACCTGCCCACCCCCCTCGCCTATAGAGCCGTCAACCGAGAGAACCCTCGGAGCCATCCCCAACAGCCAGCTACATAAACCAGACCATTTAAGCATGTCAAGGGATTAAGGTTAAGTAGGGCGTTAACGACGATAACCGCGAGCAGGTGGAACAGAACCTTGTCGCAGCCAATCTTCCTCCCAGGGGCTACTACGGTCGGGATAGCTGGGAAGGATAGCGTAGTCCTAGCATCTGAAAAGAGGTTCGCATATGGTTATTTTGTTCTGTCCAAATCAGCTAGGAAGGTCTTCCCAGTCAGCAAGAAGATAGGAGCAGCATGCGCAGGCGTTGTGGCTGACATGCAGAACCTAGTTAAGGAGGCCACCGCCATAGTAAACCTATACAGGATTGAGAACAGGACAGAGCCATCCGTGCAGACAGTAGCTAAGCTACTTTCCTGGCAACTCTTCAGCAGCCGCTTCTTCCCATACTTCACCGAGACGATAGTAGGCGGGCTTGATGATAAGGGGACGCATGTAATAGTTCTAGACCCACTAGGCTCAATAATAGAGGACGACTACGCTGTTGTTGGAACAGGCGCAGAGATAGCGGTAGGCGTTATTGAGAACGAGTATAAGAAGGATATGACATCTGAGGAGCTCTATAACTTGGCGGTGAAGGCCATACGCTCCTCAATAGCGCGCGACGCTGGGAGCGGTAATGGTATAGATATCCTCCTATACACGAGTGAGGGGCTTAAAATAAACGAGACATTAACCGTTTGATGTTTTCCAATCCTTCCCCTTCTGATTCGTTGGTTTTATAAATCGTAATGGGCGTTTCAACCTTAAAAGCTGGGGCGCGTACCATAACTTCTAAGGGGGATGCAGCTGCTTTCCTTTAAAGAGCGGGTTCTAATCTTTCTAGCTGAGCGGGACGCGTTCACCAATAGTCTGAAGATGACAACCCCCATGCTCTCAAAATATCTCGGAACCTCACAGCAGTCTGCATCAAGGCTGCTCATACAGCTGGAGAAGGAGGGATTCATAGAGAGGCGGATAGTAGGCAGAACCAGCTACGTTAAGATAACCGAGAAGGGACTATCCCAGCTAAGGGAGGTTTACCTCTCTCTAAAGGCGATTTTTGAGAGGCCTGTAAATATCACGCTTGAGGGCAGGGTATTCACAGGCCTGGGCGAGGGGGCTTACTACATAAGCCTTCCTGGCTATGCGAAGCAGATAGAGGAGAAGCTGGGCTTCAAGGCCTATCCAGGCACGCTGAACATTAGCTTACTTTCGCGCGACTCTATAGAGAACCGCCACCTGTTGCAGCGTCTGGCGCCTATTGAGATACATGGGTTTAGGGATGAGAAGCGCACATACGGAGGCGCTAAGGCGATTAAAGCCGTGCTGAACGATACTGAGGATGTCGCTATACTGTTTGTGGAGAGGACGCAGTACGATAACTCTGTACTGGAGGTTATTGCAGAGCCTTATCTACGTGGTAAGCTCGGCCTCAAAGACGGGGATAAGGTTAAGCTAACGGTTGTTATACCTCCATCCACCTTCTTTGAAAACTTCACAAAAACAAAAGCTCCAGCACAGCCTCCTGTTACCTAGCCCGCCTGCCCATCTCAAGAATACGCTTGAAAACATCACTACTGCTATTTATTCCCCTTCCTCCAAACTTCCTAACAGTCACAACCCTAATCTTTAACCCCCTATCCTTACAGAATTTCTCGAAGCTCTTCCTGAGCTCTGTCTGGTCGTAGCCGAACACGACCATGTCTGGTTTGATCTTCTTGATTACCTTCTCGAATGAGAAGGGCTTGAAGCCGAGTATTGCTTTATCAACTGGTTTTAGGTTCTCGACTATTGCTCTTCTGAGCTTCTCGTCGAAGACTGGTTCGCGGTTTTTGTTTCTTTTCACCGTCTCGTTTCTTGCAATTACTACGACTAGTCTTGCGTTTCTTCCTCCCAGCTTTTTTGCAGCCCAGAGCATGCTTACGTGGCCTGGGTGTATTATGTCAAATGCGCCTGTGGTGAGTATTGTTTTTCTCTTCTTCACCATTCAAACCTCGCCCTCCCCAGGAGCTTGAGAGCATCCAGCAACCCCTCGGCATAGCCTATTGCTAGGAGAGCGTTTGTATAGTCTCCCGCCATCATGAAGCGCTGGCTATCCTCTACGTATGCCTCTACGTAGGATATGAAATCCTTGTCTGCTGCTCTCTGTTCAATAACCGTATCTATTACGCGTCTGCATTTTCCCACGTATCGCTCTATTCTCTCCTTAACGTAATCGGATGGGGTGTGTCTCTCTACTAGCTCAGCGTCTATTGAGTAGGCCTTTACGGCTTCTTTTTCTGTGAAGTGTAGTTCTCCTGGGAAGATTAGTGTATGGGGTGGTTGTTGGGGTATTAGGTTTGCTACCGAGCTTATGCTTCCAGCTACTGTTCTAGAATCTCCATAACCCACGCGGCTGAGCGCTATCACCAGTGAGTCTCTCCTCACTACTCCCCTGCCAAACTCTTCCTCGGCGCTGAGTAGTAGGTTTAGGGCTTCGCCGACGCTAACTCCCCCTTCGGCCGTGTCTAGGAGGAAGAGTGTATGAAGACCCCGTGATAGGTTTTCGGCCAGCACGTTGTATGGCTGCGACATGAGCTTAACGTTGTTGGTCTTCGGTATTGTTGCTGTTCTCCCGAACTTGTATATGTGAAGGCCTGAAGCGCTTATTGCTGCTGTGAAGATGGATAGACCATGAACAACCCTCACTTTGATTTTTCGTTTTAGCGCCTCGGTTTTTAGAGATTGGTGGGTTGTGGCTATGAAGGGGTCTCCTGGCACTAGTATGGCGACTTCCCCGCGTGAGGCTTCTTCCAAGACTTCACCGCTTCTCTCCTCCAGCAGGCTGCGCTCAGCTATTCTCAACCTATCTCCCGCTTCCCTCTTGATGAACTGTATGAGAGCGTCGGGGATTATGCTGGTATAAGAATCTAGGATGAGCCTGTCGGCTGACCGTATTACCTCTAGGGCTTCAAGAGTCAGGTGAGGTGGGACGCCTAAACCGAGGCCGACGAATATGAGAGTCATGCCGCTTCTACTGACATGGTTAATATGCTGGGGAAGATTAGTAGGTTAGCGGTTAAGGCCTCCTTTTAGATGTGATGGCTTTGAAGGCTGTTGTCTTCGCGGCAGGCCTGGGCAAGCGCATAAGGCCGCTTAGCGATACTAGGTCTAAGCCTCTCCTCCCAGTAGCTGGAAGACCAGTTATACTCATGGTGCTTGACGCCCTACGCCACGCAGGAGTGAGGGAGGTTGGAATAATCATAAACTACCTCTCCGAGAAGGTTATGGCTCTGGTGGGCGAGAGGGCTAAAGACCTTGACATTAGGTTTATCCATCAAGAGAAGACTCTGGGAACAGGCCACGCGTTGGCGGCTGCTTCAGAATATCTAAGCGACGTCAGGGAGTTCCTGGTAGTTTATGGGGATATAACACTCACGCCAGAAGCTCTGGAGCGGCTTATTGAATTTCATAGAAGCGGCAAATACGATGGCTCACTCATGGGTGTTAGGGTTGACTCAGGCCAGCGTTTCGGCATAATACGAGCCAGCAATAACATTCTGGAGCGCATCCTAGAGAAGGCGGGTGAAAGCGGCCCAGTCAATAGCGGTGTCTATATACTTCCATCTGAGACCTTAGATGTGGTTAAGAGTCTGAAGCCATCTCCGCGCGGGGAGTATGAGCTTACTGACGCGCTTAACATAATGGCTGAAAGCGGCAGGAGGATAGGGGTTTATGTGGATTCTGGGGATTGGTGGTTTGATGTGGGAAGCCCACCAAGCTACCTCCAGGCCAACGCCTATTTCCTAACACGCAGGCTGGGAAGTAAAGTAAGCCTTAAGCGGCCATGTTACATGGGTAAGGATACCAAACTAGCGGGCCCCTGCATCATAGGTGAAGGGACACGCATAGGCAGCGGCTCAACAGTTATAGGACCATCATTCATAGGTGATAACGTTAGGATAGGAGCTAACGTTGTTATAGAGTCCTCCATAGTGTTGGAGGATGTTGTTATAGATGATGGCGCTAGCCTGCGGAGCGTTATAGTTGGGGAGGGAGCGCACATAGGCGCGGGACTAAGGCTCAACGGCGCGGAATTGCCTCAAATGACCATAGCCCCCCACACGCGGCTCTCTTCAAGGATTTAAATCCAGCCAACAGGCTGAAAACCTACAAACCTCCTCATATAAAGGGTGCTGGACAGATGAGACTTGCAATCTTTGAAGACGAGACAATAACAAACTTCTCACCACTAACACTCACAAGACCTACCTACGAGCTCTTCATAGGAACATCCCCTATAATACAGAAGATAGAGAAGAAGATAGAACATGAGGGAGACATTCTCCTATTCTGCCGCGAGTATCTAAAACCTATACAAGTAGAGAAATATGGAAATAGAGTAAATAATTTTGACAGGATAGATGACTCAACCCTTCTGGTTAATGGTCTTCTGCTTCCAAATAACTTGCCAGATAAAATCTTTAGAAAACTAAGCGAGAAGGGGATAGCGGTAATCAGCAACGATAGAGTAGTTGCAGCACATTTAGGCGAGGAGAGTTTTGAGGATGAGCTGATGAGAAAAGCGCTAACAAGCGGCCACGACGTAAGCCGCCTCATAATTGAGCGAGTAGGTAAGAAGCTTACGATTGATGAAGGGTGTCTCCTCACATACCCGTGGGAGCTCTTTGAGATGAACGGAAAGCTGGTTGCCGAGGAGTTTAAAGGCGGCGAGTGGGAAGGCGATGTAGATGATGGGGTAAAGATATACGGCGATGCGGGAAACATCTACGTAGCACGAGACGCGTTTATTGAGTCTGGAACAATACTAGACGCGCGCGTTGGGCCGATTTACGTGGGAAGGGAGACGTATGTACACGCGCCTTCACGGGTTTCAGGGCCCTCATTCATAGGGCGGAGCTGTATCATCTTTGGAGCGCAGATACGCGAGGGATGCAGTATAGGCGATGTATGCCGTGTTGGGGGCGAGGTAGAGGCAACAATCTTCCACGCATACTCCAATAAGCGGCACCACGGCTACATAGGCCACGCATACGTTGGCGAGTGGGTTAATCTAGGGGCTGGGACAATCAACTCAGACCTGAAGAACACTTACGGCACAATCAAGATGCGCATAGGCGATGCAGAGATTGATACTGGTAGGATGTTTGTGGGCTGCTTCGTAGGCGACCACGCCAAAACCGCTATAGGTACGTTGATATTCAGCGGCAAGAGAGTAGGAGTCTCTTCACACTTGTACGGCGTAGTTATGCGCGATGTCCCATCCTTCACAATCTATGGCGAGACCATCGGATTTGGCAGCAGGGAGCTTTGCTTGGATTCGGCCATTAAAACCGCTAGGCGGATGATGGAGAGGCGTAAGAAGGGTATGACCACCGCGTATGAGAGCATGCTAAGGCATGTTTTTTCTATGACAAGCGAAGAGAGAGCCAAAGCAGGCGTAGCAGCTGGCAAGCTTCTCCTCTAAGACTATGCGCCTAGGCTAAGCATCTCCAAGACCGAGTGCGCAGCCATCTTAGCCAGCCTTATAGGCTCTGGATACTTCCCATGAAGCGTAAACTTATCCAAGACCTTCTTGGAATAATCCGCGTCAATACCTAGAGACCTTATGAAGACATCAAAACCCGTCTTGAGTGTTATGCTGCACCGCTCACCATTCCTCAAATGTATCCTAAGCCTTTCCTCCCAGTCTTCTGGGAAGTATCTGCGAAAATAGTTTTCTATTCCAGCAGACTCTTCGTAGGTTAGGCATATTATTGGCCTCTTCAACTCTTGGTGGAGCCTCGTTAGGTCTATGACGTTGAACCAGCTTATTACGCAGCCGTTGAGCATTACTAGCTGTATATCATCTCTGCCCATCGCTTTCCATAGCGTTATTATGCTGTCTGTCGCGTCCATCCCGCCTACCGTGCATGTTCCTAACGCCATGCCATCCACAACTAGGTCTGACCTCATGGCTACTGCCGCGAGAACTGCCCTGCTTCCCAGCTTCTTATGGAAGCTCTCAGCAATGCCTAACGCTCTAATCCCCTTCTTACCAATCCGCGGCCTCCCATGCTCAGTATTCTGCAAATGTTTTCACCACAGCCATCCAAGCGGCCGCGACGTTGTCAGGATTATATCCACCGCCGCCCATCGCGATTATACGACCAGCACACTTACGCTCCGCAAGCTCAAGCAACCGCTTGGCGGCATGCTCATGCGCCTTGGGGCTGTATTGCAGGTTGGTTATAGGGTCTCCCATAAGCCCATCAGCACCGCACTGAAAGAGGATTATGTCAAACTCATGCTTGTTCAAGAACTCCTCTATCCTTCCAAACGCCTGTATAAACTCCTCATCTCCAGCGTAGGGTGGTAGTGGTATGTTAAGCTTAAGCCCTTGAGCGTTTCCCTCGCCTGTCTCATGCTCAAACCCCGTTCCAGGATATAGTGTTCTTCCGTCTTGGTGAATGTCTGCGAAGATTACGCGCTCATCGCTGTAGAAGTCATAGCATATGCCGTCGCCGTGATGCGCGTCTATATCCACGTAGGCCACGCGCTTGAGCCCATGTTTGTCTAGTAGATAGTGTATAGCCACACCCACGTCATTGAATATGCAGAACCCTCCAGCGGTGTCTCGCCGCGCGTGGTGTAGGCCTCCCATAGGGTTGAAGCCGCGCTTGGTCTCGCCCCTGAGAACAAGCCTACACAGCTCCAGCGTGCTCCCAACAACATAGGACGCCGCCTCATATCCTCCCCTATACGCTGGAGTATCTCCATAGTCCAGATACCCATACCCCCTCTCGCACATCTTCTTCACATACTCCACATAGCGCGTTGTATGGAAGAGGGTTAGCTCCTCCTCCGACGCCATGCGGGGCTGGATAAACCGCACAGCCTGCGAGTTTCCCATCTCACGCTCAAGCCGCTCATAAAAGCGCTCAAGCCTCAAACTCGTAAGAGGATGGCTGCCTGGAAAGCTATACCTAAGCAACTCAGGTCCTTTAACTATAACCAAGCCCCCCAAAACCACCTATCCTCCCAAAAAGTAGACGGAAAAGACCTTATTAACGATAAGCAGGTTTTTATACCGATGCTAACTTTTATCATGGAGTGCGGCAATCCATAGACGATAAGGACCTGATAATACTGGCCATGCTTCAGGAGAATGGCAGGGTCTCCTACTCGGATATGGCTAGGAAGCTGGGCATTAGCGAGGCTGCTGTCTATACGCGTGTCCAGAAGCTGCTTAAAAACGGGTATATAAAGCGTTTTCAAGCCGTTTTGAACGAGGAGAAGCTAGGCCATGGATTGGCTGCATTCGTCTCGGTAAGAGCTCATCCAAGCAAGTATGACAACCTCCTTAAGAGTCTAGCTAGCCTTGAGGAGGTGCAGGAGGTTCACGACGTCACGGGAGACTACTACTGCTTGGTCAAGCTCAGGACGCGTGATAGGGATACTCTGGCCAAACTGCTGGATGAGATAGGCAAGCTGGACGGCGTGGTAGCTACTGAGACGAGGATTGTTCTCAGGACTATTAAGGAGACTAACGCCATACCGCTCAAAAAACGCTCATGAAGAGGAAAGACCAGATAGTAGCGCATATTGACCTTGACTACTTCTTCGCCCAGATTGAGGAGCTTCAGAACCCAGGGATAGCGGATAAACCAGTAGTGGTCTGCGTCTACTCAGGCAGAACTGAGGAAAGCGGTGTTGTAAGCTCGGCCAACTACATAGCCCGCAGGTACGGGGTTAAGGCAGGAATACCAATAGTACGAGCCAAAGCGCTGCTCAAGGGCACGGATGCGGTCTTCCTACCTATGCGCCGAGAGGAGTATGCCCAGATATCCGAGCAGGTCATGGAGATTCTACGCGAGTTCGCCGATGTCGTGGAGGTGGAGAGCATAGACGAAGCTTCTCTTGACATATCATCGCGCGTTGGCTATGATTATTCTAGGGCCATGGAGCTTGGTTCCGAGATTAAGAGAAGAATACGCGAGTTGCTGGGGCTTAAATGCACAGTTGGAATAGCATGTAATAAGGTTGTAGCCAAGATAGCTGCTGACGTAGCTAAGCCCGATGGACTACGCGTAGTAAAGCCAGAGGAGACAGCCTCCTTCTTAGCCGAGTTACCTGTTGAGAAGCTCCCAGGTGTAGGCGAGAAGCTGCGTACAAAGCTGGAGGAGCTTGGTGTTAAGACGATAGGAGACCTAGCCCAGCTTAGCGTGGATAAGCTCCGCCAACTAGTGGGTGAGAAGACCGCAACCTACTTGAAACTGGCAGCGCGCGGCGAGTATTATGAGCCGGTCGCGGAGAGGCGTGAGAGGAAGCAGATAAGCAGGATAATAACCCTAAAGCAAAACACTCGTGATGTTGAAGAAATAATGCGCCAGCTATCTAATCCCATTAATGATATTTTGAACAAAGCGGAGAGTATGGGAGTATCTTTCTCTGGAGTTGGAATAATAGCAATATCAACAACCCTGCGGATGATTACACGCTCCAAGACTATAAACGAGCCAGTTGATAGGCGGCTCTTGATAGATACCGTTAGACATCTCTTTAACGCACTCCTAAATGAGCAGCCCAGCCTCATGCTACGTAGGGCTGGCGTAAGGCTCTTTGACCTAAAACCCGCATCCAAGCAGACCAGCCTAACATTCTTCCAGTAGTAGATGACTTAGTGAAACATTATTTAAGCACGTTAGAAGATGACGAAGATAGATACGTTGAATGAAAGCTAGGCGTAATACTCTGCATCACATATTGGCTAAGATTCCCATAATCCGCCTGGTGAGATTTGGAGGAGTAGGGCTTTCAGGCCTTGTCGTCAATGTGGGCCTTCTATGGCTTTTAACAACTTATGTGTTTGGTGAGCGCTTCTACATGCTGTCGGCCGTCATAAGCATAGAAGCCTCAATCATAAACAACTTCTACTGGAACGATTTATGGACGTTTGGCGATAGACGCGTATCTGATGGATGGGTTGTGCGTCTCTTCAAGTTTCATGGCTCGCGTTTTCTTGGCATGATTACCAATCTGGCAGTCCTCTACCTATTGACCGACCTAGCTGGCCTATACTATCTGCTCTCTAATGTCATAGCGATAGGTGCTGGGACTCTTGTCAATTACTTAACAAGCGATAAGTGGGTCTGGGCTGAGCGATAAGCCGCTTATATCTATGGTTATATTTTCCTTTAAAACCCACCAGACAGCATGCCTTCAGACGCAAGCGCCCAGAAAGAAATCAAGAAGCCCGTCTCCGTAAATATAGCATACACGACGGTCTTCACAGGACTGGGCATAATCCTAGCCCATACATTCTTCTTTCCATTCTTCGGAACCCTAGCCTTCCCAGGCCAACACCTCGTCAACGCGGTTGGCGGTGTGATGATAGGTCCCTGGTGGGCGTCGCTGGTAGCTATACTAGTCGGGATATACAGGAACGCAGTCGGTATAGGGACCGTCTTCGCTTTTCCAGGCGGGATACCAGGGGCTGTGGTTGTTGGCCTGGCTTACCGCCTCCTGCGGCGGTGGATAGGTAGGAGAAAAGCTCTAGTTGCGGCTCTCTTTGAGCCTGTGGGAACCGTTCTCATCGGAGGGACATTCTCACTACTCGTAGTAGCGCCCGCAATAGGGCATAAATCAGCCCAACTGATAGAGAGCCTCGGCCTCTTCGGCGCTCTCACCACATTCTACTGGGGGTGGGCTGCAAGCTCAATACCAGGAAGCATAATTGGATACCTAGTGCTGCTGAGCCTTGAGGGGTTCGGCCTTCTCAGGAATAGATAGGGAGAAGATTCTTGGCCTAAAGACGCTCATCATAGGCGAAGCAGGTAGTGGGAAAACCCGCGCGCTGGCTGAGCTACTAGAGCGGCTGGTGGCAGAGGGCCATGCGAGAGACATGGTTGTTATAGACCTAGCGCCTCCACGCATGGGAAAGATAGGCGGAACAATAACTGAGTATATCAAGCTACCCAACGAGGCCGCCTACCTAAGGCCCAGCCTAGTCTACGCTCCGCGCACACAAGCCTGCAACATGGACGATGTAATACGCTACGCTAAGCATAACGCAGAAAACGCCAGGCTGCTGTTTAAACAATACATGGAAAAACCACGACCACTACTGGCGATAAATGACTTAACAATCTTCCTACACGCAGGCGAGCTAGATGAGCTACTAAACATCATTAAAATCAGCCGAACATTCATAGGCACAGCATACTACGGCTCAAGCCTAGCAGAAGACTACGGCTCTGGAATAAGCCTTAGGGAGAAGCTTCTAGTGGAAGAGCTTAAACATCACATGGACAGGGTTGTCATGCTTTAATCATCGGCCTATTGGTTTATTAGGTGAGCGGGAAGGGTGGTGCAGGGTTTGAAAATACCGCGCGCTCTAACCATAGCTGGCTCAGACTCAGGAGGCGGCGCAGGGATACAAGCAGACCTTAAGACATTCGCAGCATTTGGAGTTCACGGGATGACCGCCATAACCTCAATAACAGCACAGAACACAGCCAAGGTTACGGCTATACAAGATATTCCAGCCGAGATAATACGTGAGCAGATACGGGTTGTGGTTGAGGATATAGGAGTTGACGCAATTAAGACAGGGATGCTACACACCCCGGATATTATAGAGGCTGTAGCAGACGAGCTTTCATCAATAGACGCGCCCATAGTGGTTGACCCTGTAGCGGTAGCTAAGAGCGGCGCCAGGCTAATTCGCGAAGACGCTATAGAGATTTTACTCACCAAGCTAATACCTCTCGCCCGCGTTGTAACGCCCAACGCAGCCGAGGCGGAGGCGCTGACAGGCGTTAAGATAAAGACGCTAGATGACCAGAAGCGCGCTGCGAAGATGCTGGTGGATAGAGGAGCCAGGGCCGCGGTGGTGAAGGGAGGCCATCTAGCGAGCAGGAATGTGGTTGACGTGCTTTACCATGCGGAGAAGTTCTACTATTTTGAAGCACCGCGCATAGATACGAAGAATACACATGGAACTGGCTGTGTCTTCGCCTCGGCCATAGCCGCTGGCCTCGCCAAGGGGCTTAGCGTAAGCGAGGCGGTAAAAGAAGCCAAGACATTCGTCACGCAGGCAATTAGGAACGGCCTCGCCATAGGCTCTGGACATGGCCCCGTTAACCCGATGGCGACTGTTTTACAGGACGCCAGGAGGTTTAGAACCCTACTTACTATGCAGGAGGCTCTTGAACTAATAACGGCAGACCCGAACATTCATCTCCTCGTCCCCGAGTCTCAGATGAACCTAGCCATGGCTATTGATGATGCCAAGGGCTATGATGATGTGGCGGCAATCCCTGGGCGTATTGTCAAGATTGGTAATAGGGTCAGCGCTGTATCGGAGCCTCGCTTCGGCGCTTCACGCCACGTAGCCAGCGCCGTACTAACAATAATGAAGTACAGCAAATCCATGCGTAGCGCAATCAACATCAAGAAAAACGACGAGATACTAAACGCCGCTATTAAGCTTGGCTACTCCATATCAAGCTATGACAGGCGTAAAGAGCCTCCCGAGATAAAGGATGTTGAGGGCATGACGATTCCCTGGGGTGTTGAGGAGGCTATCAAAGCGTATGGAGGCGTGCCTGACGTGATTTATCACGACGGGGATGTTGGGAAGGAGCCCATGATGCTGATTATAGGAAACGATGCTATTGATGTTGCTAGGAAGGTTCTAAGACTGGCCGAAAAGGTGTCGTCTGGCAAAGGTTGAATAGCGTTGGTGAGTATGAGCCTTGAGGGTTAAGTTCGGCGTATGCCTACCCAACTTCGGTAAAAACTCCAGCAGGGAGAGCATCGGGAAAATAGCGAGAGCAGCCGAAGAGCTGGGCTACGACTCAATATGGGTTACCGACCACATACTAATGCCCCGCAACCTAAGCTACCCCTACGGCAGAATATACGAACCCCTCATTACACTCGCTTACGTTGCTGCGATAACCCAGCAGGTAAGGCTTGGAACCTCAATAATAGTACTACCCATGCGCAACGCTGTGATAACTGCCAAGGAGCTTGCGACGCTTGATAACCTCAGCGGCGGCCGCCTAATAGCTGGCTTCGCAGTAGGATGGGCTGAGGAGGAGTTTAGAAACTTAGGAGCGTCATTTAGAGGCCGGGGAGATCTGTTCAGCGAACAGCTTAAACTACTCAAAACTCTATGGTCAAGCCGCACCCCCACATTCATCGGAAAATATCACAAAATAGAGAGCGCAATATTTGACCCCAGGCCAATACAGCCTGATGGCCCGCCGATATGGCTAGGGGGCCATTCGCGTGCAGCAGTTAGACGCGCATTAAGCCTAGCTGATGGCTGGCACTTTTCAGGAATACCACTTGACGAGTTCCATGACAGGATGAAGTTGGTGCAATCATCAAATCACGGGGGGTTCGTAGTTTCTGGACGGTTCTCGGTAGACCTTTCAGGAAAATCTCCCCGCGAGACCATTGCCCCCACAGGTATTAAGAGAGTCATGCTGAGTGGCGTGCCCCAGCAAGTAATAGAGCAGCTCTCACCATACGCGGATGCTGGAGCTTCTTATTTTGTGCTTAACTTCGGTGATAAACAAACTGACAAAATCATAGAAGACATGAAAATCTTCACCAGGGAGGTGGAGCCCAGCTTTAGCTGAGAGTTCAATTGATAATAAAATCTATTAGGCGAAAGTACCAACCCATCTCTAATAAGGATGAGGATGGTATTACATGGTGCCGAAGCATGTGAAGCTCCTCTCATTCATTACAGTAATTGTGATATACTCCACCATGCTCGTAGGCACGTATGTGAGTAAGATTGGTGCTGGTTTGGCTTGTCCAGACTGGCCTCTCTGCCCCGAGATAACCAGCTTCGGGATTCTGGTGGAGTTTCTCCACCGCGGGTTTGCTATGCTGAGCTTTATTCTAGCCGTTACAACCTCGCTGGTGCTCAGAAGTAGGAGAGAGGAGGAGCTTAAGCCTGCTAAGAAGCTGGCTCTAGCTGGCTTGGTAGCGATAACCGTTCAGGTCTTCTTCGTAGGAGCCCAGGTAATCTTCAGCCTACTCCACCCCCTCTTAGTAACAACACACATGGGCGTAGCGCTGTTGGTTTTTGGCTTCTATCTGGGGACAGCGCTCTACCTAATACAGTTGAAATAACATTTTTGTAAGTAATAATAAACTCTAAATAGTGAGAAAGCCCGATTTTAACCTAACAGATTAGGTGAAAATATGGAAAAACTCTCGGCGGGAGATTACGTTGCCTGGGCCGGGATAATCATAACCCTTTTCGCCGCTCTACTAGCTCTGGGCAACTTTGGACAGCTCTTTGAGCCGCTCTCACGCGAGACTGTGCGGATAAACCAGCTTTACCAGTTCATCTACATCTCAGGCTCGGCCGTTGGAGCGATATTCCTAGGCTCGCTAATCTGGATGAGCATAAAGTTCCGAGAAAGGGGGGTTGATGGAGGATGACAAGTGTTAGATACGTGGAGTGGGGAACAATAATTGGAGCAGCAATACTATTCGCCTATATAGGGATAGCATCTTGGTTCACTGCCAGCCAATTTGAAGCACAGGCGCAGGAGGCTGACATAACTATTGAAGTAAGGGCTAGGCAGTTCGCGTGGGAATTCATATACCCTGACGGAACACGCTCAGCCGAACTCCACATTAGAGCAGGACAGACGGTTAAGCTGGAGCTGATAAGCGAAGATGTAATACATAGTTTTTACTTAAAAGATTTTGGTATTAAGAGAGACGTAGTCCCTGGACGAGTTAACGTGTTAACCTTCACGCCCATGAAGCCTGGTGAGTATGTTATCCAGTGCGCTGAGTTCTGTGGCTCAGGCCATTCCAACATGCGCGCTATGCTCATAGTAGAATAATAATGAGGTGGTGATGATATAATGACCGTAACTCAATCGCGTGTTGAGAAACAGCACACACCTTGGTATAAGAGTCTGCGGAGAATACTCACCACCACGCATCATACGGAGATAGGAATGCTGTACTTCGCGTTCTCCTACATCTTCCTCATAGTAGGCGGCCTCTTCGCCCTATGGATGCGCTGGGAACTCGCTACACCAGAAGGAAACGTTGTTGACGCAAACTTCTACAACAGCCTCTTCACCGTTCATGGTACGTTAATGATATTCTTCTGGGCAACCCCAGTGTTCTTCGGATTCGCTAACTACATGGTTCCAAAGATGATAGGCGCTCCAGACCTATACTACCCGAAGCTAAACGCCCTGAGCTTCTGGCTTCTGCCAGTTGCGGCCGCTCTACTCCTTATAGGCTGGCCCAACATAGGCTGGACAGGCTACGCCCCGCTAACCGTAATCCAGCCCGACATAGGCGTGGATATGTGGATACTAAGCCTGCACATAGTAGGGACATCATCCATAATCGGCTCCCTAAACTTCATAGTAACAATATGGCGTCTACGCAGACCCGGGATAAACTTCAGCAACATGCCCCTCTTCGTCTGGTCTATAGCAGTTACGGCATTCATCATAATCTTAGCTGTCCCAGTACTAGCATTCGGCCTCACACTACTACTACTAGATAGAAACTTCGGCACCCAGTTCTACATACCTGAAGGTGGGGGAGACCCGATACTCTGGCAACACCTATTCTGGTTCTTCGGACACCCAGAGGTCTATATACTGGTCCTCCCAGCCATGGGAATTATCTCCGAGATATTACCAAGACTTGTAAAACGACCAATATACGGCTATAAGGCAATAGCATACTCAACAGTCCTCATAGGCGTCCTCGGCTTCGGAGTATGGGCGCACCACATGTTCACGACTGGCATGTCAATAAATGCGTTGGCGCCTTTCATGTTAATGACTATGGCTGTAGCTATACCCTCTGGGATAAAGGTGATTAACTGGGAGGCCACTTTGTATGGAGGTAAAATAAGGTTTAACACTCCCACACTCTTCACGCTGAGCTTCATAGGCACATTCATAGTAGGTGGGATAACAGGCGTATTCCAGGCGGGGATACCCGTTGACTTCCATCTACAGGACACATACTTTGTTGTCGGCCACTTCCACCTTATTCTCTTTGGCGCAATAAGCCAAGCCGCCTTCGCAGCGACCTACTACTACTTCCCACACTTCACCAAGAGAATGTACAGCGAGACCTTGGGCAAGGTTCATTTCATAAGCGCCAACGTAGGACAGTACTTGCTATACATACCCATGCTCGCACTAGGGCTACTCGGCATGCCGAGACGCTACTATGAGTATCTGCCAGAGTTCCAAGGACTTCACGCTATAGCCACGTTCGGCGCAATATTGATAGGCGTGGGGACTATAATCTTCCTGCTTAACTTGCTGATTAGCTGGAAGAAGGGGCCAGCGGCAAGCCCAGACCCATGGGACGCGGCTAAGAATGGCATGCCCGACTTTATGGGCGAGGCGATGAACGAGGTTGAAGCACAGCGTCATGGCTAGAGCAGCCCAGCGACAACACACAAAGAAACTATTGCATATTTTTTATAAATCAGCATACGTATCAGCGGTCTTCATATTCCTATACACATTCCCAGGGATAGATGAGCTGGAGATAACAAACTTCATATTTCACATGATGGTTCAGCATTTTCTCTTCGCCTCTTCAGGCTTTCTAATCCTCTCACTATCCGAAGATATCATGCAGCTTATTCTCACGTCTCCCCGACAGTCGCCGCGCGTTAGCATGCTGAGGGCGTTTTACACGCGTTTTCTCGTTCTTAATAAAAAGCTGAATTGGTCTGGTATTCCAGGGCTGGCCGGTGCTGCCGCTATACTGGGATACTGGCATATTCCCGACATCTTCGTGAATGGCACGCTTGACGGCTTGCTGCACGAGGTTATGCATATTAGCTTTATGATTTTGGGCGGGCTCGTCTATCTGAGTGTTAAGCAGTTATCACCGCCGCGTAGGGCGGTTATAGCTATAGCTTTTGGGAAAGTCATGCTGTGGGCTGGTCTTTACCTGTCTCAGGTAAGCGACTACGTCTACAAGCTGTATCCACTCAGCCAGCATCACGACGCGGGGATAATAACGCTGGTTGCCGCGCCTTTGATGGACTTCGCCGCAGTAGGGTATCTTGTGCATACGCTCATATCACGTGGTCAGGGTGTTGTGATTGAGCAAAGGCGCTAGCCGCGAAAAACTTATCAAAAACTAACATTATCACCTAACGGTGTTAGGCTATGACACTTAGCCAGATTGAAGACGCGGTTAAGCGCTACCAAACCAACGCGGTGGTTCTAGCCATACTTGTCCATGCATTCATATTTGTAACTGGGATAATAACACTTGTAATTCTTAAGCAGTCCCTACTAGTCTTCGCACTCACGCATGGAACCATACAAGCCCTAGCTATACTAAACGCGGCCATAGGGCCTAGGATTTATCGGCGCTATCTCCTTATGAAGCTGCGGAACCAGCTGGAAGTCAGCTAAATATACAGCCCTTCTATTGTGCTAGAGCAAGAGATGCGAGAGATTAGGAAGGTGCTTATAGCGAATAGGGGCGAGATAGCTCTTAGGATAATCCGCGCATGCCGAGAGCTTGGTATAAAGCCAGTAACAGTATATTCCGACGTTGATGCAGGCAGCCTTCCCGTCAGGTTATCTGACCGCGCCTACCCCTTGGGCGGCTCAGAGCCATCTGAGAGTTATCTGAATATTGAGAAGATTATCGAGGTGGCACGTTTAAGCGGCGTTGACGCAGTGCATCCTGGCTATGGTTTCTTGTCCGAGAATCCATTATTCGCTAAACGCTGTGAGGAGGAGGGGATTATCTTCATAGGTCCCAGCAGCCGCACTCTTGAACTTGCTGGGAACAAGGTTGAGTGTAGGAGGGTGGTTGCCAGTGCGGGCGTTCCAACAGTTCCAGGCGTTGATAAGCCTGTAGAGCTTGAGGACGCGTTAAGCTTCGCTGATAAGGTTGGATATCCAGTTATGCTTAAAGCAGTTTACGGTGGCGGCGGGAGGGGAATACGCATAGTAAATAACCCAGAGGAGCTTAAACAGGCGTACAGCATAGCGGCAGCGGAGGCTGGTACAGCCTTTGGACGCACAGCGCTATACGTTGAGAAGATAATAAAGCCTGCCAGGCATATAGAGTTCCAAATACTCGCTGACAGCAGTGGAGAGGTGGTTCATTTACATGAACGGGAATGCAGCATACAGCGCCGTTTTCAGAAGCTCGTCGAGATTTCTCCCTCGCCAGCGTTGGATGAGGAATTAAGGTCTACTATGGGCGAAGCAGCTGTAGCAGCTGCGCGGGCTATAAACTACATGAACGCGGGAACTATTGAGTTTCTCCTAGATGAGAGGAAGAGGCTATACTTTATTGAGGTTAATGCCAGGCTGCAAGTAGAGCATCCAGTAACAGAGATGCGTACAGGGATTGATATAGTGAAGCAGCAGATACTCCTAGCAGGTGGGGAGACGCTTCCCTTCTCCCAAGACGAAATACATCCCATCGGCGCTGCTATAGAGTGTAGGATTAACGCGGAAGACCCTCTTAGTGATTTTGCTCCCTCAACAGGCCGTGTTATACGGCTACACATACCCAACGGCCCTGGAGTGCGTGTTGATACCGCGTTGTATGAGGGGATGGAGCTCTCCGCATTTTACGATTCTCTAATAGCTAAGCTAATCTGCTGGGGTGGTTCTTTTGAGGAGGCTCGTGTAAGATGTCTTCGCGCGCTTAACGAGATGCGCATAGAAGGAATAGCTACCACAGCGCCTCTCCACAAAGCTGTTTTAGAGGACGGGGACTTCATAGCAGGAAAACTTGATACAGACTTCATAGAGCGGCGGAGAATCTTGGAGAAGGTTAAGAAGCAGGTTGAAGAGGAGAAGAATTCAATCCAACTCTATGCTATAGCCGCTGCCGCGGCATATTTCCGCAACAACATGCAACACCCAACACGCCATGAACAGACTAGAGAACGGCGACGTATAGTGGGTACTAGATATTATGACCTTATCTAGGAGAATCAGCTTCACGCTGGATGGACGTAGGGTTACTGTTGTCGCAGAAGAGTATGAGGGCAGGCTGGTAATTAGTATTAATGGGGAAAAGATTGAGGTGATGTTGGTCAGTAGGGATGAGGATGAGATTGTTCTTAAAACTAGTGATGATAGGAGTCTCTCATTTGCGGTTGAGCGGTCTGGTAGTGATTTAATTACCCTTTGGTTAGGCGGAATAGCTTATAGGGCTGAGCTTTTACGACCATATTCAGCAACACGGCGAGCCGCAGTAGAGCAGGCTCAGCATGGCGTAATTACATGTCCTTTTCCAGGGAAGGTTATCAAATTAATGGTTGATGAGGGCGCTGTTATAGATGCAGGCCAGCCGCTAGCGGTGTTGGAATCGATGAAGACCGAAATAATGATAGGCGCTCCTCACAGAGGTATTGTGAAGAAGATACATATCAAACCAGGCCAAAGCGTTGCGAAGGGGCAGCTCCTCATAGAGTTGGAGCCTTAAAACCCTAATTAATAACCAGCCTTATGGGAGAGTTGGAGTGTCCTTGAACGTAGACGAGTATGTTAGAGGCGTTATCTCAGGTGATAGACGGGCAATAGCGCGGGCGATAACGTTGATTGAATCCGACAGCGCTGCTGCTAGGGCTTTCTTGGCACAGCTACCGAAGAGAGATAGAAAAGCGCTTATTATAGGTGTTACAGGAGCTCCTGGAGCGGGCAAGAGCACACTACTTGGACGGCTTGCCCTAGATTTCGCTGAACGAGGTCTTGATATTGGGATACTTGCGATAGACCCTACAAGCCCTTTCACGGGTGGGGCTGTTCTGGGCGATAGGCTTAGAATGATTGACGCAGCGCTGGTTGATAGGATATTCATAAGAAGTATGGCTAGTAGAGGGGGGATTGGGGGTCTTTCAGAAGCCGCCGAGGGCGCTGCGAAACTTCTTGAGGCCTCTGGGAAAGATGTCATAATGATAGAAACTGTAGGCGCTGGTCAGAGTGATGTGGAGGTTGCGCGAATAGCTGATGTTGTTATGCTCGTCGTGATGCCTCAAACTGGGGACGAGATTCAGAGCCTTAAAGCGGGCATACTGGAGATTGCAGACATAGTGGTAGTGAATAAATCCGACATACCTGGCGCAGAAGCCACCATAAACATACTCAGAAACACATTACCTAACAATATCAAGATACTCAAGACATCAGCGCTAACAGGCGAAGGTGTGCGCGAGCTTGCCGAGAAAATATTAGAATTGCGGGGAAAACAAGATTCAACAAGCCAGAGACGAAGAAAACGTATAGAAGACGCGCTGGCTTTTGCGGTCATAAAGCATCTAACACCACAGATAACTGAGTTAATAGATTCCAATAAAGAGATGCGGAAATACGTTGATATGATATTGGAGCGTGAGATAACTATTGAAGCAGCGGCTCACGAGATTGCCCAGCGCTTAAGACATGAGTTAAAGGTTTAAGACTATTAGGGTTATAATTGTTCTAGAGTTGGTAACCTATGCAGGGTAGGAAAAGCTGGAAAACCGAGTCAGGTATTGATATAAAGCCTCTCTATACCGAGGAGGACATTAAAGACCGCAATTTAACAGAAAAACTAGGCCTTCCTGGAGAGTATCCATTCACACGCGGGATATATCCCCTGATGTATAGGCAGCGACTCTGGACCATGCGGCAGTACTCAGGCTTCGGTAGCGCCGAAGAAACAAACAGGAGATTCAGATTCCTCTTATCGCAAGGCCAGACTGGGCTTAGCGTAGCATTTGACCTACCTACACAGATGGGCTATGACTCAGACCACCCACGCGTCGCTGGTGAGGTGGGCAAAGTAGGTGTTGCAATATCAACAATCGACGACATGTCCCGCCTAATGGATGGAATACCACTGGATAAGGTAAGCACATCCATGACCATAAACTCGACGGCGGCAATACTATTATCCTTCTACATAGCAGAAGCGGCCAGACACGGGATAAAACCAGAACAGTTGAGAGGAACCGTCCAGAATGATATATTAAAGGAGTTTATAGCACGTAATACCTTCATCTACCCACCAGAACCCTCACTACGCCTAGCTGTGGATATAATAGAATACACTTCTAGAAATGTCCCGAAGTTTCACCCCATAAGTATAAGCGGCTACCACATACGCGAAGCAGGTGCAACAGCGGTTCAGGAACTCGCATTCACATTCTATAATGCATGTGTATATGTTGAGCGCGCTCTTGAGCGTGGGTTGGATATTGACGCGTTTGCCCCTACGCTCTCTTTCTTCTTCGTAGCAGGTATGGACTTTTTTGAGGAGATAGCCAAGTTTAGAGCAGCGCGCAGAATCTGGGCAACGATAATGCGCGAATGGTATGGTGCTAAAAAACGCGAGTCCATGATGCTTAAATTCCACACGCAGACATCTGGAGCTTCTCTCACAGCGATAGAGCCTATGAATAACATTACACGCGTAACGCTGCAAGCTCTCTCCGCAATACTTGGAGGAACACAATCTCTCCATACAAACGCGTACGACGAGGCACTAGCTATACCTACAGAGCTATCAGCCAAGCTGGCGCTGAGAATACAGCAGATAATAGCGTATGAAACTAATATACCAGCAACAGTAGACCCCCTCGCTGGCTCATACTACGTGGAGGCATTAACAGATGAGGTTGAGAATAGGGCTTGGAAGCTTCTGGAGGAGCTGCGAAAGCTTCCACTGGAGCAGGCTATAACGAGAATGATTAACGAAATCAGCGATTCCGCATACTTGTTCCAACGCGAGGTTGAGGAAGGTGAGAGGATAATCATAGGTGTTAATATGTTCAAGAGTGAAGAGATTCCACGTATTGACTTGATGAAGGTAGACCCTGAGCTTGAGAAGATACAGGTAGAACGCTTAAAGCAATTTAGGAATTCACGCGACTTGAGCGAAGTTAAGAAATCTTTAACGCGGCTTAAGGAGAGTGCAGAAAGCGAGGATAATCTAGTACCGCCTATACTAGAGTGCGTCAAGGCACGAGCTACGCTGGGAGAGATTTCCGATACACTGAGACAAGTATTCGGAACATATCAAAAGTCAACAGAACTGGGCTTAAGAGCCTAAGCTATCCATCATCTTTTAGGCCGATAACGCTAAAATACTAACCCCGCATAGAAATCGTTAGTGGGATAAAATTTGCCCAGTGAAAAGGACGTTATACAATCGCTGAAGAGGGTCGTAGACCCTGAGCTTGGGCGGGATATCGTGTCTCTCGGCATGATTAAGGATGTGAAAGTTGAAGGCGGAAGGGTCAGCTTTACTCTAGAACTCACAACCCCAGCATGTCCATTCAACGCTCAGATTGAACGCGAAGCACGACAAGCAGTTGCCAGCATACCAGGTGTGAGCGACGTTGATATGAAGGTTACAGCGCGCGTATGGTCTGCCCGGCCCATATCCCCAGAAGACCTATTCACCAACATCAAGAACGTCGTAGCAATAGCAAGCGGCAAGGGTGGTGTAGGAAAATCTACTGTAGCCGTGAACCTAGCTCTCGCGCTGGCCGGGACAGGAGCAAAAGTAGGCTTACTAGACGCCGATATATACGGACCAACGATACCAAAGATAATCAAGATTACCAACCTCCCTGACAGGTCGCCTACTGGGAAGGTTATACCAGCCACTACATTTCTTAACGTTAAGGTGATGTCTCTCGGCCTTTTTGTTCAGGATGATTCTCCAGTTATATGGCGTGGCCCGTTGGTGGCCGGGGCGGTCAAACAACTGCTGACCGACGCCGAGTGGGGGGAGCTTGACTACCTAATCGTAGACCTACCGCCCGGTACAGGTGACGCGCCTCTAACGCTGGCCCAAACTATACCTCTGACAGGCGTCGTAATAGTAACAACACCACAGGAAGCGGCTGTAGCTATAGCTTCGAAGGCTTTGCGGATGTTCTCCAAGCTTGGCATTCCAATAATAGGAGTTGTTGAGAACATGAGCTACTTTGAGTGCCCGCACTGCCATAAGCGTACTGGCATCTTTGGAAGCGGTGGCGCTAAAGCAGTGGCTAAGAGCATGAATGTCCCCTTCTTAGGCGAGCTTCCTCTCAATCCAGAAATACGGGAGCACCATGACCTAGGAACGCCCATTGTTATAGCTAAGCCAGACTCGTCGTCAGCCGATGCGTTTAGAGCTCTGTGCCGCCAGGTTGCTGGCCAGATAAGCATAATAGCCCACGCCAAGATGGGCTCGGAGAGCAAAAGCCCCGACTAGCTAGGCTATCTATTTAGGGAGGGAAAACCCAAGTCTGGCAGCTGCGTAGTAGGTGTTTAGGACGTGTCGCTCAGCCAAGTCTCGCGTGTAATTAAGCCGTTTGTAGTTGCGGTAAAACACATATTCATGACACCCGTGACTGTCAAGTATCCTTATGAGAGGATAGAAAACGTTACAGGAGAGAACTTTAGATACGACCCAAAGGCGGGCATAGCCTACCCTGGCTTTAAGGGGAGACACGTCCTACACATGAATAAATGCACGGGTTGTAGTCTTTGTGATATAGCGTGCCAGAATATTTCAGAGGCAATAACTATGGTGTATGGGTTTAATGTCTTACTGCATTTTGATAAGGCTTTCTACGATGCTCTAAAGAGGGGGGAGAAGACTGTTGTGGAGCTTATGGAGGCTTTGGTGGATAGCTTATCGCCTAAGCAGCATAGTGAGCATAACCTATCAGTATCTCACCCAGTTATCCCAGTCGCATGGTCTGACATTCGCAGCGTACAGCAGAAGGATAGCAGCTATGTGTGGAAGCTAAACCTAGACCCCATATATGACTATCGCTCCGAGGCGGTGATAGAGAAGCATTTCTCCGAGTTCCTACGCTGGTGCTCTGAGAATGGTTGGAGCGTTAAGCCCGTCACTGTTGAGGGAGCCGATAAAGAAGACGAGTATCACGAGATAACCCGTGACGACTTAAAGATAAGACTGGGAGTCGTAAAGATAGATGAGGGTATGCCCCAGAATAAGAAGTCATACTTCCCATCTGTAGATTATGGTAGATGCGTATTCTGTGGATTCTGTGTTGATGCATGCCCATTCTACGCCTTGGAAATGTCTCCCGAATATGAGCTGTCAGCAACAGACCGTATCTCTCTCTATTATGACCCGAGGAAGCTGGCCAGTCCTCCGAGAACACAGCCGCCTGCCGAGCTTGGCTGGTTTGAAAGACTACATCTAATACTACGAGGTGGCGGATAGAATGAGCGCTTCGCATGAAATAACAGCGTCACAACGTGCTACCATGCTTGAATGCCGTACAAAGATTAAGGAGCTAATCTACTACTTAAGAAAGTTTCTTGACGAGGAAGACTATTCATACATAGAAAAGGCGTATCAGACAAATGAACAACTCAAGAATAATCAGGAATTTTTGAAAATTATGGCTGGCTATGATGACTTGAACAATAACATTGTATCAATATATAGCAAATGGCGTGAGAATGGCGGTAACGTGGATAGCATGTTACATGCCCGCATATCAAACCAGGTGGTATATGCTATAACTCGCGCCAACCTTATAGCCACTGGCCTAGAATTCAAGCTGAAGCGAATGCGGAAGGGGTAGTATACGAAAACCATATTTTCACCCCTCATTAATTATATTGCATGGTATTGGAACTGCCCGAAGAACTAAAGAAGATGATAGACAGTAAGAATTTTGCTTTTCTGGCAACAATAATGCCTGACGGCTCGCCTCAGGTTACGCCTGTATGGATTGATAGAGAAGACGACACAATACGCGTGAATACCGCGGTGGGGAGAGTGAAGCAACGTAACGTTAGCAGAGACCCGCGTGTTGCTATAGCGATAGTGGACTGGAATAATCCGTATAAAGCGTATATGATACGTGGCCGTGTGATTGAGCAGACCACAGATGGCGCTGACGAGCATATAGACTCGCTTGCCAAGAAGTATCTAGGGAAGGAAAAATATCCATGGAAGGGTAGAGAGACTAGAGTTATTCTGAAGATAGCGGCGGAGAGAATAGCAGGCCGTTAGAGGAGCTGGGGAATAGTCATAATAACACTTACTATGAGCAGGTTTAGCAACGTCATCGGTATGAGAACCCGCCAACCCAGGTCTAATATTTTCTTAATCGTTATCCGTGGATAAGTTCCTCTTAGGAGGAGTATGGCTGCTAGTATGACTAGGGATTTTAGGAGAACCCAGAGGGGAGCTAGTATGAAGTCTGGTATTCCAGGTATGGCTGGCCCGTACCACCCACCTAGGTATAGGAGGGCCGTTAGTACTACTAGCGCGTCTAGCTTTAGGTAATTTGCTAACTGAAGCATTAAGAATCCATAGGAGGAGAATTCCACCATCCATCCCTCTACAAGCTCCTGCTCGGCTGTTGGCATATCAAAGGGGATCCGCTCTACTTCGCTCACCAAGGTTATGAAGAAAGCCAAGAACCCAATTATCTGCGGTACGATGAACGGCATGGATGCTTGGGCTTCAACTATCTTAACTATATCAAATGAACGAGCCATCACGATAACACCAGTAAGAGCTAGGAACAACGGTATCTCGTATGCGAATATCTGGAAGGCGAATCTAACGATGCCTATCAGGCTGTATTTGTTTCCAGACGCCCAGCCAGCCAGTATGAGCGGTAGAGGAGAGATAGCCACTAAGACGAAGAAGAGGAGTATGCTTATGTCTGATGGGAATATGAGCCACATAGGGCCGAAGGGGAGGAATGCAAATAGAAGCGCATTAATAACCACGCCGAGCATCGGCATTAGTACGAATAAACGGCGTCTAGCAGTTTCTGGGACAATATACTCTTTGGCTAGGAACTTTACAGTATCCGCTACAACTTGCAGAAGACCAGCATACTTACCGACATGCAGAGGACCTATACGCAACATCACACGCGCCAGCAACTTTCTCTCATACCAGACAGTAAAAAGCCCAAAGACTGATACAAATATGACGCCTGGAAATATAACTGCTTTAACAAACGCGTCACTTGCGATGAAGTTTATGAGCTGCTCGATTGGTGGAGGAAGGATTTGAGCTGTTAGTGGCATATCACTACAACCTCTGCCCTAGGTCTCTAAGGTTTAGCGCCAAATAGATTGACGAGGCGCTTATTATAGCGAGTATCAATATCACGCGAAGAGCCGCGTCTGGTCTATCTATCAGCGTTACCGATGTGAGAAACGCAACAACAGCCAAAACCGCGTAAGCCACATAGATTATGGCGTATGGGAAATATTCAAATGGGAAGGGAGATGGCCTCCATCGCATAGGCTCCTGCCCACACTCAAAGGCTATACTCTTCTTTCTCTGGGGCCTACGGGGGCCCAGAAGCTTGTTCATACCCCAGAATAGTAGAGGGAGTATCACTACTAGAACTAGGTAGATTATAAGCGCGTCATAT
Organism: Candidatus Pelearchaeum maunauluense; assembly: GCA_030059675.1. Lineage (GTDB taxonomy): Archaea > Thermoproteota > Nitrososphaeria_A > Caldarchaeales > Caldarchaeaceae > Pelearchaeum > Pelearchaeum maunauluense. Next base: position 96,197 of record JANVYQ010000003.1, on the reverse strand, counting down.
GATGCCATGTTTAGGCACCTTGCGAATCTGTTTTTACCGCGTATTTAAATCTGAGTCTGGACATAGAGGTACAGGGTATGCAAGATGGTAGGGACGAGTTTGATAGCATAGCTAAAGAGATTCTACGGGCTGAGATAACTTCAGAGGAGCTTGACGAGCTGGCCCGCAGATGGGCTTTGTTCAAGATTTCTATGCGCGAGAAGCATGGCTATGAGGCACCCAAAGATATCGGGCCCCTCGTACGCGAGCATAGGGAGAGGATAGTTAGGCTACGGCAGAAGCTCGGCCTAAAAACCCCAGAAGAGTAGATATTTACTGCTTTTTCTGCTGTTTAATGCTAATCAGTTTAGCCAGTATCTTCGCGTGCTTCTCCTCGTCAGCCTCAATAGAATCTATGAGCAGCCCTATGACATCGTTCTGTATTAGGTGCCTAACATCTTCAAGACTATGGACATGAGCCGTTTCTTCATTCTCTAGCAATTTCTTAAGCTCTTTCTCTTCTGGGAAATCTACTGGGGTGTTTTCACCCCGCTCTATCGCTGATATTGTGGCCATTACTATGTCTGCGTGTCTTATGCTGTCGCTGGCTATCTGCCTAAATAGAAGTCTGCTCAAATCATTACGCATCTTCGCCGCAACACCCATAAACAGCTCGGCAGCCTCCTGCTCGGCCTGAAGCCTTGCTCGTAGGGTCTTCAGCAACTTCTCTCTAACATCAGTTGGAATAGCTTCTGCCTTTTCTTCCTCAGGCTTTGACTGGATTATCGAAGCTATCTCGAAAGCCAGGTCTATTATCTCGGCCTGCATAAGCTGGCCTCCTCTTGCCGCTATCTTGGCTGCCAAATCCTCTATCAACGTCAATACTTGTTGGTGCTTTAGCATCTCCGCCGCATCCCCAGCACGCGCACCCGTAAGATACTGAGTAACAGCCTGCGGACTCAAGCCAAGAGCTCTAGCAACCTCAACCTTCTTCAAGCCATACTTCTCAACCAAAAGACGGGCAAGCACAGCCCTAACTCCTGGAATTATCTTCTCCGCCCTCAGGTTCATCATCAATTTTCACACCGCGATTAACTATTTAACGGTGTGAAGATTACCTATATTTCACGGTAATTAAATACCTTGTGAGTAACTTTGTGAAATAATTATTTCACAAAGTGAAGGTTAAATAGAACTATAACACCGTTATAGACGTGGTCGGCAAAAACTGGCTCACAAGGTGTAGATGAGAATGGTATTCGCAGAAGCGCTCATAACACTGCGTGAAGGTTTTGAAGCTGCGCTCATCGTCTCAATAATTCTCGCGTATCTCTCAAAAACAGGCAGGAAAATACTCACGAAATACGTTAAGTACGGCGTCTATACTGCTCTATTCGCAAGCATATTGTTGGGCTCGCTAAGCTGGATGCTATATGGCGCTCTTAGTGGTGCTACAAAGGCACTGTTTGAAGGAGTAGCCGCATGGCTGGCAGTTGTCGTGCTCTCAACCATGATACTCTGGATGGCCACCAAGGCTAAATCAATAAAAACAGAAATCGAGAGCAGGGTGGAACAGATTACTACGCGCGGAACAGTGATAGGACTTACAGCATTTTCATTCGTAATAGTATTCCGCGAAGGTCTTGAAACAGTGCTCTTCATAATTCCATTCCTAGTCCGAAACCCACTATCATCATCAATAGGTTCTTTCTTAGGAGCAGCTGTAGCAGTCGCGTTAGCATATGCTCTATTCTTCATAGGAATGCGTCTAAACATAAGACGGTTCTTTTACATAACCAGCATATTATTGGTACTTTTGGCCGGTGGTCTAGCTGGCTACGGGACGCATGAGCTTATAGAATTTGCCGAGGATAGCGGAATCTCACTCGGCTGGTTCGCACAAACGGCATACGCGCTACCTATACCAACAGACAGCCTACTACACGACAAAAACGTCATAGGCTCGATATTTGCGGTATTATTCGGCTATACGGTAAAAGCCGAGATAGGGAGACTAGCAATACAGCTCGCATATCTCATGACAGCTCTTCCGCTGGTCATCAGAGCATACAAAAAAGACTAGAAGGTGGGGCCGGTGGGATTCGAACCCACGGCTTGCGGGCATGTTTGCCGCTCTCCGCCGTGTAAGGGCGGCGTCATAGCCACTAGACCACGGCCCCATCTTCTCTTCATTCTTGCTAGTCTAATAAATAATGTCCTGCGGTTTTTGGCCGTCAGCGCTTAATCTCGCGCCTCTTCCATCTAAGGTTGTAGCTCTTGCATTTTCTGCATTTCTCGGCCGTAGGAGCGTTTCTAGCGCCGCATTCTCTGCAAATCTTGACCAACAACCTTCTTCTCTGCGCTATTTGGAGGAGGGCGGCATCCCTTCTCGGCAATTTCCAAGCACCTCTTGCCTACTGCGTGAAGTTCTCGGTTAAAGGTGTTACTCCCCCGGCTGTACGTAACCTATTTATTCAGGAGTTTAATAAGTGGGTTGCGCCCCTATTGGTAAGACGGTGATGGTGTATGGAGAGTCGGCAATTAGCTACAACAGTGTTGGTGGGCAAGAAACCGATAATGAACTATGTTCTAGCCTGTCTGGCGACAATCCAGTCAGGCTCAAACGAGGTTGTAATCAAGGCCAGAGGCAGGGCAATAAGCAGGGCCGTAGATGTCGTCCAGATACTGCAAAACAGGTTCTTCAAAGACCTTAAGGTGAAGGACATAAAGATAGGTACAGAGCAGGTTCAGAGCCAGACAGGGCAGACGCTGAACGTTAGTACAATAGAGATTACTGTTTCGCGCTGACCTTAGCTGACGGGGGCCTGGGGAGCCTTGAAGGGTGCACGGCGTGGAGTTCCCAGTCTGCTCATTCGACCTAAGGTCAGGTATATTCTGCCCGAAGTGTGAAGATAAAATACGCCGCGGCGAGATAACAGAGGCAGACCTAAAGGTAATGCGGTTGTTAATGGACATGGAGAAGCAGATACCACAGCTGGCTGGAATAACATACAAAAAAAGCGTAGAATACAACACACTGCTCTTCATTATTTTTAAAGAAGGCGACCTTTCAAAAATTCCATATCCTCAACAATCCAACCTAAGGAAAAGGATAAGTGATTTAACCAAGCTCCAGGTTAAGCTTCTTGAGGATTCTAAAGATAGTAATAAGTTTCTCCAACTTTTGGTAGCACCTGCTAGGATTATGGCGGTAAATAAGATATGGCTACCTGACCAAACGGAGGAGACGCGCATAATACTTGATGAGGAGCGGAATCTCAAGATAAGTCCCGAGGCCGCTGCCGTTGTGGCTAAGCAGGTTAAGGGCATAAATCTGAGGATAGATTTTGAACGGCGGTCAAGAGGCTATAGGAGGAGTAAGACTCATTAGCTGACTTCTATTCAACTTAACCCGTTGGGCTTGGGTAGACCAGACCTAAAGAAGATAATCTCACAGCGCACTATGGCGCGGAATGTAAGGCCAGAGAACGATGGTAAGGAAGTCCATCTTTTGGGCTGGGTTCATGAGATAAGAGACCTAGGAAAGCTCGTCTTCATACTTTTGCGGGACTCTTCGGGTATATGCCAAGTAGCCATCCGCAAATCTGAGGTTGACGAAAATACGAAGCGGGTGCTTGAAGAGATAGGGCTGGAGTCTGTGCTTTATGTTAATGGTAGAGTCTCAGCGGAGCCAAAGGCTAGGTTGGGTGTAGAGGTTAAAGCGAGCAGACTCGCTATACTGAGCAGGGCGGCCAAGCAAATACCCTACGACGTAACGGGAAAAGTCTCCGCAGGTATGGAGACGCGACTGCGGCATAGGATTTTAGACCTACGAAAACCCGAGAATAGGGCGGTATTCACTCTTGCCAGTAGCGTAAACAAGGCTATACGCGACTTCTTCCATGAGCATGGATTCACCGAGGTTAGAACATCGCGGATAATAGGGACTGCCACAGAAGGAGGAGCAGCCCTCTTCGAGGTCAGGTATTTTGATAGAACAGCATACCTGGCGCAAAGCCCCCAGCTCTATAAAGAAGAGCTCACCACGGTCTTTGAGCGCGTATTTGAGATGGGGCCATTCTTCAGGGCAGAAGAATCACATACGCGCAGACATATAAGCGAATTTACTTCAGTCGATATAGAGATTGCATTTGCTGATATGGATGATGTTATGCGTTTTCTTGAAGAGCTCATAGTTTATGTATATAGGTGGATAGAGCGGAATAATTCTGAGGAGCTTAAATCCCTCGATGTGCGTCTTAAGATTCCATCCCTACCGTTTCCACGATATACCTATGAGCAGCTCCTTGACGAGCTCAACGGTTTGGGCCAGCCTCTAGAGTGGGGCGAGGATTTTGGAACACCTCACCTAAGAGCGCTTGCAAAGAAGCACACTAGCTATTACTTTATAACCGACTTTCCCACGCGGATAAAGCCATTTTACATACAGCCGCGGAGCGATAAGCCTGAGATAAGCGAGTCTTTTGACCTGATGTATCAGTGGCTTGAGCTGGCTTCTGGTGGTACTAGGATTTGGGAGAAGGAGCTGCTCATGAGGCGGCTGGAAGAGCAGGGACTTAATCCAGAGTCATTTAAGTACCATCTGGAGGTTTATGACTATGGCATGCCAATACATGCCGGCTGGGGGCTTGGGTTTGAGCGGCTGATGATGGTCATAACCAGAAGAACAAACATACGCGAGACCATATTATTCCCACGCGACAGATTCCGACTACATCCCTAAACATTATATCCATACACCGACCTCTCAAAAGTTATCTCTTCAAACGGAATTCCCAACTCCCGAGCATACCTATACGCCTCCAACACCTCATCCCGCGTTGGGTATCTGGCCATATCACTATACCGCGGGTCATAATTTGGGTCGTTTGGGTTGCATGCACAGTCAGGGTGATACTGGTCCATCACATTGACGAGAACCCCTGGCATGTTCTCTGCTATCCATCTAAGAACGGGCTTAGTGCAGCACTCTACATGGTTAGGCATCACTAGATGCCTTATCACTATATTCTCCCCCCACTCGTAAATTGTTTTATGATTATTAGATACGGTCTCAAAGTACCACGGAGTCCTAGAAAGTCGTACTGCGCATTTATTATTTCCAAATTTGAAATCCGGTAGCCAGATATCAACTATCTCACGAAGTATGGTGAGCGTTTCACGGCTCATGAACATGTTGGAGTTCCATAATATTGGTGTGTTAAACTCACCATCATATAGGGCGTTGCCTTTATTCATCCTATACGGTAGAAAGCCGTCCGCCTTAGCTACAATTATCTGCGGGAGGGTTTTTCTATCATTAAAGAACTTTAGCAAGCTTATAGCCTCAACTATCGTATGCAGGTGTATCGTGGGCTCACCACCTACTAGGTTTATGTTATGACAGCCTTCCAATCTAAGCTGCCACATAGCAAGCGCGACCATATACGGAGTGAATATTACCCCATTATACTTATCATGCGAAATATCACCATTCTGGCAGAACGCGCAGCGCATATTACATGACGTAAAGAAAATAGTTCCACTTCCACCTGTTCCCCTTATTGGTAGTTCCTCGCCCCTGTGGTGGAAGTAGCTTGATACCCTGCTTTCACTCTCCAACTGGCAGGTACCATGTTTTGTACCTAGCGTTCTATCAACTCTGCAGTTCCACCGACAGAAATTGCAGTGCTTCAACATTCTTTTGGTGAGTTCTACTTTTATGTCGAGAAAATTTGGTTTTGCTGTAGGGAGCTCTTTAAGGGATAGCTTTCCCTCGACTATATTATTGAATAAATCTTGGAATTCCTTTGATAGTTTTTCATGCACATCCCATAATGTGTTTTCGTCGGCTTTTGCTGGACTTATCTCAACTGGTATGCGCCTGCATATGAGGTATTTTGCGGGTTTTCGATTGTTAGCTACTTCATAATACCACCAGAGGTTGCGTTTTATCTCTGGTTTTTCCCATACTTTGAGTGAGGCAAAGCTCAGCAAAGAGATTTCACCTGCGTCCCTTATTGTATTGTTATATCTGCTAGGATAAATCTATTGACCGAATAAACATTTTTTGGCTTATTTATTTGGAGATTTCCTCAGCCATGGTACCGCTGCAACGCTTAGTAGGGTGAATATTAGCGGGTATGTGAATGCGATTGTATAGCTGAATGTTTCAGCCATGTAGCCCATTACGAAAGCTGTTAGGGTCGGTCCCAAAAGACCACTGACAAAGAGCAAACGTCCTATCTGTATGCTTGCATAGGCTCTTGCTTCCTCGGATATTAGTGCGTATACTACGGGGAAGTACATTGCTGTGGCCGTGGCTTGTATCACTAGGAAGATTATGTATAGAATGTTAAATGGTGCATATGCTATGTATGCCGTTGAGAGGAAAGTTAGTATCGTGAGTATTGTTATGAGAGTTAGTCTGCCGAATCTATCTGATAGGTATCCTCCTACTGGCTGGCCTATGAGCCCAAGTAGACGACTTAAACCAACTAGAGTGGCGACAAAACCTCTCTCAAGCCCGAAGACATTAACTAGGTAGAGTGGGATAATTGGGAGAACGCCCAGGTTTCCGATAAGCACGCCCAGGGTTACTATTATTATAATGCCTAACCGCTTTATGCTCATAAGCTGCGCATCGCGCGCTGCCTGGACGGTCATAGAGGGTGTTGGTTTTGCCAGGAGTATGATTAAGACGCCTGCCAGGGCTGCTATTACAGCCCAAGCTACGAATACCTGCTCTAAAGCTAGCATAGCAGCTGCCACAGCCACAAAGACAGGCCCTAGGGTCTGGCCTGTGGGAGCGGCGGATTCATGAACACCCACCACAAGACCACGTTTACTACTATTGAATAATCCTGACAACCACGGAATAGCTGCTGGCAGGTATAGTGAGAGGCTGAACCCTGTTAAGAAGAGTAGAAGGAAGAGCATTAGTGTAGTAGGAGCATAGCCAGCGAATGCGAAGAGAAAAGCAGCTCCAAGAGTACTTAATGCGACAGACCGCTTATAACCTATACGCACTACCGCCTGTCCAGATACTATCATGAAGCCGTAAAAACTTAGGTAGGTTATTCCAGATAGAACCGCGGCCTCAAACACTGTAAGTGAATATTTCTCGGTGAGATACGGTGCCAATACTGGGACAGCAACGCGAGTACCATGATTCCACATCCAAGAGAGCCAGCATATTGGCAGCACTATGAAGCCTTCGCGGGCTTTTTTCAAATTTACCAGATAGGCCGCCAAGCAAGCTACTATTTGTGTTATTCATCCAGTAGTTTTAGAAATTCATCCACAGTATCTACAGGGTTATGGCATGTGAAGTTTTTACACACGTAAGCGGCCAGCTTTCCCCTAGATGTCTTTCCTTGGAGGAGAGCAAGCTTCCGCGTTAAATCAGCGCTTTCCTTATCATCATAAGCAGCTATAACGCTGTTGGGCAAATAGCGTTTATGCGCCTCCCTGATAAAGGGCGTGAGCTCATTCATCGGGCCAACTAGAACGATTTCGCGTCGTTCATTAAATAGATAGTCGAGAGCCGTTAGCATATAAGTGTAGTTTATTGGTTCCTGTTCTATACTATCCCAGAAAGCCTTAATGGTCTTCTCAGCCATTTCCTCTAAAGAGGTTTCTCCAGTTAGCTCCGCGAGTCTTAATAGATTGTATACCGCTATGGAGTTGCCTGATGGAACTACGTCATCATAACCATCTTTAATACGTGATATTCCAGCTACCTCTTCTTGATTAAAGTAAAATCCCCCATTTTCTTTATCCCATAATCGTTCTATCATTTCTTGATTTAATTGTATAGCCCAATCTATCCACCGCTCTTCAAAACATGACTCATATATGTCGAGAAGGGCAGCAACTAGATATGCATAGTCGTCAAGCTTGGCGTTTATTAATGCTTCACCACCTCTATATCTATGGAGCAGACCATCTGATTCGTAAAGTTTTGACAAGATGAAATCTGCTGCCTTTTTGGCGGATTCTAAATACTCTACCGCCCCTATTACTCTATAGCCGTATACAAAGCTTGAAATAGCTAAACCATTCCACGATGTAAGAATCTTATCATCCACCGCGGGCTTCGGACGCTTATTGCGCTCATCCAATAACCTCCTAGACGCTTCTTCGATTACATCTATCATCTCACTAACATCCATTTTATACTCAGTAGCTAAAGAGCCTATTTCTCTACTAATGGTTAGTATATTCCGTTTCTCTTCAAAGTTCCCTTCATATGTTATTCCATAATATTTACAGATAATCTCACCCACTTCCTTCCCAAGTATTTCTAGAACCTCCTCACGTTTCCACGTATAGTATATTCCTTCGCCTTCTGGGCTATCCGCATCAACGGCAGAATAAAAAGCTCCCTCGTTGCTCTTCATATCGCCCAACATCCATTCTAAAGTCTTTACTGCCACACTACGCATGTAGTTATCTCCAGTGAGCTGATATGATTCAAGATAAACTCTAGCAAGAAGAGCATTATCATAAAGCATCTTCTCAAAATGTGGAACTATCCAATATCTATCGGTTGAGTATCTATGAAAACCTCCTGCGAGTTGATCGTGTATTCCCCCGCGAGCCATGCGGGTTAGAGTATGCTGCGCCATACGCAGGGCAACTTTATCCTTATTTCTCCAGTAGAATCTATGGAGGAAGAATAGGTAGGTGGGCATGGGGAACTTGGGAGCTCCCCCAAACCCGCCATAATTACTGTCATAAAGAGAAACTAGGGCATCATAAGCTTGATTCACGGGTTCAGGAGAGAGCTGCCGCGTAGTTTGTTTGTGGTCATACAACTGTCGGATAAACATGGTCACGTCGCTGGCTGATTTTATTATCTCTTCATGCTTCGTCTTCCATGCTTCAGCTACTGCTTTAAGTATCTCATCAAAACCTGGGAGACCGCCCCGCCTCTTTGGTGGAAAATAAGTACCTCCAAAAAAGGGTTTGAGGTCTGGCGTAAGAAAAACAGTTAAAGGCCATCCACCGCTTCCCGTCATAAGCTGAACCGCTCTCATGTAAATCTCGTCAATATCTGGCCTTTCTTCTCTATCCACCTTTATCGGAATAAAGTTCCTGTTTATTAGCTCGGCTATCTCCTCATTTTCAAACGATTCCTTTTCCATTACACTACACCAGTGGCAGGTAGAATATCCTATACTAAGAAGGATAGGCTTATTCTCTCTACGCGCTCTTTCAAAAGCCTCACTTCCCCAGGGATACCAATCAACGGGGTTATGGGCGTGCTTCAGTAGGTATGGGCTTTTTTCGTTTATTAGTCTGTTGGGAGACATTCTAGAGGGACTATAGTTATATGCGGTATTTTATGGATTTAGCATCAACTCACACAGCTAGAACATTTCGTTCTAAACGCTAGAACTATACAACTCCATAAACCAATCAGAGTACATGCGCAGGTTGGCTAAGAATAAGCATGTAAAGCTGCTAGTAGTTATAACGATTTTGATAATTGTTGGCATGGTAGCAGGGAGTTTAACCTAGCAAAAACCACAAGCCAGCCGCCCAGCATCTATAGATGATTTTGTGATGAGTGGACAACCCGTATCGGGTGTTACAACAGTTACGCGTATTCAAACAGCCACTACCATAATGGAGCAACTTGAGTATGCTGTGAGAAGAGATAATCAAGTTGGTGATTTGGGTAGGATGATAGCGTTCACGGCCAATATTAAGCTAGAGGTAAATAACGTTGGGGATGTAATGGATGAGATTGCTAATGTGGCTAAAGAATTGGGTGGATACGTTGCAGGTACCTCATCAACTATAATTAATGGAAAACAAGTAGCCTCGATCACAATACGGGTTCCACGTAACAGTTTCTACCAGGCCATAGCTGACATAGAGACCCTTGGACGAGTGGTGGAAAAGAATACTCAGAGCGATGATGTTACCGAGGAATATATAGACCTACGTGCCCGCCGTGATAATCTACTGCGTCAAGAAGAGAGATTACTGGAAACCATGAGGCTTGCAGCCAGCGTTGATGATTTGCTGAGTATGGAGAGGGAGCTGGAGAGGGTGAGGGGAGAGATAGAACGTCTAACTGGCAGGATAAACTATCTCGAGAATACAGTCAGTTTCTCTACTATTAGGGTTGAGCTACTACAGGCTCAGCTACCAACAAAGCCGCGCTCCGCGTTCATAATCCTAGAGAGCCAAGATGTGGCAAACACACTCGCGGTTATTGAAAAGCTAGCCCGCGATTCTGGAGGGTATGTGGTAAGGTCTTCACTTAGAGTTGCTAATGAGAGATGGTCAGGCGAAATCGTGGCTAACGTCCCTGCGGATATTTTTGATGAGCTTATCTCCAAGATAACAGCTTTGGGGGAGACACGTAATATGGAGACAAAAACTTCAGATACATCACAGATAACTGTCAGCATACTACAACCCGCAAAACCCACGCTACACGACATAGACCCAACAGAGCCCTTCATAACCGGCGTGACACTACTCTACACCATCCTGAGAGGACTCTTAATACTAGTAGTTGGCAGCGCACCGCTGGCAACGATTGCTCTACCATTATACCTATTCCTTAAAAGACGAACACATAAGAAAAACGCCGGGGGTGGGATTTGAACCCACGCGGCCCGAGAAGGCCACCGGCTATCCTGACCAGCTTAATAGAGCGGATCTCGAGGCCGGCGAGCTAGCCGGACTACCCGACCCCGGCCCCAAAACACTATGTGTTGTTTCCTATTTTAGAGTTTATTCCTCTCTGGGTATCCATTCTTTTATCAGTCTTCTACGCCAGTGGTCTGCTTCTTGTATTTCCTCGTATCTGCCTGTTAGCGTTGCTATTCTGACGGCCAGTATGTGGTAGCACATGGGTTTTTCTTGGCTTAGTACGCGGAAGAAGAAATCTTCACAACTACAGTAGTTGGCTTCTGGGAGTATGAGGTAGTCGCGGTTTCTCCCTACTACTATCCACTCCACCTTACCGCTTGGATAGAAGCAGTATTTCTTTACCTTTCCCTCTCTAACAGCCTGATATGCTTCGTCAAAGAGAGATGGATATTCCCGTGCGAGTTGTTGAAGCGTCTCCGCGGGGTCGCTCAAGTCTTATGCCTCCAGCTCAAGTGATGCTAAACAACCAAGACTAGCCCCATCTATAGTTATAACCTCAGCCCTGGCTAAGTCGAAGATACCAGACCTGAGGAGAGGTCCATGGCCTCTGCTTATCTCCTCAATGTTCGTTACCGTAGTTCCTGAGAGTAGGTCATTAAAGCTGGGCATTATGAGCAACGTAATCTCTCCACGGTATCTTTTTACTGGTTTCTTGAGTACCTTCTCAGCTAGCGCGGCTTTGCTGCCTCTCATTCTAAGCCAGACGCGTCTTTTAACAGTCCCAGCCTCTCCGTGAAAGGCTATAAACGGGTGCAAATGTCCCGCGATTATTATCTCAGCGTCAAGAAGCTGTTTAGAGGGCCATACATGCCCATGAACTAGCCCGATTTTTTCCTCCTTAACGAAATAGCCCCGTGTGGGTAAAAAGATGACTTTATCACTCAATATTTTCCTTATCCCACCATCATGATTTCCAGGAAGAATCATAATCTCTTTAACTACCGCGCATAGCTCATCAAAAAGACGAGGAAGCATCCTCCATTCAAGCCTAGAAGGTCCTGTAAACTGATGTTTCACATCACCTAAGATTATTAGACGGCTTGCATCTACTCTTTTAACGAGTTGCGCTATGTTTTGTATTATCCTCCAGCTCTGTGGCGGAACCTTAATCCCCTGAGCCAGCAGTTCCTCCTCAAAGCCTAGGTGAAGATCAGAGACTACTAGTGTCCTTTTGGGCTTGTCAAGGGTTATTGCGGGAGCGCCTTCTATGAGTTTCAGCAATTAAGAGCCCGCCCTCTCTGTATATGTATCTTCCTGATGCTTACAGTTATCTTTTTGTCACCTCGGCCAGCTTTTCTGGCAGGTAATCTGTGACTATGTATTCCAGTCCATAGCGGCTCAAGGCCTCAAGCTCCGCCTTCCTTTGGATCTTCTTGAAGACAGCTATCTCCCTCTTCCACGGGTCGGAGACGTATCGCGGGTCGCGCTCCAACTCGACTATTCTCCTCGCGTCTTCGTCATTAAACCGCATAGCTGGTAGTTTGTATTTGCTGATGTCGCTTGCCCATAGGCCTGCCCATATAGCGTCTGGCACGTTGAGCTCCCTCACGTGAGCCGCCAACGCCGAGCCGTAAATCAACACACTCGCAATATGCATACCCCATGGGTCTCCGTCGGTGAAGATATAGACGGGAAGGTTGAGCTCCTGGTTAAGTCTTCTGACGAACCTGCGCGTAGCCCTGGGAGCCTGACCAGCCGTATGAATTATTATAGCCTTATGTCTATCGCTTACGTTCTCTTCTAAAAATCTCTGATAGACAGCGCCCTTCTCAACAACAAATACCTGCTCAGCATCGCATCTAACAAATTCTGCAGTAGTCATAGCGGGCCCAATCATAGCGCCGTCAGGTATTGTAGTTAGGTCAAGGCGCCTACCCTCATATCCTGGGACGGTATATTCTATAACTAGCCTCCCAAATACGCTTGAACGTTCTTCGGGATATATGTTAAAGTCCTCCCGCACAGTTCCTACCAACGTCTCCAACTCAGTTACCGTTTCATCGCTTTCCTGCTGGTCTTCAAAATCTATTCCGAAACCTATAGCGTTATAAAACGCATCCCTAAGTGTGCTGGTTTTCCTCGTTTCAACAAGCTGCTTTGCGAACATAGCCATCCACATAAGCTGTGTAAATGGTCTTAGATGCTTTATATTGCGTGTAGTGCGCGTTACCGTCTTTGAGCCGAGCACGTATTGTCTTAATTCGCTATTGTATTCTATGTTTGTTGTGGTTCGTGAGGGGAGCTCTATCTCTGGGAACTCGCCACGCTCCAGATACGAGAGCACACGTTCTCCCAATTTCTTGAGCTTTCCAACTATTTCTTCACGTACCTTTAGTACCGAGTATTGTTTTTTCCCGTCTTCCTGTTCCTTCTTCTTTGTTTGCCGCGGCAATATGCGTCACCTGTCTATTGTATGTAAGGTGGAAGTATCTTAAAAACGTGAGAGGGATAATTTTAAGGGCTGGCTATGAGTATTCGGGCTATGTTGAAAACCGTTTTAAAGAATGGTGCTGGATAAACTCCGATTACTATCGCGAGTATTGAAAGGAGTATCAATGGCGTTATCATGCTGACGCTTCCATCGTGAGCCTTCATAGCTTTCTCCGACGGTGGCTTAAAGAAGATTGTCTGAACAAGCCGTAGGTAGTAGGCTACGCTTATCAATATGTTAATTATCATTATCACAACGAATACTGTAAAGCCTGCTTCTATTCCAGCTATTATTATCTGGGCTTCGCTCCAAAATGTGTTTAGACCTGGTATTCCAGCTAGCGAGAATGCTCCTATCGTGAACGCCACCGCTGAGATGGGCATCGTCCTACCGATTCCAGCTAGCTCGTCTATGTTTCGCGTGGCAGTGGCGTGGATAAAAGCTCCCGCGGCAAGGAAGAGAAGCGCCTTCATGCTGGCGTGGTTTAATATATGAAGGAGCCCCCCAGCTAGGCCGCCTACGCTGAATATCGATAGGGCAAGCAGTATATACCCTATGTGGGCTATTGAGCTAAACGCTAGGAGGCGCTTAATGTCCTCTTGCAATAATGCCATAAGGTTTCCCACGGTCATGGTTAGTACGGCGAAGATGGCGAGAACTATACTCCAGTCGAACAGCGTTGCTGGGAATACGAAGGTCATGATTCTGAATAGCGCGTATATTCCCGTTTTTATGACAACTCCCGACAGCATAGCGCTTATGGGGCTTGGGGCTGCTGGGTGCGCGTCTGGAAGCCATGAATGGAATGGGAACATGGCCGCGTTGACGCCGAACCCTGCCACTAGCAGAGCTATGATGACGTAGCTCCAGAACTCGCCAGCGGCAACGCCAGTAGCTAGGGTCTCTGCGAGTATAGCTATATTAAGCGTACCCACCATTCCATAGAGGAAGGACATAGCAAACAGTATAGCCGCCGCGCCAGCAGCACTAATGATTAGATATTTGAAGGAAGCTTCTACGGCCTCCCAGTTTCTATACCTGAAAGCCACAAGCAAGTATGACGAGATTGACATCATCTCCCAGAAGATGAAGAGTAGAAAGAGGTCGCCTGCAAACGCCACCCCAACCATTCCCGTAACCATGGTGAGAAGAAGCGGATAATACTCCGGCTTCCTCTCCTCAATATATCCAACCGAGAAAATCGCAGCCAGCAGGCCTATGAATATGAAAATTCCCGCAACATACATGGCGAGTTGGTCCACGTAAATTACCGTAGATGTTAGGGGATCTTCCCCAGCTACTCTAATTATAGGCCCGTTAGTAGCTACTTCTGAGAACTGTGTGAGAGCTATTATGAGGCTTGCCGCAAACGCCATTATAGCGTATGCATCGGCAAGCAGCCTGACTCCCGTCCTACGTGAAGCATAGGAGAACAAGGGCGATATTACAGTTAGTATTATCAATGTGTTTAGCGTGGGTGTAAAGTCAAATGACATACAGCTTCACCGCCCACTAGTCGTCGGCCAGAGAAGCAAGCTAATTATTAATCCTTGAGAAGCTGGATTAAATTCAAAAACCTAAAATATGATTTAGCGGTATTTCCTATTCTAAGCCACTACACAGCTTGACCATCCACAATCAAGACATTTAATACAACCTTCCTGATATACTAAGTTTGTACTATCGCAAGATGGACAAGCTTCATCTTGTCTATCTTCAGAGACACTCGGACCCTCAACAGACGTGACTAGTGATATCTGTTTTTTCTGAGCGGCTTCCTGCTGTAAGTCTTCGGTACCGATAGAGGGTTTTACTCCAAGCTTCTCCATCATCTGCAGAGTTTTATTCGGCGTTACTGCTATGTAACGGCTGAGTCTCTGCGAAGGTGTTACAAGCACTTGCGCACTTTTGGATGAGTCGCGGTATATTGTGATGCCCTTAAGGCCTAGGTTGTAGGCGAATAAGTATGCTTTCATAACATCATCAACAGTAACCCAGCTCGGCATGTTTATCGTCTTACTCACGGACGCGTCTACCCACTTCTGTATCTCATACTGAGCACGTATATGGTCCCACCATGGCACATCATACGCAACTAGGAATACTCTCCTTAGCTCTTCTGGTATTTCTTCAATACCCTGAAGAGAGCCGCCATTATCTGATATCTTCTTTAGTAAGGTCTCTTTGTAGAGACCTAATTCCTTCATCTGACGCTCAAACTCTAGGTCGGTGTAGTAGAACGTTCCTACGCTAACCCGTTTCTCAAATACTATGGCGAACTGGGGCTCCAGCCCTGATGAAACATCAACCAGCATGGATATGCTTCCTGTAGGCGCTACGGTTGTTGTGTGAGAGTTACGTATGCCGTATCGCCGTATGTCCTCGGCCAGAGAATCCCAATCCATGGTCCACCACTCACGATGATAGTAGCCCTCTATGGGTAGCTTGCCCTCTGCATACGCTGATTTATGATAGTCGGGGAAAGAACCACGCTCCTTAGCAAGCTCTACAGAAGACTTAATAGCGTGATAGGATATGAACTCCATGAGTTTGCTCATCAACGCAAAGCCTTCTTCACTGTTATAGGGTATTCGTAGGGCATAGAGCAAATCAGCCAACCCCATTATTCCCAGGCCAACTCTTCGTGTTTTCTTTGTCATCTCCCCAATCTCGCGTATTGGATAATTATTCACATCAATCACATTATCGAGAAAGCGTAGGGCGATTTTTACAGCCTTCTCTAACTCGCTCCAATCAATAAAGAGCTTCCCGCCATCGTTTTTAGCAAATGCATATAGGTTGATTGAGCCTAGGTTGCACGACTCGTATGGGTATAAAGGCTGTTCGCCGCAGGGGTTGGTGGAGCGTATATCGCCGTATATCTTCTTCAGCGGGTTCCTGCGGTTTATGTTGTCTAAGAATAATACCCCTGGGTCTGCCGTCTTCCAAGCCATGTCTGCGATTTCCCTGAACAAGTGTTTCGGGTCTATAGTTCGCCATACGCTCTTATCACGCGGGTTTATCAACGGATATGGCTTATTCGCATGATAGTAGCTCCAGAAATCTGGTGTTATGAGGACTGAGATGTTAAAGTTCTCTAGAAAGCCTTCCTTAGATTTCGCGGTTACGAACTTCTCTATATCTGGGTGCCATATCTCTAGTATTCCCATGTTGGCGCCGCGTCTTTTCCCGCCTTGTTTTACAACGTCTGTTACTACGTCTATTATGCGCATGAAAGACACGGGACCTGATGCTACTCCAAATGTTGAAAAAACGGTGTCTCCCTCAGGCCTGAGTGGAGAATAGTTTATTCCGATTCCTCCTCCTGATTTGAATATCATGGCAGCGTCGCGGGCAGACTTCATAATACTCTCCATATCATCCTCAACAGGCAGTACGAAACAGGCGCTCAACTGCCCTAATCTAGCCCCCGCGTTAAAGAGCGTGGGGCTGTTGGGCATGAACTTCTTATCAACCATTAGCTCGTAATATTCCCTATAATTCTTATAATATTCCTCAAACTCTCCATTCTTTAGCTTTTCTATAAACTGACTCCACGATACGCGCATCTTCCCCTGGTCGTTTAGATATTCGTAAAGGCTTCTCATACGTTCAAGATGATGCTTATTCCACGTAACCTCATAAGAGCCGTCTTCTGTTCTTCCAAGCCCCAGCTTACCTTCATACTCCACTGGGTTGAAGTTATCAAGCTCCCATCTGGGCTGCTTTCCATCCTTATCAAATATACGCGAGTCGTAAAGTATGTCTGGGATTACTATGAGCGCCGCTACCCTTTGGAAAAGCTGCTTAGGCCCTTCAATCAGCCTTCCCGTGTTGTCGCGGAGTAAATAACGTGAAGCCATTAAGCGGATGGCATTAATCGAGAACTTCTTATCCACCTCATCCACATAGTCGCGCTCCAGAATACGCTTCTTCTCTTCACGTATTCGCTCTCGCTCCTTACGGTAGAGGATGTACGCCTTAGCTACTTCATAGAGGTCAAACTTGGTTAAGGCTAGCTCGACTATATCCTGTATATCCTCCACATGAGGCATCTTGGCCGTACCATATTTTTCCGCCAAAACCCTAAGCACGTAATTCACTACCTCGGCTAGCTTCTGTTCGTCAACCTCGCCCACGGAAAGCATGGCCTTCCTTACAGCTTCGCGTATACGGCTCTGGTCAAAGTCGACCACGCGGCCGTCTCTCTTAATTACTTTCCTAGGAATTTCAACTACCTGGTTCATGATTCTGTTCCACTCGTTCTAGATGTTTTGACTCCAAAAGAAACACTACCCCTACCCTACAACTATTAAATCTATTCGGGGTTAATTATTGTTTTGTTATCACTGTGTGGTGATTAGCTTAGGTAAAGGCGCATACTTTATCACTTTAGTTGGATGTATTTTAAACCCCTCGGCCATTGGAAAGCTTCATCTAGTTATTTCCTGGGATTTGACAAACTCATACAGCTCTCGTGCCCTTGGGTCTTTTTTAAAGTGCTCCCGTATTGGTTCGAGTATCTTATAAAGCGCCTCCGCCACAGCATTCTTAAGGTCTAGGGGATGTAATCGGCCTTCCATATAGTCCCGCTCAAGTTCTTTATAGCTACTATATTGTACCGGCCCGCCGTATTTCGCTGGCCTATCAACGTCAAGCTCTCTATTCATCCTGAATATGACATACTTGCAGTACTCCAATACTGGGTTTCCCGCGGTCTGCTTTGGCGGACAATATGCCGACATGAGCTTGCTCCTTATAGTCTCTAGGTCGTCATGGACGAAGATGCTTGTTTCGGGCTTGCTCTTACTCATCTTCGAGCTAATCTCCACATCAAGCTCCTCGCTCTCATCTTCAAGACCAGCAGGAGTGATAGGGCCTGAGAGCCCCATCAGCATGTGGTGATGCACTGCTACGGGCTTCCAATATCCCAGCTTCGGCCCCAGCTCTCGCGCGAGTATGTTTGCCCTCCTCTGGTCTAGCCCTAGCTGGCATATCTTTGCCTCTAGTTTGAAGATATCCGCTACCTGCATTGCTGGGTATATTATCTGCGCCGCCTCCTGTAGCTCTCCCTCGCGCCGCCCCATTATTGGCAAGCATCTTAGGATTCTCTTCAGCGTTGAGTTTCGGGCCACCTGTATTACAAGCCACCAATAATCTGGGTCGCTGGCCAAATCGTTCGCCCACACAATCTCGACTTTAGCGACATCTATTCCAGACGCCTTCCACACCTCTATAAAATATTCCCCCACGCGTCTAATCTTCTGCAAATCACCGCCCATTTTGTTGTTTATCATGGCGTGCCAATCTGCTAGGAGGAGCTTAAATCTGCAGCCTGCCTCGATTATGTCGCGGAGCTTTATTGCTCTAAGTATGCCGAAGGGGATGTGGGCCAGCCCGCTAGGCTCAAACCCGTCATAAGCTACGGGATGTGATTCGGTCTCCAGAAGTTGGCGTAGCTCTTCAACGGTTATGACCTCCTCCGTCGGTTCTCTAAGTATCAGCTCCATCCTTGTTTCTATGTCCATCCATAAGCACCTTTTACCTAAATTGCGCATGAGGAACAATTTTTAACTTTTCCAACGTGAGAGTTGGTATGTGCCCCGCCACCAACACTCCACCCTCATTGACGGGTGGTGCACCGTGTCTCGGTGGAGCTTAAGGCGGGTAGCGGGGCAGCTATATCTACTTCACTAGTTATTCTTAATCCTTCTCCAGTCGGTATTGTAGGGCCTGCTCCACATCAACCTCAAACGCCGTTGTGGGCATGGGGAGGTCGAATGACTCTAAAACAGATGGGGAGACCTCGCCCATTATTCCTATTGGGCTGTCTCTAACGCATAGCTCTGCCACGCGGCCGTCTATGAATGACGTGTGTGCTGTTGGGGTGAAGATTATATTGAGACCCAGCAGCCTAAACAGCTCTTCAGCTATTCCTTTCATCTCGCTGAACGACGCGTCAGCATGACACGATACAGCGGCTAGTGATAAGCGTCTCCGCGCCTTCTCTGGCTGCGTAGGGTCTGGAACTATTACGTCCCCAATCTCGAAAAGCCGCTGTGGATAAAGATGCTGCTGGTTGTCAGCTAAGTTGCGGAGAAGGGAGGGAATTAGCCATGTCCGCATCATGGTGTATTCTCGCGTGGCGGGATTAAGAACACGTATGTGCGGATGTTCATTAACGTTCATCATCCTGTACTGCTCGTCCTCATTCGTCAGTAGGATGTTAAGAACTTCGGTGAAACCAAGCCCTATCATTATCTCGCGAATAATCTCCTGAATAATTGTAGTTCTCCTCACAGAGCCGAAAATCCGAGCCTTAGGGAGCTCCAACTCCATCCGCGAATACCCGTAAGCTATAGCTACTTCCTCCACAAGGTCAACTGGATGCATTATATCAGTTCTATATGGTGGGACTGTGATTTTCAGCATACCCTTTCTAGAAGGTGTGGCGTCAAACCTCATCATTCGTAAGAGGTCTATTATTGCTTTATCTGAGAGGTTTAATCCTAGAAGCTCATTTACCAGCGAGCTTTTCAGCGTAAGGTATTCGTTTTTCATTAATGGTGTAAGATAACGTTTTCGTTGATACCTTACTATTACTGCCTCTCCAGAGCCGCCAGAATCAATCATAGAAGTCATCAGTATATTCAGCGTTTGGTTTATCTTTTCCCAGTCGGTTCCCGTTACATCTATGAATATATTTCTAACGCCAGAGGTCAATTCCGTGAGGCTTGCGTTTATTATTGGAGGCATGGATAGCACGTTTCCACGGGCATCTAAAATCATGGGATACCTATCATAACTCTCTAGCAAATGCGCATATTTCCTCCCTATCTCATGCTCTTCAAGAATTTGTTTAGGTGTCATTTTCGTAGAGCTCTTAAGAGGGATAAATTGTAGCTCTTCGGGTTTTACAGCCCTATATACAAAAGGCGGTGTGAGAACGTCTAGATTATGAAGACCTATTGCGACTTTCTTGCGGTTTCTTCCCAGAATCCAGTGAAGATCTTCTTGCATCGCTATTAGCTCCTCAAGGTCTTCTTCGGTTAGGCTCAGATTCCTTACCACACCACATACTATATACGGCCTGACACCCTGAACGCTTGGGTCTACATTCACGATTATCTTCGGGTTTCTTAGCTTGAAGCGTGGTAGGCCGCGTTGTTTCCCGAGTATTCCCTTGAGTGTTCTGGCTATTCCGTGTATGCTGGAGTAGTCAGGCCTGTTTGGATTGTATTCGACTTTTATTTCGTTTTCTGTTGTTTCCTCTATTCCCAAGCCCGCTGCTGCTAGATGTTGTGCTGCTTCTTCGGCTGTTAGTTCTTTTCCTATAAGTTTTGAAAGCTTCTCTAACCTTATATTAACTACTGGCATCTTATCACCCTTCTTAGATTCTTCCCGCGACGCGGTATGGGGTTAGTGGTGAGGTGCGTCTAAGCCATGCGAGGTCGTTTCTGCTGAAGGTTCTTATATCCTCAACTCCGTAGATAGCCATGGCTAGTCTTTCAAGCCCAAGCCCCCATGCCAGAACTGGATACTTGACTCCGAATGGGGCGGTGGTTTCTGGCCTGAACACACCCATACCACCCAGCTCAAGCCACTTGCCACCTAGGAAAACCTCAACCTCCGCTGATGGCTCGGTGTATGGGAAATAGCTGGGCCTAAACCTAACCTCGCGCAACCCCAGCCTAGAATAAAATTCTTTTATTATTCCCATAAGCTGCCTGAAGTTAGCTCCCTTCTCCATAACTATACCTTCTATCTGGTGAAATTCCGCTAGGTGTTTCCAATCTACTTTCTCATTTCTATATATCCTATCTACAGAGAAGACTTTTATTGGTGGTTTTTTAACTTCTGCCAAATGTCTAATTGTTGTAGCTGTTGTATGCGTTCTTAGCACGAGCCTCCGCGCCTCGTCTTCACTCCAATTATAGCGCCAACCTTTAGAGCCTGTTCTTCCACCGTTTTCATGAACCTTCTTTACTTCATCCACATACTCTCTGGGAATTTCTCCTTTTTCCTCTAAATCAACGTAGAAAGTGTCTTGCATCTCGCGTGCTGGATGGTCTTGCGGCTGGAATAGGGCGTCAAAATTCCAAAAGGCAAGCTCTACGATTGGGCCTTGTATTTCTTCAAAGCCCATCTCCACATAGACTTGTTTGACTAAGCGTATTAGTTCTACGAGTGGATGTCGTTTAGCTGCGAATACTGGTGGCACCGCCGCGGTTATGTCGTATTTGCTTAGGGTTAGATGCCTCCATTTTCCCGTCTTCAGTATCTCAGGCGTGAGCTGTGTTATCTCACTCAGTATGTCTTCAAGCTTTACCGCTGCAAGCTGCGAGGCGAGTTCTTTCCCTTTTGACGTCAGTCCTACTCTACGTTCCCGTTTTTCAACTATCCGAATTACATCCTGCCTAGTTATCATTTGCTCAACTATGTTCTTCATCTCTTCGGGTAGAGAATCCATGGGTATAGTGTCCTCAAGCATTAAGCGTTGGAGCAGCTCTTCTGCTACCGTCATGCTGGGAGGCTCAGATACAATCCTCACATAGGTTTCCGAGTTTTTCTTATCAAATGCTATCCAGCCGTTACGTTTAGCCCAGTTTAGGGCAATCGTATAATCGTTGACGGCACTTGATACTTCATCCACCGTGGCTTCTCCGCCTCTCTCTATCAGGAAATTAACCAGCCTCCTCTCTGGCAGACCCTCTGACGCGTATCTTAATCCCTCCCTGCCCAGCGATATTATCCTAGTAGTTTCTCCATGTTCATACTGTTCTATCAGTTGTTTCTGTTGTAGCCATCCACATGCTTTTGCTATGGCAGATGGCTTCCGTGCTGTTGTTGTGAAGGACTCGCGGCTTAGTGCCGTCTGGGCTCTATTTACCAGCTCTACGGCTTTTTGAGCCAGCTCTTCGTAGATGGCTGGCCTATTAAGCTCGTTTAGAGCGAGCAAGACGAGCTTTTCAAGCCAGTGGAGGCTTAGCTGTTGGTTGCATTGGGTCGCCATTTTATTTCCTCTCCTTCTTCCATGGTTTGCGTCTGTTGATTCAATATAAAGATGGGCCTCTCTTGTGGGAGATGGTATGGCTAGGCTGGCAGTTAAGACTCGGATAGAGGCCGAGCAGGAGCGCGTGTTTAACATTATCACGACGCCCGATAATATGGCTAAGCTCTATCCGCCTGAGATGCGCGTTAAAGTTATAGATGCTCCCTCTACACTGTATTTAGGAGCCGATATAGAACTAAAGCTACACATACTCCACCAACCATTTCGCGTTAAGTTTCGTGTAATTGGGTATGAGCGGCCAAATAAGATTGAACTAGTTGCGATAGACTCGCCTTTCAAGAAGTGGTCTCATACACACATACTAAGCCATGAAAATCATGGCTTTACCACGTTGGAGGATATTATTGAAATACAGTCATTCCAGGGCCCGTTATTTGATTCTCTTGCAATAAGGATGATTGGGCGCGTGTTTGATTATCGTAATGCCGTTTTACGGTCTCTCATAACGGGTGAGGCTAGACTCCCAGAGTTTGGGTACGTTTTTACTATGAGCCTTTTGAGCGGCTCCATCCTATCCGCTATAGGAATCGCGGTAGGGCTCTGGCTCCTCGCACTATTGCCTACTAATATTCCAGTCATAGACCTAATCATCTCCTTTGGGGTTTTCTTTTTGCTATGGTTCTTTACGCATGACCTGGCGCATTTATTAGTAGGGCTCTTAACTGGTGTGAGATTCAAGTTTTATTATGTGGGTTTGTCCAATATTGTTGTAATACTCCCGCGTAGAGCTAAGCTTCTCCCCATCGTTTTAGGCCTGCGCATAGATAGAGATTCCAGCGCGGCGGGCGGGCTTGGTTATGCGATGATGTATCTAGCTGGCCCTCTCGCGTCTATGCTGGCTCCGCTATCTGCCGCGTTGCTCATGATGATAAGAAATCCAGAGAGCGTAGCCTCGTTGTTCCTCTTCACAGTCTCTTTGGCGAATATCGTTTTTACGCTGGTATTTAGCCCGCGCGTGGGCTGTATAAGGAAGGCAGTTAGAGCTGTTGGGAGAGTAGGATAACGAAACTTAATAATATGCTTTTTAGGCTGGTTTGCAGGAGCTGTTACTATCATGAGCGCAGAAACTAACGCTCACGCGGCTCATGAAGAACATGAGGAGGGGAGCATCTGGCCTGCTATCGTTGGGCTGAACACCATAGCGCTGATAGCCGGCCTAATTCTCCTGCTTAAAGGGATATACACAACAGTAGGCTTAATTCTAGTCTTCTACTTCATCGCTTTGTTAGTGGTTTTTGTGGTGTTTGAGGTTAGGCAGTGGCAGCACGTGATTTCCAGCTTCTTTGAGAGGCTTCAGAAGACGCCAATACCCGCCGAGCCTGAGAAGGTAGGGAGCGTCGGCTTCCCAACCGCGCTCTTCCTCCTCACTGAGACGGCGTTCTTCGCTTCAGCATTTGGAGCTTATTTCCTTATACGCTCCACCTTCCCTGTCTGGCCTCCGCCAGGAGCTCCTCACCTAGAAAACTTCATCCCACGAATCCAGACGATAATACTACTAACCAGCAGCGTTACCATAGAACTGGCCGTATGGTCTGCTAAGAAGGGGAATAACCGAGGCGTTTTAGCGGGCATTCTAGCTACTATGGTTTTGGGTATAGTGTTCATGGGGCTTAAGCTCGGTATTGAGTGGCCTCGCCTGATTTACGAGCTTGGCTTCACGCCAGCAAGCGGGTTCTACGGCTCCAGCTTCTACATACTAACAGGCGTTCACGGAGCCCACGTTGTAGGGGGAATAATAGTCCTCGCAATAGCCGCAGGGAGGGCCAAGCTGGGACACTTCAAACCCAAGAGCCATGGATTCCTTGATGCAGTAAGCCTCTACTGGAACTTCGTTGACCTCATATGGCTCATGCTATTCCTCATAATTTGGGAAGGCGCCTTCCTATGGTAGCTTGAGGTGAATGGCTAGATGAGGTATAGCGATTTTGCCGTTTTTGTGCTGATGGCTGGCTTCTACGTAGCTGGAACAGCAGCCATAGGAAGGATTGAGATCGCGGGACTTTTCATCAAGCCTGGCGAAATAGTAAGCCCGCTCATAGCTCTCTTCGGCGTGCCAGCGCTGCTGGGATTCCTATTCGGCCAGTTCATGACCAACAGCGCCTCACCGTTTGGACCTATGGACCTCCTCACAACGATCTTCGCATTAGCCGGCCTGCTGGCCATATACCTTATGCGCCGTCAGAGCGTATTGCTGGGAGCTCTGATATACGCGGTTCTCACAGGGATATGGACAGCATATCTAATCTCTACAGTAACAGGCGCGTTGCTAAGCGAGGCGTTAATGGCAGCGGTTGGAGGCCAACTCATCACGGTAATCGCAGGGTATCTAGTATATTCGTGGCTACGCAGACTAGAGCCATTCAGACCAATACACGCACAAAGCATAGAACAACATCATTATAGTGAGTACGAGAGGAGGTAGTACTGGGTTTGAATCTGGAGCAGGCTAAGCAGATTGTCGAAGCAGGTATAAGGAAGGCTGAGTCTATGGGTGTTAAGGTTTCTATAGCTGTCGTAAATGCGCATGGAGAGCTCATACTTCTGGCAAGGATGGACGGCGCTATAGCTGCATCACCCCAAATAGCGTGGGGGAAAGCAACAACGTCGGCAATCTTTAGGAGAAGAACGGGCGAATTTCAGCAGCGCATACAGGAAAACCCTGCATTCTGGGCTGGCATATCCGTGATGAGCGGGGGGCGTATGCTCTTCGGCCGTGGTGGCGTTCCCATAAAACGCGGCGATGAAACAATAGGCGCTGTAGGCGTGAGCGGGGCAACCTCAGAGGAAGACGAAGAAATAGCTTTAGAGGCAATAAAACAACTGGAAAAATAAATAATAAACTACGACGTTATAAGGAAGATTAGCCTAACACGGTCTCAAATGGAATACTCCGCGTAACGCACTCAACACCAGGACAACGCTCCTCAGATATCTTCAACAATCTTTCCAAAACTTCGCGCGAAGCGCCTTCTGCGCGCACCGTTAGCTTGATACGCTCAATTATCGGGTCTTTGGATAGGCCTATTTGTTTTTTCAGATCTATCCAGTTTTCCGCGGTTACTTCTAGCTTTTTTAGCTGTATCCCCTCAGAGCTTGCTGTTGCCGCGAATGTTACCGCGAAGCACGCAGCTAGGCCGTAGAGGCAGTATTGTATTGGGTCTGGGCTTGTTCCCCATCCGCCAGCGAACGGCGGCATCTCACAGTTCAGCGATACCTTCCCATTTTGATACTCTAGCATAGCGGTAAACTGCGGCTTTCCCTCCTCAAACACCCAGCTACCATTAACGATTTTGTGTTTCTTGGCCTCTGTCGGGTCCTTCTCCACCGCTTGGACGAACTCTTTTATCTTCTCCAGATTTACGTTATTCATATCATCGTTATGATAAGAGCCAGTGCTTAAACCTTTATCTTAATTAAGAAAAAGGTTTTGCAAGAAATGTTGCAGAGATGAAGCTGGCAACAATCACTATTCATGGTTCAATCAAAGTGGGAGCGCTCACCGAATATGGGATATTAGACTTATCCAAGGCATATACCGAGATAATTGGCGGCGATACTGTGCCTGGTTATCTTCTCTCAGTTAAGGAGATACTCTGCAAAGGCGATGAAGCTTATAATACAATCATGAAGCTGATTATGGAAGCACCCAAAATGAATGACCAACGCGCACTCTACTGCAGTTATGAGGAGGTCGGGTTCAAAGCACCTATACCCGACCCGCAGAAGATACTCTGCGTAGCGGCTAACTACTATTCACATACTAGGGAGCTACGCTCTGAGGTGCCTGAGGCGCCGTATTTCTTTGGAAAATATAACAACGCCCTCATAGGTCATGGGGAGAATATAATCATACCAAAGTCTTCCACGAAGGTTGATTATGAGGTGGAGCTGGCTGTCGTGATAGGTAAGCGCGGCAAATACATAAGCTCTAATGATGTTGATGAGTACATAGCTGGCTATATGGTGTTTAATGACGTTAGTTTTAGAGATAAACAGTTTCCACCTGGCTGGCCTGAGAAGAAAAGCTCATACGGCATGAACTGGATTCTTGGTAAGAGCCTTGACTCCGCCGCCCCATGCGGGCCGTATCTAGTAACTAAGGATGAGATTGGTTCTCCATATCCTCTAAAACTTACTCTAAGAGTTAATGGAGAGGTGAGGCAGGAAGGGAATACTGAGGAGATGATTTTCAAGATAGGCCAGCTGGTAGAATATGTGTCTGATGGTATGACTCTTGAGCCAGGCGATATTATAGCTACTGGGACACCAGCGGGAGTTGCAGCAGCGGGGAAGCCATATCTAAAGCACGGCGATATAGTTGAGGCTGAAATAGAGAAAATAGGCCTTCTACGGAATACGGTAATAAAAGAGATGATTAGATAAGACTTGTTCTAGCCATAAAATTTTTAATCCAAACAATGATAAACATAGTTGGTTATGAGTGATATACGTATAGAAAATCTGGTTAAGCGGTTTGATAAAACACTCGCAGTAAATGGAGTTAGCTTGAATATTGATGATGGGGAGTTTGTAGTTTTACTTGGCCCCTCTGGATGCGGAAAGACTACTACGCTTAGATGTATAGCTGGTCTTGAAACCCCCGACGAGGGATACATATACATTGATGGGAATGTCGTTAATAGTCTCCCACCAAAAGACCGTGATATAGCTATGGTCTTTCAAAACTACGCCCTATACCCCACATGACGGTTTATGATAATATGGCTTTCCCATTAAGGATGCGGAAGCTCCCTAAGAATGAGATAGACCGCCGCTTCAAGAAGGCTGCGCGTCTCCTCAATATACAGCATCTCTTGAACAGAAGGCCGAAACAGCTCAGCGGCGGCGAGCAGTAGCGTGTGGCGCTGGGAAGAGCGATAGTGCGGCAGCCTAAGGCTTTCTTAATGGATGAGCCGCTGAGCAACTTAGACGCAAAGCTCCGCGTCTATATGAGAGCTGAGCTAAAGCGGCTTCAGAAAGACCTCAAGATAACCACCGTATACGTAACCCATGACCAGGCTGAGGCTATGGCGATGGCTGACAGGCTAGCTGTCATGAATCGTGGCAAGATACAGCAGTATGATGTGCCTATTGAGATATACAATAAGCCAGCCAACACGTTTGTAGGTGTTTTTATAGGAAGCCCGCCCATGAATATGATTAAGGCTTCAGTAACAGAGAAGAACGGCGAGGTAATGCTTGACGCTGGATACTTCCTATACGACGCTAAGGACATTAGCAGCATCTTAAGAGACAGAACTGGCAGCGAAATATACATAGGAATTAGACCAGAGGATATACTACTCTCCACGCATAAGGGTGATGATTCTGTGTTTGAGTCAGAGTTTTACGTGGTTGAGCCCATGGGCTCTAATATGATTATTGACCTTAAGCTTGGTGATGATATTATTAAGGCGGTCATACAGCCTACTACCGAGTTCCATGCGGGTATGCGTGTCTGGGTTGGATTTAGACGTGATAAGGTGCATATCTTTGACGCTAAGACCGAGGAGCTTATAGTATAATATTATCCTTTCACCGCGCCAACGACTATTCCCCTCATGAGGTATCGTTGTAATAGCGCGTAGAGCAGTAGAGGGATTGCCATAGTTAGAACAGATGCTGCGGTAAGCAGCCCCCAATCCACGAAGTATCTCCCCCTAAGTAGGGATATAGCAACGGTAAGGGGCTGTAGCTCACGCGCTCCCGATAGGAATATTAAGGCGAAGAAGAAATCATTCCAAACCCATACGAACTGTAGCGCGGCGACGGAGGATAATGCAGGCAGGGACATGGGCAGCACTATCTTATAATATATCTTGAAATCTGAAGCTCCATCCACGCGTGCCTGCTCCTCAACCTCAGCAGGCAGTGTGGCGAAGAAGTTGCGGAAGAAGAAAATAGTCCATGGAGCTGCGAAGGCCGTATGCACTATGACTAGGCTGAGCAGCGTGTTAAGGAGTCCCATTTGACTCAGCATGATGAAGAGTGGATAACCACCGATTGCTGTGGGAGTGTTTGTAATAAGACTATTGTTAGGAATAGCATGTTTTTAAAGGGAAGCTGAAACGGGCGAAACAGTATGCTGCAAGCGAAGCAGTGAATATTGGGATTATCGTAGATGGTATGGCTATTAGGATTGAGTTAATCATGTGCCTACTTATTGGAACCTGCTCGTTGGTCCATGCGTTGATGTAGTTATCTGGTGTTATGTTCATGTTTTGAAAGTTCCACCAGCCGCTTAGTATCTCGCTTAACGGCCTTATAGAGGCCATAAAACCCCCATGAACGGTATAATCCACAGCGAGGCTATAGCCCACGCGAGCACATGTATCAATATCGACGAGAGTCTCATCTTCTCACCATAGAGCGCACCAGATATATTGAGAACACCAGTATTATCACGGTGAATATCGTCGCTATAGCGGCAGCTACCCCCCACTTATAGAAGACGAAACCCTGCTCATACATCATATAAGCCATTACGTTTGTAGCTCCTCCAGGCCCCTCCGCGCGTGGCTACATAAACTATATCGAATATCTTTAGAACCCAGATTAGGGTCATAGTAACCACAACTATTGTTGCGGGCCTCAACATGGGTATAGTTATGTGCCAGAATGTTTTGAAAGGAGAAGCTCCATCAACCGCGGCGTCGTATAGGTCTTTGGGTATTCCTTCAAGCCCAGCGGAATAACCTACTACCGCGAATCCAGTGCATCCGAGTCGAACATGAAGAGCAGCATTATGCCGACAACTATCTGGGGTATGACCATACCTAGGAAGATTACGGACTTGATTATGTAAGAGCCCTTGACGCGCTTGAGGAGAACAGCTAGGAGAAGTCCTAAAACTGTTGTTGTGGGTACGTGAATAAGTATCCAGATTAGGTTGTTTATGAACGCCCTATGGAATTGGGGATTGTTAAGTAGCTTGACATAGTTATCCAGGCCGATAAATGATTCTATTCTGACCACTTTCCACTTGAAGAGACTTATGTAGAAGTTATACAGCATCGGATATATTACGAATAGGCTTAGGAATAGTATAGATGGGAGGAGAAAAATAATTATGGTTGTTCCTTTAGTCTTCACTTCTTTTACCCGATGACCTCAGAGGCTTTTTGCTCAAGCTCCTCCAATATGCTGTCTAACGCGTCTGGGTTTGCCCACAGCTCTTTAAGCTTGTCCCGGAAGAGCCGCTGGAACTCGGATGGTGTTGAGTCGTCCAGGTCTGGAAGCACGGCTAGGGTTCCCAGCATATTCACGATATTCCTGTCAGCTGCACCGTAAGCCTCTTTAGGAACGTCCTTATTGGTCGCTAGGAATCCCTTAAGCTTCACATAATCGTCTGAGCCTCAGCGCCTGCTAGGAATTCCAGAAGCTTCTTAGCAGCTTCCTTATTCTTGGCAAACTTCGGTATGAAAGCCCAGTCGCCGCCGGCAACTATCCCACCAGTCCCTGGGAAGGCGAAGACATCATAATCTATCCCAGGCCTGTAGCCTTTCTCTTGGAGCATCAGGTTTATCCAGTTACCCATGAAGTATATACCAACCTTCCTCTCCATTAGTCGGTCTATTTGTATCGTCCATTCGCGCGCCTCGTCGAAGTACCCGCCCTTCAGCAACTGTTGTATTCTTCCGAATATCTCCTTCACTTGCGGGTCTGTCCAGGCTATTTCGTGGTTTATCAGCTTCAACTGAAGCTCTGGGCCTCCGAGGCCTATTATGAACGCCTCCACGAGGTCTGAGAGTGGCCAGCCTACACCGTCACCGCTGGCTATGGGTGTTATACCACCAGCCTTGAGTGTGTCTAGAACATTCATAAACTCGTCCCATGTTGTGGGTGGATTAAGCCCTAACTCGTCAAAAACCTGCTTATTATACCAGAAGCCTGGCTTAGCCCAGGCCTTAAAGGGCACGGCATAGAACTTTCCGTTCTCAGAAACTACACTCAGATATGCTGATGGGGACTTGTCCCTGCCATCCTTATTAAGTATATCCGTAACATCTTCCAATAGACCAGCCGCTCCCAGCTCGTCCTTTATCCAAGTGGGCCAGGGCGCGATTATTGAGTCAACCTCAGAAGTTCCCGCAGCTAGTTGGGTTGTTACACATCCCGAAGCTCTGGCTGAGATACATAGTTTATCTTTATGCCTGTCATCATTGAGAAGGCGCCTAGAGCCATCCCGAAGTTTTCCTCCTCTACGCCGCTCCATAGGGCGTAGACTGTAAGCTCGTGAACCTCACCTGGCGCTTGGACTGTTTTCGTTACGGTTCTTGTTATGGTTGTAGCCATACCACCGCCTTCGACTGTTTGTGTTACAGTCACAGTCTCAGCAACGGGAGCCGTTGATACACCAGCGAAATATCCACCGATAATCCCCATAACTAGGAGGACAACCGCCAACAGTCCAGCAGTTGTAGATTTCATTTGTGCAGATTTTCTCTCTTCATGATATGTTCATCCTAAATGTTAGGCTGGTGGGATATAGTCTTTTAATATTAACTTTAGGTAGTATAATTAATTATGTGAGGTAAAGATAGAGGTGTCCTGCTTGGTCGTTTTTCTCAAACTTGAACGAGACGATTCTCCCGAATCCATCCAAGTCTATCTCGTTACGGCCCTTCTTTAGCGTGTATTTTTCTTCGTCTGCGCTATTTTCTGGTGCTGATGTATCGTATTCCCTTACCATCAATATGTTGTCGTTATTTGAAGTTGTGACTACGCGTTTTTTATGGTATCCATTCAGAGGTATCCCACCTAATTGCTCGCCTGCTGTGAGGCGTTTAGCTAGGATTAATGATAGGGGTGGTGGATGCTTGTTTATGATGTCATGGGGTAGCTTGAGCAGTTGTTTAAAGCAGTAATCTATCCGTGTGGAGGTATGCGTATTTTCTGACGTCACGGTTGCCAGCTGTATGGAATCTGGCGTTACGGCCAATCCCGTTATCCTCCCGCTAGCGTGTATTATCTTTACACATGATTCATCCATGAAGAGTAGTATTCCTGAAGCCGAAGTAGCTGGGACTGGAGAGTTTTCTATATCAGATTTCGTTATGGGAACCAGCAACCCACCACCAAAGCTCACTACTTTAACCCTCCTACAGGGAGCATAACGCGCAACACCATGCCCCGTCGCGAAGAGCCTCACAAAAACACTATCGGGAGTCCAGTTGTATGTTCCAGTCGGATCGCCGACGAAGACGCCATCATCAACGAAGGCGTAGAGCTGGTTTCTGAGAGGTGCTACAGCTACTATAGACTTACCCTGAGAAGGATTTCCAACAGCAGACGCTGCGATATTGTACCTGGTAATTTTTGTTTCTTTGTTTTCTATATTGAATAGCTGGAGTGAGGGGGAGGGAACTGTAAAGCCTGGGGACAGAATATCCCAGCGATTAAGTGGTCAAGGAAGAAGGTCCCCCTCAGTACTGGAATTGATGAGAGCCGCATGACTGTCTTTCCTCCCCTGTCTAGGGAATATACTCCATGTCCAAAATGTCCATCACCTCTGAAGAGTATTATGGAATCGTCTAGGGGATTGTATAGTATGTCTGAGACCTCGGCGCTCCAGGTATCTTCCCGCCCAGGCCCATCCTTGTATAGAAGCTTAATCTCCATATCATTAAGGTCTATTCTGTGTAAATGTGAATATTTGTGATGGAAAGTTATCTTTCTCTTGGCGGGTCATAATATGCGGGGGCGTGTACCCAGCCTCCAAAGAATAACGTATCATCAACCCCCACGGCTGCGCCGTATGTGTCTCCTCCACTTCGCGGGGGTCCTCCAATAAGCTCATATCTGTACTCCTTGACTCTTCCTTTATGGTATATTATAGTGAGCGCGTCAAACGCAACGGCGTAGAGAAGAGCCCCTTTATAGTAATGGAGGCCGTATATTCCGCTGCTGCTCCACTCTGGCGCAAAGCTTGGGTAATATGGCCCCATGTAGGATATGTCTAGAGGATTCAAAACATCCACCTACGACTACGTGCTTAAATGACAATAAATTATACAATACATTACATACTACTTGATTTGTTGTAGTTAGGAATATTAAGCTATGTCAAGGAGCTTTGATGACTGGCGTGACGGCGTTATGGATTCTATGACTATATTCTCAGCCTCGATATCCTCGGTTATTGCATCATACCCACCGACACTATAACGCTTTCCTTCTGATGTCCTTATTGTGAAATAAACGGTATTCGCGTCCTCCGTAAATACATCCTCAACTCTACCCCTCACAGTAAGCCCCCTACCCGTCCGCGTATCTACGCCCGTTACACGAACAACTATCTCCTGACTACCAATAGACTTTAAGCTGGTTAATTCATATACGAACATTCTATGGGAGAAGAGTCTGTTTTCTAAGGGTATTGCTTGGGAGAATACTTGACTTGATTTACACCACTCAGAGTAGAAGCAGTGGGTGAAGAAGGCTGGCATCTCTATTCCTGTGAAGAAGTATGCGTATTTCTGTCTTTCTCCGCCGCTCATGGTTGACCTGGGGATGTATATCGTCTGGGAGCAGTCTGAGGAGACTAGCATAAACCTTCCTAGGGCGGTGCTCCGTAGCTCGCGGACGCCCCCCTCCATGAGGGCGTTAATCAACCCTTGCCGAAGATCTGGAAAGGTTAGCGCATAGACTCGAACACCTAAGCCCGCTTTTTCGACAACATCATCCACAAGCCGCGCCATATAATTACCGCTCATAAGTATGCAGAGCTCATGCGAGGTTTTACTAATGACGCTCTTGATTAGTTTGAAGATGTTCCGCGGCTCTCTAACAACCTCCACGACAGGATGCTCACAACACTTCTGGGAGCTTGTGTAGATTTCTTTTAGGGTATTTTTGAGACTATCCAGCGAGCTCATTATGGATTCTATCTTCTCCTCCATGACGTGGGCTGGGTTTTTCACGAAGTATATCTTTGGCCTACCATGCTTCCATCCTATTAGGCCTTTTTTCTTGAGGTTTGTTAGGAGGCTATATAGGTGTGGTTGTTGGATGTTGAGTATCCTCATCAGCGTGTGGGCAGAAGCCTCGCCGAGCTGGAGTAGGGAGAGATAAAGCTCTGCCTCCCTGCGGGTGAGCCCTAGAATTGCCAGCGCGTCATAGTTTTGTAAGCGAGCCTCAACGCATGAGACAGCTTCAGCATTCTTCTCCATCACTTATCAGGCTAAATATAACAACATGATAATAGTTAAAGTCTATCACGAAAATAGGAATGGGAGATTTAAACTGGGCCTCTCTAGCCGACAACTCTAAGGATTCCCTTCATGCCCTCTTCTTCATGCCCTTCTACTGGGCATATGTAGATATACTCGCCTGGCTCGTCTATGACTACTGTTAATGTCCGTGTCTCTCCCACATCTATAACCTCGTCCTTGGTCCAGCCAGCTACATGCTCTCCGTCTGGTGTTAGTATCTGGAATGAGTGGAGGTTTCGTCCCTGGTTTACGACTGTGAAGGTTACTTCGGTTCCTGCTTTTATCTCTATTATCGGCGCTCCCCTCTTCTGGTTGAAGCCCCATTCCTGCATGACTAGGTTTATCGAGGTTCCTGTGAGGATTTGCTGCTCTCCCCCTGGCGCGGCTGCCTCCACCTGCGGCGGGAAGACTAGGACTACCCAGATTCCAATCAGCCACACCAGGCCTACGACGCCCGCTATTATCGCAGCGTTTATGTGGGCGCGGGACTCTTGCTCAGCCAACACGCATCACCTCCTCAGCGTCCTCCAGCAACCGCATGTGGTGGGAACTCTATGGAGAAGGCGAATGCCAGGAATAGTGGGAGCAGCGTGCTTACTGATATGAGCATTATTAAAGCCACTGAGCGTGTGCCGTATTTGCCGAACATGAAGAATGTGAAGACTAGAGCCGCCTGTAGCTTTGCTATCACCAGCACACCTATCAGGGCTGTCTGCCCCAGCGTCATCCAGCTGGAGCCCACTATGACCTCAGCAACCAGCGCCGCTATTATTACTGTGTAAATCGCTACAAGCTGCCATTCTTCTCGCATCTTTCACCACCTCATATTAGGTAGAATAGTGGGAACGTGAATAGCCATACGCCCACCACGAAGCCCCAGTATATGGCGAATGCATATACGCCCATGTGCTTCTCCGCGTTGTAGCCTCCCTTGTAGGCTTTTGCCAGTAGGTAGATTATTATCAGCAGGCCAGCCAGTATATGCGCACCGTGGATGCCCGTTATTAGGTAGTAGATGCTGGCCGCTATGTCTGTTCCGAACGTGTAGCCCTCTGCGAAGAGCTCAGCCCACTGGAATCCCTCTATGAACAGCACGGCTAGGCCTAGTATGAATGCTGTGAGGAGCCCTGCCTTGAGGCCGCGCTGGTTGTTGTTCTTTATCGCCACTAGCGCCAGTGATGTTGCGAGGCCGCTTGTTAGTAGGATTATTGTGGAGATTGCTCCCATGACTGTGCTATGTATCTGACCTGGCAGAGGCCACGCGAAGCCTGTGTAGGCGCTGTTGGCGCGGACGAAGAAGTAGGCTGCGAAGAGCGGGCCGAAGAGCGCCACCTCACCGAAGAGGAAGAACCACATCCCTAGGGGCACGTTCTCAACCCTGTCAAATGGCCACTTCTCGCCCAGCGCTTCAATAGCTACGTGGAACTTCTCTTTAACATCCTCCCAAGCCCAGCCCACTATGGAGGCGATGAATATCACCACTCCCTGCAGCAGTAGAGGCACTCCAAACACCAGGCCGATCATGGTTAGTGCAACACCTATTGAGAGTATGAAGGGCCATGGGCTTAGATGCGGCCCATGCTCCTCGCCGTGCTCAGCCACATGGCTCCCGCCGTTTGTAGGGAGGGCTGTGGTGCCGTATAGCTGCTGGCCGCCAGTTGTTGTTATGCCCATCTTAATCTCCCAAGGCTGCCTAAACTCAAGGCCCTGCGCGGTTATCACCGGAACGCCTTTCGGGAAGTTGAACTCTGGAGGCGGAGAAGGAACGTTCCACTCAAGCGAGTAGTTGGCACCTCCCCACGGGTCGTCGCCCACCTTAGGGCCATGGCGAAGGCTGTTGATGAGGTTTATGAACAGTATTATGAATGATGACGCGAAGATCCAGGAGCCCATGGTTATGAGCATGTTTATCGGGCCCCAGCCCGTTGTGGCGTCGTAGAAGAATATTCTTCTCGGCATGTCGTAGAGTAGGTGCATCGGGAAGTAGAGTAGGTTGAAGCCTATCATGTAGATTGCGAAGTGTAGTTTGCCCAGTTTTTCGCTGAACATTCTTCCAGTCATCTTCGGCCACCAGTAGTATAGTCCAGCTATCAGGCCAGTTATCCCGCCGCCCACTATGGTGTAGTGAAAGTGCCCTACCACCCAGAAGGTTCCTCTCATCCCCACGTCAAGGGCTACCGAAGAGTTGAAGACGCCTGAGGCCCCACCTATTATGAAGAGTATCACAGAGCCTAGAGCGAATAGGAAAGGTGTCGTCGCCCTTATCCTGCCTCCAAAGAGGGTTAGGATATATGAGAGCATTATAGCTCCGAAGGGTATTGAGATTAGTTCTGTCGTTATGTTGAAGACCTCCCTTAGCCCTGGGTGTATGCCAGTCATGAACATGTGATGTACCCATACGACGTAGCTTAGGAACGCGGCTACGCTTACTGCTATGATTATGACTTTCTTGGCATAGAGCTGCCTTCGGCTAAACACTGCTAGGACGTCTCCAGCTATAGCCAGGCCTGGTAGGACGAGTATGTAAACCTCTGGGTGGCCGAAGAACCATAGTAGGTGGTCCCAGAGTAGCGCTCCTCCTTCCGCTGCTGTGAAGAATACTGTTCCAAGGACCCTATCGGAGACCAGCATGAGCAGGGGGGCGGCGAAGGCTGGGAAAGCCCATAGTAGCAGGAACTGGGTTACCAGCCAGAATATTGAGAATAGTGGGAGGTATGAGAGCTTCATACCAGGGGCGCGTAGCCTGAATATTGTTACCATGAAGTTTGAGGTCGCTACTATCGTGGAGCTGAGTAGGAGCAGTATTGCTAGGCCCATTAGCGAGCCTCCTGCTTGCGGGCTATACTGTAGCGTGTTTAGAGGCGCGTATGTTGTCCATCCCCAGTCAGCCGTGCCTCCTGGGGCGAAGAAGCTGCTTAGCGCAACTATGCCGCTTGCTAGGTAGAGCCAGTAGCTCAGCGCGTTAAGGCGCGGGAACGCCATATCCTTAGCGCCTATCTGGATTGGAACCACGTAGTTGGCAAAAGCAGCGGCCAGCGGCGTGGTTACCCAGAGAAGCATGAAGAGACCATGCAGCGTAACCGCTTGGTTGTAAGAGTCTGCTGCGAGGAATACCATGTTGGGCGCGCTCAGCTGCATCCTAAACGTGAGAGCTAGAATACCAGCAACCACAAGGAAGTAGAGGGATGTCACTAGGTAGAGTATTCCCACGTTTTTATGGTTTGTTGTAAAAAGCCAGACTACAAGTGGGTTTGGTTTATTGTTTGCATGAGCCACCCATAATCACCCCTTCTCCTCACTCAACTTACCATACCACGCTTCAAACTGCTCCGTCTCCATCGCTAGGAGAGTTGCTATCATCTTGGCGTGCCCTGTTCCACAGAGCTCGTAGCATTGTATCCTATATTCTCCTGCTTCTTTAGCCTCGAACCATGCGAAGTTAATTCTGTCTGGTATGGCGTCTTTCTTAACCTTGAACGCAGCTATAGCGAATGTATGAAAGACATCCCTGCTGGTTATCTCCAATACTATAGGAGTATTTACGGGCACTCTGAGCTCGCCTGTTATTGTCCGGCCGTTGGGGTAGGTGAATTGCCATCCCCACTGGAATGCTGTTACCTTAATGTGCAGAGCATTTGGGTTGTCTTCGGGTATTTCTTCCATGAACTCCATAGCGCTGAAGGTTGATGCCGTGAGGCCAACGAAGAGCAGCCCCAATATTACGCTGAGAGCTATGGCAACTTTAGCACTACCCCTAGTGGGCTCCGCGCCTATTCTAAACTCAGGTTCGTCCTGCCCACCATCGGCTAGACTGCTTGATGGCTGTCTATAACGTAGTACGAAATATCCTAGAATTGCCAACACTACTGCGGAGATTACAACTGCAGATGTTACATACATCATGAATAGAGAATTCCATATTTCCGCGGATGGAGCTGGCGCAGCCATTTGTTTCGACCAGCGGTTAGCCGTTTAGAAGCTCTCTTAAATTCATAAACCGAACATGTGCGGAATAGTCATAGCACAGTAGAACGCGCATAGTATTAAATTAAAATGACTATTGACTTTTGGACAGCCAACCAATAAGAATGAAGTACGAGGAAATATAGCGAGATTTAGTAGATCCTTAAAGTCTTTTCTCTCCTTAATTATATCCAACAAGTTTTTCACACCCTTCTTAATGAGCTCAGACACGGTTGAGGGCGATTTATCAAGAACGGTAGCTACATCTCTAATGCTTGCCTTTGATGGGCTCTCAAAATAGCCCAAGCTATGCGCTGTAAAGAGCGCGAACATCTGGTTAGCAGTCATTTTCTGCTTACGCTGAGCAGCGGTTGATAACTGTCTGACCGAAACTAACCTATAATTGGCGCCAAGCTCCTCCAGCCTCTTATAAAAACCATCCAACGCGCTCTCCGTACATATTATAGTGGCTAGACTATGATTATGAAAAACGCTGCATTTGACCACATGTATGTGTAGAGACGAGTATATCTTATAGAATGGACAGGAATCAGGCGATTGGGTTCCAATAGTAATCTGACCATCCTTAAGCCGAATAAAATGACGAACATCAGACATCGGATTAAGACACTCAAGCGGACCCTTACCATCTTTAACCAACTTGAGAGCTGTACATTTCTTTTCAGGGTCCGGCAGCGAGTCTAGGTCGAGTAAAATATTGACCTCGAAGACGCGCCCGGCCATCTTCATCATAGTTGTTGTTAATGAAGGTTATAAAAATTACCGAACTGGTACGGTTAATCGTTTTAAGATTATATTTTTGAATCCGCTAGCCGATGAAAGCAGGCCCTTTAATAGCTGTTATAGTTGTCGTAGCTGTAGTAGCTGGTGCGGCCATATTTGTCGTAGTGCCGATGCTTCAGCCGAAGGTTGCTGTGTTTGAGCTGACTATGGTGGATTATGGTTTTGATAGGCCAGGCTTCGGCCCAACATTAACAATCAAAGCAGGCCAACTTGTTAGAATAACGCTCACAAACGCAGGCTCGCATCCTCACGAGTTTATGGTGGTAAAGGATAAGGACCAGGCTCTTACGATGATGAAAGAAATGGCGCAGAAGCTACTTGAGCAGGGGATAACAGACCCCGAGGAAGCAGATGAGAGAATAGCCATGATGATGGAGGAGATTGACATGGCTTATAACGAAATAGAGGCCGAGGTAGAGCCTGACGAAATGCGTGTTATTGAATTTACCATAGACGAGCCGGGAACCTACTGGTATGTGTGTCAGAGAGCAGGAGGGACATTCCCAGTACTCCATCAAGAGAAGGGGATGTTCGGCAAGATAGTTGTTGAGCCCTTAACGAAAATAAATTATAATATTTTTTATGTTTATTATAACACCTTTCTTATACAGTTGCGCTATCTCATCAACACTATAGCCCAGCTCTTCCAATAGTTTATGCACATCAGCTCTGCTGTCTATCACAATAATTTGTACTGGGCTTGTTTTTGTTTATTCTTATAGGTGGTTGGGCTACTCTTACGACTTTATCATCAACCTTAGCGGGCACTATCACGCCTCGTTTCTCCAGCTCTAGGTCTTCAGCAACATCCTTTACACTTTTTAAAGTCGAGGCTGGAACTAGGTCCCGCAGCCTCTTTAAAACCTCCTCAACACTCAACCTAGCTACGCTCTCCCCAACAAGCCTGTCCACCTCTAGACGATTCTCTATCCTTGACTGCATGCTCCTCAGATTCTCTGGCGGAGTTATTCCAAGCCGCTCACATAATTTTAGCCATTGCTCGTCGGTTA
Organism: Candidatus Pelearchaeum maunauluense; assembly: GCA_030059675.1. GTDB lineage: Archaea > Thermoproteota > Nitrososphaeria_A > Caldarchaeales > Caldarchaeaceae > Pelearchaeum > Pelearchaeum maunauluense. Next base: position 57,050 of record JANVYQ010000003.1, on the reverse strand, counting down.
TTACGCCTATGAATACATAGCCATCCCGCGCTTTATATATGCCGTAGGGGGAGTATCCAGCATGTCCAGCCCCTAGCCTAGCTGGCTCACGGCCTGTTAATGAGTAGTATGCTATCCAGTAACCGTTCCAATATACAGCCACATCCAGTAATGGGACTTCTATATACGCGCCCCTACCCGTTTTTGCGCGCTGCATTATCGCCATAGCTATTGCGGCGAGCGCGTAGGCGGCGGCCCCCATGTCTATGCAGGGGTTGTTTATCCTTATGGGCTCCTCACCCTCGCGGCCTAGAGCGGCTAAGAGGCCAGACTCGGCCTGCGCAACGGTGTCAAAAGCTGGTCTCCTCCAGTCTCGGCTATCGCTTGCAAACCCCTTGATGGAGCAGTATATTAAGCGCTGGTTGAGAGCTGAAAGAGCATCATAACCAATGCCCAGCTTTTCAATCGCCTTAGGTGAGAGATTCTCAATTAGAACATCGCAGGTTTTGATGATGTTTTTGAATAGTTCAAGCCCCTCATGTTTTGTCAGGTCTATAGCTATGCTCTTCTTGTTTTGTGAGAATATGTAGTATGCCCACGGGGCTACTCTCTTGCTTTCGTCGCCGCTGGGGGGCTCTATTTTGATGACCTCAGCCCCGAAATAGGCCAACAACGCCCCAAGGTTGGGCGCTGCTACGAAGTGGCCTATCTCTATCACGCGTATCCCCTCAAGAGGGGCGAATCTATTGCCTATCATTTCTCGCCAGCTATCTTCCTACGCTTCTCCTCAATCTTAGACCTTGGGGCATAAGCCTTCTTCCAAACCATTATTGTCCGCTTCATTTCCAGCACTATCTTCCCGTCCTGGTTATAGCCTATTGTTTTTAGCTTGACTATCCCCATGTGCGGGCGCGAGCGGGACTCGCGTTTCTCCAGCACCTCCGTCTGGGCGTATAGGGTGTCTCCAGCGAACACGGGGTTGGGTAGCTTTATCTCCTCCCACCCAAGGTTTATCGCATTCTGGCTCACATCCATGACGCTCATACCAAGAACAACAGCTAGAGTAAGCGCGCTATTAACCAACGGCCTACCCCACTCAGTCTCAGCAGCATAATCAGCGTTAAAATGAATTTCATTCATATTCATGGTCAGCAAGGTAAACCAGATATTGTCCGCCTCGGTTATTGTCCTCCCATAAGGATGTATATACACATCACCAACCGTAAAGTCCTCGTAGAACCTCCCCTTCCAACCACCTACTATATTTGCCAAACCCTGCCACCTGCTATCTACGTTATATAAAGCCTTAATTTAGCCTAAACGCCGCAGAGCGTTTATCAGCTCATTCTGTTTTTCTGTAAGGATTTATTGCTTAATGACTTATCTTCCTTTTTAACCAAGCTTAAGGCAGGCGTCTCTATTGGTTTTTCGGGTAATATTCCCTGCGGCTTGAATAGGAGGACTAGGACTATGATTAGGCCTGTTATGATGTATTTGATGTATGTTATGTCGAATTGTATTGTTATTCCCATCAGTCTGAAGAGTGAGGGCGCTATTAGGAAGTCCAGCAGTGTTATGATTAGTGCTCCTAGGATTACTCCCCTATTGTTAGCCATTCCTCCCAGGATTACCATGGAGAGGACTACGAACGTTGTTAATGGTATGTAGTCGTCTGCGAATACTCCCTGTGCGTAGAAGACTTTGAGCACGCCTGCAACTGCTGCTATTGCGCTTCCTACTATCATGGCCCAGCCCCGCGCCTTGGCTACGTTCTTGCCCAAGCTCATCGCGGCTGTCTCGTCGTCGCGAACACTCTTCAGCAGTCTTCCGAAGGGGGAGTTGGAGAGCTTCTGCGGGAATATGAAGATGAGGCCTGCTATGATTATTGACATAATGGTGTATGCTATTAGCGATAGGTTGGGGTCGCCTAGCCATATGAAGGGGTTTGGTACCCCTGTTAGGCCGACTAGGCCGCAGGCTATTCCTTCTTCGTTTCGCGCTATTATCCTGCCTATCTCGCCTATGAATATCAGCGTGATTGCGAGATAGTCTTCTTTCAACCTGAGTGCTGGGTAGCTTGCTATATATCCGAGCAATCCGCCCACGACGGCGCCTAAAGCTAGCGAGGCTACGAACATACCTATAGCAAGTGGTGGGCTGGTTATAGCTAGGTTACGCCTCACCTCTGCGGTTGCTACGGAGCATATATCACCACCAGCTACCGCAACCATGTAAAGCACGTTGGCCGTCATGTTCCCAGCCACGTAAGCACCTACCGACTGGAAGAATACATGACCAAAGTTTGGCACTCCACAGTATCCGTAGATTAGGTTTAGGCTTAGGGCTAGTATTAGATAGACGGCGTAGAACGTTAGTAGTGTTGTTATGAATGGTGTTATGCTGTATAGCTGGTCTAGGACCGTGGCCTGCTCACCACCAACCGAGACATTATACTTCTCACATCTATACCAGCGAAGCCGCGCGGTCTTATCAGGAATACCGCGACTATGATGGTGAAGGATATGAGTGGCCTATATGCTGTGTTTATTCCAAACCAGGTATTGAGCGTCGCTATTCCCATATTCTCTGCGAAGCCGACTATGTATCCGCCTATTATCGTCCCCCAGAAGCTTGTTAATCCGCCGAGTATCGAGGATGCGAATATCCGTAGAAGTGTGTCCCATCCAAAGTTGGGGTCTATAATCAGGCTTATTGACCACAAGCCTCCCGCTAGTCCAGCCGCCCCTCCAGCTATCAGCCACGCTACTCGCCGTAGCCTGTATATCCGTATTCCAGAGACTCTAGCTAGGTCTTCGTTGTCCGAAATAGCCCTCAGAGCCTTTCCCATGAGCGTGTAATGGAAGAGTATGTGTAGGATTATGACTATGGCTATTGTTACTGGTATAACTATGGCGTGGAACATGGTTATGTATGCGCGACCAAACCTCATTATTGGGTTTACCGACACATTAGTTTGTATTGTTATGTTTCCTGTAGCGTCGGCAAGGGAGAAGAGTGTGTAGCGCACTATCAGGCCCACACCTATACTAGCCACCAATAGGAATAACGGCCTGGAGCCTCGTTTGTATAGTGGTTTGAAGACAAGCTCGTCCATGCCTAGGGCTAGTATTGCCGATGCTATGAAAGCGGACAGTAGAGCCAGATATGGGGGGAACGCCATGAAATTAACGAGCACGGCGGTAACGTATCCGCCCACTGTAACCAACTCCGCGTGCGCGAAGTTGGGTATTCTTGTTACTGAGAACGTTATAGTTAGCCCAAGGGCCATTAGGGTATAGAGGCTCCCTAGGGCGAGTGAGTTTAGAAGAGGTAGGGTGAGGTCTATAGCCAGGGGGCGCCTTACCTCCTCCCTAGGACGGCCTCTACAAATTTCTCGTCGGAGAGTATTTCCCTGCCGCTTCCCCGCATGGCTATTCTTCCACTAGTCATTACATACCCGTAGTCGCATAACTCTAATGCGCGTTTTGCGTGCTGCTCAACGAGCACTACGGTTATCCCCTTACTAACAATCTCGCGAATCTTCGCAAAGATGCGTGAAACCACTATAGGAGCTAGAGCGGCAGCAGGCTCGTCAAGCAGGAGTATGTTCGGCTTTGCCATCAAAGCGCGCGCCATAGCAAGCATCTGCCGCTCCCCTCCGCTTAGCGTCCCAGCTTTCTGCCGCGCACGCTCACGCAAAACAGGAAAGATATCCATCACCTCATCAATATCGTGCTTAACCTCCTCCTTACTCTTCCTCATGTAGCCGCCTATCTCAAGGTTCTCAATTATCGTGAGGTTGGGGAAGATGTTAGCAATCTGCGGCACGTATCCAATACCTATCCTACTCCTCTCCTCAGGCTGCATACGCGTTATTTCATGGCCATCATAAATTATATGCCCCGCAAAAAGACGCGTAAGCCCGACAATCGTTTTTAGAAGCGTACTCTTCCCACTGCCGTTAGGCCCAACTATAGAGGTAATCTTACCCCGCTCAATAACTATATCATTATCCTCAATTATCACCGACTTACCATAACCAGCAGTAACTCCCCTAGCCTCGATTATGGCATTACTCATTCAGCCTCACCAAGATAAGCCTCTATGACCAGCTTATCCTTGTAAACATCCTCAGGCCTTCCGTCAAAGATTAGTTTTCCATTGTTCATGACTAATACGCGTTCCACGTAGTAGAATAGTATGTCCAGGCGGTGTTCTATTATGATGAATGTTATTCCCAGTTCTTTGTTTAGTTTTATTATGTTTTTGAATATTTCGTGGGCTAGTTTGGGAGCTACTCCAGCCGCTGGCTCGTCTAGGAGTAGCATCTGGGGCTGCGAGGCTAGTGAGCGGGCCATCTCAACGAGCTTCATCTGCCCGCCGCTTAGCTCCGTAGCCCAATTAAGCCTTACATGGGCCAGCTGTAGCTGTGAGAGTATGTTTAGCGCGTCTCTAGCTAGGCTAATCTCCTGCTCCCCCCACATGGATTTAAACGGAGCCAGAATAGGGTTCTCACCCCTCTGGCCGCGGAAAGCAGTCATAACATTCTCAAAGACCAGCATACCGCCAAAAAGTCTGGGTACTTGGAAATTTCTCACCAACCCCTTCTTAAAAACATCCCAAGCACCAAGACCAGTTATATCCTCTCAATTGAAGTAAACTTTCCCAGCGTCAGGCTTGTAAAGGCCTGATATTACGTTTATTAGTGTTGTTTTCCCACTCCCGTTAGGGCCTATTAGACCTACTACCTCACCGCGATTAATGCTCATAGTTACGTTATTCACTGCTATGAGGCCGCCGAACTTTTTTGTTAATTCGCGTGTCGCCAGTATCTCAGCCATACCGCACACTCGCCCAACATTATTGGGTGTTTATGTATCTTAACGCCAAAAATAATAGAAGAGGAGATATGGGAGTAATGGTTTTGCTAGGTCATCCAACTTCTTCGTAGAATTTGATGGAGCCCGTAGCCCCGTCGTATAGTCCGACTACCTTGAAGGTCCATGTTCCGTCTGGCTGTTTAACTACAGTCCATATGTCATATAGGGGAGTAGCGTTGTCTCCATACTCGTCCAGCAGCTTCCAGCCAGTTACGCCGTAGTAATGCATCGCAACCATGGCTGCGTCGTATGCGTAGTATGAGTAGAGGCTTGGTTCCTCGCCAAATCTCTCCTTATAACGCTCAACGAATCTCTTGACTAATAGGTTGTCTTCAGGCCCTACCGCTGGGGCTGTTCCGAGTATGCGTACCTGTCTCTGGAACTCGGCTATCTCCTCCTTGGATTCGGGAGGTAGGAAGGTCGGCCTCTTTACGGCGTCGTTACCGAACCACCTAACCTCAGATAGCACGGGGTCAAGCCTGGCCCTGTCGTATATTTTGACCGTCTCGTCAAACCCTATCACGACCACGCCCGTTTGTTCGTTAGCCCCATAGTTAGCCACAGCCGCGCTTGCTCGCTCAACATCCGCGCTCAGGTCTGGCTGAGTATAGTCGTAGAGCAGCTTGGTAACCTTACCACCGAGCTGTATGAACGTCTCTTCAACACCATCGGCAAGCCCCTTACCATAATCATCATTCCTAGCGAGTATGACCAGATTTCTTATACCAACCTCCCACGCAATCCTAGCTATTGCTGGGGCTTGATAAACGTCTGGGGGCGGCATCCTGAATACGAAGTCATCCTTAACACGCGCGGCGGTTCCCGTGCTTGATGGGCTTATCGCAACTATCTTCCTAGAGTTCAGGAAATCCAAGACGGCTTTGGTCTCAATGGTTGCTAGAGGGCCTACTATTATCTGAACTCCCGCGGCGGCTAGCTTGGGGACGGCCGCCACAGCTCCCTCTGCCGTGCCTTCCATTATCACTGGTGAGTATGTATCGTCTCCTATTCGTATATGGCTTACTACCGAGCCGCCGCGTTGTGAGAGTCCAAGAAGCTCTGCTCCTAGGGCGTTTACCCCTGCTCGGCAGGCGGCTCTGCCCAACACGCGGGCGGCCAGCATAGTTCCCTGACCACCGACACTCGAGATGATTTTATCCACCTTCATAGCTCTAACCACACGTCACAATAGCCTTAGGAACACAGACCTTAGCACAGTCCCCGCATCCAGTACAGATGGAGGAATCTATCATCACTTTATCACCTGCTTTGACTATAGCAGGGCATCCAAACTGGTTGATGCATATCATGCAGCCAGTACATTTCTCGGTGAGCACCATGTATGGGGACTGGGGTTCTCCTTTGCGCAGCCTTTCACGCACTCGTAGAAGCTCGCAAGGCCGTCTAAGAACTATGACAGACGGCCCATCATGTTTCAGAGCATCCACCAGCGCTTTTTGAGTTTCTTCAAAGTTTCCTGGATTGACCACGCGCACCAGCTCCACACCACATCCGCGGGCCACGTCCTCTATCTTTATAAGCCTCTTACCCTCTTGGGAAACGATGCTACTACCTGGATGGGGCTGCTCCCCAGCCATAGCTGTTACGTCATTATCCAGCACTACCAGAACTATCCGCGCGTTGTTGTAGACGGCGTTTATCAGAGCTGGTATTGTTGCGTGGAAGAATGTAGAATCTCCCACGCTTACTATTATTGGCTGTTTTACTAGCCTGGCTAGGCCGTTGGCAAACCCCAGGCCTGCGCCCATACAGATTATCGTGTCTATTGCCTTGAACGGCGGTAGGTAAGCCAGGCCGTAGCACCCTATATCGCCAGGCAGTATTGTTTCTGTTTTCTCCCCATATAGTTGGTCCAGCCCGTAGAGCTTGGGATTCCTGTCAAGCCTCTTAGCCACTGTGGAGATTGAGTAGAAGCTTGCCCTGTGTGGGCAGCCTGGGCACAGGGTAGGCGGCCTAGGTGGTGGCAGGCTATTACTGTAGCCCCATGCCTTATCCAGCGCATCAGCATCAAGCGGATTATCTATGTCTAGAAAGCTGGATAACGCCTCCAAGACTATGCGCGGGGTTAGCTCGCCACCTCTAGGAAGAATACTCCGTCCGCAAATCTCTACATCTATATCCTCCTCATAAGCTATACTCTTTACAAGCGTTTCTAGAATGGGCTCAACCTCCTCAACAACCATGACGCTATCAACAGCGCCTAGGAACCTTACTATCGCTTCCCTTGGAGGGGGATAGTGTGTACCTATCTTCAGAAGAGAGACTTTATCCTTTCTGTCTAGAATTTTGAGAGCTTCCATCACATAGCGGTATGCTACCCCTGAAACAATAACCCCCACACTGCCATCGTTTAACATCATCTTATTGAAGGGGACGCTATTTACTGCCTCCCGCACTTTCTCGAATCGTTTAATTAATGCTAGACGATTCCTACGAGCTCCGGCGGAATCGTATATGAGCAAGTCTGGCCGCTTCTCAAAATATACCCGCCTTTCAGGCTTTACGATATCGCCGAAGACAAAACTCCCCGTAGAATGACTTACGCACGTCACGGTTCTGAGCAGGACTGGAGTATTCAGCTGCTCAGAGAAGTCATAAGCATAGACGATCATGTCTTTTGCTTCCTGCGGGTCTGAGGGCTCAAAGACTGGCATGTAGGCCTGCATGGCTATGTATCTGTTGTCCTGCTCGTTCTGCGAGCTCCATGCTCCAGGGTCTTCCGCGGAGACTATTACGAAGCCTCCTCGCGCTCCTATGTAGCAGGCATTCACTAGAGCGTCGTGGGCAACGTTTAGGCCTACGTGCTTCATAGCGCAGAGCGACCTAGCCCAGCAGAAACTTGCCGCGAGAGCTATCTCTAGAGCGACCTTCTCATTAACAGACCACTCTACGTAAATCCCAAACTCCTCAGCTACCTCCAGCAACGTATCTATTATCTCGGATGAAGGCGTTCCAGGATAACCTGCAGCGACAGCGACACCTGCCTCCAAAGCTCCCCGTGCTATTGCCTCGTTTCCCATCAGAAAATCAGACTTACCAGACTCACCCAAGATTACGCTGGGCATAGGACTAATCAATAAGTGTGGAATGTCTTATACGCTTTAAGTATTTAGACTCCAACTATAGAGAAATAACGCTGTTAATTTTCATTATGCTAATATGCGATAGTAGTTACTGATTCATCTCGCATGAGGCCGCTTAGCAGGGTGAGGGTGCTGGACCTTACAAACATGCCACCATGGAGTTACGCTACACTACTTCTTGCAGAGCTTGGTGCAGAGGTTATAAAGATAGAGCAACCAGGAGTCGGCGATACAACTAGAAAACTCGCAATACGTGGAGATGTTAGTATCTTACATCTTATTGTTAATAGGGGTAAGAAGAGTATAGCCATCAATTTAAAATCAAAAGCTGGGCGCGACATATTCTATAGGTTATGCCAAGTTTCGGACATAGTGATCATTGGTTTTAATCCATCCACAACCAGACGACTAGGGATTGATTATGAATCAATTAGGAAACTGAATGAACGGATTATTTACTGCTCAATCTCCGCATTTGGTTATGGAGGTAAGTATTCTGGGCTTTCCGCTCACGATATAAACATCATGGCGCTTACAGGCGCTTTAGGCATGATGAAACAGGAGAACGGCAGGCCTATAGTTCCTGGTGTATTATTGGCTGATTTCGCCACAGCATTAACGGCAGTGCTGGGAATACTTTCAGCTCTTCTGGAGAGGCAAGTAAGCGGCAGGGGGAAACAGCTAGACATAACGATGTTTGAGAGCGTATTTCCATTCATATCTCTCTTCATTGCTGAGTATCTAGCAAGCGGTAAAGTGCCGCGGGGTGGGGAGCATGTATTGATGGGTGGCTTACCATGCTATAACGTATATGAGACGAAGGATGGGCGATACATAACTCTAGGAATGCCCCTAGAACCGCATATATGGGAGAAGTTCTGTAAGACAGTAGGCAGGGAAGACCTCATAGAAAAACAATACGACAGTAAAGCAACCGAAGAGCTACGCCAGCTATTTAGGACGAAGAGCCTTGAAGAATGGGTTGAGATTCTTTACTCCAAGGTGGAGTGCTTCGCTCCTGTTCTAGAGCTTGATGAAGCGCTTAAGAGCGAGCTGGTAGCTGAGAGGGATATAGTATTCAGTAAAGATTATCCAAATCTTGGACCAGTTACGATACTCTCAACACCATCATGTATAAGAAGCGAAGAAATAACAGCGCATGCTCCCGAACTCGGAGAACATACTGAGGAAGTGCTTAGAATGCTCGGCATGGGTAATGAGGAGATAACAGCCTTAAAGAGGGAAGGTGCTATAATGTGAAATTACTCTAATGAGCGCTTTGCCTCATGTTTAACTACTTTCCTGGGCTTTAACGCTTCAACTATGTAGTCAAATCCTTTTTCTGGGTTGGTGTGCTCTCCACAGGTATATACGTCTAGAGTTGCGTAATTGTATCTGCTCCATGAGTGTAGTGCTATATGGCTTTCTTTGACCAGCGCTATTACCGAGATTCCGCCCATGTCTCCTCCGAAACTCCATGAATATACCTCCACTAGTGTAGCGTTGGCTATCTCGGCCGCTTCTCTAACCACCTGAACAAGCCTTCGCTCATCATTAATGATGGATGAATCACAGTCATAGAGATTTCCATATACGTGCTTTCCCACTACCCGCATCATGCCTCCACCAGCCTTCTCCTTGCCAATCACCATCCCGCACCAACAAACAACCACCATAATTTATCCATGAAAACACCTAGATAGAATCACAAAGTTGATTTTTCCCGCATTTAACCAAAAAATGTAAAAAAACTCCATTTAACGTAGAATCACTACTTAAAACGACTCTGTTCAGATTCCACCATATAAGATGAGGCCAGAGAACTCTCTTACGGCGGATTTCCAACGTAGTTAAGAATTATTTTTATTATTTAATAAGGGTGTGGTGGAGCGGTAGTTATGGAGCCCCAAACTTTCGTTATGTATGGCTTTGGTGAGATAGGACGGCTTATAACAGCTCTGGCGTTGAGACAGGGATTTAGATGCGTCGGGGTGATTGATGTTAATCCATCTTTAGTGGGCGCAGATGTCGGTGAAGTATTAAGGATAGGAGATATGGGTGTTAAAATCGATGGTGATGCTGAGAGGGTTATTGAAGGAACCAAGCCCGACGTAGTAATACACGCCACAGGCAGCTACTTGGATAGGGTATATCCGCAGCTAAGCCTATGCGCCAAGCTCGGTGTTGATGTAGTATCAACATGCGAGACGCTAGTCTATCCCTATTATCGCTACCCATCACTAGCAGCACAGCTTAATGAAGAAGCAAAGAAAGGAGGGGCAAGAATAGTAGGAGCTGGCATAAACCCAGGATTCCTCTTTGACTACCTGCCAGCAATACTCACAACACCATGCCACGAGATAAAATCAATTAGCATAACGCGAAGTCTTGACGCTTCAAGACGTAGGCAAAGCTTCCAAAAGAAAATCGGAATAGGGCTTTCGGAGAATGAATGGATGGAGTTAATGAACTCTGGGAAGATTACAGGCCACGTAGGGTATGCAGAATCCATAGCTCTTCTCGCACATCTGCTGAATCTGGAGCTCGTAAATGTTCATGAAGAGCAGAAACCATTGCTGGGCGATGATGGGCGGGCCTTGGGTCTTCAGGGAATCGCAGAAGCCATAACAAAGGAGAATATACAGATAAGGCTTAGATTCGTAGCCAGGCTGGATAACGAGGAGTATGATGAGATAAGAATAGAGGGGGAGCCGAGCATAACGTGGAGAAGCAGCGGAACACCAGGAGATATAGCGACGGCTTCAGTAATACTCAACGTAGCGAAACTAATACACAAAACAGGAGTAGGATTAGCCACGTTAGCAGACCTACCGCCTCTCACGAAAAGGCATACAGCGCGGAAATAGCAATATAACGATAATCAAGTTTGTGGTTTTATTATAAAATTTTATAAAGGATTCATGAAATTAAAATAGCTAATATGAAAAACTTTGGAAAACAGCTACCCATATCGCTTGTTATAGCAGCGTTGACGTTGGCAGCCCTAGCGCAGGGCAGTGTCCTGGCTATACAGTTTGGGGAGCCCGACTCTGACAATAGATACCCATACGTCGGGCTGGCGGTCTTCTACACCACCGACGAGGAAGGAAACCTAATACCCCTATTGGAGGTGTAGCGGCGCGCAGATAGCGCCCAACATATTCCTAACTGCGGGCCACTGCGCAGGCTACGACCCAGACTTAGACATAATACCCACACACGCGCAGGTATGGTTTGAAGTAGGACCCATAGAACTTGACCCTGACTGGGAGCCTGGAGAACCATGCACGCCAGATGTGGCAGGATACCCATGCGGCGGAGGAGAGATAGGCACACCTATAGCACATCCTGAGTGGACGGGAAGACTAACCATACCCGACACCCATGATGTTGGTCTAATAATCTTTGACGAGGAGATAGATCTGCCAGAATATGGAAAGCTAGCCCCCGAAGGCTATTTGGACGCTCTAGCCACGCGAAGAGGGCTCCAAGAGGTTCATTTCACAGTAGTAGGCTATGGACTTCAGTCAGTAAGGCCATTCCTCCAAGCAGAACGAACCCGTTACGTGGGTGAAGTAATGCTCATAGACCTGCGCAGCGCGCTCAACGATGGATTCAACATACAATACACCAACGACCCAGGACTAGGAACAGGCTCAGGAGGAACATGCTTCGGAGACTCAGGAGGCCCCGTAATCCACAAAACAGAAACAGGAGAAGAAGTGATAGTAGGCGTCAACTTATTCGTCTTAAACGCAAACTGCATGGGCTCCGCATTCGCCTACCGCGTTGACACACAGCACGCGCGTTCCTTCCTAGATGACTGGGTTGAGCTCCCCTAGAGCTGAAAATACTCCAAAAAATTCTTTTATATTATCGAGGAAAATAAGGATTTAGTTAATGGCCGCATCCGCAGCCTCCTTCCTCGGAAGATCCTCCTTGGATTACTGGTATTTGCTTCATTCCTCCGAATCCAGCCGTTTTAGTGGAGGCCGTTGGAACTGTTGTTTGTTTTGTCGGTAGCTTACGCTTGTAAAAGTCGTCCTTAAGCTTCCTACCGGTCCTGCGCTCCCACTCCTCAATAGGTATTCCGTACTGGGCTTGTATCCTATCACGATACCACTCTGGGATTACGTTGAAGGCGCAGAAGGGTATTATGCGACGGTCTGGCGTTAGGTAGTGTATGTCACACCGTCTTAACCGCTCCTCATCATGGTTGTACTTGTCCATGAAGTGCATCATTCCTAGGAACATACTGCGTAGGTGCCATTTACCCACGCTGCTGTAGTCGTGTTTTATCATGATGTCGTAGAGCATGTGCTTTAGGTTCATTCCGCTTGGCTGTTTCTTCTCGTTGATGAATTTACCTAGGTTGAATAGAACTTTGGTAGCCACCCACCACCTATTCTTTCCGGCTTCTATCTCTTCTGTCTTGTCTTGTAGGTATTTGATTAGTCCCTCGATGTCGACGAACTCGGTTATCGGTATCATCCTGTCTCCATCTTTGAAGACGTATGTTCCCGCGCCGCAGGCGAAGTGGATGCTCAGCTCGTAGTGCGCTCTTCTTGTGAGCGCTTCTATGAAGTGTGTCAGCGGTGTGCATGCTGGTACTGGGAACCAGGCGTCGCGCGGTATCTCCCCATTAGTCTGCTCCTCTATCCTAATTATGCAGTCGGGTATAGTTATCCTATACTTCTCGCGCTCTTTCTTGGGCATCCTACCCGTGAGCGAGACGGGCTGGAAGTTCACGGCCCTTATCACGTCTATATTCTTAAAGCCAAACCTGATTATGTCTCCAAGCTCGTGGTCGTTCACGCTCTTGATAACTGTGGGGACCAGAACTATACCCACGCCCACCTTACGTGCGTTCTCAAGAACCTTAGGCACTTCCCAGTGGTTCTTCGGGTTTGTCTTCGGGGTTACGCCGTCAAAGCTCATGTAAAGGTTGCTTACGCCTGCCTCCTTCAGCTTCCTGAAGTACTCCAAGTCATGGCTCAGCCTTATCCCGTTTGTGTTTAGCTGTACATGGTCAACACCCGCTTGTTTGATTATCCGTATTATCTCTGGCAGGTCGTCGCGGAGCGTAGGCTCGCCTCCCGTGATTTGTATGGAGTTGCCTGGAACTGGTCGCTCCGCCTTCAGCGCCTCGGCCATCTCGCGTATCTGTTCTAGCGTCGGCTCATAGATGTAGCCAGCCTTCTCAGCGTAGAAGAAGCAATACCAGCAGTGTAGGTCGCAGCGATTTGTGATTACGAGGTTGGCTAGTCCTGAGTGGCTTAGGTGGCTGCTGCACAGCCCGCAGTTGGCTGGGCACGCGCACTTGGGCATCTCGACATTCGGGTTGCCTGTGCCCTTGCCATCATGGAGCCAGCGGGCGAACTTGTAGTACATCTCGGCATCTCCGAAGTATAGGTCGTCAAACTCTCCATGCTTGGGGCATGTTTTGTAAATCTTAATCTTACCATCCTCCTCTACCACGTCGGCAGGGAGTATCCTGTTGCACTCAGGGCATATACTTCTAGTCTTCGTAACAAGCTTCTTCTTGCTTTTCTGGAGAATCTCAGACTCGGTTATAACTGCCATCTCTATCTTCACTTCCAGGCGGCGAGGCCTGTGGGGCTTTTAATAAGGATTTCCATACGAATAACCCTGATAAAGAGAGTATGTAGACGGCTGGGGAGAAGACAGTTTTTTATTTGGGTCTGGTTGGATGGTTTTGGATTTCTGGTATGAAGCTACGGGATATCTCTACCGCCGCTTTGCTGGCTGCATTATACGCGGCTGGGGTTATAGGGCTGGCTGGGATAAGCTTTGAGGTTGTGCAGGTGAGGGTTGCTGATATGCTTCTTCCCCTCTCGATGGTCTTTGGCCTGCCGGCGGTGGTGGGGATTACCATCGGGACTTTGGTAGCTAACAGCGTTAGCCCGCTGGGGGTTGTGGATATAGTTGGCGGAACACTAGCGAATCTCGTCGCCACCTACGTTGCATGGAAAATGGCCGCGAACTTTCGTTTCCGTGGAAAACTACTTGTCGCCACCGTGGTGCAGGCGCTCATAATAACATTCATAGTAGGAACATACTTACAGCTACTCCTCAACATACCAGACACCCAGCTCTTTGGAATCGTCGTCCCAGGAATCGTCTATACATGGCTCGGCGTCTTAACTGGCTCAATTATAGCGATAGTCTTGGCTGGGTATGCTCTCCTTAAGGCGGTCATACGTTTCTTCAGAATCGAGACCTAAGCATATGTTTTGTCAAGTCCTTAACCTTATAACAAATTGCTTGAGTGGGATAGTGAGATAGAGGCGGCTCAGCCATGTCACAGCAATCCTCTGTTAGGGAGCGGGTAAGGAAGGCGCTGCAGGAGTTGGGCCTTACTGAGTATGAGAGCAGGACTTACATAACGTTGGTGGAGAATGGCCCGATGACGGCTAGCGAGATTAGTGAGGCGGCGCAGGTGCCGTATTCTAAGGTTTATGAGGTTTTGGGTGCGCTTGACGAGAAGGGATTTATTGAAACACACGGCGGTAGGCCCGCTAGATATGTTCCCAAATCCCCAGCCACGGCGCTGGAGTCGCTGCGTCTAAGGCTCGAGAAGCGGCTTAGGGGGAATGAGGAGACCATCCTGAGCGAGCTTATGCCGATATACGAGAAGAGAGGAGCCAAGGAGAGGCCTGATATATGGATACTGAGGGGCGAGGCCAGCATCATGGAGACTATCCGCGACGTATCTACACGCTGTGAGCAGGAGCTACTCATAGCAGCACCAGCGCTAAACAAGGGGATAGTTATGATGATTCAGTCAATAGCTGGCGCAGCGCACACGCGCGGATGTCAGGTTCAGATAATGGTTTCCAACACTGTTGAGCAGTCCTTCTTGACAAAGTTGCTTGATGTTGCTGAGGTTCGTGTTAGGGACCAGATGTTTGGAGGCGGTGTTATAGCGGATTCGCGCGAGGTTGTGATAGTCTTCTCTGGTGATGATGGGAGCGGCCTTCTCCTAGCTATATGGTCAGACCATCCTGGCCTGGCAAAATATGCTAGAAACTACTTCGGATACCTCTGGAACGACGCAACGCAAATCAGGAGAAAATAGCCCCTATTTCTGGTCAAACCTTATAATGTCGCCAATTAGCATGGCTAAAAGTTGGCTGAACAGTAGATGTATGAAGATAGGCGTAGGGGTAGGGCGATTATCTGGATAGTCTCTTTCATCATCTTTGCCCTACTCTTCTCTCTCATCGGAAACCAGCTACTACAAGTCTTTCTAAACATAAGCGAGTTCGGCGACCTGTATATCAGGCCGTTCTTCCTCAGCTATGTGGGCGGGCTGATTCTAGCGGTTATAGCGTTTGTCCGTTTCAACATAAGAGACAGGAAATCCCTCACTCTATGGGCTCTTCGTACATTCCTCGCCAGCATGCGCGGAGGGCTATTCCATCCGCGGCCCTTCAACTTTGAGCGCTTCAGGCTGCAGCCCACCACCTTCGTCATGTGGCAGATAACCAAGGTACTCATAGGCTCCCTGATAATGTCCAACGCCCTCTTTGGGATGACGCTTATAGCAAGTATCAGCGGCTGGGATTCTGGCCTCCAGCATGTTCCAGGAATTTTCAGCCTGCCCTTCACGACGTTTGAGCAGCGCTCAGCAACGGGGGCTGAGACGGTGATAAAGGCTGCGCCAGCTTTAACTCTGCTAATACCACCTATACTAAGCGCCATAGGGATAAGACTCATACTCCTGATAGGGCTGACTCAGATAATCAAGGTAATAACACACACGGTAATCTCATTTATAGAGACAGGCGTAGCTACGATAAAGACATCAACGATAGAAGCATTAATCAGCCTAGGCCTCGCCTGGACTGGATTTAACATCTTCTTCTCAAACTACATAAACTTCAACACAAAGATATTCATCACCGCAGCCTTCGTAACTTCGGCGATATTCGCATTATTCGCTTACTGGGACTCGCGTAAGATGCCTGTTATGCGGAATATCTACCTCAGGGCAGGTGCGCTCATATTAATAGCGCTAGCTGTTGCATCTGCGGTAACAATCCAGAACAGCATAGCCGATGCCCAGAAGCTTGAGTGGCAGGGCCCGTATGTCTCGCAGGAGATAGCGGTAAACCGCTACCTGGCGCGGCTTGACGACATAAAGATAATGACGTATAACTTCAGCCTCGTTACCATACCCCCTGAGAATATAGACAGCTACATAGAGAGCAATATGGATATACTCTCGCGGGTCAGTCTCTGGGGCTGGGACGCCGCGTTCGCCAAGCTCAAGCCAGAGATAGGATTGATACCCTACGTCCAGTTTGAGGACTCAGACATTCTACGGTTCAACAACACCCTATACTGGAGCGCCTCTATGAAGCCTGTACTGCCCCCCACGGTAACGGCCGCAGACTTATGGTATAACGAGCACCTAGTTTATACTCACATTCCAGAGGGCTTCCTAATGCTTAACGCACATACTGGTGACGTGGTTGACCCTGGCCTCTTCTTCCGCGAGCGCCGCATATACTATGGCGAGGGCGGTGCAGATAGCTTGTTCAGCACTACCTGGGCTGCGATTATTGAGGGAAAGGAGAACTCAGATGAGATAGGTGGTGTGCGCTACGATGGGCGTGGTGGGGTTAAGGTATCCCCGCCACTGAGCTGGATATTTGACATAACCTTCTTCTTAAGCTACCCTGATAGAACAATACACCTACTCCGTTACCGCGATGTCCATGAACGGGTGCAGCTAGTACTTCCCTACTTCGCTTACCGCTGGCAAGACGGGAGGCTGGTGGACATGCTGCCCGTAACCAACGGCGAGCGCGCCAACTGGCTCGTACCACTAATCGTCGCCCTAAAGACAGACAACCTACCATGGTCCCGCAGCAACCCCTTCACACGCCTCCTAGGCTTCGCACTCGTAGACGCGTATGACGGGACTATAAACATCATAGTAACTGGTGATGACTTCTTCTCCCAGCTCTTCAAGACGGTTTATTCAGATTACATAACTACGGAGGTACCTGAGTGGTTGAGGAATCAGATTAGGTATCCTGCCGAGCTCTTTAGGTGGCGTGTGGAGATGTTCAACATCTATCACGTTACCGACCCAGCCACGTTTATCCAGGCTCGCGAGTTTTACGAGGTGCCGCAGGGGCTTAGCGTGTATTATATTATGGAGAAGCCGCAGGGCTTTAGCAAGATGGAGTTTCTTGGTCTTCTCTCGCTTGAAGTAAGGGGAGCGCAGGGCAGGAACTTGGCAGGCTATATCCTGGTGAGGAACGACTACCCCTATACTGGTGAGATGATATTCTACGCCGTTCCACCAGAGTCAGAGACGAAGCTCCTAGGCCCAACGGCCGCGCAGCAGGCGCTTGAGCGCGACCCCGATTTCAGAGTAATCAAGACGCTACTCACAACAGACCCTAAGAACCCGCCACGCATAGGTGAGAGGATACTCTACAACATAGGCCAGCACCCAGTCTATATAATCCCCGTCTACACTGCTCCAGCGGGGGCTGAGGACGTGGTAGTTACGCAGATAGGAACGGTGGCAGCGGTTGGGGCGGCCTTCACAGGCCAGTATTTCGTCGGCCTGGGTGATAGTGTTGAAGAGGCGTTCAGGAACTTCCTCTACAAGCTCGCTGGAGCCAGCGCACCGGAGGCTAGGGAGCTTACGTTTGAGGAGTGGTTGGAGATAGTCCTCAAGCACCTCAGGGATTCTGGCCTCAGGGTTGAGGAGCCCGAGGAGATAAACGCCAACCTCGTCTTCTTCGAGGGGTCTGTGCGCCTAATAAGTGAGGGAGACGTGGAGAACGTGAAGGCAAAACTGGACGAGTTCCTCCAGAATTGGGTCACTGAGAAGGGGCTGGGCAGGGTCCTCTACTGGCTTGAGGGAGATAGCTTAAATGTGGGTGCGATAATGGTAGAAGATGGAGTGGTGGTCTTACGCTACATGACCATAATACTGGGGTGACCAGGCCTGCAGAGGGGTAGGGGTAGAGGCGTTGACATATCGTCCTCCTTCATACTCTACCTAATCATAGCTCTAATCTTCATAGGCATAGCCACACTCCTCTTCAGGTTCCATAAAGGGCTACTAGGCATAATTCTCGTAGCCCTAACGGCTGGTCTAGCGTTTTACTGGATACGCGAGCTGAATAAGGCGCTTAGGAAGAAAGCCTGGAGCGACCTGCTCTGCGAGTTGCGTGAGGAGGAAGACCACCTGAGCCTCACCGCGCAGGTGCCAGGCCCTGAGAATAGGGTGAAGATAGAGCTCGCGGGCCGTAAGCTCATAGTCAGAGGGGGGATGGGCTTCAAGAGAACACTACACCTACCGTTTGAGGTCATTATAAAGGACATTAGATACGTTAATGGTATCCTCAACGCTAAGCTGGTGCGTAAGGAGACAACCACTACAACCTACTGAGCGCAGCTATCAGGCTATTCACATCTTTCTTAAGCGAGAGCACGTATGGTATTCCCTCCCTCTCAGCCAGCTCCTTACCCAGCGGGTCAACCTCAGACGGGCTCCGCGGCCCGTGTATAGCAACCATCTTCGGCTTAATTGGATATATTTTGACAGCTATTATCGGCGACCTTCCCCTACTCACTCCAGTAAAGACTACAAGGCGCATGGAGTTCTGTCCGAAGAGGTGTAGAAAGTCATGCGAGTCTAGGTTCATTATTGCTTGGAGGCTATCAACGACTGTGTATCCGTATATTGCAGCGTCCATGTTGCTCTTCCCAGCTAGCCATACACCATCTAACGCACGCGCCATCTCTTCGGCTGTCCGCGGCTTGGTAAATTCCGCTATAGCGAGTATGACGCTGCTGAAGTCTTTAACAAGGTTGCTGAATCTACGTATATGCGCCCCTCCGCGCTTCTCGTCAAGCTCTATCAAAGCCGAGACGTAGCGTCTTATGAAGTTGGTCCCAGGCGATTTTCGGCGGTTTTTCTCGTAGTCGCTTAAGACTGATGGGGCTATTCCCATCATCCGCGCGAGCTCTGTCTGGCTCTCCTCAAAGAGGACACGCCACTTCCTAAGAGCCTCACCAGGCTGCTGGGCGAAGATGACCTCACCAGCTATCCTAGTCATTAAAGCCTCTTTAGCGAGCTTGTAGGCATCTGCCGAGAGTTCCTTCATGCATGTATGACTGGCCCAAGCGGGCTTATAAAGAATGAGCAGAATATATTACAGAGCGATAATGTTGATACGGCGGCTTTGAAGAAGAAACAGGCAGCTAAAACGTTTCATGAAAAACCTCCCGTATCGGTGGAGGTAGAGGACCTGCTTAGCCTCGCCAGACTAGCAACCACGCGGAGCGACTATCCACCACTCCTATGGTGCTTCCCGCTACGCGGGAAGCATGTAATAGCTCATATGACATCCATTCCCTTCTGGAAGGGAAACATACCAATACTAGCCTATGTATGGTATAATGACCGGCCTCCACCATACATCGCATACACCAATGTGGAGAAGGAGGAGGTAAAGATCACAACGACCCCTGAGGCTGGTAAGTATATCAACTGTGTGGTTGTTGAGATTGAGGATACGCCTTATTTCGTTGCTGAGGCGGTGAAGCAGCGTAGTAGTGTTTCGCATGGTGAGAAACCCATAATGGTTAGGGCGCGGAACCTTGCTTCATTAATGCGGCTCGTGGCCACGATGAGCGACAGCACATCAACACCGCCAATCTGGCACCTAGCACAACGAGAGAAACATCTCCTAGGCATACTCTACCCATTCTTTGACTACTACGACTCCTCCACACTACCGCTCTTCTTCTACATGGAGCTCAGCGACAAGCCTGCTGGGCCGTATATACGCTACCTGCCGAGCGACGAGGGGGAGGAGCTTGATTTCGCCCCATTCGTGACAGACCTAAAGTACGTCTATGGCCGTGTTGTCAGTGTGAAGAACCTTCCGTTCAGGATATAGCTATTGTTTCCAAAGCTCTTTTCTGAGCAGGTCTCTAACCGCTGTGCGCATGACCGCGCTCCTGCTTGGGTAAACGCCCCTCTTGACCAACTCGTCCATACCATCAATCAAGGCTTCTGGCAACTTTACTGATATTAGCTTCACCGACACTCACCAGCCATACCAGCGTAATACGCCGCAATTAATCCCTTGCGCACCCCCATACTCAATAAATGCACATCAGTAAGCGGCCATAAGAATATCTATAACCGAATTCCTGAGAAATAACGGCCAGAAACGCGGAAAAACGCCGCGTTTAGTTTTCAATCGCCTTTTATAAGCCAAGGTTTATAATGTGGGGCGCTGCGCGTCTGGTTAGAGGTGTTGTAGATTATGTCTGCTATGGTAGGTTCCGCAACCCAACCTGTCATCGTCCTTAAGGAAGGCTCACGCCGCATGCGGGGCAGAGAGACCCAGTCGGCCAACATCATGGTGGCTAAGGTAATCGCCGAGACGATGAAGTCTTCTCTAGGCCCGCGCGGCATGGACAAAATGCTCGTAGATAGTTTCGGTGATATCGTCATCACAAACGACGGCGCTACAATTCTCAAGGAGATGGATGTTGAGCACCCAGTCGCTAAGATGATGGTTGAGGTCGCCAAGGCTCAGGATGAGGAGGTTGGAGACGGTACAACGACATCGGTCGTCCTAGCTGGCGAGCTACTAGCCAAGGCGGAGGAGTTGATAGAGAAGGAGGTACACCCGACAATTATAATCGAGGGCTACCGCAAGGCAGCGCTGAAGAGCCTAGACATACTCGACGAGATAGGAATTAAGGTAAGCCCCAACGACAAGGGGATACTTAAGAAAGTTGCCAAGACTTCGATGCTCAGCAAGCTCGTGGCAGAGGAGAGCGACTACCTATCTGAGATAGCAGTTGAGGCGGTAACGCGCGTCGCCGAGAAGGTAGGCGATAAGTGGGTTGTTGACCTTGATGATGTTAAGATTGAGAAGAAGGAGGGCCAGTCTCTCCGCGACACCAAGCTGGTTGACGGCATAGTTCTTGATAAGGAGGTAGTTCATGCCGATATGCCGAAGCTTGTGAGGAACGCTAGGATTGCGTTGCTGGATGCTTCGCTGGAGATTGAGAAGACCGAGTTTGATGCCAAGCTGAACATAGAGACACCTGAGCAGATGCGCGCGTTCATGAAGCAGGAGGAAGACATGCTCCGCGAGATGGTGGAGAAGATAGCCGCGACAGGCGCCAACGTGGTGCTATGCCAGAAGGGCATAGACGACCTGGCCCAGTACTTCCTAGCCAAGAAGGGGATCATGGCGGTTAGGCGTATCAAGAAGAGCGATATGGATAAGCTAGCCAAGGCTACGCGGGGTAGGGTGATAACACGCATAGACGACCTAAGGAGCGAGGACCTGGGCAAAGCTCAGCTGGTAGAGGAGAGGCGCGTAGGAGAGGATAAGATGATATTCATAGAGGGCTGCGAGAACCCGAAGGCTCTCACAGTACTGATAAGGGGCGGCACGCAGAGGATAGTGGACGAGGCTGAGCGCTCAATCAAAGACGCGATAAACGTGGTGAGGGACGTGATAGTTGAGGGCAAGGTTGTCGCGGGCGGCGGTGCAAGCGAGATAGAGACAGCCCTAAGGCTGAGAGACTATGCCAAGACGCTTCCAGGCAAGGAGCAGCTAGCCGTGGAGCGCTTCGCCGAGGCTCTGGAGATAATCCCAGCCCAGCTGGCCGAGAACGCTGGAATGGACCCGATAGAGACGCTGGTCAACCTAAGGTCTAAGCACAAGGAGGGCAAGCTATGGTATGGCGTTAACGTCTTTGAGGCAGAGCTTGCAGACATGTATAAGTTGGACGTCATAGACCCGCTGTTGGTTAAGAAGCAGGCGATAAAGTCGGCCGTTGAGGCTGCGTCCATGATTCTGAAGATAGACGACATCATCGCGGCCTCGCGACTAGAGGAGAAGGGCGGGCCTGGCAAGAAGAAGGAAGAGGAAGGCGGCGAGAGCGAGGATTAAACCCTCCACCAACCCCTTCTCTGAAACGTTTTTATTTAAGAGCCTAACCAACGGCACGCCTTATTATTTGTATAAATTATGGCTTTAATTCTTCTCTGCAACCTTGCCATGTCATCACCTGCACTTTACAAGCTCACAAAATATGAGCGGGCGCGTATTCTTGGGGGGCGCGCTCTCCAGCTCTCCCTAGGGGCGTTCCCCTTGGTGGAGGTTAAGCCCGACGATACGCCGATAGATATAGCGACGCGAGAGCTGGAGAGGGGAGTCCTACCCATAATCATTAGACGCAAACTCCCCAACGGGCAGTATGTAGATATATCGCTCAAAGAGCTTCTTGCTCTGGAGCAGGGAGCTAGTTGAGCAGCGAGGAAGAACGGCACTGGAGAAACGCAACTATAATCATGCTTCTAGTCTCGCTACTCTTCCTAGCGATACAAGCCTTCTATGGATTCTTCCTAGTCTGGTACTTCCAGCTCTTCACAATCTACATACCCACAGCAATATCAGTCATCGTTTACCTCTGGGTGCGCATAAAGTCGCGCCGCCGTAGGGTAGAAGGTCTAACAGACTATTGAGCGATTCGGCGTGTAATATACTCAATAGTCGTGGAGTATATTCTATAATGTTTTGTCGCTCTCTAGTTTAAATCCCTGGCCGGATATGCGGGAGACAGCTTAGGGGCATGTATAGGGCTGGCATCCGCGAACTCAAGCTCACCAATAAGAGATTTGGAGAGAGATATTATGTAATTACCAGACGAGTTGTTGGAGAGATATTGCAGAGCTACCTAAGCCTATACGGTCCTGACAGCCTAGTTGAGAGTATGGCTGAACCCTACTTCCTGGACTTCCTCCTAGTAGCAAGTGGGCTTGACGAGCTTGAGGGAGACTCAACGCTGATAATGGGAGCGATACTCAAGGAGACGCTAAACCCACAATCAGGCGTAGCTGTACTAGGCGGCAAAAGCCTATCACGCTTCGACGTACCTAAGGAGCTGGCTGGCATAGCTGAGCATTTCGGGCTTAGCGAGCGGTGGGTACAGTACCTGCTCTACTGCAGCCGCATGGTTTCCAAGATAGACAGCGTAGCACTACAAGACGGCTACGACCTGTACTTCCATATCATGCTCCTCTCAAGGTCTAGGATATGGACAATCATACAGCTCAGCCGCGAGCCTTATTCAACAAACGCGCGACGCTACCACTGGTTCTCTGGAAACGTTAAGAGCTTCGTGGACGAGCCGCATAATGGTATTCTGGCTGTTGAGAAGAAGCCGATAGTACTCGACATGACTGCCCGCGATAGCGCTGAAGCAAGGCGAACATCAGTGGAGCTGCTTGAGTGGGAGCCAAGCAAACTACGTAGGCTTCAGACGTACTTTAGAATGCATAAACAGACAAAGCTAACCCAAGACCCCAACCATGTTGAGTACGTCGTCTTCCTAACCCCACGCGGCTCCATAAACTGGAAGCTTCTCCAGAGGCTACACTCCTCACCACCGCGCGACTATGAACAGCTCTTGGCGGTGCGTGGAGTCGGCCGCGAGATTGTAAAGCTCCTCGCCTTGGGGAGCATGATTTACTACGAGACATCACCCAGTTTCAGAGACCCCGCGATACTTGCTGAGGAGCTTGTTGATAGGTACGGCTCTGCCGAGATACTCTGGAGACTCCAGCAGGTCGTTGATTCTATTAATGCATCTGATTTGGTTGAGGCGGAGAAGCGCCGCGCACTTGCCAGGCTTGGCGACGCTTTTGGCGAGCTTGATGGGGTAGCTGGATAAAATATTTACTGTGTTGTTTTCCCGTTTATGAAGTCCTCCACCATCTTCCGAGCTATCTCATCTGGGTATTGTTTTGGCGGCGACTTCATGAAGTAGGCTGAAGGCCCTATCAGGACGCCTCCTATATTCCTGTCGCGTGCTATCTTTACGCATCTCACCGCGTCTATCACCACGCCAGCCGAGTTGGGGCTGTCCCACACCTCAAGCTTGGCTTCAACTGTGAGCGGCGCGCCACCGAAGGCGGAGCCCTCAATCCTGATGTATGCCCACTTCCTATCCTTAAGCCATGGAATATAGTCGCTTGGCCCTATGTGTATGTTCTCAGCACCCGGGTCGTAGGGTATCAGCGAAGTAACCGCCTGCGTCTTGGAGATTTTCTTTGACTGTAGCCGCTCCCGCTCCAGCATGTTGAGAAAATCTGTGTTCCCACCGAAGTTTATCTGGTAAGACCTGTCTATCTTCACTCCCCTGTCTACGAAGAGCTTCGTGAGAACTCTATGTAGTATCGTGGCTCCGACCTGTGATTTAATGTCATCGCCTATTAGCGGAACACGCCGCTGGGCGAACATCTCCTGCCACTCGCGCTCACGCGCTATGAAGACTGGAATCCCATTAACTACGCCTGTCCCAGCCTCCAACGCCTGCTCCATATACCATCGGGTAGCCAGCTCGCTGCCCACTGGCAGGAAATTGACCACCACATCAGCCTTAGTGCTCCTCAGGACATCCGCGACATCTATCGTGTTGGAGTTATGGACTTCTATGACTCCGTGTAGGTATTTTCCTATGCTGTCATAAACCCTCCCTGGAAGAACCTCAACATCCAGCCTCGGCACGTCGCTGAACTTTAACGTGCAGTTTGGCGGCGCAAATATCGCCTGCGACAAGTCTTTCCCAACCTTATTTTTGTCAATATCAAAAGCGGCCACGAACTCTATATCGCTTACATGGTAAGGGCCAAGCCTTACGTGCATGAGACCTGGGACGAAGTCAGCGTCATCGGCGTCTCGGTAGTAGTAAACCCCCTGGACGAGCGCCGATGCACAGTTACCAACGCCTATTATAGCGACCCTGATCTTTGACATACGGGAATGGTTATTTTATTCCACGCTAAATATTTTAATACATACGAAAAACAACCTGTAAAATGTTTGGGCTATTCTAATTTTTGAGTGTGGATATTGAGGCTTTCTTTATTCTTTTACATTTTTATTTTACCCACGCTCTTCCTCAAGCTTTCTCAACATGTATCGCTGGAGTTTTCCTGTTGTTGTTCTCGGTAGCTGGTTGACAAACTCTATCTCGCGGGGGTACGCGTATGCGGCTAGCCTACTCTTGACAAAGCTTTTGATTTCCTCCTTCAGCTTTTCCTCAGGTTTTATCCCCTCCTTCAACACTATGAATGCTTTGATTATGCTTCCCCTCATAGGGTCTTCTTTACCTATTACCCCTGACTCAAGCACCGCTGGATGCTGGTTTATTATGTTCTCAACCTCGTCTGGGCCTATGCGGTATGCTGATGTTTTTATCAGGTCATCTGCGCGTGATATAAACCAGAAATATCCATCCTCGTCCTTGTATCCGAAATCGCCTAGAACAAACCAGCCTGCTATGAATTTTCGCGCGGTTGCGTAGGGGTCTTTGTAGTAGCCCAGATACATTACTGGGTCTGGCCCCTTGACAGCTATGTAGCCTGTCTCGTTAGCCCCCAGCCTATTTCCCGCCGCGTCTATCACATCAACCACATGACCCAGTGAGGGTTTTCCAAGCGCCCCTGGCTTAGTCTTCATGAGCGTTGTGCAGTTCACCACAATTAGATTCACCTCTGTACAGCCGTAGAACTCGTTGATCGGCGCGTTTAGTTTTTCACGTCCCCACAATATGAGCTCGCGGCCCACAGATTCGCCAGCGCTGCATATTGCTCTGATTTTTAGGTTGAATTCTTCGAGTGGGTTTGGATAGGTTTTGCGTATCATTCTAAGCGCTGTTGGGGGTATAAATGCGCATGTAACCTTGAACCTCTCCATTAATCTTAGACACTCTTCTGGCTCAAATCTACCTATTTTACGCTGGAGCACGACGGGATAGCCGAAGTATAGTGAGGGCAGTATGAGGTCGCCTACAGCGCCTATCCAACCAGCGTCGGCAGGCGTGTAGAAGACATCACCCTCTCTAGGGGCTATCTCAAAGTATAGCTGGTAGCATGGTATATGGCCCAGTAGGAACCTGTGGGCATGAAGCGCCCCTTTCGGCGGCCCTGTAGTGCCTGATGTATAGAATAGATGGGCGGGCTCGTCGCATCCAGTATCAGCAACCTCCAGAGAGCCCGACGCGTCCTCCGCTTCCTCAATCTCCCTCCCCTTCTCCTCTAGCTCTCCCCCTGCATCAACCAGAATAACATGCTTCAGCGCGTCAATGTCCTGTACTGCTTTTCTCACATCATTCCTTTCAGCTTCTATTATCAAGGCTTTTGCCTCGCTGTGCTTTAGCCTGTAGGTTATCGCATCCGTGCCGAAGAGTGGCGTCATGGAGAGAGCGATGCATCCTAGTTTGTATATTGCCAGCCAGGCTTGGATTAGCTCAGGCCTCTGCGGCAGGCATACCCCTACAACATCGCCGCGTTTTATTCCTAGTTCATTCAGGTAGTTTGCCAGCTTGTTAGAGTTTTCATGCATCCTCGCGAAGCTTATCTCATCATACTTTTCCTCCCCACCGTAGTAGTGGATTGCCACGGTATCGCCGTGTTTCTCCGCATTCCTACAACAGACCGCACTCCCAACATTAAAACGCTCAGGAATATTCCACTCAAATCTCTGGTAGAGCTCTTCATAATTTTCAGCATGATAGCGGCGTATGTCTATTTCATGCATCTCTGGCAACGGTCTGCCCAGCACGTTTATTAACGTTCTATCATGGTTAAATTGCCCCGCATAGCTTCAAGCGTTGATGAGCCTATCTAGCGTTAGGGGCCTGGTAATAGACTTAGATGGATGCGTGTATGTTGGTGATAAGCCCATAGAAGGGGCTGGGGCTGCTTTATCTAAATTGCGGGAGATGGGGTATAAGATTCTCTTTCTCACTAATAACTCCACGCTCACACGGAGAAGATACGCTGAAAAGCTTAGGGGTATGGGTATAGTTGTTGATGAGAACGAGATACTAACCTCTGGCGTTATTGCCGCGCGCTACATCAACGAACTTAAGAAAGGCGCTTTTGTCTTTCCCGTGGCTGAGAGCGGTTTTACAGATGAGGCCGATTCTCTAGGTCTTAAAATGGTTGGCGAAGATGAATGGGAGCGTGCTGAGTTTGTGGTTGTTGGGCTGGATAGGAGGCTGACCTATGGAAAGCTCGCCTCAGCAGCTCACGCTATAAACGCGGGAGCACGCTTCATCTGCACCAACTTGGATAACGTATATCCTTCTGAGCGCGGGTTTGAGCCAGGCGCTGGAGCTATCGCAGCAGCCCTTGAGAAAGCCACGGGAATAAAGCCGATATCCGTAGGCAAACCATCCGAGGAGACCAATAGACAAGTATTTGCCGCTCTTGCCCTGAAGCCGCATGAGGTTGCGTTCATAGGCGATAGGATAGATACTGACATACGCTCAGCCAGGCTCGCTGGCTCTCTTGGCATATTGGTTAAGACTGGGGCTGCTAGGCTGTTTGATATTGGCAAATCGTCGGAGAGGCCTGACCACGTGATTGCAAGCTTGGCCGACTTGCCCCGCTTATTAGAAAAAGGTTAAACATAACCTTCCCTAATCTAGGCTCATGGCACCGCTCACCGTCGGCGATGTGATGACGCGGAAGATAATCTGGGTTAGAGAGGACGAGACGCTCAAGGATGCTGCCCTCAAAATGACAACAAGCGATGTAGGTTGCGTTCTGGTGTTGGATGATGATGGCAGATGCATAGGGATACTAACAGAGCGAGATTTTGTCAGACTTTTCGCGAATGATGTGGAGAGCACATCTCTTGTTAAGGACTACATGACCAAGAACCCAATAACAGTTAATGAGATGACAAGCATAGCAGAGGCCAAGAACATAATGGCTACGCATAGGTTTAGGCATCTGCCAGTAACGGACAATAGTGAGCGCGTTATTGGTGTTCTTTCCATTCGTGATATTGTTGAGAGGGTGCAGGTGTATATTTGAATCATGAATTCTAAGAGTGTTGCGGCAGTTTTAGCTGGCTTCTTCGCGGCGCTCACAGCTGTGGGTGCCTGGGTTACAATACCACTAGCGCCCGTGCCATTCACGTTACAGGTCTTCTTCGTCCTCCTGTCGGGCCTTCTCCTAGGCCCGCGCCTTGGTTTTTCAGCAATGCTTGTCTATATAGCGTTGGGAGCCCTTGGTGTTCCTGTATTCTCAGGGTTTTCCGCGGGGCTGCTAAGACCAACCGCCGGCTATCTCATCGCGTTTCCCCTAGCGGCGGCTATGGCAGGATACATAGCAAAAACAACAACACACGCGGGATTTTTACGTCTAGCATTAGCATCAATAGTGGCGCTATCAGTGATATACGCACTCGGACTACTCTGGCTATACTACTGGCTTAACATAATAGCCAACACCCCCACAACGTTTGCGCATGTCTTCCAAGTAGGTGCCGCGGCATTCATACCTATTGACTTGGTCAAAGCTATACTTGCCGCTGCCCTAGCGCACAGGCTTAGGAGAATAGGTGTCTTTAGAAGAATCTCTTAGCTTAGGATTATTTATTATATACTCGCTGTATATCGCCTTTCTTAGAATGGGATTAGTTGAGCGGCATAGGGTTGTATGGGAAGAGTCTATACGAGACCGAGTAGGCTTCTGGAGCCGTGTCGCGGAGGAGCTGGAGTGGTTCTCGCGTTGGGAGATAACTCTTGACGACTCAAACCCACCGTTCTATCGTTGGTATGTGGGAGGTAGGATAAACATAACCCACAACGCCTTGGATAGGCATGTTAGGGATGGTAAGGCGAATAAGGCGGCGTTAATCTGGGTGGGCAGCGACGGCTCAACACGGGTTTTGACATACCGGGACGTGCTACGCGAGGTGAATAGACTCGCCTACTCGCTCAAGAAGCTTTGTATGAGACGCGGGGATAGGGCTACTATCTACATGCCCATGATGCCAGAAGCCATGTTCGCCCTGTTAGCGATAGCGCGGCTGGGCGCAGTCCATAGCGTAGTCTTCAGAGGCTTTGGAGTCCAAGCCCTCGCGGATAGAATCAACGACTCCAACTCAAGGTTCGTCATAACTGTTGATGCGATGTATAGGAGGGGGAAGATAATCAGATTGAAGGAAATCGTTGACGAGGCGCTTAAGAGAGCTGGCAGCGTAGAGCATGTGATAGTGTGTAGGCGCGTTGGTCTTCCTGACGTTAAAATGCAGGGAGGCCGGGATTCGTGGTATCATGAGCTAATAGGCTATACACCAACCAATGCCTATGTGGAGCCTGAAAAATTAAGCGCAGAAGAGCCGCTCTTCATACTCTATACCTCTGGAACCACGGGTAAGCCGAAGGGTGTTGTGCATCTGCACGGAGCATATACCGTGTGGGCTTACGCTCATAATAAGTGGCTCTTCGGCTGGGGTGATAACGATGTCTTCTCCTCCACACCAGATATAGGATGGATAAACGGCCACAGCTACAGCACTTATGGGCCTTTACTTAACGGCGCTACTGTCTTGTGGTATGAGGATGCGCCAGACCACCCGCATCCAGGTATTTGGTGGGAGATTATAGATACATACGGCGTATCCTCCATGTGGGTTGCTCCTACTGGCGTTAGGCTTCTTATGCGGTATGGTGATGATATACCGCGCCGCTACTCGATCAATTCTCTTAAGCTCTTGGTCAGCGCGGGGGAGATTCTAGGCATGGAGGCGTGGCGGTGGCTCATGGATAACGTGGCGCGTGGAAGAGATGACTGCCACATAATAGAGACGTGGGGCCAGACGGAGAACAGCGGCTTCATAGCTGCTCCAGGAGGCTTCGGCCTCGTTGGTGGAATATGCTACCGCGAAGGCTCTGTAGGTCTCCCATACCCAGGAATACACATAAAAATCCTAGACGAGAACGGCTCGGAACTCCCAGCACGAAGCCGCGGTAACGTGGTTATACTACCACCCGTACCGCCTGCCTTCATGTATAGCGTGTGGGGAGACCCACAGCGCTACGTGGATACATACTGGAAGAGGTTCAACGGAATCTACCTTACAGGCGATTACGGATACATAGACGAGGACGGATACGTGTATATTCTTGGGCGTGTTGACGATGTGCTTAAGGTTGCTGGCCACAGGCTTGGGCCTGCCGATATAGAGAGCGTGGTCATGCAGCATCCAGCGGTTGCGGAGGCCGCCGTGGTTTCTGTCCCAGACCCCCAGAAGGGAGACGTTATAGCCATACTCGCAACCCCTAAGGTTGGGTTAGCGGTGGATAAGGAGAAGACGGCCGACGAGATAATGCAGTTGATACGAAGGGAAATAGGCCCCGTCGCCGTAGTAGGCTATGTGAATATAGTTGATAAGCTTCCCAGGACGCGGACGGGTAAGATAATGCGCCGCGTAATCCGCGCCGTGCTGCTCAACCAGGATACTGGAGATGTCTCAACCCTTGAGGATGAGTCAAGCGTTGAGGAGGTTAGGAAGGCTATAGAGGAGCTTCGGAAGGCGCTTTAATAGCCTGGAGATGGTGGTGCTATGCTAGCCGAGATAATCCGCAGACTGGGTGTTGATGCACCTAGTGATGAGCTGGGCGAGCTTGAGTCAAGCGCTAGAGAAAACATAGCAGCAACTCTACAAAAGCTTAAGGAGAGAAAATCCAGCATACCACAGGAGCTATCAGACCCTTTTAACACCGTATTATATCACTTGATAATGGTTGAGGCGTCTATATTATCGCTGGAGCTTCGGGCAGAGCTTAGGGAGCTGACGCTTGACGATGCTGCGCATATACTACTCTTATCAGCCCTGCGTCGTGATGGTGAAGGGCATGTAAATGCTCCAGAGCTGGAGCCCATAGCGGGGCTTGATAAAAATGGTCTTCAGCTACTCCTCCTCTTGGCGAAAAACTCCCTAGCAACGGTTTTGCGTATAGTTGGAGAAGCTGGGCTTGACACTGACGCTTTGGAGGTTGTTAGTATTGTTAGGAGGGATGAAGAGAGGCATGTAGATTTTCTGAAGCGGGTGATTGGCAGGGATAGCATTAGCGGCGAGCAGGGAAGATATCTCAAGACGCTGGAGAAGGCCAGCCATATTCTTGGTTTTTGGGCGATGACGGATAAAGATATGCAGGAGAAGCTTGCCGCGCTTCTAGGCGGGGGCAACGAGGAGGCACGTGTTGAGCTTGGTATGCAGCGGCTTACACTAGCCCAGGAGGAAGCCCATACAGCGCGGGTGAATATACTCCGAAGCATAGGGTTTAGCCTCATGAACGCCCAGAAGATATCCGAGCTTCACGGCGGGCTTGTCAAGCCTGGGTGGGGATGCTGAGATAAAAAGAGGAAAGCTCTACTTGTAGTAGGTGGCCTGAGGTGGTAGATGCCAGGGAAGTAGCAGACCACATGATTGTTACCGTAGCTTCCATGCTCAGGGATGGTGAGCGTATATTCATAGGGCTCAACTCATACGTCCCCCTCCTGGCTGCGGCTGTAGCGAGGATAATACATGGAAAACGACTCTCAATATACACGGTAGCAGAGACGCATAACCCAGAGCTGGAGAGGATTAGGCTGAAGCAATCCACGGGAGACCCAGCCCTAGCAGCTACGGGGACGGTGTTCATAACCGTTGAAGCGTTTGACCTAGTGCAGAAAGGCGCTATAGACGTTATGTTTCTAGGCCCAGTCCAGGTTGATGGAGAGACCAACATAAACCTCTCAGTCATAGGGAGCTACGAGAAGCCCCGCGTAAGGCTAACTGGGGGAGCCGCGTCGGCGTTCATAGTTCCGCTCATAAAGAAGATGATATTCTGGAACACAAAGCACAGCAAACGCGGCCTGGTGAGCAGGGTTGATTTCATAACAGCCACGGCGAAGAACTCTGATAATGAGGTATGGTTATGCACAAACCTCTGCTGCTTCAGATACGATAGGAGCCTCTCCAAGTGGGTTCTTGAAGCTCTTCACCCATGGGCTAGCGTAGATGATGTCAAGGAGAATACTGGGTTTGAGTTTGTCGTCGGCGACGTATCAACCACACGGCCCCCGAACGAGGAGGAGAAGGCGCTCATAAGCACGTTGGACCCAGATGAGCTTAGGCTGAAGGCGTTCTACTAGCCGCTCAACAGGTCCCAGACAGCCTCAAAGTCAGCATCATACCTATTGTATATTCCCGTCGGCTTAGCTCCCCCAGGGGCGTGGACGACCGCCGATACATACTCGGCGTGAATCGTCGGCCTCCTACCTCTGAAATAGTCTTCATCCACTATCTCCTCGGCTGTTATTATCACTGTCTTGGCGGCCTTGGCTTTGTATTCATCCTCGTAGAGCGGACCTTCTATCTCCGCATTCCCACGCTCATCAGACCTGTGGCAGTGTATCACAGCCACGTCGGGTATTATGGCCTTGACTAACAGGATATCGCCACCATTAAACGGGTCTGGAACCTGCTTCCACGTCCCAGCCTCTTCATGCAGCTTCACCAAGTCCGAGCCTAGCACTCCTCTTACTGGCATGAAGGGTAGGCCGAATGCTCCCGCGCGTATTCCAGCCATGAAGGCTCCGCAGGTATCTTCCAGGAACTCAACCTCGCCACGCTCAACGGCTCTCCTGAAATGCATGGGAATTCCGAACCACTCCAACGTAACCATAGCAGCCCTCACGCGCCTAACCATTCCAGCCTTAATCATGTATTCCACGCCCACACCAGGCTCGCGGTCTATGAACTCCAGCCCGCGAACCCCAGCCTTCTCTAAGGTGAAGATAAACGCCATAGGATTACGGTAGAACGACATACCGCTAATCGTGATTGAAGAACCATCCCTAACCAGCCTAACAGCCTCCTCCATGCTAACCAGCTTCTTCATCCCGCCACCACATACCTAGTAAGTGGAAGTAAATAAGCGTTAAACAACACAATACTAGCGAGTTGATTCATCTTATAGATGAGGTGATTGGGTCTTGAGTCTTATGGAGGCCGCTAGGCTTCGGGCTGAGATGGTTACGAACTGGAGGCGCTATGCCGAGAAGCTGGCAGACGCGATTAGAGAGGTTCTCCCAGACGCGGAGGTTCTCGTCTTCGGCAGCGTAGCCAGAGGAGAGCACATAGCGGCAAGCGACGTCGATATACTTGTAATATCTAATGAGATGCCAGAGGATATGTTGGGGAGGGCGCGTATAAAGGTTGAGATAGAGAGGAGGGCAGGCCTCCCATACTACCACCCATTTGAGCTACACATAGCAAGGGGGGAGCGAGGCTGAGCCATACCTGAGGAGAGCGGGAAAACACATAATCAGGATATAGGTTGTTTTTTGTATGGTTGTGGTTAATGGTGTTGATGTTGATGCTCTTCGCGAGGCTTTGCGTGTTGTTGAGGAGCAGTCGCGCGATGCTGGGAAGCGTAGGCTGATGAACGTTAGGCGTGCAAGGGCTTTCTGGTCTGGTGGCCTCCGCTCAGGTGTTAGAGCTGGTGCTGGGAGGTTTGAGGTGGATGAGGGCATAGGGCCTGAACGCGGCTCCACGCCAACCTCTGTGGAATACGTTTTGGGCGCCTTAGGCGCTTGCGTGGTCGTTGGCTTCGTCTTCCTCGCCACACTACGCGGAGTAAATATCCACGACCTAGAAGTTGCTCTTGAGGGAGAGATAGATAATATGAACGTCTTCCTAGCCTTGAGCGATGAGGGGCATTCTGGATTCAGGCGCATAAGCTTGACAGCATACGTGAGAGCCGACGCGGATGAGGATACTGTCAAGCATCTCTTTGACGAGGCTCTGAGGAGGTCGCCGATAGTCAATACACTCGCTCACAGCGTTGAGGTTGTTCCTAGCGTTCGCGTCTTCTCATGACTTCCCTAATCTCTTTTGGCGGCACGTTGAGGAGGGTAGCCAAATGCTCCTCCGACACGCCTGGCGTGCTCGCCATAGCTTCTTCCACAGCCTGGCGTAGGTAGTCTTCATAGCTTACTGAGGACTCTGAGGACCACATCTTCTCAAAACGCTCCTTGAAGAGGAGTGAAAGCCCCTCGGAGTATATTCTATGCCCTTTTCGTGTGGGTTCTTCTATGCCGCGCCTCTCTGGGAGGCCGAGTATCGTCGTATGCCCGTCCACAACCATGTAGCGGAGCTCGCTGACGAGGAGGGATGGGCTATACCTCACTTCTGCGCCAGCCTCCACGTAGCGATAGCCCATGTGTAGCCTTGTCGGGTCTTTTGGTAGTAGGAGCTTTAGCTTAACCCCTGATTTGGCGGCTCTCCTGAACTGCTCTAGGAGGCGGTCAATCGTCTCCCGCTCCTCCTCGCGTGGCATAGTTCCCGTAACTGTTGCATAGACATAGCTGGTGGCCTCGCCTAGGGCTTCCATTACCGTTGTGAAGTACTCAGCCCTGCTGAACGTGCGCGTAGCATGGACTTGCTGTTCAACAAGCTTTGACCTCTGTCTGGCCTCTCGCAAGCTTATGGCCACGAGGTATACCGTGAGTATGAGCAGTATCAGCTCAACTATCAGCAGTAGCTCTCCAAGCTCCAGCAGTACCATGCTTCCACTCCCCCACGTGGGGTGTATGCGTTCTTGTTGAATCCTTTAAAATTCCTCGCATGTCTTCTCGCTGTTGTCAGGCGAGGTTGTGGGCAGGGTTGCTGAGCTCTGGCGCTATCCAGTCAAATCTATGAGCGGCGAGTCTCTGGAGGAGCTTTACGTAGATAAGCACGGCGTCGTGGGTGATAGGGTTTATGCGGTCTTTGACGAGGAGATGGGCGGGATAGCCAGCGCCAAAAACCCCACGGCTTACGGAATACTCCTAAGCTGCTCCGCCAGGTATGTGGGAGAGCCGCTACAGAGCGACCCTCCGCAAGTCGCCATAACACTACCAGACGGCTATGAGGTGGAGACTATGAGCGGCGCTGCGCGTCGTTTGAGCCAGCTACTTGGAAGGCGTGCAAGGCTTATAAACTCAAGAGGGGGCGAGCCCTACCACGATTCTACGCATATCCACCTCATAACCACCAAATCCCTATCCATGTTGAACACCAACCTTCCCAGCACGGGCGTTGACCGTAGGAGGTTCAAGCCGAATATAGTTGTGGAGAATGAACAGGAGTTGGAGGAGCTCTCATGGGTTGGAGGTAATCTCCGTATAGGCGGGCAGAGCTTTATGTCAAGAAGCCATGCAAGCGCTGCGTGATGACTACACTACCCCAGGGAGAGCTTCCACCAGTAAGAGAGATACTGGAATACCTCAGGGAACACCACGGCGGGAGCTTCGGAATCTACTGCGTGGTAAGAAGGCCTGGAAAAATCAGAATAGGCGATGAGGTCATGCTCATCTTCTAACAATCTCGTCAATACGCCTTGCGAGCTTAAAGTCATAGTTGCTTATGCCGCCTACATCGTGGGTAGTCAGCTCTATCACTACATTGTTATAGACGTTAAACCATTCTGGGTGGTGGTTCATCTTCTCCGCTTCAAGGGCTACGCGCGTCATGAAGGCGAACGCCTCTCCGAAATCTTTGAACTCGTAGGTCTTCTTCAGCTTTCCGTCTGTGAGAGACCATCCGCTCAGCTTCTCCAACTCGCTTCTTATCGCCTCTTCCGAGAGCTTACGATAATCAGACATGCTACCAACTACGTGTCGTGGCTGGTGGTTATTGGCTTTACCTCATTTTCGCATTCTCTTTGTTATAGTAGCCGCTCAGCCTGTTCTGGAGTGAGCATCCAGCTTACCGCCCACCTGTTTTCCTCTCTCGCGAGCGCAACTATCGCCGAGTAGCGGAACTTTACGACGGTCTTCTCATGGTCTCCAACCGTTAGTAGTGCTACGAGCCTGCTGAGGTGTGGGAGGTGGCCGCATATCATAACCCCACCACCCTCGGCTTCTATCAACTCCATAGCCTTCTCAGGGCTGTCTAGGGGTGCTAGGCCGCTTGCCTCACTCACACCTCCGCTTGGCTTAAGATGCTCTGCCATTATCTCTGCCGTCTGCCTAGCCCTAAGCTTTCCAGAATGGAATATCTTATTCAGGCTTAATCCTAGTCGGGCTGCAACGCGGGCAACAGCTTCGGTCTCTCTCCTACCCTTATCTGTAAGCGGCCTGCTGGGGTCTTCGGATTCTGGCTTAGCCTCGCCGTGTTGCACGAGATAGAGCTCCACCCCGACCACCCTCCTTAGCTAGTAATGCTGTGGTGATGGAGAATTAAATATGACGGCCACCACGGGTTTGGTGAAGTTGACCAGCATGGAGACCTTTATCCCAGACCTACTAAGGGCTGTCGTCGCCCTCTTCGTTATCGTTGACCCACTAGGCCAGGTTCCCGTGTTTCTCGGCTTGACGCTCAGCATGTCTAAAGAGGCTAGGCGGAGGGCGTTTAACCTAGCCATATACACTGGCTCAGCCCTTCTCTTCGTATTCGCCTTCGCTGGCCAGCAGCTCCTAGCATTATTCGGAATTTCTCTCCACAGCTTCATGATAGCTGGTGGCATACTCCTACTCCTCCTCGCGATAAGAACCCTCATAAGCGGCGAGGAGATGGTTAAGACATCAACCCCCGAAGATGTGGGTATCGTACCAATAGCGTTCCCACTCCTCATAGGGCCAGGAGCCATAACAACCACCATGATAACGCTACAATCCTCAGGGATAGTTGTCGCGATAGCGTCAATCGCGGTTGTTATGGCAGCCACCTGGGTTGTCCTACGCCTCATAGACAGGATTTACAGGCTCATAGGCCGTATCGGCTCTCTGGTCATAGCCCGCGTGATGGCCGTCTTTATAGCTGCTATAGCGATAGAGTTCATACTTGATGGGATACGCTTCTACTTCCCAGGCTAGTTTGACAGAGCTTCACGAATCTCTTTAGGTATGGGTGCTGACTTCATCTCGCTCTGGTTTACGCAGACGTATGTCATGCTACCATAAGCCATGACATCGCCGCTTTCGGGGTCTTTGAAGACGCCGTCAAAGACTATAACCTTCTCGCGCATCTCGCGTATCTTAACCTCCAACAACAAGATATCGTTGTAGGATGAGGGCTTTACTATGCGGCAGCTATACTCTCCCACGACCATAGTCTCCCTAAGCTTACTGCCCCTGAATATCATCCCGCCCATCTCGTCGTATGTTATGCCGCGCTCGCGGAACATCTCAATTATAGCGTCATCAAGCCACCGCGAGTATGCGGTGAAATAGACTCGCGTGGTGCAGTCGGTATCTCCGAATTTCACCCTCACGGTTGTCTGATAACTCATGCAACTTGCTGTTATTTTGCCGTATAAAGAGTGTTTCCCGCACACTGTATTATTGCTCCTGCCTCAGCATGGCTAGGGCTGTGTAGATTGCTGTAAGCGCTGCTGGTGCCGCCAGCTCTGTCGGCAGCGTGATGGCTGGAGCTAGGTCTATCACGAGGTCAGCAGCCCTATAAACGCCCTTCGGAATCCCCTCACGCGAGCCGAAGAGGAGATTAACCCTGCCGCCTCTAGAGATTATCTCACCAAGCCTATGAGCAGCTTTAGATAACTCCTGCCCCTCAGGCTCAAAGACTATCAGCGGCTCGCCGCGCCTATCGCGGACCAGCTGGTAGAGGTCTTGTACGCTTACGGGAACCTTCTCAACATGCCTGGCATAGCTCTTGCGCTGAACCTCATACCTACTCTCAATTCCCTCCGCTATTCCTTGTATGAACTCCGCGAGCTGGAACGCGTCGCATGGCTTGTTGGGTGCTATGACAAGCTCGCGAACCTCATACGCCTGGGCTGCTCTACCTATACGCGCACCGAGCTCGCGCGCCCCCTTTAGAGAGCCTATGTAGGGCATCTGCACGACAGCCAGACGTTTAAAGAAACGCGCTGATGGAGACTTTCCCCTATCCATCTTCCTCCACTCAGACCTCCCGTCAACCACAGCTATGCCAGCAACCCCGTGCAAAATCTCCACCTGCACTATCTTGTCTGGGAAGTCTAGGTTTACCGCCGCCCCAGTAGCTTCAGCCACAGCAGCGCCCACCCTAACGTTTACGTCCACGCTTCTGTAGTCATGGCTTCCGCGTCTGACGGTTCTCACGGCGAAGCTCTCCTCAGGCTTTATTCTATCTCTAGCCAACTCGCGCGCGGCTTTCTCCATCTCCTCCAGCCTAGCCTCCACGACACGCTCAAACACGATTACATGCTCAGCCTCATGGACTTCCTCCTCAATCCGCCTAGCAAGCTCCACATGGTTATCACATTCTTTAACCACAACAAGCCCCTCAAGGCCGCGCGGCTTCGCAACGAGCCGCGCGTCTTGGTCTATCTCAAGTATCCTCGCCGCAGCTATCTCCTCAAGGCCCAGCGGCGTCTTGACTAGCAGCTTCACCGCCTTTCTCCACCCCTGTATATACCGTGTTAACCACCTCAACCATCCGCTTGATTGTGTTGGCTGGTATTCGCCTCCCACCCACCTTCACGTTCTTTAGTCTCTCGGCCGCGACCTGCGGGTTATTGCTCTGGAAAAAGCTGATAACATTACCTAGGGTTTGGAAGTGTTTGAGTAGCGCTTTAGCCGTCTCGTGGCCGCATAGTCCTTCTAGCGTGTATAGCGCCTGCTCCTCTGGCGTCATGTCTCTACTCCTCACGCGAAGCGGGTATTCGCGGAACTCCCTCACCTCACCTAGGGCCTTGTCCTTCCAGACGAGGTATGTGAGCGTCCCCCTGATGTCTGGAGTGTAGATTATCGGAATCCCCCATTCGGCGATTATAGTATCCATCAGAGCCAAGATTGAGGTTTCCTTCCACCCACGCTTCCTATAGAGGCCGAGATAGCCCTCAAGCACCACGCGTCTCTCGCCCTCAAAGCTTTTGAGAGCGGAGAGCTGCTCCCAGAGCCTCCCCTTCAGACTGTTGAGAAAATCAAAGACCGTCTTCCGCTCAATTAGTGCTTGCCTCTCCCTACCCACTATGAGGAAGTCCCCAGCATCCAGCGGCCTTATAGCAACCTCAACAACCTTCCTCAAAGACTCCACCAGCCGCTTATTCTCCGCCGCCTCGTTGCTGTCAACGATAATCAACCACCCACACCTAGCATAGGGAGGCGACGCATCGTTATTAATAGTGTGGATAGAAGGCTAGGCCTTACAGTACTTTAGTATAGCCTCTACTGGATGTAGTATCTCTTTTCCGAGGAAGCTGCGCATCCATAGCCTGCATGTCTCGCTTTGGCTTACTATGGTTTCCGCGTCTCTAAGCTCGTTGAAGAGTGTTGAGCCCACCTGCTTCGCCGTCTCATGATGCTTGCGCAGCAGCCCCCACATGCCAGCAACACCACAGCAGCGCTGCGTTGTCCCAACAATCTTAAACCCAGCGTTATTAAGCAACTCAACTATAGCGCCGCTCAGCGATGTTGCCTGCGAAAAACAGCCCGAGTGATAGACTATCCCGCGGCCGCCGCTGTCGAGCTCCAGCCCGCCGCTCCCCACAAGCTCGTTCAAGAGCTGTACGGCATCTACTGTGTTCTCGGCCACCTTCCTAGAATCGGCGTTGTCCAGTAGTTTTGGATAGTCTTGCTTCAGCGCCAAGTAGGCTGCTGGTGATGTGGTTAGTATCTTGTAGCCGCGCTCAACATAGCCTGATAATATCTCCACATTCCTGCTGGCTATTGCGCGCGCCTCGTCAAGCAGCCCAAGCTCCAGTAAGGGGATTCCGGCCTGTCTCTGTCCGCGGGGAACCTCCACGCCGTAGCCCAGCTTCTCCAAAAGGCCGAACAGCCGGCTCACAAAGTTTCCCTCATGATATAGGCCGAAGACATCCCCGAAATATGCTAGCCTCTGCTGGGAGCTTATGCTGCTCTTGTGCCGTAATGGCATGTATGCGGGTAGCTCTACTTTCCTGTCTATCCCCAGTAGACGCTCCGCTAGAGCTTTACCCAGCCTAGACCTAGTTATTGTGTTCGCCAGACCTGGGAAACGCGAAGCAAGCGACGCTAGCTTGTCATAGTTCTTGATGAAGCTCTTGAGCATCCACGAAGCGTGGTGCAGGCCCATCCTATTGGCGGCGCTCCTCACACTCCACATTATCTGCGGTATCGGTATACCGGCCGGACATACTTCCAAGCATCTACGGCAGCCGAAGCATAAGTCTATCAAATCCAGCAGCTTGCTGGAGAGCTCCACCCTCCTACTACCAGTTATTATTGATTGGAGTATAACGAGCCTGCCGCGCGATGTTTTGGAGCCCATGTATGCGTGTGGTATGTTTGATGTTGGGCATACTGAGTTGCAGAAGCCGCAGCGTATGCAGCGCTCAACCTCGCTGGCGTAGCCGCCTAGAAGCTCGCGTAGCTGTGTAGCGCTCTGCATACACCTTCACGGCGGCAGCTCCACAGCCATTACGTCCTCCAAATCAAACATTATCCCTGGGTTCAGTATGTTGTTGGGGTCGAATAGGCGTTTGAGCTGGAGCATTAGCTCGTAAGCCTCTCCATGCTGTAGGCGCATGAACTTCTTCTTCTCAATCCCTATACCATGCTCGGCCGAGACCGCTCCCCCAAGCTCTATTGCGTAGCGTACTATCTCCTCGTTGGCCTTGCTCGCCCTCTCCCAAGAGCCAGGCTCGCGCCTATCAGCAAACCACGTATGATGAACGTTCCCATCACCTATGTGGCCCACCATGCCCATATCAACGCCATACCGCTTTGCGATCTCGTAGGACTTCGCCACCATGTCGGTTATCTTGGAGATGGGGACTATGATATCTCCCGTTAGCGGTGATGGCGAGATTCTCAGGAGCGAGGGATAGGCACCCTTACGCGCCTCCCAGATTCTCTTCCTCTCACCCTCCTCCTCAGCGGACTTTATGTGGAAAGCCCCATGCCTCTCCAATATACGCTCCACATCCCTCATATGCTCGATAACATGCTCATCCCTACCATGCAGCTCTATGATGAGCAGAGCATCCGCGTCGGGTATATTGAGGTCCCTAAACTGCGTAACCGCCTTAATCGTCT
Source organism: Candidatus Pelearchaeum maunauluense (assembly GCA_030059675.1). Classification (GTDB taxonomy): domain Archaea; phylum Thermoproteota; class Nitrososphaeria_A; order Caldarchaeales; family Caldarchaeaceae; genus Pelearchaeum; species Pelearchaeum maunauluense. Next base: position 16,203 of record JANVYQ010000003.1, on the reverse strand, counting down.
TTCTACTCAGAAACTCTATGGCGGCTGGGTCAAGCCCTGTGCGCACAATCTCGTATACCGCATCCGTGGCGTCTGTAACCTTGTCAAACAACGCTAGGGCTGTTACCATCTTTCTAGGGAGCGGCCTTAGCCTGAGGGTTATCTCGGTGAACACGCCCAGCGCGCCCTCCGAGCCTACCATGAGACGCGTGAGGTCTGGGCCTATTGAGGTCTTGAAAACACGCGCACCTAGCCTGACTAGCTTGCCAGAGGGGAGGGCCATCTCCAGAGCGAGGACATAGTCGCGGGTAACGCCGTACTTTACAGCCCTCATTCCAGAGGCGTTATTCGCCACCATACCGCCTATCGTGCAGGCAACCGCGCTCCCAGGGTCGGGTGGAAAGAAAAGCCCATACTTGCTAAGCTGCTCGTTAAGCCTCTCATAGACCACACCAGGCTCCACGACCGCGAGCATATCACGCTCAGCAATCTCCTTCACGCGGTTCATGCGCGTGATGTTCAGGACTATACCGCCATAGAGGGGTACGCATCCCGATAAGCTGGTTCCAGCAGCCCTAATAGTTACTGGTATCCTATTCTCGTTAGCGTAGGCCAGCACGCGCGCAACCTCACGCGCGTCCCCAGGCCAGACAACCGCCTCAGGCATGTGAAACTCTCCAGGAAAGGCGTCTATGGCATTAGCCGCAAGCTCTTCCTCATCGGTGCTAACATAATCATCACCAACAATCCTCCTAAGATTTTCCAAATCATCTCCGCTGACTTTCTTGTAGCGCATCACCCCTCAAAGACCGCGTCGGATTCTATAAGTGTTATCATGCTACTGCCATACAGGGGTGAGCAGGCATCTATGCACTACCGCGAGCTGGTTAGGGCCGTCAGGCTGGAGTACTCAGGCGAGGATTTCAGCGAGTTTCCAGAGGAGCCATACCCACCAGACATGAGAGCACCAGAATATTACAAAGCCCTACACCAACGCGATCATGACAGTATAATCGTATTCCTACGTAAATGGAATCCCCGCGTAAGGTTCAGCAAACCACGACTGAGGAGAATTTTGGAGAGCAGCGGGGAGCAGCTAAGCCAGCTCTCCGATGAGCACCTACTTAACGCTAACCTCAGGCTCATAAGACCGCACATACTAACGCTCTTTGAGCGGTTCAGTAAAGTTCTGAAATACACAGGAGCAGCTAAAGCGCTGCATATACTAGCGCCCAATCTTCTCGTTATGTGGGACGCGAAGATCCGCGAAGCCTATAGATGCGCACCCAACGGCGAGGGATACTACAACTTCCACCTAAGAATGCGGGAAGAGCTAAGCGAGCTGGCGGAAAGCTACGCAAAGGAAACAAGCATAAGACCAGACAACGCGTTATCAGAGATTGAGCAACGCCTCACGAGAGGAGGAGCCATACCAATAACACGAATGCTTGACATATACAACTACCACATGATTAGCGGTAGGAGAAAATGAAGCGCGGAGACGCGCCCACACAAGGAGAAGCGGTGGATGTGTTTTCGCCCAGGCAACCCCTACCCATAGGCCACTCGGGCTTTTGGGAGTGGCGGGCTGAGGACGTCGGCCGAAGCCTTCGCCCTTACACCCCCACCCCATCAAACCCGTCTTCTACGGGTGCCCTCGCCGCCAGCATAGGCCTGTTGCCAGGCCCTTAGCCGGCAGTTGGGGGCCTCGTTTCGGGAGCGGCTTCGGGCTTAGATGCTTTCAGCCCTTATCCGCGGGGGCGCGGCTGCCCGGCGCTGCCCTGTAGGACAACCGGTACACCGTTGGCCCCGGCGCTCCGTTCCTCTCGTACTGGGAACACCTTCCCCTCCAGGCCCCCAGCACCCCCAGCAGGTAGAATCCGATCTGTCTCACGACGGTCTAAACCCAGCTCACGTTCCCCTTTAATCGGCGAACAGCCGCACCCTTGGCCGCTGCTGCACGGCCAGGTTGGGAAGAGCCGACATCGAGGTACCAAGCCGCGGGGTCGATGGGGACTCTCGCCCGCGACGAGCCTGTTATCCCTGGGGTAACTTTTCTGTCACCACCGGCCCCCATCGGTAGGAGCCGATGGATCGCTAGGCCCGGGTTTCCCCTCTGGACCCCTTGCGTTCAAGGGTCCAGTCAGGCCGGCTTTTGCCCTTGCACTTCACGACGGATTTCCGTCCCGTCTAAGCCGACCTTTGGGCCCCCTCGATATCTTTTCAAGGGGGTGCCGCCCCAGCCAAACTGCCCACCTAGCGTTGTCCCAGGGACAAGGCCCCGGTCAGAAGTGCAACCAGAGGTGGCCGGTGTTACATCGGCGCCTCCCCCAGCCCTCGGAGAGGCTGGGATCGACGGCTCCCGGCTACGCTCTGCACCTCCAGCCGCACCCCAGCGCCAGGCTGCAGTAAAGCTCCACAGGGTCTTCTCTCCCCGCTGGGGGACCGTGGACTGTTCGTCCACGTTACGTGGGTTCACGGGGCACCAGGCGGGGACAGCGGGGCCCTCGTTGATCCATTCATGCACGTCGGAACTTACCCGACAAGGCATTTGGCTACCTTTCTCCCGGGGCCTTACCCGCCCTTTAAGCTTAAGGGATTAAGGAGAGAACATTCTCAAGCGTTCTCTTACGGTGAGATTTAGTATTTAATTCTGAAAGTTCGTAAGCCATTAACACAAGCTCCTTAACATCATTATATGTTTAGTGAGTATTTCTTTTCAGCAAGTTCAAGGACTACTTTGCGGAAAATCTGATACTGTCTCTTCTTTACAATGAGTCTAAACTCGCCAATTGTTGGAATTAATTTTTCTTTTAGTTCAGTTAGTTAATCTATTACAAGTATCCAAAGGTGCTTTTGTGCAGGTTTAGCGAATATTCTGCCGCATCCAAGGACTTCCTTAACAATATACAGAACCTCTTCGTTTCGTTGCGTTATACTCAACACCGGGCCAAGCCTTATTTTGCATCTTAAGTCGTTCTGAATTTTTACACTTACCGAAAAACTTGCTTCTGCGTCGATGATTCCACTCACATAGCCTCGGTCAAAGCAACTGTCAGTCATCACAGTCTCCGGACAGACAGCATAATAATAGATTATGGGCGGGGAGGTCCCCGTTAAGAGAGTCAGAGTTACTCCCGGCGTTTACGGGCCCTTAACCCGGTTGAATCCGGGGTTCAGGTACCCGCACTGGCCAGGATTCAGTAGCCGTACACAACCTTTCGGTCTCGCGGCTACCTATGTTTTTATTAAACAGTCGGGACCCCCTGGTCACTGCGACCTGCGGTCCCAGCCATCAGGGGCCAAGACCGCAGGCACCCCTTCTACCGAAGGTACTGGGCCAGTTTGCCGAGTTCCCTCGCCTGGTGTGACCCCAGACGCCTTGGGCTTCTCACCCAGGGGCACCTGTGTCGGTTCTGGGCACGGTCTCGGGGATCCTTCTCCGCTCCCTTTTCACGGGCCCCAGGGATTGGCTGAACCGCCCATACGGGCGGCCCAATCGCGCTTTCGCCTGGTTCTCGGCTTTACGCCACTCCCCAGGCTTATACGCTTGGACCAAGCTACGGCTTGGCTCAGCCTACCCCGAGGCGTCGGGCGCGGAGCTTGCGTCGCCGCGATCGTACCCCCGAGGCGCCGGAATCTTAACCGGCTTCCCTTTCGGCCTACCCGGTTAAGGTCGGCCTTAGGACCGGCTTACTCCCGGCTGACGACGCATCGCCGGGAGACCCTTGCCCCTTCGGCGGAGGGGATTCCCACCCCTCTTCGCTGTTACTACCGCCGGGATCTACATCGGCGGCCGGTCCACGGGACCTCACGGCCCCGCTTCTACCCAACCGCCGCGCCTCCCTACCTCCACCCACCGCTGCGATGGGTGGACCGGGGTTTCGGCGGCCCGCTTAGACCCGTCAATTTTCGGGGCCCCCAACCTCGGCGGGTGAGCTGTTACGCACTCCTTAGATGATGGCAGCTTCTGTTCCCACATCCCCGCTGTCTCTGGCTGGAGACTCCCTTTGGTTTGTCACTTAGCGGGCACTTAGGGGCCTTAACCCCAGGTCCGGGTTGTTCCCCTCTCGGCGTGCGAGCTTACCCCGCACACCCCACTCCTGGGATCTACGGCGCCCACGGATTCGGAGTTCGAAAGGAGAGCGGGCCCTTTCGAGCCCTTACTCCCCCATCGGTGCTCTACCCCGTGGGCCGCCTCCCCCAGGGCTGTCCTGCGAGACACTTCGGGAGGAACTAGCTATCACCGGGCTAGATTGGTTTTTAGCCCCTAGCCCCAGGTCAACGGACCGAATTTCGTGGGGCGGCCAACCCAGAGTAACTTTCTAACATAAGTTTCAAAACATTGTTTTTAGTATAGCCTTTCCCTCTTGGGGTTCTGACCTGCGTAGTCTTTCATGGGCATGCGTAGGTCTTGGGATTCATCAGCCTAGGGCTCCTCATGAGCTCATTGAAGCCCTCATAAGCTCCTGGAAGACCTTAGGCCTGGGGTAAGCCCCTCCATCTGAAGTCTATCTATCTTGAAACTGCTGACTACGGCTACTCCACCGTCCGTGCTGGCGACAATTCTTAGATACTCTCCCAAGACCTCTGCGTTGTCCTCGTTCATGATAAAGTCAGGGATTCTCGTTTTATTATTTGTTAGATTCTTAATTAATTCTGATATTTACCTGTCTCTTAATCTCAGTTTCATCCACGAGTATTTGTTCCGTTTGTAAACTATTTTCTTTGGCGTTTTGTTCCACAGCCTTTCTGAGAGGTTAGTGAAATACCTTGCCAACACATCATCTGTGGTTGCGAAATATACTTCATCGTTGTTTACTCCGCCGTCGGTTAGCACCATTATCAATAGACATCCTAGCTTTATCCTATCCAAGTCTTTGGATGCTACTTAATTCCTGGGAATATATGAGTTCTGGGAGGCCGCCCTTGCACGTCAGGACCCGTTCGGGCCTCCACCGGGCTTTCGCCCGGCTTCACCCTGCCCAGGGCTAGATCGCCCGGTTTCTAGCCTCACGGCCGTGACTACGGGCCCTTTCAGACCCCGCCCCTCGCAGGCTCGTGCCTGCTGCGGGCATGTTGGTTTCCCCGCGCCTACGGGCTTTGGTGAGCCCTTAAGCTCGCCACGACCGTGAACTCCCCGGCCCGTGTTTCAAGACGGATCGGGCGACCCTGGCGTGTCCCCGCCTCCACCCCTACGCGGAGTGTTTGCGGGGAGTGCCTTCCGGGCCGCCCACGTCTGTTACCAGCCGGTTTCAAGCGCTTTTCACCCCCCTCCCGGGGTACTTTTCAACTTTCCCTCACGGTACTGCTGCACTATCGGTCTCGGGGGGTATTTAGCCTTGGAAGCCGATTGGCTCCCGACTTCCCGCACCATATCCGAGGTGCGGTACTCTGGGTTCCGGGGCCATCTCCTCGCCAGCCTTCGCCTACGGGGCTTTCACCCTCTATGGCGGGCCATTCCAGGCCGCTTCGGCTCAGCTGGCAGGGGAGGACGCCCGGCCCCGATAACCCCACATTCCCCCATGGTTTCCCATAGGGGTTCGGTTTGGGCTGCTCCCCGTTCAGTCGCCCTTACTAGGGGAATCCCATTTTGGTTTCTTTTCCTCGCCCTACTTGGATGCTTCCGTTCGGGCGGTTCCCGCTCCCAGGCTCTAGTCCCGGGAGCGCCGCCGGCCGCGCGAGGCAGCTCGGCGGCATGGAATCCCATTAGGGAATCCCCGGATCAACGCCTGCTTGCGGCTACCCGGGGCTTATCGCAGCTTGCCACGCCCTTCTTCGGCCCCCGAGCCGAGTTATCCACCGGCTGGCGTTCTCTGGCCTATGGGCGTCTTGGGGTCGCCTGGTTGGCGACACATCCATGCTCCTGTGTGGGCGCGGTCATTGAAGGAGCGTGATGCTCTTCTTCCCGCGTCGGGCTCCCACCCTAGGGGATGGGGCCGTCATAATTGTATGTGTGGCATTCGTAGGATTGTTTTGGGTATTAATAAATGTTCTAGGGCTGTTTCCGTGTTTTGCGGCTCTATTCTTTTTAATAGGCAGCTCTAGGCCTTGGTGGGGTGCGTATTACCCTGGAGGCGGTTCTCTTCTCTTGAGGGTGTATAATGAGCTGTTGGGTGCTGAGGTCAATGTTCCTGAGGAGCCGCGGCGTATTGTGAGTTTGGCTGAGGACTTGACTGAGACTCTCTTTATGGTTGGTGTTGGTGATAGGGTTGTTGGTGTGAGCGCTTACTGTCATAAACCTGCGGAGGCGTGTGGCCGTGTTAGGGTTGGGACGTATCTGCGTGTGAGCTATGCTAGGCTTGAGCAGCTACGGCCTGACCTTATACTCACCACAAGCGCTGCACAACGTCGTGTTAATCTTGAGCTTCTTGAGAGGGGTTATCCCGTCTATCCTCTCCCACTTCCGTTAAGCTTAGCAGGTATCGTGGAGAATGTTAGGCGTGTTGGTGTGCTTGTGAATGCTGTTGAGAAGGCCGTTGAGCTGGGGCAGCGCTTGCTAGCTACGCTCGCGCGCTACTCCATCAATAAACAAAGGGGAAGGAGGCGCGTGTATGTTGAGATTGACCTCGGCTCTCCCATAACCGTTGGCGCTGCCACTTATGTTGATGACTTCATTAGGATTCTGGGGTTAGAGAATATTTTCGGCGATAGAATCATAGGCTACTTTGAGCCTGTGATGGATGAGGTGAAACGTCTCAATCCTGAGGTGATTATCTACGACCCCAAGCCCAACGATAGCTCTGCGCGGCTTAGGTTTATGCGGCTGGTTGATGATAGGGGCTGGCGTGACGTAGATGCCGTTAAGCAAGATAGGATAATAGTTACTGAGGGTGATGTGATAGCTCATTATGGGCCTAGTCTGATACTTGATACCCTTCCGGAGATGAGCAGATGGCTGGGTGGCGATTGAACATTTTAATAAGCAACATCAGCATTACTATTGTTCTGGGATGAGCGTAGAAGATAGTGTGGTAATTTACGACAATATAAGCGATGGGCGCGGTAAAGTGCTGTTGGAGGGATTTCCCGACGTTGGTCTCGTAGGCTCTATAGCTGTTTCCTTCCTTATTGAGAAGCTGAAGCTTAGGGAGGTTGGTTATGTTGATTCAGACCTGCTCCCGCCAGTCGTGGCGATTCACAACACACGCGTTAGAGATTTGATAAGGATTTATGAGGGTGAGAGGATAGTTGCGATGTTCTCCGAGATACCTATACCCATGCCGCTGATTAGGCCGCTCTCGCGCGAAATAGTTACGTGGGCTGAGAAGCATGAGATAGGCAGAGTCGTCTGCCTCACAGGGCTTGCGGAGCCTAGGCGTCTGGACATAGAATCACCAAAAGTCTTCGTCATAGCGAGTAATGAGCGCTTTACCGAGTATCTAGCCTCCTCAACAGGGGCCGAAACCTTAAAGGACGGGTATATAGCTGGTATAAACGCTGAACTCCTCAAGGTGGGTGCAAGGAGGGGGAGCGACGTGGGCGTAATCCTAGCCCAGTCTCACTTCAACTACCCAGACCCAGGGGCAGCGGCTCAGCTCATAAAACATCTCCCAAAGATAATAGGTGAGGAGGTTGATATTACACCGCTACTGGAGAGCGCCGAAGCTATACGTATGCAGATGCGCGACCTCATGAGGAGGACGGCGGAGAGCATGGGCGCTGTGCAGAAGTCAAAGGAGCTTGAGCTGCCTCCGGTCTATCTATAGCGTGGTGATGCGCATGATGGTTCGTAGGAGGTCTCCATGGGATTGGCTCCGCGAGATTGAGCGTGAGATTGAGGAAGAGGTGGAGAGGCTGATAAGGCAGGTCAAGGAGACTGAGGTAAAGACAGGATGCATAACACCACTCTACGACGTAGTAGAGACCGATAGGGAGTTCATCGTATCGGTAGACCTCCCCGGCTCTGACAAGAATGAGATAAACCTTGAGGTGAAGGAGGATAGGATAATCCTAGAAGCGCCATGTAGGAGGCCATCACCAACAAGCAAGCACGGCAACAGGTATCTTCTTCAACTAAAGCTACCAGAGGAGACAGAGCCTAAAGAGACCAAAGCACGATACCAGAACGGCGTCCTAGAGATTAAGCTCCCCAAGAAATCAGCACGCCGCGGCGTGAGAATAAACATCCAATAACGTTAAAGAACCAGCACAGCGTATAGTGTAGCTGGGTGGGCGGCCGGGCGGGCCACCGGGAGCTCCGGAGGAAGTTCCTCCCTCGCGGGAGGGGGCGCGGCGCCGCGAGGCGCAGGGGGAGACCCCTGGCAACGCCCCAGAAACGAGACCCCCACGCGGCCATGGCCATGAGACGGCGCATAAGCCGTTGAGGAGCCGCGGCGGTTTGGTTGAAACGGGCGACCCGCGCCGGGAAAGGTCGCAGGGCCTATGAGCACCCTCCCCAAGGCCCAGCAAGCCCGACGAGACGAATCCCGCCACAAACAGAAGAAGGGCTACGAGCCGCCCACCCAAAACAACAAAGCTATAATATCAGGAGAAACAACAACAAAAAAGAAGGGGGCTCCGGTAGTATAGTCCGGTCAAGTATACGGGCCTTTCGAGCCTATATAGAAGAGAGCCCGTGACCCGGGTTCAAATCCCGGCCGGAGCACTCATTATTTTTGATTTTTCTGATAATTAGTTTTATCCGCCGCTCTGCTGTTGTGCCTGTTGTTTCTTTTTCCTCTTTTTTGGTTGTGTTGTTTTTCTTGTTTTTGTGCCAGGTGGTCTTCCTCTTCCGCGTTTCCTTATGGTTTGTATAGCTAGCTCAGCTACGTTCTCTCTGATGGATGTTGGTAGTGTATTTAGGGCTTCTTTTAGTTGTTCTGCGAGGTCTAATGCTTCACCTATTGCTGTAGCTAATTTACGTCTAGCCATACCAATTCAATATTCAACATTTTAATGCATATATTAAACTTTTCCATAATAACCAGGCTGGAAAATCAACCGATGTAAGAGGCGTTTTCCGCGTCAAAATCCTTAATCACCTTAGGTTTTTCATCTAATTTTCTAGCAATTGGCATCGTTTTCAGCTCTGGATATATTCGGTGTATTGGATTTGACGCGAATTTAAATGCTTGGAGTCTTTCCGTTAATAAATGCGTAATTATTTCCTTTGAATATTCCCTGGATTCTTCTTTTGTGAATCCTAAAGTGTGTAGGTATTCGTTTAGCAGTATTGCGAATACGTAGCTATTCACTTCGCGGCGTGTCCTTGCTATGCCCGTTATGGCCTCTAGGAGGGCGCGGTTTAGTATGATGGGGTTTGAGCCCAGCTCGTGGTATGCTGGCATGTTGTTTGGGAGCGTGGCTAAGACTAGGCTTAAGCCAGCGCAGTGCATTCCCATATGCTCCTCAACCACACGCTTCACAAGCCTGAATATGTCTGCGAAGCTTTTCGCATCATCCAGCATGGCTACATACTTATTATCCAAGGCTCACCACCCTCCCTTGATTCGCACTGATATGCCCGTGTCGTTTCGATGATATTAAGCGTTAGAGTGTATGCCGTGTATATAGATTGGCCAGTTAAACCACGATGTTATCCGGGGATTGCTCCATTATGATGATATCTTAGCAATAGAGTGTATTCTGAGGAATTCTGTTAATGTGCGCATCGTGGGTATCTCCAGCCGCGGCAGCATTCGCCTATCGTCGGGATTATCCTCCAGCGTTATGAGCGCTGCGTGCATCTTTCTTGGACTTGAGGACAAGATATTCCTCAGGCTGACGCGGATATGGGTTGGCTGTCTGTTTAGGTATCCTAAGCACTCTATTTATATAGAATTTTGGCCTCCCCTATGTTGTTGAGATTGCGTCATGGGCCCGGTGGGACTCGAACCCACGACCACCAGGTTATGAGCCTGGCGCTCTCACCTGGCTGAGCTACGGGCCCATCACGGCGGGTTATCCGCTTACAGGGCTTTTATATCTTGGTTATATTTGTTGCTTTTGTGGAGTCTCTTTATTAGGTTAAGCAGCAGCTCCAGCTCGTCTTGAGTTAAGCTTTCTATTGTGTCTATCTTTTTCTTTATCATCTCTCTAACCTCGCTGGAAAGGGTTTCTTCGCGCCTCATACGCCTCTCCACCAGCGTGGCTCCAAGCGTGGAGATGAGGATTCCCAATATCGCTATCCCCGTTATCATGAGAATGGTGCCCAGCACTCTACCCTCGGGGGTTACTGGCACAACATCACCATAGCCTACGGTGGTTACTGTGGCTAGAGCCCACCAGAAGGCGTCGTTAAGTGTGGTTATTTTTGCGTTGGGGTTGTCTGCCTCTAGGATGTAGACGGTGACAGCCCCAACCGATATTATCATAGCCGAGAGCGCCGTTAGGTATGCCAGCTTGCTCTCCCTCATTACGGCTGATAGAACGTTGTATGCTCTCACTATGCGAGGTGCAGCGGCAATAAGCCTTACCACTCTTATCAATCTTAATCCCCTGAGAACAGCGCCAAAAATTGTTTGGCTCTCAAGCAGGGCAAAGAAAAATGCTGGAACCAGCGCAAGTATCTCATACCAATTCTTTAGTAGATAACGCGCGGTATCTTCTGCTTGTTTTGCCCTCGTGTAAAATTCTATTCCAATAATAACGACGATAATAATATCTATTGTGTAGAGGAGAGATGCTTGCTCAGTTTTTATCGGCAGGATGTATTCCACTAGTATTATGAATACTGAGGCTATCGCTAATATTGCGATAATAATCTCCACATATTTCCTCATAATTCATGCCTAATTATCATGATTCTATATAAAATTTTCTAGTCATGTTGTTTAAGGCGTTGGATTATTATGGCAGCATCTTTGAGCAGTTGTTCGGCGAGTTTTTCAGAATATCCTGTGTATCCTTCTGCGAGTATCTGCTTTACTTCCTGCTCCACCTCCTTAGGAGCGTTTATGTTCTCTAAAACTTCTCTCATATCACCGGGCTTGATCCTGCCTATAATTTTATGAGCTTCCTCTATGCCGTGTTTTCTCAGTATTAGCTGTAGGGGCTCTGAGAAGACCTCCTGGTGTGCATCTACCTCGCGGCGCATAGATTCCACATTCACGGCTATTGTTTCCAAGGCTTTACGTAGGTTTCTCAAGCCTATTAGGAGGAGAGTGAGCGGTGTTCCGTAGAATCGTTTTATTATTGAGTCGGATAGGTCTCGGTGGAGGCGCGAAGCTAGTAGTCTTCTGGATAGATATGAGAGGAGCTCCCCAGAAAGGTCAAAGCATCCTTCCGCGTTTTCGACCATTAGGGGGTTGGCTTTATGGGGCATGGTTGATGAGTGAATCTCCTCCTCATGTCTGCTGAATCCTACATGCTCCAACATGCCTAGGAGCCAGAGGTCTCTGCATAGGTTGCTCAGCACGCCTGCCATCACAGCTAGCTTGCTGAAGAAGAGTGAAGCCCCCTCATGTGGAAGAATCTGGGTATTCGCTGGGAATGGCTCAAGGCCCATCTGCTTCACGATACTGTTCGTAGCTCCGACCCAATCCACATCTGGATATACAGCCTTAAGCGCGGCGTTATCGCCGACAGCTCCCCCTATCTTACCATAGAACCCATGGTTGGAGACTTCCTCGGCCAGCTTTGCCACGCGATAAACATAGTTGGCTAGGAACTTGCCTAACGTGGTTGGAATCGCTGGCTGGCCATGTGTGCGGCCCAGCATTACGCTTCCTTTATGCTTCTGCGCCAGGTCTGAGAGCTTTTCCAAGAACTCTAATACCTCTGGTATCAATAGTTGTTGGGAGAAGTCCCTCAGCATGGTTGAGTATGCTATGTTATTCACGTCCTCCGAGGTTAGGCCGAAGTGGATGAACGGGGCGAGCCTGCCCAGTCCCTCTTCATGCAGCTTACCACGTAGATACTCCATGACAGCCCCAACATCATGGCCCAACCTCTTCTCCAGCTCCTTCACCCTACGCGCATCCTCGCGGCTGAACTTTTCACCTATCGTATCTAGCCTGCTCACCCAATTCTCTGGAAGCTCCTCAACAAGGGCAGGCTCTGCCAAGGTGATGAAATGCTTGAGGAAGGTTATCTCAGCCTTGATGCGGCGCCTCATTAGGGCGTATTCGGAGAGGTATTCAGCCGCATCCTGCGCGATTTTGCGATAACGGCCATCTATCGGGGTTATCGCGTCCAGCTGGTCTATCTCCATACCTCCAGCCCCGTCTCCTCGCCTATTGATGCCAACCTAATTGGTATTCCAAGCATCTTCTCAACGGACTCCACATACTCGCGCATAGCTGTTGGCAGCTCGTCCCAGCCCCTTGCCGCTATGCGGCGCGCCTCCTCCATTGATGGCTTATGCCAGGAGCTGAACTCCTCATACACAGGCTTCACAGAAGCCTTACCCAGTATGTGCGGCGATGCTATGCTTATCTCCCCGCCATCAGCCGCATAGGCAACGCATACCCTTATCTTCTCAACACTCGCGAGGACATCTAGCTTTGTTAATGCTATCCATTCAACGCCATTCAACATGCATGCATAGCGGAGAAGCGGTAGGTCGAGCCAGCCTACACGCCTGGGCCTGCCCGTGGTTGTTCCATACTCGCAGCCAGCCTCGCGTAGTCGCCACCCCTCCTCGCCATGCTCTTCCGTCGGGAAAGGCCCTGAGCCCACGCGCGTGGCGTAAGCCTTGGCAACGCCCACTACGCTCTCAATAAAACGCGGCGACAAACCACAGCTCGCGCAGGCAGCACCAGCCGTGGTGTTGGAAGAAGTTACATAGGGGTATGTTCCGTGGTCTATGTCCAGCAGCGTCCCCTGAGCGCCCTCCAGTATTATGTCCTCCCCATTCTTTAGAGCGTCGTTCAGCAGGGCTGGTATGTCTGCTACATATTTTGCTAAGCTTCCAGCCATCTGCGCCAGCTCCTCGCTACTCGTAAGCCTCTCGCAGCCGTGTAGCCTAGTTATCAGCCTGAGCTTGCTCTCCAGTACCTCGCTGTCTGTGAGGTCTTCTACCCTTACCCCAGCCCTCAAGGCCCTATCAGCATACGCCGGGCCTATGCCCTGCCTGGTCGTTCCTATTGGAGAGCCGCGGGCCTCCTCCATCTTCGCGTCAAGCGCTTTATGCTCCTCCAATACCACGTTGACGGCGTGGCTTATGTATAGCCTATCACCATAGCCTAGCTGTTTGAGAAGCTCAAGCTCGTTCAATACGCGTCTAATATCAACGACGCAGCCAGCAGCTATGCATGGCGCCGCACCAGCGGCTGAGCCTGCTGGCAGCATGTGGAACTTCATGCGCCGCTGGCCTATAACAACTGTATGCCCAGCGTTTGCGCCGCCTTGATAGCGTACAACATAAGAGGCGTTTCGTGAGAGGAGGTATGATACCTTCCCCTTCCCCTCGTCTCCCCACTGGAGGCCGACTATAACCAGCGCTCCGCCGCCTTTCATACCCTCTCTACATCATGCGGGTAGCTCTCCTTCACCGCTGCCTGGCTTATTCTGATGAACTCCGCGTTCCTACGCATCTCCTCAATCGTTCTTCCACCGAGGTAGCTCATCCCAGACCTAAGGCCAGCGACGAGCTGGCGAATCACGTCTGCCGCCGAGCCTGTGTAGGGGACGTAAGCCTCCACACCCTCAGCATAGTAGGAATACTCGGAAGCATCTAGGAGAGGCTCCATGTCGTCGTTGTTCACCCTGAGCTCGCGGCCCAGCATAGCGTAGAGCGACGCCATCCCCCTGTATATCTTCTGCTTCTTACCGTTTCTAACAACGACTGCGCCAGGGCTCTCATCAGTCCCAGCGAGGAGCCGGCCCACCATGACGGTGGAAGCACCAGCGGCAAGAGCCTTCACCACGTCCCCGCTCCCCCTTATCCCGCCATCAGCTATTATTGGAATACCCATACCTTCAGCCGCCTCTGCGCATATCATCACGGCTGTGAGCTGTGGGACACCCACTCCAGCCACTATCCTGGTGGTGCATACGGAGCCTGGGCCCACGCCTACCTTTATCGCAGAAGCGCCAGCTGCAGCTAGGTCCTCCACACCCTCGCGGGTAGCCACGTTCCCCGCCACTATCTCCACGTCATCACCAAACATCTGGCGCAGCTTTCTCAGCGTCCTGATGACCATCTCACTATGCCCATGCGCTACATCAATAACTAGGGCATCAGCTCCAGCGCCTATCAGGGCTTCGGCCCTATCCACCGACTCCTCCTTCACACCTATAGCGGCGGCAACCATCAAGCGTCCCTTAGAGTCGCGCGAAGCCAGGGGATACATGCTCCGCTTTACTATGTCGGTACTCGTGATTAGCCCCACAACGCGGTTGGAAGAATCAACGAGTGGGAGCTTCTCAATCTTATGCTCGCGGAATATCTCGCGGGCCCTCTCAATATCAACCCCAGGCTCGGCCACGACGAGCTCGCTCCTAGGTGTCATGCAATCCCTGACAAGCGCATCATCAGGCTGGAAGAGAATATCCCTATGTGTAACTATCCCTAGTAGGTGCCTCCCCTTATCCACGACCAGCAGGCCGCTCACACCGTAGCGGCGCATGGTCTCAGCAGCCTGGCCTACAGTAGCGTCGGGCCCTACGGTGTATGGGTCCTCTATCGCTATGTTGTCGGCGCGTTTTACCTTGATGACCTCACTAACCTGGTTCTCTATAGTCGTGAATCTATGTATGACACCTATCCCACCCTCGCGCGCAACAGCTATAGCCATAGCCGACTCTGTAACTGTATCCATAGCAGCCGACACTATCGGTATATTCAGCTCTATCCTACGCGTAAAACGCGTCCTCGTAGAAACCTCCTTACGCGAGACGATACCAGAACGCTTGGGCAAGAGGAGCACATCATCGAACGTTAGGCCTTCCACATCCAGCAGACGTGCCAAAATATCCCTCCAAAACGCCCCTAGCAAGGCCTATAAAGACCTTACCACAACCTGCGCCAACCTTAAAAACGCCCAGGAAACAAGCCTAAAATAACCCCTTAGCAATAACGCGGAAACAAGCCCTGGTGGTATAGCCAGGATAGCATCGGCGGCTGTCGCCCGCCGGACCCGGGTTCAAATCCCGGCCAGGGCGCCATTTTTTCTAAAAATTATGTTGCTTGGCTGAAGAGGAGGTCGTGTAGGTATTGTCCTGCTAGGCCGAGTATTATCGGGATTGCGGCGGAGATTGCTAGGCGTGTTGCTGTGAATGGCAGGCCCATGAGCGGTATTTCCAACGCGAATATTCTATGGACTGCTATCAGCCCCCAGGCTGAGATGTATGCTATTAAAGTACCTACCGACGCCCCTGCCTTGTATAGGCTTAGTAGGATTGGGAAGATGAGGAACGGGCCTCCAGGTGTTAGAGCCCCTGCCGTCGTGCCTATCAGTATTCCGCGCATTCCAGATTCTCTCCCCAAGTAGCTGGCCACTATATCGCTTGGCAGGAGTATTGCCAGCATGCTGGCTAGGAAGAATGCGGCGACCACTATGTATGCGAATCCTTGAGATGGGTCAAACAACATGCCCAGCGTGTCCTTCACAGCCTTTGAAACGCTTGAAGGGTCTTTTAGATAGCCTATAACATAAATCACCAGCGTAGCAGCTAGGAAGCCGATAACCACTATGCTGACCATTTCCAGCGCACCATTCAGCATGAGGGGATATGACTAGATATAAACATTGTGCTAGGGTTATTCTTTCCCTATATTTCGCTGGAGAAGCTCCAACTCTTTAGCTCCTCCTTCAGTTTTCTCAGCATGGGTATTGTCGTCTCCTCTGGAAGTGATAGAAACAGCCTTACCGCATGCTTACAAAGCCGTTTCTGCTCGCGTTCTTTCTTCCAGTCATCGCAGTCATGCGCTATTATCCTCTGCTCAGAGTCTATTATCACGGTGTAGTTCTTCACCTTAGCTTCCACGTAGCTCTCCGTTGCCGCGACTAGTTGGAGCTGGTCTTCTGGTATCTCCCTAGCTCTCTTGAATCGCGGTATATCCACCAACGAGGATAGTAGGCGTGTCTTTTCTTCTGGAGATGCTGTTAGAGCGGCTTCTTCTGGGCTTACACCACCCATGAGGTAGTAGTTCTCCAGCCTGTTCTTCACCGACCTATGCTGCTCATACGCTAGGCCGAGCATCTCTAAGAGCTGGATGCAGTTATGAACAGCATACCCGTGGAAGTGGTTGTTGAAGTACCCGTAGACGCGCCTGACCGAGCCTTGGATGCTGCTGAGTCTGTCAGCCCACCCCCTAAGCTCGGCCTCCGTGTAGTG
>JANVYQ010000012.1 GCA_030059675.1 Candidatus Pelearchaeum maunauluense | reverse complement strand
AACAATACATCTATCGCAGTTGCTATGTCTTCCAAATTTAATTCCAATTCTTCATATTTTACGTTTCGTCCAGTAGTTTTAAGCATGCTAACGTAGTTCTTAATCTGTGTTCTTGCTTGTTCGCTTCTGAGTCTAGAGACTTCATCACCGCTCTTAGGATAAACTGCGATCAGCATATCCCCAGATGAAAGGGACATGGCAGATACGATATCCAAGCTTGCCGTGGGGTCGAAACCCATGTTGATGAGAACAGCCCTCCTGCTCATAACTCCACTGACCTAAGTTCTCATTTATTAAAAACTAATAGATGCACTTTATATTAACCTGCCCAAAACCAGTTCCCCTAGATTTCCCCATACCAACATACTGGGCATAATCTAACAAAGCCATAATACGCCTAAACGATTTAGTATTCCGACTCTTTCTAAGGTCATAAAAAACCCACCCCATAATACCTCTAACCATGCGTTTATCATCATAAACAACAGTAACAGGCCTAATCCTAAAGTCGGACTCCATTAAAACATAGTTGGAATATAGTGAGAGGTATGAGGGACTTTTTATGAAAAGACTCTTGTCACAATTACTGTTCCAGTGCTCGGCTAGAGAGCCAATTATGAGCGAAGGGAAGGGGAAGAAGACATAACGCCCATGTCTGAATCTTCTGAAACTAGGTAGCTGAAGCAAGACGGGTGATATGAATCGTAGCATTAAAGCCCTAGGTTTTTCAAATCCAAACGAGTCAAAACGCCTAACTTCGACTCGTATGTCCCTCAGGATGGCCGAGGCACCAAAAACTCCATCAACAATAGAACTCTCCAACGACAGAAGGTCATCAAAAGGAAAATCCTCATTAACAACCATACCGCATGAGAAATAATAATTCTCGCCAACATCAAGGGTCAGCAGACGATTATCGCCTTTTAGTTTAATTAATGCAATCCCATCATGTAGCAGTGGAGAGACTGATACAGGCTTCAGTGGTTTAGGCAGGTTGCTCAACCTATTATACAACTTGGAGACTCTATGTAGAATAAGTCTGCTAACTTTAGCAGAGAAAGGAGGTATGACGACTTTCTTGCTAACTGTGAAACAAACCTGCAACCTAACAACAACAGCTCCAGCCATTCAGATAAGCACACTAAATAATGCTTTTTATCAATTTAATTCTTAACTGCAAGATAAGAATATTCTTTACTAGAAATCCTTTTAAACAAGGAAAAATCTAAAAATAGCGTTCATGAATGAGATTAGGTATAAACAAATACCGCAAGTCCTAGCCGTTCTGGCGCATGGCGGGGATTATCATTACATAGATAGGCTTGGCTATACTCACTCAAAGCCCTTAGTAATGTATTACCTAAGAGAGGCTATAAGAGCATTCCACGCTCTTAAACGCTCACCGCCGAAGGAGATGCCCAACGCTGCTGCTGAACTTATGCAGAGCATTAACCCAAACTATCTGGAATATGAGGTGGAGCAGATAAATAATGTGGAAAAGACAAAAGAGCTACGCGAGGCCGTTTCCCTGATATGCGCTAAAGCGTTAGCTATAGCTTTAAAATTCATAGAACGAGGTGATTGAGATGCAAGATGTTTTCATAAGCATAAGAGGAAGAGTCTCTCTGAACGCCGAAGCCCTCAACATGACAGAATCCGTGGGAAACTACGTAAAACACAGACGGGTACCAATAATGATAAGAGAAGACGATGGAAGCTACGCAATCTACTTCACGCCAGCAATCTCAGGAGAAAGCATAGCACATGGCCTGCAAGCAACAATAGCTGAAAAAGCTCAAGAGACAAACCCACCGCAACCAGTATGCAAACTATGCAAAAAGCAGATATTTCTAAAAAGCAGTAATAAACAGATTGTTAAAGAAGCATTCGATGCTGAGATTGATGAAGAAAGTATAGAAGAGACCATAATCAGTAGATGTATAGTTGAGGACATAGGTGGATTCCTTTACGCCGAGAAAACCAACGTAAAACGTACATCAAACTTCTACACAGGATATATGATACCCACTTATGAGAGCTTAAGGAACGTAGTTATTGAGCCCCAGCTACATAGCCGATACGCCCTTGGCACAAAGTTTGTTAAAGATCAGGGACAAATGTTGTATTATGTTGAGGTCTCATCTTCCATCTACACCTTCAGCCTGGATATCGACACGCGTTATATCGGTAAGCTGACTTTTAATATAGAGAATGCGGGAAAGCAAGTTATCAACAATTCGGAGAAGCTGGAAAGAGTAAAAATTCTATTGGACGCTGTAGAATCGTTCTTAGTTGAGAATAGATATGGCGCTAAGAAAACGCGCTTCCTACCGTTGGCTGAATGGGAAAGTATGGCCATAGCAGTATCTGATAGAATATGGACTATTCCAAGTCCTTTCACAAACGATTATCTAAAAAGAGCCGAGGAGAAACGGGAAAAGATAAACCATGGCACAAGGCTATATTCTTTCGAAAAAGGCAGTTTTGAAAAATTCATAGCAGAAGCAATTGAAGAAATAAAATCAAGAATAGAATCGTCATGATAGGATTTACTGTTGATGTTGAGTTTGTCTGGGGATTTCAAGCTAAGGTGGTGGGATACTCGAAGACCTCACCGTCCTTCTATTATCCCCCACCAACTACTATACTAGGTGCGTTAGCCGAGTATGTAGCAAAGGAATATGCATTAGGAGAGCATAAAGGAAAAGAGATTATCCCAAAGCTTGCTCAGAATCTACTGGCGTTAGGTATAAGGCCATTAAACTGCATACCATTAAAGTTTTCAGACATAAATAAGCTAATAGCAATAAGACTGACGGGAGGAACAAAATATCCGACACCTAGCGACCCCTACGGTTCTTTTGACGCGCCAGCCATGGGGAAGACAATACTTGCATCATTAAACGAAAAACCACCCCAATTGAGAATTTATATAGTCCTAGAAAACGATAGAATAGATATTGATGATAGGGATGAGATTATGTTAGATAAACAAGTTTTATGGGGTGTTCATAGGTTAGGAAGCAAAGAAAGCGTAGTATCTGTTCTAACAGTATCTGATTTTCAACCAGACGTGAAAAATGGGCGAATAAATACTACATCATATTCGTTTCCCCTAATTGATGGTGTGAAGCTGGTTTCTGAGCTGCAGCCGAAATGGGTCCTTGAGACCCTTGTAAATCCCTTTAAAATAAAAGCTTATAATGAAAACGACAACCCACTAAGAAATTATCTCGCTGGCCAAAACATAGTGAAATACTACTTACCTATAATGATGGGGCCTGATGATTCTCCTCTTTATATGCTTGAACTCTCCCACAATCTATGCATATATGAACTGAACGAAGATGAAAAGGTGATTGGCTTATGTCCGAATCGCAAACCATAGAAATAAAACTAGCAATTCCACCTAACAACACGCTAACAAATCTCCTCATATGCGAGGGATTATTATACCTAATTAATCTATCGACATCATCCATAACAGTAGAAAATTCAACACTGATAATTCCCAATAAAGCATTTTCTAAAGCATATAGCGAACTTGATGATAATAGGATAGAGAGAATTAAACAACTTTCAACTGTAGGTAAGAATGACGCACCATCAATTAACCTTCTTCAAGAGATGTTAAACATAAGACATCGTAATAAGATAAATACATATGGTGAATTACTTCATATACTTAAAGAACACGCTGAAGTATTAACTAATTTATCTAACAAAATAGACCTTTCTAGCTCATTGCGTGGAAAAGACGTTACCATCGGTGAAATTAAAGATACTAAAAAAGAGGGACTTACACTTCAGCTCTTTAAGACAGAACGATACACAGGCCTTACCTCAACAGAATACAACTACACTAACAAACAATTAACGACGTATCTATCTAAAGAAGCCATGCTAATAGCCCTACTTGGGATATACTCTTCGTTCATAACTAGAGTATCTGAAAACAAGAAAATATATTATTATTTTCTATTTATCTCACCCGATGAAATTAATGAAGTTATTGCGACAAAAACGGATACTAGGGATAGATTTTTAATTAAAGACCAATTAAAGGATTTTTTAGAGCAGATAATTCGTAAACGGTTTAGTGAAGAATTAATAATTGCAGAGATTTTAGTTAACACAAGGTTACAAGAGCTTCTTTCAAATCAAAGTGTTGAATATGTTTCGACGCTGCTTCTTAAAGTTGCTCAGGAGGGGAACACCTATAAAACCTACGAGATAATACCACTAACAGTCTATAGACGAAAGGAGCGTGAAATTTTTAAAATTCTAAACAACATTATTCATCCTGATGGGATTATACTAAAGAGATTGCAGAGAAATGAGAATGTGGAGTATAACAACCTGCTATCTGCGATTTATGGCTTATATAGATTTGTGGTTTTAGATGATAAGCAGGGTTTAATGGTAATGTTGCGAGAGTTGCATAATGCGTATGTTAAGATTAGGAATGATGAAAAATCTAGATATCATTCTAGGGTTTACTATGAGCTAATAAGGGAGATAAGCAATGTTGAGAGATTGTTATAAGGATACCATTTCCTTCTTTAATTATCAGGATAAGAGACCCTTCATCTCGGAGGCTATGGAGGTTTTAGACAGTAGATGGAATGATAAGAACTTATTCGTGGTTGAGGCTCCTACAGGATATGGAAAATCAAGCATAACCGCATCTCTCGCGTTAAAAACATTCAGAGATAATGGAAAGCTCATAGTGGTTTTTCCTCTTAGAGTTCTTCTTGAAGACCAGTTTACGAAGCTTTATGAGAACATAGTAAAGAAAAATGACGATATGTTGGGTAAGAAGTATATGCATGAACCAGATTCTCCATATTTGATTAAACCAATTACACTAACCACCGTTGATACTTTATCTCTTACCATGTTTGGACTTGCTCCAGAGGACTTAAACAAAGTAATAGGTAACTGGGATGAGTGGAGTGGGACAACACACAAAACCATGGGGCATTATCTATTCTCACGGTCATCTATACTTTTATCCGATATAGTTCTAGATGAAGTACATCTTTTAGCAGACTCGACAAAATCCTTAACATATTTGATAGCCCTAATTGAATACACTATACGTAATGGGCAAAGAATAATTCTGATGTCGGCAACATTATCACGGTATTTCAAACAGATAATAGAGAATAGCTTAGATAGATATCGTAGCAAAATCGAGTGGATAGAGTTTGACGACAAGGATAGAGATTTCATAAATGAGCGCCTCAACAAGAAATATAATATTAACGTGAGAGAGCTTAATCCTTCTAACAAGTTTAATACCCTACTCTCTTGGCTTGAAGAAGGAAAAGCTAATGGCTTTAGGAAAGCTCTTGTTGTATTTAATACAGTTAGAGACGCTATAGCGTTCTATAAGCTAGTAGATGACAGTAACAAGCTTCTTCTCCATTCTAGGTTCTCCACAGTAGATAAGGAGGAGAAACAAAAAGCACTTGCTAGATTGCGTAAAAATAACAGCTATGTAATAGTTGGTACTCAATCTATAGAGGCAGGTCTAGACATCTCCTCAAACTTGCTCATAACAGAGCTGTCTCCAGCCAACTCACTAATACAACGTTTCGGGCGTTTTCTAAGATATGATAAAGAAGATGAAGGAACAGCGTATGTGTGGTATGAAGATACTCTCAACGAGAAGGGTAGATATAAAGTCTATGATGCGGAACTTTGCAAAAGAACACTGAACTTTATCAAAGAAAATACGGAGAAGCTTAACTTACATATCCCGTGCGGCGAGAATGGTTATAGGTCATTGATAGATAAAACATATGAAGGCGAGCTAAATCAGGTTAATAGGCATGATGTTGATGAAATGCTCCGTCCTTTTCTAGAATTTGAGGACATATCTAAAGCTGTTGAACTTTTCTTACAGAAAGAAGGCAGTTTTGTAAGAGAAGGATTTAATATTCCAGTCATAACTGGGGATACTCATGAAGAAGGAGTACCGATATCTTACAGCATGTTTAAGAAACTATTAGAGCTTGGGAAAGTTAAGGGCTTTGTCTCAGAAGGACTAGAAAAAGTTCAAAAGATATCTCAAGATGATACGAGGAAATTAATGAAAAAGAGTTCGGCCATTAGATTTCTCTTTAGGAGTAATATTAAGGCTTTTGTCATAGAAGGCTACTATGATTCTGAGTTAGGGCTTGTCATGGAAATAGGCGACGAGCATGAAGTGGCATAACATATTAAGCTATTATAAAATTGATGAAACAAAAAGGGAATACAAAGAACTGTTAGAAGAGCATATACACAATGCCCTCAAACGCATTGAGATGGTGAATGAATCCAGGCTTGGTAGATTCGTACATGATAAGATGACTGTGGATGATTTTCATCAGTTACTGAGTTATGCAATAATCTTCCACGATGCTGGGAAGGCATTCTTTCAATCAGAGAAATATTTGATAAAAAATAGTAAAAGCGTTTACTTGAGTTTCTATGGTCATGAATTCATATCAGCTTTACTCGCCGACCTATTCGTCACCGAGAAGATGAAAAATCTTCTCGGTGATGAATCTTACTTAGCTGTTGTATTTGCAGTTATGTATCATCATCACGCTATGAATCCACGTGCAAGAGCCAGAGCTATAAATAGGTTACCTTCTGTCCATAATGCATTATATTTGAATAAGCTTAAAGATGTTTTATCGATATTCTTGAAGAAAGATGACCAAAATATATTAGAGAAGAGTCTTAAAATGCTTCCACCTAGGTTAAACAGAAATGGCATAGAGACTTTACATTATAAGCTCATCAAAAAACTAGTACTTTCACCCAGTAACATCAATTTAAAGAAACTCTCTTTTATACTCTTAGATGCTCTAATAGTATGTGATTATTTAGCAGCGCAGGAACGTGAAGGTGAAGGTGGCTCGACATTTACAAAAACAATAAAACAATTTTACAAAAGCTGGCTACAAACCAACTTTAACACAAAAAGAACTAATACGCGTTAGGTTGGGCGCTTTTAAAAGGGGGAAAGGAGGAACTACGAATCAGCATCCGTATGTGTATGGAGTAAGGGGGTATAAGGTAGTCATTATAGAAGTGTTGTAAGATTTGAAGAAGTCCTTGCTCGCGGTATTTGTATCTCTTATCATGCTGCTATGGCTAACTGTGCTTATTAGCACAGCAAGTGCACCACAGCTGGAGCGTATAAAATTCGTAGACTATTACAGGCCTGTGCACGCAGGTGGCGACTCAAGCGGCGATGGCGAGCCATGCTCTGTCACAGGTGATAAGTATAGACAGATTAGTGGCGGGTTGAAATGGAAGGAATTTCCAGTAACATATTACATTGACCCGACTGCTAGTAGTGATGTGGATGGGGATGGAGATATAGATGGTCATGATGCCTTAGCTGCTATCACAGCTGTGGAGAGCGCTTTTAGTACGTGGGACGCTGAAGAGCATCCAGCTGGTGATTTCTTCACACAAGCCACCAGTAAGGCTGATGCTAGGATTGTTGTTTCCTGGGAGCCTATGGATGGTCCTGGTGGTGCGCTAGCCTCAGCCTCCCTCACATATACCGTGCCAGGTAAGAAGATTGTGTACGTAGAGATACGGTTCGACAGCTATGATTCATGGAAGGTGTTTCAAACTCTCATTTGCGGTGAGCAGACTGGCGGGTTTGATATAGAAGATGTTGCTGCTCACGAGACAGGCCATGCAGTCGGCCTAGACCACGTCGACCAAGACACCTATCTAACGATGCATACATACGTATTATGGGAAGGAGAGACCCATAAGAGAACTCTAGGAGTAGGAGACAAACTAGGCCTTGAAGCACCCTATGGAGACGGGGGAAACGGCGGCACATGCCCACCAAGAAAACCCAGATGCTAAACAAACATCCAACAACATATTTTCTTAATTTTAAGACTTGTTTGAAATATTAAGAGATTTCAGCATAATATAAATCTATCAAAAATCCTTTTTTACTTTTCTACATCACGGTAGAAAGCCACGTTATATTATTATGGGCTACTGTATTCAGAGGCCTCTTGTCGAAGTTCAGCGTTGCGAAGCCCTATAAAGCTGGCCTCTCAAGGTAGAGTAGAAGGTAAAACTCAGCACCTTAAGTTGTCGGTCTCTGTTCTAAAGGATTAAGTAAAAACGGCTCCTGTTATTTTATCGTATATGAGGGGAGAAGCTGACAGGTGGCTCTCAGACGCTGAATGGGATTTAGAGACAGCCAGCCTGCTTCACCGTAATGGTAGGTATAACGCTTCTTGCTTCTACGCGCAGCAGGCGGCTGAGAAGGCGGTAAAGGCGCTGCTCTTCTCAATTAACCAAGCGTCTTGGGGGCATAGCGTAAGGGTTCTTATTGAGAGATATATTCAGTTAACCTCTGATAAAGAGGCTGTCGGATTAATTGGACCAGCTAGGGAGCTTGATAGACACTACATACCAGCCCGTTACCCCAACGCACATCCAGCGGGAACTTCCCACGAGGCCTATGACGAGAAAGCCTCTGAGGAAGCTATTAGTAATGCCGAGAAGATAATCTCTTTTGTGAAGCTGAGGCTTGGAAAGTAGATTATTAGAAAAAATCATGAAATATATTGAGCGGGTAAAGAGAGTATATTGTATCGATGGCGTCATCCTATTCGGGTCTAGGGCTAGGGGTGACTATGCTCCCTGGAGCGACGTCGACATTCTAATAATCGGCGACTTCGGGGAGCCATATCTAGAGCGGCTTAGAAAACTGCTGGAGATGACTGAGAATATATCCGAGCCAGTTGAACCACATCCATATAGGCTGGACGAGGCCTTGAAGATGCTCGAAGCTGGAAACGCCATGCTAGTTGATGCGCTGGAAGAGGGGGTTATAATATTCGAGGGCGACGGAATTAACCTACTTAAGAAAAAATACTCAGAAATGAAGAGAAAGGGGAAATTAAGAAGATTCGATCACACAATTTCCATCTAATCCAAGAAATATCCTGTAACGTAATGTATTTGATTATGTTCCGGCGTCCTACGCTATTGAAATCTTCAAATCGTTTTTCTTTAATTACCTCCGTAGGTAAAATCCTAATAGACGTATTCGCTAGGTCCTTTCTGC
This sequence comes from Candidatus Pelearchaeum maunauluense, assembly GCA_030059675.1. Classification (GTDB taxonomy): domain Archaea; phylum Thermoproteota; class Nitrososphaeria_A; order Caldarchaeales; family Caldarchaeaceae; genus Pelearchaeum; species Pelearchaeum maunauluense. The sequence goes on along the minus strand of JANVYQ010000012.1, from coordinate 40,367 downwards.
GTTAGCACTGGTTTGTCCATTATAACCTATGAGTGAAATTTCTGAGATATCTGGCAATACCATATAGGTATACTATTATTCTTAGCCTTTTTAACGCTTTTTAGCAGGTTGTACATGATCACGCCATGTTCTTGCTATCTAAGCACGATGTTTAGGATCTCTAGTTTGCCTAATGAATAATTACCGCTACGCGACATATAGGAGTGCTTTGCCAACAACTATGAAGACCACATAAGATATGCTCAAGCATTAAAAAACTAAAGATAATAGATGCTTATACTGTATTGTCAGACAACTCAGGAATTTTGTTGTTCAGCTATAGAAATATAGATATGTTTGAATTAACACTAGGCTTTGCACCCGAAGAAATAATTAGAGAAACATGGTTCGAAACCTTTCAAGACGTTAGACGAGGTAAAAAGTAAAGTACACCACCGAGGAAGTAATTATCGAAGCAGAAGATTAAAGTTAGACAAACCTGGGAAGAAGCACTATGAATTTATCATTTCGACGAAAGAATCCCTGTTTTTTCGTCACTTCAACGGGACGTACATTGAGCTTCTGGTTGCTCCTACTCCTGCTCTTCCGTGTTTGACTGGTTTGTTTGTGATTGCGAATTCTCCTAGGCGGTGTCCTATCATTTCGGGTTTGATTTCTACTGGTTGGAATTCTTTTCCGTTGTGTATGTGTATTGTTAGTCCCACCATTTCTGGTAGGATTATCATGTCTCTCGCGTTTGTTTTTATTGGTTTTGTTGGTTTTTGGCCTGCTTCTAGTTGCTTGCGGTACTTTCTGATTTTTGCGAGTAGCTTAAGTTGGGCTTGTGTTAGTCCTCTGTTTAGGCTTCTCCGCATTCTGCTGGGGAGTAGGCGTATGAAGCTGTCCATGCTCATCTGCTGTAGTTGTTCTAGTGTGTAGCCTCTGTATGTGAATTCGCGGGGCATGTCTTCCTGTCTGTGGTTTATGTGCTAGTTTTATTTAAGGATGGCTGGAGCCTTGGAAGAATGCGGGTATTTTGGAGAATCATATATTTGTTGCTTATCGGGGCTTTTTGGAGGGGCTGCCATGAGCGACGACTTGCGCCTATTCTTGGAGCCTGAGCTCCGCGAGCCGTATATGGTCGTTGGTTTTCATGGCTGGCCTAATGGTGGAGAGGTCTCCAGTGGTGTTCTCACATATCTGATTACGCGGTTGGGTGCGGGTAAACTGGGTGAGATAGCGCCCAGCAGGTTTTATGACTTCACGTCCAAAAGACCACAAGTGCGCTATAGGGACGGAGTTCTGCGCAGCTATGAGATGCCTAGAAACGAGTTCTACTACGCGGAGCAGGCTGTTGGGCGGGGGTTGATATTATTTTTGGGCCATGAGCCTAATTTGAATTGGATGGATTATGTTGAGGCTATTCTTCATGTTGTTGAGCGCTTTCGTGTTGTTAGGGTTTTTACGGTTGGCGGCCTGCTTGACAGGGTTCCTCATACTGTGGAGCCTTTGGTCTCGTTTGCAACCAACTCGGAGCGTGTTCTTGACAGGTTGAGGATGCTGGACTTGGAGCCTACGGACTACGAGGGGCCGAGCAGCGTGCATAGCTTGATACTTTATAGGTGTAGGGAGCTTGGTGTGGAGGCGATTAGTTTGTGGGGACATTCGCCATACTATCTATCTGGAGCTGACTTGCAGACGATATACCACGTTGCGCGGCGGTTATTGGAGCTTATGGAGGTGTCTCTGGATTTGCATGACCTTAAGCTTCAGAGCGAGGCTTACCGCGAGAGGCTGGATGCTGAGATGAGTAGCAATCATGAGCTTAGGAGGCTTGTCGCGGAGCTCGAGGGGGAGTACCAGCTCTCCAGGAGGAGACCTGACTACGTAAGCTAGGGAGGGGGTTGGTGATTATATGTTAAGCGACTGCGTGTTTTGTAGGATTGTGCGCGGCGAGGAATGGGCTGCCCGCGTAGCTGAGGATGATGAGCACATAGCGTTTATGGATATCAGGCCCATGTCCCGCGGCCACACCCTCGTCGCACCTAAGAAACACTACAAGGATGTCTTTGAGATGAGCGCCGATGACGTGGCGCGGCTTTATGGTTTTGCAGCGCGGGTAGCGCAGGCTGTTAGGCGCGCCCTCAACCCAGCAGGCCTAAACCTTCTACAGAACAACGGAACAGCAGCAGGGCAGGTCATCTTCCACGTACATGTGCATGTTATTCCCCGTTATTCGGGTGATGAGAAGCGCTTCAAGAGTGGGATGGGTAGGATAAACACCAGCCTTGAAGAGCTTGCCGAGATAGCGCGTATGATAGGCGGTGAGATGAGAGGGGATGGCTTTGCTTAGCGTTTCTTCCTCCCAGTTCTCCTCGCCGCTATAAGGCCCACCTTCCTCCCTGGGGGCGCGTTCCTGCCTATCGTCTCCGGCCTGCCTATCTTCTTGTGGCTACCACCGCCGAATGGATGGAGCGCTGGTACCATGGCGACGCCCCTGACGCGCGGCCATGGCCTGTGCTTGGCCTTCATCCAGTGGTATTTCTTTCCCGCCTTTAGGAATGGCTTATCCACCCTACCGCCTCCAGCGACAACTCCCACCACCGCTAGGGATGATGCGGGAACCTCTAAAGTCTTCTTGGAGGGTAGCCGTATTATAGTACTATCGCCCAGCTGCGCCATGATTATCGCGTGCGTGCCAGAGGAGCGTACTAGCTTGCCGCCATCTCCTGGACGTAGCTCTATACATGAGACCGCCGTACCCTCTGGCAGCCTCCCTACCGGGACTATGTTTCCCGTCGCTGGTTCTGCTGATTCGCCTATCTGGAGTACCTGGCCTACGTACATCCCCTCAACCGCTGGTATTGCGAAGACTGTGCCGTTTGCCTGTATCTCTGCTACTGGCGCGCCGCGTCCAGGGTCGTGGGCGAGCTCCCTGACGACACCTGACACTATCTTCCCCTGCCGTATCAGCATGCTGGGGATTCCTACCCTATACTTACGCGCCAGCGACGCCTTGAAGGTGGGGGAGCCCCGCCCAAGCCGCTGCGCCCTAATGTTCCTTCCCAAGCCGCAGACACCTAAAGCCCCACAACGCCAGCGCATTATTTTTGGATTGCCATAAGAGGGGGAGGCCTATATTTCAAGGAGAGCCACCCAAAAACCCACGCTGCAATACATTAATTCACCAAATATGGTCTAATTTATGGAAAGTCTTTGGGAGAAGAGGGGCTGGTTGTTTTTATAGGGGGATAATCTTGAGATGCTGGCATTATTGGAAGAAGCCGTTTGAGCTCCATATAGTAACTCCTGAAGAATATGCTGGATGGTACGCGCGTTTTGTTGACAGGTGGATTGAGGTTTAGAAGATTCCTAGCTTAACAGCCAGGTCTGCCGCGCGGTACTCTGGCTTAAGCTTGACGAACGCCTTCTTCTCCCCCTGCGGCGTTATCAGCGTATTTACCTTCTCCACCTTGACCCCGTACAGCTGTTCTATCGCCTGCTTTATCTGCGGCTTCGTGGCGCGCGTGTCTACGATGAAGACCAGCTTGTTCTCCCGCTCTATGAGCGAGACCGTGTCCTGCGCTACGAGCACGCGTTTAACGAGTTGCTGTGGGTTCATGCCAGTCTCTCACCTATTATCTGTAATGCTGTTGGTGTGAATATCGCTAACCTACCTGGCTTCGCTCCTGGCGCTAGGTGTAGCACGCTTAGGTTTCGCGCCTCCACCACATCTACTCCTGGTATGTTGCCAGCCGCCTCCCCCACGCCGCGGTCGTTGGCTACCACTATGAGCGGGCCTACGCGCTGCTTATACCGCCTCCCGCGCCGCTTTCCCTTACCAGCCCTAACCTTCCGTGCTGCGCATCTACGCAGCTCGTCGGCAAGCCCCAGCCTCTCCAGCAAGGCTTCAACCTCGCGCGTCTTCTTCAGCGCCTCCAGCTCGTCTGAAACAACTATTGGGAGTGGTTTATCCTCTGGTATGCGGTGGCCGCGTCCCGCTACATGCTCGCGGCTTGCCGTAAATGCGAGCGCCACCGCCAGGGCTAGACGCCGCTCCTTCTTGTTCAGCCCCTTATGTATCTTCTTCTCAGGAACAGGCGGGTGCGTGGGTCTCCCCCCAACGGCGGAGGGCACCATGCCGCCAGAGCCGTATTTGGGCGTCCCGCGGCCGCGTATCCTGGCTATGCGCGCAATCCCATAGCCAGGCCCCCAAGATTCAACCGAATACTTGTGGCCCGAGCCCTTCATGGCTCCCTTGGGCTGGAGGGTGTGCGTGAGTAGGTGAACCACAGCTCGCCGCACCAAGTCTTCACGCTTCGGTGTCAGGAAGATATGCGGAAGCCTTATCTCGCCCTCCTGCTCGCCCTCCAAGCTATAGACCGGCACCACGCCGCCGTCCTTTCCCTTCAGCTTCAGAACGCCAGTCTGGACATACATTCCCCAAAACACCTACACCTTGATTAGAGTTATCTCCGGCTTCTCTATCGGCTGGGGCGGCTTCGCCGCGGCGCGTAGGATTATAGGCCTCTTCGGCGTGCCTGGGACTGAGCCCTCAACCACAACCACATCACTCCTTATGACGCCGAATTTATGGAAACCGCTACGCGGCGTGTATTTCTCGCCCTCTCCAGAGATTACCAGTATGCGCTTGTTGAACTCTGTCCTTCTATGGTACCCCATCTGGCCCGAGCGTGGGACGAGGTAAGTCACGTATGGTGGATTCCTCCCACCTATGGCTCCGACGCCCCTGACCGTCTTCCTAGACTTGTGCTGTAGCTTTGAGACGCCATGACGCTTCACCACGCCTTGAAAGCCCTTACCCTTGGTGACGCCTATTACGTCTATGAACTCACCCTCCTGGAAGACCTCGGATATCTTTAGCTCGCCTCCCAGCTTGCCGAGCGCGTATTCCAGCGCTTTCTGCGGCTCGCCGCCTATTTTTATCTCCGTGATATGCGGCTTCTTCCCAGCGCCAACAACGCGCGTCTGCGTAGCGACTATCAGCCTTACTTCAGCAATCCTGTCGCGTATCCTCTCCAGCTTCTTACGCGCCTCATCCTCGTTGGGCCGTAGGCTCTTTATCCGCCGCCTGATGTCATCGGGCATGTTGCTGCTCCAAATCTTCAGGACATCGCGTAGGGCGCCGTCAACGTTCTCGTAGAGCGCTATGCCCACCACCCACATGGGCGGAGCAGCCAGCACCGTAGCCGCTTTCTGGACCTCAGTCCCCTGAAACGGGGAGTTGGGAGTGTTATCCACGTAATAGACCGAGGTCATACCCGCCTTGTACGCTATGAAGCCCAGCGGCTTAACATCCCCGCCGTCTGGCCAGTACTTCACCCGCGGGACAAGCCTAGCAGCCCTACCCCGCGGTAGGTAAGCAAGCGACCCATGCCGCGGCGCAGAATACTTCCTATGCCCCATCCTCCTTCTCCTACCCTTCTAGCTGGGGCAGAGAGGATGCAGGAGGATAAATACCTTGAACTAGGTTTGGAGACCGTCTAGCTACTTTCCACTTTAAGATTTCGCCGCCCCTTCTTCCGTGAATATGCCCAGCCCGTCTACCAAAACTACCCCATCACGATGCGCTTCCTGAAACAAAGGGTTCTGGTCTACATCGAGATACGTGGACCTTGGCCGTCACCAGGCTTGTCCCCCTCTCGGGCTCGGCATCGCCCTCCAGCCCTGTCGGGTCGATCCCGCCCCACACGTCTTCGCTCAGGCCGTTTCCAGCCCGAGGTCATCCATGTGGGGAAAGCCCCCATCTGAAGGTTTACATCATCCACAGGCCGCTAAGCGGCCAGACCCAATGTACATAAAAGACCTTTGTCTATTTAAGACTATCTATCTTGAAACTGTTAGTAACGGCTTCCTCAGCCTCCCTTTTAGAGAAATACTCTTCGGGAAAACCTGATTCCCATACATCTGGATACCTGGGAGGTCGTGTAATATTTGTCAAGCCTCATACAATCTTCCATAACTTCCTCAAGGTATGTGGTTGTTTAGTTGTGCTAGTGTGTATGCGAGGGCTTCTTCTGTTCTTATTGTTTTGACGGCCTGCTGGGGTGCGAAGTTTAGCACCGCGTCAAACACTTCTTCCAGCTTGAATCCCTGCTCGGCCGCTATTTCGTGTAGCCCCTTATCTGCCGAGCCGAATGCTACGCAGATACTCTCAGAACTCGATGCGAGTTCTGATATTCGGCTGGCCTCCTCGGGAAAGGGCTTGCCCAGCCGCGAGGTGGCTATCCTGAGACCATACTTTCCCACTATCTCGCGCAGCGGCCGGTTAACTATCACAGCCCTATACCCTGGATAGACCTCACACCTCTCGCGCGGCAGAGCCCTAATCTTGACACGACCCCCCCCGGAGACGCGTATCTTGAGTATTGGCCGCGAGCCCTTCTTGAGACGCCTCCCCAGCTTCACAGGCTTACTAAGCCCCGCCTCAAGCGTCGATGTCTCGCCTTCCGCTATTACGAGAGCTTCACGATAGTGAGTGCCTTGCCTCCGTATCGCTCCCCTCTCAGGATGCGTGGGTATGTTGAGGGGAGGAAGCAAGCCAGCGTAGCGTAGCACGCGCCTCAGCGGGTAGAGACGCCTCCTTAGATAGGGAGCTGTTACCAGGTAGTCGAGCAGCTCTTTAACCAGCGTTGCGTTCTTGATGTCTGGGCTGGCGCTGTCTGGGTACAGTATGACCGTATCCACCCTGAATGTTGCGAGTATCCTGCCCACCCAGCCTATGCGGAGCGTCTTCTCCCTGAGGTGAGGCGCCTCGGCCGCGATGCTCATGGGTAGCAGGACATCAAGCCTCGCGCCGCGGCGCGGTACTAGGCTCATCAGCGGCACGCATCCCTAGATATCCAGCACATACCTCAAAACAACCCCCACGTCGCCTTCCTGTATCTCCATCCTCCAGTAGGTGGGCGACTTGACGGCTGTTCCAGTCTTGTGCCTCGCTGGGTCGTAATCAACCCCTACCACCCTGCCCCTAATCCTATAGCCGTCACCAGCCCGTTCTACCGCTTCAACCACCACATCCGTGCCCACGAGCTGCTCCATCTCAAACACCAGCAGGAGCTTCTCAAGCCAGTTGTAGAGGAGCTGCTGCAGGTCGTCGCCCTCAGCCTCGACCTCCACGCTTCTAGCAGCGCCTTCTGCTTCTGGTATTATCGTCCTGAAGAGCGCCAGGCCAGCCTGGGCGAAGGCCTCCTCCAACGAGCCCCCATAAGCCTCGACATAAACATCCGACATATGCTCTAGGAATCGGTATCCTCTGGGCAAGGCAGCATCACGCGGCTCCCTTTAGAGCGCCTTTCTAGGAGGAGTATTAGTAGGCCTGCGTATTTAAACACATTCAAACCCGACTCCTATATTTTTGTATGGACCTCTATCCCTAGGTGCCGCGCTGCTTCAACGGCTTTCGCATCGGCATAAGGCGTTACGATTACCAGCCGGTCTGGCTTCTTCCCCTCATTTGCCGCGTAGAACTCGCCCTTTCGCTTAAACGAATACACATCCCCAGCGCCTACGTGGGATTTGACTTCCACTAAGATTATCCTATCATCCCTTATTGCTACGTCTATCTCGACTAGGCTGGGGTATCCGAAGACCATTCCACGTTCATCAAACCTAGACCACTTCTCTACCTTAAGCCCCAGCTCCTTCTCCAGCAAATCTCTGAGACCCTCTCTAAACGCGTTTTCGGTGAGAAGCCCCCACCTAGCTCCCAGCGCCGTTATATGCCTCTCAACCAACGCGAAGCCTCTGTTCATGTCTTCCCTTAATTTGTTCATGTCCTCCCTGAGCTTATTCATGTCTTCTCTGAGCTTGTTCATATCTTCCCTGAGCTTGACCAGCTCCTCCTCGTGTCGGTCTAGTCTTTTGAGTATCTCTTCTAGGCCTAGGAGTCCAGCTACGGCATATCGAAACTCTTTATCCCTCTCTAGGAGGCTTAGGAACTCGTCCTTTATGCTCAAGGGGGCGTCTCCTTGGCTGTTATGGTGGGAGCCGCCGCATATTAATGGGTTCTCATCGCCTTCAGTAGTATTCGTATTCTATGTATTCTTCGCCTGCTCTTCTGCGGCGTGTTCTTATTATTATCGCCAGTATTGACGTGGCCGCTACTGCTGCTGTGCTGCCTATGACTATGAGGCGCGCGGTCTGGTCGCTTAGCCGCGGCTCTACCCCCGGCTGGCCGCCTTTCTGCTGGCCGCCTTCCTCCTGGCCGCCAGCGGGCTGCAGCTCGATGGTAGCGGTGTACTCTGCGCTTCCACCCAGGCCGCCTGAGTTCGATATCCTGAGGTAGAAGACATAGTCTCCCGCCTTCTCCAGCCTGAGGCTCAGCGCCGCCTCGCCGACCGTGGTCTTATTGGACCTGAGCGTGACCTCCCCCTTCTGGTCCATCAGCGCTAGGTCGAGCACCGCTTCGGGGCTTCCTACTAGCTTGATGACAAGCCTGTCCCCGCGCGCCGCTGTTAGGCTCAGCTTGTAGATGTCTATGTAGTCATTCCCCTTCTTCGCGGCTGAGAGGAAGCCTGTTATCGTGAGCTTCTTGCCCGGCTCCAAGACCCCTAGGCTTACGGCGCCGTCTAGATAGCTTGGCGCGTCCACGCCCCCGGTGTCGAACATCTCTGCTACGGACACGCTTATCTCGTAGGTTGTGCTGACTTGGAAGACTTCCGAGAACTGGCTAACCTTTATGCAGAAGCTTCCTAGGCTGGTCTTCTCTGTTTCCGCCTCCAGCCAGCGGTAGCCCAGCTCGACGGGCTGCCTGCCTATGACTATGTTGTTCTCGTCGACTAGGGCGAATACGCCTGGAGAGACCTCGCGGAAGAGCGCCGCGTTGAGCGAGACGCTCGTGTTGGCGCTGGCTTTGATGGAGAGCACCAGCTCCTGCCCAGGCTTTACCCCCACTATCCTGTAGAAATCGGCGTCGTTAGGTGTTTTTGTCAGGGTTCCCACCAGCTTGCCGGTTATCTCGGCCACGTTTACCGGCTTCGCGGCCAGGCAGGGGTCCTGCGGCTGCGCTGCCGTGGCGATTAGCGCGAGTGTGGCCGTGATATACGCCGCCAGCGCCAGTGCTGCTGCTCTCCTCATCTACATCCGCCCACTAGGCTGTCTGGGCTGGCTTTAAAACGTATTGCACAGCCCTGCCCTCGGGTTTTCTCGACAGCCTATCCCAGGCTGTCTGGGGTAGTAGCCCCGTAATATGATGGCTGCCGCTAGGCAGGTGTTTGAGCCAATAAAAGAAGGGAGGGGAGATACGGGGTGTTTCGGGAGAGAAAGAGGGGTGTTGTTGGCTGTTTACTTCTTTGGTGGTGCCGGTGGGTAGATTCCGAGACGCCTGCCGCGCCAGCGGATGTATTCGCTGATGACGACGACGATGACTATCACCAGCAGTATTAGACCGATGATGAGCGCTAGGAATGTGGCGAAGGTCATGGGCACGCCGAATAGCACGGTGTAGAGGTCTAGCGTCAGCGTTATCGACTTCTGCTCGCGTGCCAGTGTTCCGCTTGCGCTGAAGCCTGGCACCGTGGCCTCGACCTGGTATTCGCCTATCATCAGCTTCTCGAACGCTACCTGGCCGCTTGCGTCTGTTGCGCCTGCAGCTACCTCGACTCCGTTGCGGAGCAGCCTGACTGTGGCGCCCTCAATCGGCTGGCCTGCAGCGCCCTTGACGAAGACGGTTACGTCGTAGATTCCTGCCTTGACCGTTGCCTCTAGCCTCGCGGCGGTGAACCTCACCGGCTCCTCAGCCAGCTTCGCACCGTCTTTGACCACCGTCACCGTGTACTCGTTGTCCAGCGGTACGTTGCCTACCACGACGATGCCCTGGCTGTCTGTCCTGCCTACCTCCTTGCCCCCCAGCGAGACGGCAGAGCCGGCGACCGCTCTGCCCTCTAGGTCGACAACCTTCAGCTGCACGTCGTCAACGGGCACTACGACGACGCCCTTCTCGGCCAGTCCCTTCGGCGACTCTCTCACGACGGCGGTTGCTTTTGTTCCGAAGTCTGGGCTGGTCCAGGAGATCTCGAGGGTGTATGTTATCCCGTCGGGCATTGCGATTATCGTAACTGGGTTCTCTGGCCTGTCCGGTAGCTCGCGTATCACCTCGCTTGGCGATACCTTGACCTGTGGCTGTGATAGTGGCCTGCCTTGCCTGTCCACGACTAGGAAGCTAACGTCGCGTAGGGCTAGCTGTACCGTGCCCTCAACCGTGCCGACGTTGGCCTCGCTTATGTCGAATGTCCTCTTGCCTACCTCTACGCCGCCCTTGCCTGGCCAGTATGCTGTCACCTCATACGTGCCCCTGACTAGGCGACTGGCCTTGAAGACCGGTGCCTGGCCGTCTATCTTGAAATCATCTGGCAGTGCTAGCGATGGTGAGCTGAAGACGAAGTACGGGTCGGCTGGCTTCTGCGCATCACCGTAGACGAAGCGTATCCTCAGGTCGAAGACCCTTGTTATGATGTCGAAGCTCCTGCCCCAGCCGCTCGGCGGGCAGCGGGACTCGGCATCAAGTATCGATGCACTGTAGGAGTAGATGAATGCGCCGTCCTGTATGTCGATAAGTTCCTCACAAACCTCTGCCCAGCCTGCTCCTGTCCATACTGGTCCGCCCTCGTCAACGTACTGGAAGCCTAGCGGTACGTCTGGCTTCTGGGCCCTGACCTCGACCTCGTCCTCTCTGCTGTCATAAACCACTGGCCACCTGGCGAAGCTGTTAACCGGCCATGTCGGTACGCCGTCCTCCTTGTAGCCTAGGTAGAAGACTCTGAGTATGAATGTGCCTCCAGGCTTCCTTATAGGTATCGGCACTATCTGGCCGTCAGGACCTGCGTAGCTCCAGCCTGCGCTCTTGCCTGTCTGAGCGTCTATTAGCTGGAAGAACGAGCCTGGCAGAGGCCTGCCGTTGAAGTCCGTTATCCTGGCGCTGACGTTCTGGAAGACGAATGTCGCGACGAATGGCCTGTGCTCGCGCGTGTCTGGGTCGTTGCTCACCACCTGAACGGTGGCGACGAATGAGACTCCGTAGTATGGTACGCCGTAGCCCATGTACTGTATTCCTAGGTCAACGCCTGGTATGTCCAGTTGGTTGCCCTCCTTCAGCTCCTCGCTCACCTTCTTCTTGGTTATCGGGTCCTCTGCGCTGCCCACCCATGTCTTCCAGTAATTGCTCCATGTTCCTTTGCCCTTGACGGGGTCTGAGCTGTCTGCCCAGATTTCCGGCGGTGGCGATACCTCGTCTATCCGTAGCGTTGCTCCACCCCAGACTACCGTGTCAGGTGTGTTGCCTGAGACGTACTTCACCAGCCATACCTTGCCATCCTCCTTGAAGACGCTGCAGACGTCGTGCACCTCTACCCCGGCCTGCACACGTGGGCTCTGCGCTGTTGTGTCTATGATTATGTTTGGCAGCGTTGAGCCTTCTGGCTGTATTATCCTGCCCTTGACCATGTAGCCATACAGCGGGCCGCAGTCGTATGTTCCTAGGTCGCTGTCTCCTACCTGCCAGTATACCGGTATCTCCACATCCGCGGCGTTGAGCTTGATGGCTACTGTCTTGGCTCCCGGCTCTGGTTCCGCTACCCACGTCCTAGTTAGGGCGTAGCCCGGCAGTGGCTTGAAGTCCCCTCTTCCACTGGTGCCCCTCCAGAAGGAGATGTCGAACGGCTCGTCGCCGAAGAGCATCCAGGCGAACCTGAATTCCCAGCTAGCTCTCCATACTAGCTCGTAGAGCGTGCCCTCCCACGCGCCTGCTCCGTAGCTCGCGTCTGTCGGCGGTATGGCCAGGTCCGGATGCCAGACGCTCACTCTGTACTGTATAGCCCAGTCCTCGGCGTATGTCAGCACGCGCACGTAGTCGTTTGGAGCTGGCACGTATGGCCAGCCATCTAGCGGCGCCCCGTTTTTGTCTGACGGGTAGGGTATGTCGAAGGTCCTGGTCACCTCTTTGTACTCATACCTGCGTGTTGTACTGTCATACTCTAGCGTCCAGTCGCTTACCGTGAAGCGCTTGCTCGTAGGCACTAGGTTGACTGTAACCTTGCCATCAGCCCACGCTGCGCCGCCCTTGGTCTCGTCCAGCTCGGTCAGCTTCCATGTCCTGCCCTCATGGTCAACAACCAGCTGCCCTGGATGAACGGCCTGCGTTACCTTATTCTTTATGTAAGCTGAGACGTTGAACCACCATATCTTGGCGTATAGGTCCTTGACCGCCCTCTCCTTGTCTGCGCTTATCGCTAGGACGAACGTGGTGTCAGCCACGGCTACGTTGCCTACGCTGTAGCCGCGCTTCGTCAGGTTGAACGCATCCTTGTAGACGATGCCGCTGTTCAGGTACCAGAAGACTGTGAGCGTGTAGTTGATTAAACCGCCTGCTGTCACGCCTTTTGTGTCTAGCGTCTCGTTCATCATTCCAGCTATTGGCAGCAGTAGTGTTAGGTTGCCCTCTATTCCTGTCTTCCACCTGACCCTCAGGAACTCTGTAGCCGTTACGCCTGGACCGAACTGATTGTCGTGGAATATGCTTAGTTGTACTACTGCGTATGGTAGTGGGTCTTTGCCGTCTTGGTCGCGTAGGTCTAGTGTTATGAATCCTACTGGCAGCGGTATCTTGAGTAGCTCATCCTCGAAGACTAGTGTCTGTTCCCTGCTTGGTACTGCTGGGACTCGGCGGTCGCTTACCGCCTTCTCCCACCGCCACTTGGTCTGGTCCCATAGCTCCTGGCTGCCGATTACTGTGAAGTTGTGCTCTGGCCATGTGTTGTTCCAGGCACCCTTGGTGAAGTCTGGCGTGTTGTTGAAGAACTGGTCAATCGTTACCGATGGTACGGTCTCTCCGAAGATGTTCTTGAACGGCCAGGCTGGGCCATCGCCTAGCAGTGCGTCGTTCCCGTCTATGAGCTCGACCAGCCCTGGGTCTTTTATGTAGCCGCCTGAAGGCTCCTTGAATGGGTAGAAGTATGCCGCGAACACTAGGTCTCTCGCCACGTAGCTACCGTTCCACCATATCTTGCTATCCAGTGGGTCGTCCTTATTTATTGCGGTCACGTCTAGGTTGTCCTCTGTCCAGCTTGTCGTTATGATCTCCATGGTCTGGAGGTTGTCGTTTTTGATCTTGTAGTTCGCGTCGCCTAGCCTCGTCTCCTCACCGTCTACCAGCCTCTTGCTGAAGTCGTGTGCCCATGTGTTGAGGCGTACGCTCTGTACTCCGCATGCCTCTGTTAGGAGGCTTGTGCTGGTTCTCAGGACTACCCTGTCGTCTATGCCGCTGCCATGGGCTTCTGTCGGCGTTACGGACTTGGCTGTCGGCTTCCATATTATCTTGGACTCCCATGGCACTGGCTTGCCTGTGCCTGGCCACATGTTGCTGCCTGGTGTTAGGAACGCGGCGGCGGCTGCGGCTAGCCCCCACCTGTCGTCTGGCACTGTTGTCACGACTATGTTGTATTCTACCGCCTCTACGCCCGCGTCGCCTAGCTTTGCTGTTGGCATCTGGTAGAAGATATACTCGTTTCCATCTTTGAAGTACTGGATGACGTACCTGAAGAACTGTGCAACCCTAACGCTGGTGTTGTATGGGTCTGAGTCGTCGAAGCCTGCTGGGTTCTTAACAGGGATTGGAGGTGGTATCGGTGTTGCGTATTTGCCTGGGTCCATCGTCTCTAGGAATGTCCAGGCAGACTTTGTCGGGTCGCTTATGTTGTAGCCCTCCCACCATATCGTTATGTTGAGCCTCGGTATCGCTACCTCGCCGTCGAAGTCCCATGTTGAGAACACGATATCATTTATCAAAGCTGTTAGTACTATTGGGCTGCTCCAGCTCTTGTCTATCTTGAGCTGGATTGTGCCGTCTGCTGCTGGCTTTACCTCTGTTCCGTTAGGCCATGTTGCCTTGATGAACGGCACGTCGACGCCCTTCCAGTATAGTGACCGGAAGGTTAGGCTGCCCTTAGGCATCCTGCCCAGGTCTATCACGCCAGTTGTGTCTGTTAGTCCCTGGACGGGGCCTACTGTCGTGTGGATGTACGATACTATGGAATCGCCTAGTGGCCTGCCCTCACAGTCTACGAACAGGAGCTTGATCTGGAAGACCCTAGCCTTGACTTCTATGAATACTGTCTTGACGAGTTTGGGTATCTCCGCCTCGTTGCGGTATACCTCGGTGCCCTCGTACATTACGACGACGCCGTATCCGCGCTCGCCTGGCATCTGGAATGCTACCCAGTAGCCGGAAGCGTTTGTTGTTGGGTCGGTTACGAACTCCAGCGGGATCGACTTGCCTGTCTGCCGTAGTAGTACGTCTGTGCTAGCGTCATCTAGGATGACGCCCAGGTCGTCAGTAGCCCTAATCGCTATGTCAAACACGTTAGCAGTAATGTTGAGTAGTCCATCTATTCCGAATCTTACTCCACCTACTTTGAATTCTTTTGGAGTGAGTGGGTCAACTATCTGCTTAATGTCCTCTATGTCTTGTAGCAGACCCTTCAGGGGGGATGGATAAGCAGTAGCGTTTGGATGGAACTCTTTAACTTCTGGATGGGTGCCTCGCTGTATTAGACCTCCCGAGCCTATCCAAGCTAGGCTAGGATCGTCACCTTCGGTGGTTAGTGTTCCGACGTTGTTGGGGTTAGGTGTTGGGTCGCTTCCCTTCTTGAGCGCTATGTCGTATGGGTTGTAGATTCTTGTCATGTTTACGACTACCCATGCGCCGCCGTAGGCGTTGTTGACTCCGCCCTTCCACTTGATCTGTATTGCCAGGCCGCTGTATGGTGCTTTATCGTCTGCCAGTGTCCTGGTCCATACGTAGCCTATGTCAACCACGACGCGGGGGTCTTTGTTGATGTCGCCAAAGTTGCGTGCGTCGCGTGGGTCGTAGTAGTAGCTCGCATTGAGCGCTCCTCTGTAGCCCCATGTGGCGTTGGGCACGCGTAGGAACGTGTCTAGTGGTTTTAGCTGGCCACCATAAGAGTGGCCCTCCGTTGTTATGCCGTCCTCATTTGTTTGACCGAGCTGGCGCGTCAGGTAGTACTGCGTTATGTTATCATATCCCACTAGGTTGACCTCACAGAGAGCACCCTGCATATTGTCTTTACCGCCAGGGTTATGGATGGCTAAGTCTTTATCGTGGACAGCGCATCTAAAGGCGAAAACAGTAGCATTTAAGAAGCTAGCAACATTCTTCGTTTCAGGTATTGTAGTTCCGTTTACAAATATTCCCTTTTTCGGTGGAGTACCTGGATTTACTGTGTTATTATATACCATAGACAGAGGACCCGCCGTAGATGTAGTACCGCTGGGCGGGAACGATCCACCAAAGAGAGGTCGCTTCTTATTCATATTATTGACGTTCGTGAGATCAAAGTAGTTAGGTGTTCCGTTATACTCTTTGCCTGCATATAACGTCTGGTTGACTAGTACGGTTTCCCACCATACTCTTACCGTAGCATTAAGTTTCGCAGCACCTACTTGGTTTCTTTCAGCTATTCCTGTTGTGCGCGCGTTTGGATCAATTATTCCACCATGGTAAGCCGTTCTGTTGTTTAGATTAATTGTCTGTAGCGGTATAGGAACTAGCTTGTTGTCGTTAAAGCCTAGGTAGTCTAGAGCAGCTGTTGGGTAGACCTCGCGGGTGTATCTCGCCTGCCCATCGCTGCGTGTCGTCACAGCTACCAGCGTGGAGTCAGGGCTGCCCCCTGAGGTGTGGTCGTTGTCATAGACGAATATCTGCGCATAAGTTACATTGTCCTTAACGTTGTACCAGCTATGTACGTGGAAGACCTTGAAGAGATACGCTGTACGCGCAATCCAGGCATCAACAGGCTTGGAGAAGTTACCAGCAAACCACTTAAGCGCAAACTTACCCTTACCACCCATAGAGGTAAGAATATCTACGGGACCTGTCGTCATGTTATCAGTTGAACCACGACCACCTCGTAAACCGAAATCTTTACCAAAGTTGCTACCCGTGCCTCCAGCGCTAGCTGTTTTATGGGTGTCTACTAGACCGTCATCGTTTACCGTCACGTTATACTGGCCTGCCACTCCCTCAATTCCTGTTATCTTTTTCACCGTATCATTATCGTTTGTTACAAATAGCGCGTAGACTATGATTCCGTTAAACGGCTTGCCTGCGCCTATGTCGTTGCCCTGGAAGCTCTTGGCCTTGACGAAGATTGTCAGGTTGTCGTAGGTGTTGTATCTTGTTTGCCATGGTATCTGGACGAAGCCCGTCGCGTTGGGGTAGAAAGGACCTACACTCTCCGCGGGGGGCGGGGCTCCGGGACTTAGCCTTAGGTTAAAGTAAAGCTCCACAAACGTGTTCGTGGCATTATATCTGTCTGCAAACCCTCCCGTAGTAGGCGCGCAGGCTGGGACTCCCGTTAGACGGGAGCCAGTTGCTGGCGGACAGTCCGTACCCTTCCAGGCGTTTGTTACCAGCTTCAGCCATAGACTCTCCTGCGCCTCCGCCGGCTGCGCCGCGAAGAGTGCTAGTGGCAGGGCGAGTACTAGGGCTGTCGCTACTAGCAGAGCTGTTGTGTTCCTAGATGCTCTTGTTTGGGCTTGACTCAACTTTCCTAATCACCTCAAACTTACGGGCAGGCAGATGCCCGCTCACGATATAAACGTAGCCTGTCTAGAAAGATTCTAAACTCCAAACAGGATTCTACAGGCCTTTCTTCGAGGATTCTAGCGATATTACGCCCAGATTATGCGTTTTTCAGCGCTGTCGAGATAAAATCAAGTGCCGCGCTTGGTAGGCCAGCGAGTTGGCGTTGAGTTATGATTCGCGGTAAGGCGAGCGGGCATCCCCCGTTGGCCATCCTACTCCCCTCACTACTCCTAGCCCAAACCAGCGGGCTCGCCGAGATAATCGCGGAGAAGGGCGTAACATCCTCCCTAGAGACCGCCATCCAGCGGGTCTGACGAGATAGTGGTAGTTAGCGGGGGCTAGCGCTTCCTTCTTTTTCTCCTCCTACCGAAGATTAGCGTAGCTCCTAGTAGTAGGGGCAGGAGTAGCAAGAGACCTGAAGCCAGTGGGAAGAGCAGCTGGCCTAGGTCTGCGGGCGGCTGCTCCGCTGGTGTAGGTGCTGTTGTCTCGGTTTTGGTTTGGGCGGTTACAGTTGTTGCCTGCGCAGCAATCTCAACCTCACCTATCTTAAGCATCTCCCTGTTTCCAGGCTGGTCTACCGCGATGGCATAAGCCGCAACCCGCGAGGCCTGGCTAGCGGGCTCAATACTCGCCTGGTAGAGCCCACCTTCCAACACAGCGGGCACGGTTGTATTCCTCACCACACGCCCACGCTCATCCAGCTGGTGGAACATCACGAGTATGGTTTGCAGGTCCTGGTCTGGGTCGCTCACCTTGAATGAAGCTGTTACGAGCCCAGCCGAGTACGCTAGCAGGGCTTCATCTATCTTTGGTGGTCTGCTGGTTGAGAGCCATGCCAGCGTTCCTGTCTGCTTATCCACGAGCCACACGCTATTCCTGCTTCCCTTGGCTGGCGATGCTGGCTTGATTGGGGCTGTCCGCGTCTCGCTGTACTCTCCCCCGCTTACAAGCCCCACCACGCGGCGCACAGAGCTGACGTACAGCAGTTCGCCAGTGTCAGCTATTACGAGGGGCGGCTCCACCAACGTGACATCTGGCAGCTTGACCTCCTCCACCACGCCGCGGCCGTATTCCAGCTTAACGAGCCTGGACTCGGCGGCAACCCACGCATAGTCGGAGCCTTGCTCTGCCAAGATTGTGGTGAGGAAGAACCCAGCGCTCCACTCCCAGCTATCACCATCTTCTAATGATATTGCCGAGACGGACTTATAGTCCTCGTTAATCACCCATAACAGCCGCTCGTTTGCCGATACCATTCCCCGCCCCTCAGCTGATTTGGCTATTATCGTCTTAGTTATCGCAGGCTCCGCCATGTCCAGCTCGTATATCTCACCTGCCAGCGGCGATATGATGTACGCTCTTTTGCTGCTTGTAACCACATCACTTGGCGGGGCTGGCAGCGTTAGGTATTTGGGTGTCGGGGAGGCTGTTTCTATGAGCGCTATCCTTTGCTGGTTCTTGAGCACCGCTATACAGGTCCTGTCCAGCGCCGCCACCGCAGTCGGCGCGCCTTCCAGCGCTATCCTGACCAGGGCTTTGTCCTGGTCTCGGTAGATGTAGAGCGCCTCCTGCACCTCTACAACTATGCAGACCTCATCAAACTGGGTTGCGGCCACGGATAGGGCCTTAGCAGGCAGGTTTAGCCTTATGAGAACAGGGCCCACGAGTGCGTTTGCCTCCGTGAGAGCTAGCAAGGCTATGAGTAGCAGAAGCACCGTTGCCCGCTTTCGCATGGCATCTCTCTGGAATCCCATGCTTTTATGTTAGGTTTGCCCAGGCTACTCTTCTGGAGATTTTTATGATATACGCGTATATAAGAGTGCACACATGCGGAGTAGGAGATGAGATTAGAGTCCATCTATCAAAGCCTTTTCCATTGTTAGGTTTTTTGTTTTTCTTTTAGCTCTCTTAGCTCTGCTTCCAGGACTGCGAGTCTTTCTGTTATGTTTAGTCGTTTTTCTAGTGACTCTATTTTGGTGGCTAGGGTTTCTTCTATTCTTCCTAGGTCTGCTTTTAGAGCTTTATCCTTCTCCTCTAACTCCTTTCTCAATGAGCTTATCTCCATCTTCAAGGCATTATCCCTTTCTTCTGTCTCTCTCCTTAGGGATGCTATCTCTGTCTTTAGGGCGTTATTTCTCTCCTCTGTTTCCTTTCTTAGGGACGTTATCTCGGTTCTTAGGGCGTTGTTCCGTTCTTCTGTCTCTCTACGTAGGGATTCTATCCCGGTTCTAAGCCTCTCATACTTCTCTGTTATATCTGTTTTTAGTCTTTCGTGTTTTTCTGCCATCTCTGCTCTGATTGGAGATAACTGGTTTTCCAGCTCTTCCTTGATTATCTTCCTTATCTCTTGAGAGGATTATTCGCTATGTTGCCTCTTTGGCGGCTCCAGCCACATCTCTGGATTTATCACAGCTACTTTGTTTATAAGGGGTTTTTATGATTCTATATTTTTCTTTAGCGTATTTTTCTCCAGGGTCTTCCCCACCCTATTGAGTTTGCAGGAACATTACGGTCTACATAACTTAATGCCCCAGCATAATTCGCAAAAAATACCCACAAAACACCAACACTGGCGAAGAAGCTAAAGAGAGCCTCGGAAACCTCCCTAGGAGGCGTAGCAACCAGGCCCCAAGCCCCCTGGCCAGCTCAACAGCCCCAGGATGCGCCCACGAAGCCGCCTCAGGCTCCCTCTCCAACAACACACCCAACTTCCGCTCCAAACCTCTCTCCCTTAAGCCGAGCAGCCACAATATAATGAGCCCCCTCAAAAAGCATACTCACATTCCGCGTAAGCTCAGCAAAAGCAGCATCAAGCTTGGCCAAAGCCTCCTCCAACCTAGCCTGACTCCGCCGAACATCCACAATACCCAACAAACCCACAACAGCATACCTAAACCCCCATCCTCCCCCCCCAACAGGCGGAGAAACTCACCCCCTATCCAACCCCAGTCCAAATAAAACAACACCCAACCCACCATAAAGCCGTTTACAGAAACCCTATAAACCACAAACAACCAAAAACAATCAGATGGCCAGAGTAGCAAAAGAGGCAGCATGGAGGATAATACTACCAGAGATAAGAAAAATTAAGAGAAGTGCTGGAAAAAGGAACTAAAGATACTCAGAACAGAAATTGACGAAAAACACAACACACTACGCACAGAAATGAGGAGAATTGAAGAGGCACTATCACCTGAGATTAGAAACCTATCTCTCAAAATAGAGTCTTTAGAGAAGCGCATAAACGTCGTAGAGCGGCTAGCCGTATTAGAGGAGAAGGTGAAGGAACTAGAGCAGCAACGAAGATAACCAATAACATAACCCCCTTATATGCGGAGCAGTAAGGAAAGCAGCGTTGCACGATTGTTACCGCTAAATCTCTACAACCTCATCAGATGGGATAAACCTCCTATACCAGCCGTTGAACTTCTCACGGGTGATTATGTGAAGCTCGATAGGAGCCTCCACCCGCTTATAGACTTCCACCATCATCTCATACTTCCTCTCAAGATCATCAGTTACCACGAGGATGTCAATATCGCTTGAAGCAGTATACCTACCCCTGACAACTGAGCCAAACACGTAAACCTCCACATCGGGGTCAAGCCTTCTCAGAATATTCTTAACCTCAACTCCCACCTCCCTATAGTTTTTAAGATATCCGAGGACTATGTCTTCATAGCTTTTCGACAAGAGGCTTAAACACCTCCACTACAAACCGATGGATATCCCTAACCTCCCTCTCCTCAAACCTGTAGGGCAGATATCTTGAGACTATATATGCCTCCTCAAGCCTCGCGACATAATGTAGCTTCCTCTCATCCTCAACCAGCCCTAACAACTCGGGGCTACCCACGCCTAGCACACGAATCAAAGACCTAAGGGAATGCGTTTTTAGGTAGCTTCCCTTCTTGACCAAGAGCTTATACTTGAGCACGAGTTGGCAATATTGTTCAAGGTTAAAAACAGCTAAATCCCATTCACCTTCTTCAATCAGCCTTTCGGCGTTACGTAGGAAGGCGTCAGCCCTACTCTTGATCAGCTCAGCTTCATCAGCCGACATTCTAACCGAAAAGATATCCATGCGTGTAAAAAATGTTGCCACCACCTTTCACCGAAAAAGCCTAGACGCATAATGCTGCTGTCGATGAAACTTTAGTTAAGAAGCATGAAGACGATAAAGAGCATGGAGGGAATGGCGAGAGTAGCGATACAAAACTCTTATATTGCGATAAGCAGCATATACGAGATCTAAGGATGGCCAGAGCCGCGAGAGAGGCAGCCTGGAGGATAACATTACCAGAGATAAGGAAAATAATAAAAGAAGAGCTGGGGCGGAGATAAGAGCTCTTAGGGGAGAGTTGGCGGGAGAATTTAAAGCAGTAAGAGCAGAGATGGAGGCAGTACGAACAGATATAGGCGCTGTAAGGACTGGATAGATGCTGTGAGAACAGAGCTGAAATCGGAGATTAGGAGGGTTGAGGAGAAGATTAAGGCTGTGGAAGAAAATTTATCCAATAAGATAGACTCGTTGGAGAAGCGTATAGATGTTGTTGAGAGGCTCGCTGTATTGGAGGAGAAGGCAGGGGAGTTGGAGCAGAAGCAGCGGTAGTGTGATAATTTCATACCCTTCAAGTGCCGAGAAATTAGTGATAATAACATCCAAGGTGTAGGATCTATTCTTTAGAACAGTCATTACGAAACGTTCATCCCTTTAGGTTTCCTGATGTGGCGGAGTATTTCTTATAATCGGTTGCGCAATACGCGGAGTTATTGCGTGTTATGAACTGTTAGGATGAGCATTACTAAACTGTTCCAAACGCTGAACTTCTCTTCCGAGCAAGCTCGTCTCAGGAAGAGATTAGGCTGTGTAGAAACGATTCGTGCATGAAAAGGAGTTTAGTGAATGCCGCGCTACTTCTGGCTGTGATGCTCGCTGTGCCGACGCCTCTCATAGCCGCGCAGACACTACCCGCGGGAAGCGTTGTTAAGAGCATAGCCAGCGGAGTCTGTCAGACCCAGCGATACGGAAGCCACGCCAACACCCCATTATTTCTCAACATGACAATTATACGCCCCTATACCTTAACGAGCTCACCGCCAGTCTTGTAATGTTCTAGCATGTCTGGGCTTACCACATGAAACTCAAAGGGCTCTCTGAAACCCTTGAGCCAGAGCTCCTTAAGGATGAAGCCTGGCTGCATTCGTGTAACGATGAGTATATCAACATCGCTCGCTAGTGTATAGTCTCCGCGCGCTACGGAGCCGAAGATGTAGAGCTCGGCTTCAGGATCAATGCTATGGATTGCTCTCTTCAATTCTTCTAGGTGTTGTTTTAGGTTGTTGAAGAAACTCTGACGGCGGCGAGCCTCCTCAACAAACATCTCTCAACCTACCTAGAATATCTTCAACAGCCAGATAAAGCCTCTCAACCTCCTCGCGGCTAAACTCCCCCGCCACGTAGCGGGATGTTATATACGCATCTTCAAGAACCGAGAGCTCCATCAAGTACCGCTCCATGACATAAGACATTGCTACCCTACATCTCTCACTGGAGACTTCCGTCAAAAGCTCCAGAAGACGCCTCACACTATGTGTCCAAGGAAACTTCACGCCCAGCAGGAGAAGTTTATGCTTAAGGTATAGCCGGAGGGCTTGCCCTAGGCTAAAGGCCGCCAAACCATAAAGCCCTTGCTCAAACTGTATCTTGGCTGTTGTCATGAACTCTGACGACCTTCTAGCCAGATGCCGCGCCTCATCCCTGCTCGTCAAACCCCTAACTCTGCGGCCTGCCGCAACCTATCTCTTAACCCTATAGCTTTTCTTTATACAGCATTTCTTACGAGCATTAGTCTCATAAGCTATGCGGCTTTAGCCAAAATATTTTAAGAATATAAGGCTTGGTGGTGATTATTGGTATGGAGAGCAGGAGAGGACATGGAGCTGAAGGAAGATTTCCTCCGCCTCCTTCAGGAGGGCGAGGAGTTTAGATACGCGGTGGCTGGCTACCTCGGTTTTAGGGAAGTTCTTGAGAGGATAGACCGCAACACCGAGGCTATAAAGTCACTACAAGAACAGGTGGCAGAGAATAGCAGAGATATTAAAGTGCTGCAGGAAGAGGTCAGAAACCTACAGGAGCTGGTTAGGAATTTGCAGGGTCGGGTGACGGGGCTTAGGCATTGCGTGGCGGCGCTTGGCGCTAGATGGGGTATTCTACCGGAGACAGCGTTCAGAGAGGGGTCACGTGGAGTAGTTGAACGAAATTTCGGTGGCCGCGCTACTAGGTGGATTACAACCGATAGGGAGGGCTTAGTCCATGGCCATCCATCGGTTATTGAGATAGACCTAGTTGTGCGAGACCGCGAGCATGTGCTAGTGGAGGTTAAGTCAAGCATTAGCAAAGGCGACGTGGCAGAACTCCAACGCATAGCACAGCTATACGAGAAGGAAACAGGAATAAAACCAAAACTAGCCATCGTCTCTCCATACATCGATGAAAAAGCCAGAGAACTAGCCATGGATATGGGGATAGACACACACCCCTACATAGGATATGGGGCCGGTGGGATTCGAAACTTATCGGCCAGTTTTTGAAGCCCTATTTTTGACATATAATTCTTCAAACAGAAAACATATGAACAGTGATTCTTCAGCATGAGTATTGAATGCGTGATGCAAGAGCATTATTCGGATTACGACCTAGCACAAAAACTGAAGAAACATAAACTTACAAAAAGTAAGATTATATATGAGATTCAGCAAAGAACGGGAATAGATATTCATGTTGGCACTTCAAAGACATGGTTTAAACACAAAATACAAAAACCGAAGAAAAAACTATGGATTGGTCCACAGACATGTTATTCTTTGGGAGTTATACTAGGCGATGGAAGTATAGAGATTCGCAAACATTTTATTTTTAATTCGAAGAGAAGTAAAAATATTAACTGTATTGCAAATTACATAATTGTTTTAGCCGTTAAGGATTATGAACTTGCAAAGAAAGCCGGAGAAAACTTTGCTAAAACAGTATGTAGATCAAAGCCATACATCCCGTATTTCATAAAATCAATGAATAGATGGGTTGTATATGTATATAGTCGTTTGCTCTTTGATCTCATATCAAAAACTGTAAAACCGTTAAATCCACGCAATCTAAGCAAATTAGTAGAACATTTGTCATGCATGCATGACTTCATTCATCCAAGGATTAAACGATGCAGAAGGCTCAATCAATATAGATATTAACTATAAATACGAAGTACCAGATTACAAATGCTGATTTACAACTTTTACGATATGTCCATTATTTACTGAAAAACTATGTATTAATTCGGCAATATATCGCTCTGATGAAAGAAAGCGTATTTATAAATTGTCAGTACATCAAAAGACCGATGTAATTCGTTATTGTCATATTTATTGGGTTTACTATTCAAAGAAAGTCGGAAAAATGTAGATTATGCAATGAATTAATTTAATCATGTTTTTGTCTAGGATACATTTTAACTCCCTCCTCTATATATTCATCGATGAATGTAGTGGGCCGGGAGGGATTCGAACCTTACCGGACCTCTCCATGTGTTTCAGAGTCTCTCGGCCTCTACCGTGTGAGGGTATTTGACCCCCCTTGGTGGGGTGCGTCATACCGCTAGACCACCGGCCCGTATATTCTACGCTCACCAAGTTTTTATATGTATCTTCTCTTATAGCGTGTGTTTTCTTGTTTCTGTTCGTGCTTCTAGGCTGAATGCGGCTATGGTGATTGTTGTTAGTGTTGCTGTGAGGTAGAGTCCCCAGCTGAATGTTCCTGTTGCGTCTCTTATC
Source organism: Candidatus Pelearchaeum maunauluense (assembly GCA_030059675.1). Classification (GTDB taxonomy): domain Archaea; phylum Thermoproteota; class Nitrososphaeria_A; order Caldarchaeales; family Caldarchaeaceae; genus Pelearchaeum; species Pelearchaeum maunauluense. The sequence goes on along the minus strand of JANVYQ010000012.1, from coordinate 15,940 downwards.
ATGCCTGTGAGGTATGGGGATATGAGGGAGCCTATGAAGTGTATGCCGTTCATCATTCCAAAGGCTGTTCCAAGCATTCGTTCCTCTACGTGGTGGCTGAGCGCTGCGAAGAGCGGCGGCCACACCGCCCAGATGAATGCTCCCAGCGCTGCGACTAGTAGGGTTATCTGGTGTAGTGGTGTTTTGATTGTTATCGCGTAGCCCAGAGTCGCTGCCGTGAGCGCTGCGAGGGCTGCGAAGGATGCTGCCACATAGCCTCGCGCTACTCCGTGCTTCCAAGCCCAGTCGCTTATCAAGCCAGCTACCATTAGGCCTGGTATCCCAGCCAGGCCGACTAGCGATGATATGAGTGAGGAGAAGGATACGCTCTCCACACCGTATTCAGTCAATATAGTTGGCATCCATATCGCGGCTACCCAGAGCGCATACACCATGGGTATTCCGCCTATGTAGAAGAGCCAGAGCTCGCGGCGTGTGAGTAGCGCGCGTCTATTTACCTCTGCTGTTTCGCTGCCTATTCTCGTCGGCTCCTGTAAGAATAGGGCGAATATAGCAGCCATTATGAGGGGTGGGATGGCCAAGATCTGGAAGACGGCTCTCCAGCCCATCAGCTCGGATATCCAGCCGCTGAGCACCATCCCAACACCCAGGCCAGTCCCCAGCCCGGAGAACGTAACCCCCTGGCCGACGCCCAGCCGCTTCCTAGGGGTTACCACGGTGACCAGCGGCCTGTCGTTGCCGAAGTAGAAGCCATGCACGATTCCCGAAGCCAGGCGCGCTGCGAATAGCTCAGCGAACCCCCTAGCTATGGATGTCCAGTATGATGTTACCGCCCAGAAGACGCAGGCTACCACGAGGATACGCTTCCTCCCCAACCTCTCGCCCAGGTATCCAGCGGGAAATTGCATGGCGGTGTATGCGTAGAAATAAGCGTTGGCCAGTAGGCCCGCATCCCCATGCGTTAGGCTTAGCTCCCCTATAAGAGTAGGCAATATCGGCGAGAGAGATACGCGTATGAGGTAGATGATCACCCAGCCGGAGAAGAGCATCAGCCATACGTGGATGTAGCGTTGCATGTTTTACCGTGCGGTGTCTTAACGCAGCGTATTATTAGGTATGCATCACCTTCTTGCCCCTCGGCTGCGGTATTATCCTAGTCTTAGCGCCTTCGTGTATCTTCTCCAGCTCGCGGCCAGCGAAGAGCCAGTCTAGGAAAACGGCCAGCGCAGCGACCTCGCTATGCGGCTGGTTTGTGACAGCCACGTTATAGTCGGCAAGCCTGTACGTCTCTGCCCTAACCTTCGGGCCTCCAACTATGACCAGCATATCCCTACTGGCCTGCTCTAGCCTGAGCTGCTGTATGACCTGCTGTAGCGGGAGGCCGTACATAGTTAGGTGGACGACGGCGCGGTTGTTGTTTTTCCATTCCTTGACGAGGCTTACCCAGCTTTCTGTATAGCTTGCCTTGAATCTTCCTCCCCACTGTTGGGCAACCTTGTTAATGCTCTCAATGACAGCGTCATCCCTATCGCCTGCTATGATTATCTCGTCAGCCCCGAAAGCGCGGGCGGCCAGCCCCACATGCGTGGTTATGCGCTCATCCCTGCCGACGCGGTGGCCGAGACGTAGAACGACAACGCGGGGCAAGGGAGGCGACCTTAAAACATTACTGGAGATTCTTCTCCAGCTCCATTATCTTACGCTGCAAAGCCTCAATAACCTTGCTATTATCAACTATGACGAGAGTCTTCCCGCATTTGGGGCATTTGAAGAGGATGTCAATAGCTTCTTCAAAGGTGTATTTCCTACAGCCCTCGGTGCCGCACCAGTATATCTGATGCGTCTGCTCATGCTCCAGCCTAGCCTTGAGCCGCTCATACACGCGGCGCATCTGCGTCTTGGCGAACCCTATAACCTGGTCTTGCTGGACACGCCACCTGAAGACGCGGTGCCCGCTATCCTTCTCGCGATACACGTCATAAGCTACGAGCCCAAGGTCGTTGAGCCTATGTAGTATTTTACGCAGCTCTTTAACATCCATATCCAGCTTCTGGGAAAGCTCATCATCGCTCAGCGAGGGCTTCTTCATCAACAGCTCTACAGCCCTCGCAGCATCCTCGCCACCAACCAGCTTCACCATGCTCAAGAAGGCATCCTCATTAACTATGATTAGCAACCTATCTCCCTCACCCCTCTAACACTTAAATACCAGCACCCGCAAAGGGCCGCATCCACCCACTATAACGACGGCTTAGCTTATTAGCTTTTCCAGATAAACCCAAAAACACTTAGGTAATAATTGAGGATATTAAGCTCCCTGAACACGTAATACCGAGAAGACAAAGCCAGTGGGCCGGGCCGGATTCGAACCGGCGACCTCCACCGCGTCAGGGTGGCGTCATGCGCCAGGCTAGACCACCGGCCCTTTTTCTACTATGAGAGTAGCGAAGTTTCCTATTTAAAGAGTTTCAGCCACTATAAAGCCTGCATGTCTCCTTGCGATTCTCTTTTCTTATCTCCTAGCTTTACAATTTTAGCATGTATATATCTTGGTCCTTCGTAATTGTCTGGGTTTTGTTTTTCAAATTCATCTAGAGCTTTATAGTATATGTTTAGCGCTTCGTCTATGTTGCCAGTCAATTCATAAGCTTCTGCTTTAAGAAGTAATGCTCCTATTGAAGTAGGATTTAAACCAAGTATCTTATCTGCTATACCTAATGCGGCATCTATCTTCCTCTTTGTTAGTGGTATACTTCTAAGTTTGATTCATCCACATAAGGCCTAGAACCTTTGATCAATTTTACTATTATTTCTTCAGATTCCGCACCTTTTATCTTGGCAACAATGCGATATTCTCCCCATGTCATCTTCTTTAGTTCTTCCTCATCTATTTCAAACTCAGCTATTAACATGCTTGACGCGCCGAGATCAACTTTATCTCCCGACGGAATATGGTCTATAATCCTGATGGGCCATTCTAATGGTTTTTCACCCTCAGGTGTACCAAGGTTCGCTCTCTGTCCCTAGTGTTACTATTCTTGGCGAGGGTTTGCGTGATTCTAATTCCTCTTTCTTCCTCCGATATTCTTTTTCCTCAATCTTCTTTGACACTCTTTCTTGCTCCAGTATATTTAATTCATGTGTTATGGCAATTCTTTCTGATTCAGCTTCCACCTCATACGTATTGGTTATAGTAACTGTTAAGATAAACGCATCATCCTCGTATATTTCAGCTTCTGTTGAGTCGTTTATATTTAATGCCACCGTAAGTGCCTCTTCTTTTTCTTCGCTCATATCATCACCAATCCTTAACTCCTAGCTTTCCCAAACAATTACCTCTTCCGCTGGCAGCATCACTACGATGACCCGAACTAGCATCATTATTTGCACCTGTACCTTGTGCTGGTTGCCGTATTGACTACTGTAGTTGTGAATGTTCTGTGTAGCGTGGTGGTGGATACCACTGATGTGTAGGTTACCGTGGTGGTTGAGAATGTCGTGGTCTCGGTTATTGTTTGTGTAGCATAGCTTGTTTGTACCCAGAAAGTTACCACCAGTTCGAGGGGCTGGAAGCTGCCGCCCTGCCCCCTCCAGTACCACGGTCCCTAAACTATTAAGGTAGCCGGATACTGGCCATCGGCCGCGCCGCTGTCTGCGCATATCTTAACGGTTGAGGATACCGTCTGCCCTGCCGCCAACGTGCTTCCCGTAGGGTTGAACGAGACAGATATCCCCGAAGGAGTCGTGGCTACGCCGTAGGTGACGCTGGCGCTGGAGCCTTCAGGCCCCTCAAACGTAACATTGAGCGTTCCCTGTATGCAGGCTTCTATACCTTGAGCTGGGCTAAAACCGAAGGCTAGAGATAGTATGCTAAGTATGAGAACTAGGAGCGTGATGAGGGGGGAGCCGGCATTCTTGACACTCAAGCGCGTGGCGCACCGTTCTTATCATTACAAGCACCACACAGTTAATTTCGTCATAAAGACAAGACTAATTATATGATGGCTTGTAGATTACGGCTTGCGATGTAATCATTTAAATACATTTATAGATAACAAAATTATTTGAATTAGAATCTTTGACGCCCTTATAATATTCTGATACCTCTCTTAAGGGCTATTTCCACTATGCTTCCCTTAGTTTGGCGCAGCTCCTCGTACTCCTCCATCGTGTATATGTGTGGCTGGAGATTTGGCAGCCTAATCACCTTACGCACAATCAGATAATCATCCCCCACTTTCCGGCCATCATAAACAACTAAGATATCAACATCGCTTGCTACGGTGTTTCTACCCTCGGCATAGGAGCCGAAGAGAATCACGTACCGAAGGGGCAGCTCGTTCTTTAGATGTTGTATTCCATCCCTGATTATCTGAATAACATCATCCCTACTATATTTTGCGTAATAAATCTTCACAGAACTTGAGGATTCGTTCCGCATACTCTATAAGTCGCTCAGCCTCCTTTTTAGTATACAACTCGTATGGCGCTCCTCTTGGATGGGCATTAGGGTATCTTGTTGGGATGTACGCCTTATCTAGTTCTTTTGCCATGTCTAGAAGTTCCTCTGATGGTCTGAGGTTTTCTGGTAGATTCTCCAACAGGCCTGACACTGAACGACCAAAAGCCTCTACCCCTAGCTTCTGAAAAACTGATTTAACAGCTTTCTCAGCGGCCTGTTGGGAAAGGAAGCAGCTCCACTCATAATATCCTCCCCGAAGCTCATGTAAAGCATTCTCCAAGTCTCTCCTGGCCTGCTTAAACCAGTCAGCACTCCTCTCAACCACATAGATAAGCAGCCAAGGTCATTCTATAAATAAATCGCAGACGACAAGATGCTATAAAGCCTAGAATCTCACCAGGTCGCTGATTGGCTAAGTCATGCTTGATTATGAGCAATATTGGCGTTGTTACTCTGGGATTTGTGGCTTTCATGAATGATATAAAGAAGTTTTTAGTTTTAGTTGCGGCTTCGTTGTTATTTCTTGGTTTAGTAACAGGCATATTTCTTCATACAACCTACTACAATAACTAGGAGCTTTATGGTGGAGGGAGGGACATACACGGTGACTCAAACAGTTTTTAGCACATTTAAATTGGAGCGGCAAGAGACAGCGTATACCACAGTTGGAGAAACCACTGAAACGAAGGGGAAGATTGTTGGAGAAGCTACATGGCTGAGCATAGGTCCTGGAGGTGGTGGTTTTCTGTTGAGCTGCGCAATAGACCCGCGTGATTCTAACGTATTTTACGTTGGTGGCGATGTCTCTGGTATACATAAAACTATTGATGGTGGCGAAAGCTGGCGCGGATGGGTATGGTGTTGAAGAGATTAAGCTGGACCCTAATAACCCTGATATAATCTACGCAGCACTTGGAGCGGCCTCTATAGGAGCGGAGACGGCGGCGAGAGTTGGAGCCCACTAAAAACACAGCCCCCACACAAATTCATAATCTTCATAGAGATAGACCCGCATAACGCTTCAACGATATATGCAGGAACCCATGGAGGGGGAATATACACCACGCGTTAATGAAAACTAAAGCATCATGAAATCATCCAAGACTACCCTAATCAGGGTTAGATTTTATAACCCGCAGTTCTATAAGCGAGACAATATGACAAAGCAGCAAATACCAAACAACTTATCCAACACGCGCGAGATTCCCCATTAACTTTACAACAAACAAAACTACTTAACCAGCTGAATACGTAGCCTATTATTCAGTATGATATGAGCCTAAGGGGATATGCTAGTTCTTAAAACGTGTTGGTGTTGTGCTTGTCGTTGTCCCCCGAGATCTTTGCCATGATTTTTGGCTTGGCTTCAGCTATTTCGTGGGGTGCAGGTGATTTCGGCGGTGGTATAGCTTCGCGTAGAGAGAACGTCGTAAGTGTTGTTCTGGTTTCTCAAGCTACAGGCCTTTTTTATAGCACTTCTGCTAGCGCTAACTCTATCCAACTCCACGCCTGCTTTTCCTGACTTAATTTGGGGTTTGGCTGGAGGCGTATCCATAGGCATAGGATTGTTATCATATTATAGAGCGTTGGCAGTGGGCAAGATGAGCGTAGCAGCGCCTTTCACAGGCGCAATCTCCGCTTCAATACCTATTTTTGCTGGATCAATAGTGGAAGGGCCTCACTGCCACTACAGCTAGTAGGCTTCCTATTAGCGGTATTGGGTATAGTCTTGGTATCCGGGGCTGGAGACGACGGGGAACATGGTTTATCTGGAGTTAAATTAGCCATATTAGCCGGCCTAGGTTTCGGAGGTTTCTACGTGTTTATGGATAGGGCGGGTGCTGATGCTCTCTGGCCGTCAGTAGTTGCCAAGCTAGCTACTCTGTTGCTGATTATGATAGTTATATCAGTGGTTAAGATTAGGTGGTGGCCTAAAAACATAGGTCTCGCCATCCTTGTTGGGATAGGTGTTTTAGACCTAGGAGGAAACGCCTTTTTCGTTTTGGCAGCGCAGCTGGGCAGACTAGATGTAGCATCCGTCCTGTCATCACCATACCCAGCGAACACGGTTCTATTAGCGCGGGTAATGTTGAAGGAGAGGCTTAATGAAAACCAGAAGACAGGAATTACGCTCGCATTGATTTCAATCCCCCCATAAGCATGGCATGAAATGATAATCACTCGCCCACAGTCTAATGGACTCCTTAGAAAGGTAGAATAGGCCATAATACAACTTCCTCCCCAGGCTCTCCGTATCTAGCTATCCTCCTGTCTATACTCCTATACATCTCCTCTATCCTCTTCTCGGCATCTGGAAGCTTCAGCTTCTTCATTATTACTGCATCTTCGTAACTATAGACAAGCAGATTGGTCTTCGGCTTAATCCCAAGCTTGTCCCCGGTAGGCTTAGGTATGACTACTTGACCCTTATCTCTCACTATCGTGATATCTGTCTTCTCGTACCTAGCCATACCTATATTCTTACTTTAAAAAGTTTCCAAAAAGTCTTAGAAGAATTGTTTAACAGTTGATGAAGGATGCGTAAAATTATGTAGAAAATAGACTCCAAGATGGTGGATTGCCATGAGTTATGAGGGTGATGATAGGTGCACTTTTGCTTAGATATCTCGGCCTAGCCAAGCTGAGGATAAGAGACTTCCTTCCTAGACAATACATTGCCGGAACACTCTAAGGGCGAGACGTTAAGGGATTTGAGGACGCATAAGAATACTTTCTCTACTATGTTGGTTAGAAACTCGTGAGGTCTGGCACTTCAAAGGTTTCAAGAATTGGGATAAAGCCAGCTATGTACAGGCTTGATAGGAAATGTGAGGTTGCTAGAAGACTCATAGAGTTGGTTATGACAATAGGGAGAAAAGTCATGGAGAAGTCTGTTTAAAAGGTATAGCTTTAGAAGTATCTATAGGTAATTTACGAGTCGTTGAAAATAAGGTTACTTGTGGCCGGCTAGCTACTTGGCGGAGATCTTCGCTATTTTCTCATATAGCATCTTCCTAAACTTCTCGCTGCTCATTAGCTTATCTGTCTCTCTACGCTTCTCCTAAATTTCCATAGCAACCTTTATTCTTAGAGGTGAAGCACATCTATTGGAGAATATATATTATGACGTGTTCCTCTCACCAGGTCTTTGACACGTAGCTATCATGAACTCATATTTACCCTCTTTGACTCCAGGTCTAAACTGCAAGCCCTCAGTAAAGCTGAGGGCAGGTCCCTACCGCTTATACGGACGTAGGATGGCGCAATCATGTTCAAATTTAGAGTGGATCGAGTATTTCTTCATCTAAGCCTCTTATATAGTTGTAAACTTATTCTCTCGGCCTTCATTACACATTCTATAATAATTTCTCCTAAAACACCTTTTTGGCGATTCGTAGTTTACGATGTTTTCCAACCGTAAATTTACCGAGTTCTTGATCGCCCACACCAATTCTTATGACATCGCCTTGCTGAACTTCCTTTATCTTGAATATGAATGATGAATCTGTCTCAAGCATTTTATATGACAACTCCCTATTTGAAAAAGGTTTCCAAGGGACTTGTCATCTCCCAAAAGCATTTTTGAAAGAACCATACAAACATCCCCAGTCAAATATACTACTCCAGTACTTCTGTGTATATGGGTACATTCTTAATCCGCTTTTCCTGAGGTATCCTTTAACAAGACTTACTAACCACTCGCCAAATGGATTTATTCTTCCTTTATAGCTTATGAAGCCTAAGCGCGTAAGCGTGTTAAATGTTTCTTCTAACACAGATTCGGGCACATCTAGCCGCCAATACAAACATGTCAAAACCGCTACATGGATAAACGTAAGTTCACTAAGCATTTTATTGGCATACATGTAGAGGCCTTCTCTGTTTCTCCTTAGTCTACGACTTTTAGAAATCGCTAAAGGAGCAAAATTTCTAGCAATATAGTTGAGAAGTTCTAGAGGGTCATATCTAGCGAGCTGGTGACGGCTCGTCTTATGTTCTCGCATTGAGAGAATATGTTCAATAAGGCTTTTGACTCTAGCCCCCACAGATGTGCATGCCAGCCTCGGCGGACCATTCTCGCGCCTCAGCATACCGAGCAGAATAAGCCGATTAATCGTTTCATCTCTTCTTGACTGGAATGCATTTAAGATTCTATCAGCCACTTTTTCAGGAACGCTCAAGGAGATTGGTCTTATCCCAAGCAGGATGTATGCCACATCTCCGGACGTGAGCGAACAGAGCAACCACCTGGCTATTCCAGTTATTCCACTTAGCTGTGACAGATAATGTCCATTAAGCATGTCTAGCCTGTATATCCAGTATCTAACCTCTTTATCTAACTCACCTTCTTTTTCTAGTGCTAAGCGGTTAACCACTGTAACAGCATTATCAAAGAGTTCTAGGACATGCCCTATGTTTTCATCGCCAAAAATGGGGTATTTTATCCTAAATGTAACTCGTTCATCACTATAAGTAGCTTCAAGATCAAATCCATGCTTTTTGAGAGAAGATGACATATCCATGATATACTTGTCAACATCTATTAGCGTATCCTTTGACCTCTCTATTGTTATGGATGCGGAAAAGCCGTTTCGCTTTAAGTAAGTTTTAGCGTAATCGAGTAAATGAAACTGCTCTGAAGGAAGAATATTAATAACGACTGTGAGATCCTTTGGCAGTTCTTCAAATCTGACGTCACTTAAAACATTCAGCAGGTCTTGCCCATCTTCTAAAAGATAGCCGCCCATGCTGAGCGCCGAGGCGTAGAAACGTCTACCACTTATCCTAACCTCACCGGTCTTCCTGTTAAGAGAAACCCGCCTGAACAGCAATTTTCATTTAATCAGTCTAAGGGGCTGGGACTACTTAAGCTCTTGAGAGATGTCTGAAAGTGAAATATTATTATACCAGTTCTGCGGTATTAAAAGCGGCTAGGCACGGAGAGGAAGAAGGACTAAACGCCCACGCCTAGCTGGGCAGAAGGGCCGGCAGTCGACCGGCCGGGACGGAGCAGTAGTAGACTGCTCAAAGAAGGTGAGGCAGTCGCCCTCACACCAAAAAAATTCAAGCGTTTCCCTCTAATATTTGCCGAGACTACTACCAGCGGCCGCTCCCGTGACCCTCTAGACCTACGGCCCCCAGGTCCCGCCCCAAGACCTGGGGGTCAACTAGTCCCTGGGTCTAGGGGCGAGGGGGAGAGCCATGTCGAGGCGGTGGAGAGCTGAACATATGGGCTCCGGCCCTTTCGAGGGGTTGGGGGCCGGGGCGCAGCTAAGTTGCCGTGCCCTGCTGGAGCGATACGCACGGCTAGGAGTGGTTAGGCTTCTGGCGGTTGACGTTAACGTCTCCGACTTGATAGCCTCAAAGATTGAAGCCCGGCAGATCATACGTGTACTGGGCTACTCGCGGACGCGTAGGCGGGTGGATAAAATCCTCTTCGTCAGAAAGGTTAACAGGCGCTCGATGAAGATACACCGCAGACCGGCAACATCATGGCTAAGATACGCCAAGAACCTAGAGGACGACTGGGTCAATAAGTCTGTAGCCTTAGTTAAGAGGCTGTCAGCAGGCGTAGACGCAATAGTGATGGAGGACCTCGACGCCGGGCGGCTTAGGGCGAAGCTCAAGTCGCGTGACCCCGGGAGGGCCATGCTTTTCAGCACGTGGCCTATAGCAAAGCTGCTACGGCGCATACGCAGGGTGGCTGAGAAGACGGGGAAGCTGATAACCATTCCACCGCACTACACCAGTACCATCTGCCCAATCTGCAACGAGCTTATGACGCATGAAGCAGGCAGGTGGGATAGACTCGCCTGCAGACGCTGCGGCTTCAGAGACGACAGGGACCATATCGCCGTACGAAATATAGCCAGAACCGCGCTGGTCCTAAACAGCTTCCACTACCTAGACACCCACCTAGGAAGACAGCTCAGAGAATACAAACAAGCACTAGACTCGCACACGACGGCAATCGAGAAAGCCCTCGCCCAAGGCCCCGAAAACAAGGGCCCGCTACTCGGAGGGAAAGGGGAGGCAACCCCCCCAAGTACCCCGAGGAAGCGGGACCTCGGGGCCTACTTGGGCGGGGGTTGCTAATGAACCTTTCGCCGATGGAGGGTGGCGGTGACCAGCCAACGCTTGGGCCGTCAGCCCCTGCGGTGGGGTTGTTGACATAGCAGGCGGCAGAGCCGGGTGTTCTCCCTGTCGGGAGAGCCGTAAGCGAGGGCCGCGTCGGAGGAGAGGCTACGCTCACCATCGCTGAAACCCCCTTCTCCTCTCCTATTTTCTATTTTCTCGCTGTTATGGGACTTGATGGAAAAAGGAAAAGTTGCGCCGTTTTGGTCGGTTTTTGCGGGGGTGGTGCCCCGGGCAGGACTTGAACCTGCGGCATCCCGGTCTTCAGCCGGGCGCTCTCCCTGTCTGAGCTACCGGGGCTGCCGTGTTTTTGGGCTGTTTGTTATGTGGGTGTGTTTCATCTAGGTTCTCACGGCCGTTGTCGGATAGTTGACTTTCCACTCCTCCATGAACCTCCTCTGGTGATCGCCATACCTCAGCTGAATGTATAGAAGCTTTCTGGGCTTGACCGATATTCTAGGCCTATCCCCCTCATATTTCACGAGCAGAGAATCCAGTTGTATGAGGAGTTTTCTAGCTATTGGCTTATCGCTTTTAGCGATTCCTTTACGTTTGAGCCTTCTCCAGCTCTTAGGCATAGAGGTGGCAGCCCTGCACGCGGAGTGGCAGTGGTGGGTTGAATAATCCCACCTAGACTTCCATTCGCCATAAACCAGCTTTCTGAGCTTGGCGAAGCCGGTAACGTTGTGCTTTGAAGCTTTCTCAATGCAGAAGTTCACCATGTCCCTGAAATCCTCCGGAAGCCTCCTAATTTCATCGTTTGGCTCGTAGCTGAAAGGTACCGAAAGCGTTAATTCCACAACTGGGTATTGACTAAAAAAACGTTATATAAAGGTTAACTATTCAGAAACCGTAGAAATACCCGCTGGTGTTTTTGGGCTGTTTGTTATTTAAGGGTTGTTGGCTTTGAGTAGGGAGGTTGAGCGGCTTATCGCATATGAGGTTGTTTTGGCTCATGGGTGTCCGGCATGTAGCGATGTCTGGCGTAGATTTCTATCTCTGGTCGGTATTTCTGAGGGGATGATTAGGGAGGTGGAGGCTGGCTTAAGATGGTCTAGCTTTGGTGAAAGACGGGGGATCTTCCTATCTTTACGCGGCATGTAGCAGAGCGGGCGCGGAGCGGTGCTGTAAGCAAGATGCTCATAGGAGCAGCACTCCAGCTGGGCGTGAGCCTGGAGGAGCTTATAGAGGCAGCAGCATGAATATCCGCCGCAGCCGGGCTCGTGGGCTTAATACACCTGCTAAACCTCCACGTCTTGGACCTCTAGAAGCCACGCGGGTATTATAGGTAAAGCTTAAAGACTGTTGCGTATCTCTGTTTATGGCTTGGGACAGCCTTACAAGCCGTTGCGGAAGCTGTTCTGGTGGCTGCTTGTCGGGTCTAAGGGCGGCCGTAAACGGCTCATGATAATCACGGCCCTTAGACAGGCGCCTGCTAACGCTAACCAGCTCGCCACCAAGCTGGGCCTGAACTACAAAACGGTACAGCACCACCTTGATGTCTTGATGGAGAATAGGATGGTAGTCGCGCATGGTGAGAAGTATAACATAACATACCATCTTTCTCCAGAGCTGTTGGATAACATGGATTTGATTGACTCAATAATCCGCGAGGCTGGGATTAAGGTGGGTGAGGTGAGGGAGAAGGCATGGGACCGCTCTGGGTAATGAACATAGTCGTCTCTCTGCTGATAGCCTTTGCCCTCCTCTACGTCTTCAAGACGTACATGCTGACTAGACGCATAGTTAGGTCTAGGTTTGTGAATTCTCTCCTAGCCCTTACTGGGATATTCCTAGTACAGAATGTCTATGCGGCGTATATTTTCTACTCTATGGCGTGGGACTATTCAGCCGACTTGGCGTATCCCCTGTTGATACTGAATCTACTCGGCCTGGCTGGCTTCTCTATATTCGTCTATCTTGTTCGGCAGTAATTTTTTATCGTTTGTCGTATTTGTAGAAGCCGCGGCCAGATTTCCGCCCATATAGCCCAGCTCTCACCATCTCCAGCATAAGCGGCGAGGGCCTATACCTGGGGTCTCCGAAATCACGTTGGAAGACCTCCAAGATATGGAGCGTGGTGTCTATTCCCACGTAGTCTAACAGCTCTATAGGCCCCATGGGCCAGTTGAGGCCGAGCTTTACCGCTCTGTCTATATCTTCGGGCGACGCTACACCCTCGTAAACCAATTGCACCGCCTCGTTGAGGGCTGGGACTAGGATTCGGTTGACTATGAAGCCCGCCACATCCTTATTCACCGTAACATATTCCTTTCCCATCTCGCTGGCTATCTTCTTAGCGTATTCCAGCGTCTCGTCAGACGTGAGTCTGCCGCGTATTATTTCAACCAGCCGCATAAGTTGTGGTGGATTAAAGAAGTGCATCCCGCAGAACTTCTCAGGCCTTGACGTGAATGATGCGAGTAGGGTTATGCTTATGGACGAGGTATTGCTGGCGAATACCGTATCTTTTCCCGCCAGCTCATCAACCTTCCTCCACACACTCTTCTTAATCTCCACATCCTCTGGAACAGCCTCTATCACAAGCTCAACATCTGAGCACGCGTCTTCATAGCTCGTCGTTGGATGTATTCGTTTCAGAACCTTCTCCGCATCTTCCTTGCGTAGTTGCCCTTTATTCACAAACCTGTCTAGGCTCCATCTTATGGCTTCTATACCCTTCTCTAGGTATTTCTGTTCAACATCAACTAGGTTGACCTCGTATCCAGCTACCTGCGCCGCGACCTGCGCTATGCCATGCCCCATCAGCCCTGCTCCCAGCACGGCTATCTTCCTACTCATGACCGCGGCGAGTATTATCCTACGCCTGCAAATAGACCTTTTGGGCTAATCGCGTTTCGTCAAAGGTTGTATGCCGTGATTATCTTAAATCCCGCAAAATCATAGAATAGGTTATTGAGGCGTTGAGTCGCGCATCACGCGAGGTATGGATTGTAGGATACGCGCGCACCCCTATCGGCAAGTTTCTAAAGAGCCTCGCAGATGTTGAAGCACCCAAGCTGGGCGCAATCGCTATCAAAGCGGCGCTGGAACGCTCTGGTGTTGAGCCTGGACAGGTTGATGAAGTAATTATGGGTAATGTGATTCAGGCTGGGATAGGGCAGAACCCAGCCAGGCAGGCAGCATACTATGCTGGAATACCACCCCAAGTCGATGGTTATACAGTCAATAAGGTATGCGCGTCTGGGATGAAGGCAATATCTAATGCAGCGTCAGCAATAATTTCGGGAGACGCCGAGATAGTCGTTGCAGGCGGTATGGAGAGTATGAGTAGGGCGCCTTTCCTGCTCACGCCAGACATAAGGAGCGGTGTGAAGCTTCTCTACGAGGCTGGGCCACCGCTCATAGATAGCATGACACGCGACGGTTTGGTGAATTTCCACGATGGGAAGAGCATGATTGAGATTGCTGAGCGCATAGCCAGGGCAAAAGGCGTTACACGCCGCGAGGCTGATGAGTTCTCTCTTAATAGCCACTTAAAGGCGTATAGGGCAACTACCAGCGGATACTTCAACGAGGAGATAACGCCTGTTGATATTCTCGTAGGTTCGCGGCGTGTGAGGCTTGAGCATGACGAGGGGATAAGGCCTGACACAACCCTTGAGAAGCTGAGCCAGCTTCCCCCAGCTATTAGGGGGGGCGAGATAATAACTGCGGGCAACTCGCCGCAGCTTTCGGATGGCGCCGCAGCGCTGGTTCTGGCAAGCGACAAGGCGGTAAGCGAATATGGTCTAAAGCCCCTAGCTAGAATACTCGGCTACACGTGGGCAGGCCTGGATATAGAAAACTTCCCCGAAGCCCCCATACCAGCCACACGCAAACTATTAAGGAAACTGGACATGAGGATAGGAGACTTCGACCTCTTTGAGCATAACGAGGCGTTCGCGGTGTCGAGCATAATAGTAGCGCGCACACTTGGGATTCCGTTTGAGAAACTAAACATCTATGGCGGCGCTATAGCTCTGGGCCATCCACTAGGCGCTTCAGGGGCGCGGATAGTTATGACGCTTGTAAATGCGTTGAGGCGGAATAAACTGAGCAGAGGCCTCGCGACGATATGCCACGGAGGCGGCGGCGCTATGTCGCTAGCCCTAGAGGCATAAAAAGAACCAGGGGGCTTAGTATGCTTCTTGCCTCCACCTCCAAGCCTTACCATCGCGGATAATTGAATACTTTTTCTGAAGCTCCCTAAAGAGCTGCCGCGCCTCGTCGAAAAAACCATCATCAAACAATGCCAAGCCCTCATGAACTATGTCCATGACTACTGGGTTTAGATCTTTGAGCATTGTCAGGAACTCGTCTGGTGTGTACGCTATTACGCTTAGCTTAGGAGCTGAGTAGAAGCCTCTCATGCTTCTTCTTTCAAGCTCGTCGCTGGGTAGGTTCTCGCCAATCAAGCAGATGTCTATATCGCTGTTTTCGGTAAAATCCCCCCTAACGTAGGAGCCGAAGAGGACGATTGACCTTACCTTAATCTTCTGCTGAGATATTTTCTCCATGAACTCGCGCGCAAGCTCCAGTGCCTTTATTCTAAGTTTATCCTTGAAGGACAATCTTCCTCGCCCAATCTAGGATCTCTGAAGATATGCGAAGAGCCTCCTCGGCCTGTGCTTTCGTATACTTATCCTTTGCAGGCCCCGACGCGAATGCGTTAGCGTATCGTGTTGGTATGTAGTATTGGTCTAATAGCCGTGCATGGTCTTTGAAGCGCTCTACTTCGCTTAGGTTTCTAGATATTTCATCAAGCAACTCTGTTAAGGCGTGGCCGCGTCTCTCTATACCGAGCTTATGGAGAACAGCCGTAAGCGCTAGTTCTGCTGCCTGCTGTGCGTTGAAGCAGACCTTACTCCATCTTCCAGTTGCCAGCAGGTCTTGAGCAGCTCCCAAGAAATCCTCGGCGTCAGCTAGCAGGTCAGTCGCTCTTTCCATCAAGTTAGGATTGTAGAAGAGGTGGATAAAACTCTATTGGCTTAGTGTGGTTGCATAATCATACCTTTCCGCTTTCCAGCCTGCGCTGCCATCGCCAGGCCGTTTGCGAGCATCGCCGCACCGATTACTAGCATAGCCACGCCAGATGCCAGCGAGCCCACCATCATCGGCGCTGCTCCATTAAGCATCAGCCATCCTATGGCCAGCATTATTATGCCGTATATAGCCGTGAGCGCGCCGAATATTTTCATCCAGCCCATGCCGAGGCTTGAGAAGCCTAGGACTCCTGTGATAATTAGTAGAGCGCCCAACGCGGATAGGGTGTATGCCCATGCCGGCGCTGGTGATGCCGTAGTCAGCAGTTTCGAGATAGATAGACTTCAGATGGAGGGG
>JANVYQ010000011.1 GCA_030059675.1 Candidatus Pelearchaeum maunauluense | reverse complement strand
GCTTGAGGAGAAGGTATCCCTGCTTGAGGTGGCGTTGGTCAACCTTAATGATGATGTGCGGACGGTAATAGCCCAGACATCCTCCCCCATGACGGTTACAAGCCGGATGGACGCCCTCCTCAAGAGGGCTGAGGAGGTTTATTCCTCGCTCACAAGCCTGAAGGATTATGGTTCCCAGATTAAGTCCATGCAAGAAGCTGTTATGGAGATTATCAACGCGCTAGAAAGGGAGCGTATGCTACTCAACGAGGATATACGACGCTTTGAGACTGAGCGGAACAACCTGAGACGGCTTAAGGAGGAGGTTGACCAGTGGAGAGCTGAGCTTGAGAGGAACGAGCGGCAGATAGCCCAGACGCAGGAGACGCTGAAGTACTTGCAGCAGCGTAAGGAGAAGCTTGAGGAGGAGATACGCGAGCTGAAGGAGAAGTATCTCGCGTCTTTTGAGGAGACGCGGAGCAGGTTTGACGAGGAGATTAGGCGCGTGGAAAAGATGATTAAGCTGCGTGAGATAAGGATGGAGCGGCTGATAAGGAAGGAGAAGGAGTTGGACTCCAAACTAGCTGTTCTGGAGCAGCAGCTTGAAGAGGCGCGGAAGCTTGAGGCAGACGCCACACGTCTGAAGAATGAGCTCACAAACCTAGAAGCACGGAAGAAGCAGTTGCAGGAAGAGGTTAATGAGCTGGAATCCAGGAGAGCACGCCTAGAGGAGGTAATAACCGAGATGAGGAGAGCAATCCTAACCTCCTAAACCAGCTTCTCCCCTACTTCTTCTTCAACCCAGCTACAGCGTTGACAAGTTCCTGTAGAGTGTCGAGTATGTAGTCCTGCGTCGTCATCATGTCATCCAATCTCTGCTCAATCCTCTCCAGCCTCTCCTCAATACTCTTTACACGCTGCTCATCTACGGCGCCCCGCTCTATTCGTCTGAGCTCGTTTCTTATGTTCTCCTCCTCCTCGTTTAGCAGTACTATGGCGTTGGCGAGCTGCTTCACTGTCTCAAACGCCGCGACCCTGCCCCGTGGAGTCTCAACATAGCTTAGGTCAATCTCCACGACATCCTCATTACGCTTACGTTGCTCCGACATGCTCAGCCCACCTCCTCTAGTATCGGCCTCCTACACAGCGGGCAGGCGTTCCTTATTCGGAGCCAGTCGTCGAAGCATGACTCGTGCCCCGTTGCCGAGCAGTGCGGGCATGAGTATATTGTCTGCTCTCCAAGCTCTAGGCCGCAGACCACGCATGGCTCCATCCGCCTCTTCCGCTGCTCCTCGTAGTAGGGGTCCCAGAAGCCCAGCGACCTCTCAGCGCCTATCACTATCCTCATCCAGCACCACCTTAAGCGCTAGCGGCTGCGCCCGCCGCGTAGTGTGTATGTATAGCACCTCATCAGCTTCAATCGTTAGCTCGGAAAGGCGTACATCATCAGCCAACAGGCGCGTCCTATGCTGTATCTCCGCGTCTGGATACATGTAGCTACTAGCAAGAATCTCCTTCAGATCCAGAACAGTTTCGTCACTCTTCAGGTGTATCGTGATTCCAGAAGTCTTGACATAGTCGCCGCAGACGAAGCACTCCCTATTCCTCTTGAGTGGGACTCGCGTAGAGCGCGCCGCCAGGGCGTCGTATATTATGAGGCCGCTGAAAGGCTTGCCAAGGCTGCCCTGATGTAGTAGCTTCACAACCTCCACCGAGGCTATTCCAGAGATGGCAGCTGCAACGCTCTGAAGAGCGGGCATCTTGGGCCTAAGCTCCTTCCTCAGCCTATTAACCAATCCAACAACCTCGCCGTCAAGCTCAGACATACTAGCCTGGGGAGTGTATTTTATATCAAAGACCGTCTTTATCCCAGCCTTGAAGAGCGCTTGAGCATGTTCCATGCTTATCTCGACGCCGTGCTGCTTGAGCTCATTAACCAAGTCTTCGGGCTTACGCTTCCTCAACGTGCACTCAGCTACCTGCACCTCCTTCGGTATTATTGAGTCTCCATGACACTCTATACACGCTGTCTTTCCAGGGATTATGACCTGGACGTTGGCGTAGAAGCCCTCCATGGCGACATCCACAAGCGGCTTGCCCAGCTCCACCGCCAGCGAGTTGAGCCACCTACGGGTGGGCCAGTTATCCACGCACGCGCATATCACATCAACATCTTTGAAGAGCTCCTGCGATAGTTGTCTAACATCTCCGTTGAGGGCTTTGGTAGCCACGTGGGGGTTCATCTCACGTAGCCTACGTTCAGCAACCACGCTCTTCGGCATACCTATATCGCTATCAGCGAAGAGCATCTGCCTACTCAGGTTGGAGAGCTCAACAACATCATTATCAACCAGCACCAGCTTCCCTATCCCCATTAGGGCTAAGTTCTTGGATACCTCGCAGCCTAGAGCGCCCACACCAGCAATAAGCACGGTGGCGGCCTGTATCTTGGACTGGTCCCAGCCCTGGAGGCGGAGCTGCCTGTCGTATCTCTCCAAAACCAGCCTAGCCGTGGCTGACCAGTCTCCACCTTCTCCTACCATCGTAGAACGCCTGCTCAGGGGTTGCGAACCGGGCAATATACTCGCGAACCCGCGCCTCAAATATGTCGGGCCTCATCTTAAGCTCCATGGCCGCGACTGCGTTAAGCGGGTCGTCTGGGTTGGGGTCGTTCAAGAGGCTTCGCAGAGCCTCTATGACCGTTATCACGTGGAGTGAGGGCGACCAGTGGTCTTTAATGATGGACTCGCATACCCGTGCTGGGACTTCGTCGGAGAAGTTGGGGTGCCATATCCGCGTGTGCCATACAATGTCTGGCGGGTGGAATGGGAATGAGCGTGGTATGAATATCTCCACGCGGAAGTAGCCTGACTCGTAGAGGCCCGAGCCGATTATCACGCCCTCGTAGTGGGTTAGGTCTCCATCAACTGGGCTGAAGTTCGGCTCATGCTCCTGGACTAGGGAGTATTCTATGCTGAGCCTCTTATACCACATCGCCTCTGGGAGCTCAGCATAGCCCTCCACCGCCACAACCCCCCACCGTACGCGTTATCAGAACCAGCTTATCACCATCCTGGATACCCAAGCTCTGGAGAGTCTCGGTATCCTTAAGCGCCCTCCCCTTGTAGGTGAGCCTAGTCGTATCTGGTGGGAGCTTCTTTATCGCGCTCACCTTAGTCCTAATTGCGCCTATCGTAGCGTTGGGCGAGACCTCCAGCTCCAGCGGCGCCCCTCCACCAACTGCGGGAACAATCTTGATTTTCATCTACGTAAGACCTCTTCTAAGCCAGCACCGCTTTAGAGGATATATAAGGTTGTCGTAGCCGTACGACGGCCGTAAATCGTGGAGATTTTCCCCCTCTTCTAAAAGTAATTCTACGCTAATGGCCGCGGTAGCTCCAGCAGCGCATTACGCCGCCGCATAGGCAGCGTAGCACTGCTAGAAACCCAGTATCCCAGCCCTCACCACTGCTGGCTATATATTTATTAATGCAGGCAGCTAGCTCTCCGCTCGCGGTGCACAGAGTCTTGCCAGAGAAGACGCTACGCCTCCTAGTTGAGGGTGGGAAGTCCACGGCAGGGCCGCCTATAGGCTCGTCTCTAGGCCCGCTTGGCGTTAACGTGATGCAAGTGGTTGAGAAGATTAACGAGGCGACCGCCGAGTATAAGGGGATGCGCGTACCTGTTGAGGTTACGGTAGATACTGATACTAAGGAGTTCTCGGTTAAGGTTGGGACTCCCAGCACAGCTGCGCTTATAGTAAAGGAGGCTGGCGCTGAGAAAGGCTCTGGAACACCTGGGCACGACTTCGTTGGCTCTATAAGCATGGAGAGCGTAGTCAAGATAGCGGCGGCCAAGCAGGAGGATATGCGCGCCAAGACGCTTAAGGCGGCTGTCAAACAGGTTTTAGGCACATGCGTCAGTATGGGCGTCCTGGTGGATAATAAGAACCCGAAGGAGGTTATTAAGGAGGTTGAACAGGGCAAGTATGACGAGCTGTTGAGCAGGCCATGATGCGCGCACTCACCTCAAGGATGCTGGAAGCAATCAGGCAGGCTAAACAGAATAAGGGCGAGAGGAAATTCATCCAATCGCTGGAGATAACGGTGAATATCAAGGGCGTTGACCTAAGCAAGCCTGAGAACAGGTTTAATGAGGTTATAGAGCTCCCCCACGACCTTGGGAAGAAGAGGCGCAAGATATGCGTTATAGCAAGCGGCAACACAGCGCTTATGGCTAGGCGAATACAAGGCGTTGATAGGGTTATTGAGCGCGAGGAGCTGGAGACTCTGGTCGGGAATAAGCGCGAAGCCAAGAAGCTGGCCAGCAGCTACGACTACTTCCTAGTAGAGCCTCCCCTGATGGGCTTAGCAGCCCGCGTCCTAGGAGCTGCGCTGGGCTCGCGCGGGAAGGCCCCTATACCAATACCACCAGGCCAGGACTTGGAGAAGCTGGTCCAGCGGCACGCCAACAGCGTTACAGTAAGGCTGAGGAAGATACCACAGGTAAGCGCCTTGATAGGTACTGAGGAGATGGATGATGAGAAGCTCGCGGAGAACGCTGAGGCCGTACTCTCGCGCGTGATTGAGAAGCTGGAGAAGCGGCAGCGGAACGTGGCGTCGGTTTATGTCAAGACAACCATGGGCAAGCCCGTGAAGGTTAATCTATCCGCGCGTGAATAACCATTATGCCAGTCTGCCCCAAGTGCAAGAAGATTATAAGCCACAAAAGATGGCGGAGACACAAATCTAGATGTGAGAAGAAGAAAACCATAAGGAAGCCGATAACAGATAGAAACGTGGTCCGCTACATAGCCATCTGATACGCCTAGGTTTTCAGGCTCTTCTTTCCAGAGTATCCAGCCCCAGGCTCGCTGCATCTTTATTAAGTAATCTGTTGGGCGGGATTATAGCCCTGGTTGTTAGAGCCATGTCAGCCCAACGCCTGGTTACGCGGCAGAGCTATGGCTGGAAAGAGGAGGAGGTAGCGGAGCTAGCGGAGCTGATAAAAAACTACCCAGTTATAGCTGTCTTTGACCTCACGGGGACGCGCGCCAACATAATCCACGAGATGCGGCAGAAGCTCCGCGACACCTGTGTCGTGCGCGTTGCTAAGAAGACGCTCTTCAACCTAGCAGCATATAAGGCTGGACGGCCAGATGTTAAGAAGCTACTTGAAGGAATAAACAAGCCTGTGGGCTTCATATTCAGCAAGATAAACTCGTTCAAGCTCAGCCTACTCATAGACCAGAATAAAGTTCCCATGCATGCCCGCGCTGGTGAGAGGGCCGACTTTGACATTTGGGTTCCTGAGACCAACACTGGCCTGCCGCCTGGCCCCGTGTTGAGCGACTTCGGCAAGCTGAAGATACCCACCCGTATAGAGGGCGGCCAGATATGGATTGCGAAGGACACGCTGGTTGCGAAGAAGGGTGAGGAGATAAGCCACCTACTCGCGAGCCTCCTAGTAAAGCTGGACATAAAGGCTGTCCTCCGAGGCCTAGCGCTCATAGCAGCCTACGAGGATGGCGTGGTAATCAAGGCGGAGGACCTCAAGCTAGACTTGGATGCGTTTAGGCAGCAGATACTTGAGGCAGCTCAGCAGGCGATTAACATAGCGGTCTCCGCAGCATACGTTACGCCTGAGACGATTAAGCCGATAATCATGCTTGCTGCGCGTCAGGCTATGGAGCTGGCGATTGAGGCGGGCTACGCTGATAAGGATACGATTAAGAACCTTCTACTGCGCGCTGAGCTGCTTGCCTCTGCGCTGGCTGCGAAGGCTGGCTTCAGCGGCTGACTGGCTGGACGAACTGTATAACCGCGTTGAGCTGCTCCTCTATCCCCTCGTGGTAGGGGACGGCGCCCTGGCCTAGGTTATCCCTCCCGCCGCCTCTCCCGCCGAGGGCTTGGCAGAACTGCGCAACTATCCTGCCAGCCTTATACCCACGCTTCACAGCCTCGTCATTCACATAACACACAACACGCGCGGTGGGCTTCCCCGCCGCAACAAGCGAGACAGCAGGGCCAGGCCTATTCACAACCTCTGCCGCCAGCTTAATCAAGTATTCCTGGTCGTCAATATCTTCGTAGGATGTGTAGATTACAGCATCATCAACCTTGAAGGCTATCTCGCGAATCTCGCGTACTCGCTGTGGTATTATACGTTCCTGCAACCGCTTAACAGACCTGCGTAGTTCTCTAATCTCCTCTTCAAGCTCCTCAATCTTGCGCGGCAGCTCTTGGTAGCTGGCCGAGACCGTGCCTGCGACGTTCTCAAGTATCATCTCGGCGCTTTGCACGTATTGGAGCGCCGCTGGGCCTGCTGCGAAGATGAGCCGCTCAACACCATCCTGTATGCGCTCAGTCTTGATTATCTTGATGAAGCCCACGTCCTCAGTGTTCTCGCAGTGTATCCCTCCACACGCCTCGGCATCCCAGCCGACTATTTCAACAACCCTTATCTGAGCTGATGGCACCTCACCACCTTGGTATAGGAAGAATCCATAGGTCTGCTCAGCCTCGTTCCTGTCCCGCCAGCTTATCTGAACAGGCATCCTACGCGCTACTACACTGTTAGCTACGCGCTCAAGCTCGCGCACCTCCTCAGGAGTTAGCCGTTTATGATGATAGATGTCAAGACGGGCCTTGTCGGGCTCTTTCTTGGCGCCTGCCTGCCATGCGTGCTGCCCCAGCACGCGGCGAACAGTCCCAATCATTATATGCGTCGCTGTGTGGTGGCGTATGATGCTCAGCCTCCTATCCCTATCAACCACCCCCTCTACCTGCTCACCCACACGCGGCGGCGTTCCCTCTACCCTATGCAGTATAACTCCATTAACTATCTGGGTATCCACAACCCTACAATCACCGCCGCCGTAGATTAGCTCTCCAGTATCCCCGACTTGGCCGCCTCCCTCAGGGTAGAAGAGAGTCTGGTCAAGTATGACGTATCCATTAACCACGCCTAGGACGGTGGCGTTGAAGGAGTATGTGAATGGCTTTTCATAGTACAGCTTTCTAGTGGGTGGGAATTGTCTAAGCTCCTCATCATCAACGAGCTTGGCTTTCTCCTGTGGTGCCGTTTCGCGGAGATGACGAGCTGCCACAAGCTCGTAGAAGTTCTCAAGCGTCTCTACCTTCATGCCTAGACGCTCAGCCACCTCAGATACGATGTCAGGCGTTATGCCACGCTCATCATAGAACCTGACGAGCGTCTCTGCCGAGAGCTGCTCGCCACGCTTCTTGAGGCTTGACAGCTCCCTCTCAACAGCGCTAACCCCCTTAGCAAGCGTGTCCTCAAACTTCTCAACCTCATGCCCAACTATGTCCAACACCTCGTCGCGCATCTCGGCAAGGTGCGGGAAGTCGCGCGACCAATAGCCGAGCTGTAAGTCAAGCAGGTCAAGCAGTCTATCAGCATACCCCATTCTCCTTAGGTGGCGGTATGTCTTTCTTATAAGGAGCCTAGTTAGGTAGCCCGCCTTGACGTTGCTGGGGACTACGCCCTCGGATACTATGAACGCTATAGCCTTCGTAAAGTCAAGAGCAGCGTATAGTCTCTCCAGCGGAGCTATCTCGGCCTCTATCCTCTCAACTGGGATTCCAGCAGCAGCCGCGACCTGCCGCCTGGCCTCGGCGACCGTTACATCGCTCTTGGGAACCACCAGCGCCGTATGCGGGGCGTAGCTAGCCAAAAGCTCCTCAGAAGGCCACTCAACAGGAATATTCTCCAAAACCTTCGGATACAGCTCTCCGTATATCGCATCAAAGCAGCTGGGCGTCCCCTGGCTGAACCAGGCCAGACGCTCTATCCCATACCCAGTATCAACCGTGAGTATGGGTATCTCGGTCAGCTCATCCCCATCCGTTTTATACTGCATGAAGACAAGCGTCGCCAGCTCCAGGCCGCCTGAGATAACCTCAAGACACGGACCAGCATTACCTCCCCCAGCCCAAGCGGCCTCCTTATAGGTTATGGAGAGCGGATCTATGCCGAGGATGCCCGTCATAAACTCATGACAATACTCTGTCGTCTCATCCTTCCAGTATATCTTGTTGTCAGGCGAGTTAAACGCATGATGGCCGCCCATCTCAAAGATTGTTAAGTGCCTACCGAACGTGAGGCCTACTTTGTCTATGTCCACCATCCTTATGCATGGCTGGCTTATGACGAGTGGATTGGCTGGTGGGGGTGCTATGCCGCTGGTGGCCCAGGGCTGGAAATCCACTATGGAGGCGTGGACAAGGTAGAGGTCTGTCCTCCAGCGTGCCACGACTGGATAGGGCTTAATCACCTTATGCCCCTTCAGGGCGAAGAAGTCTAGGAAAGCCTGCCGCGCTTCGCGGACGCTCATACGCCTACTCGTAGGCTGCTGGCCAATGAACTGGTATGGCACGCAGGGAGACTCTCCACAAACATCAAGCTCTGCGTTGAGCGTCCAGAAAAACTCGCCACAAACCCTGCACTTACGCCTGACAAACCCGTTATTGAGGAAGAAGCTAAGCTGGTAATGCTCGGCAGCGAACTTCATGCCTCCTCTCCGTCATGCACTTCATGCATTAATGCAACACCACCAACGCTGGTGCTGTCTTTAAAACTTTCCAATCACTACTGGCTTCCTTCTCGCCGAGGCCGTGTTTCGTCCTAAAGAATTTATATACTCTCCACAGGCAGGGCTAGCTCCACCACACCTGTGGAGACGTTGCTAGGGCGTTTATCCGAAGAGGGCGCTGAGGCCCGCGATGGCCTCCTCTTTCTTCTCCTCTTTCTTCTCCTCCTTCGCAGGCGCCTGCGGTGCCTGGGCTGGCGCTGGAGCGGCTACCACAGCCGCTGGAGCCATAACAGCCTGCTTAAGGGTCTCCTCTATGTTTATCTCAGAGAGAGCTGCTACTAGCGACTTTACCTTGGCATCGTCAGGCGTAACACCCGCGGCCGTGAGAACCTTCTTCACACCCTCCTCGTCTATCTGCTTTCCAGCCTTGTGCAGTAGTAGCGCTGCGTAGATGTACTCCATCTCTAAGCTCCCTGCCTCCTTGCAGTATGCGCTGCCTCTTAAAGCTTCATCCAGCCCTTCATTATCTTGAGGCCTGCCTGGGCCTGGTCGGCGTGTATGGGGCTGGGACGAACTCTACCGAGGGCCTAGCCTGGGCTGGCTGTGGGTATAGGCTCATTAGCTGATAGACTTCTCGGGGGACTTCTGTGTTGACGTTTATCCCAAGCTCCCGTAGCCGTTTGACGGTCAGGGGGTAGTCATGCGTCCATGTCCCTGAGGCCATTATCCTGGCCAGCTCGCGCGCCTTCTCCTCGCCCAGCCTGTCGCGGGTTAGCTCAGCTATGTCAGCCTTAATCAACGTCTCGTCCCTAACCCTCTCCCTACCCTTCTCCTGCACAACCCTAAGAATAGAGGCGGCGGGCATGGCGCCGCCGCGCGGGTCGCCCAACTGCGGGTCAACTGGGCCTAGAACCGCGTGCTTGTCCATGACTATCTCATCAGAAGCCAGCGCTATGAGCGCGCCGCCGCTCATGGCGGCGGTGTGGGACTATAACGGTCTTCTTGGCTGGGTGGTCTTTTAGAGCAGGCGCTATCTGCGCCGCGGCCAGAACTAATCCCCAGGCGTGTGGAGGACAAGCGTGAGAGGCCTGTTTGGAGGCGTCATCCTGATGGCGCGCAGAACCTGCTCCGAGTCTTCCACATCTATGTAGCGGTAGAACGGTATGCCGAAGAACGTTATCCTCTCCTGTCGGTGAATCATCGTAACTACGCGCGAGCCTGTCTTGCCTTCTATCCGCTGTATTAGTTTTAGTCTCTCGTTCTCCAGTATGCGGTGTCTGAGCTGTGGATAGATGAAGAGCATCAGTATAACGAACCAGAACAGTATCCCTAGGTCCAGCCCTACACCAACTCCTGTATCGTTAGCCATGCATTGCCACCGTCCAGCTTAGACTGTGGCAGCGCTTCTGAGGCGTTCAAACGCCGCCTCATACTGCCTTAGCTCCTGCTTAGGAAGCGGCTTAACGCTCTCCATAGCACGCCTGAAATGCTCCATCGTTATCTTAAGCTCCTTAACATTCTTCCTAGCATCATCCTCGTCCTTATG
The DNA here is from genome assembly GCA_030059675.1 of Candidatus Pelearchaeum maunauluense. Classification (GTDB taxonomy): domain Archaea; phylum Thermoproteota; class Nitrososphaeria_A; order Caldarchaeales; family Caldarchaeaceae; genus Pelearchaeum; species Pelearchaeum maunauluense. The sequence continues at coordinate 41,375 of JANVYQ010000011.1, read as the reverse complement.
CTTGCTAACATACTCCCGGATTGCCATGATAGATGCTGTACTGCAAAGGTTAGCTAGGTCTGCGCCAGTATATCCTTCGGTCATGTCGGCAAGCAGGTCTAGGCTCACATCGTCGGCAAGCGGCTTCTTGCGCGTGTGTATCTTCAGAATCTCCTTACGCGCCTCCCTGTTGGGTAGGGGCACGTAGAGAAGCTTATCAAACCTACCAGGCCTCAGGAGAGCTGGGTCTAGAATATCAGGCCTGTTGGTAGCAGCTATAACTACTACATCCTTCAGCTCTTCAAGCCCGTCCATCTCTGTGAGGAGCTGGCTCACCACGCGCTCGGTTACATGCGAGTCCCCTAGGCCGCCTCCGCGTCGGGGTGCCAGGGCGTCTATCTCATCTAGGAAAACTACGCATGGCGCTGCTTGCCGCGCTTTTCTAAATATCTCACGCACAGCTTTCTCCGACTCCCCAACCCACTTGGAGAGAAGCTCAGGGCCTTTGACGCTTATGAAATTAGCTTGGCTCTCGGTGGCTACAGCCTTGGCGAGCAGTGTCTTACCAGTCCCAGGAGGGCCATAGAGCAATATACCCTTAGGCGGCTTAGCATCAGCATAAGCATAGACATCGCGATACTTCAAGGGCCACTCAACAGCCTCGCGTAGCTCGCGCTTAACATCCTCAAGGTCGCCCACATCTTCCCAGCGCACATTCGGGACTTCGACCAAGACCTCGCGCATGGCTGAGGGATGAACCTCCTTGAGCGCATCCTCAAAGTCGCGCATCGTAACCTTCAGCTTATTCAGCACCTCCGCTGGGATGCTCTCCTGCTCAAAGTCTATTTCGGGTAGGATTCTCCTGAGCGCCCTCATCGCGGCCTCCTTAACCAGAACCTCCAAATCAGCGCCAACAAAACCGTGAGTTACGTCTGCTATCTTCTCCAAATCCACATCCTCGGCAAGCGGCACGCCGCGTGTGTGTATCTGGAGTATCTCAAGCCGCCCCTCCCTATCGGGTATTCCTATCTCTATTTCGCGGTCGAATCTCCCAGGCCTCCTGAGGGCTGGGTCAAGAGCGTTAGGCCTGTTGGTAGCGCCTATAACTACCACCCTGCCGCGCGGCTCCAGCCCGTCCATCAGAGCGAGGAGCTGCGCCACAACACGCTTCTCAACCTCACCAGTAACTTCCTCACGCTTCGGCGCTATTGAGTCCAGCTCATCTATGAATATAATACTCGGCGCCGTCTCCTGAGCCTTCTTGAATATCTCGCGAAGCTTCTCCTCACTCTCGCCATAGAATTTGCTCATTATCTCTGGGCCGCTTATGGAGTAGAAGTTGGCGTTGGTCTCGTTGGCTACAGCCTTGGCTAGGAGCGTCTTACCAGTTCCAGGCGGCCCGTAAAGGAGGACGCCTTTGGGCGCCTCAACGCCCAGCCGTTCAAATAACTCTGGATACTTCAACGGGAGCTCAATCATCTCGCGTATCTTCTGTATCTCGTTACGTAGGCCGCCTATGTCCTCGTAGCTTACACGGGGTATAGCCGTTGGAACAGCTTTGGGCGCTTCCTCACTCAAGACTATCTGCGTGCCGCTTGTTACTATCACAGCGTCGGCTGTTGGTGTGGTTGCTGTTACTACCAGGTCTATCCTCCTGCCCATTATGTTGATAGCTACCGTGTCGCCGCGCGTTACCACACGCCCCTCAAGGAGCTGGCTTAGGTATTCCTCACCGCCGATTATTCTCAGCGGCTCTGTGGGCGCCAGCGTTATCTTCTCAGCGGTCTTCGCGGTAGTCTTCCTTATTATAACCTTATCACCTATTGATGCTCCTACGTTATTACGTATGTGGCTGTCTATCCTTATGAGGCCTTTACCATAATCTTCGCGCCTACTTGGCCATAGGAGAGCGTGAGAGCGCTTCTTTCCCGAAATCTCAATAACATCACCAGCACGCCAACCCATCTCATTAACTACCTTAGAATCAACAACAGCAACTCCCCGACCAACGTCGCGGGGATGAGCTTCAGCAACCCTAAGAACAACAGAGCCGCTACCACTCATGCCAACATTAATAAACCCAGCTAGTTAAAAATCTAACCCAGCCACTGTTTTGGGTAAATTATGGGCCCAGGGGGTAGCACCCCAAAGCCCCCAGGCCACAACGGGCCCAGAGGGATTTGAACCCTATCGGCCCCCTCGCCTCAGAGGCTCTCGACCTGCCGGTTAAGAGCCGGCCGCTCTACCTGACTGAGCTATGGGCCCTTGGCGAATTCCGCTGGAATAGGATGTAATAAACGTAAGCGGCGCAGGCTTTATAATTTTGGGGGAAGAGGGCTTTTTAGGCCTTCGTCCAGCTGCCTGTCTCTCCAGCTATTGTTTCGGCGAGCTTCCTGGCTAGCGCTTGGGTGGGCTTTAGGGAGCTGTCCAGCAGTCCTGCTTCCCTCATCTGGTTTATCCTCTGCATTATCTCCTCGCCCAGCGCCGCCTTTAGGCTGGCTTCATCCCTAACACCAGAGTTTAGGAGGGCGAGTATCTTTAGGTCAACCTCCTCTATACCCAGCCGCTCCTTCATCATAGTCCCCACGACGTTGCGGAGCTGCGCTGCAGTCTCGCTGGGAGATAACAGGAAGAGGGCGCGCCTAGTCTTCTTCAGCCTTAGCCTAAGTATAGTCCCCGCATCACAGTTGGAGCTATCCATCTAATCTATGGAGGAGAACTTAACCAAGTACGTCACTCCCCTGACTATGTATATTCCCTGCCAATTCACGGGTATCGTAGCCATGCGCCAGTCAAAATGGAATGGGTCAAAGTCCCAGGGGCCTAGCGCTGCTAGCATAACAGACTCGAATATAACACCATTAGACTCACCCATACCTCACCCACCACCCCACATTATTCCTGATTTTCCCAACAAAAACAACGTTATTTTCGGTGTTTTTTGGCATCATTTTCTTTCCACTTTGATGGTTTGGGGTTTGAGAATATTTAAAAGGAGTATTGTCTCTAGCTGTGTAGTTTTGCGTCTGTCCGAAAACATTAACATCTGTGCTTGAATCTTAGCAATAATCGTTGAACGATGTTTAAAATTCTTTAGGCGTAAAGTGGAGCCATGACCTACTTCATACCCTTGGAGCGGCCTGCTGGAGGCCCCGTTAATATAGATATGGCCTTGTCTAGAGATTCTCACCCTACTGGTGTGGAGCCCATACAGATTTTGCAGTTGTTTCCTTGGATTTTCAGGCCTGACAATACGCGGATAACAGAGAACGACCCTATAATAATGTCTGGTATGCTCATGGCGTTTAAGGGCGTTGACTGCATACCAGTAGCTGGAGAAGGTGTTTCGCTGGTGTAGTTACGTCTTATGAGATTATTAAGTTTCTAAGGAGAATTAGACAGGAGGGCGTGGCGTCGCTTCTGCGCTGCACTCCCAAGAATAGCCCTGGCTTGGTTTTACGCCGCGATGTGGCTCTCCCGCTCTACGACCTAACGGTAAGCAACATACTCAACTATATGTTCTATACAAAGTTCGGGAATGTGTGCCTACTTCAGGAGGATTCCCTCGTCGGCATAATTTCTCTACGCGATATAGTTAGGTACGCGTACTCGCAGCTTATTGATACAGGCGTAAAGACTGGCGAGGTGGCTTCTAGGGCGGTTATTCAGGTCTCTAGGGACTCTACGCTGCTGGATGTTATTGACCTAATGCTCACACGGGGAGTTAGGCGCGTTATATTCGAGGATGGCGGCGAGAAGCGGGTAATAAATGATATGGGGGTTATACAATATACGTTTAGTAGCGAGAGCCTGGCAGCCATGCGCGACTCGCCTGAGAAGTTCTTCTCCATGCCTGTAGAGGAGCTACCCATGGTTGAGGCTGGTGTAGCTGAGATAGGTATGGATGTTTCGGAGACATGGAGGGAGATTTATAGAAGTCCAGCAGGATGCCTCTTTGTTGAGAATACTAACATGATACTTACACCCTGGGATGCCGTGATAAAGCCATTCCTGCTGGGAAAACTCCCTATAGACGCTTCTTAGTCTTCCACTAGGTCGCACAGCTCATCAAGCCGTAGGTCTACCATCACCATACCCTTTTTAAATTTCAGCACGAGACCACCGTTCATAAACTCTGACTCCACTAAGTCGCCCATCTCAGCTTCAAATGAAAATAGGGGTTTATCAGGGCAGCCGAGTTCTAGCCGTCTAAGTCCAGCGTATTCTGTCAATTCTACAGCGATAACAAGCATCGCGCCCGCTTTTTGAACAACGTTTATTTGATACCAACGAAAGAGTATGTTAATCATTCAAAATATATACGCAGTTGTGGTTTTTCAACTGCAAAATTGGATCAAGTTTGAAGTTTTTGAATGATTTGATGAGTTTTTGTCTTATATATTCCGCAATTATCTCTGTAGTAATGCGGGAAATACTTAATTATCTCTCGCATTTATCATTTAATCCACTGGCATAACTTACGCTACAAAATCGAATACGCGGGAGCGGCAGTTTGTAGCGGAGGAGCATGATTCTGATAATGTTGAGAATAAGGCTATAAGGTTTACTATCTTCTGTTAGTATGCCTCTGCGTAGGAGGCTTCTCCGCTGATTCTTGAAAGTAGCGCCGCGAATAGAGGAATAAGGCTCCGCGAGCTAGCTGATATATGCGGGGTCTCAATACAGGAGATTTCCCGCCATGTTATTCGTCTTGAGAAGGCTGGGCTAGTCTGTAGGCTTGGGCCTTCGCGTCTCAAGCTCACTGAAGTGGGCTTCATATTGGTGAAGTATGTAGACTCTATAGAATCGCTCGCGCGTCTGAGCGAGTATCTCAACATGCATAACGTAGATGTTCTCCCCCTAGCTTCGCTTATGCTTCTGGGTGAGATTAGGAACGCGCAGGTGGAGACTGGGCTGAGTATAGGGTATAGAATGAGCTTGGATGTGGCCAAATCGGCGCAGAAGGAGCTGAAGATGGCAGCTCCTAATACTGATGTGGCCAAACTGGTGCTTAAAGAGGCGGAAGAGTCAGGCACGCTTAATAGGCTTGAGCAGGTGGAGGTAATACTACCCTACGTTGAGGAAATTGAGGAGAAGACGCAGGAGCTTGTAACCACCTGTGATATCTCGCTAACCGCTGTCCCAGTTAATTTCCTGCTAATCAAGAATGAGGGGAGGGCTGTTGTAATACTTTCAGACTCTACGGGCAAGATTAACAGCGATAGCTGCCTACACATAACGGGGCGTGAGGGGCTTTTCTGGACTGAGTTAACGCTGGAATCACTCAAGTCGCGGGTATTCTCCGAGTATAGGAGCAACCGCAGCTAAACAACCCCCCTAAACAAATTTTTCCCCTTATACTACTATTCCTAGACTCACCTCTCAGCCGTGAATATGGCTGCTGTAAGCGTTCCATAGATTATATTTCTCTGATTAACTATGCTCCATCCAGCCGACTCCAGGCTACGCCTAATCACTGTAAGCTTGTTGGTCAGCAATGTTATCTTGGATACTCTAATCCCAGCAAGCGCCTTGAACGTCTCTACATAGAATAGCTCTGGGTTGCTCAGACCTAGGCGCACACCGAAGGGCGGGTTCGTGACCACCACATCAGGCTGGGTATCAAGCCATTTGCTTATGTATCTGGCGTCTCCCAGCCTTACTTTAATCACACCCTCCAGCCCAGCCCTCCTAATGTTGGTGTCAGCGCCCTCAAGAGCCTTGGATGAGGCGTCAGCAGCATATATTGAGAGGACAGCCTCGCCTGGTTTTTCTTCATTCTGCGCCAGTTTTTGAGCTATCTCCATAAGTAGATGTTCGTCGAATATTATGAGCCTCTTCATCGTTTGCTCGGTTCTCAGGCCTGGCGCTATTCTAAGCGCTCTTAGAGCAGCTTCTATCGGAATTGTGGCACCACCGCAGAATGGGTCTAAGAACACCTGCTCCCTACGCCAGCCGCTCAACTCTATCATCGCGCTCGCTATGGTGGGGAGTATTGCCGCGCGGTGATGCCATGCGCGATAATAGCGGCGGTGGAGCGAGCTACCAGTAGTATTAAGCCCCAGGAAGAGTTCCCTGCCGCGAACAAGCGCGTATATCTCCGCATCTGGCTCGTTCAGGTTTACCCGCAGCCTAACACCCCTTGACGCCTTGTACGATTCTATGACAGCGTGGCCTACTCTCGCTGCTATCTGCGGGCTTATGAATGGATGCTCTCCGTGCCTCTCTGCGCGTACGGCAAAAGACTGTTCTGGGCTTATGAGCTGGCTATAATCCACCTCGCGGGCGGCGCGCTCAATATCATCCAGCGTCTCCACCTCGCATCGCTTTAGGAGTAGGAATATCTTGTGCAGCGTTTTTGCCGCGTAGTTTAGTGTGGCTGCCTCGCGTATGCCTGAGCTGAAGAGCACCTTACCCACGTCTGGACAGGCCTTAACACCCGTAAGCTCCTCCACCTCCCGCGCAGCTATGTCTTCAAGCCCAGCCACAGTCGTGGCGAAGAACTCCATAAGCACCATCCATCAAGGCCTCCAACGCCTAAAACCTTAATTCAACAATAGACAACGTTTCCCAGCCTTGCGCGGTCCAGAGCAGGTAGCTGGGTTCATGAGAGAGCGGGGCGTTTCTGGGGAGATAATCACGTTAAGCCCCAGCGCAGCCAAGACCTCAGCCTCGGCAGCTCAGGCTGTTGGATGCGACGTCGCCCAGATAGCGAAGAGCATAGTGCTCAAGGGGGAGCAAGGGCTCTACATCTTCATCCTCTCTGGGGATAAGCGCGTTGATTTGGCCAAGGCTTCAGCAATAGTTGGGGAGAAGCTCAGCCTGGCAAAGCCTGACGAGGTGCTTGCGCGTCTAGGCTACCCCGTTGGAGGCGTCCCACCCTTCGGCCACGCGGAGCAGGTAAGGACATTCGTGGATAAGTCGGTTCTACGTTTTGAGGAGGTCTTCGCATCAGGCGGCTCGGAGGACACGCTCCTCAGGATTAGGGTCAGCGAGCTACTACGCGCCGTCGGCGGCGTCGTGGCAGAGGCCTCACGCTAGCCGAACGCCCTATCCCCAGCATCGCCAAGCCCAGGCACAATGAAGCCCCTGTCATTAAGCCCCTCATCTATAGCTACGGTGAATATCTCAGCCCGCTCATCCGCAGCCAGGAGGCGCTCAATAGCTGGCTTTGTGGAGATAATCGTGGCGAAGACAATCCTCTTAGGCCTACCGCGCTTACGCACCTCCTCAAGTATCCTAGTCATCGTGGAGCCTGTAGCTAGCATAGGGTCTGCTACAATCACGACCTCGTGCCCGTGGAACTCTGGTATCTTGACATAGTTCAGCTCTATCTCAAACTCCAGCCCTCCCTTATACGTCTCCTCAACACGCCGCGCGCTCACCACACCCTGCTTAGCGTTCGGGAAGACCTTCAGAAGCCCCTCGGTCAAAGGCATAGCCGCGCGTAGAACCGTTATGAGTATAACGTTATCTATGTCGGGTATCTCTACGCCGCGCGCCTCCTTCCCCAAGGGGGTTATAACCGTCTTCTCCACCTTGTTGAACGTCCTAACAATCTCAAAGCCCAGCAGCCTACCCAGCTTTACCAAGCCCTTCCGAAACTCTATCTGCCCAGTCCCCCTGTCGCGTATCCGCGTCAAAACCATATGCGCATAGGGGTGGTCAACCACGTAAACCCTACCGCCATAATATGTTCCCAAAGAACCACTCCCACCTATGCCCGTCCTCTCTAATTAAGGTTAAACCCGACTTATCAATAGCAGACCCAGCCTTTAGAAGCGTATTCCGATAATGTAGCGACTACGCCGAGTATAGCGGCCTGAAAAAGTATAAAAACAATTAAATTAAGATAGGCCAAACACATCATACGCTTAATTCTCTCCACTTATGGGAGTTTAAGTGTGTGATGTTATGAGAAGGAGAATAACCCACGTCTACACGAATACGCGACATAGGCCCGTCGTTCCTCACACTAATAATAGTCCTATCCATCTTCCTCTCACTCACATACAACATTAACCCAGCCACCATAACAAGAAAAGACTTACGGAAATTCCCCGAAAGCGTTTTAAGTAAATGCTTTTTGTCAAATGACGAGGGATTAGGAATCATGTTGCGGAATAGGAGAAACGCTACGGGAATAACGCAGGCTACGGCCGTTCTAGTGGCGCTTGTGATAATTTTCGCAGGCATAGCTGCGTGGGGCTGGGCCAGGCCAGCCCAGGTAGTCACGGAGACGGTAGTATCAACAGTAACCCAGACGGCGGGAGCCACGGTTACGGTTACCGAGACAAAGACAGTAGCTGGGAAGACCCCATTCTCAGAACTCAAGGTCTTGCTAATACTCCCGATAGACGAGAAGGACAACTCGTGGAACCGAGCGGCATTCGATGCTGTTAAGAGGCTGCAGGAGCAGCTCGGCTTTGAGCTAGCCGTAGAGAGGAACCTGTTTGACGGAACTAAGGCGGAGCCCTATGCGGTTGACTATGCGAAGCGGGGCTATAACATAATCATAGGCCAGGGGATACAGTATATGGTGATGTTCCACAAGATTGCGCCCCAGTTCCCTGATACGATGTTCATCTGCGTTGACTGCCACCCAGCGCTGGTTGGTGTGTTTGAGCCAGGTGCCCAGGTTGCCGAGAACGTCTATAATATCTGGATGACCCTCGGCGAGGGCGGTTTCCTGATGGGCTACATAGCTGGGAAGCTCACTAAGAGTAATCTGGTCGGCATAGTGGGCGGTGGCCGTGTTCCTTCCATCTGGGAGGGGCATGAAGCGTTCAAGGCGGGCGTGAAGCTAGCCAACCCAGATGCGGAGGTTAGAGAGGCCTATATGGCGCTCTCATGGGCAGACGTGGCGGGAGCCAAGAAAGCGGCAGAGACCATGTTCGCAGAAGGCGCCGACGTCATAGCAAGTAGCGGCGACGGGATAGATGTAGGCGTAGTGGAGGCATCGCTGGAGAAAGGCTTCTGGACCTCTACGGTATATGCAGACCTGCCGAAGATAAGGCCTGAGATAGAGAAGCTGATGGGCTCCATAGTATTCCGATGGGATATACCGCTCGCAGCCGCGTTCATGGACTATGTACGCGGAACGTGGAAGAACGGTCTCCTGACAGCCACGATGGCGGCGGGCATAGTAACGATAAGCCTAGGCAAGAACATTCCAGAAGACGTTAGGCAGGAGATTCTGGACCTATACAATAAGATACTACAGGGGGCGGTCAAGATAACCTTTGACTACAGCTGCTTTGACAACCCAGACCAGGACAAGTGTAAGCCTACCGCTGCTAGGATAGAGGGTCTGTAAGAAGGCGAGCCGATGCAGCCCCAGCGCATACTGCGGCTAACGGTCTTCAACGTCCTCGCGGCCCTCATAGGGCTAGCCGCGGGGCTTGTTGTGGTCGCCGCGACTGGGGCTGACGTGGGCTTCGCCCTAAACATCCTAATTTTTTATCCATTCTCAGACGCTTACAACATAGGGGAGATATTCGTCTGGTTCACCGCGCTGCTCATAATCTCGCTGGGCATAGGCTTCGCGCTGCGTGCTAACCTGTGGAATGTTGGTGGGGAGGGACAGTTTCTAATCGGCAGCATTATGAGCATGATTGGCTGGAAGGCCTTGGGCGGCTACGGAATACCCCCGCCCATAATGATTGTGCTCATGCTCTTGTCAGCTGCTCTCGGCGGCGTCGCCTGGGTGGCGGTTCCAGCCATACTCAAGGCCAAGTTCGGCAGCAACGAGATAGTAGTAACGCTACTGCTCAACCTGGTTGCTGTCGGGATGCTCTTCTGGGCGCTTGACGGCCCCATCAGGGGCAGGTTCTCCGCGGGCTATTTGATAAGCGACGTAATACCGCCTGAGCTTAGGCTTCCACTACTAATACCAGAAACACGCTTGAGCGTCGCGGTCTTCATAGCGCTTGCGCTTGTGGTGGTTATGTATATCTTGGCCGAGAGGACGCACTTCGGCCTAGCGGTGAAGGCTGTGGGCAAAAACCCAGAGGCCGCGCGCTATGCTGGAATAAGCATACCGAAGATAACCGTACTCTCACTCCTCATAGCGGGCGCGCTGGCAGGCCTTGCTGGAGGGCTTCACGTCATGGGGGTTCTATATAGGATGGACGCTGGCTATGCGGAGACGGGCTTCGGGTATATCGCTATAGTTGTGGCGATGCTGGGGGCTGCGCACCCCATAGGGATACTCTTCTCCTCATTCTTCTTCAGCTACATAATGATAGGCGCGCAAGCAATGCAACGAGCCGTCCAAGTCCCATTCCCACTCGTCTACGCAATAATCGGGATAATGCTCGTAAGCCTCACAATATCGCAGTACCTGGTTAGAAGGGAGCGTGTAATCTCATGGCCATTCACGAGGTCTTGACGTTGGATTTCTTCATAGCGTCTCTAGCTATCACGATGAGGATAGCGCCGACCATACTCATAGCTAGTATGGGGGAGCTGATAACTGAGAAGAGCGGCGTCCTCAACCTAGGTGTGGAGGGCATCATGCTACTAGGCGCCTTCACGGCCTTCGTAGTATCCTTCATCACGGGAAACCCCTGGATGGGCGCGCTAAGCGCCATGCTGGTCGGAATGCTCATAGGCATGGTCTTCGGAGTACTAACAGTATACGGCGGCGTGAACCAAGTAGTCGTCGGCTTAGGAATATGGCTCGCGGGCTTCGGGCTCTCAGACGTTCTATACCGAATCTTCTTCAGAGAGGTTGCGTCGCCCACAGTCAATACAATAGGTGTGATGCCCATTCCAGTTCTGAGCGACATACCCATAATAGGGCCTATACTCTTCAACCATAACCCCCTGGTCTATCTATCGCTCCTCCTCGTTCCCGCGGTGGCGCTCTTCCTCAAGAGGACAAACCTAGGCATGAGAATACGCGCGGTTGGCGAGAACCCTAGGGCAGCCGACTCCATGGGCATAAACGTCTATAGAACAAGGATGATAGCGGTGCTGATAGGCTCCATGCTCGCTGGGCTTGGAGGAGCCTACTTCACTACAGCATTCCTCAGCAGCTACGTTCTGAACATAACATTCGGGAGAGGATTCATAGCGCTGGCCATGATATACTTCGGCAACTGGAACCCCTATAGAGCGCTCATACCCATACTAATCTTCAACTACGTGGACTCGCTCCAGCTTGGCCTGCAATCAGTAGGCGTTGGGATTAAGTACTACTTCCTCAACATGCTACCCTGGATAACGGTTATCGCGCTCATACCGATATTTGGGAGGAAGGCTCAAGCGCCTGCCGCGTTGTTGCAGCCTTATAGGCGCGCTGGCTAGGCTGCCCTCTTTCCAGATAGCATTAGGCTCGCTATCGCGTCCAAGTCTATCTGGCTGTGGTCAAACACGCCCACCACGCGCCCGTCGTGCATCACGGCTATCCTATCGCTCATATCAAGAACCTCATCCAACTCGCTTGATATGAGAAGTATTCCCTTACCCTCCTTCTTCGCGCTCAGCAGAACATTACGTACATAGTCCGTAGCCGCCAGGTCTAGCCCCTTAGTGGGGTTATTGGCTATTATCAGCTTAGGCCCCCACCAAAGCTCGCGCGCCAAGATTGCTTTCTGCTTATTTCCGCCTGAGAGTGTCCAGGCCTTAACATCAGGCGAGCTGGCCTTAATCTCATACATACGCATGAGGTCGTTCATCTTACTCCTAACTAGCCGCCCATCAAGCAGTATGCCCTTCTTGAAACGCTCAGCCAAGTGAGGCAGCATGGCGAGGTTGTCAGAGAGGGTGAAGTCAAAAATTAGGCCAGTCTTCTGCTCCTCTGGTATATGCGCTACTCCTAGGCTTCTTATCTTATTTGGGTCTAGGTTTGTCACATCCTTGCCAGCGATTATTATTTTTCCCGAAACAACGCGGCGGAGACCTGTGATTACCTCCACGAGCTCGCGCTGACCATTACCAGCAACACCAGCTATGCCCAGTATCTCTCCAGCCCTAACCTGGAGCGAGACATTCTTGAGAGCAGGGACGCCCAGGTCACCCATAGCGGTAACATCGCGCACATCAAGCAACACATCACCAACCTGTGTATGCGTTCTGGAAACGTTGAGCAAGACCTCACGCCCCACGATTAGCCTAGCAAGCTGCTGCCTATCAACCGAGCTTGTATCAACTGTGGCGACAACTTTACCCTGTCTAAGCACCGTAACCCTGTCAGCCAGCGCCATGGCCTCATCAATCTTATGCGTTACGAAGATTATTGACTTGCCCTGACTCGCCATTTGGCGCAGTGAGTTGAATAGCTCGCGTGTCTCTATTCGTGTTAAAACGGAGGTGGGCTCGTCAAGTATTAGCACGTCAGCCCCCCGTAGTAGGGCTTTTAGTATCTCAACCCGCTGTTTCTCCCCTGCCGAGAGGTGTGAAACTAGGGCGCGCGGCTTTACGCTAAGCCCATACTGCCTAGCCACGCTGTTAATCCTCTCCTCAACAGCATCCAGGTCTACTAGGAATTTATTCCCGCTATCCAACATTAATGCGATGTTCTCAGCCACCATCATGTTGGGGACTAGCATGAATTCTTGATGGACCATTCCTATACCAGCTGCCATCGCGTCGCGCGGTGAGCGGAACGATACTTCCCTCCCATCCACCTTGATACAGCCTTCATCGGGCTTTAACATGCCATACAATATACTACATAGCGTGGTCTTCCCAGCGCCGTTCTCGCCCAAGAGGGCGTGAATCTCACCGCGCCTAAGCCTGAAATCAACCTTATCGTTGGCTACTACATTCCCAAACCTCTTGGTTATTGAGACGGCCTCTAGTATGAGCTTCTCAGCGTCGTCTGCCATATCCTTAAACGCCGGTTCTTGTTGGGTTCTCTTGTGGTTGGTTTGTTTGCCCCAGCCCAAGCCAAAAACCCTCCTTTTAACACTTTTTCATGACTCTTCTTAAGCCTAGCGTCTCCGACCTTACGTTAAAACCTTTATCCAGCTTCCTGCGCCACGCCCGCCTTTACCAGCTCATCTATCTCAGCGTCGCTGTAGCCCGCTAGTTTTAGGACCTCGCGGGTATGCTGCCCCAGAAGCGGCGAGGGAGCCCTAACGCTACCCCCTGCTGCGCTAAGCTTGGGAACAACATTCACCGCTGTTATATTTCCTATCGTAGGATGGTTGAGATTGACGAACATCCTCCTCTCGCGGAGATGCTCATCCTCCAGCAGCTTATCCACGCTGTTTATAGGGCCAGCGGGTATTCCCTCCCTCCAAAGCTCCTTAAGCCAGTCCCGCGAGTCGCGGCCGCTCATCACGGAGTAGAGAATCTCCAGCAGAGCGCGCCTGTTCTCAGGCTTTATCCTATCCTGGTTGGTTGCGAAGCGCGGGTCTGAAACCAGGTCTTCGCGGCCAATCAGCTTGCAGAAACGTCTCCAGAGGTCTTCATTCCCTATTGCGACAATCACGTAGCCGTCGCGTGTCCTTATGGGCTCGTAGGGCGAGATTAGCGGATACCTGTTTCCAAACCTCTTGGGCACGCGGCCTGTTCCTGAGTAGATGCTTATCCACTGCCCCATAGCCCCCACCGCAGCTTCAAAGAGCGATATGTCTATGCGCTGGCCCTCGCCAGTCTTCTCGCGCCAGAAGAGGGTGAGCGCTACCGAGTAGGCCGCGTAAAGTGCTGCGAGTATATCTGTTATTGGAAGACCCACGCGGAGGGGCTCGCCTTCAGGCTCGCCTGTGATTGACATAAGGCCGCTCATGCCCTGTATAATGACGTCATACCCTCCGAGCTGGCTATACGGCCCCCACTGGCCGAAGCCTGAGACAGAGCAGTAGATGAGGCGTGGATTTACTTCGCGGAGCTTCTCGTAGGAGAGGCCGAGCCTATCCATCACGCCTGGCCTGAAGTTCTCAATAAGAACATCGCTCCGCTCCACTAGTCGTTTGAGGGCCTCTCTACCGCGCTCATCCTTGAGGTTGAGCGCGCAGCTCTTTTTGTTCTTGTTGTAGTGGAAGAAGTAGAGGCTCTCGCCCCCCACCTTGTCCCCCCAGTTGCGCGCATCATCACCGCGGCCAGGCGTCTCTATCTTGATGACCTCAGCACCCATCTCGCCCAGCAGCATACCACACATAGGCGCAGCTATCGCAGTACCGAGCTCAATAACGCGGACACCAGACAAAGCACCCTGCGCCAAAAGCATAACCACCAAACAGCCACCGATGTAGCCCTAATATATATCAGCAACCCAAGCAGCCCAAAATCCCGCCAAAACAGCCATCTGAGCCGCATAGTAACCGTCAAGAATATTAAGTATATATTTGAGAATCAAGAAACGACTCCTAACATGTCGGGGAAGCCTCACCTTAACCTAGTAGTAATAGGCCATGTAGATCACGGGAAGAGCACGACGATGGGGCACTTCCTGTATAAGCTGGGTGCCATTGACGAGCGTACGCTGGCGCAGTTCGAGGAGGAGGCCAAGAGGATGGGGAAGGAGACCTTCAAGTACGCCTGGGTTCTGGACAGGATTAAGGAGGAGCGTGAGCGCGGTCTTACCATAGACCTGGCTTTCCAGAAGTTTGAGACCAAGAAGTTCTTCTTCACGCTTATCGACGCACCAGGTCATCGCGACTTTGTCAAGAACATGATTACTGGCGCTAGTCAGGCGGATGCGGCTATTCTGGTGGTCTCTACCAAGAAGGGCGAGTTTGAGGTCGGCATAGCCCCAGGCGGTCAGACGCGCGAGCACGCGTATCTAGCGTTCCTGCTGGGGATCAAGCAGCTGGTGGTGCTGGTTAACAAGATGGACGACCAGACCGTGAATTGGTCCAAGGAGCGTTATGAGGAGGTTAAGCAGGGTGTGAGCGACCTGCTTAAGACCATCGGCTACGACGTGAGCAAGATACCCTTCATACCTGTTTCAGGCTGGCTCGGCGACAACCTGGTGGAGAAGAGCCAGAACATGCCCTGGTATAATGGGCCTACTGTTCAGGAGGCTCTAGACCAGCTGCAGGAGCCGCCTAAGCCGATTGATAAGCCGCTGAGGATACCTATCCAGGCGGTCTATTCAATCAAGGGCGTTGGCACCGTGCCTGTTGGGAGGGTTGAGACAGGCGTCCTCAAGGCTGGTGATGTGGTTCTCATACAGCCCGCAGGCGTGAAGGCTGAGGTGAAGAGCATAGAGATGCACCACTCGCCTCTGCCCCAGGCCGTGCCAGGCGATAACATCGGCTTCGCCCTGAAGGGTGTTGAGAAGAGCCAGCTAGCCAGGGGGATGGTTGTATGCCATCCTGATAACCCATGCCCAGTTGCCAGGGAGATACTAGCCCAGATAGTCGTGATATACCACCCAACAGCGATAGCAGTAGGCTACACGCCAGTCATGCACATACACACAGCCCAGACAGCGGTAAAGTTCGTGGAGATATTGCAGAAGATGGACCCGCGGACTGGCCAGGTCGTTGAGAAGAACCCATCATTCATCAAGACTGGTGATGTTGCGGTGGTTAAGCTGCGGCCACTCAACCCGATAGCTCTTGAGCCGTACAGCAAATCACCTGACCTGGGACGATTCGCCATACGCGACAGCGGCATGACGGTTGCTGCAGGCGTCGTCAAAGAGATAACAGAACAAGCATGAGAGAAATCTCCCAAGCATTTAATAATCAAATTCTTTATTCTTTTCTTTTGTTACGTGTTTCATCTTACGGTCATCTCTACGCTTACGTCATCTGGTATCTGGATGCGCATTATCTGGCGCATTACGCGTTGGTCTGATATTCCCAGGTCTATGAGCCGTCTATGTATCCGCATCTCGTGTTTTCGCCAGGTCTTGGTGCCCTCGCCGCATGGTGATTTTCTCACAGGCAGGACGAGCCTCTTCACTGGTAGTGGAACTGGCCCCGAAAGGCGCGTCCCTGTCTTCTCCGCTATGTCCTTAATCTCGGCGCATACCTGCTCCAGCTTCTCCAGCTTTGTGCTCGTCAGCTTAATCCTGACCATCTGCGGCATTGCATGAACACCTCCTTGCCCGCCTAATCCACAACCTACGCCCCACGCTACTTAAAAACCTTAGGCGTCAACGTCGTATAACGCCAGCGGCTTTAGGGGGGTGTGTCAATCAGGTTGCGGATGCTTGACCATTTTTATTAGCTGATAACGCTTATGAGGAGGCGTCTTAGCGTTGCTGGAGATGAGCGGCGAAGAGCTGGAGAAGCTCCGCGAAGAGCTTAAGTCCGTGTCAGTTGAGGTCATTAGGCTTCTAGCCCGTAGAGCAGAACTCGCCAGACGTGTAGGCGAGCTGAAGAAGCAGCTTGGTATAGAGATTGTTCAGAGTGGCGCAGAGCATGAGCTTAGACGCGCCATGATTGAGGAGGCACGGGCAAACAACCTATCCGAGGCCCTAGTGAATAAGATAGCCACGCTAATGTTTAATGAGTCCGTCAAGGTTCAGGAGCATAAGAAAGGGAAGCAGATAACTCATTTTGATATTTTCCGCCGCGCTAAAGAGCTGGAGAGACAGGGTAGGAAGGTCATCCGCCTAGAGGTGGGCGAGCCAGACTTGGGAGCTCCCCAACAAGTTGCCGACGCAGCAATACAAGCAATACGCGAAGGCTATGCACGTTACAGCGACGCCAAAGGGCTTCCACAGCTAAGGAAGAAAATATCCCAATACCTAGAGACGCGCTTCGGAGCAGGGGTAAACCCGGAGAACATAGTCGTCTCACCAGGCGGGAGGTTCGCGGTATACCTGGCTATGAAGAGCCTCGCATCGCTGGGTGATGAGATAATAATCATAGACCCTTCATGGCCCATGTATGCCCAGTGCGCAGAGTTCATAGGAGCGCGGCCTGTGCGTGTAAAGACCAGGCTGGAAGACGCGTGGACGCCCAGGCCGGAGGAGGTGGAGGAGAAGATAACCCCAGCAACCCGCGCAATAGTACTAAACTACCCCAACAACCCAACGGGCAGGGTGATAAGCCGCGAAGCATTCCAAAAGCTAGTTGACATAGCACGCGAGTATGGAATATACGTCATAAGCGACGAGGTATATGCAGACTATAGCTTTAACGGTGAGCATGTCTCAGTACTACAGCAAGAGGGGGATGTTAAGTATGTGCTCATATCCTCGTTCTCCAAGAGTTGGGGCATGACTGGCTACAGGATGGGCTTCGCAGTCTCCGATGCTGAGGTTGTCTCAAGGATGGCTCAGGTCATGTCGCTCATAATAACCTGTGTTCCAGAGTTTGTCCAGCTGGCTGGAATGAAGGCTCTAGAGCTAGCCGACGAGGCTAGGCGTTATGCGGAGATAATGCGCCGCAGGATGGAGGTAGCAGTGCGAGAGCTGGAGAAGTTGCCAGCATCATACCATAAGCCAGAGGGCGGCATGTATGTATTCCCGCGATTCAACATAGAGGGACTGGATACAACAGAATTCGCCATGAACCTACTTGAGAGCAAGAACGTCGGCCTAGCTCCTGGAACAGCATTTGGAGATTATCCACAATACGTTAGAATCTCACTAGGCGCTTCTGAGGAGGATATAGCAGAGGGAATCAGGCGTGTGAAGGAGTATCTGGATGAGAAGGGGCTTACATAGCTCTCCTCCCGCTTTCATGTGGATATGGTAAAACTCCCCGTTCTATGAGAATCTTCCCACCGACCATTATGAGTATGTTGCCAGCCAAACCGCCCAATAACCCTGCCGCGAGGAAATCCACACCACCGCCGTAGAGCCTGTAATAATATTCCGTTAGCGGGTAGTATGTTAGGCGCAGCGCCGCTCCAAGCAGCGCACCACCAATAAACATGCCTAAAACCTCTCTATGCTTGCGCGCGGCTACACGGATTGCTGCTTCTGCGGCGATTACAGAAGCTACTCCGAGTGGTATATATGGCGGCTCCCCAGCGTAGCCCACAAACACCGCATAGACGGCAGCTACATAAGCAAGCCAAACCAGGAATGAGACTCCCGCAGCACCAACAGCGCTAACCGCCGTTATCGTTATCGTGGAGGAGATGAAAGCGAGGAGAGCGAGTACAAACGCTGGGTTGCTGCTGAATAGATACATGACCGAGCCAGAGGAGACCAGCCAGAGGGAGCCCCCAGAGAGTATGAGCGCAGCAATCACGGCACCATGCATCCTACCTACAAGCGTGGAGTGGATGGATAATCCAGTAAAGAGCGTGAGTGCAATGATAAGCATCCCCAGAGTGAATAGTGAATGAACCGTAAAATCCAGATACGCCTCCAAGCTGGGGACTCTATGGACAACCTCATTTAGGCCTCCCGCTACGAGCTGCAATAAAGCCGCCGCCTTGATTGCATGCAGCCACGCATAGCTTGTGCCAGTCTTTGATGCGCGTAGCACAGCCAGGAGTATCAGGAGCGCCCCAGCGTAAAGCCCCGTGTGCGCGGGGTTCCACCAGGGGTCAAAATCCACAAACTCAATCCTATGAGAGAACACATCCCACCACCCTGAGCCAGCTTGGACAAACGAGCCAGCGCCCACCAGCAGGTATAGAATACTCTCGCGCATGTTTAGAAGCTGTTAATCGGATGGAGATAAGGTCTCCGAATAACTTAGATAAGTTAAGTGTGGTTAGGAAAATACTCTAGAGAGGTGCTGCGGTGGTTGAGGATAGCCATCATCGGAGCAGGCGCGATGGGCTGCTGGTTCGCACAAGACCTAAAGAAGCAAGGCCACAGGATAGTGCTATTTGATAAGGAGAGGAAAAACGCCACAAGAGCTGCACGACGCATAGGATGCGCATCAACCCAAAGCATAGAAAACGCCTTAAAGGACGTTGATGCCGTAATCATCGCCGTCCCAATAAGCGAGACACCAAACACAATAAAACAGGTCTTAAAAACAATAAGTAGCTCAACAATTGTAGTTGAGCTATCCTCGGTTAAAGCCCCACTCGCGCGAATCATGCCCCAACTGAAGAAGACGGGGAATACTGTCTTGCTGCTTCATCCACTCTTTGGTCCAGGCGCGGGGAAGCGGATGGAAAAAACCATCGTATTGACGCCGCTTAGAGATGCAGTGCGCGAGAAACGGGTTCTACGTTCCCTCTTTCCGTGGGCTCGTGTGATTGTGATGAACATACGGGAGCACGACCGCGCCATGGCTTACTTAATGGCACTCACACGCCTCTCACTACTCGCCCTCCTCAAATGCTGGCAACCATACAGAAACATCCCACAAACCACATCCCAAAAACTACTACTCCTAGCAGCATCAACACTACTCAACGAATCACCAACACTCCTAACACAGATAATAAAAGAGAACCCATACACCAAACAGGCATACCAACAATACACGAGAACAATCCAAAAACTGTTAAAGAAAACACCATACATAAAGCAGCAACAGGAGATTATCCGCGAAAATTACAGAGGTATGAACAGGCTGTACAGGGCTGCATACACTCTACTTACTAATATGTGAATGCTGAAGACGCTGGGGGCGGGATTTGAACCCGCGCGGCCTTTTGGGCCAGTGGCTTAGCAGGCCACCCCCATACCGGGCTAGGGAACCCCAGCTCGCTCGTTTACCTACCTGGCTGGTGAGGTTGCTAAGTGGGATTTAACCTTATGGAGGTCTTCCCACAGCTCACTTAGCTTCTGTTGAGAATCGTCTTGAGTTTTTGGGCTGCTTCGGCGGCTCTCTCCCGCGAGCTAAAAGGCGCGTAATATTTTATGTTTTTACCTCTTATACGCATCTCCAACTCCACAGTAGAGCCAGAGACCTTTACTTTAGGAGATTCAACCTCATAGTAGTATGCTGTTATCCTCTCTTCAATCTTATGGATTTTGAGCTTATTCTTTAGCGTGTTCTTGATGAATGTTAGGATATATGATAGCTTCTGTTGGCTGAGAGATGCTATTAATGCGTCATGTTGCTCCGCTTTCTCGCGGGTGTTCAGCGTTTCTTGGATGATTATCTCTACTGCTCCCCAGAAGAGGTACGATAGGGGTCGTTGTAGGTGCTTCCCATATATCTGGCGAGAGATGATTCTGAGGGGAGGACGTTAGCTACGTGGCTTGTCTCCAGCTCTATCAGGCGCCTCTCGCTGAAGATTAAGAAGTAGCGCCGCACACCTCCTCCTAAGGTTCTTAGAGAGAAGACACGCCTCCAGCAGTCAAGGACTAGATAGACCTGCTCATCGCCATGTAGCGACAAGGCAGACAACCAGGATATACATCAGACACTCTATAAACCCTTTTCCCGTTTTACTATCATGCTGGCTCTATCCCATATACCTGGCGCGCTATCTCTTCCAGAGCCCTCACCTGCTCCCTTCTAAACCCCACGTATATCCCATCTTGTTTCTGGCCTACCCATGTCCGCGTAATCATGCCAGGTGTGATGACCTTTATAAGTAATGGATGTCTGACCTCAACTCTGAGGTTTTTATCAAGGATTATCAATACACCGCCGCCATCTACTCCCTTAACCGTGAAGAACCCTCCCTTACCAGCTATAAGGCCGTTAAGAGCCCCGTGCTCTATGTCAAGATGCGTAACGCGGGCGAGCGCATAGCCTTTAACATGGATATACACCTCCGCATCCTCCAAGGTCTCAACACTGGTGTTGCGCCTAATTTTTACGTATGCGCCTTCAAGTAAGAGCTTTCCGAAAGCTGGGCCAGTCAAACCAGCTCGCACAGTGTTTGATGTGCTGGAATTAGAATACTTTGGGTAGTAATCTGGGAATTATTAGGGGCCTATTTGGAGAATCTGCTAAATTACCTCAATATCGTTATGCCGGTATGTGGTCTATTAGGGGATTATCAACATCCATAGCCATAGCCGCGATAATAGTTGCGCTTGTTGTTGGTGTTCTAGCGGGATACGGTGCGGGTTCCACAGCTCTCCAGCCCGTAACAGAGACGGTTACACGCGAGGTTACAACGACCGTTGAAGCTATGATGACCACAACAGTAACCATGATGGAAGAGCCTACGATGATGGAGACGATACCCAGCGTGGTAGTTCCAAATCAGGCGGTAGAAAATGATACGATAACCGTTAAGACCGTATATCTGGACAAGCCAGGCTACGTGGTCATACACATCGTAACCCTTGAAGGCAAGCCAGGCATGGTTAGCGGCCGTTCAGAACTACTACAAGAGGGAGTCCATCAAGATGTTAGGATAAGCCTCCAGAACTATCAGGGGAGAGGAGAGCTCTACGCCATGCTACATTATGACGATGGGGATGGAATGTATTCGTTCCCAGGCCCCGACAAGCCAGTCGTTAAGAACAACGCCATAGTCCAAACGCTCTTCAAAATAACCAACGAAATGCCCAGCATAGCTGTGAGCGACCAGGAGATTAAGAACGGCTTAGTAATCATAGATGGCCTGTTCTTAGACAAGCCAGGCTTTGTGGCTATACACCTAGTTACAGAGGAGGGCAAGCCTGGGCCTGTGATTGGGAACTCTGGCTTGCTGGTGGGGCAGAATATACGCGTACCTATACGTGTTGAGGGCTATGAGGGACAGGAGGAGCTTATAGCGATGCTGCACTACGACAACGGCGACGGCGTTTACGACTTTCCAGGACCAGACGGGCCCGTCAAGCTGGACGATAAGGTCGTTCTAGTGAAGTTTAAGATTTCTGGGATGTAGCAACGAGCTGGTGATGCGCAATAAATCACTTCCTTTATTTTGGTGAAAGAGTCAAATACGCTGAAATAACTCTAATGACGTTGCGAAGTTGGCTGAGAGGGCGCTCCGCAATCTTTTCTGGTATCTCTTAATAGCTTCCCGCGGAGGCTCTACTAGGGCTAGGCTGGTAAGGGAGCTGATGAAAGAACCTGCCAATATAAACCAATTGGCGGAGCGTCTTGGCATGGACTACAAAACGATAAAACACCACATAGAGATTCTAGCCGCCCACGGGCTTATAACAGCAGAGGGACTAAGGTATAACGTGGTTTATTTTCCCTCGCAGATACTTGAGGACAATAAGGATATTTTTGATGAGGTTTGAGCTAAGATTGGAAGCGGCCCGATAGGTGTGGTGGTGTGGAAAGGTGGTCAGAGTAATCTGGATGAGCGCAATAACAATGGCAGGTATTTCGGCGATACTCACAGTGCTAATTCTCTACCTATATCTCAGGGCGCTGCGCTTCGGTGTTTCGCGCATAACGCTAGGCCATGTGCTCTTCGCATTTCTCATACTAGCCCAGAGCCTGATAGCCCTAGCCAGCTTCACGCAGCTAGCGACACGCTTCGGCCCAGAGGTCGGAACACCCGCCATGCTCATAAGCCTAGCAGGACTCCTAGCTGTAGGCTTCCTAGCATGGGCCGCGTGGCAATAAAAGAGCTGAATAATTATGTTTTCATGAAGGAAGTATTTATTATAAATACAGAAGCTTTTTTAACATGAAGACAGCCCCTTAAATTATGATGAATACAACAGAAGTAAAACTGGAAAGTAAGTGGTCTTCGCGCTTCATAGTCGCGGCAATCACACAAGGTCTTCTCGCCACGCTACTCACTTCTTATTTCGTCGGCGGCCAGACCTTCGGCTGGCTGAAGCCGGCGTTCTCGCGGGTCATAGCCAGCGGCGGAGCTGGCCAGTGGTTTACGGTAGGCTACCTAAGCTATATCATAGTTGGCGTGGTCGGGGTGGCTGTTACAGCTCTTTTCTAC
Organism: Candidatus Pelearchaeum maunauluense; assembly: GCA_030059675.1. Lineage (GTDB taxonomy): Archaea > Thermoproteota > Nitrososphaeria_A > Caldarchaeales > Caldarchaeaceae > Pelearchaeum > Pelearchaeum maunauluense. The sequence continues at coordinate 18,746 of JANVYQ010000011.1, read as the reverse complement.
CATCATCTTGAGGTAACACTAGGCAAGCAGTATAGGGGCGTGGCTTCAGCCCTCGCGTGGATACACCTAATCTTCATGAATGTAGGCGCACTGGGCGCCACCTGGCTTATGATATACGGCGGATACGTAGCTGGCGGCAACATGCTCCCAGTGGAGGTAGGCGGGAAAGGCTGGACAGCCGCACAGGCACACGAGCTACTAGCCCCACTAATACCACCAATAACAGTATTCCTAGCGCTTCTCATGATAGGCCTACTACTAGGCGGCCTCGGATACGTGATAACTTGGAAGAGAAAAACAGCATAAACATCCTTCTATTATTTTTTGGGTCTTGGTTATTATAAGGTGGCGGCGGCCCCCGTGGGTGGCAGAGGCGACACCGCGCTGGTTTATCCAGCCCTGTGGCTCGGACGCGCTTATGAGGAGGCTGCACCGCCACGCCTTAGTGCCGCTCCCTCCCGGGCCTAACACAGTTCGGCGTGTTCGGCGGTTTGGGGCATCCCTACGGATGCCTTGCCCGCCTACGGCGCCCCACCTCGGCGCGTCTTCATGGCCTAAAGGCTGGCAGCCAGCGCGGCTGCCTAAGCGCCCCACAGGTTATCTGGCCCCTGCATGTAGCCCGTTTCAGGTGACAGGGTAGGGCTAGCACCCCGGCCCTTCCCGCCGCCACCAGTAGTATCTTCTCTATGTCTTACTATATATTTGACGGCCATTATCAGCCTTATAGCCTGCGTTTAGGAGATTTTCAACGCTGGTTGTTGGGCATGGAGCAGGTGATTTCCAGCCTCGGCTATGTCAACAGGATATACAGCAACCTGAGCTCTGTTGACCTTGAGCAGCTTGAGCGGCTTTACCATGATATACAGTCGGCTGGTGTTCTAATACCCTCTGGTGAAGGCAGGTCTAAGGGCGCGTTGAGCATCGCTTGTAGCGAGCTGGCCAAGATGCAGCGCGGCAAGCTCGTGGTGGATAGAGGCGATATTGGATTTCCTGGCAGAGAGGTCGGCGAGGCGGCGCCAATACTGAAGCAACGCTTCGGCCAGGTCTGCCTGCTAATCAACTCAGGCTCAGGAAGGTCTATGAGCCCACTACTTGACGCACAGAACTTAGCCGTCTATATAGCGAAGACGGGAAACCACCGCGACTATCGTATTGACTTAGTTACGTCTGACCTTGACTCACCTATTGCGCGGCTGGCTAGTAAGTATGGTAACACGCTTCTGCTGAAGGGGCGTGAGGCTGATGAAGAGCCTGATGAGGCGCGTGAGTTTAGGGATGTGGGGATACTTGAGGATACCTTCGTCCTTGGTAGTGGTTTTCTCTTCCACGGGATAGCTGAGGCGCTTTATGACGAGGCGCTCCCCCGCAAAGCATATGAGTATGCGCTTGAAACCCTACGCGAGGCCGCCGCGTTCATAGAGAGCAGCATGACCTCAGACTTCTACAAGTTCGTTACAGACAGACTTGAGGCGCGACACCTCTGCTTCTTCGCAGGCCTCGGAAGTAGCCATGAGGTAGCTAGGATGACCGCCGTCAGGATAGGACACATCAAACGCGCCATAGGAGACCAAGTTTTCGTAGCACGCGAGACAAGCACGCCAGCACCCAGGCCTGGAGACCTCCTCATAGTAATATCCAACAGCGGAGAGACCGAGATAGTCGCCGCGTGGTGTAAGAACTTCAAACGACTAGGCGGCGTTATAGCGGCGGTAGTCGGAAACCCAGACAGCACGATAGCCTCGATGGCTGATATAGTTCTTGCGATACCTACGAAGAAGGAGCCTGGGAGGCCGAGCAGATTCTATATGCAGGCGGCATTCGCCCTGAGTCCGCTGCCTATATTCCTAGTTGAGCGGCTGGAGCAGGCAGGCTTCAGGCTACCAGAGTACATTATCAGATGGCACCAATCAGTAACATCCTGACACTACATCCCCTTCTACTCAACACGCATACGCAGGGGCCTGTAGCGCATTCGGGGCTCCACCTTCTCAGCGAAGAACTCGCGAGCCCACGGCAGTATCTCACGGCCCAACAAGTTTAGAAACTTCTCCTCGTTAGGGCTTGCGCTGTGGATATAAACCCTGTCAAAACCCATCTTGAGGAAGTTCGCCAGAGCCTTGTATATGTCGTCAGAATCGGTTGTTATGAGCCAGGTTTCCTTTATCTTCCGCCTCTCGTTCTCGCCGACAAGAGCTTCAAGCTGCCTCGGGTCTGAGACATGCTCGCGCTTATCGCGCGGAATAGCTGTAGGCGCCCAGAAGAGAGCAGACCTATAAGCCCTATCATAATCAACGTCATACGAGACCTTAAACTCCATAGCCTTGCTTAGCCGCGCGGGGTCTCTCCCAGCCCTGCGCGCACCCCGCTCCATCGCATCTATTATTTCCAGAAACCTCTCAAGACCACGCGGATTCGTTAAGATACCATCACAAAGCTCGCCAGCCATCTCAGCAACCCTAGCGTTAGACGTTGCCACATACATCGGTATCTTCGTCTTAGGCTTCGTGTATAGCTTAGCCGTCTTGAGCTGGTAGTACTTCCCCTCATAATCAACGAAATCACCCTTCCAAAGAAGCTGGATAATCTCCACAGCCTCGCGGAGGCGTTCAACCTTCTCCTTAAAACCTGGCCACTTATAGCCCAGGGGCGTTTCATTCATAGCGTGGCCTGTTCCGACGGTTATGAATATCCTACCAGGATAGAGATAATCCAGCGTGGCGAATGCTTGGGCGACTATGGCTGGGTGGTAGCGAAAGAGCGGAGTAGTTACGGCGGTGCCGACCTCAACCTTCTTAGTCTTCTCAGCAACAGCCACTAGCCATACCCAAGGAAAACCAGACTGACCGCCAGTATCACTCCACGGATGGAAATGGTCGCTGGTAACTATGATGTCAAAACCCACAGCCTCAGCATGAACTGCAAAGGAAAGCAGCCGCTCAGGGTCGTATTGCTCCTGCGCAGCCCAGTACCCAAGCCTAAGCATACTTCCACATCTGTTGGTAAAGCTTGCTAAATATATGTTGTAGGCCTACCCCTACCATATCTTGAGATAACTCCCAAACCTAGGCTGCTCAAAGCCAGATAACGGCGATACAGTGATTTCTATGCGAAGAACGAGACTCTAGCCGAAGAGGATTAGAACAATTACAAACAATGTGAGAGCATTCTACAATGGCCTAACAGGCTAAACCCGCCTAGATCTCTGCTATCTTATATATCGATGGGGAAGGTGATATATTTAAGCCGCTTCATATCAGCTTGAGATGCGGTCTGTGCTCATAGCCTCCTGGGGAAAGCCCGAGGGATGGGCAGAGATAAAATACGTGATGGAAGGATATACTAGCGAGAAGACGCGTACCTGTCCCCATGCATATGCAAGCTTATTCGTTAACAAAAAACCTGAATAGAATAAACAAGTATTTCTCAGCCTTAACCCTACTTTCTCCAGCGGTTTGAATAGCGGCTTCAACTTCTTCAATATCTGCGGCAGAGTAGTATACCCCCAACCGCTGGAAACCAGCCTGTGCTCTAACTAATAAAACAGGAGTATTGTTATCTATTTAATTAATGTTCTAACACCTCTTGGCTAATATGATGCGAAACTATCTAGGTGAGGATATTCAAATAGCTGCTAAGTGTTTAGTTTCATAGATATGAAGAGAGTTTGGGTTGAGGTCCCAGATTGGGTTGATGAGGAGATGGTTAGGAAGAGGGTAAAGGAGATAGCATACACATTCTCCTATGTCCCTGTAGAGCATCTACGTAATAAATTCGGCATCAGTGAGCTTAAAGAAGAAATAGATGTTAATGATCACGTTAGTAGTATAAGGGAAAAGGAGAAGAAGAGGATAATTGATTGACAATACTAGATACCAGTATGCTAGTGGACTTCGTTAGAAAGCGGAATGAAATAGCGGAGGATATAACTGTTGTATCAATTGTAGAATTCCCTCAAATCCTCAGTTATAAAAAGTTCACAGGAAGAACTGTTTATCATATTCCAGAAGATTATGAACTAGCTTATAAACTACAGCTAACGCTTATGAAAATAGGAAAACCAAAGCCTTTCTCAGACCTACTGGTAGCAGCAATATGCATAAACAGAAATGAAGAACTATTAACAAACGACAAGGACTTTGAAGATATTACACAAATATCAAATCTGAAACTAATGACTATTTAACCTGCAACTTCCTTATGGTCATAAAATCTTCAATTCTTATTTTAACGAAAGTCTGGCTTAAATAAGAACGTGGTCAATCTAGTCGATTTACTTAGTTTCCTATTGTTAAGGTGGGTTTTGCTTAATTAGGCGATAGCTGGTTTAAGCGTAGGTGGAATCTCGCGGAAGCCGTTAGATGTGAGAAGCTACTACACGTGGAGGACGAGGATATGCTATTAGAGTTGGTTAGGCGGTCGCCGCTGAGGATAGAAGGGGGATGGAGACTATAAGGTCAGGTGGATTGAATACCTCAAGTCTGCTTGGGAGCTGCTAAGCGAGCCGTCATGGTCTCTCGCAGACCAGAGAATTGAGAGAGGATATGTCTATCTCGGCAAGGCTAGGGCTATAAGGCTACTCAGACAAGCAATATATCACAAGTTCCTTGAGAGTCTTAACGAGATAACGCCTAGAGAGATAATAATTCCTGAGGAGCTTCTAGCAGTATCCCAAAAGCTAAAGCAGAAGCTTATGGATAGAAGGGCTAGGACAGTAGTCATTCCTGCAACCGCTGAGGAGTGGCCTCCTTACATGAAGGCGATAGCAGCGAGGTTGTCAGACGCCACGCATATGGAGAGCTTCAGCCTAGCGGCTTATCTACCTCGAAAGGGCTACGGCGTAAACGAGGTTCTGGAGATCTTTAAAGCAAGGGCTGACTTCGACGAAAGGATAGCTAGGTATCAAATTGAGCACATAGCTGGACTTAGAGGCTCAGGGACAAGATACCTGCCGCCATCATGCGATAAAATGAGGACACTAGGACTATGCGTAGAAAACGGCGCAGTATGCCCGAAGATAAGAAACCCCGTTGAATACTATCGAAAAGGAGGCAAGGAAGATGACTGGCAAGGTTGAACGCGGAAAGAAAGCCAACCATCAAACTAGATTAGCAGCGTATTCTAACGAGATACTAAGGCTTTATCTAAAAGAGAAGAAGTGAATATATCAAATACGCCCCTGGCTAGTAGACAAACACGGCATAGACGCATCTCCCATGCCAATCTATAGATTCTTAGTGAAGAACGAAGTCAAGCTTAGACCCTAGCCCCGAGGGGGAGTTGCAAGGCGGGAGGAGAGCCCGTCCCTCCCCTTCGGGTCTGGCGTTTGGGCAATGCACCTCCCGCCGATAAAAATCCCCGGGATAGCCTCCAAGAATAGAAGAAGTAGATGAGCAAAAACTTCTAACCTATATCGAGGCCCGAATACTTGGAAGAGCATACTCCTACAAAAGGAGACTAGACTGGGAAAACGCGAAAATTATCGCGGAACGTATTAGACAATACAGGGACACCCGCATCAAACCTGAAGATATCGTAAGATATCACACGAACGAAGAACATATTAACATAAAGTTGCTGTTGAAGAATCGTGGGCTAATACTTAAGGAGTTTCAACGATATCTTCCAAGTCGTATTAATGATGGAATATCTAGACTCTACGGAGACCTGAAGCTTACGGAATACCTTAGACCGGAAGAACTTAATCACTTCATAGAAGCCCTTGAGTTAAAGAAGAGTGAATCAAGCATAATCAACATTTACACTATAGATGAGCTTAGGTGCTTTGTTCAGGCCGCAAATCAAGGTAAAGTTAAGCCGCACGATCCTATTAGGAAAATAATACTGTACTACGAAACACGTAGAATACGTAATAGACCCCACTGGTACGTTAAAGCTTGGCTAAGGCATTGATTAGGCTATGAAGTCAATGAGGTTAAAATAACTAATTGGCTTAATAGACAATGCTTACCTCCTATGAAGCGATTCAAGTGTTTACCTCTCTTTAACGCTAAACTCGCTTATATTTTAGGGGCTCTAATAGGCGATGGCAGTTCTCTTAAGGACATGGATCATATTCGTGCTAGATTGGAAGCTGTCGACAAAAGTTTTGTTAAGGCTTTTGCAGAGAGACGCCGCCTCAGCTTTAGAGACATCAAGATGTGGATAATCGTGGACAGAAAAAAATAATAACCAACTAGCGTGCTGCACATGTAATAGAATACTTTCAGGCCTAGTATATGTGTCAAAGATAAACCCTCCATTGCTTATACCGATCGCTTTAAGCTTCCCTGCAGAATTCCTAGCTGGTCTATTCGACGCTGAGGGAACAGTATACTTTACACGTCCACAGGTTAACGGTTGGAAAACAAGATATGACGTAGAATTCGCTAATACAAACGAACTCGTGATCCTCTGCTAGCTTCTGTAGCCTTGGATAAACTGGGAATCCGCTATGGTGTGAGATCAAGATCGATTAGAGTTCCTAATAAGCAGGGGAAGAATAAAGTGACGAACGCTGTACAAAAGGTTCTGTACATTTTGCGCGTTAACAATTCAACGATTATGAATTCCATTAATAGCGTAAGCCCACTGGTTACCATTAACAGAAAAGGCAGAGGCTGAAGTTGATAAAAGCTATGCGATCATCATAGTTTATGTTCTTAGATAATCATGCCCGACCACCAATCTCCCATTTTTCCATTTTAATTGGACTAAATTCCTGAAATATAGTTCTATATGGTTAATTGTATATATTATAAAAAAGGGGATTAAGCAGACTGTTACTTCTCTGTTACCTGTTTCTCCTCTACTGGCCTGAACCTTGGTTTTAGTTTCTCCAATATTTGCGGAAGCGTTGTATATTCCATCTCTTCATGGCTTAACCGGGCTGGTTCGAATTCACCCATCGTCCTTAAATAGACAGCAAGCTCAGCGGCCTTTTGTCTTGCATATTCCCAGAACGGATCTTCAAACAGGTCAGCAGGCTCTATACCCTCCACGCCAACCAATCGTCCATTCGAAACCTGCCAGCCCATAGCCATGACCCTCGGCGGGCCGTCGAAGAAACTTACCACATTCTGGCCTTTGCGGAAGGAAACAGGCATTAATGGCCCCCTGTGGCTACCTCTCATCCAGCCGGAAACAAGGGGTGGGACGGCGAATGCACTTAACACCTCCCCTACAGCAGGAAAACCAGCTTGGCAACGAATAACTAGCACAGGATCATCCTTTCCGACATAGCGACCGGCTATCAAGCTCAAACGGGTGGTGCTTGCGGCTGCTGCGGGCTCGTCGTCGACTGCACGGTAGATCTTGCTGATGGCGTAGCGGCCAGGGGTTCCAATCAGCCCAATCAAGTCATACATCTCTTCAGGCGTCTTCAACGTCACAACTTGAGACTCGATTAAGTCAAGAACCTCGAACTTGAATCCGTCGTGTAGTTTTGGGTCTATGACCAGCCCCGCTGTATTATCGGGTGATGCGAATATCCTATACAAAGGTATGTTCCATGCCCCTGGCTCTGTCTTATCTGCTGCGAAGACAACGATTGGGTCAGAGCCTCTTTCGTTGAACTCAAGTTCAGCTACACCAGGCCCTAATCCTCTAACGTTTCCACTAAATGCGTCACTTAGTAAGTCTTGACCAGCACCATAGAGCTTCAGCTTCCTAGACACCTTTTCTGTTACTTCCTTGAAGATGCTCCAAGCAAGACCATGAATCTCTGGATTGTTCTCTCCCTTGTTGTGTGTCATGACTAAGATTATGTCGTCTCCGCAGTGCGTTACGTAGCCTGATCCGAGTAGCCCTGTTTCTTCCGCCTCCCTAAGCTTCCTAGCAGCATAGTTCAGCATCTCCTGATGCGGCCTATGATGACCAGCCACACTGCCAACATCAGCCTTAATAACAGAGACCGTAGTCCTCATACAAGGAGAGACCAATCCTCGCAGGATAAAAAGGTTCACTTATGTAATGACCTACAAGCTTATCATTCTTTTATAACACTTTATCATCTCATTTTACAGTAAACTCTCTAAAGAGCGTAGAACCACAGTACTTCAACAATACTAATTTATCTTTCTTCTAACAGCGTCTGTTCATCTTTTCGTCAACGTAAAAACTATACTCATATTCGCCTAGCTTGATGGCTATATAACATTTGACTGTTTCAAAATTCTATAGAATGCGATAAATAAAATTCATGAATAAACTTCACTTTATTTTTAACAATTGTTGGCGTAATTTCTGCAGTTCTGTAGCTAATGCTATTACCTCGGGTGTGTTTGAATATATTGATTCCTGATATAGTCTTTTTGTCAATTCCTCCAAATAATATTCGTTTAATGATTTTTCAGTAATATTGCCAATTATACGCTTAGATTCATCATAATCCTCATAGAGCTCTTTCGTCTTCTTTAATACTTCGTTTGCAATGTTTTCCATATGGACTGAGAATTTACGAATCTCTCTTTGACTCCAATGCTTTTTTATAGCAAGAGTTATTAAGGCAGATAATTTTATAGTAGTTCCAATATACGATAAGAATATTTTGTCAGCTATAAATGGAGCTAAGGAAGGTATGTTAAGTCCTGCTATTTGTAAACCCTGCTTGATATAATCTTGTAAAATCTTTATTTCACTTTCAGTAGAAAGGCGTATATATTCTCTTAATTTCTCACGATATTTTATATTCCTATACTTCTCTACAACAACGTCTTTTGAAAGACGAATTAATTTACTTAATATAGCTAATGTATCACTGATCTTCTCATGTTCCTGCCTATCTAATCTTTTCATTTTCTCGCAGCGGTAAAGATCTAAAAGACTGCGAGCAATTTCAAGATATTCACTTGCTGAAATCTCTTCAAAGGGATCAAAGTATCGCGAGAGGAGTTTAACAAGGACATTGTAAATATCATCACAGTTTATACGTGATGGCATAAAAGCACCTTATGTAGAAAATATATTAAAGCATTCTTATCAAGAATGTTAGAATGGGAAATAGGATGTTTATTGCCATGCATTATTAAACAAACATTAAGAAATTAAGCTTTATAGTGTTAAGCGCTTATATATGAGTTTTATGAGCTGATTATTAATGGTTAGGAAGCGCATCCATATAGTTACCGTCGGAGCTAGCCTTCTCACAAACGCTGCTAATTATGAAGAAATTAAAAATATGCTAGGAACAAGTAGGATCGACCAAATAGAAGAGAAGTTAAGAAACAGTAAAGTAAACAAAAATGAATTATTCAAAAAGTTGATTAGATTCTTAGAGCAGAGAGGCGATGAAGCTAGTGCAGAGATTGCTAGTATGGCTAAATTTTTAAAAGAAAAGAAGATAGACTTTGCCTACCTTCTCTATACTGATACAGAGGTAGGTGACTTATGCTCGCGTGTTCTTAGCTCTTATTTACGAAATGGATATGGCTTACATGTTGAAACTGTAAAAGTAAATGGGTATAGAGATGAAATTGCGTTTTCTAAGGAAGGTTTAGCTAACCTCGCTATGAGGGTGTGGGATTTAATAAAGAAGCATAAGGAGAGTGATAGAGTTTATATATGTGCTACTGGTGGATTTAAACCAGAAACCGCGATTGTTACTTTAATTGCTAATCTTCACGGAGTTTCTGTTTACTACAGACATGAGACCTTTAGAACACACATTGCTATTCCAGGACTTCCGGTGGAGTGGAATTACCAAATAATGAAGAAATATTCGGCTGCGTTAATTGAGCTTATTAATAAGAGAATACCTAAAGAGGAGTTTCATCGCAAGTTTGGAGAACAGATAGCTGACGAGATGGAGAATGATTATTGGTTAATAAAAGAGGTTGATGGTTACTATGAACTTATGCCTATAGGAAGACTTCTATACCATGTTCTATTCGGAGGTTAAGAAAATGAGCACGCAACATCCTGTTATAAGTCCTTATGAGGCCTCTGAAATAGTTCTATTGAAATCGTTAACTAACCTTCATCCAGGTGTAGGCAGAGCAGGCGGAATAGTTGACCTGCCGGTCCAAAAGGATAACTTAGGCTTTCCCATAATATATTCCTCTAGCCTTAAAGGCGTTTTAAAGAGTGCGTTATGGCAATTCGACAGGAATGCTGCAATTACCTTGTTTGGGCCTGACCTTGAGGATGAGGAAAAATTTACCTCAGCAGTAGCTATACTTGATGCTTTTACATTAGTGTTCCCGGTTAGAAGCTTAGAAGGTGTATATGCATATGTTACTTCTCCTTTATTGCTTAATCGTTTTAATGAATTATTGAATATGATTGGAATAGAATACAACTACATGCAGAATTTATCAAAATTATCTATAAACTATGGTGAATGTAAAGCTTCGCAAAAAGCTGAAAGTCTGCTTAAAATTGCTGCTATAAATAAGATAGTTATTAACGAAGAAATAGATTTAGAATGTAAAGTTGATAGATCAAATGATATTGAGCAGCTTGAGAATCTTCTTGGAATATAACAGGGAAGAATAGTCTTGCTTAATGATAATGATGCATTAAGAGCGCTTGAAAGATCTTTGGTTAGGGTAACTAGGATAGCGCTAGATAGAGAGAAAGACCGTGAAAGGCAGAGCGTTGTGGACTGAAGAATATATACCTTGGAATACAATATTTGTTACAGCGTTCTTTTACACTAAGGCTAAGAGGCCTAATAGTGATCTACAATCTGCAACTGCTGTTAAACAAAAGCTTCACGAACTACTTCAAAAAACGCGATACTACCTAGTAGGGTTGTCTTTGCTATGGTTTGGCGTTACGCTACTGAGGGTGTTAGGAGGAAGATAGCCCTAAGGAATATCCCTGATTCCTTAATAGATGAGGTCTAAAAGAATCCTGATGATGTGATTGAGGGTAGACGAGGACGTTTGATAGCTGAGAGGGAATATTTAAAAGCAGGTCTTGGAAATCTACTCATAAGCGTAGTATATGAGGAGAGGGAGGGAGAGAAGATCGTTGTTACGGCTTATTGGGCAAGGCCCGAGAGGTATAGGAGGGTGAGGCGAGCATGATCGTGGAGTATGATAGAGATACTGATGTCCTCTACATAAGGATTAGGGACGGGAGCTACGCTTACAGCGAAGAGATAAACGAGAACGTAATAATAGACATTGACGGTGAAGGTAGAATACTCGCGATAGAAATCCTAGACGCATCATCAACTCTAGGAAAAGAAACCCTAGAGAAAACGCTAAAAGCAGAAGGCGCCATAATAACATGATTGTAGGAAAAAAGTTTAGGAATATTTGTTCGCGAGGATGATGTTGTTGGTTAAGTAAAATTATCTTATCTGTAGATTGTTGTTTATTTCTCTTGATATTTCCTTTGCAATAGCTGCTATGAGATTTGCTCTTGCGTTCATTATCTCTATTCCTATTAGCTGTCCTTCCTTGTCATATTCCAACCTAATATCCTCATTCTCCTCTCTGCTATCATAGACCTCGCCATCTCTTAAGGCCACGTAAATAATGTCTGCTTCAGGGTCGTAGGTTACCTTCATGCTTCTCTTACACCTACCTTTATCCATCTTCCCTTTTTAACTTTTCTCTCAGCTTCCTCTTTGAATTCCTTGCAGGGATATGCCATAGCGATATAATGTCTGCCCTTCTCGGTTCTGTAAATAACTACCATAGGAATCTTCTCACCATGAAACTCTACATGTCTAATAGCTACATAAAGCCTCGTAACAACGTCAAAGTAAAGCTGTTCAGGGTTATTTCATACCTGCTTAATAAGCTCCATACTCAACCCTCTCAGCTTAATCTTCTCACTCGCATGCCTAGAAAGTATTAAATCCAACAACCGTCACTCAAAACAATACACCATAACTATTTTTAAACAATTACCCGCCCCTTTACTGACATTAAACATTTACACTCACATCCATTAGCACAGAGAAATCATGGCACCTCCAAAAAGGTAATCTTAATTAAAAATAATTCAGCTACGACATGAATTTTTACCATTGTCTTATATTAATTGCTGTGATTTCTTGGAAGTGTTTGTCTCTGGTTATTAGCGTTTCTCTGTTATGTTGGACTATGGCTGCTATTAATATGTCGAACTCGCTAATCATCTTTCCGCTCCGCCTTAAGTCGCTGTATATCAAGCCTGCTTTTTCGCAAGCGTCTATGTCTAGTCCCAGTATGGTTACATTATGGAGGAGTTCCTTCACCGTCTTGATATTCTCAGCTGCTTTACTTGAGATGGCTGCGCCTTTAAGAAGCTCATAGGCAGTTATCATTGTAGTTTTAAGTTGCTCACCTGTTCTTTGCAGCTCCTCTATAGTTTCTACAGCTTTATTATCTCCGCGGAGTAGGGCTACGATTATATGGTGTCTAGGCATACCATCTAGATGGAAACCTCTCTTGACCTGGCTCTTTCTCTTTCACGCAGGATTTCTTCAAACACGTTGTCTATGTCGTTGCCAGCCCATCTGCCAGCAAACTCTGACAAGGGCCTATACTTCACCTGACCCACGAGGCGTAGTATTACATCGGAAAACGACTCCCCTTCTCTCTTTATTCTTTTAAGGGCCGTGTAAGCCTCATCCGAGAGCGATATAACCTTTGTCATACCTCTACATATGTATGCGCATACATATATCAGTTTTAAACAATATTCGTCCCCGCACTATAACAGTAACAAGCTAGCAAGATAGCGTGTTTATAATGATTTAAAGGGCTTAACTAAGTGTTAGCTAATTTTATAATGGTTTACTACTACCACTAATTCTCTTTTCCAACATAGCGACCGGCGATTAGACTTAGCCTCGTGGTGCTGGCTGCGGCTGCGGGCTCGTTGTCGACTGCGCGGTAAATCTTTGAGACGGCGTAGCGTCCAGGAGTGCCGATCAGACCAATCAAATCATACATCTCTTCGGGTGTCTTTAAAGTTACGACTTGTGATTCTATCAAATCCAGAACCTCAAACTTGAATCCGTCGTGTAGTCTTGGGTCTATCACGAGGCCTGCTGTGTTGTCTGGTGATGCGAAGATTCTATACAACGGAATATTCCATGCTCCTGGCTCTGTTTTGTCAGCAGCAAAGACTACTATCGGGTCCGAGCCTCTCTCGTTAAACTCTAGCTCAGCTACATCAGGCCCTAATCCACGCACGTTTCCGCTGAAAGCATCACTCAGCAAAACTTGTCCAGCGCCATATAGTTTAAGCTTCTTCGATACCTTGTCTGTTACTTCCTTGAAGATGTTCCACGCAAGACGACGAATCTCAGGTTTATTCTCTCCCTTGTTATGAGTCATAACCAATATAATGTCGTCTCCGCAGTGCGTTACGTAGCCTGAACCGAGCAGCCCTGTTTCTTCTGCTTCCTTCAGCTTCTTAGCGGCATAATCGAGCATCTCCTGGTGCGGCCTGTGATAACCAGCAACACTTCCAACATCCGCTTTTATGACAGAGACCGTAGTCCTCATACAAGGAGAGTCTAACCCGCGCAGGAAAAAAATATTAATGCTTATTTTGCTTTCACGGTAGATTTATGTATCTCTTTCAACGTTATTCGTATGAGATAGGTTAGTTAAGAGGGTTGTTGACGTAGCTGTTGATACTCTTATCAAGCCTGTGCTGGAGACCATTTTAGAGAAGGCCGCTAAGAGAAAGTTAATCGTTCAAGAGGCCTCTTTAATACTTCTATATGATATGAACTTAGGTAGAATTGAAGCAAGAGGGGAATTCTCTGGATAAGAGGTTTGAATCGCTAGAAAAGAGGATTACAGAGATCGTTCAGGAGATAGCTGGCTTCAGACGCGGCATGGCTCCTCTCTGGCAGGTCCTAGCATAGCTGGTAGAAGCACGAGCGTCTAAGCAGTAATTCTAATTGAATTATTAGCCATGTTGTTAAGATAAATAATGATGAGACTTGCTGAAAAAGAGTATTTTTCGCTAAAGGAGGTTTCGCTTTTATCCGTGTTGCATATCTTAAGTCCAATGTGTTATAACGTGAATTTAACGGGAATATATCCCAGTTAGCCTAGCTTCTGCTATAATGTGTCCTTTAATGGTGTTTAAGAAGGTATCTCTATTAGGCGTTTTCTTTATGGCTAAACCTTCTAAATCTAGAGCTAAGAGCCTAAACACGTATGTGTGCGGCTTACCGGAGGGAGGGCAGGGCCCTGTGTAGCCTGTTCTCCCGAAGTCGTTTATGCCTTCTTTAGCGTTTGGCGGTATCGCGTTCTCTCCTATCTTTTCCACATTCGCAGGTATGTTATATAGTATCCAGTGGGTGAATATTCCTGCTGGAGCGTCTATATCCTCCACTATGATTGCTAGGCTTCGTGCATTTCTGGGTATGCCGCGCCACTCTAAAGGAGGTGAAACATCCACTCCATCACATGTAAACTTGACTGGTATTCTTTCACCTTCTTTAAACGCGGGGCTTCGAAGGATAAATCCCTCTCCTGCGGTTATTATTTCTTGTCGCTCGGGAGAAGGTTGTCTTAAATAAAGAATAGAAGAGGCTACTGCAACGGCTAATACCAAGAAAGCTACTATTACTACCCTCTTGCCAATAAGACTCATGTGCTTCATCCTAGTTTATGCATAGATATGTTTAAGTCTTTCATCTATTTACGTAAAATGCTTAACTTTATTTTTGCTCTTAGGAGTATTTGTTGCTTCTTCTATAACCCATTTATTTCCCCATCTTCTAAGGCTTACTAGCGTGGGTTTAAGCTCTAAGCCTTTCTGTGTTAACTGATACTTAACTAGGAACGGTCGTGTATTTATTATCTTCCTCTCAATTAATCCATCCTCTTGCAATGTTTTAAGAGCTCTGGATAACGTTTTCGGATTTATCTCTGGGATTGTTCTAAGTAGTTCGTTGAAGCCTTTAGGGCCGTCTAGCAGAAATCGTATAACTACAAGTCTCCATATAGATTTGATTCTCATTAGAGACTCAACTATTGGACATATTTCATCATTCACTTCCTTTATTATTTTCCTTTGAGTTCTCATATCTAACTGACAAAAATGTCAGTTACAAGCTTATATAGTTGCATTTGTATAGTAGATAGCACAAGGTGAGTGACATGGCGTTGTTAGATTTCCTAACAGCTTACACAGATGTTGCTTCCCTCGCCGTTCGGATAGCCGTTGGTGTATTAATGATGATTCATGGATTACCCAAGCTAGCGGGCCCGGCAAGGTCCCAGATGCGGGGAATGATGCAGCAGCTTGGGATACCTGGAGGCCTATTCGACCTAGTTGCCATACTAGAGTTCTTAGGAGGGCTATTTCTCTTACTGGGTCTCCTAACTAGGATAGTCTCGATACTCTTCATCCTAGAAATGATAGGCACAACACTACTCTACCTCACGAAGCTCGGGAAAAAAGTCCCACCTCCTGAAATGCTAACACAGATGGTACAGGCTTCAAGAAACTTCATGCGGGGCTATATGGCAGGCGTCTCAGGCTGGGAGCTTGACACAGTAATACTAGCAGCCGCAATAGCAACGCTAATCCTAGGAGGGGGCGCATTCTCCATAGATGCTCTCATAGGACTATAACAGGAGGTGATGATGCAACTGTTCCAGTGATAGAGATAATAGAATACACAGATCCATACTGCACGTGGTGCTGGGGCAGTGAGCCGATTTTGAGGAAGATTAAGGAGGTTTATGGTGATCAGGCGGAGATATCTTATAAGATGGGTGGGTTGGTCAGGGATATTCGTGATTTCTATGATCCGTTTAACGAGATTGGCGGTGAGCGTTGGTATGAGCAGGTTGCAGCTCACTGGGAGGATGCTTCACGTAGGCACGGCATGCCTGTGGATGGCAGGGTTTTCTACGAGATAAAGGACAGCTTCACATCAACCTACCCAGCCAACATAGCTGTTAAGGCTGCTGAGCTTCAGAATGGGGAACTGGCTAAACGGTATCTTCGGAGGCTTAGGGAGGCTGCCGCTGCTGAGAGGAAGCATATACATAGGCTTGAGGTGCAGGCGGAGCTTGCGCAGGAGGTTGGATTAGATGCTAATCAGTTCGTAGAGGACATACGTAATAGAAGGGCTGAAGCGGCCTTTCTTGAAGATCTACGGGAGTGCAGGTCCACCGGGATAACGGGCTTCCCGACATTCCTTGTAAAGAACTTAGAAAACGGCAGAGCGCATCTAGTTCATGGGTATAGGAGATATGAATACTTCGAGGGGTTGCTGGATGAAATCACTGGTAACTCTCTAGAGAAGAAGAGAATAGAGAAGAGCGAGGAAGAGGTTTTAGGCTTCATTAGACGGTGGGGTAAGGTGGCTACACAGGAAGTAGCAACGTTACTGGATATAACTAAGAATAAAGCATATGAGATGCTAAAGTCCATGAGCGACAAAGGTCTGATCTACGGTAATAAAGCTGGGAACGACTATTTCTGGAAAGCAAAGATAGCATTAACCTGCGATTCCTAGATGGGAGTATTGTGTGATTTGTGATGTATAGGATTGATACTCTTGCTGGTATTGGATGGGTTAGTTTGACCGTCTCCGATTTAGATAGATCCCTAGACTTCTATATTGGATTACTGGGTTTGAGAAGGGTATGTGAAGTAAACGACAGAGGTGTTGGACTGGGTGTTGAAGATAATGAGCCTCTGGTTATATTGTATGAGCAAAGAGGGGGGAAGCCTAAGCCACCTAACACAAGAGGGCTATATCACTATGCCATCCTACTCCCGAGCCGCAGAGATTTGGCGAGGATGTTCGTAAGGATAGCCCATAGCTGGGACTTTGAGGGTTTTGGAGACCATATAGTAAGCGAAGCCCTATACCTACATGACCCAGACGGACATGGAATCGAGATATATGCAGATAAACCAGCCGAGAAATGGCGGTATAATAAGCTTAACGAAATAGAGATGGCAACACTCCCACTAAACCTAGATGACCTGCTAAAAGAAGTTCGGGGAGAAGCCAAGGATATACTAAGCAAAGACTGGGTGATGCCTAGCGGGACAAAGATAGGCCATATACATCTCCACGTATCATCTCTAGAAAAAGCAGAAAAATTCTACCATAACATCTTAGGATTTGACATAACTATGAGAAGGTACCCAGGTGCATTATTCATGTCTGCGGGCGGGTATCATCACCACATAGGAGCCAACATATGGGCTGGTGTAAACGCTTCTCCAACGCCTAGCGAATGCGTGCAGCTTAAAAGCTTCTCCATCAAACTCAGCATGATGAAACAGTTAAATCTTCTAGTAAATCAACTAAAGGCGTTTAATTACGAAATTAGTAAATCCCTTTTCAATAGAATAGATAACTATACGGGAATAACAGTGAAAGATCTAGATGGGAATGTAGTGGAAATAGTTGCAAAAGAGGGTTAATTTGGTTTATACTCCTACCCTTAGTGCCACAGCTAGTAAGATGACTACAACGCCTAGAACTATGTTTATCTCTGATAAGACCTTTATGTTTTTCTGCGCTTTCTGCGCGTATTCAGGAGAGGCTCCCTTAGCTAGCTTTAGTCCTATCCTAGTTAAGATAAGCCCTATTGTTACCATGATTAAGAAAATAAACATCTTTGCTAATAATACCAATCCGTAAGTGGTTCCTAATATTGTGCCTAACGTAAGAATGCCTAAGTGACCAGCCTTGCCAAGCCTGTTATAGCTATGAGTATTATTGCGCCCCAGACGAGGGGCATAAAACGCTTTACGATAGCTTGATTAATTCGGCCAACCTGTTCCGGTGAGAAAGTGTTGTCATGATTGCCTGGCTTTAGAGCTGGCTGCAATATCACATCAAAGAATATCGCACCCCGATGCAGACAATAACCGTTAATTAATGCAACCAACCTAATACTAGATTAATTACGTCGACCAGTTTTATCACCTAGCTAGGTAGTAAGTTTAGCTAACGTTTCCGCGTCAACAAAGTATATGTGAACATCAAAATGAAGCACTTCGAATCCTTCATGACCATGTGGTAAGTATTCTATGTTTATGTGATTCACAACCGCTTTAATACCGAGTTCAGGGATACTTACTGGGAGTCCATCAAGCGCAAATATTGTCTCAGGCCCTGCAGGTGTCTGTATCTTCACCTCCTTAAGCATGTCTTGCGTAAACATGTATTCAACGCCTATAAGAGAGCCTCCTTGCCAAGGAGCAGTTTAGGCCCCAGCGGCATCTTCTCAGGATTTATCGCATGCTACCCCATCGTTGGAACGACTGGCCCGGTAGGCTGATAACCAGGCGGTAAGCTTATCCTCCTAGGATAACTGTATTCTTCCAGCGATGTCTTTAACACATCCACTCGTGACTTCAGGCTTTCGTTCTCAGACATCAAATAATCTATTCTAGACTGAGAAGAGCTAGAACTTATTAAGAATCCAGCTGCAAACCCAGCAACTAAAAGTATTACCGCTAAGCTTACCGCTACAATAGTTGAAACGGCCTTATTCGACAAAGCAAAGTTAACCTCCGAACCTCTATAACCCATTCCTACTAACATATTCGGTGTTTTTATGAACGCTTATATATAACAAGATACGTCTCAATTATGAAGTAACTATTCTTACATGTTAAGCAGATATGAGCTTGAGAAGCATATTTTAAGAATTCTTCATGATCACAAAGAAGCAACAGGTTATGAGATTATAAACGATTTAAAAATGAAGGTATCGAGCCACGATCTAATTATATCTACGTAGTTCTTACGAAGATGGAGAGAAGTGGTCTCCTTAGAGGTAAATGGAGAATTGAAAAAGGACGTA
>JANVYQ010000010.1 GCA_030059675.1 Candidatus Pelearchaeum maunauluense | reverse complement strand
AGGTCAGAACCCATATCCATCATCCCCATCATGGATGCTTGTAGTATTAGGAATCCTGAGTTAAAGTCCAGCAATCCTCCTACGACTGCTAGAATCAAGCCAATCAGAGATAAAGTTCCCCGTATAGATGGCTGTGACTTTCGGGAGCCATAAATCTTTTGACACGAATCTGGGCAAGAAAAGAAGGGTTAGGATTGTGTTTTCTCAGCCTACGCTGCCGCTCATCTCCAGCTCTATTAGGCGGTTGAACTCCAGCGCATACTCCATCGGCAGGGTCTTCGTGAATGTCTCTAGGAATCCCAGTACCACCATGTTTAGGGCTTCCTGCTCCGAGAGGCCGCGGCTCATCAGGTAGAAGAGCTGGTCCTCACCTATCTTGCCCACGGTAGCTTCATGTGTTATCGTGGCGTCGTCCTCATGTATCTCGTTGTATGGGTATGTGTCTGTTCTGGATATGTCGTCAAGTATCAGCGCGTCGCATCTGACGCTTGACTTTACATTCTTAGCTCCCTTAGCTACATGCAGCAGGCCGCGGTAGGTTGTTCTACCACCATCCTTACACACCGACTTTGAGGTTATGCGTGATGTCGTGTCCGGGGCTAGGTGTAGAGCCTTAGCGCCAGTATCCTGGTGCTGGCCTCTGCCAGCGAAGGCTACTGAGAGTATCTCAGCCTTAGCACCCCTACCCAGGAGATAGATGCTCGGATACTTCATTGTGAGCCTACTCCCAACGTTGGCATCAACCCATTCTACAGTAGCGTTCTCGTAGGCATGAGCGCGCTTCGTAACCAAGTTATACACATCGCTGCTCCAGTTCTGTAGCGTAGTATATCTCACGTAAGCACCTTTCATGGCTACTATCTCAACTACCGCCGCGTGTAGGGACTGTGTAGAGTATATGGGTGCTGTGCATCCCTCTATATAGTGCACTCTACTGTAGGGCTCCGCTATTATTAGTGTGCGCTCAAACTGCCCCACGTTAGCTGCGTTTATCCTGAAGTAAGCTTGGAGCGGATACTCAACTTCAACACCTTCGGGGATGTAGATGAAGCTACCGCCGCTGAATACCGCGCTGTTGAGGGCTGCGAACTTGTTATCGTCGGGCGGAACTACCTTCCCAAAATACTTCTTGAATATGTCTGGGTACTCCCTAAACGCGGTATCTGGGTCGACGAAGATTACTCCCTTCTTTTCAAGCTCTTTACGTAGGTTGTGGTAGACGACCTCGCTCTCGTATTGGGCGCCTACTCCTGCCAGGAATTTTCTCTCTGCTTCGGGTATTCCGAGCCTGTCAAACGTCTTCTTGATGTATTCGGGAACCTCGTCCCAGCTCCGCACCATCTTCTTATCAGAGGGCTTAACGTAGTAGTGGATGTTGTCAAAGTTGACTTGCGTGAGGTCTCCTCCCCAGAGGGGCATGGGCTTCTTCAGGAAGATTTCATACGCCTTTAGCCTGAAGCGCCTAAGCCATTCTGGCTCGTCTTTTAGCGCCGATATTTGTTCTACAATCTCGCGTGAGAGCCCTGGCTTTGCCTTGTATTGGTATAGCTCTGGGTCTCTAAAGTTGTATTTGCTGTAGTCAAATTCTATGATTGTTTTTTCTGTCAAGGCTATCTGGTTATAACACTGTTATAGGTGTTAATATAGTTTAACGCATACACTATACCTTTGTTAAACTCTCCATAGTTATCACACTGGACATGGCGATATTTCAAGCAGCGCTAACCCCCTGGTTAGGCATTGTTAATCAAGGGCCGTAAAGAGGGGGAAAAGAAATAAAGACACGTTACGCCGACTCGCGGCATGTCTATTCTCATCCGCGGGGCCAGGTTAAGGAGGCTTGACGGGCTCTACGATGTTCTAATAGAGGATGGGAGGATTGCCGAGGTATCAACATCCGTCAAGAGAAGCGCTGACGAAATTATAGACGCTGGTGGCAGGTTATTAACCCCAAGTTTTACCGACATGCATTTCCATTTAGACTCGGCTCTTACGCTAGGCGACCCCAGGTATAACGAGTCTGGAACGTTGATTGAGGGTATTGAGATATGGGCTGAGAAGAAGCGTGGAATAACTGTTGAGGATGTGAAGAACCGCGCGGTTAAGACTGTGAAGATGATGGTATCCTATGGGACAACACGCCTGAGAACACATGCGGACATAACAGAGCCTAAGCTTGCAACGCTTAGGGGCTTGCTTGAAGTTAAGAAGGAGATGAAGCCTTTAATTGATATACAGGTAACCGCCTTTCCCCAGGATGGGATACTGACGGAGCCAGGGAATGTGGAGCTTCTGGAGAAGGCCGTGGAGATGGGGGCTGATAACGTCGGGATTATACCGCACTACGAGCTAACTAGGGAGGATGGTGTGAAATCTATTAGTGTGGCGTTTGACATAGCTCAGAAACACGGTAGGGACGTTGATGGTCATGTTGATGAGACTGATGATGAGCAGTCTAGGTTTTTGGAGGTTGTGGCTGCCGAGGCAATAAGGCGAGGCTACGAGGGGCGCGTAACAGCTGGCCATGCTACAGCCATGCATTCGTATAACGATGCTTATGCTTACAAGCTCTACCGAATACTTAGGCGCGCGGGTGTTACGGTGATAGCAAACCCGCTCGTCAACATACACCTCCAAGGAAGGTTTGACACCTATCCCAAGAGGAGGGGGATGACGAGGATAAAGGAACTCCTTAAGCATGGCGTCAACGTGGCGCTGGGGCATGACTGTATAAGAGACCCCTGGTACCCCCTCGGCAGGGGAGACATGATACAGGCGCTCTTCATGGCGGTTCATGTAGGGCATCTAATGGGTTATCAAGAGCTTAGGGACTCGTTTGACATGATAACTGTTAATGCCGCTAAGGCTTTGAGAATTGAGCATGAGTATGGCGTGGAGAGGGGTAAGCGCGCTGACTTGGTTCTGTTGGATGCACGCGACGAGCTTGAGGCTCTGACTCTACAGAGGCCGCCACTGCTCGTGATTAAAGAAGGACGCGTAATCGTTAGACGCACCAACGCCGAGGCCGAGCTCATAATTGATGGAAAGAAAGAGAGGCTAGAGTTCGTCTAGCGTCTCTATTCACGTCGGTACGGGTATAGTAGCGCCTTAGGCGGCCTAACACGCTTACCTAGTGCTGCGGCTATCCCGATGGTGAGTACGTAGGGTATGGCTTGGAAGAACTGGAATGGTATCTGTATGACCGTCGCCACGAGCCATGCTTGGACGGCGTTGAGCAGCCCGAAGAAGAACGTTACAATCCAAACCCAGAGCGGGTTCCAGTTGCCCAGCACTACTAGGGCTAGCGCTATCCAGCTCCACTCACCGCCCACGTTGAGGTTGAAGGCTCTTATGTCTATTAGCGAGTAGAACGCCCCGCCAGCAGCCATTAATGCTCCTCCTATCATAGCGGCAACATATCTTGTTAGATGGACACGCACCCTTGCGGAGTCGGCTGCGCGCGGGTTCTCGCCCACAGCCTTAATCACCAGCCCCCACCGCGTCTTGACAAATATGAGCAACGCCAAGGGCGGTAGGAGATACATGCCGATATACACATAGGGGTTTTGCTGGAATAGCACACCTATGAAAGGCAGGTCTGACAGCAGTGGAATTCCTATGCTGGGTGAGAGGGGTACTTTAGGCTCCACCAGCGGCGCTCCTATCAGTACCCTGTGAAAGAAGTATGAGAGGTTCATCGCGTAGAATGTTACTGCTATCCCAGCTATGTGCTGCTGGGCTCCGAGGGTTACTACTAGGAACGCGAGGAGTAGGCCGAAGACCGCTCCTACCAAGAGAGCCAGGATAACGCCTACCATGAGGTTGTTGAAGAAGTAAGCACCCATGAAGCCCCACGCTGCGCCAGAGATCATTATACCGAGTATGCCTAGGTTGAGTATTCCAGCCCTCTCGGTGAAGGTCTCGCCGATGGCGGCGAAGGCTATTGGAGTGGCTATTATGAGCGAGAGCCCTAGAATACTGGATATGACCGAGTCTGCGAAACTTCCCTTTAATCCTGGGAAAGCCGCCTGCAACAGCCCCATGACGACTATAATACCTACGACAACCGCAAGAGCCCTATTTGCGCCAGCGCCTAACCCTAGTCTAGCCAGCGACGTGATGTTGAGAGCCCCCATGACTTGTTTTCCCATTGTTTTGGGCTGTGGCGGCGCAACGTGGCGCGGCGTTATAGCTGGCTGCCGTACTATCTTGATCTTGTAGAGTAGGAGGGCGTTGAAGACTAGGAGGAAGATGAGCGTCTGGGCTTGTATTATGTCTGATAGGAATGATGGTACTCCAGTATTCCAGCTCATTGCGTTTGCGCCGTTTATCAACACGCTGAAGAAGAGCGCTGCTATCATCACCCCCAGTGGGTCTAGGTTTCCGAGCATGGCTATTGCGAGTGCTACAAGCCCGTAGTTGGGGCCGACGAAGGGGGTCATGTAGAGTAGGACTCCCATCAACTCGCTTGAGCCTGCTAGGCCTGATATCCCGCCGCTCAGGAAAGCAACCCAGAAATATGTTTTAGCCACGCTTATACCCTCAAGCTCCGAAACACGCGGATTGGTAGCAGCTATGATGCGATTCCTGAAGCTGGACCTCTTCAATAGAATCCAAAGCACAGCTACCATAATGAACGGGATGACAACGCCGGCGTGAAGACGCGTGTCTGGCACCAGTATTGGCAGCTTCGCGTTGTCGCTTATCTCCTGAGACTGTGGATAGGTTGTGTATGGTGAGCGCATAGGGCCTGTGAGGAGGCCAGCGGCTATCAGGAGTATGGCCGACCATATTAGTATGGTTGTTAGAACCTCGTCTTGGTTGCGTTTCACCTTGAGCCACCATGATATTAGCGCTACACCAGCCCCGCCGAGCCATGCAGCCGCCATTATCAGCGGTATGAGAATCTGGGAAGGCAGCCCGCCTAGCTCAACACCAAGCCACGCTGCGATTAGGCCGCCGACGATAAACTGCCCATGAGTCCCTATGTTCCAGAAACGTGCCTTGAATGCTATAGCAACGGCGAGGGCAAGCAAGAGCAGAGGCGTCGCGGTTACTAGCATTTCCGACGGGTTCTCCAGCGGCCATGTGATTAGATAGTAGTAGACCTGCGCCACATCTCCGCCTGCTATTATGACATAGACCGCGCTCATGGCTAGGGCTAGGGCTGTTGATGCTATGGGTATGAGAGCCGCATACCTGAGCGGCGGCTGCTCGCGCTTGACTAGAGTAATCCTGAGGGGCATCACGTAACACCGCTGAGCAGCATACCAAGCTCCTCCACACCAGCCTCTCCAGGCATGAAAGTCCCGACAATCCTCCCATCGCGCATGACGGAAATCCTATCACAGAACGTAAGAAGCTCCTTTATGTCAGGAGAGAATATGAGCGACGTTAACCCACGTTTACGCCGCTCATCTACTTTCTTGAAGAAGAGCCTAGCGCCCATCGGGTCTAAACCAACAGTCGGATGAAGCGCTATTAGTAGACGCGTACTTCTCCCCAAGACACGCGCAAGATATACTCTCTGCATATTTCCTCCAGAGAGCATGGATATCGGAGCCTTCAGACTCTTCGCTGTTATTGAAAACTCATCTATCAGCTTCCTGGCCAGCTCCTCGCGGCGCCACGGGTCAATTATCTTGCCGCCCATAGTGGAGTATTCCATCTCCCTACCCAAGGTGAGGTTGTCCTCTACACTGGCATCGTATATGAGGCCGTCTCTAATTCTATCATCCGAGAGCAGGGCTACGCCCATTCTCCTAACGTCATAAACGCTCATCCTACCAGCTTCCTTTCCAAATATCTTTACTCTTCCAGACTCTATGCGGCGAAGCCCGTATATTGCTTCGGCGAGCTCCTTCTCTCCTGTTCCTGGAATTACAGCAACACCATGGGCCTCTCCGCTTAAAACCTCTAGACTCAACCCGTTGACGACGAGGTTTCCACGGTCATCCCTGATGGAAACACTCTCCAGAACCAACTCTGGCGAGCCATCTCCTACGCTTCCACCAGACCTGAAAGACTCCAAAACCTGCTCAGTCTCAAACATGGACCTAACAAGCTCCGACAAATCAAGCCCCGAAGAAGCGAAGCGGGCAACTATCTTCCCACCAGTCATGACAAGTATCTCGTCTGATATGTCTATAACTTCAGGCAGGTCATGCGATATCGTGATTATGGTATAGCCTTCCGACACTAGGTTTCTCAGCTTATTCTTAAGAGCCATCTTCAGGTGTATGGGGAGGAACGCCGTAGCCTCGTCTAGGATGAGTATAGGCTTAATGCCTCTGCGACTTATCAACTCACACTGTATAAAGGCCTTCACTATCTCGAAGACCCTCTGCTGGCCTATTGGTATAGACTCAACAGGAGCGTCTAGGTTTATGGGGACCTCAAGCTCATGTAGTAGTTCTTCTGCTCTGGGTTTGAGTCTGCCGCCAGCTATTAGGTCTGGCAGCAGTAGGTCTAGATGCTCCGCTGGCGAGAGTAGAGGCGCTAGGTTAGGATGCTGTTCAACCTTCACCACGCCGCACTGAACCATAGCCTGGTGATACCCTATCACGGGGAGGCCATTCGCATAGATTTCACCCTTATCGGGGACGAGGTAGCCAGCAACCAGGTTGGTCATGGTGGATTTCCCAGCGCCATTCGGGCCTACCAGCCCATACAGCTTCCCAGCTTCAAGCTCTATGGATACATTATCCACTGCGCGTATCCCGCCTATGAAAGTCTTGGAGACGCCAGCCAACCTGATAGCTGCAACCATACTCCCCAAGCCACCACGGTGTATGGATTAAATACCTTATCCCCTTATAATGCGGGTATGAGATTCATGAAATAAATCTTCTGAGCCGTTTCTACGTGAATTGAATAAAAATAATTTTTGGATTGTTGGCTAGAAGTCCGATATTGGTGGAGATTCTATTATGGGCACCCAGGTCTGGCCTTCCTTTATCTTGGTCTCCCACTCCTTCACTAGGTTTAGTATCTCCTGCGTCAGTGGTGGTGATGGTTTGCCGAAGTGGTGGAAATCAGCTAGGTACGAGCCGTCAAAGCTCATCCAAGAGTAGGTTCCCAGGTTATCGGCCGTGAATGTCCCAGCTAGGACACGCTCAAACACAACCCGAACAGTTGGCCTCATATCCCACACCAAGCTTGTTATGGTTACGTCTGGCGCTCTATCGTACTGGTCTGCCATGTTTCCGATTATCCATACGTTCTTGCCCTCCGCCATGGCTTCCAGCGCAGCCTCCTCAGCGCCGACGCGTTCTGCGAATATCACGTCAGAGCCCAAGACTATCAACGTCTTTGCGAGCCTCTTGGCTGTCGCTGGATGATACCAGGGAGACTCGCCTGGGGGTATGTTGCCCAGCAGATACACAACCTTAGCCTGGACTTCTGGGTTAACGGTCTTGGCACCCGCTATGAATGCGTTGACTATCCTATTGACCTCGTTTATCTCCATAGCTGCTACTATGCCTATCTTATTGGTCTTGGTTATCTTGCCAGCTATTATCCCAGCTAGGAAGGCTGGCTGGTGTAGCCAGTTGTCAAAGACGGCGAAGTTGGGCGGCGTGGGTAGGAACTCGCTCCCAGCCGCGAAAGCCACGTCTGGGAAGTCCTTAGCCACCCGTCTCGCTATATCCTCCTTCAAGAAAGCATCTAGGAACACCACATCGGCAACCTTGGCCGCATCGCGGAGAGCAAGCTCATACTCCTTCGGGTCAACCTTCCTATCGACAAACTCGTAGTCAATCTCTATTCCCTTAGCCCTATACTCCTCCGCGACCGCGAGTATCGCCGCGTGTATTGCTCCGTCCCAAGGCTCGCTCACAGGCGTCTGGAAGACAGCCCTTACGACGAGCTTCTTCTTAGGTGCTTCCCCTACTGTCTGCGTTACGGTTTGGGTTACTGTAACTGTCTGGGCCTCTCCCCCGCCTACCGTGACGGTCTTGGTCTCTGTGAGCCGTTCTGTTACCGTCTGCACCTCTGGCGGTCTTGTCCATCCCACCACCGCTACAGCAGCGAACAATACCAGCAAAACCACTAACACGGAAGAGGCTTTTGATACTGCGCTTGTACTGCGTCTCATATCCCGCTCGTCATGCCGCATGAGAACATGCTAAAAACCTTTTTCAGCATTTTAGATGCTTAAGAAAATTAAATAGCAATAATAGCTTAACATCCCGCAGTTGGTCTGCTAGTGGCAGTTTAGCGCGCTTCCTTACTCTCTAGAGTTTTTGTATTACTTTATCTGCCTCATTTTCTGGGAAGGCCTTCAATGTTGTTGTGCGCACATTTCCTTGGCTTCCGATTTTTAGTAGAACCTCCAACGCCACCTCGTCGTTGGGTAGCTCAAGTATGGATACGAAGTCATGTTAGCCGAATGTGTAGTAGAACGCCAGCCACCTACCGCCAGCCTCTTCAACCATCTTCTTGACAGCTTCACGCCTCTTGGGAGAGTCCTTGATATTGGCTATACCCTGCTGGGTATAGTTTCCCAAAATTATGTAGACTGGCATGCTGTTGTGAATGCGCTTACTGATATAAAGCAGTTTCACCACCAGCGGTCTTTTATTTTTAAAAGATATGCGAAGACGTTGGTGGCTATGTGCATTATCAGCGTGAAGACTGCGAGCTGCGCTATCGTAACCATGTCAAGCCATTTTGGGAGCCCTATTGTGGCAGCAATAAGCGCGAGGCTTCCAGCTAGGAAGCCAAGCTGGTCTAGTATGGGCGCTGGGCCTCCATGCGGAATCCCCAGCCTACGTTTGATGAAAGTCCCCGCAATATCGCCCATCATTGCTCCCAAGGTTATGAGGAGTATCTCCAGGGGCCAGCGGAAGAGGCCTGGTATTAGGAGCATCATAGCCAAGCCTATAAGAGTGCCAAACGCCAGGCCTGAGACGAATCCCTCTATTGTTTTTCCATCACCTAGCAGGCGGCGTCCATCTATGAAAGTGGCGTGCATGTCTATTGGGTGGCGTCGCTTGAGTATCTTAACCGCAACTACTGGCGTTGCGTTGGTTACGTAGGCTGGCCAGACGTAGGCCAGCGCCCATAGGAAGTTCTCCATCTTCGCACACAGCACTCTAATAGCCTGTATATGAGCTTCCCCAGCACGGCTGGCCGTAATGTTTTATAGTCTATAAACGCAGGTATAGAGTTGGCGATGATGAATGAACGTCGCTCCAACAGCGGGATGACGAGAACACTCATAGGAGCGGGGACTGAGCCAGCTGCACACTCATAAAGCGGGCATTACGCGTATATCTGGGTTGGTATGGTCAGGGCTTTAGTATGCGACCCTGTGGATGAAGCTGCCCTAACCTTACTCAAGGATGCTGGGATAGATGTGGTGTATAGGCCAGGAATTTCATCAGAGGAGTTGGTCGGCGAGATAGCAGGCTACGATGTTGTGATTGTTAGGGGAAGGACCAAGATAACCTCAAGCGTGATAGACGCGGGTAGGGCTCTCAAGATAATAGGCAGGGCTGGAACTGGTCTGGATAATATAGACCTCACAGCAGCGGAGCGGCGCGGCATAGTGGTTCTCAACACCCCTGAAGCTCCTGTGAACGCTGTTGCGGAGCTTGTGATAGGCATGATGATAGCAGTCGCTAGGAAGATTGCGCTTGCGGATAGGCTGGTAAAAGAGGGAAAGTGGCCTAAACACGAGCTTCTCGGCACAGAGCTGTCTGGAAAGGTTCTGGGAGTTGTCGGGTTTGGGCGGATTGGAAGACGCGTAGCTGAGATAGCCAGCGCAATAGGCATGAGAATCTTAGCCTATGATATTATTGACATACCTAGGGAGGTTTTACAACAGACGAATGCTACGCTTGTTGATTTGGATAAGCTGCTCAGCGAGTCCGATTTCATAACCCTCCACGTTCCCCTGACTGATGATACGCGTCATATGATTAATGAGGAGCGGCTTAAACGTATGAAGCGCGGAGCGGTGATTGTTAATGCTTCGCGCGGTGCTGTGATTGATGAGGAAGCACTTTACCATGCCTTGCGTGAGGGCTGGATAGCTGGTGCTGCGCTTGATGTCTTTGAGCGCGAGCCTCCCACTGGAATTAAGCTGCTTGAGCTGGATAATGTTGTCCTGACTCCACATATAGGTGCGGAGACGCGCGAAGCGCAGCGGCTCGCTGCAACGCTCCTAGCTGAGAGAATAGTCTCTAAGCTTAGGGAGATGAGGTTAATCGGCTGACGAGCTCTAGGATTTGTGGCGGATATAGCTTTAGAACATCGTCGCGCGCATGTAGATAAACGACTATCGTCTCCTCGTACTCTCTATCTATAACCTGTCCAGGCGGGAGTTTTACAGCCCTACTCCCGCTTAGCCACTCAGCTAGCCTAGACTCAGCCTCGCTTCTCTCCAGCTTTAGCAATTCTAGAGGTGCGAATACGAACATTGAACGGTTATCAACTATGTGGCGTGTGCTTTTTGGCGGTAGCCGCCTGCCGCTCAGAGCTATTTCCAGCACCTCCTCCTTCTTCAGGCGCGGAACTAGGTATATGCAGCCAGCGTCACCTGATGAGAATTTTCTCATCGCTTCCTCCTCGGATGAGTAGGATAACCCGTAGCTGCGTATGAGCTCGTCAATCATGGCGATTATCTGGTATGTTTCCCACACACCTTGGTCTTCTCCCCCTAGCGCTAATGTCCCGTCGTAGTGCGTCATTATGCAGACGGCGTATCTACGTTTCTCAAGCCCTTCACGCGCCTCGTGCTGGCTTACCCTCCTAACACACAGCCCCAGCTCCCTCGCCATCTCTCTGAAATACTCTCCACCAACCCTATGCGAGACGACGCGACACCAACTATACAGCCTCACATTACTACTGCCCAGATAATCAACGCGATAGACTGGCGTGAGCGGAATTCCCAAGTTCTGTAAAGCCGCTACGCGGTGCATCCCATCAATAACCATGAGACTTTTACCATCTATTATTACTGGATGGATGACATAGCGTTGTGCTCGTATGTTTTTTGAGAGGGAGCTGATGACTGAGGGGATTACCTCCTCATGTAGTATGAGGGAGTTAGAGGGCTCAACACCAAGGCTGTCAGAATCGCTCATTTACCATATGAGAAGATAAGAGGGGTGGTTATTATCTCTTAGTATCCCATGTTTTAGCGCTTAAGATTTTTGGCGAATGATTATGAAAGTCATCTCACACTGCAAGCATGTGGTATTCTTCGTCTTGTTCCTACAGCTCATCGCGAAGCTTACTATTCCCATCCCAGGCTTCTGAGTCTCCGTCTTACTGGAGACTATAGCCTCTGCTTCTATCTCGTCTCCAACCATTACTGGAGACTTGAAGGACAGGTTGTTTATGGCCGTGAGCGCCAGTATATGGTCAAAGATGCCCTGCTGGTAGAGTAGCCCTATGGCGTATGAGAGCGTGAGAGCGCCTGGGACAACGCGGCCAGGAAGGCCGCGGGACTTGGCGACGTTATCATCTAGGAATATCGGGTTTGTCGCCCACGTTAAGGCTGTGAAAACCTCCAAGTCTGTTGAGGTTATGATTCTTCCACGGCTCTTGAAGACCTGGCCTTCACTAAACTCTTCAAAGAACAGCCATACCTCACCCCGGCCAGCGTTTATCCAGCTCCCTTCTAGCTGCTTCTAAAGCTTCTTCACGCCTGCTACTGCCCGTTAGTTGTTGGAGCGTTTGGGCGAGGGCGTCTATGGTTCGTAGTATTCTATCTCCAGCCACGTTTCCTATGTTGGCTATGCGGAACATCTTGCCGCGAAACTGCGCTAAGCCGCCCGCGATTCTCACCTTGAACTTCTCCAGCATTACCTGTCTTATCTGAGCGTCGGTAGTATTCTTGGGTGGCTTGAACGCCAGAACGGTGGGTGAGCGAAAGCCCTCTTTGGCGAATAGCTCTACGCCAAGCTCTGATGCAGCGGCATAGAGGGCAGCAGCCCCTGCCTGATGCCTCTCAATCCACTTATCAAGCCCCACTTCATCAACGATAATCTTCAGAGCCTCGTCAAGGGCAAAGAATAGGGGGACAGCAGGCGTGAAGGGCGTCTCCTGACGTTCTTCCAAGAACTTCCTATACTGAATAATGTCAAAATAGTGCGGGCGTTTTTTCTTTTTCTCAGCCTTCTCAAGCGCCTTCTCCGAGAATGATATGAGCGCAAGCCCAGGCGGCGCCGCGAGGCACTTCTGGCTACCAGTTATACACACATCTATACCCAGCTCATCAACTGGGAGCTTGGAGCCGCCTAGTATTGAGACCGCGTCCACAACGGTTAGAGCGCCATGCTCCTTACAAACCCTGATTATTCCTGGAAGGTCTTTAGCTATTGTGCCTGTGGAGGTGTCGTTGTATGGAAAGCCCACGATGCTTACATCAGGGTTCTCTTCCAAGCTTTTCTCTATTACCTGCGGGGTTGGTGCTTCACCTATTGGGAGCTCTATTCTAATCACCTCACCACCATACGCCTCTATCGCGTCTGCCATCCTCTCGCCAAAGACGCCAGCTATGGGTACGAGAACCTTTTCGCCCAGCTCAACCAAGTTGGAGGCGGCGCATTCAACACCACCCGTCCCAGATGCGGTGAGAACATATACATCATTACGCGTCTCAAAAACCCTCTTACAACGCCCTTCTAATGCGCGCATAAGCTCGCGAAACTCCTCGCTACGGTGGTCTATCATCTGCCTATGCATAGCATCAATAACACGGGGATGCAAGTCGGTTGGCCCTGGAATCATCAACAATACCTGAGAACCGCCACTCACGTATCTCTCACCCATGCAACAATTAGAGAGGATACTTTCATAGCATTCTTAACTTGGCCGAGTTATTTAAAAATGTGCGTTAAAGCGGTAGGGGAACACCTTCGCTGCGCGGGTCTGCCACTGCTTTCATGTATGAGCCGCGTATGTCAAGAGCATTCACTATCCCCACTTCTGGCGATGGATATTCTATGCCCTCTATCCTTATTCCGTCTATTACTGTCTGCTGCTTTTTCTGCTCTTCTCTCACCAAGTAGATTCCCGCCTTGTCTGATACTACGAGGGTTCTCGGCCTTGATACCGCTGTCTCAAGTGGTAGTGCTTCTCTGAGAGTTGCGATTAGCGTGTATGCGTGGAGCTGTGGTCTTAAGTCTGCTCCTGCGCATCCTATACAGAACCTTCTATCGTCTTTCTCAGCCAGCATTATGGAGAGCGTGTGGCGCGGCCTCTTGCCTGGCTCAAGCCTATTTGGGCTTTCTTGGCTTGTGTCAAAGCCGAATCCCCTGTTCTGGAAGGGGAAGCCGAGAGCGACAACACCAGAGCCAAATGGGTAGTATAGGCTTTGGATAAAGCCTACTGTGTTTCCAAACTCATCGGCCGCTGCTAGGAATGTGGTGTCTCCATGAATTATCTCAGGCGGCTGCGGAAGGAGCTGCTCACCCATACGCTGTTCCAAATACTCTTCAGACAACAACATATCCAGCGGCGCATCAAACCTATCTGGGTCTGCCACATACCTATTCCTATCATGATAAGCCAGAGCAGCGATCCGAGCAATATTCACTGGCGATTGTAGGTCTTCTCCATTCTTTTCGGCGATTTCATACAGTTTCACGAGTTGGAGGGCGGTTATTCCTTGCGTGTTTGGGGGAAGCTCATAGACCGAATAACCAGCGTAGCTTATTGTTAGTGGATTTACCCATACTGCTCTATGGTTTTCAAAATCGCTGGCCGTGAGTGGGCAGTTCTGCTGTCTGAGCTCTTTTACCATCTGTGAGGCCGTCTCACCCAGGTAGAAGTCATCAAAGCCCCTGCTCGCCACAGCTTCTAAGACGCGCGCCATTCCGCGCTGGGTTAGCGGCTCGCCTTCCCTCACACCACCGTAAAGCTCCCGCCACCCGACACTCCAGCTCAAGCTCTCGCGGCAGTATTCCACCGCCTTGTAGAGAGACCTACTTACTGGAAAACCACCTGAAGCATACTTTATCGCATCTCTTAGCAGCTCCTTCACACCCATTCTACAGTACCTCTCCACCACAGCCTGCCACGCAGCTACCAGACCTGGGACGGTTATCGTATAGGGACCCCGCTCAGGCATCCCCTCGTTGAGGAGCTTCTTGTAGATTGACTCGTCTAGGTTCTCGGCGTATTTCCCAGAGGAGTTAAGAGCCTCTACTCCGCGTCTGGTTTTGGCTAGGATGAAGGCGTCCCCACCTATGCCGCTGGTATATGGAAGCACAACCCCAAGAACAGCGCTCATCGCTATGCATGCATCAAAAGCATTGCCCCCTGCTTCAAGCATCTTCAAGCCTGCCAGCGTAGCGTATGGATGGTCTGATACTACCACGCCTCTCTTACTATAAGCCAGCTTGGGCACAGCGCTCACCTACAACGCTAGTTCAGGCCTTGCCACTCTTAGGAGAGGCTTAAGTCTTTCATAGACCGCCTGAAGAGTCTTTAGGTCATCGTAGCAGTGGCGGCGTATGCTGCTCCACGCGCCCCCCTTACCAGTTAGGGATTGGAGATATTTCTGCGGCATGTCGGCACCCTCAAGCGTCGTGTCCTTCCTGACCCCCAGGAAGCGCGATGTCGTGTATAGGTTGTTCTTGCTTAGCTTAAGCACGTTCCGCGCGAACTCCGCTAGGTCTACGTGCATAACGCGCATTAGGGGTGTGGGGTCTATACGATGCTTCAGGGCGCGTGATATTAGGAAGGGAATGTCAAAGTCCTTACCTCTCCACGTGAAGACGATGTCATACTTCTCCAGCAGTTTTATCGCATCCCTAATTACGCGCCGCTCCTCCTCAGGCTTCTTGACTGGTAGGAAGATGAAGCGGCCACTCTCCTCAACCAGCCCAACCGCTGTGAGCATAGCTATGTCAGCCTCTATACCAGTAGATTCAAGGTCCAGGAAGCATATCCTAGGGCCTGCTATCCTACGGTGACCATCCTTCTTCCGCATTATACCATGTGGTATGTTTTGGTAAGATTTATAATAAGCCTCCAACGCCTACTTGGGCTGGGGTGTTGCGTGGTGCGAGGTGACTGTCTTCCAGCTAGGTGGTCGCCTTCCATAAGGGGAAGGCTACTAAGCCGTCATCCCTAAAGAGCCCGCAAGACATTCTAAGCGTACATAGGCTTCTCGCCCCGTATGGTTTCTCCATACATGTTATAGATTCCGAGAAGATGGGTGACGATATACCGCTACATGTCTTTGATTCTCTGCTAAGGTATGATGAAGAAAACGGCGGGGGGCTTATCTCGGTCTTAACACTGCCAGTTAGGCGTTGTGATTTTGAGGAACGTTTTCAGGGTGTTCTTGAGATTCTCCGAAGCCATGAGTCTGGGGGTCTCTGCCTGGTTGCTGGAAATCCAGCATACCTATCTGAGGATGAGGCGCGGCGCCTAGCTGGACGTCTCCTGATAGACGCTGTGAAGCGCGCCAAGGAAGTCCTAGGCGATAGGCTAATCATGGTTGGGTCGGAGAACATGGTCGCGCCTGCCATAGAGGCTGCACGAAGGTTTAGAGCTATTCCCTTCGCCCTACTCAATGGTGCAGATGACTATGAGATTAGACTATTATCCAAGGAAGCCGCCATACCTGTTGCAGTATACGCTCCCTTCTATATCGGCAAGACACTCGGCGGAGATGCTGAAACTAGGCTTACCGCATACGCATTGAGGCGTAGGAAGCTACGGAGCGACGCTGCTCCTAGCGCTAATCCAGCTGGGATGACTTCTATTGAGCTGGTGGAGCAGGTGGCTCTTGTGGGTGATAAGCAGAGAGTCCGCACTAGGGTTATGAGATTAGCTGACTCTGGCGCTGGCGTTGTTGTGGGATTCCCAGCAAGCAGCGATGAGGAGCAACTACGCCTCTTCTCCGAGGCTATACCTTAACGCGGAATCCTATACTCAACAAATGGTCTAAGACTTACTTCAGCCTTTCTAGGCTTCCCCTTTATATCCACCAGCACCACAGTACCGTCGTCCGCGTATTCTGGCGCTATTTTGGCTAAAGCTATCCCCCTGTTGAGAGAATATGACATACCGCCGCTGGTTACTCTTCCTATCTCCCGCTCCTCGCGCGACATAACAACATACCCCCCACGCGGTATGCCCTGCTCAACCATCTTAAGGCCTACCAAAAGCGATGAAGGCTTCTCACTACTCTTAGAGATTAACGCTTCCTTACCTATGAAGCCCTGCTTCTCCATCTTGACAGCCCACATGAGACGAGCCTCAACAGGCGTTGTTGCCTCGTCCATCTCATGGCCGTAGAGCGGGTAGGCGCATTCTAGGCGTAGCATGTCGCGCACAGCCAGGCCGCAGGGCTTGACGCCCATGGCCATGAACTCTGTCCAGACCTTCCCAAAATCCTCAGCAGAGCCGTCGCGTATGTTTAGTTCAAAGCCATCCTCGCCTGTGTAGCCGCTTCGCGTGAGGAGTACGTGGAGACCGCGGTACTTAACCCAGCGGCCGCTGAACCACTTCATATCCCGCAGGTCGGTATTCAGCCACTTCCCCACGTAGTCAGCAGACCTTGGCCCCTGCACAGCCAGCAGAACAGAGCTGTCGGTGAAGTCCCTTACATCAACGTCAAATCCCTCGGAATGCGTTTTAAGCCACCTGACTACACGCTCGCGGGTTGCTGCATTGCTAACAATTATTATGGATTCTTCACTATCTTTGTAGAAGGTTAGGTCGTCTATTATTCCAGCCTGCTCGTTGAGCATTAGGCAGTATTTCATCCTCCCTGGCTTAGTCTTCTTAACGTCCTGGGTCAGCAGCTTGTCTAGGAATAGCTCGGCTTCGTTTCCAGTTATCTCTATACGCGTCATGTGGCTTATGTCGAATATCCCAGCCTCGTTTCTTACTGCTTGATGCTCTTCCCTTACTGTGGCGAACCATAGGGGGCTTTGCCATCCTGCGAACTCCCCTATCTCGGCACCTGCTTCGCGGTGGAGGTTTATGAGTGGGGATGCCCTCATTTCTCAGCACCCAGCTCTATAGCCCGTTTTCTATACATCCTCCACGTGAGGGTAATGGTCTTTGGATGCGACGCCTTAGCCTCGTTCACCCTACCCACAGACGTTGCGTAGGGAGCTCCCCTGACCATCTCAGGGTTCTCGTAGGACTCGGCGATAATCCTCTCAAACGCTTCAGCGAATCTATCTAGCTCGCTCTTGGACTCGCTCTCAGTCGGCTCTACCATGAACGCCTCATCCACTATGAGTGGGAAGTATATTGTAGGCGCGTGGAAGCCGTAGTCCAGTAGGCGTTTGGCAACATCTAGGGCGCGTACTCCTGTCTCGCGTCTTAGGCGTGAGAGGCTGAGGACAAACTCATGCTTTCGCGGCCGTGCTGCTCCATAGGGCAGCGACACACCCCTAGCCCTGCGCATCTTCGCCAGGAGATAGTTTGATGCAATAACCGAGTTGAGGGCTGCTCTTCTAAGCCCCTCGCCGCCCATGCTCAGGATATACGCGTAAGCCCTTACCAAGACGGCGAAGTTCCCATGATACATCTTAATCCTTCCTATGGAGCTCGGCCTATCGTAGTCCAGCCTATATCTACCTGTTTTCTCGTCATAAACCACAAGCGGGGGCGGGAGGTATTTCTCCAGCTTTGAGACCACGCCCACGGGTCCTGCGCCTGGCCCGCCTCCCCCGTGCGGTGTTGAGAAGGTTTTGTGTAGGTTTAGATGGAGTATGTCAAACCCCATGTCGCCAGGCCTTACTACTCCCGCTATCGCGTTTAGGTTGGCTCCGTCATAGTATAGCAGAGCGCCAGCGTCATGCACTATCTCAACTATCCGCTCAATATCTTTCTCAAACAGCCCCAGCGTGTTGGGGTTGGTGAGCATAAGGCCTGCTGTCTTCTCATCAGCGATTCTCTCCAGCTCTTTTACATCCACTCCCCCCTCACTATCCGTTCCCACGACCACTACCTCATAGCCGCTCATCGCAGCCGTGGCTGGGTTCGTCCCATGCGCAGAGTCCGGGACTATTATCTTGCTCCTCTCCTCTCCCTTCTCTGCATGGTATGCGCGCATGATGAGGCAGCCTGCAAGCTCTCCATGCGCGCCCGCGGCGGGCGCGAAGGAGAATCTATCCATTCCAGTTATCTCGCAGAGGGCTTTCTCCAGCCTGTAGAGAAGCTCCAGCGCACCTTGAACTGTTTCTTCTGGCTGTGCTGGGTGGAGGAGAGCAACCTCGTCCAGCGAAGCTAGTTCATTATTCACCACGGGGTTGTATTTCATGGTGCAGCTTCCGAGGGGGTAGTAGCCTGTTGAGATGCTGTAGTTCATCTGGCTTAGCCGCGTGTAGTGGCGGATGACCTCAAGCTCCGACAGCTCTGGTAGGGGAAGCTCCTCACGCAACATGCTACGCGGTATTCGGCTCAACGCGCGTGCGCCAGCCTGCTTGATTTCATCCTCAAGACTTGGTGGGAGATACCCGACAGCACCCTTACGCGAGGCCTCAAAAACCAGCGGCTCACTCCATAAAGCCTGCCTGTACATAATTCATCACCCCATGCTGGACGACTCCACAGCCCTGGCATACTCCTCCAGGTCTTCCCTACTATGAACCTCCGTTATGCAGGTTAGGACAGCTCCGCCAAGCTGGTCATGCATACTTGATACATCTATCCCGCCCACAATGTTATGTCGTAGTAGTTTGTTCAACAGGGCTTTTGCTTCCACACCCCTCACGCGGTAGGTGAACTCCATGTAGTGGGGTGCGTCAAATAGAGGGGCTTCAACGTTATTGATTTTTGATAGACGTTCAATCATGTAGGCGGTCTTGGCTAGGATGTGCTCTGCGAGGCTTCTTAGACCGCTCTTCCCCAGCAACGTTAGATATACCGCAACAGCGACGGCGCATAGGGCTTGGTTGGTGCAGATGTTGGAGGTAGCCTTCTCGCGTCGTATATGCTGCTCGCGCGCCTGCAAGACCATCGTAAAAGCGCGCCGCTCACCGCGTATGTCTTCTGTCATCCCTATAAGCCTTCCAGGCATAGCATGAACCAGGCGCTGCTCATACCTGCATCCCAAGATTCCCATCAGGGGGCCTCCGAAGTTCATCGGCAGGCCTAGAGGCTGTCCCTCGCCTACGATTATATCCGCACCATAGCTTCCAGGTGGCTTTAGTATGCCAAGCGATGTTGGCTCCGCCCCCACTATGAAGAGAGCACCCGCATCATGCGCTATATCGCCAGCAGCCGCTATGTTCTCCACTATAAAGCCCAGGTAGGAGGGGTTCTCCACGTATATTGCTGCCGTGTCCCTATCGGCTAGATGTTTAAGCCCCTCCTCATCTATCCTTCCACGCCTATCCTGCTCTACGCTTACAATCTCAAGACCTAGCGGCTTTACATAAGTCTCGGCAACAGCCAGCCTCTCAGGGGAGATGAAGCGGGGAACGATTATCTTTTTCCTGCCGTTATACCTATGTGCCATGCGGAAAGCCTCCCCCACCGCGGTAGCCCAATCATACATAGACGAGTTTACCACATCTACATCATACAGCTCTGCCACTAGGCTCTGATACTCAAAGAGGGCTGTGAGCATTCCCTGCGACGCTTCAGGCTGGTATGGCGTGTATGATGTGAGGAACTCACTTCGCGCGATTATCTCCCTAACGGCCGCCGGGATGTAGTGTGGCCATACTCCCCCGCCTATGAAGAGCTTAAGCTGCCTAGCTGTCTTGTTCCGAGAGAGCACGCCCCTTACATGGCTCTGGACCTCCTGCTCGCTTAGCGGGCCCTCCACCGCGGGCGGCTTCTCCAGAATGTATTTCCGCGGAACGTCGCTATACAGCTCCCACACATCAGCTACACCTATCTCTCGCAGCATCTCCTCCAGCGTCTCCTGCGTAGAGTTGGCTATGTAGGGGTGCCTATAACTGGGCTGCCCCAACAGCATCACCGACAAGAGACTAGAGAATAGTCGCAGCTTATACGCCTTCCCTCCTTGCTTCCAGCCCTTGGATTCGGTTTATCTACAACCCAAGCATAGAGGTTTGGCGTGAAGCGGCTTAGGTATCCGATTATAGTTCTTAACTTGAAGACATACCGCGAGGCCTTGGGGGAGGGCGCTTTAAGGCTCGCTAGGATAGCTGAGAAGGTTAGCCAGGAGACTGGGGTTGAGATAGCGGTAGCGCCCCAACACACAGACCTGGCCAGGGTGGCTGAGGCCGTCTCCATACCAGTCTTTGCCCAGCATGTAGACCCGCATAAGCCAGGAAGCTGGACAGGCTCCGTAATTGTTGAGGCCATAAAAGACGCTGGCGCCGTAGGCTCTCTCGTAAACCACTCCGAGAAGCAGTTGAAGCTCTCCGACATAGCTGCGAGTATATCACGCCTACGTGAAGCTGATTTGATACCACTCCTCTGCACCAACGACCCAATCGTCAGCGCTGCGGGAGCGGCGCTTGAGCCTGAGATGCTGGCGGTGGAGCCGCCAGAGCTTATAGGCACAGGAATACCAGTATCGCGGGCCAAGCCAGAGGTAGTTACGCAGAGCGTTGAGAGCGTTAGGCGCGTGTCGCGCGCTGTGCATATTCTTTGTGGAGCTGGAATATCAACGGCCGAGGATGTGGAGGCGGCGATTAAACTAGGCACAGAAGGGGTGCTCCTAGCAAGCGCCTACGTGAAGAGCAAAGAGCCTGAGAAACTTCTCAAATCAATGGCGGAGGCGGCGCTTAGGGGCTAGTCGGTTATAACTACCTCCAGCCTTCTTCCCTCTGCGTCAAAGGCGTGGATGTCCCGCTCATCAGCGTAGGGGGCTGTTACTATTATCATCACACGCCCCATCATATTGTTCAGGTCTTCATACGACGGCATACCCACCCCCGATGGGTGTGAGTGGGCTATCCCCAGGAATGAGAGGTCTATGGGCATTTGGTAGAAGTTGAAGGCCGAGAACCCCTCACCATAGATTGACTGGGGCGCCAGATACACCTCCCTCACCCTAGCCTCCCCCTTCTTAACCCGCCCATGCAACGTCGCTATCATCTCCCGCGGATGGAGCTCCCTAGCCATAGACAATAGAAGACCAGCAACATCCCTCGGAAGCACCACACGCATAGCCCGAGACACCCAACAGCCATAATAAATGCTAACGTTTAATATTGGTTATGGAGTTCATCAAAGGCAGTATGGCGACGGCTGTAACGGCGCTTAATAAGTTCAAAAACTTCAGCGATTGGTTTGATAAGCTCCTCTTTGAGGCGCGTATAGTTGATGATAGGTTTCCTGTTAAGGGCTTCTCGGTGTATATGGAGAATGGGATGTTCATACTCAGGACTCTGCGCCAGCTCTTGGAAGGGGAGCTGGCCAGGACTGGGCATAAGGAGATGATGTTTCCCCTCGTCACGACTGATGAGCTCTTTGCGAAGGAGGCTGAGCATATTAGGGGCTTCATGAAGGAGGTCTTCGTAATAGACAGGGCTGGAGACCGCGAGCTGGAGAAGAAGCTGGTAGTCAGGCCGACATCAGAGACTATAATGTATCCAATGTTTAAGCTCTGGATTAGGAGCCACGCGGACCTCCCCCTGAAGGTGCATCAAAACAGCAACGTCTACCGCTATGAGACGAAAGCCACTAGACCGCTCTTCCGGGTTAGGGAGATTCCATGGAACGAGGCTCACACGGTGCACGCCACAGCCTCGGAGGCCGAGCAACAAGTGCGCGAAGCAATAGAGATATATACCAACGTGTTGAACAAGGTGCGTATAGGTTATCTTCTTTTGAAGAGGCCTGATTTTGATAAGTTTGCTGGAGCGAAATATTCAATAGCCTTTGATGCGTGGAATCCTGATGGTAGGGTGAATCAGGTAGGTACGGTGCATAACCTGGGTAAGAACTTTTCGCGTGCTTTTGAGATTGAGTTTGAGACGCGCGACGGCAGGCGGGAAAATCCACACCAGCTCTGCTACGGCTTCGGCTACAGCAGGGTTATCGCCGCCATAATAGCGCAGCACGGCGACGATAGGGGATGTGTATTCCCATCAACAGTAGCGCCGCTGCAGGTGGTTATAGTCCCCATATACTTCAAGGGCCAGGAGGAGGTTATACTGAACTACGCTAGGCAGGTGTTGGACAGCATTAGGGATGGTGTGAGGAAGAAGCTGGACGACAGGCAGGACGTAACGCCAGGCGAGAAGTTCTACTACTGGGAGATGATGGGCGTCCCTGTGAGGCTTGAGATAGGGCCTAAGGAGGTTGCCGAGAGCGGTGTTACCGTGTTTAGGAGGGATACGCTTGAGAGGAGCGTTGTACCGCTCAAGGAGGTTGGCGAGTATGTTGAGCAGCTGTTGGAGAAGATAGACGCAAATCTTGCTATGAAGAGTAGGAGGATGATGGAGGAGATGATAGGAGACGCTAAGACGCTAAACGAGGCTAAGACGCTTATAGCTAACAGACGTATAGCGCGTGTGGAGTGGTGTGGAAAGCTGGAATGCGCAGAAGTAATCAAAGAGAATGTAGGCGGCGAGATAAGGGGAAGCAGATACGACATAGTGGAGATTCCCAAGAACGGATGCATAGCCTGCCAACAACAAGCTAAAGAAGTGGTATACGTAGCTAGAGCATACTAAAAAATTCATATCCAAGGAGCCGATAATGCTGTGGTGAACGCGCTAATTAGTAATGGTTTTAAGATTAAGAAGCAGGAGCCTTACTTTATAGAGGCGACCACAGGAGCATCTATGAAGAGTTGGAGTAATAGGATTAGGGTTAGATTTTATCCACAGCAGGAGGGAGTGTGGGTTGAAGTGGAGTCAAGCCACGTTTCCAGCTCTACGACTGGGGAAGGGGAAAGAGGACCTAACTAGGATATTCGCCCACCTTGACTACACCCTCCCTAGGTGAAGACTGCGGTTATCCAGAAGAGGTGTTAAGAGGTTAATGCGTTCGCTATTATTACGCTTCAAAGATGGATGATATGGCATGCATGACTCAATCCATCATACCGTCCATGTAGTTACTGAGACGAGCGATACATACAGGAGAGTGTTATTCCTAAGTCTGTTTAAAGCTGCCTTAATTTCAATCATGCTAATTCTCCTAGTCCTCGCAACAGGCAGCACCCTATCTATTGCAGACCTTATAGTATTACTGTATTTTTCATAATATTCTTTTTGACTAGCCTTGGGAGGATATTCAGGATAGCTAGGGTTAGGAGCGTCGCGAAAAAGATAACCCTGGCCGGGGATACCTTAATCCTACCTCCAGACATGTACTGTAAGAAGATTAGGATTGACGCTAGAGGGGGTTATGGTAGTTTAAAGTTTAAGCTGCAGGGGAAGGCTGAGGAGGTAAGCAGACAACACGTAAGTCTTAATGAAGGTGGCTGGGGCGCTGCTATAAGAGGAGGCAGCGGCATGTTCTCGGGAATAGTCTATAAGGTTTTCACGCATGGAAAAGGACTACCGACAACATTATAATACCCCTACCCATACCAGATATCAGCAGGGAGTTCAGCTTGAGTATATCTCAGGGAGGCGGGGCGGCTAGGGCTTACGTTAATCTAACCCGGCTGCACGGCCAGGGGCTATGTTGAAGTCATTCAGAGGCAAGAAGCCACCAGCAACCTTGTGAAGCTACGCTCTGGAGTGGCTGAGCTAACGTTAGCAAGCCTCACGGGAAGCTCTGAATTCACCACAGAGATACAGCCTTGTAAAGGCCTCTTCCTGATAACAGACTACAAAGGACTAGAAACATTGGGTAGACGTAGTAAGATAAGGTATGAGAGCTATCTGCTAGGTAAGATACTTGATGCGATGGCTAGGCTTGGGTATGGGCGGGGCGTGCTTGTGAGCGGGTTTAGGTGGATTGGCTACAGGTTAATCTTTGAGGCTAGGAGAGCTGATGGGAGTAGAATAGCCGCTTCTCATGTGGACTTCCCTCACGAGTAGCCCATAAACTTGTCTAGGTGTCGTAGCCTCTTGGCTGGATGTGGGTGCGTGCTGAATAGCTCAGCCCATATGCTTGGCTTCTGGTTCTTCAGCTCTTCAACAATAGCGTCAACGTCGCCCTCTACTCTTAGCGGCTCTTCTGGGTCTGCTATGAAGAATGCCTTGAACTGGCTGTAGTGGCTTAGCTCTGCTCTCCTGAACCTGCCGCTCCCCTGCATTATCCTCACAAGCGCTCTCTGGAGCTTTCTCGCCCCATCCTTCACCACCATCGCTGCATGGGAATCAGCATAGTATTCGCGTAGCCTGCTCATGTAGAAGACGAAGAGGTTGAA
This sequence comes from Candidatus Pelearchaeum maunauluense, assembly GCA_030059675.1. GTDB lineage: Archaea > Thermoproteota > Nitrososphaeria_A > Caldarchaeales > Caldarchaeaceae > Pelearchaeum > Pelearchaeum maunauluense. The sequence continues at coordinate 28,772 of JANVYQ010000010.1, read as the reverse complement.
GATGAAGCTGGCTACCATCAACCCTATCCCCACTAGTAGTAGTGCGCCTCCTCCACCCCTGTCCCTATAACCGCCGAACCAGCCTGAGATGTAGAGCATGTGGCCTAGGTAGTAGATGAGTGCTGGGATTATGCTTATCATGAGCATCACAGCTATATCGCGGTGCTTCAGGTGGCCAACCTCGTGGCCTATAACCGCCTCAACCTCATCACGGGGCAGGCTCCTGATAAGGCCGCGCGTAACCGCAACCATCGGCCCCGTCGTTGGGCTACCGTAGGCGAAAGCGTTTGGAATATCTATGTCGGCAATCATAACCTTCGGCGTTTTCTTTAGGTTGCTGGCCTCCGCAAGCCGCCTAACCATCTGGTGCAGCCACGCAAACTCCCTCTCGTCCGCTGGTTTCACGCGATAGACAGCGTTAACCAGGTGTGGGCCTGCTATCCATTGTATTAGGTGGAAGAAGACCACGAAGCCCAGTAGCCCGTAGAGGCCGTAGAAAGGTAGTCTTAGGTAGCTTAGGACGGCTATGAATAGGAGTGATACGAGCGCCGTTATTATGGCCCATGTCCCTATCATCGCTAGTCGGAGTTTTATGAGTGAGAGTCTGGCTGGGCTGATGAGCCCTCCACCTTCCCCAGCACCCGCCGACATGCTTACATCCCCCACCTAAACAGCAAGCATTAGGCGCTTGTATAAAGACTTTATTACCAATCACATAAATTGCTGCGGCTTCCTCTCGTCGCGCGCTCTAACCTTGAGGATGCCGTAGTGTATGGCGCAGCTTATGCAGAAACTTTTCACAACCACGTTCTCTGCCAAGTATGCGCCCTTCTCTCTGAGCTCCCGGACTAGGTCTCCGCTAACCAGCGAGACACGCCGCGTTACTCGTTGAATCTTGCTTCGTGGAACGTATGCGCCGCAGTTATCGCACTGAACTGTAGGCTCTTTCCCCTTTGACCCCTTAGCCCTTCCACGACTCTTCCGCTTAAACGGCATACCCTAACACTATGCTCTGACAGAGGCCCACGCTATAATAAGGTTTTTGCGAGATGGGTTAGCGCCACATAACCACCTGCGGCCTCATGTCGAAGTTTATGTGCTTGGTCTCTAGGTATTCTTCCAGCCCCTCGCGGCCCAGCTCCCTACCTAAGCCGCTCTCCTTATAGCCGCCGAACGGCATCTCTGGGTAGAGGTCGGCGTATGTATTAACCCAGACAGTCCCAGCCTTGAGCTGGCTACTGACCCTCATGGCGCGCTGTAGGTTATTCGTCCACAACGCGGCGGCGAGCCCGTACACTGTGTCGTTAGCTATCTTGACAGCCTCCTCCTCGTCGCGGAACTTTATAACAGTAACAGTGGGCCCGAAAATCTCCTCCTGAGAAATCCTCATACTATTGTCTGCATCAACGAAGATTGTCGGCTCCATGAAATACCCCTTCTCTGATAACCTCCTACCACCATAGAGAACCTTAGCGCCTTCCTGCTTTCCTATCTCCACGTATTGCAGGACCTTCTCAAGCTGGTCTTTGGATATTAAAGGCCCTAAGACCACGTCTGGCTCAAGGCCGTTTCCCACCTTCATCTCCTTCGTCTTCTCCACGAACTTCTCCATGAACTCGTCATATATGCTCTCTTGCACCAGTAGGCGCGAGCCTGCCGTGCATACTTGGCCGCTGTTCCTGAAAGCACCCCACACAGCGCCAGGCAGGGCTTTATTCATGTCGGCATCCTCAAAGACTATGTTGGGGCATTTACCGCCACACTCCAGCGAGACCCTCTTAAGGCTCATGGCCGCGTTCTGCATTATCACCTTACCAGTCCCAGTCTCGCCAGTGAATCCTATCTTATTCACGTCCTTATGCCTAACCAGCTCCATCCCAACTACCGAGCCTGGCCCAGAGACGCAGTTTACTACGCCTTTCGGTATTTCTTGGACTCGTTCAAAGAGTTTTAGGAATTCGAAGGTTATTGCCGTTGTGTAGCTTGAGGGCTTCACTACTACTGTGCATCCTACAGCTAGGGCTGGGGCGAGCTTCCACGCAAGGAGAGAGATTGGGAAGTTCCATGGCGTTATCATGCCGCATACGCCGACTGGCTCCTTACTCGCTATGGAGTATATCTGTGAGGAGTTTTGGTAGCTCTCACCCATTACCTGCCTAGCCAGGCCAGCGTAGAACTCGAATACATCTGCTGTGAAGATGAACTCTCCCTTGGCGAATTTGAGCGGCTTCCCGTTTTCGAGGGTTAATATACGCGCAAGCCTATCCGACTCCTCGCGGATTATCTGCGCCAGCTTCAACAGCGCTCTAGCCCGTTCAGCTGGTCTGCGCGTAGCCCAGTCGCTCTTCTCGAAAGCCTCTCGCGCGGCCTCTACGGCGTGGTTTACGTCATCCCTGCCTGAGCTGGGCAGCTCGGCGAGAGGCTCAAGCGTCGCGGGATTCTCGCGCGTGTAGTATTTCCCTGTTGACGGGCTTATCCACTCAGAAGCTATGAAGTTCGCATAGCGGCCAAGCTCCAGCTTCTGCTGAACCATATACTGGCACCGCAGCCGTGTAGCCGCGCTGCGTATATAAGCGTTCCAATAAGCGGGAGCCAAACCCTTTAATGGTCAGCTCGGACTCTCCTCTTAGTGGCTATGACTCGGGACTTCGGCAAGGTGCTGGACATTAAGCTGTCGCGCGGCCACTCTGTCAGGGATGTTATGCGCATGATGCGCTTTTCTGGCGGCTTTATGGCCGCGTATATGGCTGAAGCATTCGAGATAATGGTCGAGATGTTACGCGACCATGATTGTACGAGGATATTGTCATTCACGGGCAACTTGATGGCAACAGGCCTTCGCGGCGTTTTAACAGACATGGCGCGCCGCAAGATGTTTGACATCGTTGTAACGACATGCGGCGCCCTTGACCATGATTTGGCTAGGTCGTTTAGGGACTATGAGAGGGGGAGCTTTGACGCTGATGACGTGGAGCTTAGGGAACACGACTATCATAGGCTTGGCAGCATTTTCATAAGGTCTTCCAACTATGGTGAGATTATTGAGCAAAAGTTCTCCGAATTCGTTGAAAGACTCAGCCTGGATAGTGTTCTCTCTACTTATGAGCTTTCGTGGCTGCTGGGCGAGTTTATTGATAGTGAAGACTCTTTTCTCTATTGGTGTAGTAGGAATAGGATTCCCGTCATAGTTCCTGGGATTGTGGATGGGGCGGTTGGGTATCAGCTCTGGCTCCACTCCCAGAGGCGTAGGATAAGGATAGACTTAATGCGCGATGAGGGGTTGTTGAGTGAAAGGATGTGGGAAGCCAAGAGAACTGGTGCGTTAATAGTTGGTGGCGGTATTTCCAAGCATCACGTTATCTGGTGGAGCCAGTTTGCCGGCGATGGCTTGGATTACGCCATCTACGTAACAACGGCGGACGAGTATGATGGGAGTCTGAGCGGCGCTAGGCCGCGTGAAGCGGTATCTTGGAGGAAGATAGCGCCACGCGCACGGCATACATTCGTGAAAGCAGACGCCACTATAGTTCTACCATTCCTACACCTAGCCACAATACAAGAAATAGAGAGCGACTAGAACGGGTGCAGCGCTCCTAAAGGGAGATAAAAAGCCCAAGTGATTGAAGATGGTTCGGGTGAAACTGCATAACTACGGCCCAAAGACAAGCGTTAAGCTAGATGATGAGGAGTTTAGTGTAGGGCCTGATGTCTTCATAGCTCTTGAGGGCATAGGGACGTTTGAGGGCGTTACGTTTGAGCAGAAGCTACGCGACCTCCTCGCGGGTGGTAAGGATATTCACAAGGTAATGACTAGGGTTCACCGCGAATCCACTAGGCGGGGGCATGCATCGATAACCACGTCTCTCAATATCCAGTTTGAGGTGATGGAGTGTAGTAGAGTTCTCTCGCTTATGCTTGTGAGCCCGCCCTTCGGCTCTTATTTGCAGGAGTCGCAGAGGCGTAAGAGGGTTGATGCGAGCTATTTGATAACTCCACCCGACCTAGGTGCTCATGAGGAGATTTACCGAGATACTTTTGGCGAGATGCTTGCTGTGTATGATGAGCTTATTGAGAACGGTATAGAGCTTGAGGACGCGCGGTATGTTCTCCCACTCGGCGTTAAGACCTCGCTCTTCGCCAGCATAAGCTTTGAGAACTATGTTGGGCTGATTCAATACGCCGAACAACACGGCCAGGAGCCATATACACCTTGGGAGCTTAGAGTATTTGTTGCAGAGCTTGTTAGGATGCTCTCGGAGATCTCGCCAGCTATTCTTGAGGCGCGTCTATTCTTCAGGAATAGGCTCACCACGTATCCTTATCCCAACCCGTTCAAGAAGGGTGATAAACTATTGGAGAGGCTGGTGAGGGAGAGGGGGGAGCCTGATGAGGCTATAGTTATTGGAATAACCAATCTCGCTGGCGATATAGCGTCAATCAGAGATGTTTTCGCGGCTGAGGATAAGGAGGAGGCGGATTCTCTAAACCCGCTCATACAAGCGATAACCCTAGAGCCGATGTCGTTGGTGGCTTATCATCAGGCGATTAGGCATAGAACAGTCCCCACAGCGGTTGAGTCCATACATACAGCGGCGGAGAGAGCTCTGAGCGAGCCTGAGAGGAATATTGTTATACCTCCCTCTGTGAAGAAGGACGACAACCTGGCTAGGCTCTTTCTCAAGACTTCGGAGAATGCGCTGCGCTTGTATAGTAAGATGATTAGAGGGGGTGTTCGCCCCTCCTCGGCGTGCTACATCCTACCGCAGGCTCTCAGAATATACGTGGTGAGGATGTATAATGGGTATAACCTACTCTATCCGCAGGGCTTCATAGGCACTAGAACATGCAGCACGACGCAGTGGGAGGAGAGGGGGATAGCGTATAGGGTTTGGCGCGAGATAGAGCGATACGACCAGCGGCTCGCTGGGGTCATGGGCGAAAAATGCAAGATGCTGGGCTACTGCCCTGAGAAGGAGTGGTGCCCAATCATACTAAAGTACCACAACTACGATGATGAGATGCATAAGCGTTATCAGTCTAGGGCTGTTTAAACAAAGATATATATCCCCTACACGGCGCGGAGCAGGTAATGGCCACATCGGCGAAGTTCGTAGACCAGAGGGGTAATGTCCTACCCTCGTACCGTCATTTGCAGGCTGCTATGTTGCTTGATAAGCTGTCTATAAGCTATAGTGTTGTTGAGCGCGGTGGGAAGACGCTGTTCCTAACCGAGCGCGGCGAGATTGACGTTGACGCGATTGCCCCGCAGCTATCTGAGGAGCAGCCAGCCATGAAGACGATAGAGATAAGCGACGCTTCGCTAAACTTTGATTACGCGCACTTCCTCCCATCATCTCCCAAATGCTCAGTCCTTCATGGACACTCCTCACGTATCGTTGTTGAGCTCAGCGGCTTCGTGAGCGATGATATGGTCGTGGAGTTTGGGGAGGCTAAGAGTCTTGTGAAGCGTGTTCTGGGCGAGCTTGACCATAAGCTAATCGTAGCGCGGCGATACGTGGAGGCCAACGGCGATTATATCCGCGTTAGTTTCATTGGGAAAGGCGGTAGATACGTGCTGGAGCTCCCCAGCTCCTCGGTCTATATAATTGAAGGCGAGTCAACGGTTGAGAATATCTCGGAGCACATAGCGCGGCGGATAGCTGTTGAAGTTTCCAGAAATGTACGCAGAGTTGTTGTTAAGATGTTTGAGGGCTTCGGCAAGTCTGCCCTCTCGTCAGTGTAGGAGAACGTGATGAGCAGGCGGGTTATAGTCCTATTCTCAGGCGGCATAGACTCAACGGTAATGTTGTGGAAGCTGATAGCTGAGCGATGGAACCCGATAATCCTAGGCATAAACTACTATAAACGCAACCCCAGGGAGGTTGAGGCTGCCGAACGCATAACACAGCTATGCGAATATGAGGATTTGATAACCCTAGACCTTTCATTCGTCAGGGAGCTTTATGATTTTGAGCCTCATCTCCGCGATAAGTGGATGGAGATTCTAGCTAACCCGCCTAGCGTTATGGCTCCTTTCAGGAATGTTATCTTCTACTCAATCGCGGCTCACATGGCTATCCAGTATGAGGCCGAAGCGGTTGCTGGGGGGCATACACTTGAAGACCAAGTTAACCTGCCCGACGCCAACTCCAGCTACCTAGCGCGTCTTAACGAGCTTCTAGACATCTCACTCGGAATCTCGGCTGTCAGGATAATAACGCCGCTCATACGCCTAACAAAGCCCCAAATAGTTAGGCTGGGAGCACGTCTCGGAGCTCCGCTCAGCATGACATGGAGTTGTTGGAAGATGGAGCAAAAGCACTGCGGTCTCTGCCCTGGATGCCAGTCTAGGAGGCGGGCGTTTAGAGAAGCTAAGCAGAGAGACGAGACACAATACCTTGAGGACCTACCCAGATGAGCCGAGAATGGGTATTAGGGATTTATAGAGGGGAAACAGGCTTGTCTTGCGATGAAGTTACATGAGTATGAGTCGCGTGAGCTCTTCACAGCTTATGGCATTCCTGTTCCGCGTTATGGCTTGGCGCGGAGCGGGGAGGAGGCTCTCAAGATAGCGCGTGAAATAGGCGGGAGGGTTGTTGTCAAGGCGCAGGTACTCGTAGCTGGACGCGGAAAGGCTGGGGGGATAAAATTCGCGCACACGCCAGAAGAGGCAGCAGAGATAGCGTCTAAGATGATAGGAACGGCGATAAAGGGTGAGAAGGTAGAGTCTGTGCTCATCTCAGAGTATCAGGAAGTAGAGGGGGAGCTCTATCTGAGCGTCATAATAGACAGGTCGCGCGGTATGCCGCTGGTCATAGCCTCGCCAGAGGGCGGTGTGGAGATAGAGGAGCTGGCGCGCACATCACCTGAAAAGCTCATACAACTCCACGTAGACCCCCTCATAGGGCTTAGGCCGCACCATCTAAGAAATATACAGAACTTCATGGGTTTGGATGAGAAATACTCCAAACAATTGCCGCAGGTTCTCACATCTCTATACAAGCTCTTCGTAGAAAACGACTGCGAGTTGGCTGAGATTAACCCACTAGCCATAACCAGCGGCGGTCTGGTAGCTATTGACGCGAAGATACTGGTTGATGATAACTCCCTGTTTAGGCATAGCCAGTTCCGGCGCAGCGAGGTTGGAGAGTCTTTTGAGGTTGAGGCCAGGAGGATGGGCTTTAGCTATGTTGAGCTTGATGGCGATATAGGGATTATCGGAAACGGCGCTGGCCTCACGATGGCCACTATGGATGTTGTTAAGGAGATGGGTGGGAGGCCTGCAAACTTCCTAGACATAGGCGGAGGCGCCAGTGAGGAGATAGTTGAGAAGGCAGCATCGTTATTGCTCAGACATCCGCGCGTCAAGGTTCTATTCGTGAATGTATTGGGTGGAATAACGCGGTGCGACGAGGTGGCTAAAGGCCTAGTCTCAGCGGTCAAAGCTCATGGCGCTGGTAAGAAGGTCGTTGTGCGCATGATGGGGACACGCGAGGAGGAGGGCAAGAAGATACTGAGGGAGAGCGGCCTCTACCCATACGACTCCATGGAAGAAGCCGCGCAGATGGCGGCGCAGCTAGTTCAAGGGTGAAACACCTATGGCTATCCTAGTAAATAGCGAGACCCGCATAGTCGTCCAAGGCATAACAGGAAGACAGGGAAGCTTCCATACCAAGAGCATGCTCCAATACGGCTCTAAGATTGTGGCTGGCGTAACCCCTGGCAAGGGAGGGCAGAGTGTTGAGGGTGTTCCTGTTTATGACACAGTTAGGGAAGCTATGCGCGAGCATCCTGAGATAAATGCCTCCATGATAATGGTGCCAGCTCCATACGCTCCTGACGCTGTTTATGAAGCCATAGACGCTGGGGTGGGCTTGATAGTGGTCATAACAGAGCACATACCCGTCCATGACTCTATGCGCTTCATACGCTACGCGCGTCTAAACGGTGTGAAGATAATAGGCCCCAACTGCCCTGGAGTAATCACGCCAGGCGAGTGTAAGCTGGGCATCATGCCAGGCCACATCTTCAGCAGGGGCAGCGTCGGCATAGTATCGCGGAGCGGTACACTCACCTATGAGATAGCCCACTCAATAACAAAAGCAGGCCTAGGACAATCAACAGCGATAGGAATAGGCGGCGACCCAATAACGGGTATGAGCTTCATAGACGTTCTGGAGATGTTCCGCAAGGACGGCCAGACTAGGGCGGTTGTGCTGATAGGGGAGATAGGCGGCGACATGGAGGAGAGGGCCGCGAGCTACATAAAGGAGACAAGCTACGAAAAGCCTGTTGTAGCATATATAGCGGGCAGGACAGCGCCGCCAGGCAAGAGGATGGGCCATGCTGGGGCTATAATATCTATGGGAGCTGGAGACGCTGAGAGCAAAATGAAAGCCCTAACATCAGCAGGCGCTCATGTAGCGAGAACCCCCGCAGAGACGACTGAGCTACTCAGAAAACTCCTATGAACGCCTAAATATCCGTCAAGTAAGAATAATTAGCATTTCCACTATACTCTTCATATGATTGTTATTCGCCACAATCACCGCACCAGCCCAGTCAGTACCTCTCCCCAGCCAAGAAGAGAGCTTAACGAAAGGCTGGGAGCCGCGCGAAATCCTGATAGAGACACCCCTCAAAATAAACGTAGTCTTCATAGGCGGCACGTATGAGGTTAATGAAGATTTGCTAACGCGGAAAGTAAGGGAACGACTCCCCTGGTATGCTCCATACATGGTTGAGGAGGGCCACTATCTCGGAATAAACTTCACCAGCGTAGAGCTGAACATCATACGCGCACCAACGGCGATGGTTAATGATTTTATCAAGTTTATAGAAGATAATGAGGGGCAGTTCTTCAATCCCGCTAAGGCGGAGCAAATAATCGCAAAGTATAATGAGCAAATCAACTATTACATAAGCACCATATTAAATGAGCCAGTCAATATTCCGATAATCTGGATTGACGCATTCCTGGTTGAGGAATGGCTGTATAAAAATGGTCCAGAATACCTAAACATAAGCCCTTCAGACTACACCATATACTTCCTCACAACGTTTGATGAACAGCGGGCGATAACAGCGTTTTATGTTGATGCCATATCGCCTGAGACTGACGAGTATATAATATCTGCTGGTATGAACTCCTTTGGAGGGCTTAACAGGCTTTACTTCGTAAACCTAGACACAATACCAGTAGGTCAAGACCCCTGTGCTCTTTTTGAGGGCGGAGGCATGTGCAAGGGGGCTACTGCTGACTACTATCCCTCTAGATGGGACTTGATTAACATACCCAACGCGGAGGAGGAGTTCTACAACATCGTATCCTCCTACATATACGAGATTACCTTCTTCATATTCTTCCGCGGATACCTTTATAGACTCTCCTTTGAAATTAATCTATACAGCTATTTAATCATCATAGACGCCACATCCGATAACTCTGCGATAGAGCAGCTGGGCGGCTTCACTTCCAGCAGGTTAGCGACGCACTTACAGCGCTCATACCATACGCCTACATGATAGTAGATACGCGGGTTGTTGATATTGACGACTACTCTGGGCTTAGGAATACGGTGTTCTCCACGCTGATAGAGATGGATGGATACGCGGTGATAGACTGCGATGCCGTGCCCAGTGAGGTTTTCAACCTACCCTTCATAAAGCGTCCTCAGAATGTACGCACAGTGGTTACAGCACTCTTTGTATTTGACCTCCAGTACAGCGTTTATACTTGCAGCCCAGGTGTTGTGGGTGTTGGATTTAAGGACGGGGCTATAGCGTCGCTTGATATAGAGACGCTCTTGACCGAGGGGCCCACGCCCACGCTCTTCCACGAGACCAGCCACACGCTTCCTGCGCCATCCTCACGACGCTTCACCACTACCCTGGAGCGCGTATAGCTTTAGTATGCTCTACAGCTGGTCTGCTACGCCCATGTCGTATGACTCGGCTATAGTAGTTAGGATGTTCCAAGATGGCTATTATATCGGCAGCATGGACGCAGACTCTATAGACCTAGGTATAGACCTATACCTCATCTCCAGAACGGCGAAACAGTCTATAATGCTTTGAAGACCCCACAGGACAACGGCATAACGCGAGGAGACCTGCCCAGCGGTATGAAGTCCCTACTGGAGGAAATACGGCAGGAGCTGGATGCTGCCATCAACGAGGTTAGGGGCGTTTAATCTCTTCAGCTGGGGCGAGTTCTACGGCCTGGGAGCGCAGGAGGCGTCAGCATTTGACTACGCCTTCATAGCTTACGACGAGGCTTTGAAGTTCTCCCTCATGGCTGAGCGGCTTTTAGACTACTTAATAGAGTCTAAGAAGCTTTCGCAGGAGCTTCAAGCACTAAAGAGCCGTAATGAGGAGCTGAAGAACGAGCTGGACGACCTTAAAAAGAGGTATGAAGAGACCGAGGCTAGGCTGCGCTCTTTAGAGGACGAAGCAGGAGGCGCGAGTATTATTAACGTATATTCTTATAATAGCAGTCGCGGCTCTTGCGGCTGCCGTGCTGATAGCTGTTAACGGCAGAAGGCGGCAATACTATATTCCCCCACCTCCTCCGCCGACCTAGCAACTCTATATATAGTGTCTAAGCGCAGATATTGTCGGCGATGATGTAACCGCCTTGCTGAAAGGGGCGGAGTGATGAGCGGTGAATACCGCTGAGCTATAAAACCTCCCAAAACCCCTGTTCAACCATGTTGTGGCAGAATAGGGCTGCCTTGAAGCAGTTATTGGGTGAGGCGGCGGCCTTGTTGGAGCGTGAGCCGCCGCTGCTCCGCCTAGATTCCCCGCGGGTTTTGATTGTGGGCGATACGCATGGGGATTATACTTCAACCCTCAACGCCCTCCGCGTGGCGGAGGAGAGGGATGCTAAGCTCGTCTTCTTGGGCGATTACGTTGACCGAGGGCCGCAGCAGTTAGAGAATATAGCCTGTCTGTTGGAGGAGAAGCTAAAACGGCCCAGCTGGGTTTTTCTATTGCGCGGCAACCATGAGACGCTCTCTATGAATATGAGCTATGGGTTTTACGATGTGGTGGGCCGCGAGCTGGGGGGAGGATGGTATGAGCTTTTTATGGCCTGCTTCCGCGAAATGCCATACGCGCTAATCCTCAACCGCGATATACTCTGCCTGCATGGTGGTGTTCCAGAGTTTGCAGACGACATCAGCGCGTTTGAGAATCTTAGAAAAGGTGAGGACGAGCCTTCAGACCCTGTGGCGATGCAGATACTATGGAACGACCCCGACGAGTACGAGGATGGTTTTGGGCCTAGTCCTAGGGGGCCTGGGATAAGGGTGTTTGGTAGGGGTGTGTTTGAGCGGTTCATGGAGCGTAGCGGCATGAAGCTACTTGTTAGGGCGCATGAGCCGCAGCCAGAGGGTTATCGCTACATCTTTGACAATAAGCTTCTCACGGTCTTCTCATGCCGCTATTATGGAATACCGCCCAAGGCTACGTTGGTTGAGTCTGGGGGTATAGAGATAATAGACCTCACGTAGCCTAAACATTAAGTAGTCGCTAAGTCCATGCATGGGTTGATGTATAGCAAGGTCGCTGACGGTGTGTATGTTATAGATACTGGTGGTCTGGGCTTTGACAGGACGATAGCATGCTACCTGATACACTCAGATAAGGTAGCGTTGGTGGATGCTGGATATGCACGCGGTTATGATAGGATTATGAGCACGCTCCGCGAGCTTGGCATATCCTCGCTGGACTTCATAATACCCACACATGTTCATCTAGACCACTATGGCTGCACCGGCTTGCTGGCTAAGGCGTTCCCCAACTCGCGCATACTCGCTCATAAGAGGGCTGCGAAGCACGTGATAGACCCTTCACGAGTTCTTGAGAGCGCCAGGTCTATATTTGGTGAGCGTATAGCTGGCATGTTCGGCGATACTCTCCCCGTTGAGGAGAGTAGGGTTGAGGTTGTGGATGATGGAGCGATTGTTCGTGTAGGCGATTCTGAGCTTAGAATAATCTATACACCAGGCCACGCACCGCATCAGCTCTCTGTATATGATGAGAGGAGAAAGATACTGATAACCGCGGACGCTGTCGCGATAAACTATCCCGACTTCCCAGCCATACTCCCGACCACGCCTCCCCCAAGCTTTGACCCAGACGAGGCTGTTAGGACTATTCATAGAATAGCCGAGCTTGACGCCGAGCTGTTGCTCACACCCCACTTCGGCCCCCGCGAGGGTGGCGGAGATTATCTTGAGAGGAACGCGGAGCGTATCCGAGAGTGGGTGGAGAAGGTGGATAGACTCTCGCGTGAAGGCAAGGGGCATGGAGAGATAGTTGAGACACTGGTCGGGGAGCTGGCCAGGGAGGTTGGAGCGCAGAAAGCCCCACCATACGTGGTAGGTTCGGTGCATGTATCCGTTCTCGGAATGCTCAAGCACTTAGGTAGACTCTAGCACACGCATTCTTTTTTAGATAGATAGTATGAGCTGCTCCTGATATGAAGAGTATGATAACTGTTGTTGGTGCTGGCCGCGTTGGAACTTCGGCAGCTCTCCAGATAGCTATGCGCGAGCTTGGCGATATAACCCTGCTGGATATTATAGAGGGGCTTCCGCAGGGGGAGGCCCTAGACCTAAACCACGCCTGCGCAATCCTAGACTTGGACGTTGATGTCAGGGGAACCAACGATTACAAGGATATTGAAGGCTCAGACGTTGTAGTGGTAACTGCTGGTATTGTGAGGAAGGCGGATATGACGCGGCTTGACCTGCTGCATAAGAATAGCGAGATAATTAGGAGCGTCGCGAAGGAAATTAAGGAGCACGCGCCCAAGGCTAAGGTGCTGGTGGTTACTAACCCGCTTGATGTCATGACCTACGTGATGTGGCGGGCCACTGGTTTTGAGAGTCGTAGAGTCATGGGGTTCAGCGGCCTCCTTGACATGGGTAGGTTTAGATACCTCATACGCGAGAAGCTCGGCGTATCCTATAAGTCAATCAGGAGCATGGTTATTGGTGAGCATGGCGACAGCATGGTTCTCCTCCCACGCCTAACCTTCATAGGAGCAAGCCCGCTCTCCAGCTTCATGGACGAGTCCGTGATAAACGAGCGTGTGGAGAGGACTAGGAAGGCGGGTGCTGAGGTGATTAAGCTGAAGGGATGGTCAGCCCACCATGCCCCTGGAGCAGGGATAGCCCAGATGGTTGAAGCATTAGTACGGGACACGAAGGAGGTCATACCCACCTCAGCCTACCTAGACGGCCACTATGGCGTTAAGGACATCTACACCGTCGTCCCCTGCATGTTGGGGGCTGGAGGAGTGGAGAAGATAATAGAACTACAGCTAAACGATGTCGAGAAGGAGCTCTTCATGAAGAGCGTCTCCGTAATCCGCGAAGCCATATCCCAAGTTAAGTGGTAGCCGCTCTACTTAAATCTCCCCACATATATTTTCCTTAACTGGTGATTAGCCATGTCCTCGGAAGAGAAGGTATTCAAATGCCCTTACTGCGATACTGGGTTTAAAACCGAGAAGGAGTTGAATAAGCATATTGACAATATCCATATTGGGCGCGGGCTGTTGGAGGGAGATAGGTCTAAGTATTGAATGTGTGGCTGCGTAGCGTTAAATACGCCGCTGGGGAGCGTTAGCCTATAATGGCTGTTGAGGAGCTTTTCAAGCACATAGAGTCTAAGCGCGAACACTACCTAGGCTTTCTGAAACGCTTGGTGGAGCAGCCCAGCGTCTCAGCTACAGGTGAGGGGATAGAGGAATGCGCTTCGCAGGTGGCTGAGCTCCTTGAGGAGGTGGGCATACGCGCGGACATCTACCGAGACCATGGCGGGAACCCAGTAGTCTTTGGGGAGATTCAGGCAGAAGCCCATGCAACGCTCATGTTCTACAACCACTACGATGTACAACCTCCAGAGCCTCTGGATAAATGGCTATCACCACCATTCACACTCACCGCGCGTGATGGAAAGCTATACGGAAGGGGGGCGGCGGATAATAAGGGGAATATAGCAGCGAGGATAGCCGCAGTGGATTCACTGCTTGATACACTCGGAGAGACACCCGTTAATGTTAAGTTTCTAATTGAGGGGGAGGAGGAGATAGGGAGTCCGACCCTGGAGAAGTTCTGCAAGCTTCATAGTGATTTGCTCTTCGCCGATGGCTGTGTGTGGGAATATGGCTACCGCAACAGGGCTGAGCGGCCAGTCATCTACCTCGGCGTTAAGGGGATTCTCTATGTTGAGCTTGAGGCGCGCGGCGCCGCGACCGACCTCCACTCATCGTGGGGCTGCGTCGTTGAGAACCCAGCGTGGCGTCTGGTGAAGCTCCTCAACACGATACGCGGAGACGACGGAGCTATACTCATAGACGGCTTCTACGACGACGTGGAGAAGCCCAGCGCGGAGCAGCTATCCCTCCTAGAGGATATAGACCCAGCGGAGGTTGATGTAAAGGAGCTCTTCGGCGCAGAGATTACGGTGGGTGGAAGAGGTGGGAAGGAAGCTCTAAGAGCGCTATTGCTGGAGCCGGCCGTCAACATCTGCGGCATCGTAGCAGGCTATACTGGAGCTGGTAGCAAGACAGTCCTCCCCTCACGCGCATCTACCAAGCTTGACTTCAGGCTCGTGCCGCGCCAGGAGCCGCGAGACATACTCCGAAAGCTTGAAGCCCACATCAGGAAGCATGGCTTCACAGACATATCCCTCAACATGGTACAGGGCTATCCAGCGGCCAGGACAGCGCCAGACTCCCCCTTCGTTGAGGCTGTCGCCGAGACTGCACGGGTAGCGTATGGCGTTGAGCCAGTACTCTACCCATCTGGCGCTGGCTCTGGGCCTATGTACGTGATTACAGAGAGGCTTGGGATACCATGCGTCTCCACTGGCGTAGGCTACCCAGGCTCACTAGCCCACGCCCCCAATGAGAACATAAGGGAGCAGGACTTCATCGCTGGGATTAAGCATATGGCGCTCTTGATGGTTAGGCTTCACCAATACCTACGTTAGCCAGCTTATCCAGATACTCTATGAACACCTCCTCCTCTCCGCGTGGTATTATCGCCGAGGCCGCTACAGCGTGGCCGTCTGCTGTTCCGCCTACTTTAGATGCAGCCTCCTCAGCTATGCGCGAGGTTGGTGGCATCTGGCCTGAGCGTATAAGCTCCGCAAGCTGGCGCGGCGCCCTCAGGGAAGCCTTAACCCAGCTACCGCCCACCTCGCCCAAGCCAGGTATGTGAGCCTCATAGTTCATAAACCCAACGAGATAGCGTCTCTGGTCTATGAATGCGCGGTAGCTCAGCACCGAGGTGTATGTTCCTATGACCTTGCTACCCATGCCCCTGAATAGGTCTCCCACATGAAACCACTGCACCCTCCCATGTCTGTCGAGCCTCCGCTGGGCTAGTAACGCGTCAGCGCTTCTAAATGCTTCTCTACGCATGTTTTCCAACTCCTCAACAATCCGCCTATCTATCCTCCTGCTTTTACAGAAGCCGAGAACCTTTGCGGGGCCTTCGCGGTAGTAGCCTACGCTCCCCACCAGCGTGAAGGTTGTGGAGAGCCTGTTCCAAAGCTGTTTAAACGCCTTTATTCTATACTTCTCCTCGTCTCCCGCGATTATCTCAACCTCTCCAGCAGCCACAGCATCGTCCAGCGCCACCCTATTGAGCGAGACTAGCTTTCCAGGTATCTCGGCAGAGCCTACAACAGCCTTCCAAGCTTCATGCTTCTCCAGCCCAAGCTCTCTAGCAAGCAGGTAGGTGGTTGTTGAGCCGCTAACATCGCTCTCCCCAGAATACCCATACAACTCCGCATTAACGTTCAACACGCCAGAATCAACAACCTCTCTTGGGTCGTGGTGGTCTACTATGATGACATACTGCCCGCTACTCTTCTGCTCCGCTATCAGGTCTGCCCTCCCAGAGCCTATGTCTAGGTAGATGAAGAGCTGTTCTGGGAGTCGGTGAATCTTCTCAACCACAGCTAGGTGTATCTTCTCTATGCATACCTGCCTGGCCTCCATTCCCATCTTCTCCAGTGTTGCTAGCATTAGCGAGGCCGCGCATAGGCCGTCGGCATCATTATGGAAGACAACACACGCCCTTTCTGCTTCCCTTACCTTTTGTGAAGCCTCTCTGAGCCGTGTCAGAAAATCAGCGCTAAGCTCCACACCCCTACCTGTGAGCGTTCCGCTCTTAAGTCTTTGAGAGCAGCTCTTCAACTATGTTGGCGTAGACCTGCGCCGCTTCGGCCAGCTCATCAAGCCGTACATGCTCGCGGGGGCTGTGTATTACCGCGAGGCTTCCAGGGCCGAGTATTACGCCTTCCGCCTCGCTGTGCTTGGCTATCCTACTGAGGTCCGTCGTGGCTGTGAATGCGGTGAGCCTCGGCCTCCTACCCACCCTCCTCAAAGCATTCAGCGCAGCCTTAACAACCCTAGAGCGCTTAGAGGTAGCGACTGGGGGAGCGTAGCTCACCGTCTTTACACTGAACGAGGCGCCGCGATACTTTCCCACCACCGAGGACGAAATCGCGGCTATCCTCCTCCTAACCGCCTCTATATCCTCGTAGGGCGTTGTCCGCCAGTCTAGGGTTATTGAGCAGCTATCAGGTATCACGTTCGGCTTAACGCCCCCGCTTATCATCGTAACCGAGGCGCTGCACCTACCCAGCTCTGGGTGGCGCTTGCCATAGCCTTTCTCGAGCCGCTTGAAACGCCTAACAAGCTCGGCCGCAACACCTATAGCGTTGACGCCGAAGGCTGGTGAGCTGGCGTGCGCAGACCTGCCCCTAACCGTTACCACGAACTCGCCGCGGCCCCTATTCCCAAGGCAGACGTTAAGCCCCGTAGGCTCGCCCACCACTACATAGTCAGCCCTATAGCCCTTCTTTAGGAGCTGCACCGTCCCCAGGCCGTTTACCTCCTCATCGGCAACCGCGGCTAGTATTAGCCTGCCGCTTAACCGCCTGCCCTCGTCCAGCAGTAGCTTAACTGCTCCCAGCATTGAGGCTACGCATCCCTTCGCGTCGGCCGCTCCTAGGCCATGGAGCACGCCGTCCCGTATCTCGCCGTAGAACGGGTTTATGTCCCATGCCTCCAAATCTCCCGCTGGAACAGTATCCAAGTGGGAGTTTAGCATCAGCGTAGGCCCCTCTCCGCCAGTCTCTAGAGTTGCCACTACACTCCCGCGCTCCGCGTCGAGCCGCTCAACAACGGCTTTAAGCCCCAGCTCAGCGGCACGCTCAGCGAGGTAGCTGGCCGCCTGCAGCTCCCGTCCAGGAGGGTTCTCGGTGTTTATACGCACCAGCGTTGCTGCGACGTCCGCGACGTATCCCAGGAGCTCCCCCCGCCCCATAGTGCAAGAACTACGCCGCGTGGGTTATTTGCTTAATGCCATCCCCGCCCCCGTTAGGAGGACGGGTTAAATAACCCTAACCTTGGTTTATGAGAGTATCTTCTCATCCACGTTTACGTACCTGCTGGCGCTGCTGGGCTTCTTCTTCCGCGGCGAGTTCCGGAGCAGTATGCCGCAGTATGGGCACCTAACCCCGTCGGTTAGGTGATACGCGCGGCAGCGGGAGCAGTATTTGTAGCCGTTCGCATAGCTCCGACGCGACGACTTCTGAACTACTACTGTCTCCTGCGTCATGTTTGGTAGTGTTTATGACCGTGTTATGATTTATGAGGGTTATGCATATATAGTATTTACTAGTAAATATCAGTATGCCTCATAGCCGTCGTCTGCAAAAAGTCGGCTCAGGCACGCTAACCGTCTCCCTACCCCATGAGTGGGTGCGTAGACTTGGCTTAAAGCCTGGTGATGTCGTCACATTGACGGAGACCCCCGACGGGGGGCTGCACTTAAGCCCAGAGATGAAGCCTACCAGCCAGCAGTATTACTGCACTCTAGACCTAGAGAAGTTCAGGGATAAGGAGCTCCTAAGCAGGCTCATTATCGCAGCCTACCTGCAGGGTTTTGAGGGCATTAAAATCATAGGAGGAGATGGGATACCAGCAGACGTGCAGTCTGCGATTATGGCCACGATAGACCTTCTGCCAGGTATGGAGATTGTGGAGCAGACTTACCGCCGCGTCATAATGCAGTCATTCGTAGACCCCCAGAAGTTCCCAGTGGAGACGCTGCTGAAGCGGATTCAAGTGATGATTACCACTATGATGAACCATCTTAACGAGACGCTCACCAAGGAGAGGTATGAGCTGATTAATGAGATTAGCACGATTGAGAATAAGATAGATGGGCTATACTTCCTCTGCATACGTCAGATATTCGCCAAGGTTAAGTCAGGTCTTCTAGGTGAGGCGGCTCCAGAAGCTTATCTCCACGCCATCGGCGATAGGCTGGTGGTTAGGGCTCTTGAGGAGATAGCAGACTCAATACACATGTCCGCCATGGAGGCCAATGTGCTACGAGGCTACAAGCTCTCCAAGGAGGTTAAGGAAGAGCTGGGAAGATTACACGAGACCGTACAAGTGCTATTCGGCAAGACGATGAAGTCTTTCTTTAGTCTCGACTCGTGGCTTGCTAACGAGGTGATAGACACCACCAGGAAGGCTTTTGGCGAGCACTTCACCTATGCGGAGGACATTATCGGCAAGGCTTCCAACCCGCGGGTTGCGGCGATAGTTAGGTCAATCATATGGAATGCTGTGAGCGTTACGCGGAACTGTAAGATAATAGCTGAGGTTACGGTCAATAGGTTTGTTAGGATACCCTCCAGGCTTATTACGATAGAGTCTGTTTAACGTTGTCTAAATACGCTGCTCGCCATACCCGCTGCCAGGCTGGCCGCAGCTAGGAGGAGGAAGAGGTTGCTTATCCCCAACATGTCGGCCAAAGCCCCCGATATGGGCGGGCCTACGAAAAACCCTATCCCAATCATGGACTCAAAGCCGCCTATTGCCACCTCGGGCCTCTCCGAAGCTACGGCAGAGACTATGTAGAAGATTACAGCGTAGAATATGCTTGCTGAAGTTCCCACGAGTATTAGGAGGAGTATCATCGTTGGGTAGCCTGGTATGAAGGCGTTCAGGATTAGGGGGCCTCCCATCATAAACCCCACCAAGAGGAGTACGTGAAACATGTTTTTGGGCGGCCTCATGGCTAGGTAGATGGACGCGACAACCCTGAAGAACCACATGGGGACTGACATAAGCCCTATCTCCAGCTCCACAAACCCTATGTTGGCAGCGTAGCCTGGGACTAACGCCAAGACCGAGGCGAGAGTTGCCGTGAATGGCAGGGTTAGAACATACGCGGGTATGAGAGCCGTGAAGAAGCTTATGCTTATAGCCTTGGGTTTTGTGTTGCTGTATCCGCTTACTTTGAGGCCTAGCAGCGGCGGTATAGCTGCGGCGGATATTATTGCCGAGAGCATGAACATGCTCCTAAGCCCTATTAGCTGGCCTACCACGCCGCCGAATATCGCGCCCAGCATGAACCCCAGAGAGCATGCAGCGCTATACTTCCCGAACGCGCGCAGTCTTTCTTCTGGTTTGAAGACATCAGCTAAAAGCGCCTCGGCGACGGGCCAGTAGAAAACCAGAGCGGCGCCGAAGACTACCTGAGAGAGGAAAACGCCTAGAAGGTCTTTAGAAAACGCGAGGGTTAGGCTCGAGAGCGACATGAAGACGGCTGAGAGCGTGAGCGCATACTTCTTGTTTACCCTGTGCAGTATGTAGCCTATTAGGAATGGGAGGACTATGTAGAGTATGGACCTCAAAGCACCCATTATCCCTAGGTCAGTGTAGCTTGCGTTGAACTCGTTTGTCGCCAGTACTTGGGACATCCACATCATAGCTGCTATTGATAGCCCAACCAGCGCTAGGCCTGAACCGAACCTTATGAACGGGAAGTTTTCGTTTATTGACATGACAGCCCAAGAACCTTGCTTACCATAATCTCAACGGCTTGATATACTATATAGGGCTATCGCGGCGTCTTTAGGCCTGCGCCCGTTAATATCACTACAGCCTCCTTCTCTGATGATATAATCTCGTCTATCTCGCGTCTGAGCGCGGCATATCCTACCGCTGATGACGGCTCCACGTGGAAGCCCATAAGACCAAGCTCGCGGTGGGCTCTTAGTATCTCCTCGTCTGAGACAATCCTAACATCTCCGCGTATGATTGTGAGTTCTCTCACCATCTCAGACAGGCGCGGCGGCTCAGCTACTGTGAGCGCGTCAGCCACACCAACCCTAAACTGGGACGGGTCGTACTTCTCTCCGCGCAGCTCATAGTAGAGGGGAGACATGCTTCTGGGCTGGACAGCAACTATCGTGGGCATCCGCTCAATAGCTCCAGACTCAAGGAGATGTTTGAAGCCATAGATTACTCCCAGGAGTATAGTACCTGCCGACACTGGGACGTATATTACGTCGGGGCTGTTCCATCTAAACTGCTCGGCCAGCTCGTATGCCAGGGTCTTAATCCCTTCTATGAAGTAGGGGTTCCACGCGTGGCCTACGTAGATGAATCCACTATCCGCGCTCGCGGCTGCTTGGGTGATTAGCTCCCTGCTTCCTGAGAGCTTCTCCAGCCTAGCTCCCAACGCCTGTATTTGGCGCTCCTTGTGCTCCGAGATGGTGGTGGGCGCGAATATCCTGCACTCCAGACCAGCGTACGATGCATAAGCTGCTATTGAGGCTCCAGCATTACCAGAAGAATCCTCTGACACGCCTCTGATGTTCCTACTACCAGCGAAAGAACGGACATAACTCATAAGCGCGGCCGAGCCCCTATCCTTGAAGGATAAAGTAGGCATAACATACTCCAACTTCATCCAAATATTGCTCTTTACCGCATTCACAAGCGGCGTGCATCCCTCACCCAGGCTAACAGGCTCGCGCACAATTGAGGGCGCTAATGCGTGAGCATATCTCCACATACTAAAACGGGTAGTTACTATACGTTGTATTGAGAAGGTATTTTCGTGTTGGAGTGTGAGGGGGCCGCCGCAGGAGTGGCAGCGCCAATCCACAACATCTCCACGCGGCTCGCCGCAGAGATAGCAGTAGACCTCCTCTTTCACATTTAAAGCCTCGCTAAAGCGTCGGTAATTAAGCAGACTCTTTACAAATGCTCAGAGGCGGGGCGTTCGAAGACCGTGATCGGCAGCAGATTTGTCTTGACCTGGCTAACGTTCCTCTCATTCACTCTATCCACATTCATGGTCTCGCCTTATCTGAGCATATACGCGCAGACGCTGGGTGCAGACCTCATAATGGTCGGCGTGATATACGCGGTAGCTACATTCACGACTTTAGTGAGTAGAATTCCAGCGGCGCGGCTAGCGGGTAAGGTTGGTGAGGAGTTGATGATTGGAAGCGGGCTGGTGCTAACCGCTACTGGTATGATTACCTACGCAGTTGCTACAAGCCCGTTGGTTCTTATTCTTGGGAGCTTCCTAAGAGGATTGGGGTTTGGGATATTCCATCCCTCCGCACTAACCCTCTCGGTGGAGACCGAGGAAGGTGAAGTTAGCCAGCCGAAGACGGTGGGATACGTCCTGACGGCACCACCGATAGGGATGACTATAGGCCCCCTAATCGGCGTCTCCCTAATATCTGCGGGAAGCTACAAGCTCCTATTCATAACAGGAGCAGTAGTATCGCTGCTCGGCGCGTTCCAAATGCTGGCAAGGAAGAAGGGCGATAACAACCCTATCCAATCATCACAGAAACCAATACTGAGCCGACGCATGGCTTACATGATGTTTGGACGCTTTGTTCTCAGCTTCTCGGCAGGGGCTTTCCTAGCATTCCTACCGCTACTCGCGGTGGCGAGTATGAAGTTCAGCGAGTGGGAGGTGGGTCTTCTCTTCATGATCACGGGCGCTGCCAACGTTGTTGGCCACCTAGTGTCTGGGCATATGATAGGCAGGATAGGGGCCGCGCATGTTGCTGTCCTCTCGCTGGCTATGATGAGCGTCAGCGGCGCTCTCTTGAGCGTCGCCAACCCAGCCCTCGCATGGATAGCAGCAGCCTTATACGGCCTAGCCCAAGGACTTTTCATACCCTCAAGCGTCTTCTATGTCGCGAACATAGTGCCAGCAGAGCAGAGAACGATGGGCCTGGCGTATATGACGAGTATGGATGTTGGGAGCACCGCTGGCAGCTTTGGCTCAGCGATAGTATCAGACACTTTTGGGCTATCCTCGGTATTCATGATGGCCTCCCTGGTATCGGCGAGCGGCGCTGGAGCGCTCCTCGCAAGCTCTAGGAGGGAGACCGCGTAATCAGCTCGCGGGCCTTGATGAAGACCTGGCTCAACATCTGTGGAGTTAGCCTACCTGTCTGCGTGTTCTGCCTACTCGGATGGTACGAAGCTATGAGCGAGGGTGTAGGTTTCCCGAAGAGATGGCCTCCAAAAGCGTAGCAAGCCCCGTGCGCAAAAACAGGCTTCCCAGCATATCTCACACCATCACCATATTCGCGTAGTATCCTTAGGTAGGTCTCAAACGCTATACGCCCAAGCGCAACAACCACCTTTACCCGTTCTAGGAGGGTCAGCTCAGCTATGAGATAGGGCTCGCATCGACGCATCTCTTCTTGTGTCGGCTTATTATCTGGAGGCGGGCACCGTATAGTGGCGGTTATGTAGGCATCGCGGAGCTCAAGCCCATCATCACGCCTCTCGCTTAACGGCTTGTTGGCAAACCCAGCCTCATAAAGAGCCCTCATCAGAGTATTCCCAGCACTATCACCCGTGAACATCCTCCCCGTCCTATTCCCCCCATGCGCCGCTGGGGCTAGGCCTAGAATGAGCAGCCTAGCCTTGGCGTCTCCAAATCCTGGAAGGGGCTTGGCCCAGTATCTCTCGTTGGAGTATCTCCGCGGCCTATTGGCGGCTACCCACTCTCTATGCCTCACTAAGCGCGGGCATAGCCTACATCTGATTATCGTCTCGTTAAGGCTTTTGAGCGAGCGCCATCTCTTCATGACCGTCTCAGCATACCCCGCTCACCCACAAACGGGTTGCTGAGCCTCTCCTCACCTATCGTCGTAGGCGGCCCATGACCAGGGAGAGCCACAGTATCGTCGGGCAAGGTAAAGAGCTTGCCCACTATTGATGAGACTATCTTCTCCGTATCTCCCCCGGGCCCGTCTGTCCTGCCTATAGATGCCCTGAAGAGCGTGTCGCCTGTGAATACTATTCCCTCCCCGACATAGCATACGCTTCCAGGCGAGTGGCCTGGGGTATGTATAACACGGAGACCGCAACGGCCTATGGTTATGCTGTCTCCCTCATCTATGTATCCATCTGGGCTTGGCGGGTCTGTCACCTCAATACCCAAGAAACGGCGGGTATCTGCCTTCATGTTCCTCAGTATCTCCTCATCTGCGCGGTGGATGTAGAACTTACAGCCAAGAGCATCGCGCAGGTCGTTAACCGCCATAACATGGTCAAAATGGCAGTGGGTTGCGTAGATGGCGGACACCTTAAGACGCTTACTCTGAATAGTGTCAAGAATCTTCCAAGCATCATCGCCAGCGTCTATCAAAACAGCATCAAGGGTATCTGGATCATATACCACGTAGGAATTGCTCATCAGCATACCAACTTCATGAACAATGTAACTGGGCTTCATCTCTCTTCTCGCCGCCTCGCCACCTCTATACAAGGCTATCTGAGCCAACCACACCATGCTCGGTTACATACGCGGTAACAAGCTCATGCGGCGTTACCTCAAAGTAGGGATTTCGTATCTTAATGCTGCTTCCAGCTTCAGGCCACACTTCTTCTGGGTCTCCCTCCTCAAGGGCAATATCTAGCCTGTCCGAGAATTTCCACGTATCTGCGAGAACGTAGACCGGCTTTCCTGCCTTTTGTGCCAGCGTGCATAGTGGGTAGCAGCCGATTTTCCCGATGAACCCGCCTTTCCTAAAGACCGCGTCAGCCCCTACTAGGATGGCGTCCGCGTCCGCCACGGCATATGACATGGCAGCGTCAACCATGACCTCAACCCTCCTAACGCTGCTCAACTCTTCTGCCAGCATAAACCCCTCCCGCATGGGCCTAGACTCTAGTATAACCACACTCCCAGACCATTTGGGGGATGTCAAAACCTGCTTAACAGTACCGCTGTAGCTTATCGTAGCTACACGGCGTTTATCAGCGATAAGCTTCTGCGCATTCTCCACAATCTGTTCAACCATCAGGTGATACTCACGCCTAACCTCATCCACAGCCCGCAACAATATCCTCCCATAGTCAGCGTCTCCAGCTTTCTCTACCAGTTCTTGATACCTATAGAGCGCCTCTTCTGCTACACGCCCTATAAGGGGCATGCTCGGCCTAAGGTTCCTGACTAGCCCTACAGCCCTCTCCAATAGAATATGCATATCTGTCTCGTCTGCTAGGGCTGCTAATGCGTTCAGCGCCAGCTCTGCTAAGGCTGAGGAGCCTAGACGCTTCTCACCAGCTATGCGCGTTGTGTATTCTTGGAATTTTGCTGGGAAGCTCAAGGCCTCAGGATTATCTTTCCAAAATGCTCGCTATTCTCCATCCTTTTATGAGCCTTTACAGCATCCTCCAAGGGCATGACGCTATCCACAACAGCTTTTAGCTTACGCTCTGCGAAGAGCTGGAGAACCTTCTCCATAGCGTCTCTATTCCACGCATAAGCTCCATGCAAGTTCAGCTGCTTTCTGTACAGTAGCCTGATGTTAATCTGCGTAGTATCCCCTGTCGTTGCGCCGCAGAAGACCATAGTCCCGCCAGGCCTTAGGCTCTTAACGGCCGCGTCCCACATGGCCTGTCCAGCGTGTTCAAACACCAAATCCACGCCACGGCCGTTGGTTATCTCATTAACACGCTCAGCCACGTTCTCCTTCTTTCTGTTTATCACATAATCCGCTCCAAGCTCGCGCGCCTTGCTCGCCTTCCATTCGTCGCCCACCGTGGTTATGACGGTAGCCCCAGCCAGCTTGGCTAGCTGTATGGCAGCATACCCGATACCGCTCCCAGCACCAACCACGAGGACATAATCACCAGCCTCAACCCTCGCTCTCACGAACAGGTTATGCCAAACGGTGAGGAAATTCACTGGAATAGCCGCAGCTTCCTCAAAGCCCACTCCGCTGGGGATATGATAGACATTACGGGCTGGAACCCTAACCAGCTCAGCATATCCCCCATCAACGTGGAAGCCGACCATTCTATGCTTCTCACACATGGCTGTCCACCCACGCTTACAGAACCTACACTCATCATCATACAACGCTGGGTCAACCACCACCCTATCACCAACATTCACGTTGGATACCCTAGAGCCCACCTTCTCCACAACACCAGCCATATCAACACCGATTATACGTGGCAGCTCAAGCTTATACAAACCGCTCCTTATCCAGATATCTATCCTGTTCAGCCCAGCCGCCTTTACCCGTATCACTACCTCATCATCAGCAGCAGGGCTTGGGTCAGCAACATCCTTTAGCCTCAAAACCTCAGGCGGCCCCTGCTCCTCCAACACTACTGCCCTCAAACAACCACACCAACCCCATTAATCGGAACGCGATAATTGAACTTTTACTTTATTCTCCAAACTCATGAGGTATTCAATACTTTAAGGGAAGCAAGCGGTTAAAGAAACAGGATAGTCCATGCATATAATACGCTATCTCATGAGATATCTTTAAAATCAATAGAACTGCTTCTAACAATCTTCTCCAAATCCTGGAAACCCGGATATGATATATGGTTATTTGAGGAACTTCCGCTTTACATGAAAGTAGAGGTCATAAAGAATCATGAAGTTATATTTTGTAGAGATTATGAAGAACTTTACAAGTATTTTGCCAGAGGCATGGCCTTATGGAGGGACCAAGATATAAGAGCCAAGACCTACAGAAGAATTCTTCTACAGATATAGTGAGTTCCACTAATGTTAGCTCGAAAACAGGGGGACATGAAGCCACCACATACAAAGGATGGAAAAATTCTGAAATTAGCAGGGGAAGATAGGTGCCGGGGGAGGGAGTTTCGCGGCGCGAGGGAGCCGTCTCGAACCCTCGACATCCAGGTTATGAGCCTGGCACCCTCTCCGGTCTGACCAGCTTTGTCAGATAACCAGTCTGGGTTACCCCGGCACCGAGTATCAGTTTTTATGAGCGGCGTCTTATATCTTTCTCCTCGCATGTGTGGTTTGGCTATTGTTTCTCCAGTCTGTTGAGGGTTTCTTGGAATATTTTGTAGGTCTCGTTGTCGTATAGGCAGAAGATTATCTTTCTAAGGCCTGTTCCCTGCGTCTTTATGTATTCGATTGTTGTTGTGAGCATTATGTTGGCGCATTTATCTTTTGGGTAGCCGAAGATTCCTGTTGAGATTGCTGGGAAGGCTATTGACTTTAAGCTATGCTTGTCTGCTAGTTTTAATGAGTTGAGTGTGGCGTTCCGTAGTTTTCTATCTTCGTCTCCCTCTCCCATCCGCGGGCCGACAGCGTGTATCACGTGTTTCGCTTTTAGTTTCCCGCCTCCCGTTATTACCGCACCGCCCACAGGGCAGTATCCTATCCTGTCGCACTCTTCCTGAATGCTCTTCCCGCCCTTCCTCAGTATCGCCCCAGCCACCCCGCCGCCCATCTTCAGGCTGGAGTTGGCGGCGTTAACTATTGCATCAACCTCAAGCTCGGTTATGTCGCCCTTGACCAGCTCTATATCCGTCCTACCAACCCTCATCTCTCTTCAAGATTTTTTGTCCCAAATAGTGGGTTATATACCGCTATCCAGCCAGAGGCCGCGGCTTGGGTGCGGAGAAGCTTTACAGGGTGGAGCTTTTCCTTCAGGGAGAGGGCTGGCGGCCATACGACGCTGTTCTCAACCACTCAGGTGTAGTGAGCAGCTATGATGAGGGGCTTAAGCTGGGGCTCTTCGCGGTCTTGAAATGTATGGAGAGACACCCAGACAGGGCTCGTTATGGCTCAAGGCTGGGCGACGTGGTGGCGCTACGTATAGTTGAGACCGGCTCAGGCAAGGCCCGGCCTATACCAGATGAGGCAGCCAAGCTAGACTGGCGCGACCATAAGCACAAGTTCTTCAAAAGGGGGAACGCATATACTCTATACAAGTCATGGAGCTGGCCGGATTAGACGATGAGAGGGAGAGGCTCAGAAAAATCTTCGCTAAGCATGGTTTTGTCCCTAACCCCTTGCTTGACCAGCACTTCCTGCTAAGCAGTGATGTGGCTAGCCGCTTGGTTGAGGTTGCGGATGTGGGGAGGAGTGATGTGGTGCTGGACTTGGGTGCTGGTCATGGGAATATCACGCTAGCAGCGTCTAGGAGGGCTGGGAAGGTTCTGGCGCTGGAGAAGGATAGGCGGCTGATACCCATACTGAGGGAGAACGTGGCCACCTGTGATAATGTTGTAGTGATTAGCGCAGACTTCCTGAAGGCCCAGCTTCCCCACTTTAGCAAGCTGGTCTCAAACCCGCCGTATAGCCTAGCTGAGGCTCTGCTTAACCGCCTCATACGGCGTGGCGTGGCAGGGGCTTCGCTCCTGTTTCCCGAACCTTTGGCTAGGAGGCTCACCGCTAAGCCAGGATCACAGGAAGAAACACTCCTAACATACAAAGTGCGGCTAGCCTACGATGTGGTCTTGCATGAACGTGTTAGGCGCTACCACTTCTACCCAGAGACGGAGCACGACGCTGTCATCGTTGCCCTAAAGCCAGCCAGCCCCAGCTACACCAGCCGTTTCATGCTCTCATTTCTACGCCAAACAGACAAGAAGACGAGAAACGCCCTCAGAAACACCCTACAACAGGTCAAGGGACTATCCAAACGCGAGGCGACACGCGCAGTAGAGCTCTCACCCCTAGATGACTCAATACTCCAACGGTGGGTGGCGAGGCTAAGCCTCAAACAAATACGAGTCATAGAAGAGACCTTCGCGGCGCATGCATAAATTTAGGCCAGATGTCTAGGAGAATGGGGAGGCAGGGATAGTGGCCGCGGTGAGGTAGCCCGGTTAGCCTTCAGGGCTGTGGACGATAGCTGGCAGAAACCCTGCCGCGCGGGTTCGAATCCCGCCCGCGGCCCTCTCTCATCCTGAAAAAGAGGGAGGGTCTATAAGTCATGCTAGACCGTTGATGATGAGATGCCTGCTCATGAGGAACAGGTCTTCATAGAGGATATAGAGACGCGTATTGGGCGGCTAACCATAGTAGCTAGTGATGATGCGATTTTACGCGTAAGTCTTTCTTCTAGGAGCAGCGTCGTGAGGCGGCTTACGATGCTTGGCTATAAGCCCCAGATGGGGGGTAATGACACGACACGCGAGGCGGGTTTGCAGCTGGTTGAGTATCTTGCGGGTGGGCGTAGGTGGTTTAGCGTCCCGCTAGAGCCGCGGGGTACCGAGTTTCAACGCCGCGTCTGGTCTGTTGTCTCAAAAATTCCATACGGCGAAGTCTGGAGCTATGCTAAGGTTGCCCGCGAAGCTGGTGTGGGGCAGGCCTATAGGGCTGTAGGAAACGCGGTTGGAGCAAACCCAATAATCATAATGATACCATGCCACCGCGTAGTGAGAAGTGACAACACGCTAGGCGGCTACGGCGGACTGGAGGATATTAAAGAAAAACTACTAGAACTGGAGGGAGTGATTTCAAAAATAACGAGAAAAAGCCGCTAAAATTATTGGGCGGTTATTGGTGTTTTAAGACTCTGGGACTTCCTCCTCCTCGCCCTTCTTGCCCTTCTCTTCCTTCTTCTTCGAGGCGGCGACCACGTCGTCTATGCGCAGTATCATCGACGCG
>JANVYQ010000009.1 GCA_030059675.1 Candidatus Pelearchaeum maunauluense | reverse complement strand
TGGCCAGCCCGACACCTAGCCCGCATCGTTTACGGCTGGGACTACCGGGGTATCTAATCCCGTTTGCTCCCCCAGCTTTCGCCCCTCACCGTCGGGCGTGTTCTGGGCGGCCGCCTTCGCCACTGGTGGTCCTCCCGGGATCAGTGGATTTTACCCCTACCCCGGGAATACCGCCGCCCTCTCCCACCCCCAAGCCAGGTAGTATCCTCCGCAGCCCACAGGTTAGGCCTGTGGATTTAACGGAGGACACACCTGGCCGGCTACGGGCGCTTTAAGCCCAGTAATAGTCCTCACCACTCGCGGAGCGGGTATTACCGCGGCGGCTGACACCCATCTTGCCCCCCGCTTATTCGCGCGGCTTTTTAGACCGCGCAAAAGCCACCACGAGGGTGGCACTCGGGGTAGCCCCGTCACGCGTTAGCGCATTGCGGAGGTTTCGCGCCTGCTGCGCCCCGTAGGGCCTGGACTCTTGTCTCAGAGTCCATCTCCGGGCTCCCCCTCTCAGGGCCCGTACCCGTTATAGGCTTGGTGGGCCGTTACCCCACCAACTACCTGATAGGCCGCAGCCCCATCCCAAGGCTGCTCTCGCGGAGCATCCCCGCGAGGCACTTTCGGAGACGGGTCGTTCCAGAACCCGTCTCCTATGGGGGTTTAACCCCAGTTTCCCGGGGTTATCCCCCTCCTTGGGGTAGGTTGGCCACGTGTTACTGAGCCGTACGCCAGGCCCGCGGGTGGCCGCGAGCCTAAGACTTGCATGGCTTAGTCCCACCCCGATAGCGGTGAGGTCCGGCAGGATCAACCGGAGTCGTGCCTGGGGATGGGACGGCTGCAAGGGTTTGGGGGTTGTGGGGTGTACGGGGGCGTTTGGGCCCGTGCTCGGACCTAAGTGTGATTTTTGTGAGTGTACCTTAGGTCCTCATTTTGTTACCACGGTAGGAGGCCGTTTCTTCATCCGTGGGGAGGGCCTCTCCCCATGTTTGAAACGGTACCGCCGTCGGGAACCGTGGCGCAGATGTAGTTATGTTTGCCTGATTTAAATACTTTAAACGATTCTTAACAACGGTTTAGCAACGCTGGAGGTTTTCAGCTTTTTTGCGGCGTTATCTCACGTTATTAACCTTGTAGTCGTTGAAGAAGCCGCGTAGGCTGGCGCATACGCCCAGTTAGGTAGGGCTTGACGACCAAGTCCCAAGGCGTTACAATACGCCAGTTCTCCGCTTCTTTCAAGAGTATGCACTCGGCTGGGCTTTTATACACCGTTGTCCAAGCCCAGGATACGTCAATGTCTCCATTAACTATGAGGGGCTCGGCCAGGGGGAGGTTCTCAACCCGTGTACTGAAGAACTCCCCAGGCCTCTCCTGCCTAACCTTTGGCACGTCCCTTATCGTGATGTCGCTTACTCTCATCGTTATGAGCGCTTCATATCCAAATTTTCTACCGCGATGTAGTAAGTTTAGGAGCTGCTTGCCGATAATCATCCCGACTATACGCGAGTCGCGTACGACGGGGAGGAAGTCAATCTGCCTAAGTGGGAGGAGTGAGTAAGCGTCAAGAAGAGGCATATCTTCGGTTACTGTGGGGGCGCCTCGCTCTAGCACCCAGGGAAGGAAATGCAGGAATAAAGATTACAACAACTCGTGAATTTCTGATGCAGGTGATTTTGATTTAAGTTCTGTGAATTGGATATGCCTATTTTAGCGTCAAAATGCGAAATACGCCATTCATTTTTACTTTTCACATGGGCTATGTCCCTTATAGTTTATTCTCGGGTTAAATCGTGTAGTATTCCGAAGAGTTATTCTAGAGTTATTGTGTTTCTCGTTAATGGCTTTTAACCTTCAAGTGTGAAGGAGTATGTGCGCTCAAATACAGTTGCAGGAACATCCTGAGAGCAGGCGCGCGGCTGGTACTACGCTTGTGATAGATGCGGAGGAACGGGAGCTGCGTAAGCGTTTCGTGCAATTTACGAAGGAAGACGAGGAGTTTTTGAAAGAGCTTAACAGCCTCTTTAAAGCCGTGGCTGATAGATTTGTGGAGAAGTTCAATGAGCATCTACAGAAATTTGAAGAAACTAGGCAACTGCTCTCCACGCCAGGCATAGTCCAGAGGCTCATGAATCTCCAGAAACAATACCTAATACGCCTCTCGGAAGGTAATTGTGATGCCGAGTATTTTGAGGAGCGTCTGAGGATAGGGAAGGCCCATGACAGAATAAATCTCCTGCCCAAATACTACCTAGGCGCATACGTCCTCTACTGGAATGAGATAATCCCAGAGATTGTCAAAAGATACTGGATGAAGCCTGGCAAGCTCTCAAAAGTCTTGCTGGCGTTCCTAAAGATATTGAATATAGACATGCAGCTGGTTATAGACGCGTACATAGACACCTATATCTCGCGGTTGCTGGAGATAGGTAAGGAGGTTGAGACGGCTGGTCAGCAGCTCTCCTCATCAAGCGACGAGGTTAGGTCTTCAATAGAGCAGATTTCCAACAGTATCTCTGAGATAGCGAAGGGCGTTCAGACGCGGTCGCAGAACTTGGCTGAGATTAATAAGATATCCAAGGAGTCTGCTGCTGTTGCGCGCAGTGCTCACGAGAAGGCCAACGAGATAACCGCCATGGCTGCTCAGGGGGCTTCTATGACCAGCGAGGCCACTGAGAAGCTTAACAGAATCAAGGAAAGCGTAGCAGCGTCCAGTGAGAGTACCAAGGCGCTGGCGGAGAAGTCGCGGCATGTTACGACGATACTTGAGGTTATTAACAAGATTGTTGACCAGACTAATCTCTTGGCTCTTAACGCTGCTATTGAGGCTGCTAAAGCCGGTGAGGCTGGGCGGAGCTTTGCGGTGGTTGCTGACGAGGTCAGCGCCTGTCTGATGACTCTTCAAAGGCAACCGAGAAGATTTCGCGCATAATAGAGGGTGTGACAGGCGAGATAGAGAACGCTACTAGGCTGATGGAGACCAGCAGTAGCGAGGTTAATGAGAGCGCTGACACAATCAACAAGACGCTCGTGGCTTTGCAGAATATAGCCAACAACACCAGCGAGGTTGCTGGCAGCGTCTCATCGGTTATGCAGAACGTGGAGAACATATCCAACGCTATCAACGAGCTTGCCTCAATAGCCGAGGAGAACGCCGCCGCTGTTGAGCAGGTTTCTGCCGCTACAGAGCAGCAGACGAGCGCTGCCGAGCAGCTTGCTGGAATAGCCCAGCAACTAGCCAAGTCTGCGGAGAAGCTGGTTATGGTGGCTACAAGATACGACAAGAAGCTTTCGCAGCACGCGTAGAGCTAGGGTCGGCACAACTCTCTAATTTTTAATAATATCGCATTATATGCGGGCGTAGGGAAGTATTATATAAAGCGGGAATAGCCTGAGGATCCCTAAAACAAAGCCCTGTTTTCGTTCGGAGAGGGTTTAATACCACCCACTCCGTACATCGGATAGAGAGTATTCTGCATGGTTAAGGGGGATGGTAAGCGTATGAGCAAGTCTAAACGGGCGGAGAGGTGTAAGACTGCAAAGAAGAAGGAGAAGGAGGCTGCTGAGCCTGAGGCTAAGCCTTTCAGCATACTCCAGCATAGCCTTGTCCCGAAGCATGAGATATTGAGCGAGGAGGAGAAGAAGCAGCTCCTAGAGAGGCTGGGAATAACGCCCCAGCAGCTGCCCTATATACTGATAACTGACCCTGTGGTTAAGCTGCTCGGCGCGAAGCTGGGGGATATAATCAAGATAACACGCGAGTCGGAGACCGCTGGCGAGGCTATTTATTATAGGGTCGTGGTGAGGGAGGCGTAGAATATGCAGCAGGTTGTTCCCAAGCTAAGCCAGGAAGACCTCTGGGAGGTAATGCGCGCGTTTATAGAGGAGGAGGGGCTGGTCCAGCACCATTTAAAATCTTACAACTACTTTGTCCGTGAGGGGCTTCAGGAGCTTATCAACTCGCTGGGCGACCAGGAGATTAGAACCCGTCATGGGACTGTGGTGCTTAAGTTTGGCCAGGTGGAGATAGGCAGCCCACGCGTTGTGGAGATTGACGGTACGATTAATGAGCGGCTCTACCCAGCGGAGGCGCGGCTGAGAAACCTCACCTACGAAGCACCCATCTACGTGAAGATGAGCCTCTACATAGACGGCAGGAGGATATCCGGCGAGAAGGTTGAGATAGGCGCCATACCCGTTATGGTCAAGTCTGAGATATGCCCACTCTCCAAGATGACGCCAGACGAGCTCATGGCTGTTGGCGAAGACCCGCGCGACCCAGGTGGCTACTTCATAATAAACGGCTCTGAGCGTGTAGTGGTCGCGATAGAAGACCTAGCGCCCAACAGGATAATGGTAACTCGGAAAGACACTAATGGCAAAGCACAATATACTGCTGTTATCCTCTCCTCCGCGCATGGGAGGCAGGTTAGGGTTGAGGTCAATTATAAGGAGGGTAATCCGATTAGGGTGTTCTTCTCGCGCATCTATAAGGGGATACCAGCGATAATAATGCTCCGCGCACTTGGGATGACCAACGACCGCGATATAGTGAATATGATTTCGCCGCGTAAGGAGGTGCAGGAGCTTCTTGAGCCTTCCTTCAGGGAGGCTGAGGGCGTGGAGAGCGCTGAGGAGGCTCTCCGCTACATAGGCAACAGGGTTGCTCTCGGTTATGCCGAGGAGTATAGGATGGAGCGCGCGGAGCAGATGATAGATAGCGTCTTCCTACTTCACGTAGGCACGACGAAGGCGGCGCGATACAACAAGGCTGTCTATCTCTGCGAGATGATAGGCATGGTTCTTGAAACGAGCCTAGGCCTGAGAACACCCAGCGACAAGGACCACTACGCCAACAAGAGGGTTAAGCTAGAATCCCCGCTACTGACAGAGCTATACCGCATGGCCTTGATGAAGCTCATCCGCGACATAAGATACCAGCTTGAGCGCATAATAGCTACTCGCCAGCCTGTTGGTATCTCCACATTCGTCAGGCCAGGAATAGTTACAGACTTTGTACGCCACGCCTTCGCTACTGGAAACTGGCCTGGCGGCAGGGTTGGGGTTACCCAGCTCCTCAACAGGACAAACTACCTCGCAACGCTGAGCCACCTTAGGCGTGTCCAGTCGCCGCTCAGCAGGGGCCAGCCCCACTTTGAGGCGCGCGACCTACATGGGACTCACTGGGGGAGGCTCTGCCCATGCGAGACCCCTGAGGGGAGCAACGCTGGGCTTGTGAAGAACCTAGCCCTGAGCGCGGAGTTCTCATTCCAGACCAACAGGCGCGACGTGCTGGATAAGCTCTTCCAGCTCGGCGTAATCCCGCTCGCGGAGGTAATCTCCAGGAGACGACAGATACCCAGCACGAAGGTCTTCGTGGACGGCTTGCTGGTCGGCTACCATAATAACGGCCAGTGGCTGGCCAGCGAGATACGCAGACTACGCCGCGAGGGGGAGGTGAACAGCAACGTCAACGTGGCTGTCTATGTGTATGAGCATGTTCAGGAGGTCTGGATTAACACTGATGAGGGCAGGGTTAGGCGGCCAGTTATAGTTGTTGAGCGTGGCCAGCCTAGGCTCAAGCCCACGCATATAGAGCAGTTGAGGAATAAGACTACACGCTTCAGGGACTTGGTGAGCCTTGGGATAATTGAGTTCCTAGACGCTGAGGAGGAGGAGAACGCCTACGTCGCGCTTACCCCAGACAAGCTCACGCAGGAGCATACTCATCTTGAGGTCTCGCCCTACGCCATGCTGGGGGCTGTTGTTTCCGTAATCCCATACGCCCAGCACAACCAGTCGCCGCGTAATGTGTATGAGGGAGCTATGGGCAAGCAGGCTCTCGGAATCTTCGCCTCCAACTACGACCTAAGAACAGACTCGCGTATGCACCTCCTAATCTACCCGCAGAGGCCGATAGTAACCACCAAGGCGGCGGAGTTCGTCGGCCTGAACTCGCGGCCATCGGGCCAAAACATGGTCGTCGCCGTGCTCACAAGCCAGGGCTACAACATGGAGGACGCGGTTGTGCTTAACAAGTCGTCTGTTGAGCGTGGCCTTGGGCTTTCTATAAGCTACAGGACATACGAGGTGGAGGCACGGCCATACCTAGGCGGCCAGCGCGACAAGTTCGGAATCCCAGACCCAAGTGTGCGCGGCTACCGCGGCGAGCAGTACTACCGCGTGCTTGACAGCGACGGCTTCGCTCATATTGAGGCGGATGTGAGCGGCGGTACCGTGATTATAGGGATGATGAGTCCGCCGCGCTTCATGGAGGAATACCAGCGTGTCCCAACGCGCGAGATGGTCTGGCGCGACACCTCCGAGGCTGTAAGGCCGTCTGAGAGCGGCGTCGTGGATGCTATATTCGTAACCCACACAGCTGAGGGCAATAAGCTGGCCAAGGCGCGTGTGAGAACCACGTGCTTCACGGAGATTGGTGATAAGTTCTCCTCGCGGCATGGTCAGAAGGGTGTTGTGGGGATGCTCTTCCCGCATGAGGACATGCCATACACGAAGGACGGGGTTGTCCCAGACCTGCTCATAAACCCACACGCCTTCCCGTCAAGAATGACCGTCGGCCAGCTCCTTGAGAGCCTAGCAGGCAAGCTGGGCGCTCTGAAGGGAGAGCTGATAGACGGCACGCCATTCATGGGCAAGCCATACGAGGAGATTAAGCGCGAGCTTGAGGAGCTGGGCTTTAAGAGCTCTGGTAAGGAAATACTATACAACGGCATAACGGGGAGGCGCTACGAGACTGAGATATTCATAGGCGTCGTCTACTACCAGCGTCTCCACCACCTGGTTAGGGATAAGATACACGCCAGGGCTCGCGGGCAGGTGCAGATGCTGACGCGCCAGCCTACGGAGGGGAGGGCCAGGGGTGGCGGCCTGAAGTTCGGGGAGATGGAGCGCGACTGCCTTATAGCATATGGAGCGTCCTACCTACTCCTGGACAGGCTTCTGGAGCAGAGCGACAAATACATGGCGCACTTCTGCGAAAAATGCGGGCTCCCAGCATATTACGACCTTAAGCAAGAACGCTACATCTGCCCAGTAGATGGTAAAGACGCCAAGGTAAGGCCTGTAACGATGAGCTACGCCTTCTACCTACTGCTCAACGAGCTGCTCAGCATGGGGCTTAGGGTGAAGATAGAGATGGAGGAGCTTCCGCCAACCTAGGGGTGAGGATGATGAGCTACACAGCCTCAATCGCTGCAATCCGCTTCGGCATACTCTCCCCAGACCTCATCAGGAAGATGAGCGTCGCCGAGATAAGCTCGCCAGACACATACGACGAGGATGGTATGCCAATCCCGACGGGCGTTATGGACCCCCGCCTAGGTACGCTGGAGCCAGGACAGAGATGCAAGACCTGCGGAAACACATACCTAGGCTGCCCAGGCCACTTCGGGCACATAGAGCTACCAGTCCCCGTCATCCACGTAGGCTTCGCCAAGACGATATACGAGCTGCTGAAATGCACATGCCGCTCATGCGGAAGGATACTCCTCTCAGAAGACCAGATAAACCAGTTCAAGGAGGAGATTATACGCTTACAGCAGCAGGGCAGGCCGTATAGGCATGTCTTCTTCAGGGTCAAGCAACGCGCCATGGCCGAGCAGGTCTGCCCCCATTGCGGCGAGAAACAGCACAAGATAGAGCTGGAGAAGCCAGTAACAATAGTGGAGGTAACCGACTCGGGGCCGGTGAGGCTCCACGCCAGCACCGTGAGGTCGCGCTTAGAGCGCATACCAGATGACGACCTCAAGCTCCTAGACATCAACCCAGAAACCTCAAGACCAGAGTGGATGGTCCTAACTGTTCTGCCAGTCCCACCGGTGTATGTCAGGCCGTCTATAACGCTTGAGTCTGGCTTCAGGTCTGAGGACGACCTGACCCACAAGCTCGTTGACATCCTCCGCGTAGCGCAGAGGCTTCGCGAGAACATCAACGCTGGCTCTCCGTCTCCAGTAATCGCGGAGCTGTCAGACCTACTGCAGTACCACGTAACCACCTACATCAACAACGAGGCCGCGGGGACATCACCAGCCATGCACAGGTCTGGCCGCGTCCTGAAGACGCTTGCACAA
Organism: Candidatus Pelearchaeum maunauluense; assembly: GCA_030059675.1. Classification (GTDB taxonomy): domain Archaea; phylum Thermoproteota; class Nitrososphaeria_A; order Caldarchaeales; family Caldarchaeaceae; genus Pelearchaeum; species Pelearchaeum maunauluense. The sequence goes on along the minus strand of JANVYQ010000009.1, from coordinate 50,332 downwards.
CGCCTCAAAGGCAAGGAGGGCAGGTTCAGGCTTAACCTCTCAGGAAAGCGTGTGGATTTCTCAGCACGCACAGTAATCTCACCAGACATCAACATAGGCGTAAACGAGGTGGGTGTCCCAGTTGAGATAGCCATGCAACTCACGGTGGCGGAGAAGGTTACTATATGGAATGTGGAGCGCCTCCGCCAGCTTGTGAGGAACGGGCCAGACAAGTATCCAGGAGCTAAGTATGTTATCAGGCCAGATGGGAAGCGTATCAGGCTCAAGTTCGTCCACGACCTTGAGGGGCTCGCCAACGCGCTGGAGCCAGGCTACACGGTGGAGCGCCACCTACAGAACGGGGACATAGTGCTCTTCAACCGCCAGCCATCGCTGCACAGGATGTCAATAATGGCGCATATCGTTAGGGTATTGCCATATAGGACGTTTAGGCTCAACCTGGCTGTCTGCACGCCGTATAACGCCGACTTTGACGGGGATGAGATGAACCTCCATGTTCCTCAGAGCGAGGAGGCGCAGACAGAGGCCAGGATACTCCTGCTCGTCCAGAATAATATTATCTCGCCGCGCTACGGTGCTCCAATCATCGGAGCAATACGCGACTTCCTAACCTCAATGTACCTCCTGACGCGCGAGGGCACCTCATTCAACAAGCGCGAGATGGCCCAGCTACTTGCGGCGATAAAGTATTCAGGCCCCATACCAGAGCCAGCAATCAAGAAGCCTGAGCCGCGCTGGACGGGTAAGCAGATATTCAGCCTCCTCATGCCGAGGGACTTCAACCACACGTTCAGGTCTTCCTTCGACCCCAACAGGCCTGTGGTTATCAGGAACGGCGAGCTTGTGGAGGGTGTCATAGACAAGAACGCTATAGGGATAGAGAAGGCTAACAGCATACTGCATAGGCTTGCCCGTGATTATGGTAATGAGGTTGCCCGCGAGTTCTTGGACAAGGTTGTGAGGCTGGCCAACACCTATCTGGAGATTCACGGCTTCACCTTCTCGGTTGAGGACCTGACAGTGCCGCGCGAGGCGTATGAGGAGATTTCCAGAGTCTTGAGGCAGACCGAGGACGACTTCCTCAAGCTCAAGGCCGAGTACGAGCGTGGGAAGCGCGAGATACCGCCTGGGATGACCGAGACGCAGGCGTTTGAGTCGGATGTTCTCCAGCTCCTGAGCGAGGCTAGGGATACCGCTGGGCGTATAGTCCGCTCCAAGATATCGCAGGAGAGCAGCGCGGTCATAATGGCTAGAACAGGAGCACGCGGCACACTCCTTAACATAGACCAGATGGTTGCAGTAGTAGGCCAGCAGTCGGTGAGGCGTGAGAGAATACATAGGGGCTTCAACGACAGGGTTCTTACATTCTTCAAGAAGGGAGACCTCTCACCAAGGGCGCGGGGCTTCGTCTACAACTCATTCGTCTCAGGCCTAGACCCGATAGAGTTCTTCTTCCACGCTGTGGGAGGCAGGGACGGGCTGGTGGATACCGCGGTCAGAACGCAGCAGAGCGGCTACATGCAGCGCAGGCTAATCAACGCCCTAGAGTCGCTCTACATAGACTATGACGGAACGGTAAGAACGGCTGATGAGAAGAGGATAATACAGTTCCTCTATGGCGAGGACGGCGTAGACCCAGCGAAGAGCGACCACGGCATCGTCGTCTCGCCTGACGCTCTGATAAACAAGCTGGCCCCGACAATCAGGGGAGGAGCGCCGGCCAAGGAGGAGTATATTGAGGAGAAGGTTCGCGAGTATTGTCAGCGTCTCCCGCCGAAGATTGTGCGCGAGCTCGCCGCGGCTCTGAAGAATAGCAAGGCCACGCGCGAGCTGGTGGATAAGGCGTTTGAGGAGCTTGAGCGGCGTTATAAGGAGTCGCGAGTAGAGCCTGGGGACGCGGTGGGCGTCATAACAGCCCAGTCCATAGGCGAGCCTGGAACCCAGCTCACGCTCAGGACATTCCACTTCGCTGGAGTACGCGAGCAGAGCATCCTCCTAGGGCTCCCAAGGCTGATAGAGATAGTGGATGCGCGGAGAACGCCTTCAACTCCCTTCATGCGCCTACCTCTGACCGGCGAGTACGCTCACAACCTAGCCAAGGCGAAGAAGCTGGCGAAGCAGCTCCAGTTCACCAAGTTCGGCGACCTAGTTGAGGAGATGTCAGTCAACTACAAGCGGGGCACGCTCATCATTAAGCTCAACAGGGAGATAATGGAGGATAGGGGGATAACCAAGGGGGATATTGAGAAAGCGCTCAAGCTCTTTGAGGGGAAGGTGGACGAGGACGGCGAGACGGTTACGATAAAGCTGAAGGAGGATATGCTGCTGAATATCAACAAGCTGAAGGAGAGGCTTGACGTAATCAAGGTTAAGGGTGTTAGGAAGATTAAGAGGGCGATAGTGAAGCAGGAGAAGGATGGCTACGTGATAGAGACCGAGGGCTCAAACCTAAAGGAGGTTCTGGAGATTCCTGGGATAGACCACGCCCGCGTGGAGACAAATGACATCTACGAGATTGCCGAGGTTCTGGGCATCGAGGCTGCTAGGAACGCGATAATCAAGGAGGCGAAGAACGTCATGCGCGAGCAGGGGCTTGACGTGGATATAAGGCATCTGCTACTCCTAGCTGACATGATGACCGTAAGCGGCGCGGTCAGGCAGATAGGCAGGCACGGCGTAGTGAAGCTGAAGAGCAGCGTCCTAGCCAGGGCAGCCTTTGAGATAAGCGTCCAGACGTTGATGGATGCTGCCGCACGCGGCGAGGTGGACAACCTAAGAGGAAACGTGGAGCGCATACTGATTGGAAAAGAGATACCAGTAGGAACAGGCATGGTAACGCTTCTGATGAGGCACGCGGCGGGCCAGGAGGAGAACCAAAACAACCAGCAGTAGCCTTTTCTTCTTTTCTCTTAGAATATCGTGTCAATTATTATCGCTAGGAAGAGCAACGCCAGGTGTGGGCTGCTGAACTTGAAGAGCCGCCAGGCATTATCCTTATCCGGCCTTCTCATGAGCTCCACGCTGAGAACCGCTAGGAGCGCGCCAGTTATCCCCGCCGTAGCCACGTAGATTACACCATACTTGGCTGGGTTGTGGAAGTAGAGTGCGGCCGAGAAGAGAACCAGCAGGATAGCTGTGGAAGCTATACATCTTATCGCAGTCCTCTCGCTTGTCACTACTGGGAGCATGGGTATGTTTGCGCGCGCGTAGTCGTCGCGGTACTTTAGGGCTAGGCTCCATACGTGGCTGGGTATCCAGAGAACTACGAGGGCCGACATTATCCACGCCTCCAGCGTGGCCGCGTTGGATACCGCTACGTAGCCAGCCATCGTGGGAGCACCGCCAGCGAAACTCCCCAAGATTATGTTCAGCGGCGTCCTCCTCTTAGAATACATCACATAAACAACAACGTAGTCAAATATTCCGAAAGCCATGAAGAGAAACGCGAGAACGTTTATGCTCGCGGCCATGGTCAGCGAGGCTGCGATTAGAGCTATTCCGAAGACCAACGCCTTCCACGCAGGCTTTATCTGCCCAGCTGGTAGTGGCCGCTTCCGCGTTCTCTGCATTATCGCATCTATATCCCGCTCAAGATAGTTGGAAACCGTCTCAGCCCCAGCGGAGCCTAGGGTTATTATGAGCGTAGCCATAACAGCGATGTATGGGTCTGGGACGCCGTTGGAAGCGGCTACAAGCCCAGTGATGCCAGTGAATACAAGAAGCCACCATACACGCGGCTTCGTCAAACGAAAATAGACCTTAACCGTCTCCACCACAGAAAACGCCTGCGCCTCTCTCCGCACGGGGTTGCGCACACCTAGGCGCTACACGCGCCAAATGCAGGATAAAAACCTGTCATGAAATATCATCAATCGTTATATTGTTGGTTGGCTGTTGTTTGTCTTCGGGGTGTGGACTGTTCGTTGGCCGTTCTCACTTTTAAAGAGACGTGAGGAGGAGCTCGTGGAGCGTCTGCTGAAGCAGTGGGAGATGTCTACTGAGACTGTGAGGCGCTTCAAGGAGCTCTGCGGCGTTGTTGGGAGCGGGAATCATAAAGAGATTGATAAGCTCTGCGGCGAGGTTGATAGGCTGGAGACGGAGGTTGACGAGGTCAGACGCAGGATAGCCGAGGACATCTGCGCTGGCAGCTTCTTCGCATACCTCCGCGACGACCTACTCAACCTAGTGGAGAAGCTTGATAGCATAGCAGACTCGGCGAAGGTTTCAGCTAAGATTCTCCGCGACCTACCCCGCGAAAGCGCCCTAGTCAAGAAAATCTTCAGCGAGCAGGAGATGGAGCGCTACGCGCAGCTCTGCCTAGACTCGGTATTGGCGCTGGGCGACGCCCTACTGGAGCTTGTTAGACACGGCTCAGGAGCGGTGAAGCTGGCCCACAAGGTAGAGGAGTATGAGGAAGCAGCCGACGCGATGAAAGAAGCACTACTCAGAAAAATACTACAAGACGCTGAGAGCCATCCAATACTTGACGTAATCCAGCTCAAGGACTTCGTGAACCAAGCTGATAGCATATGCGACGCCGCCGAGGATGCTTCTGATGTTATCCTCCAGATAATCGCAAAAGGGTATAGCTAGGCTTGCTTGAGGTAGTTCTCGTATCCATAGCCCTCGCCCTAGTCTTCGGGTGGAATAATAGCTCAATCGCTGTTGGCGCTCTTACTGGTGTTAGGCTTCTCACATATAGGCGTGCAACTCTCCTGTTTTCTTCAGCAATGTTTCTGGGCGTTGTCGCTGAGGGCTGGAAGATGAAGCCCGCGCTACTGTTGGGCGGCGCACCAAGCGGCGAAGCAGCCACGACAGCGCTCGCGGTATCAACTGCGCTCATGCTAGGCTCCAACATCGCCGCAATCCCAGTAAGCCTATCTAACATAGCTACAGCAGCATACGTTGGCGCCGCATACTCGGCAGGCCAACAGATAAGCATAGACTTCCTCACTAGGGTGGTCGCCGCGTGGGTCGCGGCTCCGCTCGCGGTTCTGGCCGCAACGCCTCTCCTATACAGCGCCGTGAAGAGGCTAGCTAGTAACATGAGCCTCGTCACAATAGACGCGTTCAACCGCCTCGCGGTCTATGCGGTTGTCTTCTACGTCTCATACGCCCTAGCAGCTAATAACGTGAGCTTCATCCTAGGGCTTGCTAGAGAGGCTGGCGCTTACTCCAGTCTTCTCCCCCTGGCGCTTGCCCTAGCCTGCTCACTGGGCGTCATGCTGGTTGGACGCGGCATAATGGGTATGATGGCCGAGAGTCTAGTCGTCCTAAGCCCTCAGAAGCTGCTTACAGGGCTTTTCACGGCAGCCACGATGCTCTGGCTCTTCACGCAGCTCAGCATACCCGTAGCCCTGACGCAAAACATGTTAGGAGGCTTCTTGGGAGCGGCGCTCACAACACGAATCGCTCTGGTAAAGGCGGCTACGCTCAGAAAGCTCATAGCCTCATGGACGCTAACCACATTGGCAGGCCTAGCGCTAGCCTACACCTACGTCCTCCTGCTATGAAGCCATGTAGTAGCGGTAGTTCCCCTTCGGCCCAGTTCTGCGCAGCACTCCCTTATCATACAGTATGCCCAGCGCCTGGCTTACCTTCCTGCTCTGGAAGAGCACGCCCACAAGCTCTTTCAGCTTGGCTCGCGTATCTGCGGTTGAGCGCGCCTCTCTGAAGAAGCCAGAGGGTATAAGCTTCTCCTCTATGTGTCGAAGCACCTCTACGGCCTCTGACTTACCCCTGCGGCGACGCGTCTTAACAGCGGGGGCCGCTGTCTGCTGCACAGGCGCCGCAATCTGGCCGCCAACCCTCTCCGCAACACTCCTAGCCAGCGCAACGAGGTCGTCAAGCCTCTTCAGAAGCTCCTCCCGCGACTCAGACTCCATCGTAACATCCGCACCACCAGCGCGTAGCGTTATGCTATACCTCACCAATCTGCCAGACACCCTTCCAAGCCTCTTGGATAACTACGGCCATATGGCCATTTATAGCTCCATCCAACACACGAGCCGCGGGCAGCCCGCGGAGCGCCGCGATGAGCGCTCATAGGCCGGTGTTTGGCCAGATGTTGTTAGCTGAAATAGCGTTACGAGCATCGCCTATACGGCCCTTCTCCATGCTGGCCGGATACGCTACGCAGGAGGGGGACGAGGAGATTCGCGGCCGAGGCTTATAGGCATGGAATTACCAAGCTACACTTCAGAGAATTCTCTGGCCTCGTCTTCTCCTCCGTTGGTGTGGGCACATACCTCGGCGAGCCCGACGCTGCTACCGATAGGCTGGTGGAGGAGGCGATAATCAAGTCGGTGAGGAGTAGGGCTTGTAATGTCGTGGATACAGCGATAAACTACCGATTCCAGCGTGCTGAGCGCTCTGTGGGCAGGGCAGTACGGCTGCTGGTGGATATAAACGAGGTTGGCCGCGAGCAGGTCTTCATCTCAACCAAGAACGGCTACCTAACCCACGACGCCGAGCCGGATATGAGCTTCCCAGAATACGTGGAGAGGCACCTAATCATGAGCGGGGTCTGCGCACCAAGCGACATAGTTGGAGGAATCCACTGCATGAAGCCAGCGTTCCTAGAAGACCAGCTCAACAGAAGCCTACAAAACCTTAGGCTGGAGACCATAGACCTAATCTACCTACATAATGCTGCTGAGTCCCAGCTCCCCTATCTGGGGCACAGCCGCTTCTATGAGGAGCTTCGCGAGGTTTTCACATTCTACGAGGAGATGAGGAAACGCGGCAGGATACGCTTCTACGGCCTGGCCACGTGGAGCTGCTTCAGGACGGTGCTAGGAGCTAGGGATTATCTCAGCCTTGAGCGGGTTCAGATTCGTCCAGCTACCCTTCAACCCAGCTATGCCAGAGGCGGCTCTGCTACCCAACCAGAAGATAGGTGAGGAACCGCTGACATTCTTTGAGGCGGCAAAAAGGCTCGGAATAGGGGTCTTCACCAGCGCGCCCCTACTGGAGGGAGAGCTACTACGCCACGCGATAGAGCTTGGGATTCCCCTGAGGAGCAGGGCTCCGCAGCTTCTCCAGCTAGCGCGCTCAGCGCCCACAATAGCCGCGTTGGTAGTCATAAAAACACGAGAACACGTAGAGGAGAATCTTGAGCTTGCGCGTGTTGAGCCGCTGAGCAGCGTGGAGTTCAGGGATATACTTGGGCGTCTAGCCTAGAAGCGTCGGAACCTAAGCATTAACTCGCCGTTGGATAAGCCTATCTCAACGTTGGTCATGTTGGCGAGCCTCTCCCTAATCTCAGGGGGTATGTATATCCTGCCATACCTGTCTGTCTCAAAGACGTAGCGTATCTCGTCTACGACTAGGACAACCTCGCGCCGCTGGGCGCGCTTCAGCAGCTTCTGGGGTATGGTTAGCCTGCCGTAGGTCTTTAGAGTCCTCCCCACGCGGCGCACCACGCTGTCTTCAGTCTTCTGGCCAGCAGCCATCATGCACCAACACCCCCAGCTATAGAAGGTATGATATACACCGTATCACCATCCTTCAGCGGCGTCTCCTCACCCTTCAAATGCCTAATATCCTCCTCATTCACGAAGACGTTGACGAAGCTCCGCAGCTTCCCAGACTCGTTATAGAGATGCCTCCTCAAAGCCTGGAAGCGCTCAACCAGCTGCTGCAACGCCTCACCAACAGTAGAGGCTGAGATCACCACCACTTCCTGACCATCGGCATACTGACGGAGAGGCGTTGGAAGATAGACCTTGACCTCCATCTTTACTCCTCTCCAAATGCACATGCAGACGCTATATAAAAGCCTGTTCTTCAACAAATACCCACAAAACATCAGGTTATGTTTATAGCCTCTAAGTATAAGCGCTTATTTACATGATGTTCTAGATCGAAAAAGAATACAGATATAAAGCTCTATCTACAATAAAGCAAATTTAGGATGGGGCTTATCAAGATCTATCTCCCTGACGAACTTGAGAGAAGATTCAAGGAGACTGCTATGCGCCTTTATGGACATAAAGATAACCCAATTGACATAGCCTCAGAAAAAAGCCATCTCAGCATGGCTCTCAGAAATCTCAGACATAGTAGAAACCGTTGAAGATTCGGGAGACCCTGTAGAAGCAATCTATGGACTGTTATCAAACGTTAAGCTCACGGGAGTTGAGCTCCAGCATGAGGCAAGAAGAATTAGAGCAAGAAAAACAGAAAATTACAGACGTACTCCTTGATTCAAACATCTTCTTAGAAGACAACTTGCTGAAGAGCGCGGAGAACAATATAAGCTTCTTCTGGAAAATGTAAAAGATGGACGTATTAAAGCCTCAATAACTGATTTTCATATAGACTCCATAGTTATCGTCGTGGAAAACTATGGAAAATCATGGAGCGATATATCCACGTTCTTAACTTCACTTTTATGATATAGAGGATTATGGATACATAAACTGGGTCTGATTAGTATGAAAAACTATGGATTAGACTTTGATGATGCGTTAGCTGTTCAAGCCCTTAAGGAACTAGCCATAATCTCTTATGATGAAGACTTTGATGTAGTGGAGTGGGTGAATCGGTTAACACCTGAAAAGCTTCTTCGGCGATGATGCGCATTAAAGGAACATTAATAATAGGGTTTTGGTTTAATTTGCGCTGTATGTCGCAGAGTTTGGTGGAGATTAGGAAGCTGGTGGTTTTTGTTGAGGAGACGTATAGCGAGCTTGACCGGAGATTGGAGAAGCCGATAAAAAGGGCTGCTGCTGCCGCCGTAATCAAGAACCCCTACGCTGGCAGGTATGTGGAGAATTTACAGGTGTTGATTGATGCCGGTGAGTATCTAGGCGGTCTTCTAGGCAAGGCCGCGCGAAGCGCCTTAGGAATAGCTCCTGAGGAGGTTGAGAATTATGGTAAGGCGGCGATAGTGGGCGAGGATGGGGAGCTGGAGCATGGTCATGCCATACTTCACCCAAAGTTCGGCGGCCCTCTGCGCGATGAGTGTGGGGGGAGAGAGGTATGTAAGGCAATAATTCCATCATCAGTCAAGATGGGCGGTGTGGGAACTGCGATAGATGTTCCACTCCACTATAAGCGCGCCGCGTTTGTCCGTACGCATTACGATGCTATGGAGGTAAGGATATCCGACGCGCCAAAGCGGGATGAGATAGTAGTAATAGCAGCGCTAACCAGCGGGGGGAGGCCGCTCCCAAGAATAGGAGGCCTAAAGAAAGAAGAAGTAAAGGGAGAGGACGGCCTCAGATAGCATGGGCAGCGGTGAGAGCAACCGTAATCATAGCCATCTTGATACTATTATCTTGTGGTCTGTGAAGAATCTAATAGTATCAACTCTTGAGTGCGCGCCGCCGAAGAAGGATTCGCGCCTCCCCCCTATGGGGAAGTATGCCATCGGCTGCGGTATCCCTACGTTTATCCCCACGTTCCCCACATCAACCTCAAGGGCGAATCTCCTAGCTTCCCGCGCGTTGGATGTGAATATAGCGGCAGCGTTCCCGTATGGTGTCTTCTTGTTAATGTACTCTATAGCTTCGTCAAGCTTCTCGCAGGTTATGACCGAAGCTACTGGGCCGAAGATTTCCTCGCGCGCTATCGTCATGTCTGGTGATACGTCTGCGAATATCGTGGGGCCTATAAAGTATCCCTTGAGTGGTTTTACTGGTCTGTTCTTCCTCCCGTCTAGGAGTAGTTTAGCTCCTTCAGCCTCTCCCCGCTCTACGTAGCTCCTCACCCTCTCTAGGGCTGTCGCCGATACCAGAGGCCCCATATCCACGTCAGAGTCCATACCATACCCAAGCCTTAGGTTGGACGCCTCAACGAACCGCGAGAGGAGCTCGTCATTACCGCCTACCAGCACTAGGTTGGAGCCTGCTAGGCAGCGCTGGCCGCACATGCCGAAGAACGACGAGACAAGCGCTCCCACAGTCTTCTCGCGGTCTGCGTCTGGCATGACCACGATGTAGTTCTTGGCCCCGGCGTTTATTGATGCCCTCTTCCCCTCCTCCGCGGCCATGCGGTAGAGCAGCCTCCCCGTCCGCGTCGAGCCTATGAAGCCCACTCCCTTAACATCGCGGTGCTTTACCAGCTGCTCAACAACGCTCGGCCCACCGTGGACTAGGTTCACAACCCCCTCTGGAACGCCTGCCTCGTGCATTATCCTGAATATCTCGTTGCTTATGAGTGGTGTTATCTCGCTGGGCTTGAGAACTACGGAGCATCCCAGGGCTATGGCGTATGGGACGTATGAAGACCATGCGTGGAGGGGTATGTTGAATGGTGTGATTATCGCGAATACGCCGAGGGGCTCGCGTATGAGTGTCTGGTCAACGCCAGGTGATACGTTAGGCATGTTCTCGCCCTTTGCATACGTGTAAGCCAGCGCTGCTGCGGATTCCACGTTCTCTATGCTACGCCTCACTTCTCCAAGCCCTTCCGAGTAGGTTCTCCCATGGTTGTCAACCAGCACGCGCGCCAGCTTGTCGGCGTCCCTCTCCATCAACCCCCTTATACGGAGGAGAAGCTTAACCCTCTCGGTAGCTGGCATTTTTCTAATCGCCTCAAACCCAGCTAACGCCGCCTCAACCGCCGCGGAAACCTCCTCACGCGGCGTAACTGGAACTTTCCCTAGCGGCTCGGCGAATGCTGGGTTATAGAACGTGATGAACTCGCTCGCGTTAGAATCAACGAACCTACCAGCTACATAGTTTTGTAGTGCTTGCGTGTCTGGTGTCATGCTCCGCTGCATGTTTTTGCCGAATCTAATAAACGTTCTACTCTATGGCTGGTGCTGAGAGCAGCCAGAGGCCGAACATCGTGTATCCTATCATTAGCGCGAGCATGGAAAGTTGGCTCAGCATGGCTTTTTTCACACCAACAACAACGCGAAGGGCTATTGCATGGGCTATCAACACAGCCACCACATGCGCGGCTATTATCACTAGAACTTGTGTGTGCCATATGGCGTAGAGCTGGGCGGGGTCTGAGAGGAATGAGACGATAACGGGCATGTTGCGTGTTCCTAGAATGTCCCACCCCATTCCCAGGGGGTCTGATAAGACCTTGAGGGCGTATTGTATGTCTATCATGAACGAGGGTAGGTAGTGGGCGAAGTGGTATCCAAATGCTATGGGAACTATGGAGACGATGAAGAAGCCCAGCATGCGTTGGGTGTCTATACCTATCCTCAGGGTGATTTTGGCTAGTATGAGCGTCGCGGCGTATGCTGCGAATAAGGCTGCGAAGGCTAGTAGGAGGCCTACTGTGTTTTGTGTTATCAGGAGGGAGCGGCCAGGGTATTCCAGCGGGTTTACGCCTATCGTGGAGAGCCATGCGAAGGTTCTTGATAGGCCGTCAAACGAGACTGTTGAGAGGGCGAGAACTATGAAGGCTACGCCGCTCATGCTAAGGCATCCCACGTGCAGTAGGTTGAGGGAGGGAAACGTTATCCGCACAGCCTTAGAGCCAGGCCTTGAGGCGCACTCATAGCAAGCTAAATAGCCAAGCTCAGGGTTGCATAGCTTGCAGCTCCCGCTACCCTGCGGGGAATACCTAAGCGGAGAGAGCCAAGATATAACGCGGAAGAAAACCGAGAAGGTCTCGCCATACTGAAGCCAGCTCTTCTCGCCGAAGATGAACATGAAGATGAACGTGTATAGTATGTATGCTAAAGCTACGTTGGCGAGTAGTGTTGGGTCTGCCGGCGCTGGATGAACAAGCTCAAACCAGGCGAATGCCGTGAATGTTATTATGGCTGGCAGGTAGCCCACGCGCTCGGCTGGATAGCTGATGATGCCATCCAGCCGTTTAAGCCTTGGACGTGATGTGATGAGTCTGTAAAGCCCTGTCCAGGGGTTTAGGTGTATCCAGACGTTCCCAAACAAAGCATGGAGATATGTGGAGCCTATCCACCAGACTGACCAGACGAAGATTGGAAGTGGATTGGCCAGCGGGTCGCGGCTTCCATAGTAGCCAGCGTAGATGATGAAGAGGACGAAGACTAGCGAAGCTATGCTCACCGCGTTGGATAAACTCCCACGCGCGATGTGGTTATGCGTTATCGTTTTCTGGAGTTTTTCAAGTTTTGCGAAGAAACGCGCTGGGACTAGGGCTAGTATTAGGAATGAGACAGCAACAACCACTGCTCCTCCCATGATGTAAAGGCCTGTTGGGAGGAGTAGGATGAAGCCCCTGCCAGAGACATGCGCGAGGGCTGGCGTTATTGAGGAGAGGAGGATAAGCAGCGCAACAAGAATAACTAGACGGCGCACATGCATCACCCTAGCAAGCCCTTAGCATAATTTGTAAAGATTATAGTCCTTGGCTATATGGGATAAGACCTTTATGAACGCGGCTCCCTCTAGAGGTCTTAAGCTCTCCCCGGGGATTGTTGCTGCCTTGAGCGTTTTTGGGCTTCGCGAAGACTGGCGCCGCGTCTTGGATGCTCTAGAGGATTTGGTCGGCGTCTATGGTAGGGTTAATCGCTGGATTTCTCTGGGGATGGATGTGAAGCTCAGACGCGACGCCGTCGCTGGTGCGCTGCACGGTTCCAAAACTGTGCTTGACGCTGGATGCGGTGATGGAATATTTACTGAGATAGCATTAGAAGAGAATAACGAGCTTGACGTTGTTATGCTTGATGTGCTCCAAGCCATGCTGGTACGTGCTAAGCAGGTGAGGCCAGCCCAGACGCATCCAGTACAGGGAGTATTTGAGCACCTGCCGCTACGGATGGACGCGATAGACACAATCATAGCCGCGTTCGCTGTGAGGGACTCGGTTGATGGGGAAACCGCTATGCGCGAGCTCACACGCGCGCTTAAGCGTGATGGGCGGCTAATAGTCTGCGACATAGCGAAGCCAGACAACAGGCTATACGCGGCGCTGATAGGCTTCTACTGGCGCTTCATAGCGCCCATACTAGGGCTCATCGCAGCGAGTAGGAAGGGAATACGCGTAGCGGCCATAATTCTTACATACCGTAGATGGCCGCGGAGGGCGCGGCTGGTAGCCGAGTTAAGGCGGTGGTTTGAGGATGTCTCGGTAAAGGATAAGCTCCTAGGCGGCGCTATAATAGTGAGGGCGGGGAGGAAGAAGACAGCATGACTAACCGTATTTGTATTGTACGCCGTGTCCTTGCCTCTCGTGGCCGAAATCAACGACGCCAGGCGGCCCTATCACGCCGCATGTTCCGCAAGCGACGCATGCTACGTGGTCAAACCTAACAGCGCCTTCCTCAACATCCTTGAAGGTTGTTCTGAGAGCCTCCTCAGCCCTGCCGCCTAGCTGAGCCAGGTTATATTCATACAAGTCTTTGAACGACGCGAACACGCCCTTGGGCGTGATTAGGGTGTAGCAGTTCACGGGGCATAGGGGTATCCATGCCTTCAGCCTGTCCTGCGAGGCCTTCTGCGTATCCACCTTAATATGCGAGTATTCCTTGTCCTCCTCATAATCCAGCAGCCCTGTCCTCTCCTGTATGCGCTGTATTGCGTCGCGCAGGTCTCTCTTCTTCTCCTCACCCGTGTAGTTTCTCTTCTGGGCTAAGCCGAGGCTGAACATCAGTCGCGGCATCGTCTCGTAGAAGAACCTCCTCTCAAGCAGGGCGCTGTTTCTCTTGGATGCTGCAACGTCGCGGTAGATTGGTGAGAGGAGCTTCCTGTATATCGCGAGCGTCCTGTAGGTAAAGTCACCAGCTCCATGCGCGTGTATGTAGGTTTCAGCGGCCATGATTCCAGAAGCTATCGCGCGGCGCATACCGTCTATCAGAGCGCCTATCTTGACAAACGCCCCCAGCGCATCGCCAGCTACCAAGAAGCCCGAAGTGTATGGTGTTTCCAGTATCGTCTTATAGCCGCGCGGTATGTTGTGGGCAGAATATTCCACAAGGCTCCCGCCCTCTATGAGCTGCCAAACGAAGGGGTGGGACTCCATCTCCTCCACCATGTCCAGGGGCTTTCCAACGTCGTTGGGGCTGCTGGTTAGCCTCTCTATGAGCGAGTCCATCCCAGCCACTATCCCAACCGAGACCGTATCGCGGTTGGGGTAGAGGAACCCGCCGCCGACTGTTGAATGCATGAAGTCCCCAAGGAGGTAGACCGCCTTAAACCCGCCATCAGCTGAGAAGCGCTCCTCAATCAGCGTAGGCTCAAGCTTATACACGTGCTTAACGCCGTGATAGACTTGGTGAGGCTCAAGCTTTCCGCGAAGCCCTGCCTGCTCAACGAGCCGCGACGTTACACCACCACAGTCAATAACCACGTTACACATTATCTCCTCATTATCGTCTGTAACAACGCCCACAACCTGGTTGCCGCGTGTTAGGAGGTGCTCAACAGACTTGCCCGTAACCATAATCGCGCCTGCTTCAACAGCTTTAGACGCCATCCACTTGTCAAACCGCGCTCTTAGCACGGTGTAGTCGTGGCCTGTATCCACGTTGAGCATCGTCAAGCCTAGCCGCGTGGCGATGGAGCGTTTATCCATCTTGAGAAGCCTATACGTCAGCCTATTATCCTCACGCTGGGGCTGTTGAAGCGCATAAAGCTCATGCGCGACTATACGCCTCTCCAGAGGAGCCTCCTCCTCAAACTCTGGGATAAGGTCTATCATGCCGTAGCCTGGGAGGTATCTCCCGAAGAGAACACCGCCAGTTATGTTGCGGTGTCCAGGAACCTTGGCCTTCTCCAGCAGGAGAACATCATACCCCTCGCGGGCCAGTGTTATCGCCGCAGCAGAGCCAGCTGGCCCAGCACCCACAACAACTACATCAAACTTCTCAACCATCCCCCTCACTGTCCGCGCAGGTGTGAGATTAGTTGCGGAACAACCTTATAGAGGTCGTCGTTGATTACGTAGTGGGCTATATTAAATATCGGGGCGTTGGGATCTGTGTTTATCGCCACTATGTTCTTTGACCTTATCATCCCTACGCGGTGCTGCACTGCTCCGCTTATTCCTAATGCTATGTAGATGTCTGGTGCTACTGTTTTTCCTGTCTGGCCTACTTGCCTCTCTTTGGTGATGATGCCCTCAAGCTCCTTCAGCTCGGCGTAAATTAATGCTCTCGTAGCACCTATCTCAACCTTAAGACCATAACGCTCGCGTAGTAGCTCTGCAAGCTCCTCAGCCAGCTTAAGCCCCTCGCGTGGATTCCTAGGCCTGCCCTCCCCGTCCTTCAATATCCCAAGACCAAGGCTGATAATCACCTTAGCATTTTCTAGGTCAACGGCGCTCTTGGGTAGAGTCTTCTCTTCTATAATCTCCACCTTAAAGTCATCCTCAACGGGGCTGGGCTGGAAGCGTATCAGCTCCCCCTGTCTGCTCTCGTCGTGTGGCAGGGGCTCAAAGTTCCCAGGCCTTATGCTAGCTATCTGCGGCCTGTGCCGCGGGGTGTATATCTTCGCCACGCGCGTGGCGAAGTCTGGCCTAATCTGGGCCAGGACATTCTTGTATGTGGTGTTGTCCTTCCCGAAGTAGTAGTCCTCAACCTCCAGGTCTATGTTATCCGTGGCCAACCCCGTCTTCAGCCTATACGCAACCCTAGGCGAGAGGTCGCGGCCAAGCTCGTCTGCTATGAATAGGAACGCATAGGGCTTGTATTGTCTGCACATCTCTACTAGGACGCGGGTGTAGGGGAGGCAGAGGTAGTTCTTCAGCCAGGGCTCATCGGCGTATATCACCGCGTCAGCACCCCGCGCTATCGCCTCGTTGGGAGCGTCGCCCAGTTGGTATCCCAGCATGACTGCAACTACACGCTGTCCTATCTTGTCGGCTACCTTCCTACCAGCTGCGATGAGCTCCAGCGATGGCCGTGTGAGCTTACCGTCCTCGCGGGTTAGATAAACCCAAACATCCCTATACTGCTCTAGCGACAACCTGCAAACCCCCGAACAGCTCTTCAATCATGTGCTTGAGCGTGAAGACCTCCAGAAGCCCCTTACTCTCCAGCTCCCTAACAAGCTCTTCAGGCAAACCGCCCACAGGGTCATACTTCTTGAACGGGCCATATCTCTTTCCATTCCACTCAAACCTATCCATATCCTGCTTGAAGACCAGCGTCTTCCCCACTACCTTCTGGACTGGTGGCCTGCCTATCTCCATCCCTGGGCCTACAATAGTGGGCGAGCCTGCGAATCCCAGCTTCTCTGGGTCTGCGCCTATGTATGTCGCGTCCCATATGCGTATCTTCCTTAGCTGGCCGCGGTAATTGTTTAGCCTGACCCGCTTCTGCACGCTTGCTGGAGGAACGCGCGGGGTGTATTCTGTGTGCAGGGTGAGCAGGCAAGGTATAGGTATCCTAAGCTTCTGCAGCAGATTACCCAGCTTCCGCTCAGCTATCACGGAGTTCTCCTCTGGCGATACCTCAAAATCAACCACGAACGCGGCGTGGGGTATCGTGATTCCCAGAAACTCGCTCAGCCCCTCGGCGGTTTGCGGGCCTGTGTTTCCAGTCTCCCCGTCGGAGGTCTTCATACCAGCCAGGATTATGAAGTTTATCAAATCCCTACGTGCTTCTTCCAGCTTCTCAAGAAGCTCCTCCCTGTCTATCCTGCCCTCCACAAAGAGCTTAACGTAGCTCTCCTTTACGGTTGGGAGTGTTGAGTATACCTTGTTGGGGAGCATGTTCTCGTTGTATAGCTCGCGCGCCTTGCCCTCCACCTCTGCTGGCGGCGCGTTGTTCCTTACCAGCTCTATGAGCCCATCAAGCGCTTCTTGGTGGAGCTGGATTATCCTGTGTATCCCCTTGGCGAGCGCGTATGCTGTGGCTAGGGTGTCTGCGCCAGCCATACGCCTATCGCTCAAGAGGACATTCTCATCCACGCCGTATATCGGCATACGCGGAACCAGCCTACTCTCCTGACTCGGCTCATACAGGTCGTTCATTATCGGGACAAGCTTAGGCTCAGGCCCCATGCTAAGGCCAATAACCTTGCCCCCGACTCTTCGCTTGAGATAGTACGCTGCCTCAAGCGCTCGCGTGTCATGCGGGTTCATCACTAGCTCCATCTCCTCGCGCCTGAGCACGCCAGATACGGTGATAACACCAGTCGTCTTGGCTGGAACGCCTTTCAACATAGCGATTATTAGCATCCGAAGCTCAGCACACAGCCCTTAAAGTCACTACTTAAACCTCAATTTAGTGTCTCTATTACAGAGTCTTGGTCTAGCCTGAGCTCTAACTCGTTGTATTTGTTTAGCCTTAGGCTTACCCAGCGTAGTTCCACGTTGGTTCCTTCGGGTATTTTGTCTAGTTCTATGGCTTTTCCGCCCCATGCTGAGCCGCTTATGACCTTCTCTCCCTGCTTTAGCCAGAAGTGGATGACTTCCCGCTCTCCGTAGCGTGTGTCTGTCTTGGAGAGCGGTGTCTTCCCCGTTATGGTTCCTGTTATTATTACGTCAATTGCTGGTTCTGGGCTCTGCTCAAGTCTTATCTTGGTGGGAGAGAACCTAACACCCTCACATCCTTCGCGCGCTATCTGCGAGATGTCGCTGGCGTATAGGTAGGTCTTGCCGCGCCTCCCCAGCTTTACCGCATAACCAGCCTTGAAGCAATCACCGCGCCTAAACTCTTGATCGCCCTCCATACGGAGGACCCCAGAGCCGTCTGTACAGATTATCACACTACGCGATGGTGTATCAACGCGGTCAAGGACTAGATACCTTCCACCGCGAATGACACGCTGCTCAGCGCTCCTCACCAGCTCTTCAAATTCGTGTTTAGCTGGCTTGAGTATCTGCGAGCGCGTGGTTGTTGCGAAGCCTTCATCTTTACGCCGTACCTGCGAGACCATAACAACGTCCATAAGCTTGATATCCGTGAGGTGGCTCAGCGGCTCCTCCCAGACTGTCAGCAGGCACTCGCCATGTCCATCGCTCAGGATAATCTCGGCCAGCGATGATTCGCCCCCCTCCACGCTCACCTCACGCTGCTTGCCTAGGTAGAGAACCACGCCGAGCAGGTCTACCATATCCTCACCGCTAGCGAGCGCCTCCGAGACTGGTGTGAATAGCTTCGTGAGCGGTGGTATGCCAGCGTCGTCCATACTTCTCTCAACCGAGCCTTGCTTACCTACATGAACCTCCACACGTCCCGTTAGCTGGCTTATGCGTGTATAGCCTGCGCGCACCTCGGCTATGTCTCCTGGCTTTAGCTGAAGCCCAGCTAGTTGCTCGGCCTTCTCATCCCAGCAAACTACCTCAACCTTCCCAGTTCCATCTCCTAGCTTGAGCCTCGCCACTCGCCTATCTTCGGAGAGCTGCATAAAGCCGATGGAGATTACGCGGCCTCTGATATTCACCCGCCCCAGCCCTGGGGTTAGCCCTGCTATGTTTGTGAGCGAGTAGTCCCTAGCCTCGCCCACCTCGGAGCCTGCGCCCGCCTCGCCCAGCAGTATGAGGAGAGCGCCAGCTCTGTTGAGGAAGGGCATCTCGCGCGTCATCTTATCTACTAGCCTCTCCAGCTCCTCGCGGCTCAGGTCGCGGCGCTTCTCAAGAACCTTAGAGACCAGCTCCTCATAATCCAACATCCTAAGTTCCCATAGCCCACTCGCGCATGTAGCGTAGCTGCTCCTCGGTAAGCTCCTCCAACTCAACATCAAGACTCTTCAGCTTGAGCCTCGCCACTCGCCTATCCACTTCCTCTGGAACCAGATGGACACGCGTCTCAAGCTTACCATCAAGCCTGTTAAGATAGCGTATAGACTCGGCCTGGAGCGAGAAGGAGAGGTCCATCACCTCCGATGGATGCCCCTCAGCGCATACTAGGTTTACGAGCCTCCCCTCTCCCAGGAGGTATATCCTACGCCCATCGTTGAGTGTGTATCGCTCAAGGCATGGTCTAATCTCCTCAACGCCAACAGCAAGCTTACGTAGCTCGTCCTTCGCAATCTCCACATCCATGTGGCCAGCGTTAGCCAGTACAGCGCCGTCCTTCATCACGTTAAAATGCTCGCCGCGAATTACGTTGATGTTTCCAGTGGCCGTTATGAAGACATCACCGTAGCGCGCTGCGTTCTTCATGCTATCCACGCGGAAGCCGCTCATGTAAGCCTTGAGCGCCTTAATGGGATCTGGCTCAACAACCGTAACATGCGCCGCCAAGCCCCTCGCGCGCTCCGCTATCCCCTCACCAACCCTGCCGAAGCCACACACCACCACATTCTTCCCAGCTATCAAAAGGTTAGTGGCCCTCAATATCCCATCAAGGGCTGACTGGCCAGTACCTATCGGGTTGTCAAACAGGCTCTTTGACCTAGCGTCATTCACAGCTATTATGGGGTAGAGCAGCAGCCTCTCCTCAGCCATGGTTCTAAGCCTGGTAACCCCAGTCGTGGTCTCCTCCGTGCCACCTCTAACATCGGCGAGGCGCGCCACGTCACCGACGACAGACTTAACCAGCGCAGCCGCCTCGTCAAGCCTGTTAAGCCTAATCTTATGTATAGAGGTAACCAGGTCTGCGCCGTCGTCTACGGTGTATGTCGGGCTGTGCGAGAGCGCCAGCCCTATGCAGCGGTAGTATTCTTCGTGGTTCATTCCACGGAAGCCGTATACGTGGATTCCCTCCGCAGCCAGCGCCGCTGCTACCTCGTCTTGCGTGCTTAGGGGGTTTGAGGCGCATAGAGCTATTTCAGCCCCTCCAGCGCGGAGAGCGCGCACCAAGACTGCTGTCTCCTTAGTTATGTGCAGACACGCCGAAACCCTAACACCCTCAAGCTCCCTACTCGCTGAGAGCTCCTCCCTAACCATGCGGAGAACAGGCATCTGGGCCTCGGCCCATTCTATCTTCCTACGCCCCTGCTCCGCCAGAGACTCGTCTCTAATCCAGTAACCCCTCATTCCTACCTTGGTGAGACGCGCCTACTAGACTTTAAAGATGCTAAGGGTATTTATTTCGTCTAGATAGGTGGGTTAGGCGTTATGGCTCGCGGCTATCTTCTGAAGGCCGTGCTGGCCTGCCTAGTAGCCAGCACCGTGCTGGGCTTCGTGTTCATGGTTGTTGCGTATCCAGTAGTTCCGAGATGGCTATTCACATCCATAACAATCGGAACAGTAGCCTACACCGCGATAACGCTGGCAGCTATAAAGGGCGTGTGGCAGGCCTACCCAGCAGCAGCGATAACGGCGGTCATAACACTAACAGCATCACTAACAAGCCGCGCGCACTATGCATTCATAGAGCAGGGACTACTAATCCAATCAGCCATCTTCATAACGGGAAGCATACTCCAGATAACTCTCCTAATACTGCTCCTAGCAGCATTCACTACGTGTACTCCTCTACGTAGACAATCTTCTCAATACCGTTGACCGCCTCCTTCAGCTCCCGCGCCATTACGCGCTTGGCTATTGGGAGAGCTGGGAGCGTTAGGGCTTCTTCGGGTATCTTGATTGTGAGCGTGGGCTTCTCCAGCTTTATCTCAAACTTCTCAATCTCCACCTCTGGTATCCTGCTGTGGATTACTGCCTTCACGCGCTCCAACTCGTCTGTGATTATCTTCCTAACAGTAACGTCGCATACCAAGGTCTTCCCCGCTAGGTAGGGGTTGAAATCCACCTGAACGCGGCCTGAGCCTATAGTCCTGATAATCCCCTCCTTGCCATCTATCACTATACGCGAGCCAACAGTGATTGGAGTATCAACATCCTTCAGCTTACGTAGTGGTATCGTCTTTATCTTAGACGCGTCGCGGGGGCCGAAAGCCCTCTCTGGAGGTATCTCAAAGCTCTTGGAGCTATCCTCAGTCATCCCTATTAGCTCGTCCTCTATTGCGCGGAGTAGCATTCCCTTGCCAGGAACTACTAGGCGCGGCTCATACACGCGCGCAGCGTCATAAACACCAGCCTTCTTGGCCTCCTCCTCAACAGTAGTATCCACTAGCTCGCCAGTATCCTTGACGCGGAGTGTGTAGTCTATCAACACATACGAGTCAGTAGCTACCGTGAGTTGCTGAGCCTCCTGAACGCCGCCTGAATCTTGCTCCTCAGTCATAGGCCTTCTGAGCCGCTTTCCCCGCTCAGCTATTTAAAATTGTCTTAAACAGCAAGCATGCGTGGACTGCGTCTCGCCAACTCCCCGCGAAGTAGCTAGGCCACAAATCCAGCTAGTTGGAGAGGCTAGCGCGTGGCTAAGGCATATCTTTTATAGTTGGGCGCGTGCCATAGGGGCTGAATAGGTGCAAATCCTTTTATAATGCGCAAACAACGAGAGTAGCGGATATTCCTAGAACAGGCTAGTTCTGCTTGGTGTTGCGCTTGTTTCCTCAAGACCGTGATGCGTGGGTCAAGGCTCTCAAGACAGGAACCACAACTGTGGGCTTGATAGCTAGAGACGCGGTCGTCTTCGCCACCGATACGCGCGTAACCGCTGGATTCTTCGTTGCGCACCGTAAGGGCAAGAAGGTTCACCCCCTCCATAAACACGTGGCAATAACAATCGCTGGCCGCGTAGCTGACGCGCAGAGCCTCATAGACATACTACGGGCAAACATAAACTACTACCAGATAATGCGCCGCGACACCATGCCCATCTCGGCAGTCGCGCGCCTAGCCCAATCCCTCATGTTCAACTCCCGCTACTTCCCATACATAGCCCAGCTCATAATAGGCGGGATAGACAGCGAGGGCCCCCGCCTCTATACCCTAGACCCGTTCGGCTCAGTAACGGAGGAGACGCTCATAGCCACTGGCTCTGGAAGCCCAGTAGCGCTGGGTGTGCTGGAGCCTAACTACAGCCGCGACATAAGTTTTGATGACGCTGTCCACCTGGCTTTCCAGGCCGTGGCGGCGTCAATAAGGCGGGATGCTGGCTCTGGGGATAGTATTGATGTTGCTTATGTTAAGCGGGATGTGGGTTATGGGGAGCTGTCCCTTGAGGAGAAGGCTCCCCTCTACAAACAGTATCTCAAGTATGCTCCTGTCTAGGGAGAGGGCGCCTGCGGTTTGATGGCCAGCGATAGGCTCAGGAATGAGTTATTGAGGTATTTTGCAGCGATAAGCCCGCGCGAGCCTACTATAACGAGGATAGAGTATGAGGGGGCGAGGATAGCGATATACACGCAAAACCAGGAGCTATTCTTTGACAGGGATAAGGTTGCGCGAGAGCTTGTGAGCCTGATTAAGAAGCGCGTGGTTATACGCTCAGACCCCGATATAAGGCTACCCAAGGAGGAGGCTGAGCAGGTTATACGCAACACTCTCCCAAACAACTTTAGGCTAATCTTTGACGAGCCTCTTGGGGAGATTGTCATAGAGAGCAACGACCCTAGGATAACGTCCTTAGAGGGTAGCGAGACACTCAAGAATCTTATACGCGAGACGCGCTGGGTTATACGAGTCCTCCGCGAGCCCTTGATGCAGTCAAAGACGATGGAGAGGATTAAGCAGTTTATCTTCTGGGACCAAAAGGACAAGCTGGAGATTCTAAGACGGATAGGCGAGCGCGTCTTTAGGCCGCTAGTCTTTGAGATAAAAGATGTGAGAATAACTGTGCTCGGCGCTGGTAGGCAGGTTGGCCGTTCTGCTCTTCTGCTCCAGACGACGGAGAGCACGTTACTGCTGGACTGCGGTCTCTCGGCAGGGGCTTCAGCGCCGATAGACATGTTCCCGCGCTTTGACGTGATGCCAGACCTGGTAGAGTGGCTTGACGCTGTAGTAATATCACACGCCCACCTAGACCATGCCGGGCTTGTCCCATTCCTCTTCAAATACGGCTACCGCGGCCCCGTCTACTGCGTAGAGCCAACAGTGCCCCTAATGGCGTTGGAGCAGCTGGACTACATCTCGGTTGCTGGTAAGGAAGGCGTCTTCGCCCCATACACCGAGAACGAGGTCAAGCTAGCGTTACAGCACACACAACCGCTCAAGTATGGTGTGGTTACAAACGTAACCCCAGACGTTAGGATAACCTTCTACAACGCAGGCCACATACTTGGGAGCGGGATAGTGCATATACACGTGGGAGAGGGGCTTCATAACATCGTCTACAGCGGCGACTTCAAGTTTGAGAAGACAAGAACGCTGGATGCTAGCAACTACAGGTTCCCGCGCGCCGAGACGCTTATCATGGAGAGCACATACGGCGCCACCCCAGTACCATTCACACGCGAGGAGAGCGAGAACATCTTCGCCGAGTACATAACCAACACGGTAAACAAGGGAGGGAAGGTTCTGATACCCGTCCCAGCAATAGGGAGAGCGCAGGAGATAATGCTCGTGCTTAACAGCTTGTTTGAAGAGGGCAAGCTGGTTGAAGTCCCAGTATTCCTTGACGGCCTGGTTATAGAAGCGACAGCGATACACACCGCGTTCCCAGACTACCTGGCTGGAGAGCTCCAGCAACGCCTCCGCTCAGGAGAGAACATCTTCCTCTCAGAATACTTCACGCCAATCAAGAGCCAGTCGCAGCGCGAGGAGGTGCTGAACAGCCAGGGGCCTGCGGTGATAATCTCCACATCAGGCATGTTGGAGGGAGGACCTATACTGAAGTATCTCCGAGGGTTTGCTGACGATGAGAAGAACCTCCTCCTCTTCGTCAGCTACCAGGTTGAGGGAACGTTGGGAAGGAAGATTCTCAAGGGCGTTAGGGAGGTTACTCTAATCGACGAGGAGGGGAGGAGCGAGCTGCTGCAAGTGCGTATGCAGGTTCAGAAGGTTGATGGCTTCTCAGGCCATAGTAGTCGGCAGCAACTGCTCAACTACCTATGCAGGATAACACCTAGGCCTAGGAACATAATTCTAGTGCACGGCGAGGAGGAGGCCATACAGAGCCTAGCTAATGCAGCGTCCAAGATAATGCCAGCTAACATATACGCGCCGCGCAACTTGGAGACGATAGTCCTGCACCAATCCTAGGCGTTAATACTACCCCCATGTATATACTGTCCAGCCGTGGCCTAGTAGGTTGTGGTGTTGAGGGTGATTATACGTCATAAACTTAATAAACACGCCTTGTTTCTTTGTGGTTGAAAGTGCTTTGTCCAGTGACGTCTCTGTTAAGGTGCTGTCTAAGAGTCTCGGAAACACGGTGCTGGTGAAGCTCCGCAACGGCAGGATGCTCCGCGGACTGCTACAGGGCTACGACCAGCACATGAACCTCGTCCTTGAGAATGCCGAGGAGGTTATTGACGAGAACTCGGCCAACAAGCTGGGGACAATCGTCGTCAGAGGAGACAACATCATAATGATATCGCCGACCTAGCGTTAGATGAACTTGACCTCAGGCCTCTGCTCGCTGTAGTCAAGGTAAGTTATTATCTCGTTGGTGTAGAATCTTATAGCCTCCCTCCCCAGCTCCTTGTATCCAGCACCAGACTCCTTGAGGCCGCCGAATGGTGCTTGGACCTCGCCGCCCAGTGTGGGCGCGTTTATATGCACCATGCCAGTATCGCACATATCAGCAAACCTAAACGCCTTGCGTATGTTCTCTGTATATATGCTGGTCTTGAAGCCATAATAGACCGAGTTGTTTATCTCCGCCGCCTCATGCATGTCGCGGGCTTCTAGGACGGTTAGCACGGGGCCGAAGATTTCCTCACGCGCTATGCGCATCTCTGGCTTCGCATCAGCGAACACGGCGGGCTGGACGTAGTAGCCATCATCGTAGGGAGGCTCTGTTAATGTCCTGCCACCATACACCAGCTTAGCTCCCTCGCTCTTCCCTATCTCAATATAGTCGCGGACCTTGATGTACTGCTCCTCGTGGGCCAGGGGGCCTACGTAGGTGTCCTCCTCCAGTGGGTCGCCCACCTTCAGCCTGCTTACGCGCTGTATCAGCTTCTCCATCAACTCTTCGCGCGCCGGCTTCTCCACTATCACGCGGCTCGTCGCCGTGCATCGCTCACCAGTGCTTGAGAACGCTCCCTGTATTATAGCGCTAACCGCCGCATCTATATTCGCATCCTCAAGAACAACAACGGCGTTCTTCCCACCCATCTCGCACTGCGCCTTCTTGAGATGATGCGCCGCTTTAGCGTATATCTGGCGTCCAACAGCTGTTGAGCCTGTGAAGGATACAGCCGCAATCTTCTCGTTGGAGACGAGCTCGTCACCTATCAGCGAGCCTGAGCCTGTAACCATGTTGAGCACTCCCGCTGGTATTCCAGCATCGGCGAATAGCTCCATCAGCTTCACACCGCAGAGCGGCGTCGTCGCCGCTGGCTTGAAGACAACCGCATTACCCGCTACTAGGGCTGGCGCTATCTTCCAGACAGGTATCGCTATCGGGAAGTTCCATGGTGTTATGATTGAGACAACGCCGAGAGGCTTCCTAAACGTCATGATTACGTTGTTGGGTATTTCTGATGGTATTGTCTCGCCCAGCATACGCCGCCCCTCGCCAGCGATGAACTCCAGGACGTTGAGCGCTCTCTTCACCTCACCGCGCGCATCGCCTATCGGCTTCCCCATCTCAAGCGCAATAAGCCTAGAGAAATCCTCTGCACGCTTCTTCATCAGATAATAGGCCTCAAGCAGTATCTCACCCCGCTTAGGTGGAGGAGTAGAGCGCCACTCACGCCAGGCAGCATAGGCACGCTCAATAGCACGCTGAACATCACTCCTATCAGAGCTCTGAAACTCTCCTATAACCTGGCTCTTCCGAGCAGGGTTAACCGTCTTATAGGTCTTGCCGCTGGACGCCTGGACCCACTCGCCGCCTATAAAATTCCCATAAACCTGCCCAGTAATCAAGCCCAATCTCAATCTCTCCCGCGCGCTAAATCATATATAAGAACTAGCGAAACCCTCAGCATGGGGGAGCTATGACGAAAGGAACACCCTCCATGGGAAAATTCAACAAACCCATCCATATTAGGTGCAGACGCTGCGGAAGGCGCTCATTCCACACAGCCAAACGAAGATGCGCCCACTGCGGCTTCCCAAACCCAAAATGGAGAAAATACGACTGGCTCAAACCCAAGAAGCTCCTCCGCTAAAAACGCGGGGGTGGCCGAGTCTGGTCAAAGAGGGGCACCAAACCCCCTTGAACGCGGCAGGCTTAAGATCCCAAAAATAAGAAACCTGCTCCCGAAGGGGTTCGTGGGTTCGAATCCCACCCCCCGCACATACTCCACATGTCAACTTTCGGAGAAAAGAAAACACAGCAGTTGTAGGGGCGTATAAAGGCCTGCTCATCCCTGATTCTGAGATAAATATTTTTATTGTGTTAGCTTAAGTATACGTGATATTCTACAATAGGGAAGAAGAGCTTAAGATATTGAAGGAGGTTGTGAAGTCAGAGCGTTCCGAGCTTGTCTTACTTTATGGACGTAGACGAGTTGGTAAGACGCCCTGATTAGAAAGCTTCCAGAGACTGTTGGAGGGTATTATGTTTATGTAGAAGGCTCAAGTCTTAGTCGTTTCCTATCCAAATGCGTGACAATCTTCAGCACCTCCTTCAGGTCGTTAGATGAGTTCCTTGAGTATCTCTTCAAGATGTCTAAGGATGTGGGTGTAGTGTTTTTTGATGAATACCAGCGAATATCCAAATATTTGTCGCCTAAACTGCAGTATTACTGGGACCTATTTCATCACACGTCAAAGTGTAAGTTGTTCTTGTTAGGCTCCACGGTTGGTATGATTGAGAGGGACCTAAGCTATGCTGGGCCACTCTGCGGAAGAGCCACCAGAGTGGTCAAACTTAGGGGCTTTGACTATGTAACTGTAAGACGTATATTCCCTTCGGTGGATGAGCGTAGAATAGTAGAAATCTACTCAATTTTAGGCGGCACACCCCACTACCTTCTTATGTACGACCATTCAAAAGACTTACACGAAAATATAGTCAGGCTTTTCCTTGAGAGAGGCGCTCCTCTATATGAAGAAGCTGAAAGAATGTTACAAACAGAGCTTAGAGAGCCGATTAGATACTTAGAGATCATGGAAGCAATAGCCATGGGAAAGCTCACGCTTAAGGAGATAAGCGACTATAGGGTTATCGAGAGAACAAAGCTAAAGAAATACATTCTAACCTTAGAGAAGATGGATATCATAGGTAAAGAACCTACAATAATGAAGACCAGGGTCCCTCGGTATCAGCTGCTGGATAATTTCTTCTCCTTCTACATGCGCTTCATTAACCCTATGAAAGATAGGATAGAGTTTTGGTCAAATAGAGTATGTAATAGCGGATATAATGAAAAACTTACCAACCTACTTAGGGCATGTATTTGAGAAACTTTGTCTTGAAATTGTTTCGCTAGTCTTGACGGGATATAAGATTGGGCGATACTGGGATAGGCATGGAAACGAAATAGACATAGTGGCGCTCGGTGATGAGAAGGCTTTGTTCTTTGAATGCAAACTTACCGAACCTGATAAGTCTGATGCAAAGCTTTTACAACATAAATCTAAGATGATGGCGGAGAAGCTCTCTGTTAAGTATGGCGAAGAATATTTTATAGTTCCAGAAAAAGAGGTGATATAGAGGGAGTAAAAATATTAGATTTGGTAAGTTTAATAGAAGATGGTGTAGATTTACGTCTTTAAGCTCTTACGTCTCATCATATCTTTTTAGTATGATTTTGGTAGGTTGAGTCTGTCTTGTGCTATGTGGTTGAGTATCATTTCTTGTGAGATTGGTGCTAGTAGGTGTAGTCTTGCTTCGCGCCAGTATCGTTCTATATCCATCTCTACTGAGAACCCATATCCTCCGTGTGTTTGTAGTGCTCTGTCGCAGGCGTGCATGCATGCTTCGGCTGCTAGGTATTTTGCCATGTTTGCTTCTGCGCCGCAGGGTTTGTTGTTGTAGTAGAGCCATGCAGCCCTGTAGCGCATTAGGTCTGCTGCCTCCAGCTTTATGTAAGCATCAGCCAGCGGATGCGCTATTGCCTGGTACTGGCCTATTGGCTTTCCGAATACTATGCGCGGCTTAGGGCGAGTCTTCCCAGTCCTATGCATTCCGCTGCCAAGTCTATGCGCTCTGCATTCACTACATCAAGTAGGTGATAGAAGCCCCTGCCAACTTCGCCTACTATGTTCTCCTCTGGAACTTCTAAGTTCTCTATGAAGAGCTCGCTGGTATCTACCGTTCTTCTAACGTTGTTTGGTATCTCCCGTATCCTGATAGCGTCTCCAGCTCTCCGCACATCCACCAAGAATAATGTCATCCCCCCTGTTCTCCTCGCTGCCTGCTCGTATGGTGTTGTTCTGGCTAGTAGGAGCATTAGGTCTGTGTGTAGTATGCGTGAGATGAAGACTTTGCTCCCGTTGATTACGTATTTATCGCCTTGCTTGGCTGCTAGTGTCCTTATGCTGGGCGTGTCGAATCCCGAACCCTGCTCCGTTATTGCTAGGGATTGGAATCTTAGCTCGCCGCGTGCTATCGCTGGTAGGTAGCGCAGCTTTAGCTCCTCGCTGGCATGCTTGACCAGCACGGTTGCGTTGAAGTAAGAAGCATGCGCCGCCCCTGCCGCTTCAAAGCCTCCACCTGAGCGTGCCAGCTCCTCCAGCACGATACTCGTCTCGGTTACACCATAGCCAGCCCCGCCGTATTCTTGGGGTATATTCACGCCCATCCAGCCTGAGCGCATAAGGTCTGAGACGAACTCACTAGGATACTCGCGGCGCTCATCCTTCATCCTCCAATACTCGGCTGGATAGCGCGCGGCGAACTCTTGGATTGCCTTTCTGAGCATTTCCTGCTCCTCTGTGAGTTGGTGCACGAACATGCTGCGGCACGCTCTCCTAAGCTCTGCGGGGCTGTTTAGAAGATTTTGGGCTGTAAATATTACCGTCTATGCAATATTTTGCGTATATTCCATATCAACAACGATAATTATAGTATATATTGATGTGGAAAATGACAATACAGAATATAATAGAGCTCTTCTACCTCACGGTATTCACAACCATAATAGGATTCATCGTCTTCTTCTACATAGTTACGCGCAGGCCGCCTAGGGGTGGTGTAAGCGCGCGGGAGCGTGCTGATGGTGGGGCTGGGCGTGGGATGGATAGGCGGGAGCGGCAGTGGCTTTACTTCCTAGTAGCCGTTGCGCTCCTCGGAAACCTAGCCACGCTCTCGCCCCTAGTGCCAGCAGCCAAGAACGCGCTATGGGCGCAAGAGCAGCCCGTAAAGCAGGTGGTCATAGAAGTTAGAGACTACAAGTTCATCCTGCCTGAGAAGCCCATTACAATCCCAGCAGGCGTACCCGTAGAGTTCATCGTAATCTCAGACGACCTAACATACGGTTTCGGGGTCTTCAGAAAAGACGGGACTATGGTCTTTCAGATGCAGGTAGTCCCAAAACCATACGAGAACAGGATAACATGGGTCTTTGAAGAGCCAGGACACTACGACATACGCTCAACAGAGTACAGTGGTCCTAAGCATCCGTACATGTACGTGCCTGATGCTATAGCTGTTGTTGGGGGTGGTGGAAGATGAACGAGGATGAACGGAAGCTATTAACGCTTCGCTTCGTCGTTGTTGCGCTAGTATTCTTCGCCCTTGCTGGCCTTGAAGGAACGATTATGCGCTTCAGAATCTCCAACATGCTAACCGAGTTCTTTACCGAGAAGCACTTCTACGCGATTATGACTGCGCATCCCTTTGTCGGAATATATGGATGGGCTTACATGGCTGTTATGGGTGCTTTCTACTTCCTCGTCCCCTATGTGCTGAATCGCGATATATACAGCAAGAGAGCCGCGTACGCGAGCTTCTGGCTGATGACAATAGGCGTAGCAACTGTCTGGGCTACAACGTTCATAACACGCTACGCGCCTCTCTACACTCTATACTGGCCTCTCCCAGCCGCTGTTGAGCTGGCTGGATGGGAGCCGATTAGCCTAGTAGCATTTGGCCTTGGTGCTGCGCTAATAATCCTCGAAGTCCTCACATTCTTCTTCAACATGTTTGCCACAATCTTCCTCCCCGTTAGGCAGCAGGAAGTAGTTGCCAATGGTGGGGGGAATGTCAAGGCTGGAGCAGCATACGTCGCCAAAGAGCTGCTAGTAACTGCGTTCAACCTAGACAAGCTACGGGCAAAGATACGCGGAATACCCAACTATGTGGAAAAGGTCTCTAACTACCCAGTATTCGCCGTCGCGGTCTTCCGGGGATGCGTTGATACAACGCTCAACGCTCTCGTGATGGGCGGCTTCGGAATCCTCATAATAATATTCGGCCTCTCCTACCTACTGCCAGGAGCAGGCCTGAGCTTCAACATCATAGACCCGCTCATATACAAGAACGTCTTCTGGTGGGGGCTTGACCTAATAGCTGATGGTAACGTGCTGATATTCACCGCTGGCACGTGGTATCTGCTCGTCCCCCTGCTCCTCGGTAGGCCGCTTTACGGTGAGAGCGTCGTGAGAACTGTCATACTCGCAGACCTGGTAGTTTCCCTCTTCGTATGGAACCACCACATGCTGGCTGACACTCCCCAGCCGCTGTTCCTCCAGATACAGGGCCAGATATTCACGTGGGGTGAGTTGCTAACGATGGGGCTTACGATGTTCGCTGTCTTAATGACCATCTGGCTCGCAAGGCCTGTGAAGTACTCAGCCCCTCTGAAGTTTGTCTTGGCTTCTATACTCGGCTACGGCATAGGGGGGACGGCTGGGATAATACAAGCCAACTACTCAATGAACCGTTATCTTCACAACACGCAGTGGGTTATCGGGATACACGGCCACGTACAGCTCCTCGTCGGCCTGAGCCTGACGATATTCGCCGCAATATACGCGCTCTTCCCCATGCTCACAGGTAAGTCGCTTAACGAGAGGCTGGCGGATGCGCATCTAATACTCATGACAGTAGGCGGCCTCGTAATGGGGCTTAGCATGGGCCTAGCTGGCTCTGCTGGAATGCTGCGAAGAACACTCTACCCGATGGGGCTAGGACCATACGAGCCTTACATGACTGTGGCGATAGTCGGAGCCCTACTAATGGCTGCTGGCTTCACCTTCTTCATGCTCAACGTGGTCAGGACAATAGGGATAAAGGCGTTGATAGGAATCTTCCTACCCTCAAAGCCCCGTGTTGCTTCAAAAACAGTTTAAACACCCAACCATTATTTTTCACGGCTTGACCAGACACTTAGGCACGCGCGCACTAACAATCGTCATTAAGAATAGTGATTGTAGCGTAATCAGGCTCCTCCAGCCAAGGGCTATACAGGGGATGATTAAGAGGCTAAAAGTGGGTGAGAATAACTCAGACCATCTCCTCAAGATTGACAAGCCTATAGATGCGCGGGAGCTGGTCAAAACAGGCGTCAAGCCCATAGTCCTAGACGACAATCATATCTGGATTACGTCAAGCAGCTGTACCTCGTGTAAGGTGCTTTCCAAGTCCCAGTGCATACCCGACTGGATTGCTTATCTTGATGGTGTTGGCCTCTTGGTTAGGGTTGTGGTAGCTGGCCCCATATCGGGGCGTCAGATTGTTTCGGAGATGCGCAATAGGGGGCTTCGCGTTGAGGTGCTGGAGAATAGGGAGTATGAGGGGGAGGTGAGGCTCACAGACAAGCAGGTAGCTGTTCTGAACGTAGCTCTCCAGCTAGGGTTCTTCGACGCGCCGCGTAGAGCAGACCTGAGCCAAATAGCAGCAAACCTAGGGCTAACCACATCAACGGTCAGTAGACACTTGAGAGCAGCCCTCAAGAAACTAGCCCAACACTACATAAGCTCCAGAAACATAGTCTAAACGCAAATATTCGCCCACTACCCTACATGACTATGGTATGCCAAACATCTTGGTAGGCTGCTGCGGGTGGGCTGTCCGCGGCGGTAAGGAAGCATATTATAAGCAGTTCAGGACTATTGAGCTTCAGGAGACCTTCTACAAGCTTCCGCGTGTGGAGACCGCGCGGAAATGGAGGGAGAAAGCCCCAGACGGTTTCGTCTTTAACATGAAGGCCTGGCAAGCCTTGACGCACCCGCCGACAAGCCCGACATGGAAGCGCGCTGGGATAACGGTCCCCAAGAGCAAGCAGCATCTATATGGTAATCTAAAGCCATCTCGGGAGAATATGGAGGCGTGGAGAAAAACCGTTGAGATAGCGCGCGCAGTTGATGCGCGTGTTGTGGTGATTCAAACACCAGCGTCTTTCGGCTACTCTGAAGAGAATGCTGAGAATGCTGAACGTTTCTTCGCCAACACCGTAGCTGAGGGCTTCATGTTAGGCTGGGAGCCGCGCGGCACGTGGCGCGATAATGGTGAAGAGGTACGCCGAATATGTGAGAGATATGGCGTGGTTCATGTGGTTGATGTTTTCCGCTGGAAACCAGTTGCGCGGCATAAAATATTCTACACACGCCTCCACGGCATAGGGAAAGGCGAGGTCAACTACTCATATCGCTACACGCGCGAAGACTTGGAGAAACTCCGCGAGTATGTGTTTGAGGAGATGAGGCGCTCCGAGCAGGGCTTTATCCTCTTCAACAACGTATCCATGGCTGTGGATGCTGAGGCATTCAAGAGGATGCTCTAGACTGGGAGTATGACTCTTCCAGAGAACTCCTGAATCCCATCACGGCGCATCTTCTCAACCGTCTTCTCCGTCTCTTCCTTCGAGAGGTGCGTTGAGATTGCCTTGGCGTAGCCCTCGGCGTCGCATAAGGCTATGATATACTCGTCAGCCCCTACGGGGAGCACGGCGAAAAGGTCTTCCTCACCCACAGGCTGGAAACCGTCGCTCTTCTCCTTCACTATCATAGCAACTAGTGCTGATGGGACGTAGTTGAGCAGCCTCTGCTGCGCACGCGTTGCTACCCGCTCACCAACCTTAACAGCCATGAAATACTGCACGGCTCTCACTCCCTCCACACGGCTAGGGCGGGCTTATTTGTTAGGTTTTAGGCGTATTACCGATTAAATACCCTAAAAAGGGGCTAAGATGCGCCAGATATGGCTTACAGGCTCATGGAAAAGAAAACCTATTTTACCGCTTTTTAAGCGGGTAATGTGAGTTGAAATGGCGAAAGACTTCGTAATCGTGGAGTCTAGAGTTAGGGAGCTGCTCCCAGAGGGTATTCGGCTCAGCTCAGACGCCCTAGAGGGACTAGACGCCGCCGTCAAGGAGCTGATCAACAGAGCCGTCAAACGCTGCCAAGCCAACGGCAGGAAGACGATAATCAAAGAAGACTTCTAAGAAAGTCTTGAGGCGTCGGAATATAAGAGCCTCAACCAAGGGGCAACATCCCCCACATATTTTTCTTCACCAAAACCCAGCAAACCTACCAGACTCAGGAAGCTACGTCATCATAATAGCCCTAAAACAAACAAAAACACTCAAGATAGGCTCGCTGGGAAAGATAAAACTAACACACGGATACTACGCATACGCAGGCTCCGCAAAACGCGCCCTAAGAGCACGCATAACAAGACACCTAAGACACAAAAAGAAAAGAAAACACTGGCACATAGACACCCTAACATCACTACCCTCAACACACATACGCGCAATAGCATGTAACCCAAAACCTGAGAACGAATGCAAAATAGCAGCATATCTCATAAAAAAGATGAAAAACTACGTAAGAGGCTTCGGCTCAACAGACTGCAAATGCCCCTCACACTTAGCCTACTCAACAAATTACCAGAAACTAATTAAGGCGGTAAAAATGGTGGTGAAAAATAGCTAACGCCCACCGCGAAGACGGATAAGATACTCCATAAGCACAACCGCATTATTATGCTCCAAATCCCTAGCGCTGAACAACAGGGTAACCACCCCCATCCACTTCTCAAGCTCCAAAATAGCATTAACCAGCTCATCCTTCTCCCCAAGCTCCTCAAAATAACGCCTCCTAAACTCCTCCCACTTACTAGCGTCATGCCCAAACCAGCGCCTAAGCTCATCACTAGGCGCAACCTCACGCATCCACAAATCTACTCTAGCCCTACCCCTATCAAGACCACGCGGCCACAGCCTATCCACAAGTACCCTAAAACCATCCCCACTAGAAGGTACATCATAAACCCTCTTAACCCGAAACACCATAACCCATCAATCCTTAATCAGACTCATATACATAAAGATAACCACAGCAAGAATAAAGGATAAGAAAAGCCGGGAATGCATTAACATTGATAGAAGCTTAAGGCATTAAACGCATAGTTACACTCGAAATTAGGAATATTGAAAGATATTTTAGAAATCCTGTTTTATTCATGAAAAACGGCGAACACCACGTAGCGAGAGACGCTAAGACCCTGTTGCTGTATATGTGATAGTTTAGAAGAGAAACTTATCATAAGCGAAATAGTAAATATAAGATTACATCCCAGCTTGTTCCAAGAATCAGCTTAAAGACTAAACATCTAATCCATAATTACGCTTAAACAGCCAACTTAAAGCTACTAAGAGTACGTGACCAACCAACAAGCTGGTTGCTAGTGGTTGTTTAAATAATGCATAAATTTAAAACATACATGCCATTGTATTTAGATGTACATAAAAATGTGCGAGGAGTGAATCCTAAGTTACTTGAGGAAGCACATCAGAAAGATCTAGAAAAACAAGGCAAACACGGAGTCAAGTTCGTAAGATATTGGTACCATGAGAAGCAAGGCGTTGTTTTCTGCCTATTTAAGGCTGAAGAGAAAGAGGCAGGCAACAAGGTACACAGCGAATCACACGGACTAGTAGCTGATGAAATATACTAAGTGAAAGAAGGAGAATAAAACACGGGCCTCAAAAGATTAGCAATTTTCCCAAAAAGAAAATGAATATACCAATTTTCCTAAACTCTCAACTGTTTTTACAAATAAAATAGGTCTAGACTTTGGTGACTCTCTACAATACTACATAGCGAAGAAACTAGGAGCAGAAGCAATAATTAGCTATGACAAGCGTTTTGGCGAAACAAACTTAAGAAGAAAAGAACCAAATGAATATCTAAAGTAAAAAGATTAAGGAAAACTGCTTCTCCGCCTTAATCTGTCTTCCCACTCTTCTAACGGCTTAAATCTAGGTTTCAGCTTTTCTAAAAATTAATGGCAACGTTTTATAGTTCTGTTAAGTATATCGTTATCTTAGCGGCCTTTTAACCAACATGCCTAAGAGTGGGCTACAAGAAGTATGCCAGCCTTTTAACCATCTTAACATATTCGCGTTATTCTATAAGAGGCTAACACTATTTATTGACACCTAGAGGCTGCGATATCTCAGAGGATGCTGAGTAATGCTAAGAGCGGTAAGATTTATATTTATGGCACTAATTATTCCATGTGGTGAAAGATG
Organism: Candidatus Pelearchaeum maunauluense; assembly: GCA_030059675.1. Taxonomy (GTDB): domain Archaea; phylum Thermoproteota; class Nitrososphaeria_A; order Caldarchaeales; family Caldarchaeaceae; genus Pelearchaeum; species Pelearchaeum maunauluense. Next base: position 15,161 of record JANVYQ010000009.1, on the reverse strand, counting down.
TGGAAGACTCCATTAACATAGACAGGCAGGGCAGGCTTGTGCTACCTTCTCATATTCGTAAGTTGCTGGGCCTTAAGGAGGGCGGACGTGTAACAATCAGGCTTGATGGCCGTCGGGCAGTGTTAGAGCCGGAGCCAGTTGATTATAAGGAAAGAGTTCAGGAGTGGGTGAATTCAGCTCTAGCACTTAAGGCTGAGGCCTTTACTGAGGAATCAGAAGAGAGTTGGAAGTGGATGAGCCGTGAATACGCAAGAAGGAAGCTCGGCCTACCCTGAAGGCGTAGTGGATGTAAGCATAATAGTTCCGACATGCTTTGAGAACCCCCTTAAAGAGAGAAGCATAAACTTCCTATCAGAGGTATTACTCCAAAAGAGAAGAGTCGCACTGCCAGTAACCGCAGTAATAGGAGCCTACCATATAGCAACACGCTATCTACGGATACCTAAACTATCGGTGAAAAAAGTTATGCAAGGAATCCTAACAACTAGATCGCCGGCCCTATATCCGCGTGTAACTCCAGAAATAGCAGAAGACGCGTTAGACTACGCCGCAGCATACAATATCGAATCATGGGACGGCTACCTCGTATCACTCACGAGAAGCCTAGGCTCAACAATAATTTACTCGCTAGACGCAGAACTCTCAAAAGTTAAAGAAATAACTGTTGTAAATCCCTTTCCACAAGAAAAAGTTAAACAATACCACAGATTCCTAGAGAAAAAACTACGCTAGAAGAAAACATGCAAGTTTTGATAACCTTCATCTTTTAATTCATAAAAACAAAAGAGAGTTATTTCTCTGCCTTAATCTGTCTTCCTATTTCTTCTCTTCTAACGGCTTGAAACTCAACTTTAACTTCGCCAACATCTGCGGCAAGATATTCGATTCCATTATATTAAATAAAAGGGTGATCTCTTTCTTCGGTAAGTGATGTTTGTTGCTCTCTTTGGCTGTATTATTTGCGGAAAACTCAATAAGTTTTCTAATACCGATACTACTCTGGTTGGTTTTCTTCACACTTTATGGCTAGTGTTTTATTAGTGAGTCTGGTCAGAGCTGTGTCATCAAAGGCTTTATGTCTCTTTAATGTCTCGCTAAATTCGGTCTCTGAGAGCTAGACAAACTACACCTTGTTGCAGCTGTCCCTAGGAACTTGACGCAAATATTTTCTTTGATTTAATTTATAGTGCGTATAACTATGTTATAGGCTGGAGACAGGTCATATATGTGAGTGTGGTCTTGGAAGTAGCTTAGAACACAAAGGACTTATGGTGTTTGGAGTGGAACACTTTCAGTTTCAAATAAATGATTTTTATTAATATCTCAATAGATGGTGACAACGTAAGCGGAAAACACTAGAGTGTTTAAGGTTCAAAAGAATCGCATAGTTTAGAGCCGTTGACGACTAACAGCTATGACCCAAGACTCGTTAGTTTGTGGTCATTTGGTCTAGCATCCTACGCCCCAGGATGGTAAGCTCGTAGAATGTTCTCTTCCTTTTACTCTGCCCGTATCCAGCTACTAGCGGCGCCGCCGTTATCAGTCCTGAGTCTTGGAGTTCCGCTAAGTGCTGGTATATTGATACAGTAGAAACAGTCACACCGAATCGCTTTCTAAGATTTTTCCAAAGCGCGTATCCGTGCATAGGTTTCTCCGCTAAGAGTTTTAGTATGAGCGTCTTCATCCTGCCCACACGCGAGGCTGGTCGGGTTCTTACTGCTACAGTCCGCGCCGCTCTGCCTATCGGCCGGATTATGAAAGGCTCCTTTAGGCCAGAGCCAGTTATTATGCATACTATTACATCATCCCTGTCCAGCATGTTGTTTTCTACCATTTTTCTGAGAGCGGCAATTGTTGATGCAGCGGCAGGTTCTGCAAATATCCCTTCACTTTTTGCCAAGATCCGCGTAGCGTCTATTATCTCACCATCAGAGACGGATATTGAAAGTCCTCTAGACTCGCGGATAGCTCTTAGCGCCAACCTGCCCAGCAGGGGGCTGGGAACCGCTATATCTGGGAAAAGCGTCCTAACCCTCTTCCTCCACTTAGCGTTATCCAAGCCTCGCTTATGGGCTTCCACTATGGGCATACATCCATCTGATTGGACAGCAACCAGCTTGGGTAGTGAGCCGTTTGTTACCCCCAGTTTATGCAGCTCCCTCATTCCCTCCCAGAACATGGCTATATTTCCCCCACTACCTACAGGGACTATAACAATGTTAGGCACTTTTTGCAGCTGCTCAAGCACCTCATACGCTATTGTCTTAAGCCCAGCTAGGAAGAAAGGGCTAGTCGTTGATATGAGGTATAGATTATCTGTGGAATCTCTAATCTCTTTTGGAGATATTTTCTTCTGGAAGATTATCTCGGCGTCGTATGCTATTAATTGATATAGTTTGCCACGCTCAATATTTGGTGGTGTGTAGATTGTGCAGTTTAGGCCGGTTTTGGCCGCGTAAGCAGCTACGGAGACCCCCAGATTGCCATGGCTTATACACGCCAGCTTAGCAAATCCCATGGATAATGCTTTGGAGATTTCTATAGCGATTCCTCTATCAACGAATGAGCCTGAAGGATTTGTGGTTTCGTTTTTCAGATATAGATGCCTAAGACCCAGCTGTGTAGCTAGTCTCTCAGCGCGGTGGAGGAATGTGCCGCCCTCGCCTAGGCTTATTCTGAAGTTATCAGCTATTGGCGGTAGCATCTTCCAAAAACGCCATACGCCGCTAAAACTCGCATCATGCAACGCTAGAGGCTTTAACTCCTCAAGAGGCGGGTGATAGAGAATTACATCGCCGCATTTTCCGCATGAATAGGGCGGTGATATATCTTTTATACTATTGGTGCATGAAGAGCATTTGAAGGGCATGTTGCCTATATGTAAGCTGAAGCTTATATATCTTGGATGATGGGGAGGCAGGTATGCAGAGCTCTGGAGGGATGCGCAGTAAGGAGGCGGCGATGGTGGCTATAATGGCTGCGGCGACAACAATCACCACACTGCTAATCGTGATTCCCTTCGCCCCCACGCGGGGATACTTCAACCTTGGGGATGCGATGGTTATGTTCAGTGGCTTGGCTCTTGGAGCTAGGCTCGGCTTCCTAGCTGGAGGAATAGGCTCCGCGTTGGCGGATATACTCACTGGAACATTCGCTTTCTTCGCGCCTCTAACACTATTCATAAAGGGGATGGAGGGGTTTGTAGTTGGTCTGATAGGCCGAGGCCAGGGATTGCCACGCCAAATCGCGGCGGTGATAGCAGGCGCCTTAGTCATGCTATCAGGCTACTTCGCCGTTGAGTTGCCGCTCTTCGGGTTCGGAGCAGCGCTGGCAGAACTAGCCACAGTAAATAGCTTACAAGTAACCTTCGGCGCCATAGTTAGTCTCTCACTCATCACCGCAGTAAGGAAGGCATACCCAACGCTAGAGTCATATAGCATGCCAAAGAGCGGCAAAAAGGAAGCAGCCCTCATGGGAGCTCTGTCAATAACTGTGCTAGCAATCACAGTCGCCATCTATAGCGTAACAGGCCTAGCTGGCTAAAAGGGTTATTTAGTATCTATGCAGCAGTAAAACTCATGTGGGTTCTACTCTCGCATAAGCTTTCGGTGGCTACGCCTTCGTATGATATGGGGCCTAGTCTTGAGATAAGGCCGTTTAAGCAGATAGAGCGCGGGAATAGTAGTAATTCGTATTTTGTTTCTTTTTTAAACCACCTCGGAACCCATGTGGATGCTCCTCTCCATTTTGACCCGCGAGGTAGGCCTATTGCTGGTTTTGGTGTTGATTTTTTCATCTTTGAGCGGCCTGTTCTGGTTGATATTCCCAAGGGTGTGGGTGAGCTTATTACTGCCGATGAGCTCCGCAGCCTGTATGATGAGATTCGCGACGCTGATTTGCTCATGATAAGAACAGGGTTCCAGCGTTTTCGCGAGAGTGATGTAGAAGCCTTCTCTAGGCGTGGTCCTTGTCTTTCTGATGGGGCTGCGCGCTACATTGTGGAGGAGCTGCCCAGGCTTAGGGCCGTTGGTGTTGACGCGATATCCATCTCCTCTCCCATGAGGCGTGAAGAGGGAAGGGCTGCTCATAGAACACTACTGGTTGGGCGGGACTTCCTCATAATAGAGGATATGGACTTGATGGATAAGCCCAGTAATATTCGTAGAGTCTTTGTCATGCCTCTCTTGATAGATGGTGTGGACAGCGCTCCGTGCATGGTTTTGGCCGAGGTTTAGCTATGTGTTAATCCGCCTACGGCGAATGAGGCGAGGGCCAGGAGCATCCAGAGGAGTGTGAGATTCTTCTGTCGTCTAGCGTTCTCGCGTGTTGGGTCTTTAATTATTTTCAGTGCGGAGTATATGAAGCCCGCGTCTGCGAGGGCTACAGTGTATAGGTAGTAGGCTGATACGTAGTTGAGTATGTATGGGGCTGGGCTTAGCGCTACTGCGAGAAGATAGAGTCCAGCGCCTAAATATGCTGCATAACGCTCACCCCTTACGCGCGCAACCGTAGAAACGTTACGCGTAGCATCACCCTCGACATCTACTATCCCCTTTATTACTTCACGGCCAGTGTTTGCTATGAATGCTAGAGCTGCAAACACCAAGACCCGCGGCGTTATGAAGCCGTCGCTCACTATTGCGCCGTAGATGAATGGCGCTATAACATCAACGCTAACCATCAGGTTCCCAAGGAATCCGCTCTTCTTCAGACGAGCATTATAGATGAAGGCGGCAGCGTAAGCTAGTGCTGCGAATGTTAGGCATGCTAGGGATATTAGGGCGGCGGCGGCCAAACCAGCCGTTGCCAGTATTGTAGAATAGAGTAGGGCCTCCTTAGGGGCTATTAATCCCGCGGGAATTGGGCGCGATGGATTGCTGATTAAATCTGTATCCCTGTCAAAGTAGTCGTTAATCACCATGGATGAGCCGTTTAGGCTGTATGCCGTTACCAGGGCTAGGAGAGCCTGCTCAAGCGTTATCCTCTGGCTATCCGAGAAGACTACACCCACCAACACTGCTATGAACATTAGTAGCCCGTTAGGTGGGCGTGTTATGCTGACAAAAGCCAGAGCGCGGCGCATAGCGCGCTACACATTCTTCAAATCCGCTATTGACGCGCTATAATACACGACCTCGTTTCGTCTATCAACAACCGCCAAGACAGGCTCCTTGTCCATAGACCTGCACGACCTTATCAGCTCTGCTATTGTTGAAACTGAAATATCCTTTCCCTCTGAGAGGGGTATGATTATGTATTTGGCTGGTGCTTCCCCGTATTCTCCGCGTTCAAAGACTCTGAAGCGGAGCTGTGGGCTGAAGCCTTCTTTCATCACGTATCTACGCCGCCTTAGGTCGCGGTATATTACGTAGTCGCGCCAGAGCGTTTCGCTCTTCTTTGCAAAGAGCTTAACAAGGCTGTCAAACTCCATCTTCTCGCCGTTCTCGTTGAATATCTCTATCTTCCCGACCTCAACTAGGTAGAGCGCCTCTATTGGGCTTAGCTGTAGAAGCCCCTTGTCGTCTTTCTCACCGTATCCACGCTCCACGAACCAGGAAACACCTTCTCCAGAGTGTGATACTATGCGCTCACCATCAAGCCTGAATCGTATAGCCTGGTGCTGTATCTCCACGCCGCGGCTCTCGCTCACCCCACTCCCCGCATAAACTACTAAAGCCAGCAGTATATGAGCTAATCCTAGCAAAGCAAATGTAGCTACCTGCCATAAACGCATTTAGGAGCCTTTTTCGGTAGGTGGTGGGTATGTCTAAGCGTGTTGTGATAATGGGCGCGGCGGGGCGCGACTTCCATAATTTTAACGTCGTTTTCAGAGAGAATCCCGAGTATGAGGTTGTAGCCTTCACCGCGGCCCAGATACCCAACATAGCTGGCCGCGTTTATCCTCGGGAGCTTGCTGGCCCGCGTTATCCGCGTGGTATACCGATTCTCCCTGAGGAGGAGCTGCCGCGCATAGTGAGGGAGAACGACGTGGATTTGGTTGTGCTGTCTTACAGCGACCTCCTCCATGAGGAGGTGATGCATAAGGCTTCTAGAGTCCTGGCCCTTGGTGCCGACTTCATGCTCCTCGGCCCTAAGGCTACGATGCTGAAGTCTCATCTCCCAGTTGTCGCTGTAACAGCCACGCGGACAGGCTCGGGGAAGAGCACCGTAACAAGATACGTTACTGGCCTCCTCCGTAGAGCTGGTAGGCGTATAGCGGTCATACGCCATCCCATGCCCTATGGAGACTTGCGGAAACAGGTGGCGCAGCGTTTCGCCACGCTGGAAGACCTTGATAGGTATGGCTGCACTATTGAGGAGCGTGAGGAGTATGAGCCGCATATAAGGGCTGGAAACAAGGTCTACGCTGGTCTTGATTATCGTGAGGTTCTTAGGCTGGCTGAGGAGGATGCGGATGTTATAGTATGGGATGGTGGTAATAATGATTTTCCCTTCATAGAGCCCAGCCTATTGATAGTTGTGGCCGACGCCCTTAGGCCTGGGCAGGAGGTCGGCTCGTATCCTGGGGAGACGAATCTACTGATGGCGGATATCGTAGTGATTAACAAAACCGACACAGCACCCAGCGAGGCTGTCAAGAACATAATACGGAACATCAGCTTACTTAATCCTAAAGCGCGTATTATGACTACTGGCTCTAGGATTTTTGGTGAGGGGCTTGAAGCTATACGCGGCAAGCGTGTCACGGTGGTGGAGGACGGGCCAACAGTCACGCATGGCGGGCTTAGCCATGGCATAGGGCTCATAGCGGCAGAGCGGTACGGCGCTATTGTTGTTGACCCGCGCGGGGCTGCTGTCGGCTCTATAAGAGAGACATATCTGCAATACCCGCATATGGGGCCGGTGATACCGAGCATAGGCTACAGCCAGCAGCAGATTAACGACCTGCGCGAGACACTGGAGCGCGTGGAGTGCGATTATATAATCTCGGCAACTCCCACAGATTTGACAAGGTTATTTAAGACCAACAAGCCGATAATACATGTACGCTACGAGCTTGATGACATGGGGCAGTCTGTCATCATAGACGAGCTTCGTAGGCTAGGTTTGATTTGAGATTGATTGTGGGGGAAATTTATAACCTAGAGCATGCTGTTTAATGTTGGCTGTGAGCGATACCAGGCTTAACAACCTCATTCTCCTCCTACTCCTGATACTCATGCTCGTATCCTTCAGCTTCTTCAACATCACTCCACCGTTTTCAAGTCCTTCTATGGCGTCTGGCCTATTCGGGGAGGAGATACCGACGGCAGAGGCTCCCGTATTGGTTTTCCGCGTCATCGTGGAGAAGATTCACGGCGATGTTGTGGAACGTGTCTCAGGTGCTGTTGTGCGCGTTGACGAGCTTCTACGCCGAACAAATGAGCGAGGCGTTGCACAGTTTCTACTAACGCCAGGGACGTATAGGGTTTCGGTATCATCCCCAGACGGGAGATTTCCAACTTGGAGCGAGGCCTTACAACTCACAGCAGACCAGACAGACATGAGAATAAAATACGTGGAATATAGGCAGAGAATAGCGTCAATAGACATAACGATAGACAGCCTGAATGGTAGCTCAACAATCCTAGTAGGGTTTGAGCCTATAGATGCTGGGCCTAATAGGATAGCTTATGCGGGTCTGCCTGTCATAGTGTTTTATAATGAAGACTTTGAGCGTCGCGTGTTTATTGGTGGTAGGGTGTATAGCCCAGCGGAGGCTGATGAAGTGGGGTACAGCGGTGTCTTCACATTCTCGCATCCCGTTGCACAGGCGCGTGAGGCTGGGATAGCTTATATCAACGACATAGTGAGCGCCATAGTTGTTTCGGAAAGCTATATCCCCATCTTCGTCGTAGAGGCGACTGTAGTGGAGATGAGGTGAAGCCCCCTGGCAGACCCTATAGCGCTAATCTACGACACAACCTTCTGGCTTATAATCAACATAATACTGATAGCCGCTATACTTGGGCTTGCGTATAAGCAGTACTACGCGGCTAATAGGAAGAGGTATGAGCAGGCTGAGGATGAGGTGGTGAGCCTCCTGAGTGAGGTTGATTTGTTTAGGAGACTCTCCGAGTCTGGGGATAGGGATAAGGCGATAATCGCCACATTCGGCGCTGTCATGGGTAGGCTTATGGGAGAGGGATACCGCTCCAAGACGTATCTGGAGCTATTAGAAGAGAACCCAGCACGGCTTGATAAGGAGTCCATAGCCTCGCTGAAGCGGATGTACGGCATATACGAGATGGTGAGGTTTGGGGAGGTGCAGCCAGACGAGGGTATGCTCAACTTCTTTGGAGACGAGCTACTTAAGCTTAAAGCACACTTAACTACACTCAAAGGTGTTAGGATAGGTGCCTGAAGACGCCATTACCACGCTCATCGTCTTCCTAGCCCTCCTCATACTAATAATCACAGCCCTGATACTCATCAAAAGGGAGAGGAAGACCAGGAAAAAACAAGAAGACAACATAGCGCTACTTGAGCCATGGATGGACGCGTATGCGTTATTGCATAGGCGCGTGATGCAGGGAAAGTTGGGCGAAGCAGCTAAGATAGCCTCATCAATTATAAAGCAAGATAAGCATGGAGGTAATTTATCTAGAATGTTGGAGAACCTACCCCCAACCGCGCGGGATACCCTAAGGAGCTTTGTTGAGGAGGCTGGCCGTAAGAGGAGATAATATTCTATCCTAGTTTTTGATTCTCTTCGCATATTCCCATAGCTCGTTCACGGCCTCCATAAGCGAGCTGGTGAAGCTCTCATGCTTAACCCATATGGCTATAGCGTCCTCACCACCAGCGGGAAGGCCTATTATAGCTTCTTCACCATCAGTCACCAATACGTCCAGCATTATATTCTCGCTAAACGTTATCTCAGCGTTTATCTTCCTGAAGAACTGTAAATCCTCCTCACTCAGGCTAATCCGCGAGTGGAGTATGAATCTAATTCTCCTCTTCCCGCTGGTGGCTAGTGCCTCTAGGTAAGGTTTCAGCCTCTCCTTTACCCTGATCCCTTTCCTCACAGTGAAAACCAGCTCATCATGACTGTTGCATATCTCCAGCATCTTTGAGGCTATGCTGTTGAGTCCTCTGAGTATTAGTATCTCGCTGCCCTCGCTCCTCTCCCTAGCGAGTTTGGAGAGGATGCCCACAAGCCTGTCGCCAGCCCTTCGCCGCTCTTCTTGCTCCTGCATAAATCGCCTCTCCAGCTCAATCATCATAGCCCTTATCGCAGCAGAGGGCTCAACAGCCTCAACTCCAGAATCACTAATCCTAACCAGCCCCATCCTCTCCAGATTCTCAACCGTATCATACACACGCGGGAGAGGAACACCCGAAGCCCTAGAAATCTCCTTATGCGTGGAAGCCCCCTTGAGAATAGCCAAGTAGGCGCGCGCCTCATACATATTCAAGCCGAAATACTCTCTAAGTAGCTTGACTGCCTCTCTACTCATTTTCAGACTTGGAATAGACATTAATAATGTGTGTAATAACTTTGTTCGTGGAGCTGGATGGCGCAGAAGGCCGCCAACGTAGCTATGCTAGCCTCGGCCATACGGAGGGAACTGCATAAAGCCATAGTAGGCATGGACGAGGCGATAGACGCTCTCACAATAGCGCTACTCACCAACGGGCATATACTCATAGAAGGCGTGCCAGGCCTAGCCAAGACATACCTAGCCAAGGCCTTCGCCAAAACACTCGGACTGGAGTTTAAACGCATACAATTCACATCCGACATACTACCATCAGACATACTTGGCAGCATGGTCTACAACAGGAAGACGGGAGAGTTCGAGTTCAGGCCAGGCCCTATATTCGCCAACATCGTGCTGGTTGACGAGATTAATAGAGCACCGCCGAGGAGCCAGTCTGCGCTACTTGAAGCTATGCAGGAGAGGCAGGTAACTATTGAGGGGAATAGTTACCAACTACCAGAGCCGTTCATAGTAGTTGCGACGCAGAATCCTATAGAGCTTGAGGGCACATTCCCCCTACCTGAGGCCGAGATGGACAGATTCATGATGCGGATAAACCTAACATTCCTAGACGAGACGGCTGAGATTGAAATACTCAAAAAGAAAAACATACTAAGAGACGAGATACCAGTAGAGGCCATCTCCGACAAGGAGAGCATAAAAAACGCTGTAGAGGAGGTTCATTCCATATATGTCCATAAGGACATTATGAAGTACATCGTGTCAATTGTCCGCGCAACGCGGAGCAATCATAAGGTCTTGCTGGGGGCTAGTCCGAGGGCTGAGATAGCCCTCCTCCAGGCAGCTAAGGCTTACGCGGCCATGAGCGGGAGGCGGTACGTAATCCCAGACCACGTAAAGCACGTTGCGCACATGGTCTTAAACCACCGCATAATACTGAAGCCAGAATACCAAGGCCTATCACGCACCCCAGACTACTCAACAATCACCGAGATAATAAGAGAGAGTCTAGAGTCCGTGGAGGTTCCGCGCTAATGCTAACCTCAAAATGGTTCAGCGGAACACTCGCGACAACACTCCTCCTGCTACTCACCACAACCCTCATCATCTATTCACCATTAACATTCTCCACATTCTTCATACTCACATACCTAACAACATACGCCATCACAGCGCAGCTCAACCTAAACCGACTAAAAGAGAACGACTTCACAGTAGAGAGATACATCAGCACCAGCATATGCCAGGTAGAAGAGACGGTTAAAATGCGGGTAATAGTTAGGAATAGGTCTGGGAGGCGCTATCTAGTAAAGGCCGAGGATATGGCTAATGATTTAGAGCTGGTATCTGGGAGCATAGGTGGGGAAAAACAGCTGGACGATGGCGAGTCTATGGAGATTAGCTATACCATCAAGCCACGCAGTAGGGGAGCATACGTAATAGGTCCATTAAGGCTGAGAATATACGACGACTACCGCGCATGCGTCCGCGAACTCTCCCTAGGACCTACCGCAACGCTCTTCGCAACACCAGCGCAGAGGCTAGATGTAAAGATTCCAGAAGCAGTAGCTATGTCGCGAGACTTCCGCGTAGCTGGCTCAGGATACAACCCATTCACAGGACCAGAAGAAACATTTAGGGGCATTAGACCATACATAACAGGCGAGGTAATAAGACGCGTAGATTGGAAGAAAACCGCACGCGACCCCGAACACGAGCTTCACGTAAGAGAATTTGAGAGACAGAGCCAGATGGATATAGTCTTCATGCTGGACTGTAGCCCATCCATGCTAATAGGCGGAGAGAAAACAATCCTTGACGAGGTTCTGGAGGAAATAATCTCAGTATCCCAGACGCTAATAGCGCGCGGCGATAGGGTCGGGCTAATCACGCTGGGAACAGTAGAGGACGCCGAGATACAGCCAACTGGCGGAGGCGCAGCGTATAAACAGCTAATACAAGCAGTCGCAAAAACCAAGCCAGCAAAAAGCTACGACATAATGCGCGAAGCAAGCCGTGTCAGACCTGGAATAACCCTATTCATAGTCGGCAGATTCGCATATACACGTCCAGAAGAGCTGAAGACAGTAAGCAAATACCTAACACGAAGGGGAGTACGCGCCTTCTTCATATGCGTCAGGAAAAAACAGAAACCCCATCCCTACGCCACGTTATACTTGGAGAAACTAGAAGAGGAGCGAATAGCATGGCTAAAGAAAATGAACCCCACGTTGATTGTTATAGAGCCTAGCAAAGTGAAGGAGACTATAGCGTTTCTCTATCAAATTCTCAAGCGGGGTGACGTTATACGAGTGTATTAAGAAACGCCTCACTAATTATGATTATACTACCAGCCTCCCTAGTGACGGCTGGAACATTGATGGGAATAGCTGTTCTCAACATATACCTCCTCGCAGGCTTCCTCTCAATGTTCCTCATAACATTCGCCGAGAAAGTCCAGTGGGCTGGCGTAGCGCTGGTCTACATACCGGCGCTCTGGTGTCTGTATCTCCTGATATTTGAGGGAGACCCAGTACCATTCATAAGCCTAGCCGCAGGCTATATCATAGCCATGCCAGCAATCATAATCATAGCAACCCTCACAGCCCGCTCAATATGGGGAATGATAACATCCTACATCATAGGATACGCTATATCACTAATGCTATACACAGCAGTCCTGAACGACTTTAACACCCCAGAAAAAATCTTCCTATACCTCGTCTCAGGCTTCAGAAACCTCTTCTCCGAGGGAGAGAGGATAAACCTACTAGCTGGCGGCGACTTTCAACAACCAGACACAACACTCCTCACACCCCTAACAGCACTCGCAACACTAGGCATAATCCTCAACTTAATGACAAACAGTGAAAAGAGAACAGTAAAAGACGAGATAATACCAAGAATAACTGGAATAGCAGTACTTGCAATAACGCTAATACTAACAACAGCCTCCTCATGGATTTCAAGCATAATGCCAGACAGAGCAACACTAATACTCGGAGGACTATCAGCCGCACTCTTGATATCCCTCGCAATAATAACCAGAAAAGGCGACAGCCACCATGCAGTATAGCAAGCACATACTAACCGCAACACTATTATTCGCTCTCATAACAGTAGCACAGCCCACCGCCTACGCAGAGAAGCTCTGGTTCATAGGATACGGAGGAATAATGCTCCCACTACTAGACGGCGCGGAAATAGACACCAACACAGGAGAAGAAATCTGGATAAAGATTGTAGGCGGAGACGGAGAGATAACAATAGAATCACCAAACGGAGAAACACACATAATAACACTAAAAGACGGAGAAACCACACTACTCAAACGCTTCAGCCCAGAAGACAAACCAGGAACATGGAACCTAACAACCGACGATGGAAAAAAGATGAGAATAATACTCAGAGAGCCAGAAAAAGAAGAAACGGAACTCATAACAAGCATAACCGACGATAAAAGAATAAAACTCCGGATAGAATCCAAATCTGGGACGGGATTCATAATATCAAATAAAACAATAACAAAAACATACCCACCAGGAGGGCTAATAACATTTGAACTAGAACCACCAGTATTCTACCAATACAAAATAGACCTAATCCGCGATGAGCCACCAGCACAGATAGCAGGAAAAATCGAAAACACAACATACAGATTAGAGTTCGAACACCTGGTAGCCAGCTACATAGCAAAACCAAGCATAAGGGAAAACGGTTGGGAACTTAGAATACAGCTACCAGAAATCAACAAAGTAGGCCCATCAGGAATATTCCCACTCAGATACGGAAAATACATAATAAGAATATCACAATACACCGAAACAAAAACCGAAGAACTCTTCAGAGAAAAAATAGCAATACTACCGAAAGAGATAACAAAACTCCCCTTAACAACCGAGATGGAAATGAGCATAGAAGAAGCCCTGAAAAATCCCATTACATTGATACTAGTATCGACAAATGAAGAAGTAAGCAGAATCGAAGTCAAAACACCAATAGCGCAACTAAAGGTAATAGATAAAAAACATAACAAAACGATAACCGACTTCCAGATACCAGCAACAAAAACAAGAATAACCAACATAAACGGAACAAACTACATAATATTCCAAACACAACTCACGATAACCAACAGGGAAGCAATAATAGAACCAACACGCACAATCGAGACCGCTATAAAAATCAACGGCTTCTCCACAACAGAATACATACCAAAACCACTAACCTTCAGAGCAGGAGAAGAAATAACAATAATAACAAACCTGCACCAACTAAACATAAACCTAATCTATCCAGACGGAAAAACATACAACAATAAGGTAAAAATAACAATAGACGGAACAGAAAGAGAGGGAAATGGAAGCATAAAGCTACTACTCCCAACAGGTGAATATGAAATCCGCTCAATAGAACCCCCAGGCTTCAACCCAACCCGCATAACTCTAAACAACGACAAAAACATAGAAATCATAATAGTAAAACAAACGACAGAACTAGCAATACTAAGAGCGGCAGCAATACTACTAGCAGCCATACTGACATCTCTCATATATCGCCGGCTAGCAGCCTCAAGATCAAATAAACATCTACACAAAAGTTTTGCTACAAATAAAACTTCAACATTTTCAACTTTAAAAAATAAGATATTTTCGAAAATTTTCTAAGCTAATAAATTATATTATAGTAAAGTTAAATCAAAATGCCTGAAAAGTTACATCGGTACCTAAAGTTTGTAACATGTATTCTTTAGACGGTATCATAGATTGAGTGGGTATTAGCCTGATGAATCTAATTGCCTGATTGGCAAATGATGATAGCTGCTTTTAGTCTATTAAGTTATACTTTAATGCAATACGGCGTTATTTGATAATGAGTGAAAATACAAGATTCGGAAACTTAACATCCGAGTTAAAGATATTAACTTTACTTGCAGTCTAATTTCTGATACTTGCGTATAGGTGTGTTGCCTGATGATTCTATATTTTTTACTTTCTTAAAATAGCCTCGGAGTATTTGCTTAACATTTTTTAGACTAATAACGCTATCTTGTCCGTATACCTCATAGAATAGTCTCGATAAGAAATCGGGAAAGGTAGGGCAGAATGGTGATTTCTCTATAACCATTATATTGGGAACTTGGATTAAAAACTGGCCACTCTTCTTGGGAACTCTAATTGATTTTTGTATGGTCTTTTCTTCTGAGGTGTTTTTGGGGAGCCTATGAGGTGAAGATAATCGGCAAAACAGTCTTTAAGTGGTATATTGTCTCTCCAACCTTTAACGATAACTAGGTTATTCTTTTCCTCATGAAACTTAATCTCAGGTGGGTTTACCAGATATATCCAGAAATAAGGGAAAGCTTCGCTTATAGCTAAAACTGTTATCGCATTACATAATGGCGAATCCTGATATGGGATTGATAAGATAAAATTGGCTTCTCTTGAACTCTCAATATTCACACCGAGCCGCTTAAAAAGCCAATTATAGTATTTACTATAAATCTGTATTATGTTTCTTAAGTTTAATTCTGCAAAGTTCATATGAATATATGATGCAATTAGATAGTCTAGTGATGCTTTTTGCTGGCGTTTAAACTCGGTTATACCAAATTCAGTAATTGTGTAAATATGCTTTCTACGTCCTTTTTCAATTCTCCATTTACCTCTAAGGAGACCACTTCTCTCCATCTTCGTAAGAACTACGTAGATATAA
>JANVYQ010000002.1 GCA_030059675.1 Candidatus Pelearchaeum maunauluense | reverse complement strand
GCATCATCCATAGTTGGTCTGCCGCTCTAGTCTTTCCAGCCATTAATAAAGTGTTGTCTAAAGCGTTTAATTGCACATTATAATGAGGCTTATCTTTCTGTAATAAACTGTGTATGTGTTTGTTGGATATAAATAAAGTAAGGAGTCTATGTAGATTTGGTTTAATTCTTCGTAATTTTCCGGAACATACGTGCATAGAGAAAGCTATTACGACGTTGGCCAGACCATCGTAAGCATCCCCCTCCACATAACTGGATTTTTCGCCCCCTATTATGGAACCGGCCCGTTGCATACAGGCTCCATCGGCGCGGGCCTAGTCTTAACCCCTGGCATAATATGCAACGCTCTACCCTCATGCGAGAGGGCCATAGTTGTTAATGATGAGTATTGTACCATTAGGCCTGCGTGGCTTATCCTTACACAGCTACCGCCCATAAGGCTTGAGATTAGAACACCAGTTCCAATAGGAGCTGGCTATGCCTTAAGCGCGTGCGCTTCACTCGGCGCAGCATTCGCATCAAATAGCTGGACCACCCTAGAAGCTGCAAAAGAAGCGCATAAAGCAGAGGTGTTGAGCCTCACTGGCCTGGGAGACGTGCCTGCAATATTCTACGGTAATGGGCTTACCGTTAGAACTAGACCAGGCGCTCCAAGGTTTGGAGAAGTAAAAAACATACCAACACACAGAAAACTGGCCATAATAACCGCAGACCTGGGAAGAATGGAAACAACAAGCATGCTAACCAAATATTCTGAGAAAATAGCCATGTATGGAAAACTTGCATTCGGAAAATTCATGAAGGACCCTACACTGGAAAATTTCCTAAATACCTCACGCTGGTTTGCCAGTAAAGTAGGCTTCTTAAACCACAATATAGAAGAGGCCCTAAAACCGATAAATTCTAAAATCATAGGAGCAAGCGTCAAGAAACGAGTTCTTTTCATAGCAGTAGATGAAGACATGGCATACGATGTTGCCAGTTACGTAAATGATAGTTTTGGAAACTCTCGCTTATTCACGCCAGGTGGTGGAATATGGATGAAGAAACAATTCCTCCAGACCATCCAAGGTACTGGTCGCTAGTTATACGTGAGCGTCTAGTTAGAGGTTTTAGGAATGGGATAGTTGTTCCTCAGGGGCTTATAGCGCATGGGCGGGGCGAGGCTTTTGATTATATACTCGGTGAAGAAACACACCCACCCGCGCGTGAAGCTACTAAAGCTGCCGCAGCTCTACTCCTAGTCTCGCAAAATCCAGTAATATCTGTTAATGGAAATTCAGCAGCTCTAGCCGCATCCGAACTGATAAAGCTATCCCGAATATCCAATGCTAAACTTGAGATAAATCTCTTTCACAGAAGTAGAGAGAGGGAAGAACGCATATTAGAACTTCTGCAAGAAGAAGGAGCAGACGATATACTTGGCGTAGGCGAAGACGCTAAAGCAATAATACCCGACATATCTAGTCTGAGAAGGAAAGTAAGCTCTAGAGGGATATATACAGCCGATACAGTGTTAGTGGCCTTGGAGGATGGCGATAGAACAGAATCGCTTATAAAAATGGGGAAGAAAGTCATAGCGATAGACATCAACCCATTCTCAAGAACAGCAAGATACGCAACCACCACAATAGTAGATAACATAATACGAGCAATACCCAATCTGGTAAAAGAATGCGAAAAGCTGAAAAATCTACCACTAGAAGAAATAAGACATATAACTGAAAAGTTTGATAATCAAGCAAATTTACGCAATATGGTGTTAATAATACTGCAACGGCTTGAGAAAATAGCTCAACATGGTTTCTAAGGGACTATTTTTAGTAGAATATCATTGTATGCAATTGTATGCAGATTAATACACATATACATAATGGTTTCAATACATCAACCAGCGATTGACAGGACGAAAACACATGACCAGCCTAATGAGCCTCACAATAGCATTAACATCTAATAATGGTTTTTGGATTTCACGACTTATCCAGAAGTTTAGGGGAAGCTTTGTTAAGGTTATGCAGGTAGAGATGAATGGGAATAATGACGAGACCTATTATCTCTTCGAGATAATATCCGCGCAAAACTCTGATAATATATGCAGGGAGCTCGAGAAAGAGCAGATATTGAGGGATGTCAGACTTGTTAAGTTTGGTCGTGATAGAATTTATGGCAGCGGCAGAGCGGTCTGTTCATCCAAATGCCTGTTGAAGAAGATAAATTGTGCCTTTTTGCGCTGCATAACCTCAGGCGTCAATGGAGAGGTTTATTGGCATTTTGTGGGGAGCAACGCGGATTGTAGGAGAATAATGCAGAAGCTAACCGACAACGGGGTTCTCTACAGAGTAGTAGAGCTCAGCACACTGAAAGGAGGAAACCAAATTACAGGAAAACAAGAGCTCGCAGTTAAGGTGGTTCTAGACCTAGGATACTTTGACTACCTTAAGAGAGTGAATTTAAAGCATCTAGCAGACCTCTTCGACCTCTCTCCAGCAACCCTCAGCGAGGAAATCAGAAAAAGATTAAAGAAGATACTCAATCAATACTTTAAGAACGTCGATTCGATAGAACTTTTGGATGGGTATCGAGAAATTGAGGAGAAGCATACACTTCTTCAACTCCACCAATAGCTAACCCGTAGGATATTAGGTAGTATCCCAGAAGTGATAGTAGTGGATAGATATCCCAGTGTGGCAGGTCTCCCAAAAAGAGCATCATAATACCATATTTTATCATGGGTTGCTTTACTCTGAAGAACGTTAATAGCAGTAAGGCTAAGGATGCCGCGTATATCTCCAACGGTAAGTATGGGAGAAAACCGAGCGAGAACGATGCTACTTGTCTGATGGTCCAAGGCATTACTGGAATGGTGTATTTTGGTGCAATCAATATTATGGCAGGTATTCCTATGCTGATCAGTTTTGATGAAAAACTAAGGGAGCCTTGTTTGTTGAAACGAAGGAAGAGAGCTATACTGGCTATGATTGTAGATATTTCTGCAAGAAGCCGCATTATGGAATGGTTAATGAATAGCATGTTAGACAATGTTAATATAAACGCTAACGAGATAGGCGCGAAAACTGAGAGGTCTTTCATAATAGCTTCTCGTTTAGTCATTTTTATGAGAAGTAAAAATGATGTTAAGACCAGTAGTAATGCGGTTGGATAGGTATAATAAGGTAGGAACAAAGCAATTGGAACTATAGCTATCAAGGGTAAAGATATGCTACATGTGAAAATGTTTATGTGTGTTAGCGTTAATGCGAGCAGAATTAGAGAAGCAAAAACGAGTAGTGTATTAACTCTGATGGCGAAGAGGCCAGCCTTATACAAGACTCTTACCACGTCGTTCCCAGCGAATAGAAATGGTATTCTCCCCATTATGTGTGCTGTAAAAAGCTCTATCACGGCCACTGCGAAATAATAGGGAGTAGCTGACTGAGGATATTAAGAGAACGGACACCTAACCTCATCTTCTGGACTCGCCTCCATGCACAGTTCCAACGCTATTTCAGGTATCTCAAATCGTCTCAACTCTTCATTGATAAAAGACACACATAGCTTCGCGAGTTTATCTAACTCGGAAACATTAACATTATTTAAAGCCCTTATATATGCTGCAGTCCTGCTAAGATGGTCCCTTAAGAATTTCCTCTGAGCATCAACCACGGTATCAAACATCTCCTCATTCCTATGCAATACTGCGTATGCTTCCCTAAGGGCCAGGTGGGCCATAAACTCCATCTCCACCGCAAGATGATCCATCGGTATATCCTTGGTTAGCTGCATGCCGAAAGCGGCGTAAAATCCTGCTATATCTGCGAGGGTCGGCCCTATCGCAACGCCTGGAACCAGTTTTCTCTCCAGCGGCTCAAACTTTTTCATCTCTCCAAACAGCTCCTCAAGTAATCCCGCTTTACCAACCCTACAAACATCATTAACAGCTTCCACAATCTCCCGTAAGCCTCCGTTCAAATCTCCTAATGACTCATGTACAGCATTTGTTAGATTTTTCAAGTTCTCGTTTAGATTTGTGGGAGAATAAATGATGGATAGGATTTTATATGTGTAGGCTCTTTCGAGGGCTTTGCTTATGTAGAGCTGTTGATTATTCATTCTGCACTACCTCGCTTCTTCTTTCTTCCAGGCAGTATTATTCCGATTGTGAGGAACGCCATCACCGACGCTACTATGGCTATGATTATCAGCGCCTGGTTCTGAGCTGGCGGAGCTACTTCCACCTTTGCTGGCTTCTCCAGACTCAACGGCATCGGAAGAGATACTCCCTTCTTGGCGCCGACCTCACCGTTGGAGCCGTCTCAGACAGCAGAGACAACCTCAACAGGCCCTCCATCTCCCCAGGGCGGGTCGGCCTGGCCTGGTGAGATTGGCCGCGATATGACGACACTCCACTTAGCCCCATCATGTATTCCGCGGCCTATGAAGCTCTGGAATGCGTATGTGGTTAATGTTCCCCAGCCATGTGCCACCAGCGTCTCAACAGGTGTGAGCTTCAGCGGCGTTGAGAGGGGATTACCCACATACCAGCCAGCGAAATACTCCTTAGCCGTAGAGAGATTCATTAGGTTGGGCAGCGTGTATGGCGGGTCGCCTACGGCGAAGGGATACCAGTCGCTCCAGAAGTTGGGATATAGCTCGGATATGTCTGTGAAAACCTCATTAACATCACGTTGCCAGTCTGCCTTCCAGTGAGCTATAACGACCTCAGCGGTAGGCGTCCCCATGCATTGTCCAGCGCCAGGCTGCAGCGCCAGCATGACGGCAGCAGAATCCCTGAATGTATCGGTTAGCATCTTATCATCTTTCGTTGCGTCATTCCACTCAAGTAGGAACGAGACCCAGGTCCCGTTGTGTATTACCCTCACGCGAAGCGACCTAATGCTAGGCTTTGGGTGAATCCAAGGCGCTGCCGTGAGCTGCGGCCCTAACTCTACTTCCTTGGCCTCAACCTCTCCCCAGATGGTTGAGTCGGGAGAAGTTATTGGTAGCTGCCCATCAACGTATTTTGCGGTCAGCCCCAGCTCCTGTCCCAGCGTCACCCCTATCTGTATGTTGCTTACGTATAGCCCTGCAGCCAGCGCAAATGTGGCCAAAACCAGAACGAGCTTATCCATACGCATACCTCCCCCTCACCTCCTCACTACGTTATGTTATGACGGTAAACCTTTAGACGCTGGTCATAGAACTCGCGAACATGCTTAGGCTCGCTAATAGGCACTTTCACAAGCCCTCCGCCATGCTCATCATAGCCGACTATCTCCAGCGTCTCGCGTATTATGCGGAACCTATGGACTATCCTATTTGTGGAGTTCGCTAACGTCACCAGCCCAATAAGCTTTAGGTCCTCGTCATCTAGGTTCTCAAGCCCATTTTGCCGCGCCTTTTCCATAACAGCCCTATACGTCTTCACAGCGTTGTCGGCTCCAGGCCCGAACATCATGCGTAGGAAGTTCAGCGGCACGTTGATTGGGGGTATGTAGTAGATGTTAGGTTCTGTTCCCGACTGTGGGAAGAGCGGTAACGCTACCTTTATAACCAACACCAAGTAGTCTATTGGGTTCTCAGGGTTTGGCGAGTCTGGTTTGCTGATGAAGCCAGCTATCCTAATCTTCCCTATGCAGGTCTCGAAACATCTTGGAATCTTTCCATTCTCTATAAGTGGGAAGCAAGCTATGCACTTCTCAGCGACCCGCGTCATGAGGTTGAAGAAGACTTTCTTGTATGGGCATGCCTCGATGCAGTAGCGGTATCCCCTACACCGTGCTTGGTCTACCAGGACTATTTCGTCTTCTTCCCTCTTGTAGATTGCCCTTCTAGGACAGGCTGCTAGACAGGCTGGGTATGTGCAGTGGTTGCAGATTCTTGGTAGGTAGAACATCCATAACGGCTTAGGTATTGTTGGGAAGTATCCTCCTTCTGTCTCTAGAACTCCGCTTACCTCGTCCTCCCCTAGGTTTGGATGCGCGTAATCCAGGTCTTCGGGGAAGTAACCCGCCACGGGGTTCTCCTTGTTAGGTCTGTCCTCTAGCTCGAATACCGTCTTGCCAGCATAGCGCTTCGCTTCCCACTTCTGCTCGCCAAGCGTCTCCATAAGCTTCAAATCTCAGGTCAGCGGATAACCGCCGCGGGGCTTGCTCTCCACATTATTCCACCACATATACTCCTGACCACGGCCGCTGGTCCACGTGGTCTTACACGCCAGCGTCCACGTCTGGCAGGCTATGCATTTATTCAGGTCAAACACTCCAGCGAATTGTCTTCTTGGGCGAGGCGCTCCATAGAGATAGTTCATCTGACGATCTATCTGCCAGTTAAATACCTCTGGCATCACCCATCACCCTCCTACAAAGAAACCGCCTTCAACATACTTGCGGAAGCTGTCGGATTCGTTCAATGGTCTTATGCCCAGCGTCACTGGCCTCCACACGCCTTCGCCGCCTATACCACCTGCTTCGAACTTCTCTATCTTGACATAGCTTTCGCGCGGAGCTCCGTTTGCGCAGTGCACATCTGGCGCGAATCCTTTGCCGATAAGCAGGCCTGCCACACCTTTTCTGGCCATAGAGTCGGTGAGCAGCGTTGGCCTAAGCCAACTCCGCGTGAGAGCCTGATGGCCGCCATATCTGAACATGGACTGGTAGTTGGTCTTCTCGGTCTTCGCAAGATCGTCTGGCCTTGTCTCATGAGCCTTAACAGTCCCGTGGGATGCCTGGTACATGTTGAACCATATTCTGGCAGTTCCAGGCGGTATACCAGGATAGTAGCGCACGCGTAGAACCAGGTTTGCAACCTTGGCGTCGTTTGGCTTCTCCTGCCAGCCTTCAAACGGCTCATAGCGCGGGTCTCCATTAACCCTAACATAATCACCATCCTCAATACCCATTTTCTTAGCATCCAGCGGGTTAATGTCCATGTATCCGTCGGCTACAAAGGGCATCCGCTTGTCACGCCTATACGGGTCTGCGTATGGCCCAAACCACATGGCTACGATATCCACGTCTATGAGCGTCGTATGCGCTCCATGCCTATACTTTGGAGTGTATAGCACATGCGTATAGCCCTGCTTTTGTAGCAACTCAGCCCCACGCGCGCCGCTATATGTCTCAACTATGTTTATCAACGCCTTAGCTACTATCTGGAAAGCCTCCTCATACGGGACCTTAACCCACTCATCCTCGCCACGCCTTACATACTCGGCAGGTATGGCGCCTGTCTCTGGGTCTCTTCTAAAACCATCCTTAACCCATTGGAGGAAGCCCTTTCTTACATAAGCGCCTCGTATCCTACGGTCTCCATAGAATCTTCTAAGCATAGCTACACCTTTGTTACATATTCTAGGGTCCCACCTGAAGCTGGCTCTATTCCCGTATATGTCGCTGGCCTTGCCATAGTTGTATGAAGGCGCTATGCGCACTACCACACCATTCTTAACATATGCCTTCAGCAGACAACCATGAGTATCATTAGGGCTGCAGAGCCAAGTGAATTCGTAGTCGTATACCCATAGGTCTCGGTATACCTTCTCCCATCCCCTGTTGGGGTATGCGGATGGATTGTCTATCGTTACTGGTTCTAGGAATGACGAGATTTTGCTTACAGAGGCGGTTACCGAGTTGTTCAGCATTTAGAGACTCAGTAACGCTAGTGGGCGGCAACACCTGCTGCTTTTAGAAAACCGCGCCTGCTAACACGTTCTGGTACAGCCTCCTGCTTTTCCGCGGCATACGCGGCCTAAAAATGCATGACCGTTGAGAAATAGTTGCTACCTAACATTTTCGGTAGCAAAAACCATAACGGCCAAGACCCTTAAAACCAGAAAGCCCTCCGGCTAGCCAAGTTAAAAAATAAAAATCTCTTAAGGGGGTAACCCCCTCTCGTAGTAGCCCGGGCCGGATTCGAACCGGCGTCCTGGGGGTTCTCCTCCGCCCTTGATCCAGAGCCCCAGATCCTTTGCCCAGCCTGTTCTTTCTGACCAGTGTGGGGCTGTTTGGCCGCTAGACGACCGGGCTTCGTTTATGTTGTCGGGCTGGTGGTATATATGCCTGAAGGGGGGTCTGGTTATTTTCTCTTCTTGAATATGGGCAGGACTCCTAGGTATATTACATCTTTGTGGTGTTCGCCCTCTATTAGGACCGTTGCTTTCTTGGCCACTCTTCCACCTGCCTGATTAACTATCTTCTCCATAGCCTCCATAGTTTGGCGCGTGCTAACTATATCGTCAACAATCCCAACGTTCTTTCCCCGCAGCCTCTCTACGTATCTTCCATCTATCACCAGCTCCAGCTCCTTCCTAGCTGTTATGGGCTTGAAGGTTACCGCTATCGGGTTATGCATGAATGGTTTGCGCTCCTTCCTACATACAACGTACTGCTTATGCCCCAAGAGGCCTGCGATTTCATGGACAAGGGGTATGCCCTTGCTCTCAGATGTTAAGAGTATATCACAATCCTTGAGGTGGGGTGCTAGCTCTCTAGCGCAGTGCTCTATGAACTCCTTATCACCCAAACTATCAAAATAGGCTATCCATATATCTTCTGATACCTGGATTAGCGGAAGTATCCTCTTAAATCCCCTTACAGAGAGCTCATAGAATTCCCTACCATCATACTCTAGTACTATTTCCTCCATTATCCACGCCCCCTGAGCCGGGAGTTTAAAGAGGCGTAAAGACCCTAATTAGTCTATCCTCTGCCCGCCGCATAGCTTACTTGTATTCTAGGGTCTTTTGAGGGACAGCATTCCAGAGGAATACTCTAGGAAAGTTGCGCGATTAACTTGGGATTACGTAGTCTCTCCGCCGTGCTAAGAATTAAAGCGAGCAAGGAGGCGGCGCCCGCCTCCGATGAATAGGATAACATACATTCAGAGCTACGAGATTCCAGACTCGTGGAAATATGCAGAGAAGAAATGGGGTATAGCTCTCCACCGTATGATGTCTCGGGCAGGCTCATTCCCTCCAGCGCTAGCCCACTGGTTCGTAGCGAAATACTCGGATAGGGGCGATGTGGTTCTAGACCCGTTCTGCGGGAAGGGAACGCTCCCGCTTGAAGCCTGTCTTTTGGACAGGATTGGGCTGGGCAACGACCTAGCCCCTGAGGCTTACGTGGTAAGTAGGGCTAAGGTTAATCCCGTATCCCTAGGTGAGGTTAGGAAATGGGTTGAAGAGGCTATGCGCAAAATGCGGCCTGACGCGGTTAGCATATATGACGCGGATGAGGATGTGCGAGTCTTCTTCAGCCCATCAACACTCAAGCAGATTCTCGCGGTTAGAGAGCTGTTACTACATGATAACAGTGATGTTGGGAACTTCGTTAAGGCGGTTATGCTGGGAATACTCCATGGCCCTTCAGAGCTTCACCTAAGCCTTCCATGCAGCCACTCCTTCTCCATGTCTCCAGGATACCTAAAGAGATATGCTAAGAAGCATAGATTGAGGCGACCTAATAGGAATGTTTTGAGCTGCATCTTAAGGCGCGCTGAGAACCTGTTAGCTGATGGCGTCCCTAGGCGGCGTGGCCGCGTGTTTATGCGGGATGCACGTAGCCTTCCCCTACCTGATGACTCGGTAGACCTGATAGTAACATCGCCACCCTACTTCAATATGCAGACCTACGCATGGGATAACTGGCTTCGCTTGTGGTTTCTCGGATATAATTATGAGGAAGTCAGGAGTAAGCTTTTTGAGACACAGTCTATACCTAAATTCGTAGCATTTATGCGCAAATGCTTTGATGAGATGTTTAGAGTGCTTAAAGATGACTCGGCCTGCATAGTCGTTGTCGGCGATGTAAAGATTAATGGACGGCTTATAGATATGGCCCGACTACTTATGGAGCCGGCCGAGGCTAGTGGATTTACGGTGGCTGCCGTGATTAGCGACAATATACCTAAAGAGCACAAATATTTAATGTATGTTGACGAGGGTAAGGGGGTTAGCCGTGAAAAGATACTCATCCTACACAAGGGTAACGTAAGGATTAGGAACTCGCCTGTTGCTTGGTCTGGTGTTGTTAGCGTGGAGGTGGACAAGATATGATTTATGAGGCACATGGCGATGTTTGCCGTCTTGGCTATTTACGCCTAATAGCATGCCTGGCAGATGATTTCACACCTAAAAGCTTTGACTATCTAGCATCACTGCTTCACGAGCTTGTGAAACAAGCGGAGAAGCCCCCCGAAGGCGCTATCTTAACAGGCATAATAGCAAGCCAGGTTAATGTACGGAACTACATAACACTAGCTTCTGAGACAGGGATAATAGACAGGAAGACGCAAGTAAGAGGACTGATGGGCAGCATATACAGTAGGCTCGACTCGGCATATAAATTCCATGCAGTTATAGAGGGACGTGAAAGACTATCGCATGATATGTTATTGGAACTCTCGCCAGTTGAGCGGGCATTCTTCTTACACACATTAGCCTATCATGATTATCCATTCTTAGGCGAGGTTATTCTCTGGTCTTTACAGCGGCAGCGTTTCAACAGAACCGACGCCATGAACGCGATTATGGAGGACATATACCCAGAAGCTCTTATCCGCGCCCTTCCTACAGCAGACCCTAAGAGAAGACCCTTAATTAAAAAAGAGCTGGACGAGGCTGGCACGTTTAAAGAGAAACGTCAGAGCTATGCTTCAAAATCTGAGTGGATTAGGAGTAGGCAGTATGCTAAGTATAGGCATGTGGCTCCGCCACGTTTAGAATGGCTTGTTGACCTTGGGATACTCTTGCGCGAGGGTAGGGGTAAGTTCGCGGTTAACAAGGAGTTGCTCGCATTTGTTGAGAGGTTTGAGAGGGTGTTAAGACAGCCGCTTAAGAAGCTTGAGGAAAGCCTATTTGAACAGGTTTTCCCACTCCTACATGAGTGGGAACAAGCATCACGCGAGGAGATTTCGCAGACATTTATAGAGGGTTATGGCAGGTTTGTGCGCGATGGCTTCAAGACTGTAAAGCTTGATATGCTTAAACTATATACCTGCTATAAGCTCATGGAAGAGGGAAAATTGACAACACCGAGCACAGTTCACCAAGTATTCAACAACATAGCGCTCAGGTATCCAGATAAGGTCTTTGTAACTCCAGGCCCCTCAGGGGCGGTTGAGATAGCGAGGATAGAGCTGGCAACCACGGAGGTGTAGCAAGAGGGGGTCAGACTGCCCATCGTTGCATCATAACTCAACATGGACGTTAGTCATCATCCCCCAATAAGAATAAAAGTTAAGAAGGATTACGCTGTTGACCTGGAACTAGCCTGGGACTGCACACGACTATTATAGTTCATCCTGTTTCTGACCCTTGGAATGGGTGATTTTCTAGGCTTAGCCTCCAGCTTCGGCGTCTGGCTTCTAACCTTCCCGGCCTTCGTTATGCTGCCGTGGCTCGGCATGATGCACGCGCCTCTACTGTTGTGTTGCATATGTGCTGGTATATAGAGCCTTCGCGATGGAAACGCACAAAACCAGGCTTTACGGTAGAGTATGGGAAGTTATGGCGACATCTGCGCGAGTTATCCTGTCTGCGGTGGGCTTGGCAGCCCTGGAAGACGGCGGAGTGGTAGCGTTCAAAAAACTGGGAGAAACACCTGAGGAAGCTGCCGAGAAACTCTCACGGCTTACATCATCACCTGAACCACCCTCCGAGCTTACAGAACTCTTAAAGGAGCTGGCCTCAAAAGGGTTTTCGAGGATAGTCCTAGTGGGTGAGGAGCTAGGCAACTATGCGAGACGCTTGGCCCGCGAGGGTCTAGAGCTATCGGTGGAAGAGCAGGCGCAGGCTGATTTGGAGGAAGCTCTACACAAGGCGGGGATACTGAAGAGGGAGGAATACCGCAACTGGACGCGAAGCGTAGCCAACATATTAGCAAGGATGAAGCTCCGTGAAGCTGTAGAACGGAGAGATATACACATAGTACATGCGGTAAGAGCGCTTGACGATATTGAAAAACAGCTGAACCAGATATACATAAGAGTCCGCGAGTGGTATGGCGTACACTTCCCAGAACTGGAAGACCTTCTCCAAGATCCAATTAGTTATCTAAAGTTTGTTTATCACATAACTTTCCGCAGCGATGTTGGTATTGATTCTGTGAAGAATGTGCTGGGCTCGCATAAGAGGCTTGAAGATGTTGTTGAAGCTGCGTTAAGCTCTCTGGGTGCTGAGTTATCGCGTGAAGACGCTAATTCCATACGTGCATTAGCGTATCTTGGGCTTGAGACAGCAGCGCTTAAGGGGCGGCTGGAGAACTACATAAGGTCTCTCATGTCATCCGAGGCTCCCAACTTATCAGCTGTCGCAGGGCCTGTCCTCGGTAGCAGGCTCATATCCCTGGCTGGGGGGCTTGAGAAGCTCGCTAAACTGCCTGCCAGCACGGTTCAGGTCTTGGGAGCTGAGAAGGCGCTCTTCCGATTCCTGCGCACAGGTAGGGGAGCACCTAAGCATGGCGTAATCTTCCAACACCCATACGTCCATTCGGCAAGCAGATGGCAGCGAGGCAAGATAGCGCGCGCCCTCGCCACAAAAATCTCAATAGCAGCGCGCATAGACTACCTCACAAAAGAGGATAGAAGCGCAGAGCTTAGACGCGCACTGGATAAGAGAGTTGAGGAGATTAGACGTAAATACGCGCAACCGCCACCAAGACCTAAGCAGCCGATTAAGCATCAGAAGAGGAGGAGGGGTAGGAGATGACTGTACAGGTAAGGGAGCACGAGAAGTTTAGGGCAGTGTATTGGGTTGAGAGCGGTGGTGAAACACATCTGGCGACCAAGAACCTAGCCCGCGGATATTCCGTCTATGGCGAGAAGCTGATAGAGGCTGGCGGCGAAGAATATCGGCTCTGGTCCTACTATAGAAGTAAATTGGCAGCAGCCATAGTGCGTGGGATAAGCGAGATATTCATAAAGCCAGGCTCGCGGGTTCTCTACCTAGGCGCCGCGACTGGGACTACTGCAAGCCACGTATCTGATATTATCGGCAGTGAAGGTTTTCTATATGGCGTTGATTTCTCACCACGCGTTATGATGCAGTTTCTCCAAAACGTGGCTGAACGTAGGACTAATGTAGCTGCGATAGTTGGCGATGCGCGGAATCCATCCTCGTATAAGTATCTGGTCGGGGGGGTTGATGTTATTTATTGCGATGTAGCCCAGCCTGAGCAAGCCAAGATAGTCGCGGATAACGCGCGGGAGATGTTAAATGAGGGCGGCGGTGTCTTGGTTGCGATTAAGGCTAGGAGCATAGATAGCGTGGAAGAACCTGACCGCATATTTAGGCGGGAGACAGAAATTCTGGCAGAGTCAGGCTTTAAGGTTCTGGAGACCATAAGCCTAGAGCCTTATGAAAGAGACCATGTTATGGTTGCTGCTCGGTTTAGGGGCTAGGCCTTGAGCCTCCTTCTGTGCGGTGTTGACGAGGCTGGACGCGGGTCGGTTATAGGGCCTCTTGTCATAGCTGCATACTCCATACATGAAGAGATGATTCCAAAGCTTGCTAGGCTGGGGGTAGCAGACTCTAAGACACTTACGCCAGAACAGAGACTTGAGCTACAGCCACACATAACTAGTATGGCTCACTCTGTACAGCTTGAAGTTATAAGCGCCGAGTCGGTGAACGAGATGCTAAAGAGACGCGGCCGCGGCGGTATAAACCTGCTGGAAGCTGAGCGCATCGTTGCGCTTATATCCAAGATAAAGCCAAACAGGGTTATAATAGACTCACCTGATAGAAATACTACACGTTTCGCTGAATACGTGAGAAATAGACTACAGAATGATAGTGTTGAGATTATATGTATGGTTAAGGCCGATGCTAACAATCCAGTGGTTGCGGCTGCGTCAATAATCGCAAAGGTTAGACGAGACTCAGAGATTGAAAAGCTCCACACGGAGTTCGGCGACTTCGGCTCCGGCTATCCATCAGACCCGCGAACTATACATTTCATAAAGGAACATCTACGTCGCGGAAGCCTCCCCAATATAGTGAGAGCTGATTGGGAGACAGTATCCAAAGCCAAGCAATTCACGTTGGAGGAGTTTGACTGAAAGATGCGCCACCTCTTCTATGCCTTGACGGGAAGACCTGGAATAGGGAAGACCACCGCGATAAAAATGGTTGCTGACATCCTTCAGGGGCATGGCATAAGTGTTGGAGGAATGTATACGTTGGAGATTCGTAAGGGCTCTGGGCGTGTTGGTTTTGAGATTATTGACATAACCTTCGGCAGGCGGGGCGTCTTGGCTATGGCTGGCTCTGGAGCTGGGCCGCGTGTAGGCCGTTATGTGGTTGATATAGCATCTCTTGAAAACATAGGCGTTGAAGCTGTATTTTCCTCCCTCAGAGAGCGTGATGTAACCATACTGGACGAGGTTGGTCCTATGGAATTGAAGAGCAGTCGTTTTCGCGAGTGCGTAGAAGCCCTACTTTCAAGCAGCAAGCCGGCCGTAGTTACTGTGCATATAAAAGCGGATGACCCGCTGGTTAGAAAGGTAAAAACAGCCGCTGGCGGGAATCTCATTGTATTAACGGAGGAGAACCGCTCTCAGATACCTAGATTAATAGCTGGCAGGATAGCTGGTGAGCTTTTAGGCCATGCTTGAGCTGGAGTTCCCGTATAGGTGGTATGAGGAGGGAAAAGCCAGGTTTGTGGCTCCCATATTTCCAGAGACAAAGGCAGGCGAGCCGATAGCCCCCACGAAGGCACCAGTCTTCTACAACCCATTCTCAAAACTTTCCCGTGATATGACTATAATAACAGTATCCACCTACTTCAACACCCCCATAACAATAGCAGAGCCTCTTGCAGGGTCGGGTGTTAGGGGGATTAGGCTACTGCTGGAAGCCAATAATGTTAAGACGGCTTATCTCAACGACATAAACAAATACGCATATAAAGTCATGAATATCAATGCGGAGTTTAACGGAGTGGCTGATAGAGTGGAAACCTCTAGAATGGATGGAAATATATTCCTAGCGCAGCATAACTTGCCTGAAAAGAGATTTGCATATGTTGATGTAGACCCCGTGGGGCCTCCGGTTCGTTTTGTAGAAAACGCGTTTCGCGCTTGTAAGCCTGGCGGAGTATTGGGGGTCTCTGCTACAGACCTAGCCGCTCTTGTTAGTACCTTTCCTAAGGCATGCCAACGTAAATATGACGCAATAACGCTACATAGTGAATTTTCCAAAGATTTAGCCATCCGCATACTTTTCGGATTTTTGGCTAGGACAGCCATGCGTCTAGGACTTGGAGTAAGGCCGCTCATCTCATTCTATCATCGGCATTTCATACGTGTATTTGTAGCTGTTGAGCGTGGTAAGTCGCGCGCACGGGCCATGATAAGCAGGCTGGGCTGGGTTAGCTATTGCCGTCAATGTATGTATATAGAGAGCGTGCCGCTTGACGAGCCTCCCCAACGAAGGTGTCCGTGCTGCGGACAGCGCCGCGGCCTGGCAGGCCCCCTTTGGCGGGAAGCTACCAGCGATGCGGAGTTTGTCCATCAAGCAGCTGAGCGTTCCTCGGAGTATGAGGAGGCTAAGAAGCTCCTGAGTAAACTAGCTGAGGAGGACACTGCGGTTGTGGGCTTCTATAGCGCGTCAGCCCTTGCGAGGTGGTTGCGCATAAGCCCCAAGTCGCCGCGAAAAATAGTTGAGCTCCTACGCTCATCGGGTTATAGGGCGTCATTAACTCATATAGACCCTTCTGGATTAAGAACGGACGCCAGCCCAGAGGTATTAAAAGACCTGCTCACCGCGGCTTAAATCCCAGGCCTATCATGAAAACCTCAGAACTCCTCTTCTTGGAAGCCCGCGGGACGAAACGTTCAAACTTCCAAAAACTACCGTGCATCCACTGCTCAACACTCCTAAGCGTAGGATGCTCAAACGCCTTCACTACTAGGTTTCCTCTTCTCCTAAGACAGTCCTCAGCTATCTCTACTACACGTTGAAGTAAATCAAGCTGCTGCACCGCCAAAAGCTCGTAATCCCCCGAATGGCGTGGTGAGAGGTCTGAGATTATGGTATCAAAAAGACGGCCTCGCGTTTCCCTCATGAGTAAGCCGGTTAGATTTGGTGAGAAGACATCTTTACGTATAACCACAACGTTTTGCACCTCACCTATCTTCACCTCATCCCTATCAACCGCCACAACAAGCCCCTGCTCGCCAGCTATCCTTGAGGCTACCGCAGTCATCCCACCAGGCGCCGCTCCCAAATCTAGGATATAGTCCCCAGACCTAATCACGCGCCATCTCCGCTGAATCTCCTTCAGCTTAAATGCAGCCCGCGAGGGCAGCCCTAGCTCCTTGGCCTTACGCCAATAATAGTCCTGCCTCCTCTCCTGGAGCCAACGTTCCTTAGACAAGGCTATTTATTCCCTACTATCGTTCTCATTCTCTTTGCACTCAGCGTGTTTTAAAACCCACTCCTCAATAAGCGGGCATGAAGCATAATACTTCTCGCCGTTGGGGCCGCATACCCCATCGTATATGCATGAGGGGCAGGGAACGCCGTTAAGAACCTGCACGTCTATCTGCTTGATGAGTGGGACAAGCCTCCTAGTCCATCTATCGTTGGCAAACTCCCGTACCCGCTTAACCACACCCTTCTTCTCCAGCTTAATACCTATCCTAGAGCCCTCGCGACTCGTTACGCCCAGCTTATGCCATAGCTCGGACTGCAGTATCCCCTTTCCCTCATACTTCATGAGTAGCTTAATCGCTCTTTCCTCCAGCTTTGTCATCTTGACAGGCAAAGTCTATCAATCACCACAAACTACTTTCGTTTAGCTAGCTTCCATGCATGTATAGTGTGTGCTTGTTTAAAAGTTTTACACGAAAGGTATCTTGGTTGTTTTGGCCGATTACTAGGCTCCCCTATTTAACCGCTCTCCTTAATATAGAGTCCACGCGCGTGGTATGCGATGTCGCGGTTTGAGGCCGCCGTGCTGGGAGGCGGCGTTATAGGCCTCTTTTCAGCCTATATGCTTCGTAGAGAGGGGCTTCAAGTAGCGCTTATAGCTGGTGGTGATCCGCGTAGAGCGGCCTCGTGGGGTAATGCTGGCTTCGTCTGCCCAGGATATGGTTCTCCAACAGCGGAGGCTGAGAGCCTGCTCCAACTACTACGCTGGAAGTTGGGTAGAGAGTCGCCCATCAAGCTCTCCACCCCCTTCCTCCTCCGCGAATCACTACCAGGCGGCTGGCTTTACCGCTTCATACGCAGGCACACGACGATACTAAGCCACGCAAAGACATTAAAAGAGATGGCTAGAGATAGCCTAGCTCTGTTTGAGCATGTAGTTAAGGAAGAGAAGCTAGAGGTAGGATACTACCAGCGCGGAGTTATGGAGGTTTTCCAAGATAAAAAGAAGCTGGACGAAACGCTGGAGGAAGCCAGAGAAAACGCTAAACTTCTCGGAACAAGAATACGCGAACTTTCGGGAGAAGAATGCATAGAGGAAGAACCGCTACTGTCACGGAACATTAGGGGAGGGGTTTTATTTGAGGAAGATGCGTGGGCTAATCCAGCCAAAGTAGTTATGGAGATGCGGCGAATAGTAGGGGAGAAAGGTATAGAGATTATTGATGGGGAAGTATCCCGCTTAGAACATTCCAATGAAAGAGTGGTGTCGGCCAAGGTTGGGGAGGAGTATGTTAAGTCTGAGAACTTCATAGTAGCATGTGGAGCGCATTCCCCCGCTCTACTGGCCTCGTTGGATATTAAACTCCCTATAGCGGCGGGCTATGGCTACGCGATAAAGCTGGCACCAACAAACAAGCGTATAAAAAGACCATTAGTGTTGGGAGATTATCATATTACGGCAACACAGACGGAAGAGGGTAATCTCAGGTCTACGGGGTTCTTTGAGCTATCTTACATGGATATAAAACCCCGTGAGAGCAGGTTTGAGTATCTCAGGAGAAACGCGGCAAAGTACATCGCTCAGTTTGGGGAGTTGGAGGTTATTGAGAGGTGGTATGGGGCTAGGCCGTGTAGTCCTGACGCGATACCATTAGTGGGCCGTCTAAAAGGTTTTGAAAATCTCTACGTGGCTGTTGGGCATTGTAGGCTTGGTCTTACCCTGGCTGCCATCACAGGCGCAGTTATTGCAGACCTTGTGATGGGTAGGGAAAATAAGTATGCTGAGCTTCTCTCTCCTTCGCGGCTGGGCTTATGAGCTTCTGAGGACTTTTATTATGCTTCTTAGCGTCGGCTCGCTTATCCCAGCTACCGCCGCTACCCTAGCTAGGGGGACGCGATGCTCCGAACCTCGCGCAGCCATGTATACGGCTGCGGCGGAAATGGCCTGCGGCTTCCTTCCCTGCACTAGGCCGCGTTTCTTTAGCAGCTCCACAATCTCAATGGCCCGCTCTTCAAGAATGTGTGGAAGCTCCAGCCGCTTCAGCAGGAGGGAAACAATGTAAGGTATCTCCTCTTGCCGTGGTTTTAGACCCAACTCCAGCACAAGCTTACGATAGCTGCGGAAGACCATCCTGAGCGGCGCGTTGGCTGCTAAAGCTACTTCTTGCAGCGGTCTTATCATTCCAGTCTCGCGTAGGGCTATGTAGATTAGGGCAGCAGCGGCTGCCCGCGAGCATCGAATCACAACGCGCTTAACTATCGCCTGCCTACAGTATTTTGCGGCTATTTCAACCACATCTTCAGAAGCCTTAAGCCTGCTCGCCAACCAGTGAAGCTCCCCTAAGAGTCGCGTCATGAGCCGCTCCACATGGCTATCTGTAGCCACTACCGTCTGAAGCTTAGCTAGTCGCTCATTTCTTTGCGGGATGAAGGAGCCAAGCCCCTGGTCATGGAGGCGGCTTGTGAGAGGTGGGCCTACCCGCGCTCCAGCCCCCAGGAGCTCTCTGGAATCTGGCTTTAGCGTTGCTACGCGTTGCTCAACTAT
This sequence comes from Candidatus Pelearchaeum maunauluense, assembly GCA_030059675.1. Lineage (GTDB taxonomy): Archaea > Thermoproteota > Nitrososphaeria_A > Caldarchaeales > Caldarchaeaceae > Pelearchaeum > Pelearchaeum maunauluense. Next base: position 220,267 of record JANVYQ010000002.1, on the reverse strand, counting down.
ATACCCGCAGGCTGCGCAGAAGAGGTCTCCCGACTCCTCGTCCAGCCTTATGTCACTGCTTCCGCATTCGGGGCAGCTCAAATCCTCACCTCATACCATAAACCTCTACCCCTTCGCGTAGGGAGACGCTTCGCGTCAGTCTAACTATCACGAAGGGAGACTTTACGGGGCCGAAGACATTAGAGACGTAGCCTATTTCCCGCGCTTTAGCATCAACCACCTTATCAGAAAGACGCGGGATATTCTTCGCGGCTACCAGAGCTTTATCCCCGTTTACTCGCATAAGGGTTCCTAACAAGTAGAGCCTTCTACTTACTCTAGGCATGTTATTTCTGCCTCCTCATAGTCTCGGCAATACGCCTGATTAGCTGGGTTTTGCTCATACCTTCAGGCACCTTCACAACTATGTATCCTGTTTTTCTCCACCAAGCCTTCGGATACGCCCCTTCATTAATCTCGTATTCAAGCCCTAGCTTCTTACACGCCTCTGCTATGGTGGTTGTCGATGGGCTGTCTATGGCCAGCTTTGTTGGAACCCGCCTGCCCCTACCCCGCGGTAGCCTCTTATCAAAATACGCAGGCCACAGCGTCAGCCCATCACGTCTTATCAGCTCTTCTTCACCACAAACAGCTCTACTTGGCTATGAGCACCGCGTTGACAACACCATCCTGCCCAGGCCTGGAGGTTACCACAGCCTGGCCCGCGGGTGTCTCTATTATCGTCCCGCGTGTAATGACTTTTCTTCTATCGTAGTCGCGGTTGCTAGGATTCTTGACAACCCTTATAATCTCCATCTTCTGAACGCGGCCGCTTCCATCAGCTACGTTGGCGTATTTTGTGGCTCTTACAGCTATCTTTATATTTCCTCCACGTGCTCTCCGCGCTCTTATATCAGGGTCTCCGAGATATACGACGTTAATCCCCCCTCCGCGCTCATACCTCCTCTTTTTCCGCGGAGGTACCCTTATTCCACCAGTCCTCTTCCTCTTGTGAAGATCACCATGCCACTGGACCATGCCCAGCGCTGTATGGTGTGTTTCGACGCTTTATAGCTTACGTGCCTGGAGCCTGTTTCTGCCCCTCTTTTAGAGCTTCGTCCATGTTTTCGCCGCGTGTTGGTGGTTGTTGGGCTTCTGCCTTAAGAAGCCTACTGATTACGCCTTTTATCGCCGATGGCGTGTTTTCAACGCCGAAAAGATCTGCGAATAGTTGCGTAGTTCTGAGGAGCTGGGTTCTTCCCGACTTCTCTGTCTCTATAAAACCTCGGTCGAGTAGTATCTTGAGCTGCCTGTAAGCGTCTTTGCCCCGCACAGCTACTACGGTGGAGCGTTGAACGGGCTGGTGATATGCTACGAAAGCCAGGGTTTTAAGCACTCCCGAAGTGAGGACTTGCCTCCTTGTGTAGCGTCTTGCCAGCTCTAGCAGGTCTGGACGGAGACGCATGAAAAAGCGCCCACCGCGTAGTTCTATTATTTCTATGGCTCTATGCTGTGAAGCATACTCAGCCTTAAGCTCCTCAAGTATTGCTTTAGCTTTGCTGGGTGAGCGTATCCCCATAGCGTTCTGCAACACCTTAAACTCAACAGGCCTATCAGCCGCGAATAGTATTGCCTCGGCTATCAGCTTAGGCTCCAGCCCACCACCAGCCATGCCAGCTTCTCACCCCCTAGCTATCAAGAGGTCTGGAGATGACTCGTCCTGTTGCAAGAGCAGAACATACCCACGCGCGGCTGCGAAGAGTAGGAGTATGAATATTTTGGCCGCCTCCAGCTTAGGCTTGCCCCGCACCAACTCGCTGAACAAGATAGAGCCCCGCTCCTCCAGCAGACGCATAAGATGCTCTATAAACTCTCCCAGCTCTTTCTCTATCTTAACTATGAAGTCTGCTAAAGCTATTCTATTCTTCTGAACCGCTGGAGGCGTTGTCTTGGCCTTCTCCTGGGCGGCCTGTATGAGGGCTTCCTGCAATGCTTCAACAAGCTCCTGAAGCGTTGTAGTAACTACTTCTGGTTTGAAGGGGAGCTGGATAGGTGGAGGGATGAGCATCTCCGGCTTCGGCTTGGGTGTGGGCGGCTCATCCTGCTGCAACAACCTTTGCGTCTTAATTCTATGTATGGTCGCCGCCGAGAGTATGGCTATCCCTGCTTCTTAAGCGCCATGGAGAATTCGCGGAGAATCTGGGCCAGCTTAACCTCCCAGACCTTAATCTTATCAAGCCTAGTTACATCAAGAAGAATTTTCCATGGAGACTCAACCCAGGATAGTCTTCCCTCACTAGCCAACAGCCACGACCTCCTCAAGCGTTGTCTTAACTATAGACGAAACGCCGTTTCTCATGTAAACGCCATAGAGCGTGTCAGCCTTCTCCGCTATAGCGTCCTTCAACGTTACTATGATTATCTGTTTATTATTTGACATCTCTTTGAGAAGTGCCGCGAGGCGTGTTGTGTAGTTTATGTCTAGGTGGGCGTCTATCTCGTCAAATATGTAGAATTCTGCTGGGGTCATTCCCTGGAGGGCTAGTATGAGCGATGTGGCCGCTACTGATTTCTCGCCTCCGCTCACTGCTGCGGAAGACCTGGCCTGCTTGCCGACGAACTTCACGACCATCTCCACGCCCGATTTGAGCGGGTTTTCAGGGTCTTCAAGCCTAAGCCAGGCTTCTCCGCCCGTTATCTGGTGGAAGAAGAAGCCAAAAGCCTCTGATACCTTATCAAATGTTCTCATGAAGGCTGCCGTCTCCTCAGCGTCTATGGAGCGTATGAATTCTATTATTTGCTGCCGCTCCAGCTCCAGTTCGTTTATCCTAGCCGACCTGACCTTGTAGTTGGGGATTATCGCCTCATACTGGGTAGCGGCAAGCTGGTTTATCGCTGAGAGCTCCTCCAGCTCGCGCTCTAAAGCTGGGAGAATATCTCCAGCCACCTGTTGCAACGGATATTCTAGAGGCTCATCAGGCGATACCCCCATACTGTCCAGCTTCTCCCGCACAACATTAAGCTGAGTCTCCAACCTAACGCGCTCCATCTGAAGCATATTGAGACGCTTATCAAGTGCCTCTGCCTCAGATGCTACTCTTTCAAGCTCTCCATTCACATTCTTGAGCTGTTCTCTATGTTCTGCTATTCTCTCTTCCAATTCAACTACCGCGTTTCTCTTCTCTTTCAGCTCTTCCAGCACCCTACTAAGCTCCTCCTCATTATCCGTAATCTGTCTCCTGAGCTCTTCAATCTTAGAACGTATCTCAGACCTCTGCGACTCTATACGCTCCAGCTCCAGCGATATGGATTCGAGCTGCTCTCTCTTTGCGGCTATGCCTGTTTCGAGCCTGTCTATCCTACGCTCCAGCTCGCGCAGCTTATTCTGGGCCTTGTCAGCTTCATTACGCGCAGCCTCCACTTCCCTCTCCATCCTCTCCACTAGCGACCTAAGCTCCCGCACCTCACTGTTCAGCGTGTTAAACTCGGCCAGCCGCTCATCTATAACAGGCCGCGACTCGTTTATCTCAGCTATACGCCCGCGTATATCCTGCTCCATCCCGTTAAGCGTCTTTAGACGCTCCCCATACTCGTTTATACGAGCCTTAGTGGTTGAGATACGTTCCTCAAGCGCGGGTATAGTAGCACGTACTTCGTTTAGCTTTCTCCTGTATTCTTCGATTAGTTGCTCATTATCGGCGGCGGCCTGCTGTAAGGTGCCTCGCTTCTCAGCAATTCTTGAGAGTGCTTTCTCTACCTCGTCCAATAGTTGCTTGAGCCTTCCAGTTTCGCGGCGGTAAGCTTCAGCAACGTCTTCCAACCCAGCCACACTCACACGCCCATCCTCAAACATTACAACACCATCACGGGAGACAACCCTAGAGCCGCGTCTCCTCAACAGCTCATCAACAGTATCCACAACTTCAAAGTCCCCGAATACCCGTTTAGCGACCTCATGCGCGTCTTGCTTATCGTTTAGCGGTATGGCTTTAAGGGGCAGCCCCTCCTTAGCCGCGAGCTTAGCTAGGCTGACCGCCTCCTCAACAGTCCTACAGACCACAGAATACATCCACCCATCAAGTATTGCAGAGACTAGAGCCGTATCCTCCTCTGGAATATCTAGAATCTGGCGTAGTGTCTTAAGCCTGCTGCTACCATTCTCGTGTTTTGATGATTCGTAAAATGAGTTTATGGCTGAGATAAGTGCATTAAGCTCGGCACGGAGCTGATTTAATGTTTCATAACGTTCAGCCAACTTAGCTAAACGCGAGAGTATTTGTTCATGGTTTTTCTCACGCCCTTCAAGACTGAGAGATAACGTCTTCTCCTGTTCCTTTAGCTCATTAACCTTAACCTCAAATTCTTTCAGTTTCCGCTCTGCCTCCTCTAAAGCCTGTTCAACGCGCTTTTTCTCTTCACCTACCTCGCTAAGCCGTCTCTCCAAATCTTCCAATAGCAAGAGCCTCCCGTCTTCGCGTACGTTAAAGCGGCGTAGCTCTTGCATAAGCTCGGCCAGATGTTTCTCTTTCTCTGTTAATTCTTTCCTCTTCTCAGTAAGCGTTGAGGCTAAGGCTTCTATGCGTATATTATGTTCTGTGAGTTCTTCCCTGATAGCTGGGATTAGCTCTTCCAGTCTCGCTTTCTCAGCCTCTTGCTCGTGTATTGCCTGCTTAAGCTGCTCATCCCTCCCATGGATTGAGCCTTCCATGGCGTTTAGCTGCGTGAGAGCACCTTCTAAGCTGGAAAGCTGAGCGCCCAGTCTTGTTGATATGTTCCTAAGCTCCTGTATCCTCTCCTCAACATCACTCATCTCTCCTTTCCGTCTCCTAAGCTCCTCCTCAAGGGCTGCTATAGCTGACTCTATCTCGCTCCGTCTTGAAAACAGGGACTCACGAAGACTCCGCACTGAGTCTAGCTCCTCAACAATCTTAGAGACTTCCTCATCCACATTCTTGAGAGACTCTGCCAATCTATGATGCTCGCGCCTGAGTTCAGCCGACCTTAGCTTGTTCGCTTCCCTCTCACACAGGAGACGTCTGAGTAGTTGATTTCTCTCGCGCTCAAGCTGCTTAACCCTATTCCTAACCTCACCTGTGCTTGCCTTGGCTATAGCTAGGTTCTTCTCAGCTATCTCAAGCTGCTCATTAGCATCTTCCCGCTTCCGCTTATACTCTGCTATCCCCGCCACATCCTCCACGACCTGCCGCAACTCGTTGCTGTTCATCTCGGCAAGACCCACGACAGAGCCCTGTGTAACTATGTTCAGCCCGTCAGGCCTGATGTTGGCCGCGGAAAGTATTGCGAGTATCTCGGAGCGTGAGACCTGTCTGCCGTTCAGTAGGTACTCGCTCTCCCCAGATGCGACAAGACGCCGCGTAAGGGTTACCTCATCAGCATCAACAGGGAGCACTCTATCCCTATTGTCCAGCGTGAGCGTGACACGCGCGGATTGAAGCTTCCCCTCGGCTGGCGAATCGTGGAGAAGCTCCGAGAAGCGGCCGACCCTAAGATTATGAGCGCTCAGCTCGCCTAGAGCGAACTTTATAGCATCTATAACGCTGGATTTCCCCCCTCCATTAGGGCCTGTGATGACGGTGAGCCCTGGACCTAAGCGGATAACGGTCTTCCTAGACCCAAATGACTTAAACCCCTGCACCGTTATCCGAGTGATGTAAACCATGATTACGGACTAGGAAGATGTTGTCAAGCCATATTTATCCTTGCCCCAGCTCGTGATATTCGAAAAGTCCATCCGTTATACTGTGATGAGCAACAATCATATATCTTACGCTATCATCCCTTATTCTTTCTGGAAGCTACTCATGGTTGGACGTTTCAACTATGATGAGAGAATTTCGCGCTTGTCTGAGCTTCTGATAGAGAATTCTATAGATATTCTACTCCTCCTCAAGCCATCCAACATACTTTACTTCACTGGATTCGGAGGCGGGGGAGCGCTGCTAGTCTCTTCTGATGGCAGCGCCGAGCTGCGAGTTCACCCAGTCTATAGGGAGAGGGCCGAGAATGAAGCCTCCAGCAGTGTGCAGGTTGTGGTTACCTCACCTAAACGAGACCCTATGCAGGAGGTTTTTGAGGCTCTGGGGGGCAGGAGAGCCGCTGTTGGGTATGACTTCCTCTCGGCGGAAGGCTACCGCGACATAGTCTCCAAATCTCCCAACCTATTACTAACATCCGCAAGCGAGCTGATTTGGCGTTTACGTCAGATAAAGGGCGAGGAGGAGATGGAACTACTCAGGAAAGCTTGCGAGATAGCCGCAGTAACTCTAGAGTTCGTGAGAGAATTTCTCACTGTAGGAACTACGACGCGCGAGATTAAGGCTGCCATAGCGGAGGAGGCGTTTAGGCAGGGTGCGGATAGCCTAGCCTTCGGCCCAATCATAAAGAATGGAAGTAGAACAGCTCTTCCAGATAATACAGCTATAGACGAGACTGTACGCGAGGGTGAGCTGGTAGTCGTGGATTTGGGTGTAGCCGTTGGTGGTTATCTCTCTGACCTCTGCCGAACATTCTACGTGGGTGGAAGGCCTCCCAGCGATGTGCAGCGTGTATATGAGGCGGTGTTAAAAGCCAGGCAACGTGGCGTGGAGTCGGCTACTTCGTGGACTTCAAGCCTCGCCGTAGATGAAAACATGCGCTCAGTCCTCCGCGAGGCTGGGTTTGAAGATAGCTCCAGCAACGTTCAAGGCCACGGTATAGGGCTTGAGCATCACGAACCGCCGCTAATATCCCCCTACAGCCGCGACTTGATACCTGAGGGCGCGGTCATAACACTAGAGCCAGCAGTATATCTCCCTGGAAGGTTTGGCGTGAAGGTTGAGGATATGTACATGGTTAGGCGTGAAGGGCTTAAGCCAATAGTAGAGTTAAGCGATGCGATAACGTCCTAAATCCCCATACGCCTCTCCCTCTGCTGGAACGTCCTAATAGCTCTAAGCAGGTCTATCTTTCTAAAATCAGGCCAATAAACATCTTGGAAGACAAACTCGCTATACGCCGACTGCCAGAGGAAGAAGTTACTTATACGCTCTTCTCCCGAAGTTCTTATGATTAGCTCGGGGTTTGGCTGTGGCAGGCCATAGGTGTATAGATGTTGTTCTATGGTCTTTTCATCTATGGATTGAACGTTTAGAAGTCCCTGTTTAGCCTTCTCCGCTATCATCCTTACCGCATCCACTATCTCGGCTCTCCCACCATACGCTACCGCTATATTGAGAAAATGCTTTGAGTAGTTTGCTGTTGCTTCCTCAAGCATCCTGAGGGAGCGTCTCACGTCGCTGGGTAGGAGATGAATTCTGCCTATTACACGCACCCTAACCTGATTGCGATGTATGCGCGGATTTCTCCTGAGTTCGTCTGCGCGTTCTTTTATTAGGTTTAGAAGCTCTCTAACCTCCTCCGATTGCCGCTTAAGGTTCTCGGTTGAGAGTACGTATAATGTTACTGTCTCTATGCCCAGTTCGTAGATATAGTTTAGCACCTCCTCAACTTTGTCTGCGCCCACTCTATGCCCAACCCAGGGAGGCCAGCCGCGTTTCCGCGCCCAACGCCTGTTTCCATCCAATATCAGAGCCACATGCCTTGGCAAAGGTTTTTTCCTAACCTGCGCGTATAGCCACTTCTCATAAAGCCAATAATTACCAAGAGCGCGGAGAAGAGTGCGGAGCATACTCACTTCACCAGCCTAGGACGTCTAAACTGCTTTGAATATATTCGCTGCAATGTCCGCGTAAGCGCGAAGGTTATAGCTAGTGTGAAAACCCCAAATACTCCAGTGAGTAAGAAGAGTATAACAACCGGGTCTGTTGGTGATGGTATAGTCTCCATCTCCAGAAGTATTCCAGCTCGTTTAAGCAGAGCCCATAGCCATATTGAGGCGACTCCAGCCTGTATGGTTCTCCAAAATCTTGGGTGTCTTATGAATAGGTAGTAAAGTAGGTTTGAGATTACTACTAGCAACACGCTGACCGTTATGAAGTCTATGCTAACTACTATGAAAGCACCGAGAAGTTTTGGAAAAACTGAGAGTATGTAAGCCGCATCCCTAAGTTGCGCTTCTGTTGGATTAAGCGCCTGAAGCCGCTCCAAAGCTGCTGCCGTACCTGTATAAATAGCTATCAAGAAAACCGCCAAAGCCGCAAGCGATGCATAAAGCCTCATCTGCGCTATGGAAGCCATCTGAGAGAGCTTGCTGAAGTTTTTTACAGAACGCAGTATAACCTGGTCTAATCCAAAGCCCCTCGAGATTAGAATTATGCCCACTGTAAGGAGTATGGCAGGGAGGTTGGCAAGACCAAGAGCGTATAGAAGCCCTATTGCTGCGATAAAAATCCCAGGTACTCCCAAGAAAATCTTGGTATAACGCGGGTCTGTCGTAGCGAGTCTTAGATAACGACTCAGCAGCAGCCAAGCCTGCTCAATGCTCTGACTCTGCCTCACGATAACACGCTTAACAGATACTATGCTCACTTGAGAGCCTACAATAGGTGTGACAAGCGCGTCTGTGGCGCCATCACTCACGAATACACATTTATTTGCTGGAAATCTTTGAAGAATCTCTCTCAGCTCGTTGGAGATTTTTAAGTCCGCCTCCACACCTTCACGCGGGTCCCCTGTTACCGTGGCTATCTCTATTACACCTGACTTATGAGTATTCTTCATCTCATCATACAGCTTCACAGCAGAGAAGATTGTGTTGGCGTCGGAATCTTCTGGGTCTGCTAGGGCCAGCTTCATAGCAGCTTCAAGGTTAGCCTCACGGCCTATTACTGGGCTCTTAACATGTGCCTTAACCCCTAGGTCGTCGTCTCGGTCAACGACTAGGATAAGAATCCTGTCTGCACCGTCGGTAGGGGTTGCTGGCATTCTCTCCGCTAATTAAAACCCTCTATTAGATTGATATATTGTTATCTCAGGCTAGGGGGATTCGTCTTTCTAGAATACTACAATGGTATTTTTAGATTACCACGAAGCGGCTAACGAGACTACTTCAGTCACGTATCTTGATGCCATCCTCATCCGAGGTATCCCAAAGACTATATGATTCACGCCAGCCCTTCCTAAGGCTTTAGACCCTTCCAATAGAGTCCCCCTATCCCCACACGCTATTAGTTTCCCATAAACCCGCTTAAATTGCTCCATACTGCTAAATTCGCCTGGCTTTTTATCAGCAATCCCCGCTTCCTCCAATAATTTGGACTTGCCCACTATCTTTAGAATATGCTTGGAAATCTCACCTGCCAAAGCTATATCGTTATCAATAACCATATATGGCCGAGCAACCAACTCAACCTCACGAGGGTCTCTGCCAGCCTCGATGCATGATTCATCAATTATCTTACGCATCTTCTCGGCGTATTTCTCGTTCCATAGACTATCCACCACGATTCCATTCACATAGGGTATGGAGGCAGCCTCGTAAGCCAGCTTAGGACCTGATGTCCCCACATATATTACCAGCCTATTTTCAGCAAGTATATCTTTAAGAAGTTCTCCCAGCCTTCTGATAAACAAAACTACACGTTCTCGGCTTCTATCAACCTTATATCCCAACGTTTCTGCGAACGCGCCCCTTGATATTCCTAAGACCACACCTCGCGTAGCTATCTTAAGCAACAAACGCACATAGCGGGATAGCTGCTCTGGACTGTAGAGGAAGACTGGAACAGTCACTGGTCCTAGTCTTATGGCGTCGCATGTTGACGCTATATGAAAAACCATAGGCCATGCTGGGCTGTATGGCAGGTGTTCATAGATTTGAACAGACCATAAACCGCCTAGCCGCGCCAATCGTATTGGCTCAAAATATAGATGCGGCTCTTCCGCCTCAAACGCGACGCTGAATTTCAAAGCTAGGTATTATGGTGGTTAATACTTTAATAAAGCCTACGCAGCGCCTCTATTAGCGCCGGCTTTGTCGTCTGAAGAACAGCCTACTGAGGAGAGAATAAAAAAGTTGGAGGAGGAGAACAGCGAGTTACGTGAGCGTCTCCTCTACTTGCAAGCGGAAATCGAAAACATGAGGAAGCTAATGGAACGCGAGATGGAGCGGGCGAGGCTTGGCGCGATAGAGAGGGTAATGCGCAAGTTCATAGCTATCTATGAAGATTTACGACGAGCCGTTGAGAGCCTTCCCAACACTGATAATCCATTTGTATTAGCGGATGGGCTGCGTCTAATCCTTAGACAGGCAGAATCTCTACTAGAGTCTGAGGGGATTAAGCGTATGGAGGTTGTGGGTAAGCCTTTTGACCCCTTCATGCACGAGGCCGTGGCCTTTGAGGAGCGTGAAGACGCGGAGGATGGTGTTGTGGTGGAGGAGATAGAGCATGGCTATATGCTGGCAGATAGGCTTCTTAAGACGCCTAAAGTGAAAGTTGCGAGGAGACGGCGAGATGGCACGTAATCTTTTAATCTTAGAGCAGCGCATAACTTATCCAGGCTGGCAAATTACAATAAGGTTGTGCTTCCTGTTTGCCTAGTTTAACGGTGGTTTGGTATGGCTGAGAAAATAATCGGAATAGACCTAGGGACTAGCAACTCCGCCGCAGCTGTGGTGATAGGTGGGAGACCAACAATAATACCATCAACGGAAGGCGTCACATTATATGGTAAGGCATTCCCTTCATATGTTGCTTTCACCAAAGAAGGAGAGCTACTGGTCGGCGAGCCTGCGAGAAGACAAGCAATACTCAACCCAGAGGGCACTGTAACAGCGTGGAAACGTAAGATGGGAACAGACTACCGTTATAAGATATACGGCAAAGAATACGCTCCTGAGCAACTATCAGCATTTCTTCTTCAGAAAATCAAGAAGGACGCCGAGGCTTTCTTGGGTGAGGAGGTTAAGAAGGCAGTAATTACAGTACCCGCATACTTTAACGACAACCAGAGACAAGCCACTAAGGATGCTGGAAAGATAGCTGGGCTTGAGGTAGTAAGGATAATCAACGAGCCTACAGCAGCAGCTTTGGCGTATGGGCTTGATAAACAGGATAAAGAAATGCGCATAATGGTCTTTGACTTAGGTGGTGGGACGCTGGACATAACAATAATGGAGTTTGGGCAGGGTGTCTTTGAGGTAAAAGCCACATCAGGGGACACGCAGCTGGGCGGAACAGACATGGACCGCGCTCTAATAAATTACATCGTTGATAGGTATAAGCAGGAGAGTGGGATAGACCTCCGTAAAGATGCCTCGGCTATGAATAGGATAGCTGAGGCTGCGGAGAGGGCTAAGATAGAGCTCTCAAGCACCACGGAGACGGAGATAAACCTACCATACATAGCTTATGACTCCTCAGGCCCTAAGCATCTCTATATGCGGCTTACACGCGCCACGCTTGAGGAGCTTGTTAGACCCATCGTGGAGCGCTGCCGCGGCCCTATGATGCAGGCTCTCCAAGACGCTAAGATGAAGCCGGAGGACATAGATAAGATAATACTAGTGGGTGGGCCAACCCGGATGCCCATAATACGCGAGTTCATAAAGAGCGTCATGGGGAAAGAACCTGAGCGCGGGATAGATCCGATGGAATGCGTTGCCATGGGTGCTGCTATACAAGCAGCAATACTCAGCGGAGAGATGAAGGATAGGGAAATAGTTCTCCTAGATGTTGTCCCACTCACTTTAGGCGTTGAGACACTCGGCGGAATATTTACACCTATAATTGAGAGGAATACCACGATACCAGTAAGGCGTAGCCAAATATTTACAACTGCAGCAGACTTCCAAACCAGCGTTGAGATTCATGTACTACAGGGGGAGAGGCAGATGGCCGCCGACAACATATCCCTGGGTAGATTTACTCTTAGTGGAATACCTCCAGCGCCACGTGGTGTTCCGAAGATAGAAGTGACGTTTGACATAAATGCTGATGGAATACTAACAGTTACCGCGAAGGACCTTGGGACAGGGAAGGATGTTAGTGTTAAGATAACAGCGCCACATAGGCTATCGCGTGAAGAGGTTGAGCGTATGGTGCGCGAGGCTGAGCAGTTTGCCGAGCAGGATAGGAAGAAGCGTCAAGAAGCAGAATTACGTAATGAGGCAGACGCGCTACTCTACACAGCAGAGAAAGCTCTCACGGAATTTGGTGATAAAGCTCCAGCAGAAGTTAAACAAGAAGTTGAGGAAGCGGCTAGGGAGCTTCGAGAAGCCCTAAAAGGAAGTGATATACAAGCCATCAAAGAGAAGATGGAGAAGCTCAGAAAATCCGCCCAAAAGATAGGAACAACAATATATGGGCAAAGTGGGAAGGAAGGCGAAGGGAAGAAAGAAGGGGAAGACAAAACCTAGGCTAAATATCCACTTCGCATTATTTTTGAAAGTCTTTAAATAACCATCGCACTTTCGGAGATGGAAGCCTTGTCCTACGATAGTGAGGATTACTATGAAATCTTAGGCGTGCCACGTAATGCTACCAAAGAGGAGATTAAGAGAGCGTATAGGAGGCTAGCTCTCAAGTATCATCCAGACCGTAATAAGTCTCCAGAAGCGGAGGAGATGTTTAAGAAGATAAGCGAGGCGTATGCCGTTCTTTCAGATGATGAAAAGCGCCGATTATATGATATGTATGGCAAGGCGGGTCTTCATGGCCAGTATAGTCAGGAAGATATTTTCAGGACAACGAGGTTTGATTTTGAGGAGATTTTTCGCGACCTTGGTTTTGGTGATTTTGAATCTTTCTTTGAGCGCTTTTTCGGTGGTTTTGGCAGAGCTAAACGCGAGCCTACTGCAACGTTGGTTGAGGTGGAGGTCTCGCTGGAGGAGGCGTTTCACGGCTGTGAGAAGACAATCCACGTACCTATGCGTGTTCCCTGCCATCGTTGCGGCGGCTCTGGAGCTGAGCCTGGATGGGTTGAGAAATGCCCAACATGCGGCGGCTCAGGTCAGAGAGTCTCACATAGGCAAGTAGCCTTTGCATATTTCACTACAGTAACACCATGCGAAAACTGTAATGGCGCTGGCCAGGTTATAAGAAAGAAATGCGGTAATTGCAGAGGCTCTGGAGTACTTGAAATTATAGAAAGAGTAACCTTTACGATTCCCCGCGGTGTTGACGAGGGGCATATAATCACGTTACGTGGCCGTGGGATGCTAGACCCCTCAACAGGAGTTAGGGGCGATTTGAGAATTAGGGTTAGAATGATTCCGCATAAAGTCTTTAGACGCGATGGTGATAAGCTTATAGTTGAACTACCAGTCTCTCCAAGCGAGGTGGCGACAGGCAGGGTTGTTAAACTCAAAACATTAGACGGAGCGGTTGATGTAAAGCTCTCACCAAACAACTATCACAAGCCTCTAATCATCCGCGGTAAAGGAATGCCCAGAATAGATGGAGGACGCGGCGACCTTGAGGTTAGGCTAAGAATACAACTCCCCACCCCACTCTCGCGGGAACAAAGAGAGTTTTATGAGCGGCTATCGTCTGTTGAGTATGGTTTGATGGATGAGTTGCGTGATAGAATATTCAGCAACTAGCTATCTATCCTTCACCTTCTCCACATACATAACTGGATACGCAAGTCTCTCGATATAACGCATGCGTGCTCTGACTATCGTATCGCCGTACTGCGTCTCAACGATTATGTCAAGCTTGTCAGGGGACACTGTTTCGTAATCGTATTCGTGTCTCTTGGCTTTCTTCACACCTCTAAACCGTATCTTAACGCGCTTCCTATATGGCTGAAGCAGGAAACAACCACTTAACGCTCTGCAAAATTGTTCTTGCAGATTTCTTGAGCGGGATATTGGGATGCCAGCCAAAGTATGCGCGATAGAGCCAAGCGCTATACCAGCTTCGAAAATTGCACGTTCTCTATCAGTAAAATCATTTGGAAATAATCTCCTGACTAGACGCTCGACATCGTTCATGTGTGAAGTAGTAGCTCGCTAAGGAATTATAAAATATTCAACAGCACAACAGATATTAAAGTAAAACCTTTAATCAGCCCTTAATCTCCAATACGGTGAGCGGCATGTCAAGCGAGAGAAAGATAACATACGTCTCATTATTTGCCGACGAAAGCCTTCACTCCGCGTATGAAAAGGCTCTAGAAGTTGTGAAGGACAAGTATTTTGGAAAACACTATCCTATGTACATAGGCGGTAAGGAGGTCTTCTCGGAGGAGGGGGAATTCGAGGATAGAAGCCCTATAGACACGTCAATACTTGTTGGATATTTCCAGCGTGGAGGCAGGGAGCATATAAAGAAAGCTATTGAAGAGGCTAAGAGAGCTTTCGAGTCCTGGTCCTGTAGGAGTTGGAGAGAGAGGGTAAGAATAATCAGGCGAGCGGCTGAGCTGATAGATGAGAGGAAGTTTGAGATAGCTGCTGTGATAACTTATGAGGTTGGTAAGAATAGGATGGAAGCGCTGGCTGAATGTTGGGAGGCTGTTGACGCTCTTAGATACTATGCTAACATAATGGAGGAGAATAATGGCTATGAGAAGGATATGGGACCAGGCGGCCCAGGTGAGAAATGTAAGATGGTTGCTCTCCCTTATGGTGTGTGGGTTGTGATTTCACCTTTCAACTTCCCATTCATGCTGGCTAACGGTATGATACAAGGAGCCATACTAACAGGGAATACTGTGGTATTCAAGCCCACAAGCGAGGCACCTCTATCTGGCCTTATGCTGTACCAAATCTTTCGAGACGCTGGAGTTGATGTGGGAGCGATAAACTACGTAACAGGTCCTGGTGATGTCTTTGAGGATGAGGTAGTCACGAATCCTGATGTTGCTGGCATAGCATTCACGGGCTCTAGAGATGTGGGGATGCGTCTCTACAGGAGATTTACCTCATCCCAGCCTTATCCTAAGCCGATTCTACTCGAGATGGGCAGTAAGAACCCGACTATTGTGACTGAGAAAGCTGATTTGAAAAAAGCAGTTTTGGGAGTCATCAGAGCAGCCTTCGGCTATGATGGACAAAAATGCTCAGCCACTTCAAGGCTCTACGTACATAAGAATATTAAATCTAGATTTCTCGAAGAGTTGGTTAGAGAGACGAGCGCTCTGAAGATTGGCGATCCGCGGAGGAGGGATGTTTTTATGGGGCCTGTGGTGAATAAGAGGGCTTTTGAGAATTTTAAGAAGTATATTGAGATGGCTAAGCGTGATGGTGGCGAGATACTGTATGGCGGTGAGGCTCTGAGTGGTGGTGAATATGATAAGGGATACTATGTCCAGCCAACGATAATCACAGGGTTAAAGAGGGACCATCAGCTCTTTAAGCAAGAACTTTTCCTACCCATATTGCTTGTTGATGAGTTTAGCAGTCTAGAGGAGGCTTTGAAGGAGGCTAATAATACGGAGTATGGGCTTACAGCTGGTATATTCTCTGAAGATAAGAGCGAGATAGACTACTTCATGAAGAATATACAGTTCGGTGTTGTTTATGCCAACAGGAAGGGTGGCGCAACCACTGGCGCATGGCCAGGAGCTCAAACCTTTGTCGGCTGGAAAGCCAGCGGCGCAACTGGAAAAGGAATAGGGGGACCCAACTATCTATTGACATTCTTACGCGAACAAAGTAGAACTACTGTTGAAGAAGAGTAGCCCTAATCATAAACTCTATTATTTACTATTTTTGTAGTAACTGGCCATGAGTATTGCGGAAGCTACACGCAACGACTTCCCACCTCTTAAGAAATATGCTTATCTGGACAGCGCCTCTACAGGTCTTCTTCCACGAAGAACGGCGCAGGCTATAGGAAGATTTCTGAGTGAATATTTTGAAGAGGGGGAGAACTGGGATTATGTTCTTGAATCTGTTGTGGAGTGTAGAAAGCTATTCGCGTGTCTTGTAGGTGCGAAGTTTGAGGAAGTGGCAACGGCACCTAACGTTTCAACAGCATTGGCCGTGTTTGCTTATAGCCTAGGTCTTAAGCGTGGCGATAATGTGGTTGTGTCAGCTCATAACTTCCCGACTGGAATCCACATATGGCAGGCTGCGCGGCGGCGTGGAATAATCAGCGAGGTTAGGATAGCTGAAGACCGCGAAGATTCTATAGAATCCCTAATTGACGACTCAACGCGTATAGTTTCCATAGACTATGTTTCATGGCTCACAGGCTATACTCACGACTTGAGAAGACTAGCTGAGGTGGCGCATAGACATGGTGCTCTTATGGTTTCTGACGTATTCCACGCCGCTGGCGTAATACCGCTGGATGTTAAGAAACTAGGGCTTGATGCGGTGTTTTGCGGTAGCTACAAATGGCTTAACGGACCTCCAGGTATTGCGTTTATCTACATCTCCGAAGAGTTGCTGGGAGAGATGGAGCCTGCCTATATGGGCTGGATGGGTGTGAGCGATTCTGTTATACGCCGAATGCTAGACGGTGTACCGCTCTTTGATGAGGAGTTTGACATAAGGACACCACAGCCCGCCCCTGATGCTTCACGACTAGAGCTGGGAAGCTGGTCAAGTCTTAGCGTAGTTGGCATGCGCGAATCTCTAAACTACCACCTATCCTTTGACCAACACGCAAAGCATAACCATATTAGAGAACTCGCTTTATATTGTGAAGAACATCTCAACGACCTTGGCTTAGATATTATAGATGTCTCTAAGCGTCTTTCTGGAACAGTAGCTTTCAGGCATTCCAGACCACGCGCCTTAGGCGAACTCTTGCAGAAGCGGGGCATTATTGTATCTGCCAGACCAGGACTCGTTAGAGTTTCTGCTCATTTCTATAACAACCGTAGTGATATAGATAGACTTGTTGATGTTATTGCGGAGGGCTTAAAGCAGGGCTTGGATGTGGGTTAGTTATGGTAGTTAGTAAGGAGATAGAGGAGCTTTTATCTGCATATAGGAAAGCACTCAACGAGCCCAGCGAGGAAAATATTATTAGAATGCTCACAGCGCTTCTACCTTTCTCGCCGCCAGGTATTGAGTGGGGTATTGAATTCTCCAGCCTAGCTGGGATAACATACATGCTTGAGAATGGTAGAGTTCTTGCCGTAAAAGTCTCACGCGACGAGTTCGGACCATTTATGCAGACCTCGATAGCGTCTATAAAGCTGGAGGCAGTACCCGCGCAGGCTCTTAAGGGTATTCAAAAAGATGTGAGAGGATTCCTTGAGCGTGTGAGAAATCATCTTACTTCGTGGCTTAGGATGGCCACTGCCAAACATCCTAAACGCGACGCTATAAGAGAGCTTATTGAAGCCTTAACAAATGAACTCAAATAATTTCTCTTTTCACTAAAATCTTTATTATGATATAGAGCATGGCCGACGAAAACAGAGCTAATGGAACAGTGATAAAGCTATCTATGAACCTGCTGAGGATAGCCCATGCCAAGAATGCAACCAACACATATAATATTACTATAATGAATACGCGAATTATCCATGCTATGCGTCTTATCTTTAGTAGGCTGGCTAATTCGGGTATAAGATAGCTCAT
Organism: Candidatus Pelearchaeum maunauluense; assembly: GCA_030059675.1. Lineage (GTDB taxonomy): Archaea > Thermoproteota > Nitrososphaeria_A > Caldarchaeales > Caldarchaeaceae > Pelearchaeum > Pelearchaeum maunauluense. The sequence continues at coordinate 202,848 of JANVYQ010000002.1, read as the reverse complement.
GTCTTAGAACCTCGCAAGTTTGTATCGTGGTCATTCATAAGCGTTGTTGAAGCTCAATACTTTTTAGTATGACTCACACGCCAACACAATAGCATGGAGGTTAGCGATATAGAAATATATTGGAGAGAGACAGACGGCCCTCTCACATTCTTTAAGGGGAGGGCACGAGTAGGAAGTTCATCAATAGAGTTTGATGGACTTCTCTTTCAAAGCGTGGGAGGGCCTAATGTTAATGTGAAACTTTCAGAAGAGTCTTCACGTATTTTATCTTCATCAGGATTTAATGAAGAACAACTACTTAATCTTGAGGTTGAGCTTCAACTAAAGATAATTGCTGGAGACCTTGTTATGGCAGGTGCTAAAGATGAGCGCTGAAGAAATATTGGGTGTGGTTAGGCGGGTGTTTGAAGCGGGTAAAGAGGGGGATATAGAGACCTTTAGGAAGCTTCACAGCACGCATTACACACGCTTCAGTGACCTACCACCATATAGAATCCAAGAGCGAGATGAAGCCGTAAAACTGAAAGGCAGCCTTTACAGCGAGCTTGTGGATTTTACATATCAAATGAGCGACATAGAGGTTAAAGTCCTAGGCGATGTTGCTGTAGTAACTTTTCTTTTAAAATATGGTGGGGTATATGTTTATGGATATACATTTGAGGGTAGGCCACTATCTATAACATCACGCTGCACCGTCGTCCTTGCGCGTGAGAATGGGGAGTGGCGGATAATTCATGAGCATTATTCACGCATTCCAGAACAAGAATAATGCATTATCTCTATTCTCCGCGCGTCAGTGTTACGACTTCTGGAGGCGTGCTTCCCATCTCTATATAACCCTTGACTATTCTAGAAAACTTGTATGCAAAATGCTTGCTCGGCTTACCACCGCCCTTACCTAATCGTAGGCTGAAATCTTCATCTAAGACCAAAACCGACTCACGTGGATAGGTGTCGCAAGTATGTGGTATTTCATCACCAGGACTCATCTGATAAACCTCTATTATTGGCTCTTCTCCAGCTAGGCAGAGAAAAACAACCCATTCTTTTCCAGGCTCTATATCTGGATACATACCCTCAGAGGATAGTAAGACCTCTGGACCTCTCCTCCCAAGTCGTAGAACGCCACATCTCCTACATCTCCAGGAATCAACAACAGCAATCAGTTCTTTATTCTTAAAGAAGTTAAGCGCTCCATGGTATGTAAAGTCATGTTGGCAGACCTTCTGCTGCATGTCTCAGACTATTCCTCCTTCTCAAGTATTACTACTTCACATTTAGCCAAGTTTTTGAAGGTTTCCGCATCCTTTTTACTGCCAACTATAGCGCCATAATGCATGGGTATGGCAATTTTTGTTTCAAGCTCCTCAGCAGCCCTCGCGGCTTCTTCAGCGGTCATGACGTATGTACCGCTTACGGGTAGTAGCGCAATATCTGGCTTGAGCCCTCTCATCTCAGGTATGAGGTCGCTGTCTCCCGCATGGTATATTCTAACACCCTTCACCGTGATTATATAACCCACTCCCCCAGCCTCGCGGGGGTGGAAGACCACGCCAGGCTCTCTAAATTTATTCACGTTATACGCCCTGACAGCTTCTATCTCCACATCATCAGCTACCAGCTTATCGCCTGGCTTAACAATACGCACATCCCGCGCCTTAACCCTTCCAAGCTTATTGGAGCATGGCTCACTAGCCACCACCAAGGTATTCGCACCAGCTATCTTGTTGATATCTTCTATGCTTAGATGGTCAAAATGGTCATGCGTTATTAGCACGATGTCCGCCGTTGCGCCACCTTTAATGGTGTAGGGGTCTATGTAGATTATTTTTGTATCGGTTATTCTAAATGAGTCATGCCCAAGCCAACTTATCTTAACACCTTTATACTCATACGGCATTTCCCATCATCTCCCCATTATCTTTACACGTATCCTTAAAACATTTCCCTCCCTAATCGTTTCCTTAACGATTTTATAGGCAAGACGCCTCAACTCGCTAAGAAGCCGCTCACGGCCAAGGTGTAGTAGATTCCAATCACTAAACATAGGTGAGTATAAAACTTCAAAATCCCCCTCGGCTGGTCGTATTCTACATACCTCCTCAAGCCTACATGCACTATTATTACGACATCTGAAAACAATCTCCCCCTCGTTTTCCTCGACTTTCTTTAGGTCGTCGGCCGAGTCTATCTTAGAGCCACAAACACAGGATAGCGCAGCATCATCCAACCACGGTCGCCAAGCATATTGCATCTGAAACACTATTTTTGTATAACCTAAATAATTCACCAACTACCAGGAAAGGCGGATATGATAGACGTTCACTGCCATCTTACTGAGGAGCCTCTAGCAAGCAGGCCGGATGCGGTTTTAAGGGAGTCGCGCGAAGCGGGGGTTGATGCTATAATCACTTCAGGCATAGGGCCAGATGATTGCCGTCGCGTTCTCTCGATATCAGACTGCCAGTATGTTTATCCATCGTTAGGTATAGAGCCTTATGAGCTAGAAGGCTATGAGCAAGTCATCGAGCTTATAAGGAGAAATAAGGATAAGGTAGTGTTAATAGGTGAGGTTGGTCTTGATTATTATTTCGGAAAGCGTGAAGACCGTGAGCTTCAGCGTATTGTCTTTGCCGAGTTTATAAACCTCAGCAAGGAGATTGATATCCCACTGATAATACACTCGCGGAGCGCTGGGAAGTATGCTATTGATATGTTGATAGAGCATGAGGCAGAGCAGGTAATTATGCACGCTTTTGATGGAAAGCCCTCACATGCAGAGAGAGGAGCAGCTAAGGGGTACTTCTTCTCAATACCTCCCTCTATAGCTAGGTCTGAACAGAAGCAAAAACTAGTTAAACGGTTACCGCTTGAGAATCTATTACTTGAGAGCGATGCCCCAGTACTGGCGCCAGAACGTGGAGAAGTAAATCATCCCAAGAACATACGTGTGTCCGCTGAATGGATAGCTAGACTCAAGGGCATATCGCTGGAGTATGTCTTGGAGAAGCTCACAGATCAGACGAAGACTCTGCTACATATATGAATACCTTTATGCAGGCAGGACTGAATATTTGGTGATAATCCATGGCAGTTGAAGAACGGCTCGTGGGCGAGCTTCCCTGGATAGAGAAATATAGACCCAAGACGCTTGATGAGATGGTTGACCAGGAAGAAGTCGTAAGAGCTTTGAAGAATATCCTCCAAACAAGGCAGGTTCCACATATGCTCTTCGCAGGCCCACCAGGTACTGGGAAAACTGCTTCAGCCCACGCATTCGCCCGCGAGTTATACGGTCCTAACTACCTAACCGAGGGGCTCTTCGTTGAGATTAACGCATCAGACGAACGCGGAATCCAGACAATCAGAGAGAAGGTGAAAATGTATGCACGCTCAGTTCCATTCGGCCCTATAGGGTTTAGAATTCTACTACTGGATGAGAGCGACCAGCTGACAGACGACGCTCAGCATGCTTTTAGAAGAACGATGGAGCAATTCTCGGCCACATGCAGGTTTATCCTAGTGGCTAACTATAGCAATAGGATTATAGAGCCCATACAGTCAAGATGCGCAGTACTTAGATTCAGGCCTCTTCCCAGAGATAAGGTAATAGAGCATTTGGGTAAAATCGCTAAAAACGAGGGGCTTAACATTTCATCAGCCGCTTTGGAGGCGATTTACGACTTTTCAGAGGGGGATATGCGGAAGTCAATAAACATACTCCAAGCAGCGGTCTCAATATCACGTGATGTGGATGAGAAGACGGTTTATCAGGTAATAGGCTATGTTAGCCGTGGGGAGGTTAGGCGGTTGCTTGAGCTGGGGCTGTCAGGCAAGATAAGCGAAGCACGCGACTTGCTTCGCGAGCTTCTATACTTACAAGGTGTTGCGCCAAGCGACCTCCTCACAGCAATATACCGTGAAATCGGCCAACTTGACATATCGGAAGAAGATAAGGTTGAGATACTTGACGCATTAGGTGAGGCCGACTTCAGGATAGCTGAAGGCGGAACACCAGAGATACAGATATTAGCTCTGGTATCTAAGCTGGCTAAGAAGATGCGGAAAACGAGATGATTCCCTGGACGGAAAAATACAGACCGAAACGAGTATCCGAGGTCGTTGGGAATAAGGAGGCTATAGAGTCTTTCCTAGCTTGGGCTAAACAGTGGAGTGCTGGCAAACCATCTAAGAAAGCTGCACTTCTTTACGGCCCCGCCGGAGTTGGAAAAACCTCGCTTGTTTTGGCGTATGCAAATGAGAACGGCCTAGACGTGGTTGAGGTTAATGCAAGCGACTTCAGAACAGCTGAAAAAGTCGAGCAAATTGTAGGCCTAGCCTCACAGCAAGCAACAATCACTGGGCTGAGGAAACGAATAATACTAGTGGATGAGGTTGATGGATTGGCGGGGAAAGAGGATGTTGGAGGAGTATCCGCATTATCCAAAGTGATAACCAACACACGCGTGCCGATAGTTTTAGTAGCTAATAATCCATGGGACCAGCGGTTAGCTGGACTTCGCGAAAAGGCTCAGCTGATAGAGTTTAAGAGGATACATAAAGCTACGATAGTCAGTCATTTGAAAAAGATATGTACTGCGGAAGGTCTTAAATGTTCTGACGAAGTACTAAAAGAGATAGCAGATAGGAGTAATGGAGATCTACGCTCAGCTATAAACGACCTACAAGCTATCGCGGCCACAGGAGCCGTAAGCCGCGAAACATTGAATGCTTTAGGATATAGATTACGTGACCGTGAGATATTCTCCGCACTTGCCGCGGCGTTCAACGCCAAGAGCATACGCGATGGACGACTAGCGTTGGAAGGACTTAACATGGATTTGCAGTCTTTTTATCAATGGGTGTTTGATAATGCTCCAGAGCAGATACCTGATATAGATGCATTGGCGGAAGCCTTAGAGCGGCTTGCCCGTGCAGATATGCATCTTCAACGTACAGCACGGCTTCAGCGATGGGGGTTGATGAAGTACGTCACCCCTCTTATAACTACTGGCATGGCAGCGGCCAGGCATAAAGCTCCAACCAAATTTGCCAAGTTCAGTTTCCCGTCCAAGATACGATTCATGAGCAACACACGCAACGAGAGGGAGATGCGCGAACGTATCGCTGCGAAAATAGCGGCCAGGTGTCATCTTTCTACTAGCAAAGCATGGCGCGAAATCCTACCATTCATATCGTTTATCTTCTCTCATAATGGAGCTAAAGCACGGGGTATAGCAAAGTTCTTCGACTTTGATAAGAGTGAGGTCAGCTATTTAGCAAGCGGCTTGAAGTCAAGTAAGAAGTAGCTCTAAGGTTTGTTGCTCGTGTTAATGGCTTTAGAGAGCTCAGCTTCTAGTAGGGGGGCAGGTATTCCAGGCAGGGAGATATGAGATTTCCTTCCCCCCACGTGAGCCCTCGCTTCTAACTCTTATACTTAGAAAACCTAAGTACTGAAGCTTTTGTAGAGTTTCCCAGAACCACGTGTACCCCTTTGGGACAACCCCCTTCTCTTCGCATACCAGTTTGTATATGTCAAAAATCTCGGCTGACGTTGTATATGCTCTATTGCTACTTAGCGTTTTTGCGCATGCAAGTAGAATAAGCGCTTCATCACGAGATAGATATGAAAGATTCTCTCGTCTTATGGTTGGATATACACTAGCGATAGCTCGCCGAACATGTTCTGGAGTTATTTTCTCAGAATTGTCGGCTTCGGCGAATTTTCCTGAGCGCCAGAGTAGGTCTATAGCATACCTAGCGTCTCCCCGCTCAGCAGATACATCGGCTAAAAACTCCAGTGTCTCTTCAGCAAGTACTCCAAGGTAAAGAGCTTCGTTGGCACGATACCTTATTATATCCAAGAGCTGTTAGTAGCTATATTCGCTGAGATGCACCGCAGTGCCCAGTAGGCTGCTTCGTGTTTGGACGTCAAGCCTATCTAATACTTCAGGGTCGCGAGTATAACAATTATGGATAATCTTCCAGGTGCTTCGGGATTCTATCAGTGCAGCGAGCGAATACTTCCTTATTTGCGTTCTTTTCGTTTTTTTGTAAGCCATCTATCTCACATATTTTACATCCCCAGTCGTGTTTTATATCTTTTTGTGAGGTTGATGTCGCTCAGGACGTTCGGTCTTGCGGGAATACAGGGCTTATTTCAAGCATAGCTCCCTAAGAGGGAAGATACATGCAGCAATAACGAAGTCAGATTGGTGAGAACGCGTGAGAGGATGGTGATGTGCAAGCGTAGGAAGTTTTAGCGTGCACGATCTGATTGGAAGCGGTCCAAATCAAACGTGGGAGAGAGATAATTCGTAACTTAATCAAAGCATCCCTCCTATTCATGTTATTGACCATTCCATCGGTAGGTGACCTTGTAGAAGCTCCAGAAGCAACGAGTAGCGCGCCCGACGCTCAAGGATGAATAGGCCGCAGAGCCTGAGTGGCAAGATGTCTAAATGAGAGGGCGCCCTCCAAACCGTAAATAGGGGTGAACTTGAAATGGAACGCGTATTCGGAATGGACGTGTACAGAGACCTACTCGTAACAACAGTCAAGACGGAGGAAGCGCGCGCACGCGTGCTGATGAAGGAGAAGACATAGACGAGGTGATAGAGAAGTACGGTTCCAAAAGGCTGAAGATGAAGAAGTGAAGGCATCAATCCTAGGAGTTCTAGGAGAGGCAGACATAATAGAGCTGAAGACGTGCCTGGAAAACGTGAACAGGCTTGAGGAGTAGATCAGGCAGCTCAACTCGAAAATAGCGGAGACCATAAACGAGAAAGACGTTGAGAGATTGTGCAAGGTGCCTGGATTAGGGGAGGTCTCAGCATCAGTAGTGATAGCGGAGATAGGAGACCCGAAACGCTTCAAGAACGATAAGCAGGTAGCCTCATGGTCAGGATTAGCACCATTAACATACCAATCAGTCGGGAAAAAGCAAGGTCTGGACACATCACAAAGAGAAGAAACAAATGGATCAGAAGGATAACGGTCCAATGTGCAACGGTAGCCATCAAGGCGAGAAACAGTCAGATCAGACAATTCTACCTAAGAATGAGAGGGAGAAGAGGACACAAGATAGCGATAGTTGCCACGGCAAGGAAGTTACTCACAGCCATATGGCACCTACTCCTAACAGGAGAAGAATACGTAGACAAGAACCACGCGAAGAAGACCATAACGAAATCTAGGAAGGAAACCCTCAAACTAGCCCTAGAGTATGCAATACCTCTACTAAGACAGGCGGGATAAGCGATAACAGGCCCAGGATAAAATCGTGGCAAAAGAAATCTTGGTAGTCCTCACCCAGAGAAGCGAAGCGACAATGTCGGCTTATGCGCGTCCACACTTAACTATAACCAAGAATAACTTTAAGTCCACTCAAGTCGGAACTTAAGTGAAGTGTCAAAAATGTTGGATATAGAAGAAGTAAAAGAGAAGGAGAGTCCGGAACAAGAAACTTTTGAGTGTCCGAGCTGTGGACAGCCAGTGACTGAGTTCCTTTACCACAGTTCGAGGCGTGGCTGGGTCAAGTGCTCAACCTGTGGAAAGGATGTGGGGATGGAGCTGGTACCAAAGAAGTTCATCAAGAAGGTCGGCTTAGAGGAGTTAGAGCCTGAAAAGGAGAAGGAGAAAGAAAGGAAGAAGGAAAAAGCGACCGAAAGGGAGGAATGGGAAAAGGAAAGAGGCAGAGTCCCATTCCTCCGCCCGAGGTCTGCATGGACTGTCCTTGAACAGATTCGCGATGAGTTCGGCGTCAAACCCGCTGCCAAGAAGATCATCATCGCCAGATGCCGAAGGATAGGTGAGCTGCACCCGACGTATGTGGCGGATGAATATTACTTCGCCTTACAAAGCGGACAGCAGCAAGCGGAGGAATTTGAGTGCATGACGGCCTATCCGAGATGGGGGAGGGGGTGTGGCGGAGCAGCTTATGGGTGGAGCAGATTCCTCGAAAAGTATCATGTAGAAGCTAAAGTTTCCATTAATGTCAAACAGACAATTCCTGAGCATGTTGGATTAGGATCCGGGACTCAGCTGGCTCTAGCGGTTGCCACCGCGCTCGCCAAATTGTTCAATATACAAGTTTCGGTTAGAAACCTTGCCCTAGTCATGGGAAGGGGGGAAAATCTCGAGTGTCGGCACTGCAATTTTCGAACGAGGCGGATTCGGCGGTTTCCTCACCTATACGTGAGAGGAAATAGAAAGGCTCAGCCCCTTCTTCTGAGAATAGAACCTCCACCTCATCCAATCCCAGAATTACGTATGTGTTGCTCCTTGAAAGATACTTAAGCAGAGAATGCATAACCTCTTCATCTGAGAAGCCGCGTTTGGGTAGTGGCGCGTTTATAACCTCGCCCAGCCTCCTAAGAACCGAGTATAGAGAACGGTTAATCCTGCAGTTTATGTGTATGTAATGTACTGTTCTTCTGTTTTTTCTTGCTTCCAGCTCTACTCCTTGGCCGCATAATTTAGCTAGCGAAGTCTTTCCAGTTCCAACGGAGCCTGTAATCACGGCACGCACACTATACTGCGTCTTTCCACTTATGAGTGAGGAGAAGAATCACTTGAGAATTGAAAATTCCTTCTCTCTATGAGGTAGTTTGCTCGGAACATATTCAGGGGATAACCTCTCCTCGTCTTTGAATAGCCTCATTATCCAAATTCTAAGTGTTTCAAGACTGGAATTAAGTATGGAGAGGTGATTGAAAGTGAGGGGGGGTAGCACTAAAATACCAAGGTAATAACGCTACATAACGCCGAGGAGTATATGAGCAGATTCTCCACGATATTTGACGGGCTTTATAGGATTAGGATAGATTATTCCGAGGGCGGGATTGGCCATGTAAATGTCTTCCTAATACAGAATAAAAATGACGAATATACCATGGTTGACGCTGGATTTCACAGCACATCACGCGAGTTGCTTTCAACAATTCATGATGAGTTGGGAAACAGTATCAGGATAAGCCGACTAATAATAACCCATATACATTACGACCATTATGGCGGCGTTAACCAGGTTATTGCACGTTTCTCCCCTAGCGTCATGATGCATCGGAGGGAGATGGAGGTTATAAACGCCTTATCAAGAGCTGTTTCCGAAGAAGGAGTTTCATGGCTTAGACTGTTAGGTGTGCAGGATATTATTATGGATAAGGTTTTGAAGATTATATCGCAAGAGCGTAAAAATATACCAAGACCTAACCAGCTGATTAACGAAGGACTATCAATAGAAAGCATAAGCGGTATTTGGAGAATAATTCACACTCCAGGACATACTCCAGGACATGTTTGTCTGTACAATAATGATAATGGGGCGCTTATCTCAGGAGACCATCTTCTCCCCGAAGAGACATCTAACGTGCCGTTTTATCCTATAAAGGGCTATAATCCCCTGAGGGATTATCTGGCTTCGCTTACAATGGTTAAGCGCATACGGCCATCGATAGTTATTCCCTCCCACGGCGAGCCTTTCAGTTCCGCCGAAAGTAGAATCGGAGAGCTTTATCACCACCATAATGAGCGGCTTAGGCAAACTCTTGAAGCGCTACTATCGGGTGAATCAAAGATAACAGAAGTGGCGCGTCAAATAAAGTGGTCACGCGGCCATTTTGACACTCTCTCTGCGCTTGATAAATGGCTTGCCCTGCTGGAGACTATATCACATTTAGAATTTTTATGTTGGTGCGGTGTTGTGGTAAGGAAGATTGGAGATGATATACACTATGAGGTTTTGACGGGGGACTTCACACCTGTTGAGGCTAAGCTTGCCGAGCTATCTACCTCCCCTTGAAGCTTGGTTTACGTTTTTCTATGAAAGCCCTAACCCCTTCTAGGTGATCCTCGCTTCTTCCAGCCCTATCTTGGAGCTCTGCCTCAAGCTTAAGCGCATCCTCCAACGTTTGGCTCAGGCTTGCGTTTATTGCCTCTTTAATATATCCCACAGCTAGGGGAGGTAGTTCGGCAAACATTAGAGCAGTCTCCTCTACTGCCTTCTCAAAATCACCAGCAGGAACTACTTTATTGACCAGCCCTATATTGAGAGCTTCTTGAGCTGTTAGGCGGGGGCTTAGAAGGCAGAGCTCTAGAGCCTTAGCCAGCCCCACGAGCCTCGGTAAGAAGTAATTCGCCCCAGTATCAGGTATTAACCCTACGCGTATGAACGCAGTAGTAAAGGTAGCGTTTTCAGATGCTACTCTATAGTCGCACGCTAACGCCAAGCTTAACCCAGCACCAGCAGCAGCGCCGTTTATTGCAGCGATAAACGGCTTCCGCGACCTCCGAAGAGCAACCAGTAATGGATGGTATTCCTCTTCAAGCATCTTCTTAAAATCGGGACGCTTACCAGCCTTATACAGACCCCACAGCTCCTTCAGATCTTCACCGCTTGCAAAAGCCTTTCCAGCCCCCGTTATGACAATCACGCGAATACCTTCATCAAGCTCAGACGCCCTAAACGCTTCTAACAGCTCATAACGCATCTCGGTAGTAAAGGCGTTGAAGGACTCTGGCCTATTCAACACGACGTACCTAATGCTTCCTCTATCCTCTACGCGTATAGTCTCAAAACTCACATCACAACAAACGAAAATCTCCTACATAAAACCTACCTCAGACACGTTGTTGAGTATTACACAGCTTCCAACGACGATAAATTTAAAACACAATTTAGCATTTTCTATAATGCGATGATGAGTCTGACCAGGCTGAGAGGAGCTATGATCTAGATCTTGAGCTCTGAGCAATATCTTAGTACTTTCTATGTTTGCATGATAAATGATTTAAGTTTGTGTTTTGTGGTTTTTGTTAGTGAGCGTTGGTAAGGAATGGCATTTAGTTAATGAGTTTAGAATTGGTGACTTAATCGACCCTAATATTAAGACGATAATCATTAAGGGGGAGCCTGGGACTGGTAAGACTACTCTTGCTGTATAGCTTCTTAAGGCTGCTAAAGGCGGGTTGTTCATATCTACGCGTGTGTCTGAGATTAAGCTCGGCCAGCACTTCCCCCATATTAGAGAGCTTGTGGAGAGGAGTGCCGTTCAGGAGTATCTAGCTGAGGCTATCAAGGTATCGTTTGAAGACCTCAGGCTAGGTACTGTCTCTGATATAGTTTCTAAGGTTATTGAAGCTGTGCATAGACTGAGGCTGCCTCTCATTGTTTTGGATTCGCTTGATGCTCTAACACGGGAGCTTGACGAGAAAGAGAGGCTTCGTGTAGAGAAGACACTTGCCGCAATAGTTGAGTCAAGCGATTCTACACTAGTTATAGTAAGCGAGAATCCAGACATAACAGCCGCGGATTATTTGGTTGATGCGGTTATAGAGCTTCGTGATGAAGAGTTTGAGAATAGGCGAGCTAGGAAGATTTATGTAGAGAAAATCCGAGGACAGGCCATAGCAAGGCGTAGAAGGCTCTTTACGCTTTATGGGGGGAGATTCACAGTATTCAAGCCCATCCAGGAAGAAAATCTAAAAAAGATACAACCATCACAGTTTAAGCCAATATCCCATACAACTACACATTACTCGACAGGAAGCGAAGACTTTGACGCACTTCTCGCTGGCGGATTAAAAAAGGGGGGTTCTGCAGTATTTTTTGAGATAGGTAAGACCGCTCCCACCGAATGGCATTTCTTCATTCTGGCGCAGATTAGGATGAATATGCTGGCTCAGGATGGAGGCGTTGTGGCAATACCTTTTGGGGGTGTTAGACCTCAATATATCAACGAATCAATAAAACCATACCTTAATGAGCGAGATATAAAAGAGAGGCAAAAGACAGGAATTTTCGGAGAACATATACAGGATAAGGAATATTTCAAACTCGACCGTTCATCATTTAAAAAGAGTATGGAAAATCTACGTGGTGCTATTCAAGAGCTTCGCAAGAATGGGAGGAAACCTTGTTTCTTATTGTTGGGAGTAGATAAGCTGGAGCACATTTATCCGAGTGATGAAATTATGAAGGAAATCTCAGAGATGATTATTAGGGTACGCGAAGATGATGATGTAGTCGTATTTGGTTCAAGGGCGTCTAGTGAGATAAAGGACAAGATATCAGACATGTGTGATATGCATTTATGCGTTAAGTAGGTTGAGGGCGCTATGGTCGTATATACGGCGAAGCCACCATCCCCACTAATGTATGATTACTACGACTATTCCGAAGGATTCCCCAAGCTGAGACTAACACCAGTGGTGTAGCAACATAAGCAAAGACCATGATATACTAAGAAGAATAGTCCAAGACGCCGTAGATAGGGCATTATCGGTTCTAGGCGAGAATGGTACGAGAGCGTTATACTTTCATCTTGAAAATAGTTTTGGAGTTAGGCGGGGCGAAATACCTGACAAGCCTGAAATTTTCTCACAAGCTTTACGTACAATCTTCGGGCCGGGCTACGCAATTTTAGAGCAGTCAATTGTAAGGGAGTTAAGCGAATCTGAAGGGCTCCAATTAACCTCGACGAAGTTTGTTGACGCTGTAAAGTTGTTGAGGCAACTTTATCAGCGACAGTAGTCATGCACTGGCTATTACTGGCAGCTCTGCGCTTAATCTCTGTAGCACTTCTGATATCTTCGGCTTCACCGCATATGTCTTGCCACGCGGTTCTATGAGTTCGTCAGCCTTATAGCCAGCGCCTGTTACGCAGCATACCACCTCATCCCCCGCATCCAATATGCCTTCTTCACGCATTTTTTTGGCTGCAGCGACCGTGATAGCTCCGCCAGGCTCAGCATATATTCCAGTAGTCTGGCATAGTAGGTGAACAGCCTCCACAGTGTCTTTGTCGCTTATGGCTTGGCATGTTCCGCCTGTCTTACGCACTATTCCTAGAGCATATTCTCCGTCTCCTGGACTTCCTATAGCAAGACTCTTCACTATGGTGTTAGGTGTCTTGACTGGAATGACCTCTTCAGCATTCCGCGCATAAGCATCGCTTATGGGAGCGCAGCCCACGGGCTGGACACCATGAAAGACCGTGTTAATATCGTCCAGGATGTTGAATCCCTCTAGCTCGCGTAGAGCTTTATGCAGAGCACCTAACAGCGCGCCGCTGGCCATAGGTATTATTATATTCTCAGGAGCCCTCCAGCCAAGCTGCTCAACTATCTCAAACATCATAGTCTTAGAGCCCTCTACGTAGTATGGTCTTAGATTCACATTCACCATTCCTATACGCGTCCTCTCAGTTAGTAAGTAAGCTAGTCGGTTAGTGTCGTCGTATGTTCCGTCCACTAGGATTATGTGTGAGCCATACATTGATGCTTGTCGTATTTTGGGAAGCTCGACTGTATCAGGCATTAGGACTATACAAGGAATATTTGCTGCCGATGCATGTGCGGAAGTTGCTGAGGCTAAATTACCCGTTGATGCGCAGCCCACCGCTGGTAGGTTGAATTCACGCGCCTTTGAAACCGCTACTGAAGATGGTCTATCCTTAAAAGAGAAGCTCGGATTTATCGTATCATTCTTGATTAGGAGTTTCCGGATTCCTATCCTTCTACCCAGCTCCTCAGCGCGGATGAGCGGCGAGCCTCCAGCACCTATGTCTACTATATGCTCTTCCCTTGTTATGGGTAAAAGTTCCTTATAACGCCATACCCCGCGTGCCGTGCGTGTTGAGAGCAGATTTTTGAGATTTTCGTGTGGTTCTTCGTATATAACATCAACTGCCCCTAGGCACTTGTCGCACACGTTCCTTAGCGTTGGCGGGTATTCTGCACCGCATATTCTACATACAAGCTTGGCGACACCTAGGACCAATCACCTTGTCTGCGCTTGATTCAGCCTATAAATAAACCTTAACCGCCCATTCGGCTAGCTTCTAACCACATTAAGCCAATCTCTAAGCCGTATCTTCATGCCATACCTATCTTCGGCCAGCTTCATATGCAAAAAGGCGCTAAGGACGAGATTGAAGTCTTTTAACCAGCTAAACTCTCCCTTAATCTTCTTCCTTATGAACTCGAAAACCTTCTCATAAACATCAAACTTTTTGATAACTTCCGACGGGTATTGTTGGAGTGTTCCTCTTTCAATGTGCCGCGCTAGTAGCTCTGCGCACTGCATTCCTGGGATTATCCCCTCTCCTAGGGCTGGATAGACAACGCCTATGCTCTCGCCCACCCCTATAACATTTCCCTCCATTATGGGCTGGCATAGGTGTGGCGGCGCTATGCGCACGGGCCTACCTATCTTCTTGACTATTTCACCGCCATGCTCGCGCATAAACTCACGAAGAACATCCACATGGCGCTTATAGTAGTCTCCAGCACCCACGTGGGCGTATCCATTCTCAAGTGGGAAGAACCAAAGATAGCCACATAGCCCCTTGAGAGGCCGTACCATGAAATCGTCAAACGGCGGCGAGTTAAACCGAACTCTATACTCAAGCGTCGGTATGAAATAATCTTTCTTTATCTTGGGTAGGAGCGCGCGATTAAACCCTGTAGCATCAATCACGATATTATACCTGTCAGACGGAGCTTTATCAATTGCTCTGCCGTAAACAATCTCCTTTCCTTTATGCATATCCATCACAAATCGCCGTTTATCAAATGTGCATAACCCCTTAAGGGGTATCTCAAGCTCCCTATTTGGGAGTTGGACAATCATACGCTTACCAGTAAAGAGTACGTACTCATCAAAGTCAAGCCCTATTTTTGATGATAATCTCCTAAGCTCGTGGAGACTTGTTCCCCACGCACATACGGCATAGAATTTTTCAAACTCCTGCCTCTCATATATTATTACGTTATGTTTCTCATCTAAGAGAGACGCTAGATAGCTTCCAGAAACGCCTCCCCCAACTATCCCTATTCTCAAACCTTATCCGCATAGCTGGGTTTTCATTTCAAGAATAATAGTTTTCCCCTCTCTCATGATGATGGTTTAGGATTCTTAATCGCCGGTTCTTGTTGGGTTCTCTTGTGGTTGGTTTGTTTGCCCCAGCCCAAGCCAAAAACCCTCCTTTTAACACCTTTTCCATGACTCTCCTTAAGCCTAGGGTGTGGCCCCGCTGCTTTCCACGTTAATAACATGGCTATATCCCTCCTCATGGCCAAGTCAGACTTAATACCACAGAAGCGCGGCAACATCCTAAGAGGCCATGTTACGCTCTGAAGACCTACTGGCAACAGGCTTAAGGGATAGGCTTGAGGAACTAAGGCTGGAATACCTAAACTCAACAACAAGAATAACCATCACACGCGATATCCCCAAACTAATAGTCTCGGGCCAGGTTTTTGAAGACGTCAAGAAGGGTAGCATCATATACGTCAAGCAGTGGCTAGCCCAGCGTCTCGTGGAGATGAATGTGGCAGAATGGGCTGATAAGCCCCCCTCACTGCAACAGTTAATGCAGTTGGAATGGCGGGAGAAGAACAGTCCACTAGAACTACAGACCCTTCCACGCTACTTCTACATGGAATCTAAACGAGCAGCCAGCATATCGGGAGATGAACGTATAAGAGATATGGTGAGGGACATTATGACTCTTAGAATGGCTAAAATTATCCAGTTTGCAGTTAAGAAGATGAAGAGTGAGGTAGTTAAGAAACTAACCCCTGAAGAGGAGCTTCTCTACGACTATGTTTCACGTCTTGTTGAAGAGTGGGAACGGGGTGTTATGGGTTGAGAAGGTGAGCGTGGATGGAGCGTCCTATACCGCTTGATGAGAAACTCGTAGCATTCTTCAAGATGGAGAAGTATAGACAACTACTCGCGCAAGCAGCGCTGACTGGAAAGAAGAGTATACCCGTAGAGTTCTCAGACCTCCTCTCATACGACGAGACATTCGCCAACGACCTAGTAAATAACCCATTACGTAATATACCAGCTCTTGATAAAGCCTGTTTTAAACAGCTTCAGATAGAAGACCCCCAGTATGCGGCGAGCATTGATGAGTTTCACGCTAGGATAGTAGGCATACCTAGCGTCACAGCTATTAGAGAAATACGCGCAGCGCATCTCAGAAAGCTAATAATGATAGACGGCTTGGTGGCGCGTGCCTCTGTGGTAAAACCCATACTTAAGACTGGGCTTTTTAGATGCAAATATTGTGGAACTACCTATCGAGTTGAACAAGATGCCAATAGATTAAAACAGCCTGATAGATGCACAAACGCCACATGCAGAGCTAGAAAACCTAGTTTTGAACTAGTTCCAGAGGAGTCGCATTATCAGGATTATCAGGTTATTGGTGTTCAGGAGAAGCCAGAAGACCTGCCTCCAGGCCAGCTTCCTCGCGTAATAGAAGTCCGCGCCCGCGGTGATTTGGTTGATGTTGTTAGGCCTGGTGATAGGGTTATAGTTGTGGGTGTTGTCCAGTCAGCTCAGGAGCGAACTGGCGACCAGCCACTTAAAACCTTCAAGCTATATCTTGATGCAATCAGCATAGAGGCTGCAAGTAAGGAGCCGCAGGCTATTCAGATAACTCCTGAAGAGGAGCGTATGTTCAGAGAGATGGCCCGCGACAAGAATATACACATTAAGCTGAGAGACTCTATAGCTCCTTCCATATACGGTTTGGAGCACATTAAGGATGCTATTCTCCTCCTTCTCATGGGGGGAAAGACGAAGACATTCCGAGATGGGCTGCGTGTTAGGGGTGAGATGAACATACTCCTAGTAGGAGACCCTGGTACTGCTAAAAGCCAGCTTCTGCAGTATGTAGCGTCAATAGCGCCGCGTGGGCTCTATACGTCTGGGAGAGGTTCTACTGCCGCTGGCTTGACAGCTGCGGTTGTCCGCGAGAAGAATGGAGGCATGGTCCTGGAGGCAGGGGCCATGGTCTTGGCAGATATGGGAATATGCGCCATAGATGAAATTGACAAGATGAGACCTGAAGACCGTGTGGCCATACATGAAGCAATGCAGCAACAAACTGTCAGCATAGCTAAAGGAGGTATAGTAGCTACCCTTAATGCTAGAACAGCTGTATTAGCTGCGGCTAACCCAGCGCTTGGTAGATACGACCCCTATAGGAACTTCACCGAGAATGTTAATCTTCCCATAACTATACTTTCGCGTTTTGACCTAATTTTTGTTCTCCGCGATGAGCCCAGTCCAGACCAGGATAAGAAGATCTCGTCGCATATAGCGGCGCTTCATTCAATAGGCGCTCCAGTAGTGTCTCCGCCAATTCCGCCTGAAGTCTTAAGGAAATATATAGCGTTTGCAAAGCGTATAGAGCCTGTTCTCACTCCTGCCGCCATGAGGCTGCTTGAGGAGTTTTATCTTCAGATGCGCTCTATGTATGAGAAGACTTCTACTGTTAGCATTACTGCACGGCAGTTTGAGTCGTTGATTAGGATGACTGAGGCGAGAGCACGAGCTGCTCTGCGCGAGCAAGCTACCGAGGAAGACGCTCAAGCAGCTATAGCTCTTATGAAGAGAAGCCTCTCTGAGGTTGGGATAGACATAGGAACTGGAAGCCCAGATATTGACGTTATACTGACAGGCAAGCCCAAGAGTGTTCGAGACAAGATGATGCTAGTGATAGACGTTATCAAACGATTTGAGAATGAGCATGGATATGCTGCCGATGAAGAACTGCGAAACGAGCTTCTCAGAGAAGGACTCACCGAAGCTGAGATTAGCAGAATACTAACACGTCTTATAACTGAGGGGCGCATATATACCCCAAGAACTGGTGCGTATAAGGTTGCGTAGCTCGTTTCTCAGCTTGGAGAAGGCAAGCCTGCCTGAAGAGCTTAGAGATAGGCTAAGGTCATTTGGTATATCGTCTCTTTATCCACCACAGGCAGAGGCTCTAGAGCGCGGGCTTCTTGATAGGCGAAATATTATGGTGGCCACGCCCACCGCGTCTGGTAAGACCTTGATAGCAATGATGGCGGCGTACCAACATCTCAGAAATGGCGGTAAATGCATCTACCTAACACCACTACGTGCTCTAGCGTCGGAAAAACTTGAAGAGTTTAGACGTTTCTTTACAGAACTAGACGGCTTCACCGTAGCTGCCAGTACTGGCGATTATGATTCTTCAGACCCCTGGCTGGCAAACTATGATGTTATAATAGCAACCAACGAAAAGGCTGACAGCCTCATACGCCATAGAGCCTCATGGATTAACAACCTTACACTGGTGGTGGCCGATGAGATTCACCTACTTGGAGAGCCTGATAGAGGTCCAACACTCGAAATGACGCTCACACGATTAATAGACGCAATCCCACAGGCCCAGTTTCTAGCCTTAAGCGCCACAGCGCGAAACGCTGATGAGATATCCGAATGGCTTGACTCGGAGCTAATAGAAATGGAATGGCGTCCAGTCCCGTTGCGTGAGGGCGTATTCTACGGAGGGGAGATAGAATTCGTAGATGATGGTGTAATGGAGATTGAGCAGCTGGACTATGACCCAGCCATAGCGATAGCGTTGAAAACAGTGATTGATGGAGGACAGGCCATAATATTTGCAATGACTAGAAAGAGAGCTGAGTCTTATGCCGAGAAGGCAGCAGACGCTTTAGCTCGTCGTCTTGACACCTTAACAGAAGAAGACATACAAGCCCTCGGAGAAGCTGTCCATGAATTAACCGAGCAAACCGAGAAGTCGAGCTTCACCGAACGACTTGCACGTATAATCTCGCGCGGCGCTTCGTTCCATCATGCAGGTCTGGGATACCAACATAGACGAGTTGTAGAAAAATTATTTCGCGAGAGAAAGCTGAAGATAATTGCAGCAACACCCACACTCGCGGCTGGAGTTAATCTCCCTGCACGAACCGTGATAATACCCGAACTTTGGCGTTATGAGATAGCGCAGGGGATGAGACAGATAAGCGTCACAGAGTATAAGCAGTTTTGTGGGAGGGCAGGGAGGCCTGGTTTTGACGCGGTAGGATATGCGATAACAATTGCGCGAAGAGAGGATGATAAGCGTCTCATTTTCGAAAAGTATCTACTGGGGAAACCTGAACGTATATGGTCTCGCTTGGGTAGTGAGAGGCATCTTAGGACTCATGTCTTGGCTTTGGTGGCGTCAAACGCTGTTGGTAGCGTTGATGAACTTAAACGATTCTTCTCCAAAACTCTCTTCTCCTTCCAGTACGGAAGCTATGGGGCGTATGAGAGGATAATTCAAGCTCTAAATTTCTTAACGAGGGCGGGATTCATAGCAGATAGCGGCGAGACGCTAGTGGCGACTAGATTAGGAAAGAGGGTATCGGAGCTCTATATAGACCCGCTTACTGCCGTCAAAATAATCGAGCTAACAGGCCAGGAGCCTAGTGGGATAAATGACGTAACTCTTCTTCAGGTAATCTGCTCAACTCCCGACATACCCCAAATCTCCGCTGTTAAAGTTGGGGAGGCTCTTTTGGAGACATTCATAGAGAGCAATAAGGATTATCTCATTGACATTCCAGACCCCCTAGATGAGCCTGAGCGTTATGAGGAGTTTATGGAGTCTATGAAGCTTGTGTATATTATGAAGGCCTGGATTGAGGAGATGAGCGAATCTGAAATGTATGAGAGATTTAGAGTCGAGCCTGGTGATTTGGCAGTTTTAAGAGAAAGATGCGCATGGATATCTTATGCTGCTTCCCAGCTTACGCGTATTTTGGAGCGCACACCATATCATAAGGCGTTTGAGGTTCTTTCAGGAAGACTAGAGCATGGCGTAAAGCAAGAACTTCTCCTTTTAACAAAGCTTCACGGCATAGGCAGGGTTAGGGCTAGAAACCTCTATGACCACGGCTTCAAGACACTTGACGACCTACGCCGCGCATCACGTGAGGAGCTGGCGCGCATACCAACTATAGGGCCGAAGCTGGCAGACCAGATTAAGAGCCAGCTCTCCTAAGCTTATCAAGCTCCCATAAAGCCTTCTCTTGACCAGCCTCAATAGAACCTGGCCTAATACGCCTCACATACCTTATCGCATCTTCTGGGTTGAGATTATTCTCCAACATAAAATAGGCTGCCAAAACGGTTCCTGTCCTACCAAGTCCAGCGGCGCAATGAACAAGAACACGGCCACCTCTTGATGTTATCAAACGAATGAAAGTGCTTGCCTCAACTAATTTCTCAACAGTTGGAGGTTTGAGGTCTTGCATCGGGATATGACGGTATTCAAAATCCAGCCGACGTATATCTTCCAGATTTAGGGATTTTTCGGTCAACGTCAGTATAGCCGTTATTCCTTGTTTTTTAAGCCATGTTAGATGTTTAATCCCTGCTGGCAAGCCGCTTGCCGCAATTCTATCATTTACCCATGAGAAATTAACTGGCTTTTCCACGAATAGTCCCTGTATTCGCCTGATTTTACTGCTTATATCCATGGTGGTTTATGCTGTGTTGGATGGCTATTAAGATGATGTGAGAAGTTCCACGAGCTTGTTCATAGTAGCGGATGACGCCTCGTATATTCTCTCAGCATCCTCTTCACTTATATCCAGCACGCGCGCCTTCACGGTATCTGCTCCTAGCTTCTCCACATATACAGCGAGCTGGGGATAGCCTGTTACAAGCTCATAGAAGCCTGATTCGGCAGTTCTAACAGTTATGGGAGAGAGTAAATCAACGTATTGCGAAAGCTTCTCCAGTTTTTCAGGAGATAGCGTTACTCTCCTATTGGGTGGAATTACTATCCTCTCCACTGGTATTTCTGCTATCACTTCGGCGCTCTCTGCATCAAGCATCATTACAACATCAGGTTTCCAGCTACCCAGCTTAAGCTTATCACGCTCCCCAAAATAACCATGCCACCACCGCAAGCTCTCCAGCAACAGGCGCTCCATCTCTTCAGCCATCTGCCGCGAATCTCCACTTAGATTTTCGCTATTAGTTAAAACCATAATCAGCGTTTTACGGCCCTTCCACCTAGATTCCTCGACTGAAGGCGTTATCATCTGAGGTTTCACAGCAGTAAGCATAACATCCATGAATACAGTGTTCCCAGACTTATCTGTTCCCAAGTTTATCCTTAAAGAGACCTTACCCCTGCCTTTAACCCTCTCTAAGAGATATTCCTTGAGACGTTCATACATAACCATTGTATAGATAAACTGTCCGACCTTTGACTCGAACTCGTCGTAGCCGTAAGACATGCAGCCTAGTTACCCCTATGTTGTTATGGCGCGCGCTCTATGTATTTGAAGACGCCGATATCTATTGCGTTGTGGTGGATGTACGTATATTCGTCGAAGACTGGCATCAACGTTGACTCGCATATCGGTAGCTTCAACTCTTCAAGCTCTCTCTGGATTGTTTCGCTCATCCCTATTCAAGTAGTAGTGCAAAACGTATATAAGCTTTCTCAGGAAACACGTAGAGCGGAGTTGGCGTGTGTGCGTAGGATATGACTGAGCTCATCTATCTTAAAGACAGCTACCTACGCGAGGCTGACGCCAAGGTGATGGAAGTCTTAGACGCTGGAGTAGTTCTTGATAGGACTATTTTCTATCCACGCGGAGGAGGGCAGCCAAGTGATAGGGGGAAACTAGTCGTCGGTGATTCTATATATGAAGTTACTGAAGTAGTTAAAGACTCTGGTAAAGTTATCCATATTATTCCAGACCAGAAACCTGATGTAGGTGATATAGCTAGGGCGGTTATAGACTGGGAGCTGCGCTACGCCCATATGCGGCATCACACAGCACTCCATATAATCAGTGGTGCGGTTTATCATCTTTATGGTTCTGATGTACAGATAACAGGTAGCCAGATATATAGAGATAGAGCACGTATGGATATATCGCTTGAATCTCTCAACAAAGAAAAGGCGGCAGAGATAATTGAACTTGCGAATAAGATAGTTGGAGAGGGTAGAGACGTGGTTTACCGTTTCGTAAGCCGTGAAGAAGCGCTGGCCATGAGCGGGCTTATAAGAGTGAGGCCAGACCTAATACCAAACGAGCCAGTCCTACGTATAGTAGAAATCGCTGGCTTTGACGCCCAGCTTGACGGCGGGACACATGTAAAAAACACGCGTGAAGTAGGTTCTATAAAACTCGCCAAGCTGGAGAATAAGGGGAAGAGAAATAGGCGGCTTGAGATAATTCTAGAATAGCCTTAGCTTCATACTCTTTATTTTGGCTTTTCGTACTTATTATGGTGTTTCTCGTGCTTCTGATTCCTGGCCCAGCATCACGCGAGCTTGGGGAGGCGATAGCCAGACTAGCCCAGCTGGAGCTGGGAAAGCTGGAGTTCAAGCTATTTCCTGATGGCGAGTCTTATCTAAGGCTGGAGAGCAGCGTGGAAGGAAGAGAAGTAGCTATAGTTCAGGGCACTCACCCACCACAGGACAGGCATATAATGCAACTCTTGCTCATGGTGGATAACCTGAAGAATCTGGGCGCCTCTCGTATAGTAGCTATAATTCCATACATGGCATACGCGAGACAGGATAAGAGATTCCTCGAAGGTGAAGCCATAAGTATAGAGACGATATTAAAGATGTTTAAATACGCTGGCATAGATGAGATAATTACAGTGAATATACACTCTCCCTGGATACTTCAACACACCCCAATACCTGTAGCAAATCTTGACGCCACAGGATTGCTGGCAAAATATACACATAACCTAGGCTTAAGCGACCCATTAATAATATCGCCTGGTAAAAAAGGCGAGGCTATGGCATCTATAGCTGCTAAGGAAATAGGAACGGACTTTGCTCCAGTGCGTAGCGAGCGCAATACACATACTGGAGAGGTAAAAGTAATCATTGAGGCAGATGTTAAGGATAGGGACGTTTTGTTTGTGGATGATATTATAAGCACTGGCGGGACAGCTATTAAAACTGTAAAAACTCTGAAGAAGCTCGGGTCTGGGAGAATAGTAGTGAGTTGCATCCATGCGTTGATGGTTGGTGATGCTGATAAAAGACTTCTAGAAGCTGGAGCGGAAAAGCTAGTAGCTACAAATACAATACCCAACAGATATGCGGAAGTTGATATAGCTTCACTAATAGCCCAGCATGTAAAGAGAGAATAATGAAGATGCCAAATGGGCTATTCATCATTTTTCTTATTATCAGGCGAAAACCCAACTCTCGCTTATGGTGAGTTATGTGCCCTGCATAATATGCTCTCGCATAAAGAGAGGCCATCGCTTTTAGACCAGCGTATAGCGCTATCCAATCTCCCGCCAGACAAAATAGATAAACTAATGCAGCGGACCGCATACACCAAACTTTCTGGGATAGCTATAGCGTGGGGCAGGAGTAATGAGTTTAAGAATGCCGTTAATGAAGTAGTTATTGGTGATTCGGTTTCATCGGGAGTTTATGGACGAAGTTTTAGATGTCGCGTATTTAGGATTGAAGGCGTGGATGTTGATTCCATGGAGATTGAAAAACGTCTCGCATCCAACATACTTGCTCAAAATGTTGGATTAAAACTAAACCTTACCAATCCCGATTTTATTTTCTCTGTAATAGTATCTCCTAATGCATTTGTTATTGGTCTGATGAAAAATGTATTGGTTGGAAAGGGGTTTAATGAGAGGCGGGCTGGGAAAAGACCATTCACCATACCATCTGCTTTGCAGCCCAAGCTCTCTAGATGTATGGTAAATCTGGCTGTGGGCAGTGTAGATGACAAGATACTTGACCCCTTTGCCGGGACTGGTTCTATACTTATAGAGGCAGCGCTTATGGGCCATATAGCTATAGGTCTTGAACTCAAAGGATGGATATGCAGAGGCGCATTAACTAACCTATCCACATACATACCTAGTCGTGAGAATATCATCCAAGCTGATGCAAGAAAAGCCCCTCTTAGAGCAGAATTTGACGCCGTAGTAACAGACCCGCCTTATGGCCGCTCCTCCACAATTCCAGGCAAATCTTTTACCAATTTAATAAATCGCTTTCTATCAGAAGTTGATTATCTACTCGCTAGAGATGGCAAGATAGTCATGGCCTACCCGCGGGGTAGTGGAATAGCTGACATGGCTGATAGGTCTGGATTTAATTTATTGGAATCTTACAGCGTTTATGTCCATAAGAGCCTGACACGTGAGATTGTGGTGTTACAGCGATGACTGAAATGCGCTTAGTCTTCCTCGGAACAGGGGGAGGTATGCCAACAACCTCACGCGGCCTTCCAGCTACCGCAATACGCTACGCGGGTGGAGTAATGTTATTCGACTGCGGAGAGGGGACACAACGCCAATTCATAAAGAGTAGATTAGGCTTTAAACAAAACTTCACAATCTTCATAACCCATATGCACGGCGACCACGTCCTAGGTCTCCCCGGCCTTCTATACACCATGGGTATGCTAGACCGCGAGGCGCCCGTGGATATCTACGGCCCCAGAGGATTGGCCGAATATCTAGAGACTGTAATATCGCATAGGCTAGGTGCTTTAACATTTCCAGTCAGAGTCCATACAGTCTCACCCTTCCTCACAATCGAGAGAAGAGGTTTGAGCATTAGATGCGTTCCAGCGGATCATGTTATCGAGAGTTATTGTTATGTAGTTCAGGAGAGGGATAGGCCTGGCAAGATGAATGTCGAGTATTTGGAGAAGCTTGGCATCCCGCGGGGGCCTCTATGGGGTAGGCTTCAGCGCGGTCAGTCGATCAATTATGGTGGGCGGATTATAACTCCTGAAGAGGCCGTAGGTCCGCGTAGGCGTGGTAGGAAAATAGTCTATACAGGCGATACGCGGCCATGCGAGTCTATCATTAATGCTGCTCAAGAAGCTGATGTTCTTATTCACGATTCTACGTTTAATGATGATATGGTTAAAAAAGCGGTTGAAGATGGGCATTCTACTGCGCGGCAAGCAGCTGAAGTCGCTGCACGGGCAGGCGTTAAAATGCTTTACTTATATCACATAAGCCCCCGATATGAGGAGGATGCGGAGATACTAGTGAGAGAAGCAAGGACCATTTTCTCTAATGCTTATCTAGCCGAGGATTTGCTGAGCTATTCCATCCCATATCCCGAAGATTAGTCTTATTCTGTAAGCCACTCAACCAAGTCGCGTAATCCTTCGCCCTTTATAGTAACCTTAATCGCGCCTAATGGGGTTTCTTGCGCGTTTTCGCAGAATGATACTTTTCCCACAGAGGCGGCTTGCTTATTTAAGAGAAAAACAAGAATACCATCGTCTATTCTCTGCATCATGAAGGAACGCGCAGCTGCTCTTATCCGTCGCGACCGTATAACCATACGTAGCTTCTCCAAAAGCTCGCGGCCGCTTCCTTCTCCATGGAGTATTGTCAAATCTTCATATTGGGTGGAGGAAATATTGAATTTTGGAAAGATGTTCTTTATTGCTTCAACTACCTTCTCTTCATCCTCGGTTAAATAGACTGGAGCCTCTACCCTGATAACAATAAGAGTGCTATTGGATTAGATTTATATAAAGATAATAGGGGGACAGTAACAGGTGATTTAAAAAGCCATGTCTAGCGAGCCTAGCTACGAGGAAGTAATAAGGCGAAACCCTAGAGAGAATGAAGGCCGAGAAGTTCCCCCTTTAGACGTCTTAGACGAAGTTCTAGAGCTGATGGAGAGAGGTTACGAGGCTGTAGCGGAAGAAGACATGGTGAGGCTTCAATGGTGGGGACTTTATCACGACAAGCCGAGGTTAGGGTACTTCATGATGAGAATAAAGATACCAAACGGAATTCTGAAACCAGAGCAGGCACGGGTTATAGGTGAGATATCGGAGCACTTCGGTAGGGGTTACGCGGAGATAGCGAATAGGCAGAACATACAGCTCCATTGGATAAGGATGGAGGACGTACCTGAGGTCTTCTCTCTTCTGTCGGAGGGTGGGCTGACTACCGCTGGTGGGTGTGGTGATGTAGTTAGAAATGTAACAGGCTACCCGTTAGCTGGAGTAAACCCGGAGGAGTTGTTCGATACTAGACCGACAGTTTACGAAATAGCAAATTACATATACGGCAATAGGAAGTACTCGAATCTCCCGAGGAAGCATAAGATAACAGTTTCTAGCTGCGTTTATCAGTGCAACGCGCCTGAGATCCACTGCAATGCTTTGGGTCGTGTGAGCCCTGGCCCCTGAAACCACTATGTCCTCATCGGTGACCTCATCTACCTTTAAGTAAAGAGCAGGGTCTACCTGCTCATGAGGTCTTTTCGACCTATCGCCTTTTACATCGGTTTGTGCGGTAACTACCGCCAAGTCGTTTCTAGCTACGTATGCGTAGTAATCCATTACGCGCTTATAACTTTCCGCAGAGTTCATATGCTTCGTTGATGAAGCCACCATTGCTAAACTTACCACTTAAGGAGATAGGCTTGGTCGATTTTATCAATCTAATACTCGGCTGGTTGCATCTGATAGCGGTTATTTTTGGATGGATGGTGCAATATTCTTTGATGTGATCTTACAGCCGGCTCTTAAGCCGGTTAACCCAGTTAGTAATCGTTCGCTAGAACAAGCTAGACTAATTAATCAGGCCCTTGTGAAGCGTTTCATGCCCCTAGTCTGGGGAGCGATTATACTTGTAGCGATAACGGGCTTAATTAAAGCTAATTATTGGGTGCCCTGACGCTCAGTGTCCTATTAACAATCACATATGGCTTAATATTACTTGCTAAAATGTCAATATTTCTAATTATGGTTGTAATCGGATTAGCTATAACCAAGATGAGTCTAAAGCTTGCTAAAGGTGCTTCTCCTGAATACGCTCAGAAAGCTCAAAAGAACATAAAAGTAATGTCGGAGATAAACATAATCCTCGGCGTAATAGTTATCTTGTTAGTAGTAATGCTGAGGATTGGAGTATGATAACATAGCAACTAGTTCTATGACAAATCCTTTTTGGGATAATTCTATATTATTCCCATCAAGCCCTCCCCAACTATCTCGTTAGAAGGGCTTTGGCTTAGCTGCTAATGAAGTATGCTTCTTCTGGTTAAAAGGTCTTTCGTCTCCCCATCTTGACAACAATCAAACAAAAATCCAAATAAAATTCGTCGAATTTACCGTTAATGGGCTTTGCTTTAGCTAGATAATGCGTCACGCCTTACCACCTTTTAAAATAGCTACAACGCCGGAGAACGGTGTTAGCACCTCACCCGTCTCCACGAGCTGTTCAAAGATAAGTTCTAAGATACTCGTGTTAATTGCTCCTTGTACGATATATCTCCTGTTTATAACTGGGGTTGGGACGGCGTATATATTTAGCTTCCTAGCCTCCTCTATATCCCTCCAAACCATGTAACTAACTCTCTCGCTGTTGAGGTCGTTAACGAACCTATTAACGTCTAGGCCTATATCAATTGCGCAGTTTACTAGAACTCTAGTTTCCGATATGTTACTGCACTCAGTGAGATGGGCCTTCTGTACCCTGTCGAACATATCCCAGTGTCCTAACTGCCCCCTGTGGATTTCGGCTGCTTTACACGCCTTCAGACCCGGCATAGAGTACGGATAGTCAAACTCTCTGCTCTCCATAAGGTCCGCATTTATCCTATGCTCATCGTCGTTCATATTTGCAGCCCTCCAATGTCGCATTATCTCTTTCTTGCCCCTTTCCTTGCTACCGAATATCCTCGCTACGCTATCGGGCTCAGGTGCCAGGGCAAAACACCTGTGAACTACCTCAACTTGAGGAAATTTAGCAACTATTCTCCTCATGCGGGGAAATAGGCAATAACACTAAGCACATAACACGTCGTGGAAGAACTCGACGGTAACCTTCATCTATTCTAACTCACCTTACGCATGTGGTAAAGAGCATATCTCTGAATGGTGTGTTAATCCTGTGACTCTCAAGTATATCATAGCGTTCTCTATAGTTCTGTTCTATTTCATTCTCATATACTCCTGGCGGTCCCCAGCTAAAGGATTTACCCCTCACGAAACACCATAGGAAGTATTCTCCACCTTTCCTCAGCACCTTGTTTAGCGAGTTGATGTAGCGTAGCCTGTCCGCTCCATTCGGTAGACTATGGTAGCATCCAACGTCTATAGCTAGGTCGAAATCGCCTAATTTGCTGACTTTATCTGCGTCCCTGAAATCGAGATGGTGGAGAAAGCATTTAACGCCTTTAGCAGCTGCTCTCTTGCTGGCCTTCGCTAGGGCTACCCTAGATATATCTAGCCCATGTGTCTCAAATCCCTTTGAGGCGAGAAAAACCACATTAGACCCAGTACCGCACCCTATATCTAGTACCTTAGATGGCTTTATCATTCCTCTTTTAACCATTTCAACTAGCTCTCTTAGCGGTTCACCGCTATCCCACGGAGCTAGGCCTGTTAGGTATGCCATGTCCCAGAAGCTGAGCAAGGGCTACGCCTCCTTAAGCTCGAAGCTAATTCCATCTTCCCTAGGCAACCGCATAATCCTAGCCATTATTCCATATTTCTTCCTCCAAATATTTCGTATAAGCTGCTTATCCTCCTCGGATTCAGCCACTACGGCCCTAATCCTACGTGTTATCCCTTTTATTGTGACCTCAACCTCGGGGTTAGCTATATGTTCTTAACCAGTCTCTATTCCTCAAAGAAGACACGAACAGCCTTCCTTCGTCGTCAACTCCGAACCATACTGTTACAGTATGGTGCTTTCTTGTCTTCCTGCCTTTCGTAGTTATTTTCATCGTCCTTTGTTTTGTGTAGTTTAGAGGCCATGGAACTGACATGTTATCACCTCTAGGTTTCGGCATCATCTACGTTAGGTGATCTTCGTTCTTTGCCTCTGGAGGGGGTCCTTCTACAACTGAGCGTTGCATACTCCCGTTCTCAGGATCGCAGGATGTTTTCATCTTTGCTAGCCAGAAGTAATCGTTTCCTGCTTTCATACTATAAACTAGACCTTTGCTACTTATCGACTTCAGCATCTCATACGCTTCATCCTTCGTTATATCGAGCAGGGACGCTACCTCTTGTGTAGCCACCCTACTCCATCGTCTTACAAAGCCAACAACTTCTTACTCAGTAGTCAAGATCTTGTTGAACCTTTACCTTTGGATGATGGCAGCTAGCTTCGCAGAGATCCTCTCATTCATGGCTAAGGCAGACGTTGACCCAGGTAAAGCTATAGACATATGGAAGACGACAGTCTTTAACAACTATGTGATCGAGAACAAGAGCGAGAAAGTCCTGAAAGCCGATTTCAAACGACACTTCACAGTGGACCTGACGCTCAAGGACATACAGCTAGCTATGGAGATAGCTGAGGAGCTAGGGTTCCCTACGCCTATAGCTAGTACTGTAAGGGACCTTTTCACGGAGTGCAAGGCCATGGGGTTGAGCGAACTAGATTATATCTCCATAGTCAAACTGTATGAGAGCATATGGGGAGTGAAGGTAGCAGGTACTAAAAGCTAACGAGAGATGATTTATTTACGATTATAGTGTTAACAAGGTATTTAATCTAAAAGTCTGCTAGATATCATCCGTAACTCCAATTTGTTAGCTACTTTTAAGACTTCATTCTCTAACAACCGAACACCCTTTCTGTGATGTGACGCATATTCCTCATCTTGATATCCTTCAACATAACTTTTGAATATATAATATAGCCTTCTGAACGCTCGTATAAACCGCTCCAAATCCACTTATCAACCACTTTCTCTCTATACGTTTCGTCACCACTTGGAGACCTGCTCCAACCCAGTCGTTCTAATTCCGTCAAGAGTTCGTTTAACTTAAACTAAGGTACCTCTAATGCTATTCCCATACCGAACTGTCTAGCTTAACAGGCTAAATTTATCCATTTATCTATTTCGCGGTTCGCTCATCTCACTAGAGCTGGTAGGGCACTGTTGAAAGTGCCATCATTATATTTAGCATATTCTCGAAGAGCCCTGTCTGGGTTATTCTTCCTATTATCTTACCGTGTTCAACGACGTATAAGCGCCTAATCTTCTTCTCAACCATCCTCATCATAGCCTCGCCTAGAGTGGCGTCTGGCCCTATAGTTATTAGAGGCGAGCTCATTATCTCCTCCACCTTAACTTTATCTGGATTTAGCCCCTTGCTTATACAGCGCCTTAGAGTATCTCTCTCCGTTACAACACCTATAGGGAGGCCATCTTTCTCAACCACCAACGACCATACACCTGATTGGAGCATTTTTTTAATAGCATCGCTAACGCTCTTATCCGCCTCTACGGATATTACGTTTTGGTCCATCACATCTCTTACCCTAACCGTTATGGGCAATAACCTATCACCATAGTATTCTTGTATCTAGTGCGCTATTAATTTTTGTTTGGCTGGGTATGCTGGGTATATGCTTAATAGAGACACGCAGCTATTGCGCTGGGAATGCTTAGCTACACGTTTGTGGTCGTTTGGGAGGGGATAGATGGGGCTGGGAAGACAACCCTACTTGAGGAGGTTTCTAAGATTCTAGAGAAGAGAGGATATCGTGTAGGACGTTATAAGACACCCAGCGACACGGCCACTGGCAGGATAGCAAAAATAGTAGGAAACTCGGCCAT
Source organism: Candidatus Pelearchaeum maunauluense (assembly GCA_030059675.1). Lineage (GTDB taxonomy): Archaea > Thermoproteota > Nitrososphaeria_A > Caldarchaeales > Caldarchaeaceae > Pelearchaeum > Pelearchaeum maunauluense. The sequence goes on along the minus strand of JANVYQ010000002.1, from coordinate 172,429 downwards.
GATAGACCCCTTAACCAGGATGTTCCTATTTCTCGCCAACACATCAGACGACAGCACAACCATGTCCAACGCCATAGAACATGACAAGCCGTCATTCTACTTTATAGACAGGTATTACCTATGCTCCATCATCTACGGGCTTGCCCTAATTGAAAAAAGAACAAACACACCATTAAGCAGCATTGAGTTGAAAAACTTTCTAAACCTAGTGGAGAAGCTAGGCAGTAAAATATTCATAAAACCCGACGCATATATTGTCGTAGTAGTAGATGAGGAGACACGACTGAGAAGACTCAGCGCAAAACAAGAACGGCCAGACATTACATATGAGCTGGATACACAACTCCAGAACAAGGCTCTGAAACTCTATGAAGAATTTAAAAACATGAACCCTGAGAAGGTTATATGGGTTGAAAACCGCGATGGAGCACTCAAAGGTAACGCTGATAAAATAGCTAATGACCTAATAAGGCGCAGGGAAAAAGCTCTTAGAATAAGGGTGGGTTAGAGGCTTGTCAAAGAATCTAATAAGAGCGTTTGTTGCAGTGGATGTAAATGAACCATCAATAGTGGAGAAAATCCGCCTTACCCAAGGAATGTTAGAATCATCTAGAACAGCCGTTATGAAGATGGTTGAACCTGAGAATCTTCATCTCACGTTAAAATTTCTAGGTGAAATCGCCCAGTCAAAGATTGAGCAGGTTAAAGAAGCTATGCGGAGCATTAGTTTCAATACCTTTGAGATTAGGCTACGTGGATTAGGCTATTTTCCAGGCGGTGGAAGGGTTAATGTTGTATGGATAGGGGTTGAAGACCAAAGCGGGTCTCTCACGCGGGTGGGGGAGGAGCTCCAGACAAGGTTGGCAAATCTCGGCTTTCAAAAAGAACGTTTTACACCACACCTCACAATAGCCCGTGTAAAGAGCGTCAGAGAAAAGCAAAGGCTTATACAGCTAATTTCAGAACACCAGTCCGAAGACTATGGAACGCAGAAAATAGAATACATATGCTTGAAGAAGAGCGTCTTAACGCCCAGTGGGCCTATATACTCGGATTTACTAAAGCATGGTGGCAATGTCCTCTGATATTCAGCGAGTATTGGAAGAGGTTTTGTCGGGTATTAAGCCTAGTTCTGCTGAGGAGGCTAAGTTATCAGAGCTGGCTGAGGATCTTAGCGCGGCACTTAGAGAATTTTTGAAGGGCAGCAACATCATTAACGTAAGTGTTGAGGGTTCTTTCGCCAAGGGGACATGGCTTCGTAACAGTCCTGAAATAGACATATTTATACAGTATAGCCCTGAGACTAAACGCGAAATTCTGGAGAAGGAAGCTTTAGAAGCAGGCCGTAGAGTTATTACGGGTTTAGGAGGCAGCTTTAGACTGAGACATGCTGAGCATCCATACGTAGAGGGCTTCATAGATAATGTGCGCATAAATATAGTACCATGCTATCATGTGGAGCCCACGCGGATAATATCTGCCGTTGATAGAACTCCTTACCACACGCTTTATGTTAAATCACGCATCTCTGCTAGACAGCGTGATGAAGTTAGGCTTCTTAAAGCGCTGCTCAAGGCTGCAAATCTATATGGAGCAGAGATAAGGATTGGAGGCTTCAGCGGCTACCTATGCGAGCTACTCATAATCAAGTTTGAAACGCTACAGAACCTTCTCAATAGTGTAGTAAGGTGGAAACCGCCAGTAGTTGTTAGAATTGAAGAAGACATGCCCACTAGAAATGAATTACTTAAACTATTCCCAAACTCCCCCCTAATAGTTCCCGACCCAGTAGATTATTTGCGGAATGTTGCTTCAGCAATAACGCGCCAAAAGCTGGCAGAGTTTATACTATTAGCCAAGCTTTTTACCAGAAAACCTTCTATAAAATTCTTCATAACAATCAATAACATAATAAACGTTAGCGAAGTTGCTGGCCGTTCATTTCTCATTATTCTCCTACCGCTGAAGAGAGATAAGCCTCCTGATGTTATCTGGGGTGAGCTGAAAAGCTCTGCCCGCGGTATTGAGAGGGCATTAGTAAATAAGAAAATTGAAGTCTGGCGGTGGGATGTTTGGAGTGACGAGAAGAATAAAGCTGTAATCATGTATGAGTTGGCAAGTAACGAGCTACCCAGAATATATCTACATCAAGGACCAGAGGTTTATCGTGAGCAGGCGCTTAACTTCATTGATAGGCACTTAGGAAGTAAAACCAGTGTTGCTGGTCCGTGGATATGGGGAGATAGGTTGTATGTAGTTAAGCGTCGTGAAGAAGTGAAGGTTGATGAAATACTTAGGAAGATGCTAACCAGCGGTGAGATTAAGATAGCTCACGGTCTTAAGAAAGAATTTGATGAATGTAAGATAATTACAAACCTTGAGGAGTTGTATAGGCTGGTGAATGAGGAAAAAGACCTAATGACGTTTGTGAGGAGATTTTTATGTGGTCGTCCAAGCCTTCTCCAAGAACAATAATGGAAATTGATGAAGCCTTAGATAAGCTTGATGATATTGATTTCTCGTTAATGGCTTATCCTGATGGCTCTAGGAAGCCCATTATTGAACGTATTGAGAAGCTCCGCATTATGGGTGTTGAAGCGTTGTATCTTAATGCTGATGATAAGGGAAGACTTTCGCCAACATTAGTAGGCAAAGGAGGTAGAGGCCTTGTCTTCCTATGTAAAGCAAACGGTGTTGAGCATGTTGTAAAGCTTAGGAGAACAGATGCTTCAGTATCAAGTTTTCAGCACGAAGCAAGTATGCAAACCCATGCCAACAAGCTATGTATAGGCCCTAAACTCATAGAATGGAATGACGATATATTATTAATGGAATACATTAAGGGAGAGAACCTATCTTCATTCATATCAATACAACATCCACTTAATAAGCTCCGTCAAATATTCGGTCATCTTTTAGTTCAATGCTTTATTCTTGATATTGGTGGTTTGGACCATGGCCAGCTAAGTGATGCTTCAAAACATGTTATAGTAACTCAGGAGGGTAATGCGGTTATAGTGGATTTTAGCCATTCTTCCATCCGTAGAAAACCTCGGAATGTGACACAGTTGGCTTCCTATATTAGGCTAGTAACGTCGCGTTTTGGACTTGGGTTTCAGCATAAAGGGGATTTAAATGAGGTACTTCGTAAGTATAAGCACTCACCTTCCGCCGTTACTTTTAGTAAAGTACTGGAGGGGCTGGATTTAGGGGCTACCACTGCTCGTAGTGTATGATTTCTTTTAAGGGTCTTCTGCCGAGCTTCTCAGGCTTTTTGGCTGATTTTCCTATTGGGATTATCCCTATTGGCCTCACTTCACAGGGTAAGTTGAGGACTCGCGATACCTCTTCATCATCAAACGCTCCAACGAAACATGCCCCCAATCCGAGATTCGTACAGGCGAGCAATATGAGCATGGAAGCAAAAGCACCATCAATTATGCTGTAGAAGTCTCTCCCCCTCTTGCCATAGCGCCAGACGTTTCTCCTAGTGTCGGAGCAAACCACTATTACAACTGGCGCTTGGGCTATGAACATCTGGCTCAAAGCTGCGCGTGCTAGTTTTCGTTTCTGTTCAGCGTTACGAACTATTATGAACTCCTGAGGCTGTAGATGTCCAGCGCTAGGGCTGCGGTGTGCAACTTCAAGAATCTGCATCACAACATCATTAGGAATCGGCTCGTCTGTAAATTCTCTAACCATTCTGCGCCTAGCTACAACCTGGATGAATTCCATACATGGTATAGTGATGTGGTGAGAAATAAGTTAATCTCAATCTTGACTATAATCTATCTGAGGGTGTGGAGTGAATGGATGATAATTCACGTGAAATTAAACGCTCTATACGTGAGCATGTGTGGAGGCTGTTGGAAGAGGAGAGTGTAGCCGTATTTCCGCTACCAGTAAGGGGGAGGATTCCGAATTTTAAAGGCGCCGAGAGGGCTGCTGCTCAGTTATGCTCCACCAAAGAATACGCAGCAGCTCGTGTTGTGAAGGTTAATCCAGACTCGCCGCAACGAGAGGTCAGGCTACGCTGTTTAATGGATAATAAGATTCTCATAATGCCTACACCACGTCTGCGTGATGGATTTCTCCTAATACATCCATCCAAGATACCTAGGATTGGGCTGAGGGAAGCCGCTACTATAAAAGGTGCATTCGCCTATGGCAGGAAGACACATCCCAGCGAGCTACCAAATATAGACCTCATAGTCATAGGCTCGGTCGCGGTAAGTAAGGACGGCGATAGAATCGGAAAGGGTGAAGGATATGCCGAGCTTGAGTATGGCATACTACGGGAATTTGGAAAGGTTTCAGATGACACGCCAATCCACACCACCGTACATGAACTTCAGATAGTGGAAAGCATACCGCGCGAGCCTTACGATGTTACTGTTGATGCAATATTCACGCCCTCGCGAACTATAGCCATTAAAGGAGAGAGAAATAGGCCGCTGGGTATCCTATGGGATTTGCTTCCTCGGCGGAAGATTAGGGAGATACCACTTTTAGAGCAGCTTTATAGGGAACGTGGATAGGACATGGAGCTGGTAGCCGCTCTTGATATAGGAGCCTCGTGGACGCGGGTCGCCGCTGCTAGGCCTTCAGGAGAGCTTCTCGCATATCATACATACCCAACACCACGCGACGCGGATGAGATACAGCGCCTAATCTCCAACAGCTTAAACATCCTCAAATCCGAGGTAAGCGTCTCAGAGTTCCGCGCAGTCGGTATAGCTTCGGTTGGGCCGTTATCTGCGAGGGATGGCATGATACTGGGGGCGCCGAATATAGGTGGGGTTAGAGTTAGCGTAGGTGACGCCGTGAAGCGTGTTCATGACGGTTTGATAGTCATGCTTAACGATTGCAACGCCGCTGTTCTCGGAGAACGCATATTTGGAGCAGGCCGAGGAGCACGCAACATAGCATACGTAACTATAAGCACGGGTATAGGTGGGGGCGCCATAGTTGATGGCACACTCCTTCTAGGCAAGGACGGTAATGCCGCAGAAGTTGGACACACAGTCGTGGACTACAAGTATAACGTTAAATGTGGATGCGGCGGCTATGGCCACTGGGAATCATTCTGTTCAGGGCGAGGACTTCTACGTTTAGCGAGGCTTGTCCTCGGAAGCAAATACGCAAGGAAGTGGAGAAAGCCTGAACAGCTTTTTACCGATGCGCGGCGTAGAGATAAAAGGGCTCTCAAACTTCTTGAAGAGGTAGCTAAAATAAACGCAGCTGGCTTTGCAAATGTCATAAACTCATTTGACCCGGAGATTATGACAATCGGCGGTAGCGTCGCGCTTAATAACACGAGCCTAGTTATAGACTGGGCTGTACGCTATCTGAGGCGCTATATACTCAATAGGCCTCCCATCATTATGCCCACGCCACTAGGCGAGAAAGCGCCCTTGATGGGGGCTGTGGCCGCTGCTCTCAACCCTATAGAAGAGGCCATAGTTAGGTAGCTTGCGTTTATATGGCGGGTTGCCAAGCCAACCTTAAGGGTATTAGGGCTATGGGAGACCCGAAGAGGCAGCGGAAGAAGTATGAGACTCCACGCCACCCGTGGAGAGCCGAGGTTCTGGCCGAGGAGCTTAGGCTGGTCGGCGAATACGGGCTGCGGAATAAGCGCGAGCTATGGCGCGCTGCGAGCAAGCTTAGGAAATACAGGTCTCTGGCACGCTCCCTCTTCATAATTACAGGTGAGCGCAGGAGGCAGGAAGAAGCCAAGCTGCTCGGAAAGCTCTATAGACTAGGCCTCCTTCCAGAAGGAGCTATACTTGACGACGTGCTAAGACTCACGGTTAGAGATTTCCTTGAGAGGCGTCTCCAGACCATGGTTTATAGAATGGGGCTCGCTAGAACTCCTTACCAAGCGCGGCAGTTCATAGTCCATGGCCATGTTTATGTCGGTGATAGGAAGGTACGTTCTCCAGGATACCATGTCATGCGTGGTGAGGAAGAGCAGATTAGGCTCGCCCTTCCCGTGAAAGCCGAGGCTGCTGGTTCTTAGAGATTGTTACCTCCACTATACCATTGTTCTTGACCACACTTACTATAGCGTCTTTATCGATTCTAAAGCTCCTAGCAAAGCTCCATCCACTCCAATTCCAAGAGACTTCAACAGAACCTACATTATGCTGAACTTTAACCTCCTCTTCAGGCACGCCGCGCGTCTCCACGATTATGTGCTTAGTCTCTTCAGTCTCATCTATTTCGATGAGCGGCTCGCGTGACGTAATAACATATTGTAATATCTGTTCTTCGTCGTAAAACTCTTCTGGCTTTATGAGCTTGCGGTAAAAATATCCCTCATCTACTGCGTGCCAGTATCTAATCCTTTTCTCCCCCATCCTCCAACAGAGATTCACTATGCGGCCAAGCCGTATTGCTGGGAAATCCACGATTCCCGTGCCCACGTCTCGGAGGATACAGCCAGTCTCCTCAATCTCTTTAAGTATCTTGTTAATCTCCGCGCGGAGTGAGTCGCTAGCCTCATACGGCTCGCGTTGAGCTATTGCTACTTTCTCACGAAGCTTTATGATACGGGACTCTATGAATGGAATGAGCTGCTGTGCTTGTTGGATTGTGAAGAAAACAGGCAGCTCTCAACTCACCCTTTCTTAACCGTCTTTCAACGGTTAAGCGTGCTGATAAAGGTAATGCTAGGTCTCCAGGCCAGGTTAGCCTTAATAACAGCCGTTTAGAATAGCCCTATCAGCGAAATGAGCCAGGAGACTGGACAGGCACAGCAGCCGAAGCTCAAATGGGGAGTCGTTCATATCTACAGCAGTTACAATAACATAATTGTTCATGTCACAGACCTTACTGGAGCAGAGACTATAGCTAGGGCTAGTGGTGGAATGTTTGTTGATGCTGGCAGGCTTGAGCCCACTCCCTATGCGGGTATGAGAGCAGCCGCTTATGCTATGGAGCAGGCTAAGCAAGCAGGGATAAACGCTGTGCATATAAGGGTCAGAGCACCTGGAGGAGTGAAGTCAATAACACCAGGTCCAGCAACGCAGGCTGCGATAAGAACCATAGCCAGGTTAGGCGTTATGATAGGCAGGATAGAGGATGTAACGCCTATCCCGCATGATAGTGTGCGTAAGAAAGGTGGTAGAAGGGGCAGGAGGGTCTAGCCCTCCTCATCGGCTTGACTAACCTCATCTGCGAAGTCCTTTCTAGGTGGGACAAACACATCAATAACTAGGCAGTCTTGTTTTGCCGTGAATGCATGGCGCTCATTAGGCTCTATCACGTAAGAATCTCCACCCACAACCTCTATCTCCCCCTTCTCGGTGGTGAATACTCCTTTACCGTCTATGATAATTCCCAACTGCTCTTCAGGATGGCTATGTAAAGGGACGTTTGCTCCCGCCTTTATCTCGTAGAGAACCATCATACAGTCGTTAGACGTGCCTAAAACCTTCCGCCTAACTCCCTCACTAACCACATGCCAATCCTTTGACGCAGCTCTCCAGACCCTCAAACCCACTCACCAACCATAATTTTCTCCTTTCTCATTACAATAGATAAGACTTAAGTAAGCACGTCATCTTCTTTCTGTTTGGTATGAGTATAAAGCAGGTGGATATCTCGCGGAAACGCCCTATTCGCCGCGAAGCCTTCGCTAAGGGGATTATAAAGCTTAGACCCAGCACAATCAAGCTAATACGTGAAGGCGCTCTGGAGAAGGGTGACGCGCTCCAGTTGGCGCGCGTAGCTGGCATAATGGCGGCCAAGATGACACCCCAGCTCCTCCCATTATGCCATCCTCTAAGACTGGAAGCAGTAGATATAACAACGCAGCTAGGCGAGGACTATGTTGAGGTTCGGTCCCATGTAGTGGCTACTGAGAAGACGGGAGTTGAAATGGAGGCTCTTATGGCAGTTTCGACTGCTTTACTGAATATTTGGGATGTGGTAAAACAATATGAAAAAGACGAGAGGGGGCAGTATCCCAGCACAAGCATATCCGAGATTAGGGTGGAGTTGAAGGTGAAGTATGAGGATGAAGGCTCCTGAAGAGCATAGACATAAAGCCCCCAAGGAGTTAAAGATAGCCATCTTCACAGCCAGCACATCGCGTTACGAGAAGAAAAAGCGCGGAGAAGAGTTTAGAGATGAAACAGGCGAGAAATCCCAAGATATACTAAGGAAGCTTGGTTATAGTGTGGATTATCTAGGGGTTGTGAATGATGATATCGTTATGATTCGGCATACGTTGCTTGAAGCCCTGAATAGAGACTATGACGTGATTATTATTAATGGTGGAACAGGCCTGGCTAAGCGGGATGTCACCATAGAGGCTGTGGAGCCTTTCTTGGAGAAGCGTATGGATGGTTTTGGTGAGATTATCAGGTTGGAGAGCTATAAGAGAATAGGTGCGGCCGCCGCCATGACGCGCGCAGTAGCTGGCGTTTTTCATGGTAAGGTTATTATGGCTCTCCCAGGCTCCCCAGACGCCGTAGAGACGGCGCTCACAATCTTCGGAAAAGAACTCCCCCACATGGTCTTTATAGCGAGGAGCTAGGCTGGGATGAAGATATACCTACTCGGAACTGGCAGCATAGTCCCCACAGAGAGGCGTTTCGCCAGCGGCATCCTCATAGAAACCAATAACATTAAGCTACTACTAGACTGCGGGCCAGGATGCATAGAGAAGCTACGCCGCGTGGGAGTATATCCGCAAGACTTGAACGCCCTCCTAATCACCCACTTCCACGTAGACCATGTATCGGATATGCTACCTTTGATTAAAGCACGTGCCTATGGCCGCGACGGCTTCCCAGCATTATCTCCAAAAGTGCTGGAGATTCTCGGCCCCAAAGGTCTTGAGAAGCTAGTCAGACACTTAGTAGTGGATATCACAGAGTTTAGCTATATCTCACGAATGATGCGCTGCTTCAACTACCTTAGGCTTACCGAGCTATCCCACGGTGATAAGATTCTTCGCGACGGCTGGAGTGTAGAAGTAGCCGAGGTTGAACACTATAATGGTATAGCGTATAAAGTTGTTATAGAGGATAAGAGCATCGTCTACTCAGGGGATACGCTACCTGATAATAGGCTTGTGGAGCTGGCGCGCGGTTGCGACCTCCTAATACATGAATGCTCATTTCCACACGAAACGCTGCTTGGTAAACATACATCAGATAGACAGCTTGCTGAAATTCTCGGAGAGATAAAGGCCAGGAGAGTGGCTGTAGTTCATCTCTACCCAGCTTGGGAGGGCCGTGAAGAGACACTAGTAGAACAGCTTTCAGAAGTCTCTGGAGCTGATATTCACGTGGCGAGGGACATGGATATAATTGAGCTATAAGAAGCCTCAATTAACGATAATGGAGGGAGTAGTTGGTGCATGATACTCTCGGACTTTGACCTCTGGAACTACCTAAGAAGCAAACGCCTGGTCATAGAGCCTTTTGAAGATGAGATAGTTAGGGAGAATGGTCTTGACCTCCGCATAGGTGGGTGTGTGGCTAGGTTTAGACAAACTAACGAAGAGTTGGACACAAGGAACTCTGATATAACACGCTTCTATATACTTGAGGAGGGTGACTCATTCATAATAAAACCACATGAACATGTTTTGCTACACACGATTGAGTATATGAAGCTTCCCACGGATTTGATGGGATTCGTAAATCTAAGGAGTAGCTATGCACGTATAGGTCTTACGATACCACCAACAATCATAGATGCGAACTTTGAAGGCCAGCTCACTATAGAGCTTGTCGGGAGCGACTTTCCAGTCAGACTCCATGCGGGGGAGCGTTTCCTTCATGTAGTCTTCGCACGCCTCTCTTCTCCTGTTGAGAAGCCATATATGGGCAGGTACCAAGGTCAGCGCGGAGTTCGTCTCCCTTCATTTAACAAATAAGCCTCCAGCTATGGGGGGGAGTATAACCACGGTATCCCCCTCTTTGAGCCTTATTTCATTCATCTTATCCAACTCTATGTTCTCTCCATTCAAAGCTAATGCAAATCCCCGCTTAAGACGCGGCACTTCTTCAAAGACTAGGCCGGCTAAACGCTCATACCTTGCCGCAATAGCTCTAAGCAAGTCGCCCACAGTAGCTTTTTCCTCCAGCTCGAAAAAATCACGCTCAACACCAGTAGCCTCTCTCAGAAAGGCGTAAAATCTTGTTTCAACTCTCATTCAAGCGCCCTCCAGCCAAGTATAGCTTCCATCTACATATACTTCTTTTTTGAAGAGAGCTGGTTCGCGTTTATATCGTTCGACAGCCTCACGGAGACCTTGGAAAACACCTTCTCGCGAAACACCTGCTACAGCCACCAGAACTATCGGCTCACCTAGCTCAAACCTCCCTATTAGGTGCCATATTCCGACGAAGGTAAGGCCATATTTCTCTTTAGTCTCTTCACAGATTTTAGATAAAGCCTTGTTGGCATGCTCAACATAAGACTCCATCTCGAGAAGCATCACATCCCTCTTGCCGCGTCCAGCTTTTTTAGTAACCCCTAGGAAGAAGGATACAGCACCTACACTACCATCACCAACCAAGCCCAAAACAGCATTTATAACATCTCCTAAATCCAGTCGCCCCTTCTCGTAAACTCCAGAAGCGGGAACAGAACGCATCATATCCACTATACATAATACCACCATATATCCATAACGCCGAACTTCAAGAAAAAGAACATCACCACAGGCTCGTGGTTGGTTATCTTTAGAAGGCAGAGACAAAGTCTCGCTCTAGTTTATTTTCATCCTCCAAAATAATCGTCAATCTTTATCATGCTGTAATAAAGTATAAGGTAAACCTTTTTAGATAAAACATAAAACCGTAGGAGAGAATAATTGATTCAGTAAAAGCATAGAGTATGCATACGAAAAATCGAACGCAATAGCTAGGCTATCTCGCCTTTTTATATTGGAAGATTACATTAGTCATTGTATTAGCGAAGCAAGTATCCGACACCCCAACCGATTCGTAACGCTTCATACTTGGAAAGCCTGATTTTGGGCTTTTCTCCATACCTCATGGGCTGTCGTGCTGATTTTATACGGTTTTACTCAATTTGTGTTGAATTATTATGGCTCTGATTATTCGGTTGGTGGTGAAATACAATAAGAGGCGAAATAACATTATTGCACGGGGTTGTTGGTATTCGATTTTTCGTACGCATGCAATTTGCGCACTCTTGCTGCGATTAAAAGATAAAATGTAGATGGTTTATGGTTTACCCCATGAAACGAGGTAAGAACTCCAAGGTTGACGAAAGGGTTCTTCGGGAGGTAGCTAAACGAGCATTAGAGCAGCCGAGGCTAGCTCTTTACTCGCCTTTAGCTGCTTGCGTCTTGAATTACTGGAAGAGCGTAGTACCTAGGTATAGTATTAGTGATGAGCTTGCTAAGATGGTGGAGAGTGAGCTGAGGCGCAGGTGGCCTGCTCTAACTGCCAAGGCTAAGAGGGTTATTGAGCGTTCTAAAAAGTGAATGGGTTCTTATATTCTCTGTTAGTGTTTAATGGTGGTTTTGGTGGTATGGAGCTGGGAACTCGGCGTGTAATGGAGGCGGCGGAGGCGGCGTTATCTAATGCTAGGCGTAGGGTTCTGGAGCTTATGGCTTCTGGCGAGGCCTCGCGGCGGCTTTCGCGCGGGTTTTTCGGCGATGTTTCACTTGCCGTTGATGTAGAAGCCGAGCGCGCCATAATAAGCACATTATCAGACCGCCTAGGGAGCGTTGCGTTTGTCACAGAGGAGGGTGGGATACTAGGAAATGAGGATAACCACGATTATCTGGTCATAATAGACCCTGTTGATGGCAGTAATAATGCGATGGTTGGAATCCCTTTCTTTGCTGGTGCCCTCGCAATAGCTAAAGGCAGCACCTATCACGACATAATCGCTGCGGTTGTTGTGAATTATTCGTCTGGCGAAATATATAAGGCCGCCGAAGATGATGCCTTAAAAAATGGCAAGCCTATACGAGTATGCGAAGATGTTTCTCTCAACGAGTCTTTCATAGCATTTGACCCCCGAATATTAAAGAAACAGCCCGATAAGGGGTTAGAGCTGGTAAACTCGGTTAAGAATGTGCGTTTCTTTGGTTCTGCTATTCTGGAGAGCTTGCTGGTGGCCGAGGGGAAGCTACACGCATTCGTAGCTTATCCACGTATAATGCGCCCCTTAGACTTCGTCCCCTCCGCATATATCTTACAAAAGGCTCATGGAGTAGCAGATTGCGTGGATATTCGTTTAGATGATCTAAATCTTCTCTCTACCGAGCGCTATGCTATACTTGCAGCTTCAGGCAGCCGTCTCCTAGAGGAGCTGGCGAGGCTTCTCACATCAACCGCATGATGATGGTGAATGTTTATTATATCTCTCTACATGCATATTCTAAGTCATCATGAATCAGGCGATACCGCTGGCCGCTGTAACTGGGAAGAGGGCGCGAAGTGAAATTAGGGATGTGGAGAGGTTTAAGCAGTCAGGCTACCGAATAATAGGGAAACACTCAGCCGTAAAGGTCTGCCACTGGACAAAGTCCGCTCTCCGCGGGGGAAAGATGTGCTATAAGAGCTGGTATGGTATAGATAGCCATCGTTGCATCCAGCTAACCCCAAGCGTCCAGTACTGTAATCTTATGTGTGTTTTCTGCTGGCGTTTCCATACGCCCAACAGGGTAGCGCCCTATGATGGGCGGTGGGACGAGCCTGTAGCGATTCTTGACGAGGCTATCAAGGCACAGAGGCAGCTGCTCTCAGGGTTTAAGGGGAATCCGAAAGTTAGTAGGGAGAAGTTTATAGAAGCTATGGAGCCTAAGCATATTGCCATCTCGCTTGATGGGGAGCCTACACTTTATCCTAAGCTTGCCGAGTTTATTCAAGAAGCGACACGCCGCGGCATGACCACATTCTTAGTTACAAATGGAACAATGCCTGAGCGCCTATTGGAGCTACGTGAAAAAGCCCAGCCGACAAGCCTTTACATAAGCCTCTATGGCCCCGATAAGGAGAGCCATCTAAGGACTAATAAGCCGCTTATACCCGATAGCTGGGAGAGGATACTACGTAGCTTGGAGATAATGCGTGGATTCAGCTCTCGTAAGGTGATTAGGCTTACGCTGGTTAAGGGCTATAATATGCACTCTACAGCGAAATACGCCGAGCTTATTAGGATAGCGCAGCCAGATTTTGTGGAATGTAAAGGTTATATGCATGTTGGTGAGTCGCAAAAGAGGCTTCCGCGCAAAGCCATGCCAAGCATGAATGAGATTAGAGTATTCGCCAACGAGCTTGCCTCAGAGCTGGGCTACATAGTAATAGCTGATGATGAGCCTAGTCGGGTTGTTCTATTAGCAGACCCAAGCTCGCGGTATTACCAGGAGCAGCTCAGCAGAATGCGGCAGGCCGGTAATGAGGATAATGCATATCCGTTAGATGGTGTTGAGGGCTGCACAGCGAGCGCGTAGAGGAGACACAGCTAGAGAGTAGTGAGATGATTCAAGCCGTACAACAGCAGATAGATAAGGTATTGGAGAGACCATATGACAGTTGGTTAGAATATCTACACCATTTCCTAGGCAGGTTTATACTGAGTAGCATAACACCTGGGGCTGGCTATCTCGGCATATGGCCGCGGGATGCCGCTTTTATCCTCTATGGCTGGCTTGCTCTGGGCGAGTATGAGCGTGGGCTAAATGCGTGTAGCGAAATATGGATGCATAGAATACGCGAGTCCTCCTTGATAGTGGCTGGAAGAAGCCGAAATACATTCGTGCCATACAAAATAGCAGGCCGCGAGTTTAAGAAACGCTTCCAAGGCATCCTCCCCACAACTATACTCAAGGCCTGCCCATAAGTTTATGGCGCGGAGCCCGACATAGATTCCACAGCACTAATGATAGACATCACTTGTAGGTTTTTGAGGCAAGTTGATTCGCCTACGAAGCGTAGTGAGCTTTTACCTCTTGTTGAAAACGCCGCAACAGCTCTCTTGAATAAGGATGTTGATGGTGATATGGTTCTTGAGCAGGGGCCTAACGAGGACTGGATGGATACCGCTTATAGATATGGAAAAGTTCTCTACTCTAATGTCTGCTGGCTTTCTGCCCTCCGCTCCCTAGCCGAGGTTGACGGGAAACGCGAGGAATGGTATGATGTTTATCGTGAGACTCGGAAAGCTGTTGTTAAGACATTCAAGCTTGATAGCAGTGAGCCAGTAGGGGTTGTTGGATTAAGAGCATATAAAAAGCATGTTTGGCAAGACACCGTATTAGCCGCCGAGCATGTAGAGTCCGAGGATATTGTGAAGCAGCTCTCAAAGAAGCTAGATGATAAAATAGGCCCACGCGTGGTTCATCCGCAACTTCCCATAAGTAGCTGGCGCTCAAGAAAATGGGGCACCTATCATAACGGAGCTTTCTGGCCATGGTTCTCCAGCATGCATGCACTCGTCCTTAACCGACTTGGCTTCATAGAAGAGTCTTGGCGCATAATGCGTAGCGTTGTGAAGTACTGTCTTTATGAGTGGGTTAATCCTGATAATGAAAGCGGGAGGGGGCCTAAGCCTTTTAGAACTGGATGCGCTACAGCCTTGGCGGTATTAGCCGAGCTTCATGATGGCGTTGAGTAGCTTTCTGTAAGTTTCTTCCAATAGTTCGGGCATTACCTTCGTATCTGCTATAACTGTCATGAAGTTCGTATCACCCTGCCAGCGCGGGACCACATGAATATGAACATGGTCGGCAATTCCAGCGCCAGCTACGCGGCCCAAGTTTATACCGATATTAAACGCATCAGGGTTAAGCGCCTCGGTCAAAGCGCGGATAGATAGACTAATAAGCTTCATAACTTCAAGCCCCTCCTCATCGTCTAAATCCACCATGCTGGCCACATGTCTATATGGGCTTACCATAACATGACCATTATTATAGGGAAATCTATTCATTATTATGAAAGCCTTCTCCCCCCGCTTGAGGATTAGATTCTCTTCATCTTTATTTTGCTTTGGTTTTACGCAGAAGATACATTCTTCGTCGTTTTCTTTTGCTGACTTTATGTAAGCCATTCTCCAAGGGGCCCAAAGCCTGTCCAAGGCGTTATGCATGTGGGGTTTGGGTCTATATAAGGAGAGAGGAGACTCGTAGTTCTTCTGTCCATCCTTTTCTTAGGTTTGTTCGTATTCCTTCAACAACTATTATAGCGTCAGCATTAGATAGGAAGCTCATGAATGTATGTATTGGAACTATATAGCATCCTTCAGCCATTCTAGTCTCAGGCTCGTATAGCGTTAGTATTGTTGGGAGAAAACTCACCATATTCCTCCCCGTTAGCGCGTTTTCAAGAAGGCTTACAAGGGCTTCTGTTCTAGCCTTATGCCTCTCAACAACACTCCGTAAAGTCTTTCCTACTAGTCTATTCTTCCAACGCTTACAATCTAAAACAATCGCGCCATACTCCTTTACAGCGAGCACATCAACTTCAAATCGTTTTCCCAGTCTTTTGAATCTAACGTTCCTCAGCGGCTTGTATCCTATTTTTTCAACAATCTTGGCTGTATATGCCTCCATCTCCCGCCAATCCAGGTAGCGGGCTACTCTTTCAGGCTCATAACCAAGCTTGACGGCCTCAAGCATTAACTCTACCCGCGTGTCAGGTGATAAAATTTCTAGATTTGGAACATACATTCTAATAGCCTCAGTTACTAACTCTCTCCCAACGCCAGCCAGCTCGGCTATAGCATTGGGAGTTGGTGTTGCTCCATTTTTGGAGAGCTGGAGAACTGCTACCAGAACTTCGCTGATTATGCGCTGGTTCATCGGAATATATCCTCTTCTTCTGGTCTGATTATTTCGCGTGCGGAGACTTCGGATTTCCTGTACTGATATCCCCTCACTATTGCTGCGGGTATTCCTTCAGCGGCTTGGCCCATGACAAGCTCTGCAGCGCTACATATTTCATCCGCTACGCAGGTTATCTTAGACACCAGCACTCGCCCATATAGGTCTTTTTCACCGCGTCTATCCCAGAGCGGCTCTATGCCGCTGCATCCAATAGCCACGTTTATCGTTCCTTTTCTGAATGGGCGTCCATGAGTGTCGCTCACTATCACTGCGACATCTCTTCCCGTGAGCTCTGCTATTTCGCGTCTTATTCTAGCTGCTGAGGCATCTGGGTCAGGTGGTATGGGTGCGAACTGAGAGCCCCCAGAAACGTTAGAGGCATCAACGCCCGCATTAGCGCAAACAAAGCCGTGATGCGTCTCGCATATGATTACGCCGCGTCTAATCTTAACTATCGTCTTAGAATTTCTTAAGATGATCTCAACATAGCGCGGGTCTTTACCTGTTAGAGCCGCTATATGCTTGGCAAAATCCGAGGCCACAACACTATCAGCATCTATCACGCATCCCTCAGCCTTTGCCACCGCTACATGCGTAACTACTATTATATCATCATCAAGAATGGACTCTCCCATCCGTTCGGCTGCTTCAACTATTAGATAGCCTAGCCTGTCCCCAGGCTTTATAAGGGGTATTCCAGCTAGGCCTATTATCCTTATGCTCTTCATCAAGGATAGATATAGTGTGGTTGTTGCCTCTTAACTTAATCCCCGCATCCGCTAGATTCCAAATTTATCAAGCTTCTTCTTCGCCTTGACTCCCACAGCTGGGATTAGGCGGGCTGTTTCAGGATGCTCAGTCTCCTCTGTACGGCGCTTCACAAAAAGCCCACAGCGGCCGTCTTGTAGGAGCTTAATCTGGACGCACTCGGCGTAGGGGCATTTATAGCCTATGCATGCTGCATTTACCCAGTTGCACCACGGCGGGTTGCGTTTAAAATCCAACGCCTTCTTAGCGCATCTAAAGAATCTGCAGAGCGGGTTGCAGATGGGGGTCGGTTCTCGGCTAAGAGTCCAACTCAAAGGAGTTACCTCCACACTCTTCCCTTGGCCCCTCGGATTTACAGCATAGTCGGTGGGATTTTAAGGTTGCCGCTTGACAAAATTCCAGGCCGCTAGCCCTATGAGTAGGACTAGAATTAAGGCCGACGCAGCTAGGAAGGGAGTATCAACAGGCATTAGGGCGCCGCCAGCCACTATGTAGGGAACCAACCTGACTTCAACGTCAGACGCTCCCTCCACGAACAGCCGCTCTCTAACTAGTAAATCCCCAGCCTTCAGCACATCCACAGTTATATAGCTAGGAGCGCTTTGCGTTATAGTTATGGGAGAGCCGGCCAACATTCCCTCAAACAATACCTTGTCACCAGACTTAACCAGAAGTGTGAGACCACTCACATAGTTATTCAACGCGTCAACGACCCTTATCGTTATGGGGAAGTTTATCGCCATGATGCGTAGCTCTACCTCGTTATCGCGTAGGTCTATGCGCCTAGAGAAGACAGTCTTTCCATCATATTCTATTACAACATCGTTAGGGCCTGGGAATATTCTATGATTTGATTCTCCAGCGCTGTCTGTTGTTGCTTCGCTGACACGCTCCGTGAATGGGTCTATGATTTTTACCTGCGCATCAGCTACTGGCTTTCCTTGATAGTCGGTTATCTTTAGAGTGAGGCTTAGGAGAGGTACTGTGAAGCTCACGGCAGTCTCAGCCCTGTTGAGCTCTACATCTATGCTTCCCAGGCTGGCCGCACCTCTAAAGAACATGACTCTATAAGTTCCTGCGGCGGTGGTTGAGAGAGGTAGGTCTCTAAAAACGGCAGAGCCATCCTCACTAGTCGCTATTCGTGAAAAATTACCCACCAGCTCATTACCCATAAGTAACGTTATATCTGGCAGGGGATTTCCATCACTATCCTCCACATTCACAGTAAGCGTACCCAAGTCTGCAACTACGCTAAAATCCTCATATCGCGTTAAGCTCCTAGAATCCTCATAAACCATTATACGCTTGTCAAGGAACCGCGTAAAAATCTCAATCCTATATGGCCCAACAAGCTCTGAGGATATAATCTCACTAGCTTTTAGAAAACCATTCTTGGCTGTAAAGGTCTTGTTATACCTCTCGGTGCTGAAGACTACCTCCAAATCCCTAACAGGCCTCTTTCCCTCCAGATTTGTTATTGTTAGGTTTAGGCTTAGTATCTGTGCTGTGAGCGTAGCATTTTCGGCCGGCTCGTCTACTTCTATGTTTTCGCTTGCTACCGTTATATTACCTAGTAGTACTTCAACCTTATAGTTTCCACCTATATCTGGCACAGCCGTAAATGGTATGTTCTCAAATACCGCGGTACCTTGGGGTGATGTTCCCCTACTCTTAACCAGTAACTCGGAGGGCGCGGTTATCTTCACTTGAAGATTGGGAACTTCCTTCCCGCCCAGGTCAACAACCTTCACTAACAGATTAGCAAGTGGGGCGACTATCTTTACTTCATTCTGTTCTGGAAAGCTTACCGATGTCTCATTTAATATTATATCACCCATAACCAATTTAACAAGATAATCTCCAGGCTCTATGTTCTTGAATATAGCCCAACCCGTGGCGTTGGATACGAATTGCTGGGTAAATTCTCCCCGACTTATTTCTACTGTTATTCCATCCTTACCCTTTCCATCTGGCGTTAATACCTGTATGAGCAGAGTACCCTCTGGCTGGGCGTTAGCTATTGTTAATACTGTTACGACGAGTAGTGCGACGATTATAATGACTGTGATGCTCCGCATAGCGTCTTTATCACCTGTATGGCTGTTGGCGATTCAATTTCTCATCATTTAAGTCTCACTCAGCTTTTTCTGGTTCTGCATAAGGAATCTATGGGCCTCAGCCAGTGTATCCTTGGCCGTCTTGAATGTTAGCCGCCTCATGGCGTTTTCATAGTCCAGCCAGGCAAAGTCTTTATGCTCGTAAGAGAGCTTCACCTCTTTCGTATCTGACTTAGCCAGATAAAAGGCAACCCTTTTCTTCACCAGGTCTCGTTTCTTGTGGTACATGTATTCTATCTCTTTGCGGAATCCCTCTATTATCTGAATATTCTCCAGGCCCGTCTCCTCGCGAACCTCGCGTATAGCCGCGTCTATCTCGCTCTCTCCGAACTCCAGACCACCTTTTGGAAAGTCCCAGTGGCCAGCATCGTAGAGTAAAACCAGATATTCAGGCCCCCTCTCTGAGTCATAGAAGACAACGGCGCCTGCTGATTCCTCGTATATCACGCGTGACGCACCTTTCCTAATTCCAGAAATCCAACGTATGAGAGTAGCATATATGCTTAAACATCATCCCCTACGGGTCTGTATGGCTATTCATTGAATTTTTACGATGTTTTAGTGGCATCTTATATGCGAATATACGTATTTTTCCATGTGGCGGATTTTTAGCTATTTGGCGGGTTTGTTAGAGTTTAAAAGTCATCTATCTGTCTTTTCTAGGAAATGCAGACGCTGAGAAAGCCTGAGTGGATTAAAGCCAAGATACCTGCTGGGCCTGAGTATCTCAGGCTTAGGGGTATAATCAAGCGTTATAGGCTGCATACTGTCTGTGAAGAGGCGTTATGCCCTAATTTGGGTGAGTGTTGGGGCGGTGGTACGGCCACGATAATGTTGATGGGCGACATATGTACGCGTGGCTGTAGGTTTTGCGCAGTTAAGACCGGCCATCCTGGAGGGATAGTTGAGGATGACGAGCCTGAGCGTGTGGCTCGTGCAGTTAAGGAGATGGGGATAAGGTTTGTCGTTCTCACATCAGTATGTCGCGACGACCTCCCAGATGGAGGGGCCTCGCACTTCGCCGCCACAGTACGCGCGATAAAGCAGCAAGACCCCAACATACTAGTTGAGACGCTCATACCCGACTTTAACGGCTCTCGCGAGGCAATAGCGAAGGTAGTGGAGGCTAAGCCAGAGGTGATAGCGCATAATGTGGAGACGGTACCGCGCTTAACGCCGCAAATACGCGATAGGAGGGCGTCATTTGAGCAGTCTCTAACTGTTTTAAGGATGGTTAAGGAGCTTGACCCAGCGATATATACCAAATCGTCCATAATGTTGGGGCTTGGTGAAAACGTTGAAGAGGTTCTTTACACATTAAGGCGGCTACGCGAGGCTGGTGTGGATATCGTTACCCTCGGCCAGTATCTTAGGCCTACCCTAAACCACATACCCGTGCGCGAGTATGTTCATCCCTCCGTGTTTGAGTATTACCGTAGGGAGGCTGAACGTATGGGGTTCCTGTACGTAGCCTCCGGGCCGCTTGTTAGAAGCTCGTACAGGGCTGGGGAGTTCTTCTTAGAGATGTTAATAAGGCATGGTAGATGAAATCTCGCCTATAGGTAGTTGTATAAGAAATTATAAGCATGCATGCAAATGTCTATAGTTGGATGCGTGATGGGGGCGTTTCAGATAATCTCATTAGACGGCTCAGCTGACGAGGAGCACTTACCCGAACTCTCCACCTCGCAGATGTTGAAGATGTATCGGGATATGGTTCTTGCCCGCCGTCTTGATAGCTGGCTTATGCGGCTTCAACGCATGGGTCGCGTAGCCATACATGCTCCCAGCGAGGGGCAGGAAGCCGCTATGGTGGGAAGCGCGCACACACTGGAGTCAGAGGACTGGGTCTTCCCCTCATACCGCGAGATACCTGTCTACATAGCGCGGGGAGTCCCGATTTCAGAGATACTAAACCGCCAATTCTGCAACGAGGAAGACCCACTACATGGTCATGATATGGCTGTCTATGGCAGTAGGCGGCATAAGATAGTTCCCGCTCCTGTTCCTGTGGGTATGCAGATACCTACGGCTGTAGGGTTTGCTATGGCCGCAAAGTATAGGGGAGAGAAAGCCGTTGCGATAACATACTTTGGCGATGGAGCGACATCCAAGGGTGATTTCCATGAAGCACTTAACTTCGCTGGCGTCTTCAAAGCACCTGTAGTTTTCTTCTGCCAGAATAACCAATATGCAATATCATGCCCGTTCTCGCGGCAGACCGCTACTAAAACAATAGCCGAGAAGGCTGTTGCGTATGGTTTTGAGGGCGTGTGGGTTGATGGAAACGACGTTCTTGCCTGCTATTCCGCGACTAAACGCGCTATTGAGAAGGCGCGGCGGGGTGAGGGGCCGACCCTCATAGAGGCCTTCACATATAGGCTTGGTCCTCACACAACGGCAGACGACCCCAGCCGCTATAGGGAACATGCGGAGGTTGAGAAATGGCGGGAGAGAGACCCCATAGCAAGGTTTAAGCGCTTTTTAATACGGCGCGGCCTGTGGAGCGAGGAAGATGACGCAAAGCTCCATGAGGAGATTGAAGAAGACATTAAGCTCGAGATTGAGAAAGCGGAGCGAAAACGGCCACTCAAGCCTGATGTAATATTTGCCGATGTCTATGAAAGCGAGCCATGGCACTTGGCTGAAGAGCGTGATGAGTTCTCTAGATTTATTTAGGAGGTGAGAGGTGTTGGCGGTTATTTCACTCGCCCAGGCGATAAATCAGGCTCTCCGCGAGGAGATGCGGCGCGACGATAGGGTTATCGTGATGGGCGAGGACGTGGGCCGTAGAGGCGGCGTCTTCCTCTGCACCGAGGGGTTGTATGAGGAGTTTGGTCCCGACAGGGTTATAGACACCCCTCTAGCAGAATCAGCTATAGTAGGCGTTGCGCTCGGAATGGCAATCTACGGCCTTAGGCCTGTTGCCGAGATACAGTTTGCCGACTTCATATACGGCGGGTTTGACCAGATAGTCTCAAACATAGCGAAGATACGCTACAGGTCTGGTGGGCAGTTCTCTGCACCACTCGTCATAAGAGCACCCTACGGCGGAGGTGTGAAGGGAGGGCTACACCACTCCCAAAGCCCAGAAGCATATTTTATACACACCGCTGGGCTTAAGGTAGTTATACCATCAACGCCATACGACGCCAAGGGGCTACTTATCTCAGCCATAAGGGATGAAGACCCCGTAATATTCTTTGAGCCTAAGAGGATTTACCGCAGCGTGAAGGGCGAGGTTCCCGAAGGTGATTATACAGTCCCAATAGGCGTTTCACGCCTCGTTCGCGAGGGTAGTGATGTTTCTCTGATAACGTATGGAGCGATGGTGTATGAGTGTGAAGCCGCAGCGGAGAAAGCCGAGAAAGAAGGAATAAGCGTAGAAGTCCTTGATTTGAGGTCTCTACTTCCTTTCGACGGTGAGGCGATAATAAAGACCGTGCGCAAGACTGGACGGCCTATTATAGTCCATGAAGCTCCGAAGATATGTGGATTCGGTGCGGAGATAGCGGCGTTCATAGCAGAGCGGGAAATCCTGAGCCTACAATCGCCGATTATACGCGTGGCGGGCTACGACACACCATTCCCCCTAGTTCATGAACACTTATACCTACCCAACGAGAGGCGTATATTAGATGCTATCAAAAGGGCCGTCTCGTTCTAAGCGGTGAACTCCCATGACCCTGCTAAAACTTCCTGATATTGGTGAAGGTATTAGCGAGGGCGAGATTATCAGGTGGCTGGTTAAGGAGGGGGACTTTGTAAAGAAGTATCAGCCCCTCGTTGAGGTTATGACGGTGAAAGTGAATGTGGAGATTCCATCCCCATATGAGGGGCAGGTAGTCAAGCTACTCGCTCGCGAGGGGCAGGTGGTCAAGGTAGGCGAACCCATAGCAGAGATTCAGACAAGCCAGGAACAAGCCGAAACCCCAACAACACCTAGGCAACCAGCAACACAGACGGCACAGCCAACAAGGCCGCAAGAACAGCGCGTCCTAGCAACGCCAGCAGTAAGAAAGCTAGCTCGCGAGTTAGGAGTAGACCTCTCTATCATCAAGGGTACGGGACCTGGTGGAAGGATAACCGAGGAGGATGTGCGAAAGGCGGCAAGCTCGCCACCAACAATAACAGCCACCAGGCCTGAGACCATCGTCGGCGAGGAGAGAATACCGCTCCGCGGCTTACGTAGAATGATAGCAGAAAGGCTTGTAAAATCAGTATCCCGCGCTGCCCCAGTAACGATTTTCGAGTATATTGATGTGACTCAGTTGATAAGACTTCGCGACGAGGCGCGGCAAATTGCCGAGGAGCGCGGCGTCAAGATAACCTACCTGCCATTCATCATGAAGGCGCTGGTTAAGAGTCTTGGGGAATTCCCCATGCTTAATGCTACGGTTGATGATGAAAAGCAGGAGATAGTAGTCTACAAGCATTATAATTTTGGCGTCGCTGTTGATACGCCTGAGGGGCTTCTGGTTCCCGTCGTTAAGAATGTTGAGAGTAAGGATGTCATAACTCTTGCGGTTGAGATTAGCGAGCTGGTAGACAGGGCGCGGCGCGGTGCTCTAAAGCTGGAAGACGTTAGCGGCGGTACATTCAGCATAACCAACTACGGGGCGATAGGGGGGCTTAGCGGAACGCCAATAATAAACTATCCAGAGGTAGCCATACTCGGCGTGGGCCGTGTGGAGAAACGGCCAGCAGTAGAGGGAGACCAGCTCATAATAAGACCAGAGATAACATTAGCACTAACTTTTGACCATCGTGTAGTGGATGGCGCTTACGTAAGCCGCTTCATGAACAGGCTCAAACGATATCTTGAGAACCCAGCCCTCATGATAATCTAAAAACGCATAACTATAAGCTAGCTATGCTGGTGTTGGGGTGTGGTATTGACTGAGAAGTATGACGCCGTGGTAATCGGCGGCGGGCCAGGCGGCTATGTATGCGCCATAAGGCTGGGCCAGTTGGGCAAGAAGGCTCTCCTCGTTGAGGAGAGGGAGCTTGGGGGAGAATGCACCAACGCTGGATGCATCCCCTCCAAGGTCATAATATCGTTTGCCAACAAGTTCTACGAAGCTAAGAAGCTCGTCAACGACGGCGCTCTCTCAGGCGAGCTTCAACCCAGCTTGGCAAAGCTTCAGGAGAAGAAGGATAAGGTGATACAACGCCTCCGTGATGGTATAGCGTTCCTCTTAAAGTCAAATGGTGTAAAGATTGTGAAAGGACACGCGGAGCTTGTGGATAATAGTAGTGTGGAGATAACTACCAACGGCTCCCGCGAGGTAGTTTCCGCCAGCAGCATAGTTATAGCATCTGGAACAGCCCCCACAGAGCTACCCAGCATACCTTTTGACGGAAAGCATGTAATCTCATTTGCCGAGGCTCTCTCACTACGCGAACTACCCAAGCGCCTCCTCGTAGTCGGCGGAGGCCCCATAGGGCTGGAGCTAGGTACAGCCTACTCCAAACTAGGTAGCGAAGTAATAATCATAGAACTCATGCAGCAGCTTCTTCCTGGAGTGGAGCCAGAGCTCGCCAGAATAGTAAAACGCTCACTGGAGAGGAGGGGTGTCAAGATACATTTGGGAACCACCGTTGAAAACTATAGAAAAGACGATGATGGGGTGCGTGTTAATTTAACGTCTGGAGATAAGTATGCTGTGGATCGTGTATTGGTTGCTGTTGGAAAGAGACCAACTAAGTGGGTGGAGAAGCTCCGCGAGTTGGGAGTTGAGCTGGATGGTAAGGGGTTCATTAAGGTTGATGATAGGATGCGCACTAGCGTTGACGGGGTTTATGCGATAGGCGACGCTACGGGCCCGCCTTTCTTAGCTCATAGAGCCTCCAGACAGGGGATAGTCGCGGCGGAGGTCATAGCTGGCCAGAACTCCGTCTTTGATAATAGAGCGGTTCCCAACGCCATATTCACCGACCCTGAGATAGGGTCTGTCGGCTATACCGAGGCTGAGGCGCGAAACTCTGGCTTCTCTGTAACGTCTGCGCGTTTTCCCCTCTCTGCCCTTGGGCGTGGTGTTCTGGAGGACGAAACTGAGGGTGTGGTTAAGATAGTTGCCGAGGGTGAGTCTGGTAGTATTCTTGGGATTCACATAGCGGCGCCGCATGCGACGGAGCTTATAAACGAGGCCGCGCTCGCGCTGGAGATGGCGGCCACCGCCGAGGACGTGGGATACACGATACACGCACACCCAACATTCGCAGAGTCAATTAATGAAGCAGCCCACGCCGTTTTAAGGAGGGCGATACACCTTGCCCCGCGCTAAAATAGTATGCTGCGACCTTGGGTATGCGGACTATGAATGGACTTGGAACCTTCAGCTAAAGCTGGTTGAGCTAAGAATACAAGAAAAAGTCGGAGACTTGCTACTTCTCGTGGAGCACCCCCACGTCTTCACATTAGGCAGGAAAGGCGACGAGCATAACATACTGGACTGGAGTATTCCTGTTTATCGTATTGAGCGAGGCGGGGACGCGACCTATCACGGGCCAGGCCAGATGGTTGCGTATCCTATAATAGACCTTAACAAGCGTGGGCTGGGTGTTAAAGAGTTTGTGAATATTCTTGAGGAGAGCTGTATAGCGACCCTACGTCGGCTGGGCGTTGAGGCCTCGCGTGTTGAGGGTATGCCTGGTGTGTGGGTTGGTGGGAAAAAGATAGCATCAATAGGACTTGCGGTAAAACACTGGGTAACATACCATGGTATAGCGCTCAACGTGAATACAGACCTCTCATATTTCACACGTATAAGGCCTTGTGGTATGGAGAGTAGCGTGATAACATCGCTTCAGAAAATTAAAGGCCGAAGTTACAATCTAGATGAGGTGAAGATTCTGTTTAAGGAGGAATTTGCGCGTAGGCTAGAGTCAGACATAGAGGATGTCATGCTTGAGTCTCTACTCCCCGCCGAGGCTGTTTAAGGCCAGCGACGGCCAACCAGATGCCTCTACACCCTATGGCGCCTTTGTTGGGCTGCATTCTATGCCGTGCTTATAAAGGCTTATAAAGGGTTTTTAAACAGAGCAGACAAGGCGAGCCAGCTACATGCCTAAAGGGCCACAGCCAAAGATAGAGATACAGAATGTTGTTGCCAGCGTTACTTTGTTCCAGCGTCTAGACCTGGCGCAGATACAGCGTACTTTCCCAGATGTGGAGTATAAGCCAGCCCAGTTTCCAGGCCTTGTTTTTAGGCTTGCAAAGCCCAAGACAGCCACGCTAATCTTCAGCAGCGGCAAGATGGTCTGTACAGGAGCGAAAAACGAGGAGGAATCCATTAAGGCTGTGAAGACCGTAGTCAAACTCCTGAGGAAGGAGAACTTCCTTATACGCGAGGAGCCCCAAATAGAGATACAGAACATAGTAGCTTCAATAGACCTTCACGGCAGAATAGATTTGGAGAAGGCAGCTACAATCTTGGAGAACGTTATGTACGAGCCTGAGCAGTTCCCAGGACTCATATATAGGATGAATAACCCCAAGGTGGTTATCCTGATGTTCGCCAGCGGCAAGCTAGTATGTACGGGTGCGAAATACGAGCGCGACGTCTACGACGCGGTCCATCGCCTACAAGAGATGCTTGAAGAGAAGGAGCTTATAACCTATCATTAGTGAGCTGGCTCCCCCGCACAGAATTGGATTGATAGTAGGTGTATTACTGTATGAGCAAGTATCTTGCTTCTAGAGTTGGCTACTTCCCTGAGTCGGTGATCAGGTTGATGTCACAGCTCGCGGCCAAATACCGTGCAGTCAACCTTGCTCAGGGGTCTCCTGACTTCAACCCTCCCAGAGAAGTCTTGGATGCCGCTAAGCAGGCGCTTGACGCAGGCTATAATCAATACGCGATAGCGTGGGGTAGTCCGCGGCTACGTCAAGCCCTGGCGGAGCGTGTTAGGAAGTATAATAACATAGAGATTGACCCAGAGACGGAGGTTGTGGTTACTTGCGGAACCACGGAGGGAATGGTTGCGTCGATTCTCTCGTTGGTTGAGCCTGGTGAGGAGGTTGTTGTTTTTGAGCCGTTCTACGAGAATTACGTGCCAGACACATTATTGGCTGGTGGTGTTCCGCGGTTTGTTGAGCTTAAGCCGCCCAGCTTCGCGGTTGATGAAGAGGAGCTGAAAAACGCCTTTACTAACAAGACGAAGCTTGTGATACTCAACAATCCTAACAATCCTTCTGGTAAGGTTTTCACATGCGAGGAACTTAAACTAATCAGAGACCTCTGCATAGATTATGATGTAATAGCGATAGTTGATGAGGTCTATGAATACATAATATATGACGGGCTTAAGCATATTAGTCTGGCTTCTCTTGACGGGATGTTTGAGCGTACTCTCACGATAAGTGGGATATCGAAGACGTATAACGCTACTGGATGGCGTGTTGGCTGGGTTATCGGCGAGCAGGGGCTTCTGGAGGGTGTGAAGAAGATACATGAGTTTTTGACTGTGGGGGCGCCTAATCCGCTTCAGGAGGCCGCCGCTACCGCCCTGTCCTTGCCTGACGAATACTATCGCTGGCTGGTGGAACAGTACAACAAGCGGAGGATGGTGATGCTACGCGTTCTTGGGGAAAATGGGTTCAAATACTATAAGCCGCAGGCCGCATATTTTGTTTTGGCCGACATAACTGAATTCGGCTTCGAAGATGACAGCTCTTTTGCCGAGTTTCTGGTTAGGGAGGTTGGTGTGGCGGTAGTTCCTGGGAGCAGCTTTTACCATGATGGATGGCGTAAAGATATTGTGAGATTCCAGTTTGCGCGTCATCTGGACATTCTGGAGGAGGCTGGTAGGAGGCTTGCTCGTCTATCTAGCCTAAAAGGCCGAGAGAACCAAAGATGTGGAGAGCTGGCTGAATGTAGAAAATCCTAGCTACGACAACTATGGTAAAGAGCGCGATAACCACCGCAGTAAACGCATAATCTTTGCCCGTTGGTCTCAGCTCTTTAAGGTATGTCCTATTCTTTGAAACTCCGAAGCACTTCACCTCCATAGCCTCGGCCAGCTCATAGGAGCGGCGTAAGACATTTACCAATAACGGAACTAGCACGGGTATCATTTTTCTGATACGCTGTAGGAAACCGCCCTTATCCAGCTCAAGACCCCGCGCCCGCTGCGCGTCCATTATGCTCTGCATCTCTTCCGCAAGTACTGGCGTGAATCTTATCGCTGATACGAAGGCGAATGTGTATTGATATGGTATTCTGAGTTTCGTTAGGGTTAGCGTTATCTCTTCTGGCGTGGTGGTGAGGAAGAATAGGGAGAAGGACGAGAGGAAGACAACTAGACGGTAGGCGAAGGCGAATGATTCGTAGAATGTTATGAATGTTATCCCCTTATCAGTCATGCGCGTGAAGAATGTTATGACGAAGATTATAGTCGCTAGGGGTAGTGCTCCGCGCAGTGTCTTAAGCCACATCCCGCTCACCCCAGCCACTCTTATCAGAACATATTCAAGGAACAGTAGTATGGATATTATCACTACATCAGTATACATGAAGGCTGTTATCAGTATGAGTAGTGATGTGAGAAGCTTTGCGCGGGGGTCCAGCTTGTGGACAAAGCTTTTTCCTGGTTTGAACCTTAGTCCTTCAAAGAGGCTTAGCGCCATATCTTCTCCACCACTTCGCGTGCTGCCGCTTCTACGCTTAGGGTTCTGCGGGTTATGCTTAGGTCTTGTAGTCTGTTGAGTGTCGCTACCACCTGTGGTGGGAGTATGGAGCATTTGGCTAGCTTCTCCATATCTGTGAGCACTTCCTCAGCATCTCCATCGCCCATAACCTTGCCCCGCGATAGTAGGATTATTCTTGGGCTCAGGTCTGCCACAAACTCAACATCATGGCTGGCCATTATCACAGTCTTTCCCTGCGTGTTGAGGAGCCTAACCATCTCTGCCATTTTCTCTTTCTGTAGGCTATCCTGGCCAATCGTCGGCTCGTCCAGCGCTATTATTTCAGGCCCCCATGCCAGCACTATCGCCAGGGCTAGCCGTTTCTTCTCACCACCGCTCAAGATGAACGGCGAATTCTCGGCATAGGCGTCAAGTTCCATGAATCTGAGCGCCCACTCAACACGCCTCTTAACCACATCCTCACTGTATCCGAAGTTTTTTAGAGCGAAGGCCACTTCCTCCCTCACAGTTGATTCAAAGAACATCTCCTCCGCGTTCTGGAAGACTAGCCCAACTTTAGCGGCCAGCTGCGCTACCGTCGCTGTACGGGTATCAGTGCCGTCTATTACCACGCGGCCCTCGGTGGGTTTGAGCAAGCCGTTTAAATGTTTGAGTATCGTAGTCTTTCCTGAGCCGTTCTCGCCCATTAGGACTACTAGCTCTCCCCGCTCAATGGTGAAGCTAACATCATCTAGGGCTTTAACGCCGCTTTTATACTGGTAAGAGACGTGCTCAAACTCTACGGCTGGCAAACATCCTCACCCGCTCTTCAAACTCTTCTGGACTCAGCGGCGGCTTGTTGAAGAGACGGACATGCTTATTCACCTCGCGTGCCAGCCTAACAACTTTCGGGACATACACACCATAGCTATGTGCGTCATAACGTTCAAAGAATTCGGCTGGGTTCCCGTCATATACTATCTGGCCATTATTCATTACGATTAGCCTGTTAGCTCTGGGAGCCGCCAGCTCTATTCTATGCTCAACCAGCAACACGGTAAGGCCGAGGCTCTTTCTAATCCTATCTATTGTTTCGATGAGGTTGAGGGATGATGCGGGGTCTAGGAATGATGTTGGCTCGTCCAAGATTATTATACGCGGCCTCATGGCTAGTACTGAGGCTATCGCTACCTTCTGCTGCTGGCCTCCTGAAAGCTCAAATGGCGAGCGGTCGCGGAGCTCTGTTATACCCAGCAGGCTCAAGACCTCATCTACCCGTCGCCTTATCTCCTCCCTCGGCAGGCTTAGGTTCTCCAGCGCGAAGGCGACATCATTCTCAACGCTTAGGGAGAAGAGCTGGTTTTGCGGGTTTTGAAAGACCATCCCGACATGCTGCGATAAGACATGCGTGGGTGTTTCTCTTACTCTATGCCCAGCAACCCATACATCACCCTCCAAATCCCCCTCGTAAAAATGGGGAATAAGCCCGTTAAGACACCTGCATAGGGTTGATTTACCGCAGCCGCTGGGGCCCACTATTAGGACGAACTCGCCCTCATTAACCATGAAGCTAATATCGCGTAGAACATAGTCCCTCTGCCCCACATACCTGTAGTTTAGCGAGCTTACCTCTATTATTGGCATGGGTCATTATGACACCTGCTGAGCCTTCGCGCCCAGCTTCGTCTCTAATAATTTGAGAGCGTATTCTAATACTTCTTCCGCGCCTGCGCGGCATTTCACCCTAGCTACTGAGGCGTGGCCCCCGCCTGTTCCCCCGTATTTCTCGCGAATCCTGCTGGTTAGGGCGTCTCCCATGCTTATTGCGGTTCTACGGACAAACTCTGGCTGCGCTCTCAGTGAGAGGGTTGTCTCGTCGTTCTCCTGTCCTGCCACAAGGGCTACGTGTGCTCCGAGTGATATGAGGGCGCGGGCCGCTGATGTCTGGAAGGCGCTTACCGTTGAAGTTGCCACCAGCCACCCGGCTATGCGGTAGAAGCTCATCCTCCTAGCTGCCTTGAGGCGCGCTATCCGCTCCGACTCGTCCATGACCATCTCTAGGCCTATTAAAACATCCGCTGGCTTCACACCCATCTTCGCGAGCTGGCAGACCTTCATCATGGTCTCCTCATCAGCTATTGAGAGCCGCGCCGTATCATAATACATGCCGAGAAAGAGCGCCTCCGCATCCCCGTGCGTTAGTTTCCTACCAGCGTAAAGCGCCAGGTCTAGTATTATCTCAGCGGTTGCCTGATACTCGTCTGAGCAGAACTGCCTAACCATGCTTCCCCCATAGTCGCAATGGAGATGATGGTCTATCAGGATGGGCTTTTTCTCCGAATCCATAACGACTTGGAGAAGCTCTCCCAACTGTTCAAGGGAGCCCACATCAACCAAGATGAAGAGATTTGAATCCTCCACGGGTTCCAGCTCCATCCCCAGCCGCGACAATATTGCCTTTGAATGCGCCGTTGCCGTGTCTGGTATTGTAAAGCTCACGCGCGACGCGTTATACTCTTCTTTTAGGAGATTCCTGAGGACATATGCCGCTCCTATTGAGTCGGCATCCCCTCCCCAGTGCGTTATAACCGCGACATTCTTTCCACGTGATTCTTCTAGTAGGCATTCATGCAGCGCGGCTACCAGCTCAGGTTTTCTCATGTCGGCGTTTGTCCGCTTAGCGCGCGTTGAACCTCTTTCTGTAGGGTGTCAAGCTGAGAGCGTGTCCTAGCTTCCTGCCTTTCAAGAACCTTAAGCCTCGTATCAGCCAGCTCGCGCCTCTCGTTTAGCTCAGCCAGCATCTTGTCTTTAGTCGTCTGAACCAGAACAGGGCCCACCGCCTTGAATACCACTATGTTGTCGTCTGACTTGTTAAGCTCTTCCAGCGCGTTGTTTATCTCGGCTAGCTCCGTCTCCACTCTTTGCTTCTCCGCCAATAATACCCCTAGACTCTGTTGCAACTGCTGTAGCCGTACTATCTGCTGCTGTACGCTGGGCGGTATCTCCCTACCCGACGACACTACTCACCACCTCTCTCGCACCTAACGCTATATCCAAGAGCCTGATAAACGAGTTAGCGGCTGCGCGTGCGGCGACTATATCATCAGCCATTATCTCCAGTCTTAGATTATTCTCATCTTGACTTAGGTTGGCGCTGGTTCTTCTGGTGTTGAGGGAGGCTAACTCAGGCTTGAGCGCTGCGAGAGCTATTCTCCTCTCCTCGGATGCTGCACCCACATTAACTAGAATCCTAACCCGCGCCATTCTGCTCACCTCGCTGATGGCGTATATGCCTGGCCTGCGAATTTATACCCGCAGCGTCTGCACATCCATATTCCAGCAGCCACGCGGCGGACGTTGCGCGTCTCGCATCGCGGGCAGTCATAGCGGTCGCGGACGCTCAGTATAGTCTCTACCCACCGCTTCCTGACGGTGGAGCCATACCTGGCCCCAAAGCCACCCGCAGGATTCACATCCCTACGCTTACTAGCCAAGACCAACCGCCTCCACAAGTATAGACCTAAGCTCCTCCGCCTTCTTGCTACCCAGCTCGATGATCTGCTCCATTATATTTAGGGATAAAAGCCCAGGCGCGTTCTTCTGTATTGAGACGATGTTTGAGTCTGAGTCGTAGCCCAGTATTACCGATGTATCTAGGGCGCGTTCCTCCATCGGCGACGGGTCTACCAAAAGCCTATCCTGTATCACGCCTATCATTACGCTAACTGGTATTGTGCGGATTGGGGTTTTCATACTCTCGCCCTCAACACGCTCCAGCTTACCATTCCTCACCTCGTAGCGCGGTATCTTGCACGTAGCCAGCGCCGCAACAGCGGAGAGAACAGCGGGGTCAAAGTAGTTCCCGTCATAGTCAAGGACGTATATGTCTATGTAGAGCATATAGACCCTCTCCCCCTCCGTTATAACCAGTTTCTCCAAGTCTATCGCGCGGCTTTCGCGTATGCATCTATCAACTATACGCGCCAGCTCTACTGCGCGTTCATCTGGAGGGCCTGGCTCAAACGACGCCGAGGCTAGTGGCAGGAGCTCCGCATTAACCGTAAAGACCCCCTCATTAGGCCTGTCCGAGTAGGGCGTTCCCGTCTCCACCTTAATACCCGTGAGTATCTTTGTACCGCCCATAGAAACCATAGCCGAGCCATCAGCCTTCTCTATTACTGAGGTGCTTATGCTCACTGGCCTTATCTCGTGTGGAGCCCTCCCGTCTATGCGCTTCCCCTGCTTGAGAAGCTCGTAAATCCTGTTCTGCATTATCTTGATGGGCGACATCCTGGGGGATTTCGTGCTAAGCGACATGCTGTTCCACCTACTCTTCAAGCGATACTACGCTGTACCTCTTTTTCAGCGCCTCTATCTGGAGCTGGTATATCTTCTTGATTCCCTGACTAGCCATCTCCAAAGCTTTCTTCAGCTCCTCGCTGGTCATCCTACCGTTAAGCTGCAGGAGAACTATAGAATTTCTACGCGGCGTCATGGCTACTGGCATGTCAGCCTCGCCATACTTGTCCTCTATGTCGTTGATGTCCAAGACTAGTGTTCCAGCTACTTTGCCGACGGCAGTCGCCGCTATAAGGTCGCTCATCGGTATTCCTGCGTCAGCCAAGGCGAGTGATGCTGCTGTAATTCCAGCCGTCCGCGTTCCACCGTCAGCCTGTATGACCTCCACGAAGACGTCAATCATCGTTCTTGGGAACTCCTCCAAGAAGACGACGGTCTCCAGCGCTTCTCTAAGAACCTTGGAAAGCTCTATCTCCCTCCGCGTCATCCCCAGCGGTTTGCGCTCATCAACGCTGAAGCTCGCCATGTGGTATCGGCAGTTGAGCACAGCTCTATCGGGCAGCTCAAGATGCTTGGGATGAACCTCGCGCGGTCCGAAAACCGCTGCGAATATCTTGGTTCTCCCAACTTCTATGTAAGCCGAGCCGTCGCTCTTCTCAAGGACGCCTGCCTCAATCCTTATAGGCCTGAGCTCGTCAGGCTTACGCCCATCTACACGCCTACCCTCTTCATCAATTAGCTTTATCTCCTTGCTCTCTGTCATCATGATTTCTTCCCTTTGCCGACTTGAGGAGCGCAGCCACCCTATCTGTTAAACCTTGAGAATGAGCTTCTTTCTCAACAACCCTTATTGCTGAGATTGCTGCGGACTCCCCTTCCGACGACTTCCCGCTCACGACTATTAAACCATTTCTACCGACCCAGAAGTTGCAGCCTGTCTCCTTTTTGAGCAGGGCTATCATGGAGCCTTTCCTCCCGATTAGGCGTGGGATGCGCGCGGGTGTCATGGATATTATGATTCCGTTGGTGAGCTTCTTCATCTCCTCGGATTCTAGGAATACGCCGCGTATGTTGCTGCTCTTTACCCGCGCGTATATCACATCGCCCACCGTAAGACCCTCCGGCGGCCCCTGCCTTTCAGGGTATTTGAGGACAGCGGTCATGTAGCCGCCCAAATCCACTTCTATGGAGCTGGGCTTAACGTCTGTAACCACGCCCACAATCCAGTCGCCTGCTTCGGGCTTATACGGCCCCTTGAGCGGGATGACGACCACTACCCCATCCCGTAGCTTGGGCAGCCCCGCGTGCGCCGCGTATACCTTCCCGTCCAGCACATACGTGCCAGGCCCGCTCTTCTTAGGGTCGTCTGCCAAGAGCTGCCCTGGGACGACTATCTCCTTCTCGTTGAAGTAGTACATCTCCCCCTATCCACCTTCTCGTTATTAGCTGACAGGTGTTACCTCAACTCTTCCACTACATAGTTTGTTGAGCTTCTCTATTAATTCTGTGTGTAGGCCTGTGGGTAGCTCCGCCTCGCAGACCCAGCTCCCGTCCCCGCGCCATTCTTCGTGGAGTATCTTACCCATGCTCCTCACTATGCCGTAAGCCTGGCCGACGAACTCGCCAGGCATCCGTATCTTTACGCGCATCATCCCAATCTTCAGTGGCAAGACCCGCGAGAGCCGCTCTATCACCTTCATCGCCTGCTGTTGCGCATCAACGAACGGGTCTATCGAGACCCCTATCTCCTCCAGAGCCAGCTCTATCCTCTGAGCTGGGTGGGGCATATTGGTGCGCGGGTCTATAGCGTTCCTAGAGATGAAGTCGATTATTTGCCTCCTCTTCTCCTCGATGAGCTTGCGCCTCTGCTCCGCCGTTACCTGCAGCTCACCCTGCTCCAGTATCCGTTCTGCTATCTTCATGAAGTCAGTGGCTCCAAACGCCTTCTTCAGCTCAGACTCGGAGGCGCGCGTACCCTTCTTCCAGTCCTTGTAGACCTCCTCGTAAATGATTATCTTGGAGAGAGGCACCTTCTCGCCCATCTTGTACTTGAGCGCGTTATCTGGGTTTACCAGTATCTCGAATGTAGTTCCTCCCCTCTCAAGCCTTGCTATCGTGTATGTTTGTTTCGGCATTACCTCTGCCCGCCCTTTTTCTTCTCCTCTAGGAGGGGGGCTAGGATTGGGTCTAGCTCTGTTGGGGGGACTTGTGTGTAGGTCTTCGTTGCCGCGGGTATCTTGACTAGCCTCACCGTCCAGCCCTCATCAATCTTATCAACTGACGAAACGAGTGCTTGGAGGGCTAGCTTTACAGCCTCGTCAAGTGTCATCTCCTTCTTGTAAGAGTTCTCAAACATTTCTTTTACGCGGTCTGCGCCCCTGCCTATGGCCCATGCAGCGTATTCTAGAACTAAGCCGCTTGGCTCGGCATAGAAGAGGCGTGAGCCTGTTCTATCTACGCCGCTTATTAGTAGCGCAGCGCCGAATGGCCTGACGCCACCGTGCTGTGTGTATATCTGCATTATGTCTCCAACGCGTTTGGCCACGGCCTCTATGGTTGGCTCCTCATCATAGGAGAGCCTGAGCGTCTGGGAGTAGATTCTCGCGTTATCCACCAGCACGCGGGCGTCAGAATTAAGACCAGCCGCTGCCGCGCCTATATGCTCATCAACTTGGAAGAGCTTCCACGAGAAGTCGGGGTTCTGAAGCCTTGTGTGCATCCTCTCTTCAACAGCCATTACTACACCTTCTTTACACGTTACCGCGAGGGCAGTTGAGCCTGACCTTACGGTTTCTAGAGCATATTCAACCTGATACAACCTCCCCTGCGGGGAGAAGACCGTAATAGCCCTATCATACGCTCCAGCTATGCCTAACGCCATTTATGCTCACACACCTCTACGTAGCCCCCGCCTCGCCTCTTAATTAAGGATTTCGGACATCGCGGCTCTAGTTTGGGGCGCAACGATAAATTCAGCCGTGCTCATGTTGGTTCTGTCTAGGGCATGGCGGAGCTTGCTTTCCAGTTCTTCATAGCGTTTATAGCCCTAGCCCTGCTAATGCTGGTTGCCGTCTTGCTGCTCGCTGGGCAGCGCGGCTCAGACGTTAAGGGAGGCGGCCTGATACTAATAGGTCCCATACCCATAGTTCTCGGCGGCTCTGGAGCTAAAGCCTTGCTGGCCGTCGCTGTAGTATTACTGCTCTTCATAGCCCTTCTCGCTGGGTGGTGGTTGGCTTGATCGGGGCGAGGCTGCTTCTGATAGCGATACTAGCCCTACTGATACTCTTCATACTTCCTCTGGCTCTCGTAGGAGGGCGGGGTGAGGCGTGGTTCGGTGGGCTGGTTCTAATAGGGCCGTTTCCCATAATCTTCTCCAGCAAGGACCCAGCAACGGCCATACCCGCGATGCTCGCGGCGCTCCTCATACCAATCCTCTTCCTAATCCTCGCTGCGAGGATTTCGCGTAGAGCTGCCGAGAGCTAGCGTGTTGAAACATATATAGTGCGCTGGGCTGGCGTCATGGGGCGTAGAAGACCTTGCCGTACTGTCTTGAATGCGGTTCAAAGCTCATCTACGATAGGAGCACGAGGCAGTATGTTTGCGAGAGCTGCGGCTCTACATACACCTCTCAAGAGCTACTTGTTGCGCGGGAGAGGATGCAGGCCTCCAAGTTTGAGAATGAGAAGAAAAAGCGTGAGCGTAACGAGTATCTTGAGTGGTGGCTCAGCGCGAAGCAGTCGCGGTAGGGGGTAGTATCTTCTCCAGCGCAAGAGCCGCAGCCATTAGCTTACGGTCTTGAAGAACATCAGCTACTAGCTGCACGCCTATCGGCAGGCCATCGCGCGACTTTCCAGCGGGTATGCTTATCGCAGGCGCTCCCACGACGTTTATCGGCTCAGTCAGCCTGAGCAGCGCTGGCCTTACATCCATCACACGGCCATCCAGCTCCACAGTATTATCCTCCACGCGGGGAGCCGTTATGGGCGTTGTGGGCGTAATCAGAATATCCACATCCTTGAAGACCCTCCTAAACCTCTCAGAGAGCCTACGCCTAGCGCGCTGTGCATTCAAGTATGTTGAAGCAGGTATAGCCAAGCCCTGCGCGAGTCTGCGCTTAAGGTCCTCACCATACTCGTTGAATCTCTCCTGTATAAACCTCCTATGGTATGCCGCCGCCTCCGCATGTACTATGATATATCGTACAGCATTTATGCTCTCTATCTTCTCAACCTCCACTTCTCTTAGCGTTGCTCCCTCAGCCTCGGCCCTGGCTATTGTATCTTCATACACGCGCCTAACGTCCTGCTCTAGGATGTCTAGGAAATAGTTGCGTGGTATTCCTATCTTTAGTCGTCTAAGCTGCGCTGGCCTTATCGCGGCTTCTATCCCCACCAGCTTGGCTGGAATCGTGCTCTCGTCTCTTTTGTCTCGGCCTGCGGTGAGCGCCGCTAGAAAGGCAGCGTCGCCCACACTCCGCGTTAGGAATCCTACATGGTCAAGGGACCAGCTTAGCGGTATTATACCATGCCTGCTTATCAGGCCATAGCTGGGCTTGTATCCCACCACGCCGCAGAGAGATGCGGGAATCCTCACAGAGCCAGCGGTGTCGGTTCCTATGGATGCTAGGCTCATCCCAGCAGCCACGCTCACCGCAGAGCCCCCGCTTGAGCCGCCTGAGATTCTATCCTCATTCCAGGGATTCCTACAAACACCATAGTGGGGATTCTTGTTGGTAACCCCGAAGGCAAACTCGTGTAGGTTGGTCTTCCCAGTTATGACGGCACCTCCAGCCATGAGCCTCTCAACTATCGTCGCATCGTAGGAGGGGGTGAAGCTGCTCAGTATTTTTGAGCCTGCCGTGGTGGGCTTCCCAGCGGTGTATATGAGGTCTTTCAGCGATATGGGCATGCCATAGAGCGGCTTTCCGCGCCTAGCTCTGGGCTGCTCGTAGTTGAAGATTGTTATGAAAGCCCTGAGCCTGTCGTTGAATCGTTTAACGTTCTCCATGCAAGCATCGAAGATGTCTCTTGGCTCTACCTCCCGCTCAGCCACGAGCCGCGCGGCTTCGCGTAGGGTTAGTGCTGCAAGCCTAGCCTTCAAGACTCACCACGCGGAAAACCGTTACAGGCTCATCATCCATGGAAACTATGTTAAGCAGAGAGCGGTCCATCTCAACAACATTTTCAAGGCCATGCAAAGCCAAGTCCAATACAACATCGTTATCCAGCCCTTGAAGCCTCAAAATCACATTCATAGGCAATCAAGCATCGTTGGAAGAGGTTAAATTAAGGGTTTTTTGATTTTTCACACAGGTCAATGTCCTTGTATTGTTTTATTTTCCGAATGGGAAAGCCTAAATACCGTGTATTGTCTAACGGTAATGCAATATCTAGTATAGGGGTATGATGCTGCGGAGGGCTGTTGGTTGTTCGCGGTTTACGTAGTCGGGACCGCTGGTTCGGGGAAGACCGCCTTAACTGGGGCGTTTAGCGACTGGCTCCGCGACCAAGAGCAGCTCGCGGCCACGGTCAACCTAGACCCAGCTGTCCTCAGCCTACCGTATGAGCCAGACGTAGACGTGCGCGAGTTCGTCGACTATGAGCGCATCATGGCCACGCGAAACCTCGGCCCTAACGGCGCGTTGATCGCCTCGGTGAGGGAGATAACCCGCCATATTGAGGAGCTCCGCGAGGCGGTGAACGAGGTTAAGGCTGACTGGCTGATAATAGACACCCCAGGCCAGTTGGAGCTTTTTGCTTTCAGGAAGGAGGGTAGGATAATAGCGAATAACCTGACGCGGGGGAGGAGGGCCATGCTTTTCCTGATAGACCCCATGTTCTGCGTTAACCCGCGGAACTTCGCGGCATCCCTCTTTCTCTCCGCGTCCGTCCAGGCCGTGCTGGGCATTCCCAGCGTTCAGGTACTCACTAAAATAGACGCTATACCCCGTAAGTATGTGGAGCGCATACTGGACTGGCACGAGTCGGAGGAAGCCTTTGAGGTTGATGCAGACGCCAAGCTCCGCGGCCTTCAGGTGGCTCTGATAAAAGACGTGATGCACGGGATAAGACATCTATCAGCATCAACCCCGCTAGTTCCCGTATCCGCGACGAACCTTGAGGGGTTCGTCGAGCTTCATTCAATACTTTCCAGAACTCTTGGCGAGGGGGAGTTGGAGCTGAGATGAGTATGGAGCTGGAGAAGATAGAGGAGGAGATTTTCAGTATCAGGTCAAAGCTGAGTGAGCTGAAGCGGAGGATTGCGGAGCATGAGGAGGAGGCTAATAGGCAGGTAGCCCAGCGCGACGCGCTACATGCGCGTATTAGGGAGATTAAGGAGAATAACAGGGAGGTTCTGGACATTATAAAGGGAATACGCGACGAAGCCAGGGAGATAAGAGTCAGACTCTCAGAGCTTTTTGAGAGGCTAAGAAGCCTGAAAGAAGAGCGCGAGAACATTAGAGCCCAGCTATCAGGCTTAAGAGTACCCAACATAGATGAGGAGAACATAATCAGGAAGATTCAGGAAATTGACACCATGATTGAGACCAGGCCTCTCAGGCCTGAGGAGGAGAGACGCCTCTTTGAGGAGACGAAACACTTAACCAAGTTGCTGAATGATGTGCGCAAGAAGAAAAGCGCTACGGGGAGACTCCGCGCAATATCCGAGGAAGCTGCTAAGATTCGTGAGGAGATACAGCAGCTTAAGGAGAAGCTCGCGGAGAAGAGGGAGCAGCTTAACAATTATCGCGATAGCTTCAACCAGATTAAGGAGCAGATAATGGCTGTGAAGGAGAAGGCGGATAAGTATCATCAAGCCTATCTGGAGGCGAAGAAGAAGGCTCAGCTGCTTGAGGCTGAGCGCATACTCCTCTCCTCACGCCTAGTGGAGCTCCAAGACTATGTGCGTAAAGTCCGCGAGGAGCAGGCTAAGACGCGCGAGCACATGGTTAGGGAGAGGATGAAGCTCCAGGCCATACAGAAGCTAAACTCTGGCGGGAAGCTGACGTTTGACGAGATGAAGGTCTTGCTGGAGGATGAGAAGGCCTGGGAGATTCTCACGAAGAAGTCAAGCGTCTAGCCGCGTAGTAGGAGGAAATCTCCTCCAACGTTATCCGATATTGTTTTACAGGCCTGCCCACCGCTATCATGTATATAGTGTGCTCCTCCTCTCCCGCCCCAACTATACGCGCTACCTCATCATCATTAAACGCCCCTATAGCCACAGCCCCCAACCCAAGCGCTGTTGCCTGGAGATAGACGTTCTGGCAAGCGTGGCCTGCCTCCATGAAGACGTAGCGCACACCCCTTTCACCGTATCGCCGCGTAGTCCTGCTATAGACCGCTGTAATCACTAGGTTGAGCTGGGCGTTTAGAACCCACTCTTGCTCTAGGGCTGCGCCGTATAGCTCTTGGTTTAGCTCCCCCGCGCGGGTCTGCTCAAGCTCGTGGCTGTGCGGTAGGTAGCGGTAGGCACCTGGCTCAAGCCCCTCCACATCACGGACAACCGCGTATATCTCCAGCGGATAAGTAGCTCCCGCGCTCGGCATGGTCTTAAACCCCCACCGTGTCTCGGTTATCCCGTAAGCAGACCAGAGAAGCTGCCCAAGTTCCCGTAGAGTTATTGGCTCTGACCTATATTCGCGGATTGAGCGCCTGCTCGCCAACGCTTGCTCCAACGCGATTACACCGCTCAGCTCTGGCATGGGCAGCTGAACGCGGGCTCCACGCCTATAGCTGGGCTGGCTAGGCTGGGCCAGCGTCTCAACCCTGAGCCAAAGCCATGAAGCAAGCGCCGCAAGCCCCAACGATGAGAGGATGAGCCTAACCGCTGGGGCTAGGATAAGCATCCCAAGCAGAGACCTCCTGGGAAACTTCATAGCCCTTGCGCACATGCTATACTGCTGGGATGAGGATTTATCTCTTATTGACGGAGCTTACCTCGCTCCCCCTAGTGTTTGCAGCCTACCTGATGATGCTGTCAGGATTCTGTCTAAATAGGGTTGAGCTTGTCCGCAGGCTGAGCTTCGGCCTGCTGGATACGTATAGCATGTGCAGCCTCCTCCACGCCCAGGAGCTACCCCTACTAGCGGGCGGCCTAGCCATAATCCACTCCACAGCAGGACTCGCGCTAATAATAAGGAGGTCGATAAAAGGGAAGATTGGAACAGCCTTAGAGCAGGCTGTAATAGCTATGGGCGCCCTCGTAATGATACAACTAATAACACTCGTCTATTCCTAATCCTCGACGAACTGCGATATCGTCGGAACCTCCAGCTGCATACCCTTCCTCTTCCTTATCTCCTGAATCACCTTATCCCTTATCGAGGCTGGCACGGGCCTCCACTGGCTGAACTCGGTAGCCCAGAACGCCTTGCCCATCGTCGCGCTGCGCATAGCCTCGCTGAGGTCAAACGTCTCGGCAGCGGGAATCTCGCCAGTGACAACCGTGATATACTCGGACTGCTTCACATCTATCACGCGGCCCCTCTTGCTGCTTATCGTAGAGGTCACAGCGCCCATCAAGTCTGGCGGTACCTTGGCCTCTATCTTCAGGACAGGCTCCAAGAGTATTGGGTCTGCGCTCAACACGCTGGCGTAGAGGCTTCTCCAAGTAGCTGGGGCTATCTGCGCATAGCCGCGGTGCACTGGGTCCTCGTGCAGCTCCACCTGCACCAGCGTAGCCTTCACGCCGCGCATAGCCTCGCCAGCAAGCGGCCCCTCACCCATAACACGCTGGAAGCCGCCGATAATCATCGTCTTCGTCTCATGCAGGTACTGCGCCCCCTTCGTGGCGTCTACGAGAATATTGCCGCGCGGGTCTATCGTCCAGACGTTGCTAGCCTCGTCAGCATCCCACCCATGGTCGCGGAGTATCTTAGCTATCTGCTTCCTATCCATCTCCTCGAAGAGCTCACCCTTCCTGATAAGCTCTATAACCTCCTCCTCCAGCGGCTCAACCTTAATGTATATGCGGTTATGCTTGTTGGGCGACTTGCCCTCAAAGACCTTACCCTCCTTCTGGATAGACTCTCGGTAGAGGATTATCGGCCTACCCGCCACAACCTCCAGGCCAGCCTTCTGAATCCAGGTAAGAGCAATCTCAAGGTGGAGCGTACCCATACCGCTGATTAGATACTCCCCCGTCTCGGGCCTGACCGTGGTAACTAGTGTTGGGTCCTCTATCGTGAGCTTATTCAGGAAGTCAATCAGCTTCGGCAGGTCGCGGCTATGCTTCGGCTCAATCGAGATCGTAACCACGGGCTCCGACACATATTTGAGCGACTCGAACGGAATCATCTCCACGGTTCCTATCGTATCCCCTGCGCGGGCTTCCTCTATCCCCAGCAGAGCCGGTATATTACCCGCCGGCAGCCTCCCAACAAGCTCGCGGCTCGGCCCCATGTAGACGCAGACCTGCTGGACCCTACTCTTGATGTTCCTGCCCACTAGGAGTATCGTGTCTCCCTCACTAACGGTACCGCTGAAGAGCCTTCCAGTAGCCACGACACCAGCCTGCGGATCCACGCGGACATCTGTAACAGCCATAACAACCGGCCCGTTCTCGTCGCAGTTCAGCATAGCCTGGCCTACTTCGCTCTCCAAGTCACCTTTCCACAGCTTCTCAATACGATACCTCTGCGCAACATGCGGCGGCGGATGGTGCTTTATCACCATCTCCAGCAACGCCTCGTGAAGAGGCACAGAGTCGCGAAGCCAGTCAATATCTTCGCGAGTAAAGGCATCGAGAACATCGCCGAACTTTATCCCCTTCCTCTGAGCCTGCTGGACCGTGAACCCCCACCTATCCTTCGCGCTCCCCATGGCAACAGTACCATCAGCAAAACTAACCTTCCATTTATCACGATACTCCGGCTCAGCATACATATGAATCAAACGATTAACATCACTAACAATCCTAGCAAGAGTCTCCTGAACCTTATCAGGAGAAAGCCT
Source organism: Candidatus Pelearchaeum maunauluense (assembly GCA_030059675.1). Lineage (GTDB taxonomy): Archaea > Thermoproteota > Nitrososphaeria_A > Caldarchaeales > Caldarchaeaceae > Pelearchaeum > Pelearchaeum maunauluense. Next base: position 129,832 of record JANVYQ010000002.1, on the reverse strand, counting down.
AAGCTCCTTAATCAAACGATCAATCTTATTAATATACAAAACAGGCCTAACACGCTCACCAACAGCCTGACGAATAACAGTCTCAGTCTGCGTCATAACACCCTCAACAGCATCAACCACAACAACAGCACCATCAATAGCACGCAAAGCACGAGTAACACGACCAGAAAAATCAACATGCCCCGGGGTGTCTATCATGTTGATGACATACGGCTTACCGTTCATTTCGTAGTATAAGCTAATGTTAGCGGCTTTAATCGTCATTTGTCTCTGCTGCTCTTCCTCCAAGTAGTCTAGGGCTAATGCTCTGCCTGCTAGCTGGGGGCTTAGAAGTCCAGCGGCGGCTAGAAGGCTGTCCGTAGTCGTCGTTTTTCCGTGGTCTACATGGGCGATTATCCCAATATTCCGTATCTGCTCCTTCTGCCTTAGTATGTCTATGACTTCTGAGATTTTCTTTACTCGGCCCATCGTCTCAGAGATTGTCCAAGCAAGGTATATTTAAATTAATGTTTAGGGGGAGTGGGCGTCTGCTATATTAATGGGTGTTGGGCTGGGCTACCCTTATAACATAAGGATTACATGAAGCAAGGCGTTTGTTTTCGTGAAAGCATTAGTATCGGTCAACGTTATATCTTGCATACATGTATGATTGTATGGTATGCCGAGGCAGAGGGGTAGAGGAGAGGAAAGGCTCGTATTGTTGTCGGGTAGGGTTCCTGAGTCGCTTAGGAAGCGGTTCAAGATGTTCTGCTCGGCTACGGGCAAGACCGAGCAACAAGCACTAACTGAGGCTATAGAGGAATATCTTAAGAGTCATATAGATGAGTTTAAGAGAGCCTTGAAATCGGCCTCATAGTGGTTAGTCTATTATTTTCAAAGATTTTGAATGAGTTTTCCCTAATTTAGCACAAACATTAGAATAAAAATCGACACATGGCTAACTAATTGACAACGTAGGTAATAGGTTAGCCCAAGATAAACTTAAGTAAGAGCAAATACCACCGTTATTGATGGTTGAAGCTGCAATAAAGTTCCTTGAAGATCTTGGGACAACAGAGTTTCACACTATATTTACAGCTTGGCTCACTGCCCTTCTAGTCGTCCTTGTACCATTCGCTATTGCTGTTTTTGAGGAAATATATCGGAAAAAGAACAGAGAAACAGAGGGATATGCGGAGCTGGACTTACGTGTAATAATAGACTACATAATTAATTATCCACGCTTCCTATTGTTTGTATCACTAGCGTTTTTTACTAATCTGGTTTGGGTCTTTATTCCTCCTGTCTTCCGAGTAATTCTGTTGATCCCTATGGTTGTGGGACTTGTTTATTTGTATAAAACGATGTAGAACGTCTATAAATGGGTCAAGGGTTCAACCTCTGAATTCAGACTTCAATTCCTAAAAGGGCTAAAAAGGGAAAATGAAATAGTGGATGTTTGGAGGGCAGTATGGCAAAGTGAGGCGCCGAGTTTTAAATTTGAGAAAGAGCTGTTCTCTATTTTTGCCCAAAATATTGATGAAAAGCTTGAAAATGATTCTAAGAAGCTGAGAATAGCCTATGACATGCTACACCATTTCAATAAATACATATCCAACAGATCGAATCTTCTTCTCTCAGGCGATTTAATCACAAAAGTTTTCAATTGGCACTACAAAGCTTGGCAATGTGAAAGACAACTACTCAATAACGCTTATGACACGCTAGATCCTCGGGGGTGGTGGGGATTGTTTCATGATCAGATAGACGAGATCTTCAAGCAACTCACATCACACATAATTAAAAACAACTCACGCGCGTCGCTACTAATGGCCAAAATGAGACAACACGCAGACGATAAAAAATCCGACGAGAATTATCTGAAACATTTATTCTCTCTCTTCTTTGAAGAACTCTTTAAATGCGCTCCTCTAGATTACAACGTTTGGGTTGTCTTCCCAAATGAATGGAAGATAACGAAACAAAACTTGGAAAATAAAAACCTTATTTCTAACGTAGCATGGAACGAATACCTAAAGTTTGCTCGCCAAAGGTTAGGTTCACAAAATGCTTTTGATGAAGCTCTGAATGATATTACACTACACCTTTTTCCCGAAGTTGACCCAGCTCTATGGTTGATTTTGGTTCATTTTAAGATTTATGGAGAAGATTGGTACGCCATAGAGTTGCTCATAGAAAAAGGATGGCTATTTGTTTCTAGGTCTGTTAGTGCTTCTGGTTGTTCCGATGATTTAGATAAATTATTTGAATTATCCAAGTTCCTTTTCCCTAACATCTCAGTAGAAAATATTAAAAGCTATGCTAGGAGGCTCAACAAAATCCAGTATTCTGACGAATACAAAGAAACTAGACGAATAAGACTTCACGAGTTGTTTAATCAATGGGCATCCCACCTAGAGAAATGACATGACTACACGAGCAAGACCTTAACCCGCTAGTTGTCGAGTTTTAATTTAATGGGCTGTCCACATTTTTGGTTATTCACGGACGTCTTCAATTATCCTTAACAAACCTAACCACATTATCACTTCATGTTCGTCATGCTTTAACCATTTCTTAATTATCTCAGTATTAGATGTTATGAAGCATATATTGAAGAAAAAACTAAACTCGATTCCGATGGAATAAAAATGTCTTAAAAGTAATCTCTTTAAGAAACTCCGTTATATCAATCCTATTCTATTATTTTTAGGGACTTGAGTATGTCTAGGCTGAAGGCTTTATTCATATTCGCCCTTCTCTTGGCCTCCTTTATTGTTAATCTTCTACCTAACCTTAGTGCTTCGGAGTATATATCAGCCATGAAGTCATATTCTTCTCCAAGCTCCTGCCTTAAGGAGTCTCTAATTCTCTCAGGTGATGCTCTATCGCTACGCCTTAATCTGTCTATGATTATTGGGAATGCTTTAACTAGGTCTATGAGTAGGGTTGCGTCTTTATGGTCTAGACCAACATCTATTAACCTTCTAACTACGTTCCCCTCATCTATTACGTAGCTATACGTGCTATATTCTATGCCTTCTTCGTCAAGCATCTCTAAGAATGTCTCGGCAGTATTCTTTGATAGCACAGATTTAGAGACTACTGCGACTAATCGTAAATCGCTCTTCCTCAATAATGACGGGTTCCTAAGTATGTTTGATATTATTCTCGCAGTTCTCTCTATGTATCTGTATTCGTTCGCCCTTGGGTCGTAGCCATACCTTACGGCTGTAAGCACGGGAATTACACCTATGTTAACGTCTCTTACAATTCGTTGCGATCCTATCAATTATCTCGTCCTCGTCCATTCCCTTCCAGATTCATCTATCCTGTAGATAGAGCAGCTATGACCCTCTACCTCTACACTAAATCTAGCTGGAACGAAGTAGGGAAAATTCTCAAGAACAACGAGTAGCAGAGGAGATTTCTCAAGCTCTGTCTTCGGTATGTGGAGTCTCCAAGCCTCATAGACCTTCTCAGCTTTTCTAAGCTTATAGACTACGCTACATCTACCGCATACCTTACCCTCATTCAGTTCGTATAGCCTTGAGGCGCATGACGGGCAGTATTCATCAAGCTCATCTTCATCAACCTCTACTTCACGGAGCGTGGAGCCAGCCACTAGCTTCGTAGTCGAGGTTAGGGAAGATGTTAGGCTGGGGGCTGATAGGACGGTAGCAACCTATGAGGGATACGGCTCATTAAGCCAGCGATTCTGCCTCACCTATAGGCCATCAAGCTCCGTTAGGGGATACTTCCTGAGGGTTACTTTGAGCAACGGCGAGGTCTGGGAGCAGGAGGGATATCCGCCAAGGCTTGCTTTACAAATGCCAGCCAAAGGCAGGCTCTCAATAGTTAATGTCTGGTGGTCTAGTGATGGTAGGCAAGTTACCAGCGTGAAGGTAGGAAGCCCAGTCACTGCACACGTTCTGATTACAGCTGTAGGAGGCGAATTCTCAGGAAAAATAGATGTCGTGATTAAGCAGGACATAGCGTTGTCGCCCGAGGTGGAGGTTAGAAGGGCTAGTTTTACCGCGAGCCTAGCAGCTAGGGAGGCTGGGAGCTTACGCTTAGTTTCACGCCTCAGCTACCTAGTGGAGACTCTGTTAGAGGGTATCACGTGGAAGTCTATGTTAACGGAGCAAAGATATATTCTATGCCAGACTCCTATCCGCCGCGCCTATACGTAGAACCACCTAGGCGTGGAATACCAGTAGTGGAGGATGTATACTTCGCCAAGGACGGTTTGAGAATTAGCCAGTCTAGGGTGGGTGAGAGGGTTGAGGTGCATATATTCATCAGGGCCGAAGGCGGCGACCTATCAGGCGAGATAACTATCAGGATAAGGAGGGACATAGCTCTTGGAGCAGACGAGGACTACATAGTCAAAACTGTAACCATAAACGTTCCAGAGGGGAGAAGAGCGCACATAACCCTGACCTTCATCCCAAACCAGCGCAGCGGAGGAACTTTTAGGGGGCTATTTCTCCAGATTGACCTGACTAGCTAAGGAGAAACATGGACAATGCCATCAAGCTACCCACCAAGACTGAGGATATCGTAGACCTTTCCTTTAGGGATGTTTATATATCTCGGTCTTAACTATTGTTTAGGATGGTTGAGAAAGCTGCCTCAGCAGCTGTTGATGCCATTATCGAGAAGGGTGTTAGGGAGTTGTTGGAGAGGGCTGGGAAGAGAAGGCTTACGGCTCAGGACTTAACGCTTTTACTTCTCTATGACTTAAGGGCCAGAGCTTCTAGGACAGAAGAGGCCGTGAGGCGGGGATTTGAGGAGATGAACAAGCGCCTTGACACGCTAACAACAGAGATAAGGAGCTTTAGGGAGGATATGAAGCCGCTATGGAGCGCATTAGCAAAGCTAGTGGAAGCACAGGCTAAAACCTAGAGTGAAATAAAGACTTAGATGTAAAATCTTTCATCAACTCCAGGCTCTCAATACTTAGCTCTAGGCCTGTTAATGAGAAGTATGCTCTTCGTGTTGTTTATGAGGAGCGAATGGTTATCTACTTGTCATAACATTACTATCCTGTGAGAAGAAGTAGATATGGAGTATAAGATGTCTTATGACGAGGAAGCCGACGTATTATCCTTAATTATCTCGGAGGATGGAGAGCACTCCCACGCGGAAGAGGCTGGAGACCTAGTAATCCATTTTAGCAAGGATGGGAAACCACTCTTCATCGAGATATTGAGGGCCAGCAAAATAATACCCCTAATGGTAGAAGCACTAGCCAAGAAAGAATCCGTAGTAACGTAAGCTAGCTTAGTAATATTCTCTAATCCAAATATTCTATCATTCCACATGAGATAGTGGATATCTCATCTTATTACTGCTCCTTCTGCTTTTAGTGTCTTTTCTAGGGATTCTTTGCCTAGTGTTGAGGATGCGTCTAGTATTTCTATGGCTAGTATTTTGCCTTCGTTGTCTAGGTCTATTACTACGTTCTCGTTTACCTCTTCGCTATATGCGTAGTTTCCTTCCCTAACCCTTATATAGAGGAGGTGTGAGATATCTTTAGGCTCTTATTTTGATGATGTTAGTCGTGCCTCTGCTATTACTTCTTTGATGTATTCTGTTTTGGCGAAGGTGTATGCGCGACGGTTTGAGCTGTGTTTTGTTGCTAGCGTTTCGTTCAATGCAGAGTATCGTAAGCGTTCATCGGGGTTTTTACGAAGGTAGTCTCTGAAGAGTAGGTGCTCTATCCAGAATGTCCCATGTGCTTGACTATGGATATGTGGTGTGTTCTGTTTTCGGGGGAGCCTTTGCGCATGAAACATCTTTCTGGGAAGTCTGGTTCAGGCACGTATTCGTAGCCAAGCTCTTGGAGTAGCGTTATACACTCGTCAGCTATGTTTAGGTCTTTGACAGCTATCATTATATCAATTATCGGCTTTGCTTTCATCCCTGGGATTGCTGTGCTTCCTATATGTTCCACATCAACTATCAGGTGTCCTACCTTTTCCATGATTCTTCTCTTCTCCTCCCTGTACATCTCTGGCCATAGAGCGTTATAATCAACCAGCTTGATTCTCCTATCCATCAAACATAAGTGACATTAATCGCTATTATTCGTTAGTAGTACGTGAAGTAATAGCGTCCATAAGCGTTTCTTTAATGAGTTTGTTATTCTTCTCAGGGTTTTGGTCATTTTAAATCCTACAATAATTTTTCCAAGGCGGGTTTTATATTGTCGTTTGTTGGGGCTTTTAGCCTTAAAAGCTTAAAAGTCATAATATTTTCCCAAGATTATCTTAACCATGTCAGCTCTTAGCTGGCGACGGGCGTTCTTTAAAGAAGGAAGTCCTTATGGGATGGGCGGCGGTGCACATGGCTACTTTGCGTATGACTCTCAATATGTCTATTGAGAGTTCCTGAGATGTCTGCTAAGATTATTCTACCTATTTTTATCGTTGTGTTGTCTTTCATGTTAATTACAGTATTATTTCCTTTATTACTCCCTTCTCTAGTATTATCTTTAATCCTAGCGCCCATATTATTTTTATTCTCTTTTGGTAAAGAATTTAAGAAAAACTTAAGGACTATACTGTACCCTACCAACGTGTTAGTGAGTTGTCTATAACAAGAATCTGGGGAGGAAGTTTTCTATGGTTGGGGAAAGAAGCTATTGATCTACTATTCGTGGATGAGTATGGGAAAAATAGGAGGTTTTGCTTCATACCAAAAGATGTGGATGGCGGCGAAATCACTCACGAGGTATACAGCCAGCTAGTTGTGATGTATCAGCAAGCCACTAGTGGTTCGAGGGGTTCTCCCATAGCTGGGAGCGCTGTCTGTCCCACTTGTGGTGCTGTCATGCAGTATATAGCCCATTACGGGAGGTATTGGTGTCCTAACGAGAGGACATATAAATGAATAACTGTAGTCTTTGAGGAGTAGGAGTAAGCCTAGGGGTATTCTGTTATCTCTTTTTTCCTGGTTTCTTCTCTATTGCTTTCTTTATTCCCTCTACTATTTCTTTGACTTTGTTTTTTGTTGTTGATTCTAGGAGGCGTGCTCCTACGCTTGCTACCATTCCGCCTACGTTTAGGTCTGCGCTCCATGCTATGAGCGTCTTTTCGTTGCTGGGTTGGAGGTTTAGGTCTATTGTTAGGTCTGCTGTGCTTTGTAGCCCAGAGCCGCGGCCGACGACCTTCACCCTAGTCATGGGCTCCATGTCCTCGAACTTGAATGTCATGTTTATCGTACCCTTAATCATGCCTAGCCCTACTTTGAAGGCTGCCTTGAACTGCCGCTTGTCTATTATCTCAAACTTCTGGAGGTCTGGTATTATTTTTGCGAAGTCTTTGGGGCTTGTTATGAAGTTCCAGACAGTCTCTACGGGTGCTTGGACCTCAAACTTGTCCTCAAAGTGCATTTATTCGTTCACCAGTTATAGTATTGGCTTGCCGCTGCTCCTTATTTCCTCTGCCGCTGCTAGTATTGCTTTGACTATGTTCTGGTATCCTGTGCATCTGCATAGGTTTCCTGATATTCCCTTACGGACATCCATCTCGCTGGGGTTGGGGTTTATCATGAGGTAGCCTAGGGCGGACATTATCATTCCAGGTGTGCAGTAGCCGCACTGCAATCCGTGATGCTCCCAGAATGCTTTCTGGAGCGGGTGCAGCTCATCACCCTTGGCGAGCCCCTCTATCGTGAGTATCCTCCTACCATTAGCCTGGACTGCGAACATCGTGCATGACTTTATCGCCTTCCATCGGCCGTCATCCCAATCCATCAAGACCGTGCAAGCACCGCAGTGTGTCGTGTCGCAGCCTATATGCGTGCCAGTCAGGCCCAGCACGTCGCGGATATAGTGGACTAGGAGGAGGCGCGGCTCGACCTCATGCGTGTATTTTACGCCGTTAACCTCAACCTCTATCCTGTGCTTCTTGGGGAACTCTGCCTCTGGTTTGCGCGCAGCCTTGCGTGCCGCCTTCTTCTTGACTTTCTTCTTCACCATACTTTACTCACCCCATCATATTTTAGAGCGTTATGCCCGCCCTCTCTAGGGCGCGCTTAACTGCCCTGCGGGTGAAGACGCGTGTCATCTCCTTTTTATACTCTGCTGAGCCTCTTAGGTCTGACCATGGTTCGGCCATGTCTGCCGCCGCTTGTGCTGCCTGCTCAACAAGCTCAGCGGTTGGCTGGTTTCCCACGAGTATCTTCTCCGCCTCGCTTGCCCTGAATGGCGCAGGTGCTACGGCTGTTATTCCAATACCAGCCTTTACTATCTCATTCTTGTCGTTGAGCAGTAGGTTTGCAGCTACGCCTACGGTGGCGAAGTCCCCCGCCTTACGCTCAAACTTCATGTAAGCCTGCCCTACGCGGCCTCCGCGCGGTAGGGGAATCCTAATCTCGGTGAGTATCTCGGTGGGCTTTAGGTCGGTCTCAAACGGCCCCTTGAAGAACTTTACAGCCTTAGCGACCCTCCTACGCGCTCCTTGGATTACCAGCTCAGCGTCCAGCGCTAGTAGGTTGGGCGCCCAGTCTCCTGCTGGGTCGCAGTGGGATATCGCGCCCCCTATTGTGCCGAGGTTTCTTACCTGCTGGTCGGCTATCCACTCAGCCGCCTCGGCCATGATGGGTAGCTTCTGCCTGATGAGTGGTGAGTGCTCTATCTCGGCGTGTCTTGTTAAGGCGCCTATACGGATAACTCCCCCAACCTCCTTAATGTATGATAGTCCCCTAATGTTGTTGAGGTCTATCACGTATTTGGGGGCTGCTAGGCGTAGCTTCATCATCGGTATTAGGCTCTGTCCACCCGCCAGAACCTTTGCATCCTCCTTATACTTCTTCAACAGGGATATTGCCTGCCCGACAGTCTTCGGTGCAAAATATTCAAACTGCTTTGGAATCATGCTGTAAGCTCACGCTATTTAGCCAAAACACCTCTTTATAGTCTTTATCTGGGGGTTGGAGCGTCGCTGAAGAATACATAAATTGTATCTAGCTGGTTAGGAGAATTTGGGTAGAGAATGGAGCTAAGCCCCGCAGCAATAATGCAGGCGATGGAGAAAGAGCTTTACGTGGCTGATGAAAGTTTAGCAACAGCAGTTTATTTGGCCCTTAAGTTGGAGAAGCCCTTACTGATTGAGGGGGAGCCTGGCTGTGGGAAGACTGAGGTTGCGAAGGTTCTCTCCAAGATGTTGGGGACGGAGCTTATACGTCTTCAGTGTTATGAGGGGATAACCGCGGCGCAGGCGCTCTATGAATGGGACTATCCGAGACAGCTTCTCCACATAAGGCTGATGGAGAGGAGCAAGTCTCCAGAGGAGATTGCCTCCGAGATATTTAGCGAGAAGTTTCTGCTCAAGAGGCCGCTTCTCCAAGCCCTGCTCCACGACGGCCCCAAGCCCCCCGTATTGCTGATTGACGAGATAGACAGGAGCGATGAGGAGTTTGAGGGCTTCCTACTTGAGTTCCTAGCGGAGTTCCAGGTTACTATACCTGAGATAGGCACAATCGCCGCCAAGAGGAAGCCGATAGTGATAATAACGTCAAACAGGACTCGCGAGGTTGGTGAGGGGCTTAGGAGGAGGTGTCTCTACCTATACGTAACGTATCCAAGTGCGGAGAAGGAGAAGCGCATACTTAGTTTGAAGGTTCCCTCTCTCTCCGAGAAGCTGTCCAGCGAGGTTGTGGAGTTTGTTCAACGCCTACGCCAGGTTGATGACCTCTCAAAGAAGCCTGGGATATCGGAGACGCTGGACTGGGCCAACGCCTTGATGGCGCTCAACATCTCGGAGATAACCCCAGACGTTATACGCTCCACCATGAGCTGCCTGATTAAGAGTGAGGACGACTCAGCTAGGCTGAGGGAGCTTGGCATACTCTAGGTTCGTGGTATGGGCATGGAAACAGACCTGATGCACCTCATAGTAACGCTCGCGGGGAAGCTTCGGGAGCATGGTGTTAAGTGTGGGACTTCCGAGAGCATAGACGCCTTTACCGCGGTGAATAGTATTGAGATTAGGAGCGTGAAGCATCTCCGCGAGGTTCTGCGCCTGACCATGGTTAAGCGTTTTGAAGACTATCTTATCTTTGACATGGTTTTTGACGAGTTGATGCGGCAGAAGAGGATGAGGCAGCAGCGCGAGACCGAGATGTTCTCGCAGGGCGGTGGGAAGATGGGCGAGCATGAGAAGACTAAGACCACGAAGCAGGCTCAGGCTACTGCTCAGATGGCTTTCTACAGCCCGCTGGAGGTTTTGATGAAGCGGGAGATACCTACACCAACTCGCGAGTCTCTGCGCGAGATAAAGCTCGTCATGAAGAGAATGCGCCGTAGGCTCGCCCTGCTACCTGGGAGGAGGACGTTCAGGAGCATAAGCGGCGAGCTGGACTTCCCCCAGACATTCCGCTCAAGCCTCGCAACCTTCGGCGAGCCCCTAACGCTGAGCCGCAGAAAGAGGAAGGTAACGCGATGCAGGCTCGTAGCCCTCTTTGACGTAAGCGGCTCCATGGACACATACACCAGCCTGCTGGTGCAATCCATGTACGCCCTTGCCCGCCAGGGGGTTGCGCTTGAGGTCTTCGTCTTCAGCACAAAGCTGGTGAAGGTTACCGAGATTCTACGGCTTCACGGACCTGAGGCGGCGGCCGCCCGCATATCGCACGCCGTAGATATCTGGGGTAGTGGGACGCGTATAGGGAGTTGTCTCAAGGCGTTTTTGGAGAAGTATGGCGGCCTCCTGACGCGTGGGACTGTGGTGATGATAGTGAGCGACGGCTGGGATACTGGCGAGCCTGAGCTGCTTGATAAGGCCATGCGCGCCCTCAAGTCCCGTGTGGGCAGGATAGTCTGGATAAACCCCCACGCGGATAAGCCTGGCTTTAAGCCGCGCACTATAGGTATGGAGACCGCGATGCCCTACATAGACCTTCTCGCTGGAATCTCGGCGCTCCAGAACTTGAAGGGGTATAGGAGATACTTCGGGCTTGCGCTAGAGCCTATAGCGCGCAAGGCGTAGTTGCTATTTATTCGTGTACGTCGGGCCGCATGAGCTGCCTATATCCAGGCCTGCTGCGACGCCTGTCACCTTAACCTCCTCCATCGCCTCTTCATCTTTACGCGGTACGCGCTTACCCCTCCTAACCGCCACTATCTCAGCCATTATGGAGAGGGCTATCTCTTCAGGTGTGTGGGCTCCTATGTCAGCGCCAACTGGGGCGCTCACGCTCTTCAGAAACTCCTCAGAGACGCCGCGGTCGCGGAGTATTGAGAAGTCATACTTCACGCGCTTCCTACTCGCGAGCATCCCCACGAAGCGGGGCTTGGTCTTGGAGAGAGCTTCCAGCACCTTGATATCCCGCTCACCCTTCGTGAGGACCACGACATAATCCCTCTCGCCCAGCTTAAGCTCGCCAAAATCGTAGTCCACCTCGGTTATCAGCTTGTCTGGCTTCGTAGCGAGGACTGGGAGCGGGTCTATAACCCAGACCTCAAAGCCGAGGAGCTTCCCCATCTTGACTAGCGTCTCCTCAACATCATCGCGCCCACCCTGGGCTATGAGGATAAGCCTGCTGGGTGGCAGGTATGCGTCTACGAAAATCTCCATCACACCCCCGCAAAACGTCTCAACATGAATCTCATCACTTGACTGTTGCCTAATCATCCCTATTATAGAGTTCTCCGTGCTCTCCAGATAGACCCTAACTAGCCTAGGCGCTCCTGTCTTGATTACCTCCTGGGCTACGGCGATTATCGGCCCCTCTGGGCAGACGCCTCCCAGAGTTCCATAGATTATACGCCCCTCATCGTCTATAATCATCTTGAAGCCTGGCTTACCGAGTGAGGAGCCTTCCACACGTACTACTGTAGCGACTGCGAAGGGCTTACGCTCGTTCGCGAGCTTTGAAAGAGCCTCGGCGAAGCCCAGCGACTCAACGGACATACCGCACAAGTAGTAGGTTGCTGAGAATTATATATCTATTCGTCAGGGACAAGCATGTTTGGATTCTAGGCTGGTGAAGAAGTTGTGGATGGTTCCTTGAGGAGGATAAGGAGCTTCACTCCCATAGAGGAGGCCGTCTCAATACTTGTAGCATCTGTCAGGGATGCTAGGCGCGTTGAGAGGGTTGATGCCGACGCCTCGCTGGGAAGGGTTCTAGCCACAGCGATAACTGCTGAGCGGAACTATCCGGAGTACGACACATCCCACATGGATGGCTTCGCTCTTAACCACCGCGACACGCTCAACGCTTCTGAGGAGAGGCCTGCGCGTCTAAGGATTGCTGGCTCCATAGAGGCTGGCGCGCGGCATAGGCCTGAGCTGGCGCGCGGCGCAGCTATGCGCGTGCTTACTGGAGCTCCTCTCCCGCTGGGTGCTGACACTGTAGTGGCGCAGGAGGAGGTTAAGCTAGCTGGAGATTACATACACGTCAAGCGCCCAGTCAGGGCGGGTGAGAACATAGACCCAGCTGGCGCCGACATAAGGGAGGGTGAAGTCCTGCTGGGGGCTGGGCATAGGATAAGGCCACAGGATTTGGCGCTCCTCCACTACCTAGGCCTCCGCTGGGTTGAGGTCTTCCATAGGCCACGTGTTGCTCTACTAGTCGTTGGGGACGAGCTTACTGATGACCTGGAAGAGGCGGCGCGGGGTAAGGTCTTCAACACGCATAGGAGGGTTATAGAGCCCCTCACTAGGGCTGCTGGCTGCGAGGTCAGATACCTGGGAATCATGCCAGACAACGCGGAGCTGGTCGGCCAGAAGCTGCGGGAAGCCCTAGCCAGCCATGATGTCATCCTCACGATAGGCGGCTCATCCGTCAGCGAGAAGGACGCCACATCACTAGCGCTAAGAAGAATAGGAGCCGAGAGGATTGTTCAGGGACTAGCTATACAGCCAGGCAGGGTTGGAGGCTTCGCAATAGCAAACGGAAAACCAATAATCCTGCTACCAGGCCTGATAATGTCAACGATTAACGTCTTCCTCTTCCTAGCGTATCCTCTCCTCAAGTATATGCAGGGGCTTGAGCCAACACCATACCATAAGCGCCTAAGAGCTAGACTCGCCGAGGATGTCCGCATCTCAAGGTATGTGGATTTCAAGAAGGTTGTTTGGGTTAGGCTTGAGGAGCGTGGTGAGGCTGATTATCTCTGCTATCCTCAGCTGGGTGAGTCTAGTAGGATGAGCATACCAGTACGCTCTCACGGCTTTATAGTCATCAACGAGGGCGTCGAGCATGTGGAGCGCGGCGCCGAGGTGGTGGTTAACCTGCCACCAACATAAGACGCGGGGTCGGCTCGGCTCTTCATGCATCACAACTCAGACTGGGACGACGGCCTCATCCCCCAGAGACTAGAGAACCACGCCCCCAACTGAAATAGTTTCTTTCAACAAAGGTAAAGGATAAATCCACCCCTCCAGAAAACGCCGTAATTGCCCAAGTATTGTAGAGGGAATATACCGTTATAGTTTTGGGGCTTTGTAGGGTTCGTCTCCATACAGGCCCTTTAGAAAACTATAAATCATAAGCTTTTTGGGCTGATAGGCGCGGTGCCGAAGGTATGAGCTATCCACGAATACTACTTGCTGAAGAGGAAGAAGAGGAATTCGAGGAAGAGTTTGAGGAGGAGGAGTTCGAGGACTTCGAGGAAGACTTCGAAGAGGAGGAAGAAGAGGAGTTCTGACGGCAGCTAGTCGACTGGCATGATTAGGACTGGCGCAGCCAGCCGTTTGAGCAGTCGTTGGGTAGTGCTTTTGCTAAGTATGCCCAATCTACCACGTTTCTTTCGTTGGAGTAGGACTAGCGAGTAGTGGTTTCGGTCAAGTTCTTCAAGAATCCCAGCAACAACATCGCGCGCTGCGACAACCTTAAGCACCACATCGTATCCCTCATTCATGAGCCAGTTCCTCAAACCCTCTAGCTTTTTGTAAGAATCTTCAACCAGGTATCCGACTGTCTCGCGATACGTAGCCGTAGGCAATGGAAGCTCTATAACGTGAAAAAGAACATACTCACAATCGCTCCATCCAAGTAGTCTGAGGGCTCTTATTAAAAGACCAGCATCAGGCTCTAGAACGACGGGCACCAGGACGCGGCGCCTAGTTGAGAAGGCTACTCACCCGTCTCAACGCCATCCTTCTTATACGTGTAGAGAACTATCGAGGTTACGGCGCTCTTCACACCTGGCATCTTGAGTATCTTATCCTTCAGAAGCTCCCTAAACTGCTCAATGCCTGGCGACATTATAATAGCCACGATGTCAAACTCCCCAGTTACTTCATAGACATCAACGACTTCTGGTATCTTGGTTATCTCGCGAGCCACCTTCTCCAGCGAGTTGGAATCAACGAATACATGGAGTATTGCTCTAAGTCCTCCCCGCTGGACCACCCTACTCACCCGTTCTCTTCAAGACCATTATCTTACCTGGGTATTTCTGCATTATTTTATGTATTGCTGGATCGTGTCCCTTCTCCAGCGTGGCCTTCTCGGTGGAGCGCTTGATGTATGCGAGCATGTCTATCTTGCCCGACTGGAGCTCCTGCTCGACTATCGCGTCAAAATCCCCTACGTGGACGCAGTAGGCAGCCTCGTATCCCTTTTCTCTAAGGTTTCGGCATAGCTCAGCCAGGTCTGCCTCAAGATGCTCGCGGTATCTCTGAACCTCGGCTGGGCTTCTCATCGCCTCTTTCCCTATGGCTGCGGGGTCCAGGACGCTTATGAGCCTAACCCTGAAGCGCTTATCCAAGTGGTGGGTTATCGTCTTCCTCACCACATCCAGGTCGTCGTATGGCCTTATGAGTATTCCTATATCCATCCTATAAGCCATCGGCGCTATCATCTCACCCTCCTCATGGCTTAGGAGCTGCTTCCCAGTTATCCTCCTGCTGATTATGTAGAAGGCTATTCCGACAGCTATCCAGGCGAAGCCGAAGAGCCTGCCGAATGGGTGTAGGAAGACTACTAGAATCCACAGGGCTGTTGTCCCCGCGAGGCCTAGAAGCCCAACCAGCGGCAGCTCAAACACACCATCGCCCCGCCTGAACTTAAGCGATAGCGGAATCTTCCAAGGCCTATAAACGTCCTGGTCCCTATTCCTCAGCAGCAACAAGCTATACATGAGGAGCATATAGCTCAGCAGGGCTCCGAAGTTGTAGATGCTGGCTATGAACGGTATGTCTCCGACCATGGCGATTAGCAGGCCTATGATGCCGAAGACCGTGAGCGTCCTCGTCGGTGTTCTGTACCGTGGGTGGATTTTATAGAACCACCTTGGGAGTAGCCCGAAACGCCCCATGCTGGCTGCGAGCCTTGAGATTCCTATAACCCCAGTGTTGGAAGAGGCGTAGCATAGTATGAAGGCCGCGAACGCAACTAGGGGGGCTAGGTATATGCCCACTATCGGGAAAGCCACCACCAGGCGAGCTACTGGATTCTCATACGCGCTGCCCAGCGTCTTCCACTCCAGCACACCCATAGAGAGGACGGCGAAGAGTATGACCGAGAGGAAGACCGCAACCACAGAGAGCTTCGCGGCCCGCGGTATCCAGCGGTGGGGCCGCTTCGTCTCCTCAGCAGCCTGCGCTATAGACTCAATCCCTATGAAGGAGGCCATGGCGAGCGTCAAGCCGTAGAGGAAGTTGTTGGTGTTTATGTCAAGCCAGGGGAGGTAGCCCACCTCTGGTAGCTGTTCATCACTTCCGAATATCCAGACCTGCTCCAGCATGCGCTCAGGCTCAAATGCCAGCGCATACCCTAGGAAGAGTATAACGCCCTGGACGAGCAGGCCGAAGCAGACAAGAAACGCTATGAAGCTGGCCGAGTATTTTATTCCTATATAATTTAGGAATATTAGCGGCGCAACCAGCAGCGCTCCCACCACGCCTATGCTTGGAAGCCCTACGCCAAGCTGGGGTATCTCCAGTGATAGGATGCTTAGAATCGGGAAGAGGAACTTGAGGTAGCCAGCCGCGGCAACGGCGAAGAGGGATATGCAGAGGATGTAATCGAGCATTAGCGCCCAGCCTGCTAGGAAGCCTGCCAGACTGTTGGATGCGCGCATGGCATATACCTGAGAGCCGCCTGCGTAGGGATATATGGGAGCCAGCTCCGCGTATGCCAGACCAACGGCGACATAAACGAGGGCTGCTATCAAGAATGCGAGGGGAGCTGCGCCGCCTGCGTAGAGCGTTACTATTCCGAGGGCTATGAAGATGTCAGCTCCAACATCGCCATACCCCATCGCGAATGAGCCAAACCACCCAACGTCCCGCTTAAGCTCCACATCCGAGAAGCGGTGCAACCCCCGCCTTGCCTCCCCCATAGGGGGCTGGGGGATGACTCTACCAAACCAGCTAATTTATCTTTAATCAAAATTTCGCCGAACACTTCCCCCTTATTTGTACGCATATAAGCCTTTCAAAAAACAGGTCAAGCTTTGATAACGTCTCCATTTCCATCCCTTTCTCGGTGGTCTCAGCCTTTAATCGGTTGAAGTCGGATAGGCTTGACGCTATTAGTATTATTCTGCATCCCTTAGCCATTATTTGAGCAGCCTCGGAGACGATTTCCAGCGCCGTCTCCACGCCTGTTGGCCCTGCGTGTATGGTGGGGTCGCGTATCTCAGGCTCTTCGGGCAGGTAGGGAGGGTTGGAGACAACCAGGCTGATTATGTTATTCCTCCTGATGCACGAAAGGCCGCGGGCGTTGATTAGGTGCGTAGAGCCGTAGAAAGCTGTGAGCCTCTTCCTAGCTTCTAGGAGAGCCTCAAGCTGTATGTCCGTCCCTATGACCTCATCCGCGCGGTCTGCTATGCTTTCCAACACTGCGCCCAGACCGCAGCCAATCTCAACAACCACTCCCCCAACCTCGGTACGCTCCAGCGTCTTGATGAGGAGTAGCGTATCCTCCGCTGGTGAGTATGGCTCGGTCATGGGTAGAGGCGCGCCCGCGTCCTTGGGAAGAGGCACGCGCTCCTAACGCTCCGCAGCCCCAGAACCCACTGTAGAAGCCTCTCAACGCCAAGCCCAAAGCCGCTGTGAGGCACAGAACCATACTTACGCAGGTCCAGATACCACTTATACTCCTCTGGGTTAAGCCCCTCCTCCCTAATACGCTCCAGCAGCTGGTTATAGTCGTGTATGCGCTGGCCACCTCCCACTATCTCGCCATACCCCTGCGGCGCGAGCAGGTCGGCTGAGAGCGTAACCCGCCCATCACGCGGGTCTGGCATATGGTAGAAGGCTTTAGCCTCCTTCGGATAGTGGGTTACGAAGAACGGCTTCTCAAACTGCTGGGTGAGTATCCGCTCCTCATCAGCCCCTAGGTCTGAGCCCCACTCCAGCGACACTCCCCGCGACTCCAAAAGCTCCAGCGCCTCCGCATACTTTATCCTCTCAAACGGAGGCTCGACAGAAGAGGTGTTGAACGACCTCCCTATAGTGCGGAGCTCCTCCGCGCTCCTCTCCACGGCCTCCCTCACAGAGAAGCTGACAAGCCCCTCAACGACCTTCATCAAGTCCTCAAGCCCAGCGTGGGCGAGCTCCGCCTCCACATGCCAGAACTCTGTCAGATGCCTCCTCGTCTTGCTCTTCTCAGCCCTGAAGCTGGGCTGTATGCTATACACCTTCTCCAGCCCATATATCGCCGCCTCCTGGTAGAACTGTACGCTCTGCGTCAAGTACGCCTCGCGTCCGAAGTAGTCCACCTTGAAGAGCGTCGCGCCGCCTTCCACCGCCGCGGTTATGAATGTGGGGCAGTGTATCTCCACGAAGCCGTTCTCCTCAAACCACCGCCGCGCCGCGTCAAGTAGCTTAGCCCTGACGCGCATGACTGCCGAGACCTTGGGGCTTCTCAGGTGGAGGTGCCTATGGTCGTGGAGGAAGCGCGCGCCCACGCCAGGCTTTATCGGAAACTCCTCAAGAGCCTCACCCACCACCTCAAGCTCGCGGCAGGCTATCTCAACCCCGCCAGGGGCGCGGGGGTCTTTGACAGCCTCCCCAACCACCCTTACAGCGGCCTCCCTACCCACGCGCACAGCATTCTCATAAGCAGAGCCGCTCGCGACGCCCACCTTAACCGCAACCTGGATAACCCCAGTTGAGTCGCGCACGTCTAGGAAGACCAACTTACCATGCAGCCGCCTATTCCTCACCCAGCCCAGCAGCTCAACCCGCGACCCCCCTGCCAGGCCGAACACATCCTTGACGAAGAGCGTCTTCACCACCAAGGCCCAAGCCTACTGCTACCCGCCGATTATATTAAGAGACCCCAGGAGGAGGGCTAGTATACGGGAGAGCCCTCCCTCACATCCCTCTCAGGAACTAAAGGAGCTATGCTATCATCGCTCTCCACAGCAGCGAGGACCATGCACTCCGACACCTCCCCCCTAAGCTTCTTCGGCTCAAGGTTGGTTACGAACGCGTATTTCTTTCCTATGAAGTGCTCAGGCTCGTAGATGTGGCCAAGGCCTGTGAGCGCTTGCATCTGCTTATCGCCGAAGTCCACCCGCAGCTTGATTATCCTATCAGTCCCCTTCACACGCTCCGCTGCAACAACCCTACCCACACGTATCTCAACGCGCTTAAACTCTCCTAACGTTATTCTGCTCATTACCCTCGCAGATAAGGCCAAAGTGGTTGCTTAAAGGGTTAAGCAATATGCTATCGGGTAGGTTTGACAATAATTTTTTCCGAAAATCTTTTATGTCTCCCATAATCAATTATGCACGAGGAAACGGAGATGCCAGCAAAGAAGGGAAAGAAGACAGCTAAGAAATCAAGCAAGAAGGGAGCTAAAAAAACGGGTAAGACGAAAGCAGCCACCAAGAAGAAATCCGCGCGAGGAGCGCGGGCGAGGGCTGCTGCGCCCTCACCCGCCGCGGCGGAAGAGACTGGGATGGGCTAAGTCCCCATCACCATCCCAGAAACCCTTCCCCCTTTTCTTTTTCTGACCTAGTAGTCCCATATCCTCCTTCTCTCTATAGGCTTCTCATGTATTCTCGGCCTGGTGGCTTTCTGGTAGAGGGACGTGGTGGCTGCTGAGAGGGCTGTGGGTATTATGTAGATTGAGAAGAAGTCCAGTGGTGTTGAGACGAGTATCCTGCTCACAACCATGTCCAGGTAGTTGCTCCAGGGTATAGCCGCTCCCGTGCTTGGGAGAACCAGCAGGGCCAAGCCCAGCCATAGTATGTATGTTAGGCTTGCCAGGGCTAGTGATGCCGTTGCAGCCTCGCTCCCGTCCCTGCTCATCAGGCCTATAGCCACGCCAGCAGCGACCCATGCGATTAGGGGAGCTATTCCGAGGGCTAGCTCCTCACCGCCTATTGGCATGAGCACCTTAGTGCCCGCCGCCGATGAGAGGGGTGAGAGCATGGGTGCCAGCGCGTTGAAGAGCGTCGCCAACACGCGCATTTGGTCTGAGGGGGCTATCATGCCAGCTGTCTGCGTCCCCAGCGTGGCTATAGCCCCCGCCAACGTGAGTATGGAGAACCCGAAGAGGGCGGGGCGTATCCTTGCCATGGCCTCCTCGCCGGCCTATACTCTAATAACCGTTTGGCTAGCTGGCGCATGATGGAATTCCACTGGTAGTATGCTGGGATTCCCCACGCTATTCCTCCAGCCTCCCCTTCTTCTCAAACTGCTTCTCGTATAGCATCCTGAGGCGCTGGAGGGTATCCACCTCGCTGGGAGGCTTGTCGTCGCGTATCCTCGTTATTCGGGCGAAGCGCAGGGCATAGCCACTCCTATAGTGGGGGCTCCGCTGTATCTCATTATAGGCAACCTCAACCACTATCTCAGGCCTGACGATCAAGCCCCACTCAGTATCCGCGAGCTTAATCTCCTGCAGCCTCCGCGTCATCTCCTCAAACTCCCTGTCGGTAAGCCCCTTGAAGGTCTTGCCCACCATCTCAAAGCTCCCCGTCTCTTTGTCGAGGACGGCGAGGTGGTAGTTGCTGAGCCAGCCTTGTCTCCTGCCATGCCCCCACTCAGCGGCGATAATAACCACGTCCAGCCTCTCGGCTGGCTTTATCTTGAGCCAGTGCCCGCCCCTCCTGCCAGGTGTGTATGCGCTCCGCGGGTCCTTGGCGATGAGGCCCTCATGCCCCTGCTCCAACACGCGCTCCATGAAGCGTTCAGCCTCCTCGGCGTTGTCTGTAATTAGCTGCTCCGCTAGGAGAGAGCCATCCTCTACAACCCTCTCCAGGAGTCGGTGCCTCTCCATGTAGGGCTTGTCAATAACCGTGTCGCCCTCAAGGTATAGGATGTCAAAGACCTTGAGCTGTAGCGGTATCTGGGTTACCGCCTCCTCCACGTCCCTCTCTCTGCCTAGTCTCCGCATGGTCTCTTGGAATGGAAGAGCCTTGCCCGCCTGGTCTACGGCTACTACCTCAGCGTCCAGCACGGCCTCGGAGGCCTTTACAGCCCTCTTGACGACATCAACCACGTCTGGCAGGCTGTGGGTAACGTCAGAGAGGCGGCGCGTGTAGAGCCTTACCACGTCTCCCTGCTTGTGTATCTGCAACCTCACGCCGTCAAACTTTGGCTCAAACGCCGTCTTGCCGCCATGCTCCCTAATCGCGTCCTGGGCTGTCTCGCTCATCTCTGCCAGCATAGGTCTGACGGGGCTGAAGAGCCTCATGCCAGCTGTTGTTAGTTTGCCCTTAACGGCCAGCTTGGCCAGCTCGCCTATGTCGCCTATCACCATGTCAAGCCGCCTAACCCGCTCAGCGTCAAGCCCAGAGACCTGGGCTATTGCGTCAAGCAGCAAGCCTGCGCTTACGCCGTGCCGCATCTCGCCGAAAAGCATCCTGATGAACCACTTCCGCTCAACCTCGCTCATCCGCGAAAGGAGCGCCTCTATGACCGCCTTCTTACGAGTCCGCGAGCCTTCACCACTTGCCTGCGCCGCCGACTTGAGGGATGACCAAAGCTCCAGAAGCGTTAGGGGCGTTTCAACGAGGGGCTTCGTTATGCCCGCGTCCAGCACGTCGCGCACAGCCGCCCAGCCAACGTTGAGCGGCGTCTTCCCCTTCTCCTCCGTAGCCCTGCCAACCAGCATGTAAGCTGCTATCTTCGCTTCCTCTGGCGAGAGCGTCCTGAGATACGCCGCGACCAGCTGTATCTTCTGGTTTCGTCCTGGTGTTTTTTCCAGCTTCTCACAGAGCTCTACGAAAGCGGCATAATGAGCGCCGCTCATTCTATCTTAACCCTAGTGCCGCTGGGCTGGGCTAGTTTAAGCCTTAGGTATAGAACGCCATCAACATATTTCGCCTGTATATCGCTGGTATCTACGCTGTGTGGGAAGTCTATCCTCCTCCTAAACCCGCCGTCGCGGTAGCGTGCCATGTTGCGCATCTCTGGGAATGGTGGGTCGCTGTACCGCGCCTCCACCTCAACCTCCCTACTCTCCACCGTTAGGGAGATGTTATCGCGGCTACATCCCGGAAGCTCCACGAGTAGGTAGATGTAGCCGTCCTCCACGCGCATCTCAGTTATTGGCCGCCTATAGCCGCCGTATAGCGTGGAGGGCACGGCGGAAAGCGAGGCTTCAACGGCCTCGCGTATCTTCTCCGCGAGCTCCCTAGCTATCCTGCCCACATCCTCGCCAAAGCCCCTAGACATGCCAAAGCACCCTTCCTTACTCCCTACAACCACCTTCCTCCTAAAGAGTTTTAGCCCGAAAGCTATCAATAAATAGGCGGCTAAGCTTGTAGCAACGGAAGTTTAAGAGGCCTTGGGTTATGAGATGCGGTGTATGTGGAAGAGATGAGCTACTCCCGTTCAAATGCGCTTATTGCGGCGAGTTCTTCTGCGCCGAGCATAGGATTCCTGAGAAGCATAGCTGTCCAGGGGTTTTTGCGGCGAAGAGCCCAGAGGAAATTAAGCGGCGTGAGGCGCGTGATGAGACTGGCTGGGGATACGCCGTAGCCCCGCCTCACGTTGCGAGAGCGCGTGAGAGAGTATTCAGCGCCGATGAGCTGGGCCATTTAGCGGCTGGGGCTGCCCTCGTCATGCTGGCTGGCTTCGCCCTCTCGCGCGGGGTGATATTCTCGCCAGCAATCACCGCGTTCATGCTCATCGGCTTCGCAGCATCCTTCATAGCCCACGAGCTGGCCCATAAATTCGTCGCCCTCCGCAGAGGCTTGTCCGCCCGCTTCAAGATCTACGCCTTCGGAGCCGCGCTGACCGCGATAACCTCGCTCATCGTCTTCATAGGATTGCCGTTCTTCATCATCATAGCCCCTGGGGCAGTAGTTATCTGGGGAGCGGCCACGCATAGGCATATGGGCAAAGTAGCCCTTGCAGGCCCCCTCACGAACATAGCGATAGCGATAGCGCTAATCCCACTACAGCCGCTACTGCCCCAATTCCCCCTGAGAGCGCTAGCGCACATCAACGCGTTCCTAGCGTTCTTCAACCTAATACCAATAGGCCCCCTAGACGGCCAGAAGATAATGAGCTGGAACACGACAATATGGGTAGCCGCATTCGTGGCTTCTCTCGCGTTGTTCTTCGCAGTAAGAATGGTCTTCTAAATCAAGGCTTATATACGCTAAACCCGAATCAAGTGCCTTGAGAAACGTTGAGTGAAGCCAATAAGAAGAACGGTGATTATGGGAGTTTATATAATTCTTAGGGAAGTTGCGGAGACCTCTGCAAATAATGTTAGCGCAATAGCTGGGTTGAGGAAGGTTTTGGAGGGTGAAATCAGGCTTAGGGAGTGGCTCGCCAAGAATGTGGGTGGCATATCAGATACCTTGGGCGCTATAGTTGAGCGCGACGCCAGAGAGGCCATAATGCGCCGGGGGTGGGATTTGAACCCACGCGGCCCGCGAAGGCCACAGGCTCTCAAGGCCTGCGCGTTGTCCGCTCCGCCACCCCGGCCCCTTGTTGTTCTGCTCATGCTGTTTCGCTGGCTTGGTTTTAATGTTGTCGGCCTTCCTTTCAAGATTTATGAGCTAGAGCCTATCCCCTATCGTCGGTGCTGGTGTTGTCGTCTGACGCTGGTTCTCTAACGTCTGAGGTTGTCTCATTAATTGAGTCGCGCGACGTGGTGGGGCTGGCCACGCATAGGCACTACCCGCATGAGCGCATGATATACTCGCGCTTTGGACGCTGCGGCTTCGCCATAGATGTTGTGCGTATGGAGGGCGGTGTTAGGAAGCTATACTCAATTCTAGTGGAAGCTAGGGCAGATGCAGGAAGCGGCTTGGTGAGGTCTTTCGCAGAGCTTCCAGGAGAGGTTACATACACGATTGCGCGCATCTCGCCTGAGGGTGTGGAGAGCTCCGTAAAGACTGCGCGGTACAGGAATGCTGAGGAGCTTTTCCAGGCGGTTGAGACCGTTAGGCAGGCGTTTTATAGAAAATACCGTGAGCTTAAGGCGGCGGAGGAGAAGGCGGCCGAGCCGACGAGGATTGGCGAGGAGGTCTTCCACCAAGCTGGGCTTAGCTGGGACGAGCTTAACCTAGGTGTCTAGTCCTTCCTGCCAGGTATTTTATACGCTATGTCAGAGTTGGGCGGGAAGACGAAGACATCGCCGCAGAGGGTGCAGCGGAAGTATTTGTTCGTCCCCTCGTCGGTCTTCTGCTCGCCGAGGAATTCAAACTCATGCTGGCAGTCCGAATCCACGAATATAGGGAGGACGCCACTGGTTAATTAGCGCTACTATACGCTGGGGGTTGCTTGTGTTCGGCTTCGTGGCTGCCTACGGCAGGGGCGCGGGGGAGGCGGTTAAGAGGGCTTTGGGAGAAGCGGGCAGGGAAGCTGAGTACTACTCCCAGGGACAGGCGGCTGCGGCATACTTCGGGATGGTGCGGCGGGAGCGTGGGGTGAAGGCTGCCGAGTATAGCGACGGGAGGCTGACGCTTGTAGATGCATACCCCGCCTTCGGGGTTGGTTCTGTAGAGGACGCCAGGGGGCTGCGTGGCTTCTTCTCCGCGGTCATGGTAAGCGGCGAGGGGCTTGTGCTCGTCCGCGACCACCTTGGGTGTAGGCCGCTCTTCATAGCGGAGACGCGCGGCCTCATAATTTGCAGCAACACTCCTGCGTTCATCATCAACGCTGGGTATGAACCGACTCCAGCGCGGCCAGCGTGCATAACGCGGCTGGGCGAACATGGCTCTGTTGTGGAGACTTATTGGAAGCCGTCGCGGCGTCATGTGAAGGGGGATGCGGGTAGGATACTCGGCCTACTCCGCTCCTCGGTTGAGCGCTACGTTGAGCGCGGCTCTGCGCTCTTCTTCTCAGGCGGCTTGGACAGCTCCATCCTAGCCAAGCTCTGCGCAGAGGCTGGGCTTGAGCCCATGCTAGTATCAGCAGGCCTCCCTGGCGCGCGGGATTGGGCGAACATCAAGAGCGTCGCCAAGCTGCTGGGGATTGAGGCAACGCATGTTGAGATATCCCCCAGCGATGTTTCGCGGGCTGTTGAGCTCCTCCGCGGGGTTTTTGGCAGGTTGTCGCTGATGGACGCTGCGATAGGCTCTGTCTTTCTGCTCCAGGCTGAGCGCGCCAGAGAGCTGGGCGCTAGGTCTGCCGTAGCGGGCCAAGGGGCTGACGAGCTGTTCGGCGGCTACATGAAATACGAGAAGATAGCCGAGAGGTATGGTCATGAAGCCGTGCAGGAGGCGTTGTGGCAGGATGTCATGGGCCTCCACGCCTTTAGCCTGCCCCGCGATGTCCTCGCATGCTCCCTTGTTGGGGTTGAGCTGGTCTTGCCTTACTTGGATTATGAGCTGGTGGATTACGCCCTGAGCTTACCACCTGAGCTGAAGGTAGCTAAGACGGCTGAGGGCTACGTGAGGAAGCGTATTCTAAGGAGCGTCGCTCTTCTGCTGGGGCTTGATGAGGTCGCGCGCTCCAGGAAGTCGGCTCTCCAGTATGGGACTGGCGTCCAGCGCGTCGTGGAGAGGTTGGTGAGGGATGGCAAGGCGAGGCTCAGCTAAGCTCTCCGGCGCCATACAGCTGCTTGAGGCTGGGCTTGGGCTTAAGCGCGTGAAGCGCAGCGGCTGGGTTGAGGCTGGTGTTAAGAACCCAGAGTCGGTCGCAGACCACGGCTATTCCCTAGCTCTGCTCAGCATGGTGGCGGCAGACCTCCTGGGCATGGACGCGGAGAAAGCTATGCGCATGGCGCTACTCCACGACCTGCCTGAAGCATTCACAGACGACCTAACGCCGCGCGAGAAAAACAAAGTGAGGAAGGAGATGCTCAACAATATAGAGGGCGGCATATTGAGGGAACTGACCTCAGGGCTGCCCGATGGGGTTAGGCGGAGATACCTGGAGCTTTACAGGGAGTATGTCGAGGGCAGGAGCCGCGAGGCGCGGCTGCTCCACGCTCTAGATAGGCTTGAGATGGCTCTGGAAGCCTCAAGGCTCCAGAAAGAACAGAACATAAAGCTTGAGCGCTTCATGCGCGACGCATCTAGAAACCCCACCACGCGGGAGATTATGGAGAGCATAGCAAAACAGGGTGGAAAGAAGCCAGATATTTGATGAACCTCCCTTTCCCTCCACGGTGTATGGTTTTGTCTCATCATCAATCTTACACTATTTTCTCAGACCTCTAATTGTCAAAAATTGTATATTTTCTGCTTGGTTATTGTAGGAGCGCTTTATATAGCTGGCGGGCACAACATATATGGCGGCAAGGGTCCTTGACGGTCAGCGACCCATACTTCATAGAGCGGCTGATGATGGAGTTCCCCTTCTTGCAGCAGATACGCGAGTATGTGGGTTCTTTCGGGATTAAGCTGGAGGATTTCGCCGACCCTTCTATGAGGTCGTTGGTGGATGTTGCTGTTAAGAGGGTTGAGGATTCTCTGGCTCATGGGATTAGGGCTGCGGAGGAGAGCAGCACCTCTCCCTCTGAGGTTGAGATATTCTCCTACCCCCTCTCAATAGCGCTGGTCGCCATGCTTGAGGATGACTACGCCATTAGGCGCTTCGCCGCATCGGAGGCTGAGCGATACGCTAAGATACTTGAGAAGATAGATAGGAGCAGCGTCAGGGATATCCTCCACTACGTGGCTACGCAGGTTCTCGGCATGCGTGTGAAGCTAGCCCAACCGCCGTATGAGTTTGAGATGCATTTTGCCGATTATCTAAAGCACGCCACGCGCCTCAACGAGCCGCGCTGGAAGCTTGTCAATAGAACACTCAAGCGCGGCTATGTTCTCCTAACACGCCCAGAGATGGC
Organism: Candidatus Pelearchaeum maunauluense; assembly: GCA_030059675.1. GTDB lineage: Archaea > Thermoproteota > Nitrososphaeria_A > Caldarchaeales > Caldarchaeaceae > Pelearchaeum > Pelearchaeum maunauluense. Next base: position 103,678 of record JANVYQ010000002.1, on the reverse strand, counting down.
AACGCTCATCAAGAACGCTCTTGAGACGCATATAGAGGAGAGGCTTCGCGCTGTCGGTAGGTTAGGCGTCCCAGACTTCCTGAAGGAGCATGTCCAGCGTCTTAAGCAGCTGCTTGAGACCCGTAGGTGGCGCGAGGTTAAGCTGGGTGAGAGGCTAGCGCCAGAGCTATGGCCGCCATGCATGCAGGCGCTCAAGCAACGCCTACTCGCTGGCGAGGCGGTATCACACTTCGGAAACTTCACAATAGCTGCGTTCCTAATCAACATAGGATGGACGACAGACGAGATTATCCAGATGTACTCCCAGCGCGGTGATTTTGATGAGCGGATAGCCCGTTATCAGGTGGAGCATATAGCAGGCCAGCGCGGGAGTAGGACCAAATACACCGTCCCGCGCTGCGCCACGTTGCAGACTCATGGGCTCTGTATAGAGAATGGCCGCCTCTGCGGCGATGTTAAGAGCCCGATGCAGTATTACCGCAGGCAGGCGCGACGCGCAGCAGCTGGGAAGAGGCGCGAAGAGCCTGAAGCCCAGACCAAAGCTGAGAATGTTTAGATTCATAAGCCGCGCTTAGCAGCTAGAGGCAGACCAAATAGATGACCAACGCCGTAATCCTGGAGAACGTCTCCAAGAGGTTTGACGAGGTGTGGGCAGTAAGGGGACTTTCACTCACCATCCAGGGAGGGTCTATCTTCGGCCTCCTAGGGCCTAACGGCTCTGTTAAGTCTACGACGATGCGCATGATGTTGGGGCTTCTTAAGCCAGATAGCGGCATGGTCTCGGTTCATGGGATAGACCCATCGCAGAACCCTGTCGGGGTTAAGCGCATAGTAGGCTACGTCCAGAGACGCCCAGGCTTTACGAATACCTTACGGCAGCCGAGTATCTGGACTTCATCAGAGAGGCCTATGGTGTCTCCCCTCTGTTTGGCGTTCTAGGGTTGCTGAGTTTCTTGAGGCCTTCGGGTTAAGCGGCCGCGAGGGTGAGCTACTCGCAGGCTACTCGCGTGGGATGAAGCAGAAGATAGCCTTGATGGCTGCTTTTCTCCATAGGCCGCGTGTCCTAATACTTGATGAGCCGCTGAGCGGCTTAGACCCCAAATCAGCGCGTCTAGTTAAGGAGATGCTCCACAAGCTAGCCCTAGACGGTACAACCACAATCATAAGCACGCATGTCTTGGAGATAGCTGAAGCCATATGCGATAGGATAGCCATACTGTATGAGGGGGTGAAAATAGCTGAGGGAAGCCCAGGGGAGCTTAAGCTGCTCTCCGAAAGTCCTAACAGCACGTTGGAGGATGTTTTCCTGAAGCTCACAGGCTCGGAGGATGTTAGGGAGCTTGTAGAGGCGTTGGTGAGGTAGGCTGAACATAAGGCTTGTGATGAGGCTTGCGCAGATTCTCGCACTATCCTCTTTGAGAGCATCCTCGTCCCAGAGCCTTGTAAGGCGCCTACTGGGTAGGGGGCTGCGTCTAAACCTAAGGCTATCAATAACCCTCTTCATAGGCTCCTCCCTAGCCACATAAGGCGCAACCTCCCAGTCTCCGCCGCAGCAATCCTTATACCAGCTCTTGGTAGCGCTCCCGCTCCTTCTGATGTTCCTCTCAGTAGTCTATACGATAATGTTTGAGATTAACCGCAGCATCAACACACCCTCGGTCGACGCCGTTAACTGGCTTCCCATAACGCCAGCCGAGTATGTGGTGGCGTCCTCCCTCTCCTCTGCCTACTCGGTGCTGCCTCTCCTCTCCATAATTCTCGGCGCAGCCCTCGGAATAGCGCTGGCTGCGGGAAGCTTCATCGTGGAGATAATACTCTCCATAACCTCTAGGGCGGCGAGGCGAATCTACAGGCGGAAAGGGAGGCTCGCGCTACCGCTGGCCACGCTATTCAACACGATGGTAATCTTCATCTTCGTCGTTATGTTCAACTTCCAAGTCCTCATAAGCTCTCTTGAATGGATTATGGATATAGTTGGCCTGGTTTGGTTCATACCGCCTGTATGGCTCTCAATAGCTATAGAAAGGTATTTTGAGGCCGACCTGGCTGGTGGCATGCTCTTCACATTCCTGGGAGCGCTCTTTGCCTTCTCAGGATTCCTCATCGGCACGGCTCTTAGGACACGATACTGGGCTGTGCATGAGACTGAGATAAGGATAACAAGCAAATCCTACACGCCTAAGCCGAGTATATTCACGAAGCTGGGCTTCACGCCAGGTGATTCGGCTATAATCAGGAAGGAGCTTAAGTCGTTTCTTCGGCGGCGTGAGATGGCCGCGTTTATAGCCGTGCCAGCGGCGGTGGCGATAATCCCGTTCCTCACAGCGTCTAGGGCTAGGCTAGCTCTCTACCTCCAGCCTACCGTGGGGCTGCTCCTCTTCGCATTACTTCTCTCCGCAACATCCATAGGCCGCGAGGGCGAGTCGTTCCTAAACCTCCTCATAGCCCCCTAAGGCCAGGTGAGATTGTGAGAGCTAAGGCCGCCACCACGATTATAGTTGCGTCCCCAGCGATGGCGCTCATCCTGGCGGCAACCATCCCAGCCGTCGTGTCCAGCTGGGGTTCTGCGCTGGCTCTGGTGGTGGCAGGCTATACAGCGCTGGTTGAGACCGTGATGATAGGAACCTACTTCAGCTCCCGTTTTCCAGACTTCACAACAACGCCGCGGGCGCGCTTCATAAGACCCCTCGGAATGTTCCTAACCATGATAACAGCCGCGGCCGGCTCTTGCAGCAACCGCGACGCCGCTATACGTATACGCAGCCCTAAAGCCAGAATGGCTCCCAATACAAGCAGCCACACTAATAACAACCGCCATAGGAGCGGCTATAAGCATGGCAGCATATAGGGGAGCGAAGAAAACGATAACAAGGCTATTCCAGAGCTGAACACCCGTTTTATGGTTTAAGGGCCTGCGCGGGGCTTCAGCATTAACGTTAATTTACTGCCTTGTGGTTGTTTGTTCTCTGGAATGATGAGTCTGTCTCATTCGGATTTGGGTGAAGAGAACCAGCTCACTCTGACCTTGGGGTGTGTTGTATGGAGCTGAAACGCTCATATGCGCGTTTTCTCCGCGGGCAGCGTGTTGCGCGGCTTGGAACGATAGCGGAAGACGGCTCGGTACACCTAGTCCCCATCTGCTACGCCTATGATGGTAAGGCGATATACGTGGGAACAGGCGCCGACTCCAAGAAGGTTAAGAACCTAAGAGCCAATCCTAGGGCGACGCTGCTGGTTGACGCTTATTACGAGAACTGGAGCCGCCTCAAGCATCTTATGCTGGTATGCGATGCGGAGCTTCTTGATGGCGGTGATGGCTTCAGGTATGCGCGTAAGCTGCTGTATAGGAAGTACCGCCAGTATGAGCGCTACGCCCCCCTGGAGGAGGGCGAGTCCGTGATAATCAAGCTCACACCCAAAAAAGCTGTGGCATATAACCTATAGACGCCTGGTCGTTGATTCAAATACCCACTCTAGGTATGGTGTATGCGCGTCCAACGGCTGGAGCGCCGCTATGAACGGCACCTCGTATGGATGCTCGCGTATAATCTCCTGCTTGAGCCTCTCATAGGCTCCGCGCTCTGTCTTGAGAATCATAAGCGTCTCGCCGCTCTCCACAACCTCGCCGCGCCAGTGGTATGTGGAGCTTATTCTCATCATGTTGACCGAGGCGGCCAGCCCTTTCTCCACCAGGCGGCGCGCTAGGGCTGCGCAGTCATATTCCGCTGGGAATGTTGCCAGAACTATCACAAGCTCCGCCATGGGAATTATAGCGTGAAGCGTGTGGAAATTAATTTTACCCGCCTGCCGCTGGCTTGTACGGGCAGGCTGGATCCTCCTCCAACGGGTCTTGATACTTTACGTAGGCACGCGCCCGCGAGCCGCCGCAGAGCTCTCTAAACTCGCAGACGCCGCATCTTCCCTTGAAGTTGTCGGGATTCTTCAGGAGCTGGAAGAGCGTGTCCTCGCGGTATGTCTTCATTAGCGTTGTTGTGCGCGTGTTTCCGCGCGGTATTGGGAGGAATCCTCCAGGGGTTATTGAGCCGTCGTGGCCTATGAAGAGTATCCCATGCCCGTCGCGTGTTGGTGTTATGGGGGCGTCGGGCTCGCGTTCTGGCTCTCCGCATAGCTGTCTTAGCCTGTTTACGAGCATGCTATACAGCCCCGTGTTGGGCGGGCTGGCTCCATCACCCCTCTGCTTCACCACGCGCCTGAAGAACGGTGCTTCCACAGTCCTTACCCTAAGCCCATACATGGCAGCATCGTATAGGAAGTTCGCCACCTCCTCGCATTCTACGCTGCTAAGCTCCTCCATACCGACGCCCTTCCCGACCTTGATGAGGTAGAAGACCTCCCAGACGCTTGCCCCAGCCCTCTTTATCGCTGCGAAAACATCGGGAAGCTCGTTAACGTTGAGCCGCATAACGCATGTGTTAACCTGAACCGCCATCCCTGTCTCGGCCGCCGTTCTTATCGCCATCATCGTAGCGTCCCACGTCCCCGCCACGCCCCTTATGCGGTCATGCGTCTCCCTCACCCCGTCCAAGCTGAAGGAAACCATAGAAACACCACGCCGCTTAAGCTCCAGCAAAGCCTCGCGCGTGAGCAGCCCGGTTACGCTTGGGGCTGCCGCGGTGGGGATGCCGAGCTCATGCGCATACCCCGCTAGGTCGTAGATGTTTCTCTTCATCAGCATGTCTCCGCCAGTGAATATGAGTATTGGGTATGTTTTTCCGAACACGTGCACCTGCTCCACCAGTCTGAACGACTCCTCGTCGTTGAGCTCGTTGGGCAGCGGCCTCGTTATGGCCTCGGCGCGGCAGTGCCTGCACGCGAGTAGGCATGCTTTAGTGGTCTCCCAGAATACTAGGAGCGGCTTTTCGCCGAAGTTCCAGCCCCTCATCTAGCTGCACAGCTCCTCAATCCTCTGCTCGGCGCGGCTAATCTGCTCCTGAGGCTGCGACATCAGCTCCTCAATACGGCCCGCCTCTTGCATAGCTCTGCTAAGCGCGCTCTCAATAGTGGCGATATGCTTCTTGAAGAAGCTTACTGCTCTCTCATCTCTCTCCAGCCCTCTCTCGACCTGGCTAATCTTCCCAGCGATGGAGCGCATCCTATCGCTTAGCTCCCTCTCCTCGCTGACCAACGCCTCCATGGCTTTTGTCTTCTCGTTAAGTGCAGCCTCTATCTCGGCTATCCTCTGCTGGGCCTGCGCTATGTTCCGGCGCGCCTGGTTTATCTGCTCTGATATATCTGCGCGCCTGTTGGTGAGCTCGCTTACCATCCTCTCAATCTGCGCCAGCCTCTCGCTAATCTGGCTCAGCCTGGCCTGAATCTCCTCAAGCCTCTTCTTAGCCTGCGGTGGTAGGGATGCCATCTCCTCCTGGAGGCTTGCCCTCTCATCCTCTAAGCCGCGCCTCTCCTGGTTGAGTGCTTCAAGCTCAGACTCCACGCTGGCCAGCTCATTCTCTAGGCCGCTCAGCTCCCGCTGCCTCTGGCTCAGCGTTTCGCGAAGCGAAGCAAGCTGCTCCCTGAGAGAGTTTATCTCAGACTCCAGGGCAGCCCTACTCCTGCCAAGCTCAGCCAACCTCTCCTCCAAGCTCTGCCTCTCCTGCCTCAGCTGCGCCAGCTCATCCCTAAGCCGCTCCACCGTATCAGCAAGCCGACTTGCATTAACGTTAAGCGTGGACAGACGGCGCTCAAGCATCTGTATCCGATCATCTAGCTGCTGACGCATGTCTCTGAGCCTGGACAGCAGGTTGGCTAGTCTCTCCTTGAGGTTTTTGGCCGCCTCACATTCGCGTGTGAGGTTCATCCTAAGTTCCAGGGCTCTCTGCGACGCTTCTTCTGCTACACGCCTCCCGAATTCGCGCATCTCCTCGGCGAAGAGCTTGTTGGACTCCACCAGCCGTTCAGCCCTGTCTCTCAGCTCTCCAGCAAGCTCGCGGCCCAGCTTTCCAAGCCTCTCACCCAGCCTTCGCCCCTCCTCGCCCAGCGCAGCTAAGGATGCGTGGAGCAGCCTCATACGCGCCGCGAAGTCCCTGGGCGTTATCTCCCCCTCGCGGAGCTGCCTAAGCAGCTCTTCACGCTCCTGCGCTATCTCCTCAAGCCTCTGCCAAAGCTTGTCATGAAACTCCTCCAACAACGCTAAACGCTTCTCCTGGGTGTCAAGCTGTAGAAGCCTTACTTCCATGATGAAGCCCTCTATCCTGCCCCTATGTTCCTGTATCAGTTCTTTAAGGCGTGTTGGTATCTCCATGCCCAGCGGCAGGCGCTCCAGCTCGTCTTGCGCGTCTCCCTGGGCTGGCTTAACCGCAGCCCCTACGGGAGTAAGCAACAACGCGGCAACAAACAATAACGCGGCGACATTCCGATACATGCCTAGTAGAGCTGGCGGAGCGGTTCTCAAATAGGTTTCTAGAACGGAAAATCCAGAAAAATGTTCTCATAAGTTTCTAAAGGTTCATTTCGGTTTATTCCCGTAGAAGGCGTACTATATTCTCCCGCCCCATGCGCTCGCGCACTATGTAGCCCATCTCCTCCATCTCCTTCAGGATGGTGCTCACCTTGGCCTTTGAGAATCCCGTCTCCGCAACTATCGTTGACTGCAAAACCTCTCCCCCATGCCGTTTGATTATCTCTATAACCGTCATCAGGTCTGTTGACCGCTGCTATAGCCTGCCGTGCCTCTTGCTTACCGCTATTGCTAGGACCCCGAATAGCACCACTATCGCCAAGACGGCGAGTATTGTGAGGAGGCTAGTGTCTGTTATCATCGGAGCAGCCTGGGGCTGGGTTTCTCCCGCCGTTGTTGTCTGCGTGGTTGTGGTAGGCTCGCCGATGATTGGTGTAGCTATGACTCTAGGCTCGTTAGGCGAGAAGACCCTCTTTCCAGACCAGCTGGCCTCGCTGCCGCTGAGCTTATCGGGCTCTGGATATGCTTCAGCCAGCGTGAAGCCGCTGGGCGCTCTTACCGTGAATACATCTCCCTCAAAGAGGTAGAGGCCGCCTTCAAAGACGTCGCCAACCCTAAGCTCCCTATCCACCCACTCTGCAAAGCCCTTCCACAGGAATGTTATACGAATTACGCCGAATTTCCCCGTGATGGTCTCCGCTAGTTCCACCTTCACGCTTAGGTTCTCCACGCTCATTTCCCTGCCCGTCAGCTTCGCGGCCTCGGATACGATTTCCGTAGCCCACTCTAGGAAGCGGGAGCGTATCTCCTCGTCGTCCTGCCCAAGCGTCTTGACGTATTCCATAAAGCCCTGCTCATCCTCCTCAGACGCTATCAGGAAGCGGTATTCTACAATCCACCTTGCTGAGCCGTCATCGGCGAGCTGCACGATGTATGTGGTCAGCTCCTCTGGCTCCTGTGCCTGGGCTGGCTGAGAAGCATACGCTATGATCACCATGAAGAGCAGCCCAGCCAGCACCAGCATTTGAGAGATACTGCGTTTCATACGGCTACTTTAGAGCTGGTGATAGAGTCTAATAAGCGTAGCATTACCGAGTTTTCTCAACAATCGCGGCATACAGTTATATAATGCGCATACCCGCTAGTCTTGTCTGCAACGGTGCTGGCGCGACTAGTGTCGTGTTGCACTTTCTTGCAGAGGTAATGGAGTAGTAGTGTAGGATGTTTGATGGTTTTGCGAACTTCGGGCTTGATGGTAGGCTTGTGAGGGCGTGTGCCGACGCTGGCTTCGCCGAGCCTTTCCCGATACAGCGTAGAGCGATAGCCCCGCTTCTGGATGGTAGGGATGTGATAGGGCAGGCGAAGACTGGGACTGGGAAGACAGCCGCATATGCTCTCCCCATGCTCCAGAGGCTAGACGTTGAGGATGGTAGTGTTCAGGCTCTCGTGTTGGCGCCGACGCGCGAGCTGGCTATACAGATAACCGAGGAGATAAGACGGCTGGGCAAGTATATGCGTGTGCGTGCTGCTACGCTCTATGGTGGCCAGCCGATAAAGCAGCAGATAGACCGCCTTAAACGCGGTGTGCATGTGGTTGTCGGAACTCCTGGCAGGGTTATAGACCACATAAAGAGGAGGACCCTAACGCTCAGCCGTGTGAGCATGGTCGTAATAGACGAGGCCGACACCATGCTGGAGATGGGCTTCATAGATGACGTGGAATACATACTAAAACATACACCTGAGCGGAAGCAGGTTGCAATATTCTCCGCCACAATACCGCAGAACATAATCACTCTGTCTCGGAAGTATATGCGTAGCCCTGAGAAAATTCTCCTAGATTGGAGCGAGCCCTCAGTAGAGAAGCTGAGGCAGTATTATCTTGTCCATTCTGGGGGTGATAGGCTGAAGACCCTTCTAGGCGTTTTGGAGCTTGAGCGCGGTGCCCGCTGCATGGTGTTCTGCAATACTAAGGTTGGTGTCCGCAGACTCTCGGAGAAGCTTAGGCGCCTCAAGATGGATGCCGTAGCGATACATGGCGATTTGTCTCAGCGCGAGAGGCTTCGCGCGATGAGCAGGTTTAGGGATGGGAGGGCTAGGATACTCGTGGCAACAGACGTGGCTGGTAGGGGTCTTGACATACCCAGCGTGGATTGCGTCATAAACTACGAGCCTCCCAAGAACCCGTTGCTATATTTCCACCGTGTAGGCAGGACGGCCAGAGCTGGGAAGGCTGGTAGGAGCTACACGATAATAACCCCTGAAGAGAAGCGGGAGTTTAGCAGAATACGCCAGCTTACGCAAGTTGAGATAAATCGGATAAAAGTGGAGAGGCGTTGAAATTATAGGCTAACCGAAGGTTAATAGTTTGCTAATCGTCAGGAAACAAGCTTATACACGAGAAGCTTCCCCGGACAATACATCTAATAGCCGAGTTTTACATTGTTTATGCAATATCAAAAGGGAAGAGGCGTTGAAGTATGATTAGAGTCATGAATTTACCGCTCTCACTCCTCCTACCTCACCGCAGAATCACCGTAATTGGGATTGAGATGAAGAACATTCCAGAGGCGCGGAAGACTATACTGAGGAAACTCTCCGAGCTTGACCTTGACGTAATGTCGTTGATGACCAACGCCGCGCTGGAGAAAGACCCCGTATATACGATGAGCGTCCTCATAGATTCAACAGGCCAGGACGACACCAAGCTTAACGAGGCCGTGCAACAGCTTAAGCAGGTTAAGCACGTCATCAGCGTAAGGGCTGTCAGCTCCGACATACCAGGTGTTGCCGTCGAGCCTTTCCATGACGAGTACCATGCATTCAACATGCGCATCCTCATCTTCACAGAAAAGACACTAGGCGGCATGCTGAAAGGATTGTACAATACTTTTGGCGATAAGGCGACGCCAGCATTCCTATTTCTGATAGGAACACAGCCAGGCCGTGAGGCCGCGCGGTACTATGCCTCACTCTTCAGCGATAAGCAGACATGCCTGAAGATACATGAGCGGCAAGCCCACGCATTAGGCTACTGCAGGTGGGCGAAGATAACCATGACGGCGCCAGACGAGTATGAGATAAGGTTTGACGAGCTGACGGAGTGTGAAATCCTCCGCGGCTTCAAGTCTGGCTACACCTCGCAATGGGTTAGGGGCGTTGCCTGCGGCGTCTTCTCAGAACCCTTCGGCGGCGAGTGAGATGCTATAGAGGTAAAATGCATAAACACTGGAGACGATAACTGCGTCTTCAAAATGCATAAAAAGAAAACAACATCCTAGGCTCCTTCCCCACCAGCTATGAAACTATTACCCTTCCACCCTGCCATGGATGTATTGTACAGTAATAGTCGTACTCTCCAGCTTTTGTAAATCTTGTTCGGAAGGATTTTCCAGGGCTTAGAACAGAGTCAAAACCACTTCCCCCTACTGGCGTTTTTTCACTAGTTACCGTGTGGGTTACAGAGTCGCGGTTTATCCACCTAACGTAGTCGCCCACATTTATCTCTAGGGTATTGGGCGAGAAGTACCTATCGTCATAGACTCTCTCCCCCTTCTTCCAGCCTTCAGGCGGTATGAAAGCCCCCGATGGAATTATTACGACATGCTCCTTTCCACCCTGCCCAGCGTTCAGCACGAAGGTATAGACGGACAATATAATTACTGCTAAAGCTATGACGAGAATGGCTAAGCGTTTCAAGCTGTTTCTCACGCCTCCCTTACCTCAACATAGCCGCGCATCCATGGGTGGGGCATGCACGAGTAGCCATATACTCCAGGCTTTGTGAATGTGTAGATGAATGAATCATATAGGTTGAGCTCTCCTGAATGAAAGCTCCAGTTATCGCTTGTTACTGTGTGCATGTGGTCGTCCATGTTAATCCATTTGACGGAGTTGTTTATTCCTATCACGACCTTTATCGTGGGTGGCCAGTAGTTTGCTATGTATGGGAGATGCGCTACTCCTCTAGGTATAGTTACCACCACCATCCCGCTTTTCTGCGTCTCTGCCATAGCGAGTAACGCAGCCGCTACTAGTACTGCCGCAATTATGGCTGGGAGCGCTATACCCAGCCTCATCTCTCAACAACCCTAGTTCCAGAAACCAGCTCGCCGAATGACCGTCTTAGTGTGAGCAGTAGTATAACCCCCACTAGCCCGAAGAGTAGTATATCCACGTACCTGGCTATGTTCTTGACCAGTATTAGCGCTCTCCGTGGGCGGTGCTGGGCTTCAGTCTGTAGTTTGAAGAGCCGTTTTCCCAGCGTCGCTCCTGTGAGTGTCTCAAGCAACACTCCGTAGATTACCCAGCTTGTGGCCCAGAGGAAATAAGCCAGCGGGAGCAGTAGTAGCGTTAGGGAGAGGACAGCGTCGACCAGGCTTCTGGGGTCGGTTATGCCGAAGCCACCCACCATGAGCGCTGCCGCGAGGGCTAGGTAGATGTCTCCAGCTACCAGCGCATCAACTATGGCGGCGGATATTCTTCTCCCCCTAGGTGCCCCAGCTCCAGTAGAGCGTTTTGCTGCATAAGCCCCGCCGACGCCAAGGGCTAGGGCAGCAACGACGGAAGCGCTGGGAATCTCTAGGTTTGTTAGCAACTCAACATGCTTCAAGGGGTTTGGCAGGCTTACGCGAAGAGCTGGCGGCAGGCTACACGCTGGCGGGACATCTCCAGAGGCGCTCTCAAGCTCGCTACACCCCCAGAAGCCCCAGCCATCGCGCCAGTAGTCTGCGCCGTTGCCTGAGAAGATGTTGGACGAGAATCTATTACCTATTGGCGGTACTAGGAAATACCACTCGGCAATCCCCCAGCGCTCATGGCCGCGTATGGTGTTGTTGCGAATCACGTTGGAGTGCGAGCCTATGAGGGCTATCCCAACCCCAACTGGGACGCCATAACTCTCGGCGAAGCCAGCCGCCTCAATCCACCTATTGTTATTGTTCTCTATTATGTTGTGCTCAATCACGTTGTTTGACGCCCAGACTAGGAGCGGCCACCTCCCGGTGAGGAGGAGACGGAGGTCGGGCATCAGCGTGTTGGGCGCTATGCCTACAGCGTTGCCATAGAACTTGGAGTATCGTATCGTAACGCCATTAGCGCGGGTGCCGCTGTATCCCAGAGTATTGTTATACACCTCCGAATATTCTACGACGCACTCACAGTCCTCGGTAACCTCACCAACGTATATTCCCGAATCCCCACTACCAGCTGCAATAACGTTGGATACGATACCCTTCTCACTGGCCAAGAAATTAACACCATACACACGGTTATTCAGCGCCTTCACGTTGAAGACCATGAAATAGTCGGAATTGACGTAGAAGATTCCGTTGCCAAGGTAGTTTTGAACCGTTAGGTTGGCTATGGTTATGTGTGGTGAGAAGACCACGTATATCCCATTACCCAGCCTGTTCCCGCCCTCTAGGATAACGTCATCACGCGACACGCCCTCTATCACTATCCAGGGCTTGTTCTCAACTATGACTGACTCGCGGTAGATTCCTGGCTGTATCACTATCCTATCCCCAGGCCTGGCAGCATCAACGGCATCGCTTATGCTGGAGAACTCGCCGTCGCGCGAGACTGTTAGAACCCTCCACCCAGCAGGCTTGGGAGGAGACTCTATAGAAGTTACCTCACGGCTCCACCAGGGCTCCTCAACGCTGATGATAAAGTATCCAAGCGCTAGGTAGGGTGAGAGGAGAGCAGCAAGTACGATGACAGCCAATAAACGCATGATAATCCTTGATGCATAAAACTATGAAAATTTTTCAGGCCATCTAGCTTTTGCAAAGTCGCGGACTGCTTCCTCGGAGCTGTGCTTTATGACAGAAGGATATTGTGATGTGAATTTCTCGGTCTTGGCAACCCATGGGTAGCGGATGAAGTCCAGAACCGCTGGCGGAAATGATAATAGCCTAAGACTCCAGCCCAGGCTTGTGAGCGGGTAGATTAGCCATGCTGGGAGCCTCATTAAGCGCTTCCCCAATAGACGCGCCACCTCTGAATAGCGCATAACACCAGTGCTAGACACGTTATACACACCAACAGGCCTATTCTTCAACGACCAGTAGAGAAGCCCAGCCATGTCGTCTTCGTGCATAAACTGCATAGGCGGGTCATATCCGCTTACACCAAACATGAAGCGCATACCAGCTATGTCAGTTACGAAGTTCCTAGTATTAGGGCCCAGCACGATGGGCGCTCTATACATGCAGACCTTTATTCCAGGATTCTCGCGTATGAAGTCCAGGAATAGCTCATCAACTATCGCTTTGTGTTTTGAGTAGAGGAACTTCGGATGACCTCTCCTGGGATGCTCCTCATCCATCTCCTGCGGATTATCTGGGTGAGCCCCGTATGCTGTTGTGCTGCTCAGGTATAGTATGTATGATACACCAGCGGAGCGGCAGGCTTCCAAGACGTTTTTACTACCTTCCACATCAACGGAGTACTCCAGCTCCGGGTCGTGTGTTGGGTTGAATATCCAGGCCAGGTGTACTAGGGTATCTACCTTGTTCTCGCGTATGATGTCTGCTAAAGCCTTATCGCGGACATCTAGCATGTGGAAAGACCAGCCATGCTTTGAGCGGGGTTCGCGCATATCTATTCCTCCCACCCACTCAAAGTCAGGGTCTCCGACGCATTGCTCTATCAAAACGCTGGCGAGGTAGCCTGAGCAGCCTGTTATGAGAACACGGCAGCCCATCCCGTAGGTTGTAGCCCAGGCTTGGATATATGGCTGCTTTTGTCAGCTCTACAGTCAAGCGGCTTGACTGTAGAGGCGTCATTTGTCAGCTCTTGTATGACCTTTCCTCCCTCTCTTCAAGCCTCACCCCAAGACCCAGGACTATTCTATTCACGAAGTTGAAGTACGTAGCCACCAGCACAGTGTCCAGTATCGCCCTATCGTCGTACCCAGTTTTCTGAGCATCTCCACATCCTCGCTGCTCATGCTGCTCGGGCTCTGCGTGAGCTTCCTGACAAACCTTATGAGCGCCCTCTCCCTCTCACTTACTCTGGCTTCTTCAAACCTCTCCAGAATCTCCCGAACAGTCTCCTCGCTCCTCACGTATTTGACGAGCATCTCGCGGTGGTGCGTCGTGCAGTAGAGGCAGCGGTTGGTTGCCGAGACGACAGATGCTATGAGCTCCCTCTCTGCCCTGCTGAGACCAGACTCGCCGAACATCAACGTCATGTAAAGCGTTAGATGCGCATCTAGGGCTTCTGGGTTTAGGCTATGCGCCCTAAAGACGTTGGAGAGCCTACCACGCTCGCGGCGTACATGCTCAAAAACAACACGCAAACGCTCATCAGCAGCGTCCTCATCAATAACATTAATCCACGCTACGCCACACATAATTATTCATAAAACAACGTTAAGCATTATTTCAACATATAAGTTGTTAGCTGCGGTAGTCGTATATGTAGTCGTGTATCTTTAGGATTGATTCGTCCAGCTTGCCTTCCTGAACCTTCTTTACCACTTCCTCGCGCGAGGGGCTGAAGACCGCTTCTAGTATCTTTTCTCTCTTCTGGTTATCGGCTTCTGCTGCCACGAATAGTATTCTCGCGCTGTGCTGTATGTAGCGTGGTGCTGTGAGCTGGCGTTTTAGTATGTCCATTATCACTGGAGCGAATGCACGGTCAAAGCGGGGCGCTCCCTGCTTAACCTCTTCCAACACATCCTCAGGCTTTGCCCCCAGTAGCTGGGCTATTTGGTGCGCAGCATCCTCGGCTGAGAGCTCCCTGAACGGGCCAGAGCCATACGCGCGAGAGAGAACCTCTACTACTTTCTTGACAAGCTCACCACCATCACCACCCTTTGCGAGCCGCCCCACAATACGCGAGGCAACCCTCCTATCCTGCTCAGCGTAGAACTCGCGTGTCCACTCATAGTGGAGCTCCCAAAGCTTCTCAAAGAGCTCTGCCGTGAATCGCGTACCAGCCTTGATGTGGATGTCGTTAACCGCTGGTATTACGCCGTTCTCCGTTAGGGCTGGCTTCTTGAGATACCCGTCCTTTGTTATTGTGGCTTGGTGGCGTATGACCGTCCAGAGCCATGAGACGAAGATGCGATACGTGGCTAGGTCGTTCATGAAACGCTGGTTAAGCTCGTAATCATCTATGGCCGCCGCCAGGTTTCCGTTGAGCAGCTGGAAGCCGTAGTTGGCAGCCATGTAGAAGGCGTGCTGCACATGCTCAGCCGTAATGTCTCCAGGCGGGATGTCGTATAGGCTGTGCCAGAGGTCTTTCCCTCCCCAAACCTCCTCGGAAAAGAGCTTTTCAGGCGTGTCTATCTTATCGCGCTGGATAACCCATGGAGTTATCTTACCATCTTTGTTGAGGAGCCCCAAGTTCTGTAGCCTCTTCCTCTCGTCTGGCGTCAATCCACTCCTTACGGTGGGGAGCTTCTTACCACCAACCTCCACAGTTTCTATCTCAGCATCTATGATAGCCTGCAAGTCCTTCAACTCTGCTCTCAGCGGCTCATTACCAGCTGCTACGTAAGCCTCTTCCTTCGTAGCAACCCAGCTCTGTCTAAAGACATCAAACAGCCTGCCCTTAACCCTGCCAGCCAGAATATCTTCAAGCGTTATCTCCCTATCCCGCGGTATGGGTTCGTCTGGGACGAAGATAAGCCCTATGAGCCTTTCCCTCAGCTTGTCCAGCTTTATGTCGCGTAGCGCTTTTAGGTTGTATTTGAAGCGGCCGTACGGGTCGGTCTGTGGGTAGAGCATGACCGCGGCCATGCCTCCTACTGGCGCTGCGTTAAGGTCGCCGTCGCCAACCCCAGCCATCAGCATCATGAGAGCATTATACCGCTGGTAAGCCATCATGTTGGGCGAGGTCATCGTAACAGTCTGCGGGTCTGGAAAGACAGCCTCATCCTTCCACATCTCAATAAGGCTACCCAGATAATCCCAACGACCATTGCTAGACTTTATGAGACGTTCGCGCCATATCCAGAGTATTACAGGCAGGAACCTACCCGCATTCCCTTCTTCATAGAGCATGGCTATCTTAATCGCCCCATACCTCAGCCCCAGCTTCTCCTCAACGCGGCGTAGGAGCTTCTCCACAATCAAGGCCTCCTCAGGTGTCTGCACCTTGGGGACGTAGAAGTAAACGCCTGAGCCAGCGCGTCTGAGAGACTCGTAGTTGTTGAGGACGTAGATTACTACTGAGACCACTATGGCAGGCACGGGCTTACCATCCATCAACACCTGGAAATCAAGGAGATGGATTCCAGGTATTCTATGGAAGACGGTAGGCCACCTCCCGCGCGGCTTCTCAATACGATAGACCTTCCCCTTCTCATAGTGGGGGGTAGGCACCTCACCAGCCAGAACAAGCTTAACGTTCCTCCTAGCCTGCCAAACAGCGGGCAACTTATCTGGAAAACCGAAAGGAACATACCACGCGGGAGAAGCGTCCTCCTCATCCTCAAAAGCCACCGCAACGTCCGCGTTTATCTGGTGTATAGCCCTGCTCAACGGATGCCAAGGACCAGTAATCTCCAGGCCAGGGTTCTTGGTCGGATGGGCGTCGCTGGGCACAGGCACGTTATCGTTGAGCCGCCATCGGAGAGGCGTATCCCTACCAAGGAAATTATCAATCATCCCCTGAACAATCTCGCGAAACGTGCGCGTATTCCCATCCGCGTCTGTGAATTTCTCATCCCAGTCTGGGAAAGCGCCTTTCTCGCGGATGGATGACCTAGACTCAAGCCAACGCCGCCTGGCGTCCAGAGCCCTGTCAATCTCAGGCCGAAGCTCCTCACTAAGCTCGGCTATAAGCTGCTCAACATTAACCCGCTTACCATTAACAACCCTATCACCGAAAAGCTCAGAATACTCACCCACAGCTTGGATGCTTAACTTCATCGCACTTCTCTCCAACTTTTAATTTCATTTACTAAAAAGCTTAACTACAAACCCCACCAACACACGCAAAGAAGCTTAAACTTCTTCATCAGCGCAAAACACCAAACATACGTGCGGAGCCCTGGTCTTATTATTGATTATTGTTTTGGGCTTAACAGCTGTTGCGTTGGGCGCGAGAACAATAACAACAACGAAGACGACGCTCGTCACAATACCTAGAAAGGTCTATACAGCCGTCATAGAAGTAGGCGGCGGAGTTGGCGAAATCACAGTACAGTACCCAGGCTAGTGAAGATAATTGTAGAGAAAAGAGGAGACCAAGTATGCATAGTGAGAGTAACCCCCTTGGAGCCGCCAGCGGGGCAGACGCAAGTTATAAAAGTGCCAGAAACCACCATAACCTTCCCAGGCACCACATTCATGTTCTCAACAGTCTTGGATGAACAAACCCTGGTTACTAAGGTAATAGCAACTGAAAAAGGCTACACCACAACAACGACTGGTATAGATTTTGAGGATTATGCATTTGAGACGGTAGTTTCCATGCCTGGATTGACAACCACGTACTCTGTTCCTCTCCCCGTTTATGCCGAGATGATTAAAGAATGCAGCGACGTGGTAGTTACTGTTGAAAACACCTTCATTATAGAGAATGTCCCAGCTACGGTGATTTTCGCTGCGGGGTTCCCAGGAACTACCATTTTCATCCAAGGAACAGAATTCACAATAACTTTACCACCTATTGAGACAACCACACTATTCCCACCAACGACAAAAACCACGACAATCAAGGGAACAACCAACAAATACACCACAACAGAACAGGGCACGACATATACTACGATGTTCGTTGAGCCTACAACTATAACCAGCATATTCACAGAGCAAGAGAAGATAATCACATCAACAATCATTATAACAACCACGGTAGAGGAAGGGGCTGAAGAAACAAAACCAACTACGACAACTGTATTTGAGAAGAAAGCCACCGAAACATTACGCACAGAACCCTATCCGCCCACGGATATAATAACGATAGCCACAGTATCAATCATAGCTATAATGATAGCGGCTATAACGGTAGGAATACTACTACGCCGATGCTAAAAATCTTAACACCCTCTCCCAATTTATTTAAATAATTAATTAACCCTCTCACAAAGCATGGCAAACATACCAACAATTAAGCGCGACCGCTTCCATTACTTATGGAGCAGCACAGGCGTATTTCATAGCACCAGCGAAGATGAGACCGACGGGGGAAAAAGAAACTAGAAGTTCCGCAGGTAATATGGTAAACTTTCTCATTCCTTTATATTTTATCCTTCACATCAATGAAGACAGCATGAATAATATGAAACGACCAGAACACGACAAACATTTTACAGAACTTTACATTCATTATTCAAACTTCTTGAAAAGAAAGACCCTAATATTATCGTAGTTTTGGAAAGGATTAAAGAACTTGGATGCGACATCGAACCAGAGAAAATAAAAGATAACGCATATGAAGAAATTCCAAACATACTAGGTAGATATGTGAGAAAAGACTTAGACCCAGCAGCAAGGAGGCTCTACCCCATGACAATAAACGAGTTCTACAGAAACGCAGGATACGAACACGAATCAGAAAACCAGATCACATAATAACCATGCTGGCTTTTATGATACAGCTCCTAAACGACGAAGAAACAGTAGCTTTAGCCAAAAATGAAGATCAAATCAATAAAATAAGAAGGATACAACATCGTTTTCTCAACGTACACCCAATACCTCTACTAGAAAAACTACGAAGAAAACACATCAGCAAACAACTAGTAAAATGCATAGAAAAATATCTAAAAACGACCTCCAAATCTTACACAATCTCCTCACAAAACAAACACTAAACTGAGAAAAAACAAGCTTGAACAGTCTACTGTAGAATAAAGATTAAAACAAAACATGGGAAGGACATAAGGGCATTTCTTGATACT
Organism: Candidatus Pelearchaeum maunauluense; assembly: GCA_030059675.1. Lineage (GTDB taxonomy): Archaea > Thermoproteota > Nitrososphaeria_A > Caldarchaeales > Caldarchaeaceae > Pelearchaeum > Pelearchaeum maunauluense. The sequence continues at coordinate 85,400 of JANVYQ010000002.1, read as the reverse complement.
GGAGCTTCATTAGATAGCTATTTTTGATGTGAGCGTTAAATATCTCGTGGATCTATTCTCCTTATGCCTGCTATCTTGTCATATTCCTCGTCTGTTGATATCATTGTCTTGTCTTCTATCATGTTTAGTCATGTAGCAGCATAGTATGCGTCAAATATTGAGCTGAGTTTGTATTGCTGCATGAGGGTTAGGACCAGGAGGTCTATTTCATATGTTGTAGGTAGTAGTGAGAGGTTTGGTATTGCTGTTATTGTCGCCGCCCTTCTTATAAATTCCTTAAGGGATACGCCCTCCTCCATCGAGACATAATATAGCTCGTGGAGAATCTCTCTACTTGAATACACAGTACCAAACTCGCCTCGTGCTATTCTGGATATTAGCTTATTAGCCACTGGTTTTAGCCAGTCGCTAGCCTTAACATACTCATATATAACATCGCTCTCAATAATCATAGTTGCTTTCTCATTCTAGTTCTCGCGACGGCGTCGCCCCTAGCCTTCTCCTCAGCCAACAACCCGAGTTCCTTCCTACCTCTCCTAGACTTAAGCCAGCCACCCGCAATCTTTTCAGGCTTCTTAGGAATGGGAATAACAACCGCAAAACTCCCAGCAGAAATAACAACAGCCCTATCACCCATCTCCCTAATATCCCTAGGGAGAGTAATCCGCCCACGCTCATCAATGCTAACCACACTCATAAAGCTATACCCACAAAACAAGAAAATACCCACAATATAAGCGTTTACCCCTTAGCAAAAACGAACCCATGAATAACCTCAATCCCTCTTACAACAACCCATTAAAGACTTAGTTTCTATATACACTAATCTCTTGTGATATCTTTAGGGCAGGTAAATTGTTACAATTTAGTAAGGCCATTTAAGCAGATAGATAGTAGCATAAAGCATCAGGGAAGAGCAATAATAAGAATCAGACAATAGAGAGAACTTAATAAGAATAACGATAATAGGGCAAAGACACTAAAGAAATATATTGAGTGAGTGTATTTAATCAGAGTATGACTAGTTGTCGTAATCAACATCCGCCAGGTGTTATTTGCTAAAGTGCCTTATTTCTTATATTTGTGTACTATCTAATATAACTTTCTTAGCTCTTCCGATATATTGCAACTTGGCTTTTACTATTTTAGTTTAGATGCTTTCACTTTAATGATATTATCCTTATCCGCCTTTGCTGCATTATGATCATGTAATTCTGCAACTCTATGCTTGAGCTTAGTAAATACAATATTCTATCAGCTACTTTTTCGGGAGATTCTGGCTTGAATCTTAATATAATTATTCCCTCTATCTTAAATTTCCTCTTAACTACTATTTCACCAAAATCCTTGTCAAACGTTACTATTATCCTTCTTTACCTATTTGCTACCTTAACTACTCCTTCGTCCTTAAGACCCTTAGAAAACTCAGAAAAAGAGATAATATCCACGCCCTTTCTTTTTAGAATCTCTATGGCCTTTACTGGTATATTTTCGTCTGCTATTAGCCTACTCAGGGATTTGGTACACCCTCTCGCCCTTTAATACTTCAGCAGCATACCTTATTGCGGCCCGAATGTCCTGCATGCTTAGCTGTGGATAATTCTCTAGGATTTGTTCAAAAGACCAGCCGTTAGCAAGTAACTCTAGGATCAGCTCAACTGATATCCTAGTGCCCTTAATAACTGGCTTCCCAGCCAATATATCAGGATCAACGGTTATTCTCTCAAGCAGCTCTTCCGCAGAACCTTCGGCCATCAAAAAGGTGATGTAAGTTATTAGATATAAGCTTTAGCGAATCGTTGTCAACGTCGTCCAGTTTACGATGTTCTATAGATAAGGCTGATAGGCAGCAACATATTTAAATGTCTTAGCCTAATTTTAGTTAGGCTAGTTATGAAGAAGACTACTATAACGGTGAAGGTCCCTGAGTCTATTCCAGAGGATAAGGCTAGTTTAATTTATGAGCTTGGGCTCAGCGAGCTTACTAGAGATTTCCACAGGAAGGCCGAGATGATTGCATATATGGAGGCTAAGGGTTGGATTACTTCATAGACGCTGATATGCTTATCTTAATCCCTCGGACTGGCTGCATGAAGCGGCAGATAGGGTAGTAGGGCTGATAAAAACTGGGAAAATAACTGTCAAGACCTCCATAATTGTCGTCTTAGAACTTGCAATAGTCATAAAAAGAGACATAGGCCCCGAAAAAGTAGAAGAAATAATGAAAACATTAAAGAATCTATATATATACTACAGCCAACTTCAGAAGAGGCTTACGAGGCTCTCTCCTTAATAGCTAAGGGCTATGGTGTTTTCGTCTCATTCCATGCATCAGTAGCTAAAAGCCGAAACCTAAAGATAATAAGTACAAACAAAACCTATGATGATTTAGGTATAGAAAGAATAGATCCGCGAAGAGTAGAAGACACTATAGAATAGTTTTGAAGGGCATGGTTATTAGTCTAGATAAACCTAACATAGGTTACCTTGTTAAAACTATGTCCTCTATATCTCGTTCGGCGAACCAAGAGAGGCGGAGGATACCGCAGAGTCCCAGGAAGGAGTAAATCCTAAGAATCAGATAAATGGAACTAATAGGAATAACGATAATCGTGCTAAAAGACATTAAAGAAATAATGATTCTATTCCAATCAGAGTAGGGTCAATTTTCGTAGCCCAAATCGGATAAATTCATACTGAGAAGTAAGAATACCATGTAATCCATTGCATTAGCCTTTTTAAGATATCCAAAGTTCTTTTAAGATCCTTATGCAACAAAATAAATAAACCATTTAAGTCAATGCCGTCGTGGGGGAAGTTAGTTGAATAAGCAAACAGCCATTGTTAACATTTTGAGTTTTAGCCATGCGCATGCTGAGTCTTTATTCTCCGAAGGTTTATGGGGATTTCCTGATGATAGGTCTGGTAATAATAAACGTAAATGGATGAAGTTAGAGGCTGGCGATGATATCTTGCTTTATGGGGAATACAGAGGCGTTAAAGGAATATGGATATTATGCACCCTATTAGAGAAGAGAGAATCCAGGGAACCGGTGAGATACTGGAAATTAAATCCAACAGGCTATCCGTGGCAAATAAAATTAGCTCCAGTTTTTCCGATAGATAAATTCCAGCGAGAAAAGCTTGACTACATAGAACCCATCCGCAAAGATGAACTAGCCTCATTAGGAATCAAGATCTTCCGTCAAAAGTTTGACAGATGGTCTATAATACTTGTTGATGAAAACATCCAAGGACAGTATAATGCTGTTAAGAAAACTATTGACATATTGCGTGCTAAAAATGAAAGGATAGTAGTTCAAAAACCTGATCATGATTTAATAAAGAAAATCGTATACCAAATAGGGGAAATACAGAATCGCTTTCCTGCGACGGAGTATACTATAGAGAACAAGAGAATAGACGTTATCTGGAGGAGAACACCGAAAAGTATGCCGAGCGTAGCATTTGAAGTTCAAATAGGCGGAAACATATTTGAAGCTTTGAGCAAGTTAAAACATGCATTTGATTTATGGAATAGTATCCCAGTTTTAGTAACTACCAACGACCAAATCGAGGAAGCGAAACGTTGGATTGAAGGATCTTTTCACGAGTTAAAGCATGTATTTCGCATATTATCATGGCAAGATGTTACAGAGTTTTATGAAGTAAAACAGAAAGCGAAAGACTTCGAAAAAAGATTAGGAATTGTCTAGATTTGTGAGAAGACTTCTTCCTATATTTTAAAAAAATAAAATTTGGGATATAATATATGTGCGGGGAACTTAATTAGGCTTTAGCCTTGGAGAAGCGCTTGTCGACATCGTCCCAGTTGACCAGTACCCACCAAGTGTCAACGTAGCTTGCTCTGTCGTTCTTGTACTGGAGGTAGTAGGCCTGAGCCGAGGGGGCAATACGCCCAGCCTCGTATGCTCCCATACGTCTAGTGTTAGTAGTAGTGGAAGGTGTATAACCAAGCTTTCTCGCAATATCAGTAACAACACCGTTCAATCGCTCAATGGGTCCTTGATGATTTTAAGAACAACATCTGCAAGATCGCTGGCTTTTACTCTTTCTCCATGTTTAAATTAAGGGCTAAGCTTCTCAGTCTCATGTCTTCCTGATACTCTTTCTTATCTATTATCTCATCTTTCAATACAACCTCCACTTCTCTTATCGTTCTTTGCCCTTGAATATTCGTGCTTCTTGCTAAGCTCTCCTTTTGCCGTATCATCGATTCTACTTGCAATTATGTTCACGATTTTTTCTCGATTTCTTCGGAATTGCGTGATCAAGAATTGCCTTATAAGATCAAACCATGTGCATACAGCTCCACCCGCACCCCTACTGCGGTCGATGCTCAGACAAAATCGAAAGCTGGAGTCTGCATTTATCCTCCTCAGCAAGTTCGTAAAGTAGTTAGCTTGTTAAGGAAATCTAAACGGAGGGAACCGAATACTTCTTAGCAGAGCACCCACGACACCAACTACGAACGCGATCGGGTTTTTGGGGTTCGACCTAGTCTCTGGGTCTGGTATCTCTAGTCAAACGGATCGAGCTATTGGTCCAATATCATAATCCCACACAGCAGGCAAAACTTCCCAAACTTCAATTTTTCCCCTTCGAATCCAAAACATAGTCATCCCTCTCAGTTTTCTTGATGAGCTTCAGCTTAGCTGGGTTAATCCCTAAGATTTTGGAGGCTGCTTCTTTTGGCGTTCTTGCAAGCACTTTCTCTAAAACTCTACCTTTTCTGATAACTTTGATCATTTTACCATCTCAGCTTTAACTTTAGTATTAATCTGACTATTAGGCTTTTAAGTCTTCTGAACGCATATACCTAACACGAGAATTGATTAAAGCTTGCAAATTTGGAACGAACGAAGTGAGCAAAGGCAGATACCCGCTTGTTGTGCGACGTGCTCGTATTATTCTCTCCATTCATCGTCTATTAATTTGTTCTAAGTATTTTTTACGAATTATTTTCCTAAATGGAAATAGAGTAAAATTCTTTCCTAAAATTGTCTTGTTATACAGCAAATATACAAGCGAACCTACAAAAAGTAAATGAAACTACCTTCATTTTTATAGCCTCCCATCACGTTTAGGACAATATCCTTCTCGTATTAAATCCTTTTTGACATTTACAAGCTTGTCGCCTGCAATTTCGGACAACTGCTGTTAGGCAAGCGGCAATTTCATTCTTTACTTTCAACATCAACCCCCGCCTGTCTTAGAGCTTCTTCTATTTTGTTTTCGTAATCAGTAGCCCTAATTTTTCCGTTTTGCGCAGTTATCTCAATTCTCACTTTACATTCTTTGAACAAGCCATTCAAGTAGTTTACAATTTTGGCAATAGTAGATATTTGCCCTATGGGAACATTTAATTTAAGATATATTCTTGTGTATTCTTCAAAAGCAGTTTTTTCTTCTTTCTTTTCCTTCACAGCTTTTTCGGTAGGCTGTGGTGCAGGCGTATAGACGATTTCCTCCTTTGCCTCTGAAGGTTTCTTTACACACAACTCTCCTTCAAATAATCAACACAAGATCCTCCTCACACAGGATATCCCGACTCTCTCGCCTTCGATACCCAAAAAGAACAATCAAACCCCATCCCCTTACCCCTTAAAGGAAATTAATTAAATAAGGATAAAAAGCTCGCTCACACGATTCTCACGTTGCTAACAACTACAAGTAGCCTATGGTCTACCTAATATGTACCCCCCTAAAAGACCTATGCATTGAAAAATATAAAGAAACAGACACAAAATACCTGCTTATAAAAATAACTTGACCAAAAACTTGAGAAGAAACTTGAATAGATACTTGAGCCGGAGAATAACGCAATTATTAATAGTTAGCTCTTAATCCGTATGTGGTGTATTTGCTTATAACCCAGGTCTCTTATTTACTCTAAAAATCAAGGACTAGGGTATTAATTTAGTATCCTTCGCATGTTTAATTAATCGGCAAAGTTTGTTTTAATAGCTTGGTTAGGATTGAGCTAACTAGGCATGCTGAGGAGAAGATACGGGTAAGAAGAGTTGATATGAATGACGTCTTGCAAATTATTAGTAGGCCTAACATGCTATTCCGCGACGTTGAATCTGATACATTGGTAGCTATAGGGATTATAGGGCAGAGAATGTTGGTAATAGTCTTTACTAGAAGGGATGATATGGTGAGAATTGTGACAGTTTATTACTCGTCGAGCGTAGATAAGCTTATAAGAAGAAAGGTGGATAGGGGTGTTTGGGTGAGGGCTTGAGATTTAGCTACGATCATGAGAATGATATTCTATACATTCACTTGAGGGACGGGCCTTCTGAGTCGGTTGAAGAGTTAGAGGATGGGATAATAGTTGAGAGGGACGATAGAGGTATGGTTATGGGAATAGAAGTGTGGAATGCAAAGAAGAGGGGAATACTAAAACAGTTAGCGGAAATAACTGCCGGAACAATATAATAATATCGCTCTTCGCCCTTAATCCGATTTCTATAGGTCTTATAAGCTTCGCTCACCGTATTGTCTGCCTCGGTTTAGGGGGCGAAATTGAGCTCTACACGTCATAGAAGACAGCCCTTCCATAATAACCCTAGCCTAATCTCAGACCACAACATTTAGATTAAGCGCGTAATAGCTTAAGGGCAGGATTAATATAAGGAGGAAAATTATCAGCTGATAAGCTTTGTGCGGTCTATATATTTTCTTTACTAAGCAAGATAACATCACTCATGAAAACTATATGATTTAGCCTAAGAACCAACTCGTGTCCGGCTCGTATGGAGAACTGGTTTATAAAAGTAACTTGAGTAGAAACTTGAGTAAAAACTTGACCAGTACCTTTACTGCTTAAACAGCCTTCTCAGCTGGTTTCAGGTTTCTGCTCAAGTTAGTTCTCAAGTTTCTGGTCAGGTTTCTTCTCAAGTTACTTGGATAAGCAGGTTTGTCTGTGAGCCATTTGGGACCATGAGTCCCCGATTAAGAGCCCCTTTAAACACGCTTGGGTCCTGAGCGTGGCCTTCTCCGGCGACGGAGGGGGTGGGGCTTCTTCGGGGATGATTCATAAGAGCCGCCCCAGGCGCCTAATTGGCGTGCCTTAATGGGCCTGGCGGGCTGGTCCGGCCTGCCCATAGCCCCTAGAAGCCATCCATGCTGGGGGTGGGTGGCTGGGAGGGGTAGAGTGGCCGGCCCACCCAGACAAAACAAAAGACCCTATGTCTGGGTGATGGGAGTTGAGGAGGGGGTCTAGATGACCTACAGCATACTGCGCCTTCCGCCCGGCTTTATTGTTAACACAGCAGTAATCAATGGCCTGCCTCTTCTCCGCATGATGCAAAGAGTGGGCGTATCGCCTTTGGCTGGCGTCATGTGTATATAGGGGTTGCTAAGTAAATTGATTTCGGAAGGTCTTTGAGCGTTAATGAACGTCTTAAGCTTAGCGGCAAGCTCCTCAGGGAGGCTGAGGAGATGTTGAGGAATGGAGATTATGCGCAGGCGTCGGGGAAGCTTTGGTTAGCCGTTGTTGAAGCAGTTAAGGCTGTCGCCGCGTCTAAGGGCATATCGCTGGGGACTCACGCAAGCCTATTCCAATTTGTCTCACAGCTTGATAGGGAGAATCCAGAGCAAGGGCTTGTAGACGCATTTCACGTAGCTAACAGCCTCTACGAACTCCTATGAAGGCTGGCTTAGCGATGACTTCGTTAGGAGAGGGACAGAAATAGTTCAGGCCTTCATAGACAAGCTAAAGAGATTCTTATGTAAAGAAAATATAGGTGAGAGGTAGCATGGGAGAGGTGCTTGTCCGCTTCAGAATACACGGGCCTAAGTGTTCTTACGAGCTTGATGGTGTAGCCGATACTGGTGCGACCTTTACTAAGGTTCCTAAGGAAGTCACCGAGCTCGTTGGGATAGAGAAGAGGTACGAGGTTGAGGTTGAGCTTGCTGATGGAAGAGTTATAAGCAGAGGCGCAGGCCTAGCGGATATAGAGATAAACAACACCAGGAGACCAGTTCTAGTAACTTTCTCGGACGAAAACGAAAAACCATTGATAGGCGTAACAACGTTAGAGACTCTAGGGCTGAGAGTAAATCCGATAACAAGAAAGCTAGAACCAGTTAGAGCAATAGAATATTATGTTTAGTTAAGTAGCCCGACCGGCCCAGCCTCTCTCTTTCCTGTCCTCACCTGAAATAGGGTGACGCCCGGATAGTTATTTGAGTCCGGGCGGAGGGTGGTCGGGTTATGGTGCCGAGCCTCGGGGGCTTAGGCTTCCGCCTGATGTTCAAGGGAGTTTTAGCCTGAGCCTCACGGAGGTCGGCCTGATGGGTGAGCTGCATGTGGGTGTATTGGTGGTGAAGGGTTGGTCAGCTCTAGGGGTTGCCTGGAGCTTGGTGGTGAAAGGAGGTTTAGCTAGACTCCAGGAGCCAAGTAGTGAAGGGTGCTTCTAGGGCTGTTCCGGCCCGGAGCCAATACTCCGCATGCAGAACCTAGATGACGGCCGATATCCTCCCATGTCTTCGGTGAACGGATACTTCTACACTGTTTCCTGGAGCGTGCGGTGAAGGGCTTAACTATGCCTGGAGCACGCGGTGAACGGGGCAGCGTAGAGGGTATCCTGGAGAAGACACGGGAGGAGAACCTGGACAGGTGATGGAAATACTGCTATCCTTCTGCCGAGTGTCATCTGCCAGCTAGTTCCGGCGAGTGCTTCTGAATACAGTTAGCGTCGCCGACCTGATGGCGGTTCTGCACGGCAGGGGCTCGCGGCCAAGCGGGCCGCCCCCCAATATGTTACCAAGGGGGAGTATGAAGGCCCTGCCTATGCGGGACCGCCATCAAGCCCTGGATGGCGGTAGAACAAAGGCGCTTAGCTCTACGATTTTTAGGAGCAGGCGCTCCCGTAGAGCTGGTGCTAGGGGCGTAGGGAGGTGGAGGCATTGAGCAGTAGTTCCTCTAAGTTAGATGATGCGAAAATAAAACAACATCGTCGTTGGATTCGCTATTTCGAAAGAAACAAAGAGCGAGTACGCAAGATATGGTGTGAATCATATTGGCGACGTCGGGATAGACTTCGCGAAATTCGCAGAGAAAGAGAGAGACGGCGAAGAAGACGGATTAAATCCTTAGTGATACAACGCTACGGTGGCAAATCTACATGTTGTGGCGAGGATAGAATAGAGTTCCTTTCGATTGACCATATACGTCAGGATGGCAGTTTACAGAAGCGTCGCTATAGGATTAGGGGAGGGACAGAGTTTTATTGCTGGATCATCAAGAACAATTTCCCTGAAGGCTTTAGAGTTCTCTGCTACAACTGCAATAAAGCAATAGCACTTTATGGAATAATGCCCTCATAAGTCTATAGTGGCTATCAGACTAGCTGAGGAAAGAAAGGAAATACTCAGGTATTATAGCAGGGGAGTCCCACGTTGTAGTTGTTGTGGCGAGACTAGACTTGAATTCCTATCAATAGACCACGTAAACGGAGGAGGTTTACGACATTTCAAGCAAGTAGGCTGGGGAATACACTTTTATAAATGGATAGTTAAAAACAACTTTCCTGAGGAATTCCAAGTTCTATGCTTTAACTGCAACCTAGCGAAAGGATTCTATGGATATTGTCCACATAGACAGCGATAAATTGAGCAGATAGACTACTATACCCGACCACTCCCCTCCCTATATTTTATAAAAAACAAAATAATTTTGGGATATAAAATATTATGTGGAAAACTTAGTTAAACTTTGGCCTTAGAGAATCGTTTGTCGACATCGTCCCAGTTAACCACGTTCCACCACTGCTCCACGTAGCTTGCTCTGTCGTTCTTGTACTGGAGGTAGTAGGCCTGAGCCGAGGGGGCAATACGCCCAGCCTCGTATGCTCCCATACGTCTAGTGTTAGTAGTAGTGGTAGGTGTGGTGGGTGCATGAAGTTTTGTTTTTCTACTTGGTAGATTAGTAGGGTGTCTGATTCTTGGTCGTATGTTAGTATTGCCCATCCTACTGCTTCTACGTTTTTTGCTGCGTCGCTGAATTGTTTCTTGAATGCTTCGAAGCTGCCGAAGTCTTTGTTTATTTGGTCTGCTATTGCTCCTCCTGGTTTTCCTCCTTTGCCCTGCGGCGCCATGTTACACCAAAATACACTATGCAGCTTATGGCCTGATAGATTAAAGCTAAGGTCCCTCAAAATCGCTCTTACGTTCTCCTGACTTTCTCCTCTGCGCTGCTTTTCTAGGCGCTCTAAGGCAGCATTAGCGCCGTCTACGTAGGCCCGATGATGCTTGCTATGGTGCAACGTCATTATTTCGCGGGATATATAAGGCTCCAGCGCCTCGTAGGAATACGGTAGCTGTGGGAGCTCGTATTTCCTCATGTTTGCCGAATCCGTAAGATGTCTATATAAATCTTCTTTAATATCTCGGAATGGTTAGTATAAGGGGATTATGAAAATAGGCAGGTATATAATGGTAAGATATCTGGATGCTTTTCAGTTTTTATTAAATTGACTAGTGTTTCATAATCCTTAGTTCTTCCAGCTTGATTAATCGTTAGCTTGTCAGCTAGTAAACGGAAGCGTACTGAGAGTCTTGTTCCTGTGTTAGCTAGGATTCCGGATACCCTTAAAAGGTGTTTTAAGATGTTCTGCTAAGCAGTAGGTTAGACAGAAAGGGAGTCTCTTAAGGCTGTAGAACATTAATAATTCCTTGTAAGCGTTAATTAAAACGCTTTTAAGCCTAAAATAAATTAGCATGATTGCTTTCAATAAGAGTCGTATGATGGAAGAATCAGACTTTGTATATTGGAGTGTTGATGGATGGAAGAATTATGTTAAGGAGAATATCATACCTTTACATAAAACAACTGAGTTACTGTTAAAATTACATGAGAAACTTAAAGTTGATATCCTTGAGAACGTTACGCTGTCAAGAGCTTAGGAAAAGTGGTCTAACATCTCTATCTTCGTGCTTGGTGGGGTAGATGAAGACGGTGAATATACGGAGAGTAGTTTTGCGAAGCTTGTTAAGCATACTTTAGGGATTTATGTCAATACCAGGCAGTGGACTGAGATAGGGTCCTTAACCCCCTCACCTTAGGGAGTAGTACCTTCGCCACCAGTATAGCCCCCCAAGACACTAACCTCCTATGGAAGGACCAGCTACCCACCGAGCCACCCTCCACATAGTGCGACGCTATAACCACATCGCATCCATAGTCCATTAACTTCTTAAGCATAGCGGGCAGAACCTCAGGCGGGTGCTGGAGGTCAGCATCCATAACAGCTACTACGCTACCCCTAGAGGCCCTAACACCATCTAAAACAGCTGACGAGAGACCCAGCTTACCAGGCCTCCTAACAACCCTAACAGGGTAGATCCTAGACAACCCCTCAGCATAATCAGCAGTACCATCAGGCGAGCTATCATCAACAATAACAACTTCATAGGGGACACCACAAACCCTCAAAGCCCTATCAATCCTCTCTATAAGATCCCTACATTCTCCCTCTCATTATACGTAGGCACAACAACACTAAGAACAAAACCACTAGAATCCATAACCACCCTACAACCCTCAAGCAAGTTGCTTGATGATCTCAAGCCACCTACTAGCTATAACCTTCCAAGATCTCTCCCTACAATATTGAAGCATTTTCCCTGCTTTTACACCATTCAAATTGTTGAGTGTATTCATTACTACTTTCGCTAGTGACTCTGCATTCCCACTAGGCACAACCATTACTACGCCATCTCTCTTCAGCTCGTAAAATCTTGGGACATCAGTTACTATAATAGGCTTTGAATAGCATAGCACCCTAGCTACAGCACCTAACGCTCCTACAACATCATCGTCGCTTGGAAATACAAAGACGTCTGCAGCACTAAAGTATAGAGGTTGCTCATTTTCTGGAACATAGCCTGTCAACACAACACTGATACCAAATTTTCTATGTAGGGTCATTTCTTTTCTTGAAGCCCTAATGATGAGTAACACAACATTGTTTACAACGTTTTGTACTTTTCTCACGGCGTCTACGAGTAAATGCAATCCCTTCTTAAAGACCAGAAAACCAAAGATAACGATAACCTACCTACCTTCTAGACCCAACATCTTCTTTCCATATCTAACAATCACAGCGTCTGAAACAAAACGCGCGGCTTTAACTTTCTCCTCTTCATCACCCCATCAGCCCCGAAATGTTGGTTTCGACTAGATCTAGGTTTACGTTGAAGGAGCCAAGCTAGTTCGATCTTAAGAACTCCATCCTAACCGGCCAGAGCACCTCCTTCTCTACAGAGTCGGAGTCATTCAGCTCCTCAGTTCTCTGCATCACGGGCTCGGGCTTATATGACTCCATCTCGGGATCAGACCATATTTCGTGGTCGTGCTTTTTATATTGCTGTCCGCTCAACCCGCTCTCCTTCAGAGCCTCCCTTACGCGGTAGCCCTGCTTTATAAGCTCCTTAAATCGCTGAACACGTTCCCCAACCCTTTCCCCACGTTTCCCCGACATCGGAACCACTTCAACTATCCCTACGTCAAGCCTCACTTTAAGCGTTCCCGCTGTTACCACCCATCTAGCGGAAACGTTTCCGCTTAGAATCCCCTGATGTCTGTGTGTAGGGATAGGAGGTTCTTTAGTTTCCCGAGGGTTTCCAGCATGTCCTTGGTGGTTGTGTAGGCTTGGATGGCGTTCCTCTGTTCTACGTCGTCCTTCAGGAGACCTATATTCACTTTTAGGCTTCCCAAGGCCCAGCCTACGTCCTTCCAGTTGAAGCTTACGGGTTTCTCTGAAGCTTCCTAATGTTATTTCTTGAGCTCTTTCTGGAGTATTATCTTCCTGGCCTGGTCCATGACTATGAACTCACCATGAACCACCAAGGAAAAAGTACGGACTCACTATAGAATGCCAAGTAGGAAGTACGAACTCACCATGAAACGCCAAGGTAAACCACGCGCACATATCATGTATAGTGGTGTGTTCCGTTGTTTCATGGATTCCATATTAACAAGGAGGAATTCTGATGGATCCGTCATGTTATCAAGGAGAAATTTTCTCTGATATAATTTATTGCTACTTTAAGGGTGATTTTGATTTCTTCTAGGACGTTTTCTGGCTCTCCAGCATCCGCCGAAAAGCCTTGAGGATGCGCAGAATGAGCAATTGAACGGGCAGCCCCCTGCTCCTTTATGGGCATTCTCCCTAACCCAGGGGTCGTTCCATGGGAGATAATAGAACACTCATATCTTGTATCTCTCGTATTTTGGCCCAAAAACATTTGAAATGCGGTTCGACGCCTTTTCTCCCTCGTTCATTATATCCGTACTGTGTTAGACTTTCTTGCTTCCTCCGTAGTTAACCCCTCAAGACCTGGCTGTAAGCCTCGTAAAACTTCTTCACTTTCCATAGCGTGCCACTTCATACGGTTCCCGAACTGTTGAAGTAGAAGAAATAAATAAAAAAATTATGCTTAAAGCTCAATTATTTAAGATAGAGCTTACCACGAGGTTGAGAAATGTCCCGTAAACGTAGAAAAGAGACCACCAGTATACCGAAGCATCGGCACTGTCCTGTTTGTGGAATTTCGATCAAACCAGAAAACCAGTTCTGTAGCTTGTATTGCAAGAAAAAATATGAAGAGTTTATGAAAAAAGAAACGAATGGAAATGCTATATCTCTTTCTCGCAGTAGCTTTCGTAATATTCATAGTTTTTGCCAGTATTCGAAGACCTTAATTAAAACCCTAGTGCTGCTGGTATTACTAGTGACAAGTACCATATGGAAATAGCTGTATATATTAATGAAATTATTAAACCCAGTACTAGCCAATGCCACTTAGGCCTTAACCACGGACATATAGACTTTGGTAGTTTGTAGTAGTTGACATAAAGCATAGCAAAGTGCATTACAGGCCATGCCAAGAAGTTAAGTACTCCACCCCATACTATCAATGCTCCGGGCGGTGCTAGCAGTATGCTTATGGCAGTCCACACAAAGAAGATGCATACAAATAGATAATACCACCATCGGTAAGGTCTTTTTCTTGTTTGCGGAAAGGTTGTGTGGAGAAAGTCCGTGTAAAGTCTGGGTACAAAGTCTAGTATGACCGCGTAGGTATCTACGATGAGGAAACCTGCTACAATTAGGAACAAGGTAAAACCGGGTGGCCACAACTCACCAAGAAAACGTCCTTGTTCAACGACAAGTCTATAGCCTGAAGGCCAAATTCCCTTAGGATGCAAAATGGCGTACGCTAGAAACGCTAACAGGATGGTTGTGAATAAATTTACCCCCACTCCCCACGTATTATTAGCGTAAACAGTTTTAAGCCAACCGTAGTAACGCTTTTTGTTTTCTTCATCACATCTAGGGGCAAATCCTGCGACTCCGACTGGTTCCGGTTTACCAGTTACTGGACTCGTTATCCTACCCAAATACTTACTCATTCCAGTTCCAACTTCTCGAACCCAATTTGGATACGTAAGTTGCCAAAAGCCACCTAGACCCAGGTAGGCAAGCGAGGTTAGCAAAATATCATAATCCTTTGGATCAAAATTCGATGGCCACGGTTGAGGAGTCACCAGTGCTGATGCAAAGGTTGGCCAGTATCCCCATAGAGCTGGGTGAAAAGCAACTATGATGACGCCACCGACCCCTATTATCATGCAGACAAGGAGAAATCTTTCAAGGAATTTGTAGATTATTGGCGATAGGACTAATGCAGCGAAGAAGAGAATCATTGTGACATATGACCAGAAAAGTGTTTGTCCACGGGCATCCCAGCCAGGAGGGAAATTTGTAACGGCTGCAAGTGCCGTTCCTCCTGCTGCAGCGTATCCTCCCCACCACAACAACGTTACGACTGCCATGGCAAAATATATTATGCTAAACTTTCTGCTTGCTCTTGTAAAGGCAGCCCATGTAGGTTCTCCTGTTACCAGCGAATATCTGGCTAACTCCGTATTAATCCACCACTGCATAAGAGCGAATGGTATCATTAACCAAACAAAGGCAAGCCCATACTTGGCAGTCATGTATGGCCACCAAATTAATTCGCCGCTACCAAGGTTAAATGATGCCAGAATAACACCAGCTCCAAGCAGTGCGAATATGCCAGGCACAGGGGGAAAGTCAGTAAGCTTTAGGGGATCCATGAATCCTAATTTAACTTTCTCCGAGGAGTTCTTTTCAGACATGAATCTCTCCTCGGCAGTGTCAACTCAAGAGAGTTATTCTATTTATATTACAGTTTATGGTTTGGCTTGATTTGGCTTTGGATCAGATGGAGGCTGAGGTTGGGGGCCGTTCAGCGTCGGGAGAACTTCTCCTAGTGCTATTGTTCAGTGGCTTGTGAGGCATGCTGCTGGGCTTTCGCTCCGGGAGGCTTCAGCCTCAGAGGTTGAAGGCTTAAAGCGTAGCCATAACGCCATATGGAAGTGGATTCAAAGGTTTGCTCCAAAGCTTTTTGAGGCTGATAAGGCTAAAAAACCTAAGATAATAGTCTTAGATGAGACATCCATAAACATTGGTGGTGAAATAGTCTATTTACATGCTACAATAAACCCTGAATCGAGGCGTATTCTGCTTTTAAGGCTATATCCAAGCCGCTCCACCCTAAGCGTATACGCCTTTATGATGGAATTTATTAAGCGTTATGGTAGGCCTAAACTAGTATGTACGGATGGGGGCCATGGTACCATCAAGCCCTAAAGTGGTTAAGGCTCAAACACCAAGTGATAAGCGGAGGATTCAGAAACTACATTGAACGCTGGTTTCTAACATTAAAACAGCGAATAACTAGATTCAGCAAATATTTCCCATGCAGATGCAAGCAAGGAGCCAGAACGCATGTACAAAACTGGCCAACGCTCTTCACATACTACTACAACAACATAAGAATCCATAGAACGCTGGGAACTACACCAGCCCTATGGGAAAACTTAACTTGACACTGCCCTCTCCTCGGCGTTAACTTTTAAGATTGATGTACTTATAAAATTTGTGATTTGCGATTTTTATCCTAAAGAATTGAAGCTACTGCACTCCGTAAAAGCCTTGTGGGAGTATTAAGGCTCATCAGGCTCCCAGAGGTCGGCTGGTTGATGGAGAAGAGGGCGTGAAAGGGGAGAGCCGTTCACCTGCTCACGACTTCTAGCTTAAAGTCCCTGAGGAAGCTCAGGCCTGCGAGCGACTTCAGCGTCGAGAGGTTCAGGCCCAACGTCCTAGTCGAGACAGGAGCTGTTAACGGGTTCGTCGAGGAGAGCTGGGTCGGAGCACTCCTCAAGCTCGGCGGCGTGCTCTTCCATTATCTTGGATAATTTCCTGCAGTTCTCAATCTCTATATCGTTTAACTCCTCAGCATTAGCAATACTATATGCAGCCCATAAACCTAAATCTAGGATTGTTGAATGGAGGGATAGCTTGATGAAGCTCTCGCTGAGCTGAAAGCCGATAGCTGCTTCACCGGGTTCAACCTGTATCAGCTTACCCAGCTCTTCCTGCTTACCTTGTATAACCTTGCTGAGCATGCTTAGTACTAGCTCGTAGAAGGCGTCGAGCGTGCTTAGGAGTGCTATCGAGTATTCCTCGCCTATCTTATCGCCCACCTTCTGCAGATACGTGCGAATGGTGTCGTAGCTCTTAAGATAAAGTTCTCTCAACCTCTCTATGTCTTTTTGATATACGCTCCAGGTTATGAGGCCTATAGCCCCCTCAAGTTGCCATAAATAGCTAGTACTTCTTTTAGCTTTGCTTCGAATTCTTCTGGCTTACAATTCATGAGGGGTTTGACTAAATCCTCCTCTATGAATAGAAATAGCTGCTCTAGAGAGTTAATAAGCCTAGCTGGCAGTATTGCCTCTTGCTTAGTAAGCCGCTCCACCAATAGGAGAGCGCTCTGGTTGTACGCCGCAACCGTGGGTATCTTGAAGGGCTATAAAAATATTTGCTATACGTAAGGCTATGAATACTTCAGCCGGACCAAGCGTACTTCTCAGGCTGTCTTTTAGTCTATGCGATTCTCTTAGTTATTATTTCTCACCATTTCTTCTTACTATCACTTCCAAAAGTAAAAAGGTTACTAATTATTAGTAATGGTGTTGTGACAAGTATTCCTGCGTCTGCTTCTATAAGCATTACTGAAACTGGGTTTTCATCTAGAAGCTATTAGAAAGCGTTTAGATGAGTTTCTGAAGAATACGTTGCGTTGAATAATTCCATACCTCGGATATATTCCTCATATCTATCGTCTTCCAGTCCTTTCCGAATTTATCCCATTCAACCCAGAGAGTGGATGTGCTACAGTTTGTCAAGGGTTTTTGTTTGTTACTTTCTGATATATTGCTTCTATTAGTTTTTCTACGCTGTCTAACGCTTTTTGTATTGATTGTTTGTCTGCCCATCTCTCGTAGAAGTTTGTATGCATGGCGTTAGCCTGTGCCCAGGCGTCGTGTATCCATTCTCCAAGCTCTTCTGCTATCTTGCTCTTATACTGCCATAACTCTGAATGTGATGCTAGCCTTTTCTTCTCGCTGCTGTATGCGTGTGCCTTTATAGCTAGGGCCGCCGCTCCCCATATCTTCTCGGATGCCTGCCTGTAGCTCCCCTCCTCCAGCTCTCTGCCTGCCTGTGCTATAAGCTCATGGGCCGCCTCTATGTAGGCTCTCGACCTCTCACCTGGGTCTGACGCGTCGATTACCAATTCGACCAGCGCCTCCCCTAGAGTTAATCCCCTCTCCTCAGCTATCCTCCTAAGGGCCTGCTTAACGTTTCTAGGGACCTGTATCGTTTCCATTCCTTAAGCAATCACTTATCTCCTGGCTTATAGCTTTACTGAAATAGTCTGGTTTTTAGCCGTGCTTGTTATTGCTTGTTTGTCGCTGCTTCAGTTTTTGTGATATTGCCTCTACTAGATTTTTGACCTCTCTTAGCACGTCCTCTATGTCCTTTTTCGTTGCTTGGTTTTCGTAGAAGTTTGTGTGCATTAGGCTTGCCTGCCTGAACGCTGGCCTTATCCACTCACCTATCTCCTGGGCTACCTGGTCTTTGTATTCCCAGAGTTCTGCGTGAGATTCTATTTTCTTTGCCTTCTTCGCTAGGGCATGTGCTTTTACCGCTAGCGCGCACGCTCCCCATAGCTTCTCGCTCGCTTGTCGGAGATCGCCCCTCCCCAGCTCTTCTCGGACTGATCTAGGAGCTGCTCCGCCCCCTGCTAGGTATTTTCTCCAAGCCTCCTCTGGGTCTGAGTCCCTCGTTAAAAGGTCTAGCAGGTATTCATCGACTGACGCTCCTGCTCTCTTCGCCCTTCTCCGCAGCTCCTCTACTATTACTTTAGGAACGGTGATGCTCATGTATTTGCTCTTTTTGAACGTTGTCGAAGATGTGTTTAGGCTTTTTCAATGTGCTTTGACCTGTTACTTCCTTTTTAGGAGGCAGTTTCCTATTGCTAGGTATTTTAGGCCTGAGTTTTTGAAGGTCCAGATTGCTAGTTCTGGCGTGCCTGATAAGCCACTCGTTGATGCAGAAGTCGCCGCGCATACCTCCTCCCATGCTTCGAGACGATATCCCATACAGTCATCTCCCTCCTAACGTATGTTGAATTAGCTATGTTTATCTCACTATAAGAGCTGCCCCTCCTATGCCTAAACCCGTATATGCCAAGTCTCCCAGGATTCTTGCTAGTCATCATGACCATCCAAGCAGGGACAGTAATGGGTGGATGGCAGCTCTCCAAAACCGAGTAAAGACCGGGCTCGATCAGCCTCTTAATAGTCGGCATCTCATCTCTAAGCTCATTAAATAACAATGACAAGGGAACAGAGTCTAGACCAATAACTACGATTCTCCGAGAGCACATTACGGTCTATGTGTTCTTTTAACCTTAAACCTATACTTGTTCTTTCCCAGAATAGATGATCTTCTTTTGTTAAGAGAAAATCTTTGAAACAATCTTTATTACTTCATTTGAATTAGAACTTCTCAAGTCTTTGAATTTTGGAAACTACTTTTGTTTACTTATGAAATCCTCCACGCTCTTAACTATATTCTCTATGTCCTTTAGCCTGCTGTTCACGGCTTCTAAGTCTAGCTTAGCTTCGTGGAAACCCCATACGTGGAGGGCCCAAGCTGTATCCCACCACCTCCTAAAATCCTCACCTAAGGTCTTAGAAATCTCTCTGACGGCCTTCTCAAGCTCCGTTACAGTCCATCTACCCCTTTGCCTAGCCTTGTTTATCAGTCCTGTAAGCTCATTGCTACTGCTAGGGCCTTCACGGCTTCTTCAGCCGCTTTATGCAGCTTCTCGCTAGCTTGGACGGAATCTCTATTGAGAAGATCGCTAGCCTCCCTTAAGAAGCGTCTAGATAGTTCTAGGTGTGCTTCGGCCTCAGACCGCGGATCTAATCGCAGTTCCCTGATTATTAACTCAACTACATATGAGTCTATATCGACGCCCCTGCTACGAAGTCCCTCAGCTAGATTCTCCGGAATACTTACGGAGAATGACGGCATGACCTACTTCAACGAACTCCGTGCCCTTATATAATGTATTTCTCTGCTTGCCCTCCCAGGTTAGCTTGAATATGCATCTAGTCTCATTTAGTAGTATTATCTTCCATTTATGCTTAGTCACTTCGTTATTAATAGCTTCAGCTTATCTACGAATTTTCTAACGTCTTCCGCGTAGTCCTTGACTAACTCAGGGCTGACCTGAGCTTCGTAAAAGTTCTTATGCAGCGAGTTTGCTACTGACCATTGCCTGCCTATATCGGGGTCGTTCAGCTCAACGCGTAGTGAGGCTACGAAGTCCCATAGCTTCGCGTGGCTATCAAGCACGATCCCCCGCCTAGCAGCTACTGCCTTAACTATCTGGGCGGCCGCGCCCCATAACTTCTCACCAGCCTGCACATAGTCTCCCTTAGACAATAGCTCCTTAGCATCCCTAAGGTATTTCTCGCATAGCTTAAGATACATTTCCGACCTCATCTCAGGATCCATCTCCTCAACGTATTCATAAATAGCCTCAAGTATCGCCTCTTCTAAGGAAATATTCCTAGAATCCGATAACTCCTTAAGCTTTACCAATAGCCTATCAGGAAGTTCCAGAACAATAGACATGCTTCCATTAACTCAGTTTCTTAAGAGTTATTAAGGCATTCTTAAAGCTTTAACCTTTCCTGACTATTCACCCGCCACCTCTCAATACTTTAAGCACCTCGTCTAGAGTAATTCTAATCGTTCTTAGCTCATCCACCACGTCTCTCCTGAACTCCCTAAATTCATGCCTAAACGTATCAACCTGCGCGCTCGTAGCCCCATATATAGCTGATAGGGAGCTGAGCAGTATACCCGTTATCCCCATGGCTACGCCTATCAAATCCAGTAAGAGCGGTGATAACAGTATAGCTGTTAGGAAGCCCAAGATCCCTATAATTAGGAACGTAAACACCGCTATCCAATGCTTCAGCTTCATAGACAAGCCAAGAATCCTAACGTTTCTCTCTAAAAGCCTACCCAACCCTCTCCACACTAAAAAAGGTATAAACCCTCATTTATTCTTTATCCCTCTAATGAGTAGATCCAACTAACCTAAAGATTTACATAAACTCTATCCGAGAAACTGGCTAACATCATAGTCGATTTATAAATGCATTATAGATATTGAAGGCGTCGCGCTTGCTAACATTAGTAGCATGACTCGCAGAGTTGATTATTTTTAGTCTTTATAGTTTGTCGCGTATCTGCTGTAGCGTGTTAAGGATTCTTTGTAGGGTTTCGTTTGTTGCTGGAGTGTTCTGCTGATGTTTTGAACGTTATTTATTACATGTTCTTGGACGAATCTCCTTCGTTGCATCTATCGTGAGTGCTAAAGCTGATGTGAAAGTTCCTGTAATCCCTAGTAGCAGCATGATTAGGTCAATTTCCATCGGTGTGAGCATCACCATAAGGAGGATGGTTGACACGATTGTTACCCCTAGGCCGATGAAGATTATTACCCCAATACTTGGCCTCCATCTCGATTCCTAATATTCGCCAAATCTTAGGCAATCCGTACCCTAACGTGGTATCGATGTGGAGTCTTATAAAGTTAAGGAATTTCTTAGCTTATGAGATCTCTGGCGTATCATCACGCTTTCGATTCATTATATTGTCTTAGGCTTTCTCATAGGACTATTCCTTCCGAAAGCGCTTGACAGTAGTAGCACGTGAATCATCTATACTTTCAAAATGTCTTCCTGAGCTACACATTACTTAGGCCTGACTTACGTGTTAAAAAGGATTATCTGCCTTTTAAGCCTGAAGAGCCTAACTCTTCTATTATAATGAGATGCAACTGCAATTGCCTTCTCTTCTCAAGTAACTCTATGGGTTCTTAAATTATTATGGATTCTCTTAAGATGATTTGTTAGATAACCCTCTTTAATCTTTCAACAAGCTTCTTAACGTTTTCTACCCCGTCTCTAACCATATCCTCAGGCAGCCAGTTTTCGTAGAAGTTCTGGTGCAGCGACACCGCTGATAGCCAAAATGTTGAGACCTGTTCATCTCTGAACTCCTCCCTAAGCCTTTTGACAAACCTATGTAGCTCCCCGTGGCTCCTTATCTCCATCCCCCTTCTCGCGGCAATCGCCTTCACCATCTGAGACGCCGCTCCCCAAGCCTTCTCGGAGGCCTGAGCATAATCCCCCCTCGCTAAGAATTCCTCACACTCCCTGAGATACTTCTCGGAAAGCTTTAAGTGGCTCTCAGCCCTAACCTCAGGATCCCTAACGTCGCAGTAGTTGAGAACAGCTTCATTAAGGATCTCCTCCAAAGTTCCACCCTCGGACTCAGCTTTCTTACTCAGCTCCCTCAAAACCCTCTCAGGCAACGTAACCATGATCGCTTCCAATGCTCTACCCCAGCTATATAGTGGTCAAGCCAGGATATAAAACGTTGATGCCTAGACAGCGTATGTAGAAATCTACTAAAGTATGGTGGTAAGATTATGGTTTTGTAAAGGTGGTAGTTAGGTTGACCTGCACGAGGAACAACTATTCTACCAACAATGCCCTCGCCGATGGTGGTGCTAGGACGAGCTTGTTGTGGGGCTCTTTGCCAAGCGAACAGGTGTTAAAGCATACTGGAAGAACGATTAGCCTGACACCCATATGCTTCGGAAACCTTAATTGTGAATCCAGTATCGGTCCTAGAGATGGGGGTAGGAGGTGAGGCTTTGAAGTATGAGGCTGTAGCGGTTGTGGAGATTCCCGATGTGGTGGAGGAAGCTCTAAAGAAAAGTGATTATGTGAAAACGTAATCGTTGGCGTTTTAACTCTAGGGAGCATATCAGCTGAAGAGCGCGCTGGACGAAATGATAGCGGACAACCGCGTGCTCATGTCCCTGCTCACCCAGGGCAGCTCCAGAGGTACTACAACACGAAGATACTTCAAGGCTTGGCCAAGGTGGGGATGATAGCCCCTCCAAAGAAGGAGGGGAAAGGCTAGCTTGATTTTACGACCGATCGTAATTTCTTTTCGGCTAGCCGAACAAAACCCATAAAGTGGGAACAAGATTTTGGAAGGTACGATCCCAATATGTGAAAAAATGGCAAGGAAAAACGATTACCGCTGCGGTAATGGAAAGATGTGTGCGACGCCCTAGCCGCGTCAACCGCCCCTGGCCAGCCTGTCTATCTCCTTCTGCATCCTCTCCAAGGCCCTGGCCATCTCCAGGAACTTCTCCTCTTCAAGCCTTCTCTCCTTCTCCTCGAGCTCCTTCTTCTGCTCCTCCAGCCTCTCTACCAGCTCCTTGACCTTCTCGGCCTCGCTGAATATCGTCAGCGCCATCGTCTCTCCTTATATCTACAGTACTTGCGCTCGCGCATAAGGTATGCGGTCACAGCTTCCGTGGCCACAGTTATTACGCAGAGAAACCTATCATTAACCTTACGCAGGAAATATCTTACATCACCTCTCTCAACATCATAATGGACTTGATCAGGATTGACCAGCACCTGTAGAATGTATCTTCGTATCTCCTCATTACTGGAGAGCCAGTTAAAACCAATAAAGACTGGGAAGAATCGCTTAGGAGGAAGTCTGAGGAGGGGCGCGCTCACTTTGAGTGCTGAGAAATCGCTGAACCCTAAGACCACCTCGGCCTTCAGTATGTAATGTATCCCAAAATATGGATTGAAAATTCGTCGGGCCGTGCTGCAAGAAAGGAGCATAGTACGTTATAGTTTCATAGCCTATGGGGAATGGATAAATTTTAAGCTCTGGGATTAAGCGCAACGTCAAGGCCGTGCCGAATATTGAGGAATAATAGAATGTATTATCGTGGTTTTTGAAGAATTGGTTAATGGTCTTTTGCATTGGTACCATTATAAGTCTATTCCTTAGTGATCTTATCTATTGCTTGTCTTAGTAGCTGTATTGCTTCGGCGAGCCTATCCCTAGTCTCCTTCGACTCCTTCACTAGCGTGTCTAGGATAACTGTTAGCTTATCGGAGATCTCGCCGTATTTCTCGAGGATTAGCTTAAAGTTCTCGTTCGTCCTTTTTGCGAACTCCCTGAACTCCTCCCTGTAATCTCTAAACTCCGATGCAAAGCTTTTGAATTCCTGCCTATAATCCCTGAGCTCCTCTCTAAAGTCTTTGAACTCCTGCCTGAAGTCCCTAAATTCCTGTCTGTAGTCGCTGAAGTCAGACAGGAATCCCCTGAACTCCTGCCTGAAGTCTCTGAACTCTTGTCTGTAATCCCTGAACTCCTGCCTGAAGTCCCTAAATTCCTGTCTGTAGTCGCTGAAGTCAGACAGGAATCCCCTGAACTCCTGCCTGAAGTCTCTGAACTCTTGTCTGTAATCCCTGAACTCCCCCCAGTAGTCCATGAAGATACTCTGCATGGCGCCAAAGCCCTCCTGTAACTCCTCCTGTATTGTGCCGAACTTTATCGTGAAGGCTTTGAGCTGGGGCTTAGGCTTGGTTAGCTTCTCCGTAAATGTCTTGACTACGGCAGGCGGTGGAGGAGACTTTATCAACTTGAGGAATCTCGCTATGTTCTCCTCACTGCCTTGAACGAAGACCGTGACCGATCCATCTCTCTCGTTCTTAACGTAGCCAGCCAAGCCGAGCTCTTGAGCGGCCTCAAGAATGAGGCGTCTATAGCCAACCCTCTGCACCCTGCCGACGACCTTTACTGCGTAAGCCTTCGTAACCTCTTCGCCCATGGAGGCTACACCTGATAAATGCCGGATTTTGACTTCATGACGGAAGCAACTTATAATGGCTGATGGCTTTATTTATCATTTTGGGTATTCTAAATAGGTCCTTATCTCAGCTGATTTACGGTTTACTAGGTGTCCTGTCTTGTATGTTCTGTGGAATTCTCCGTTGTTGCTTATTAGTCCCTTTAGAGCGTAGTATGCCGATACTGGTGCTATTAGGTATCCTAGTATTAGAGCGTATGGTATCCAAGTAAGTCTTCTGATTTCTCCCTCCTTGGCTATTGCTATGCTTTGCATTATCATGGTTGCTGGCAAGCCCAGCGTTGCTAGCATGACGCTTATGTAAGTTAGTGGCTGTGATAGAACATAATCTATCATGGCCGTCACAACTACTCCACCTATTACTGCGAAGACTAGTAGGGTAGCGGAGAGGTATGAGAGCCCCGATAACATGAACTCGGCTTTCTCCCTCATGGTAAGCTTGTTACTTCTCATCACCTTCCAGAAATATTTCCTGAAGTTCCTCGTTGTCCCCTCAGCCCATCTCGCAACCTGTCTAGCAACCCTATGTAGCCTTGATGGACATTCTCCAGACGCGTCTATGGCCGAGTCATAGACTATTTTATAGCCGTTTAGATACATCCTCACCGAGAGGTTGTAGTTCTCTGTTATGTCATGTTCAAACTTCAAGTCCTTCAGTATATTTGTCCTTACCATGAATACGCTTCCCAGCAAAGGTATGAATAGCCTCAGTCTACTCCGCGCCTCTAGCTCGACTTTGTATGTTGTTGCGAAGAGTATGTTAGTTGCCTTAGTTATCCAGTTCTCGTCTGCATTCAAGTCGTGCCCTTCCAGCTCTCTCTACAACTCCTATGTATGATCTTAACCTTGGGATGGTCTCTCCAAGCTTCTAGCTTCCTGGTCGTCTCGTCGTTTGAGTCGTCCACTACTATGACCTCGTAGTCCTCGTAGTCGAAGGATGTGCATGGTGCCACAAGCTCCTCTCCATACAGGTCTCTCGCGGAGACTATCTCTTTAACTACAGTCATACAGCTACACCCCAGTATGTTATCCTCTCGCGCGGTGTGCTTGTGGTGCTTTCTGCGAGGGTTGTCGCGAGCTTCTCTATCTCAGCCTCGGAGACATCTCTCCCCCCTAGCCCGCAGACCACATTCCATACGGGCAGCCTAACGCCAGCGTCAAAGAGCGCCGCTTTAATATCCTGTCCAAGCGGTGCCGATGGGGCGCCTGGGCTCATGGCTAGGTCTATGACTAAGAGGGCTTCAGCGTTGGATATAGCGTGGATTATCTTTTCTGCTGGGAATGGCCTGTAGAGCCTCACGCTCACTACGCCAACCTTCACGCCTCTCTCCCTCAGCCGTCTAGCAGCTGTGCGCGCAGTACCAGCAACAGCACCCGCACACAGTATCACAATCTCCGCATTCTCAACCTGGCTTAAGCCCAGGGCGCCGTAGCTCCTTCTAGACACACGCAGATACTCCCGCTCAACCTCTTCCAGCTTCTGCTCAACTCTCGCCATCGCCTCCACCACTTGATGCCTAATCCTGTAGTACCATTCTGGAGATGCCAGCGCTCCGAATGACATGGGTTTAGATGCGTCTAGGTAGTGGAGCGGCTTTCTAGGAGGTAGGAAGCCAGCCGCCCTAGAGTCGTCCAGCGTCTCCACACCCTCAACGGCGTGGGATACGAAGAACCCATCCATATTGACGGTCACGGGAAGGAGAATATCATGGTCCTCAGCGAGCTTAAACGCTTCCAGCGTCATGTCATAGGCCTGCTGATTATTCTCCACGAATATCTGAACCCAACCAGAGTCGCGTGAGCCCATAATATCAGAGTGGTCGCGGTGTATGTTGATTGGCGCGGACAACGCCCTATTCGCTACAGCCATTACAACAGGACATCTAAGACCAGCGGCTATGTACATCATGTCATGCATTAGGGCTAGTCCCTGGCTTGCCGTTGCCGTGAATACCCTTGCTCCAGTCATGCTGGCTGCCGCGCATTCTGAGAGTGCTGAGTGCTCCGACTCTACGGGTACGTACTCTGCGTCCAGCTCGCCGTTATTTATGTATTCTGCGAGGCGTTCTACTATTATTGTCTGCGGCGTTATCGGGTATGCTGCCACCACATCCACGTTAGCCTGCTTCACAGCCAGCGCAACAGCCTCGGAGCCTGAGAGAGCCTTAGCCATCCCCGTCACCAGCCTCCTCCACCATAACAATCAATTTCAGGGGACACTCCGCGGCGCAGATGCCGCAGCCCTTACAGTGATAGTAGTCAAACTCAATCTTCCCATCTGCTCTCCTAACTATAGCGGGCTCTGGGCAGAATATCCAACACAGCGGGCAGCCTGTGCATTTCTCCAAATCCATCAAGACTGGCTTGCTGCTTCTCCAGTCTGCTGTCTTGAACTCGGCGGTTGAGCCTGGCTCCGCTATAGCCCCTCCTGGCAGGATTTCACCTAATTCAGCTCTGCTCATCCATAATCACCTCCCTAAAGCCTTCATGTAGCGCTTTGAGGTTCTTCTCAAGCACCTCACCACCGAACCTACTTTCCAACGCCTTAGCCAGGCTGCCAACTCTACTATACGAGAAGCTCTTGCCAGGGCTCCCAAGGTTGCCGTGTTCTCCAGCTTAAGACTTCCCAGCGAGCCCGCTATTCCGCGGGCATCAACACGAGCCAACCTAACATGACGCGGCTTACTCCTCACCTCCACAGAGTTAAGCACCACAAGACCACCCTCCTTGCAGAGCGAGAATACATTAGGGGAGGAAGCTATCCTACGGTCTATCACGGTTAGTATATCTGGGCTGTAGATGAGCGAATGGGTCTCTATCATGGGGTCGGATATCCTTACATAAGACTTGACTGGCGAGCCTGAGCGTTCAGGCCCAAACTCTGGGAAGGCCTGGATATACTTCCCCTCAATCAGGGCAGCTTCAGCCAAGAGCCTAGAGGCAGTAACAACCCCTGTCCTCCCCTGCCGTAGAAGACCAGCTCAAACATATACACCCCCCACTTAGTCGCCTGCAAATGTCATCTCGTACAAATCCTCAACAGGCAGCCGCGCGGCATCGACGAAGAGTTCATGGCTTGAATGTAGTGGGAGCTCGTTTAGTGGTATGGTTCTCCTGCATGTCATGCACCATACGAAATCCAGCGATTCTAGGCTTCTCTCCGTGAAGCAGTTTCCAGCAATATTGTCTTGGAATACCACGCTCTTGAAACGTATGCTGGAAGGGTTGGAACACTCACCCATGAAGGGCAGGAGGTCGTAGGGATGCCATTAGTGGCAGTCGCGGCATCGGGGGGCTGTTTCAGACTCCATTCCACATAAAAGGTTGGAATGCCTGCAAAAAGGCTTAAACAACGCATATTGGAAGAATTCCACTATTCAGATTCTTCAGTGTACGCCGCGTAGCAGGCCGAGTTTCGGAAAGGAGATGCACCCAACATCTGGGCCTACGCTCATCACGTTTAGCGAATCCACATCCACGTATTGTCTGAGTATTGGTGAGAGAAGCTCCTCGCGGGGTATCATATTCACCTCACTCCCCTGCGCAAGTATGGAGAAGGCTGGCAGGACTATTATCTTCCTACCGTCAAGCATATCCCCATAGAGTATGCAGGGTATCTTCTCCTTAGCTCCCACATCATCATATAACGCTATTGCTGGATGCTCATGCCCTATTACCACAACCTCGCCCTTTAAGGCGAACCCTTCAGGTATTTCATGGCCATGAACAAAATAATACCTGCCATCAAGAAACTCCTCAACCAGCTTAACCCTGTATCGCGAGGTTATTCTTGCTATGAAGTTATCATGGTTCCCCTTAACAATTATAACCTCCTCATACTCCTGCTGGAGATGCTCAAGCATGTCCGACACCTCCCTTGACTCGTGGTAGCTTGTTGAGGAGAACTCATGCTTTATGTCGCCGTTCAATACTATCCTCCTTGCCTTGACGCGCTTCTCAATCTCCCTGAGAGCCTGCATCTCCTTCTTGAACTGTGTCTTCGGTATCATTAGCCCAGCCTCCTCGGCCATAACCCCCTCGTAGCCGAGGTGTAGGTCTGATATTGCTAGAGTGTCTATCTCTGGTATGTATATCGCTGGATAGGGCGCGACCAGCTCCACCACGCCCATTATCGTGAGACTATTAAGAGCGTGCCGCAAGCCTAATCTTCCTCATCACAGCCTCATGCAGCTGGAGGAGCCTCTTCTTACGATCCTCCATCAACACTATGTCGGCGTCTCCCAGGACTATAAGGTTATGCGCTAAGGGTGTGGGGACCTCGGTCTTGATTAGCATGCTCTTCACCCTGCCTGTCCTGAGCCATTCCTGGACAAGCTTCGCCCTCTCCAAGTCCATCACGTCCCGCAGTATCTCGCGATAGGTTTCCACAATAACGGGAAAGTTCGGATTGACCTCTTCGCATACATTGAGCAAGGTCTGGGCGTTTGTCTGCTGCTTGCTTACGCTTATCTTGTATCCTTTGTAGTTTCGGAGTATGAGGAAGCTACGCGCTGCACAGTGTCTAAATCTTCTCTTCATCATCTCCGTTCTCCGTATGTTTCGCTTAAGCAGCTCTTCCAAGTCGCATGAAGCTAGTTCTCTAAGGAGTCTCTCCACGTCAACCCTAGCGTCCTGCGGTATGTGTAGGGCAAAGCCGTTATCGCTTACTATAACCCCCACGTTCCTGCCTATCTGGTCTGACGTGAGTATGGCTGCCGCGCGAGAGAGGGCGTCGTTAACTCTCCGCCCATAGAGGGCGTGGAAGACTATGAAACGCCTTTCCTGAAGGTCTGAGGTAGTCTCTATTAGAATCTCATCGCGTCCAGGTAGCTTGCCACCCGTGTATCTGTAGTGCTCCCTGTAATAGTTGTATATTGCCTCGGCTGTGTGTCTCTCTATTGGGAATCTTCTGAGAAGCCACGCCACTATCTCCTTCTTCGTCTTCCCAGCCTGTAGCGTCGCTTTGAACTCCTCCCTAAAGTCCTGTATCTCCAGCGCCAGCTCGAAGCTTAGTGGGAGTAGCTCGGAGAACCACGCGGGTATTGTCGGGAGGCTATCCTTGGGTGGCTTCTCAACATAGCAGCTCATGCTCCGTGCATATCTGAACCTATACATCCTGCCGCCTAGGACGAAGATGTCTCCAGGCCTTAGACGCTCTAAGAATTCTTCCTCTATGGAGCCTATGTAGCGCTTATCTGGCAGGAGATAGACATCAACCTTAACCTCGTCGGGGATTGTCCCTATGTTTAGGTAGTATATTATTCTGGTGTATTTTCCTCGTTTACCGAACATCATGTTTTTCTCGTCAAACCATATCTTTCCATAGACGCTTCTATCCTCAAGCTCGGCATAATGTCCTGCTAGGTATTTGAGGAGGCTGATGAAGGTTTCTTTGTCTAGGTAGCGGTAGTTGTATGAGCGGCGTACCAGCCTGAACGCTTCGTCAACGCTCCATTTGCGTGTGAGCGCCATGCCGACTATATGTTGTGCCAGGACATCTAGGCAGTTTGTTGGTATTTTTATCTCGTCCAGCCTCCTCTCTAGTGCGCATTTTAGCATGACTGCGCACTCTACTATGTCGTCTCTATCCATCGCTATTATCACGCCGCGTGCGGTGTCGCCGAAGCGGTGGCCGCTTCTCCCTATGCGTTGAACAGCCCTAGTTATGCTCTTGGGCGAGCCTACCTGAACAACCAGGTCTATGTAGCCCACATCAATACCCAGCTCAAGGGATGTGGAGCAGACAACAGCCTTAAGCTCGCCCCGCTTCAGCCTATCCTCAATATCTAGCCTAATCTCGCGCGAGAGCGAGCCATGATGAGCGCCTATCGTTGAGTCATTATACTTATCAGGCCACCTCTCCTTCAAGTTATAGACGACCCTCTCAGTTCCTGAGCGGGTGTTGGTGAAGATGAGCGTCGTCCTGTGTTTTGTTATCAGCTTATCCAGGAGTCTGTAGAGGGCTTCGTTAATCTCATCCGCCGATGCGTGGACAATATCCTTGACAGGTGTTTTTACCATCAGTTGGAGCGGCTTATACCATGTTACATCGACTATCTTGCATGGTCTTGGTCTTCCTGTGTCGTCGTAGCCTACTAGGAAGCGCGCGGCCTCTTCAAGCGGGTGTAGTGTGGCGCCCAGCCCTATGCGTATGAAGTCCTTTCCTACTGCTTCCCGCAGTCGCTCAAGGCTTAGCGAGAGGTGAGCGCCCCTTTTACTGCCAGCTAGCTCGTGTATCTCGTCAACGATTACCCACTGCACAGTACGCAGCTTCTCCGCGAACTTGGGGGCGTTGAGGAGGATTGCTAGACTCTCTGGCGTGGTTATCAGGATGTGGGGTGGCTCCTTTAGCTGGCGCTGCTTCTCCGAGCCAGCTACATCACTCGTCCTGACTGCTATCTTTATCTCAGGCAGCTCTATCCCCATCTCCGCAGCTATCTCGCGTATCTCTATAAGCGGCTGCATCAAGTTCTTCTTTACATCATTATCCAGTGCTTTGAGAGGGCTTACGTAGATGCAATAAACGCTCTCGGTGAGCTGGCGCTGCTCACCCATCTTAAAGAGCTTGCTCAATATACTCATGAAGCCAGCCAGGGTTTTCCCACTTCCAGTCGGCGCTGTGATTATAACGTTATGACCGTCAGCTATCAGCTTGAACGAGTAGCGCTGCGGTGGCGTAAGCTCCTTGAAGGTTCTCATAAACCACTCGCGTACGTAGCTCTCTAGCGCCGCTAGACTCTCCTCGTCGCTAAACGGCTTATCAACGAAAGAGTAGGCTGCGACTTGTGTCATTAGCTACCCGCCCCCCAGGCTGGGCGAGAATAATACCCTTAACTAGAAGAGGTGGATATTTGATATTACTGGCTAGAGCAGGCTATGCATAGCCCGCATCTGGGGCAGCGTATCGCGTCAGTCGGCACCTCGGCGTGGCATCTTGGGCACTCGTCTAACTTGGCCTCGGCCAACCCCCTTCAGTAATACGTGCCGCTTGGCCAGCTATATACCTTTGGCCATATCCTAGAGGCGCTCCTCAATACGCGCTGCGATTTCATCAGCGGTTGGGAAGCGCTTAGCCTCGTGGCGGGAGAAGACACGCTCACCGTCAATATACACCTCAAACGTCCCACCATCCGAAGTGTCTAGCGTTACCGAGAACTTCTTGTTAAGCCTCTGCCCATACCTTGAGAGGAGCTGCTGCGAAAGCTCCAGAGCCGTCGGGAGGTGCCCACAGGGGACGCAGTAAACGATGCGCACATTCATGTATCCAACAGCTATAGCGGCTTTAATTATAGGTTGTCGTCCATCCAACTTTTTAGCTCACGTAGAAACGACGTTATTCCGAGTGATGGATTCCGAGAGCTTCATGGAGGTTCTTACACGTCTCAAGAAGCGCTACAAGCTCACGAAGCCGCTCCATATACAGCCCTCAGACCCCTTCGCAACACTCATCGGGACTATACTCTCGCACAGGACGCGGGATGAGAAGACCGACGCAGCGTTCTCCAAGCTCTTCAAACAATATAAAACACCAGAGGAGCTGGCGCGGGCTGATGTTAGGTCTATTGAACGGCTGATAAGGGAAGTGGGGTTCTACAGGCAGAAAGCACGGCGAATCAAGAAGGTGGCGCAGATAATAGCGTTTGAGCTGGGCGGTAAAGTTCCCAGGAAGCGCGAAGAGCTCATGCGTCTCCCCGGTGTCGGCCCAAAAACAGCGGACATCGTCCTCTCATTCGCCTATGGAGAGCCTGAGATAGCCGTAGACACCCACGTCGAGACTGTAGCAAAACGTCTTGGGGTAGCCCCTGAGGATGGGGACTATGAGGCTGTGAAGAAGAGCCTAGAGGAGCTTACGCCGCTATGGGATAGGCCGCTCATAAACACGCTCTTCGTCCTCTTCGGGAAGGAGATATGCAGGAGACCCCGCCCCAAGTGCTCCCGCTGCCCAGTCAACGAGTTCTGCGCATGGTATAGAAGGAACAGATCAGGGCTAGGATGAGAGCTTCCTTATTGTTTCTAAAACTTCAAGGGCATGGTCGTCTGGCTTGACCTTCTCAAAGACAGCCCTAACTACGCCGCTTGAGTCTATCACGTAGGTCTTCCTAGCGCATGTTCCGCGCTCCTCTCTAAAGGCGCCATACATACGCGCAACCCGCCCCTCAACGTCTGAGAGAAGGATGAACGTAAGCCCATACTTCTCCCTGAAACGCCTATGAGCCTCTGGCGGGTCTGTGCTAATCCCAACGACCTCAACCCCACCTCCGCGGAGGTCTGGTAGCGCGTCTCTAAAACTGCAAGCCTCGGTGGTACATCCTGGAGTGTTGTCGCGCGGGTAGAAGTAGAGGACTAGAAAACGCTTGTCTGCCAGTAGCTCCTCTAGGCCGCGCTCAACCCCGTCTTGGTCTGGAAGCCTGAAGCTGGGTGCGCGCTCACCGACCTTCGGCATCTCCCTCTCCCTACTGCTTCACGCTGAACGAATGGCCACAGCCGCATGTGGATGCCACGTTAGGGTTGTCTATCACGAACCCAGAGCCCATAACATTCTCCACATAGTCTATTGTTGAGCCATCCAAGAACGTGGCGCTAAATGAGTCAACCACAACCTTCACGCCGTCCTTCGTTACCGTTATGTCGTCCTCGTATATGTTGTCATCCAGCGCCATTCCGTAGCGATAGCCTGAGCACCCGCCGCCAGTTATGTAAATCCTGAGAGCCAGGTTCTCGTTCCCCTCAGCCTTAATCAGCTCTCTAATCTTCTCCACAGCCCTATCCGTGACTGTAAGCTGAATCTCCTTAGACATGGTCATGCCCATCCCACGCTGCCTCGGCTAATTAAATTTTCGCAACTACGCATTAGGAGACCTCCTGCCAAAAATCTCCTGGGAATGAGTCTTAGCTGGCCGTTGAGGACGCTATACCTTAAATAGGCAGCCCCGAGGAGTGCGGCTCAGCCGCTTGACGGATGGCTGGGGAAGCTGGGATTGGAAAGGCTTGTAATCGTAGAGAGCGGGGGCGACGAGTGGATTAGGGTTGAGCTACGCGACGTACCTGTAGCGATAGCCAACGGCATAAGAAGGATGATACTGCGCGAAGTTCCCACGATGGCCGTTGAGGAGGTCTTGATAATTGAGAACAGCTCAGCGATGCCCAACGAAATCCTAGCGCATAGAATCTCACTCATACCATTCGTCTCCGACATGGATAACTATAATCTCCCTGAGCACTGTAGCTGCCAGAGTAAGCTGGGCTGTGAGAAGTGTGTCGTGAGATACGTCCTAAGAGCCGAGGCTGGAGACGCGCCGATAACTGTTTATTCGCGCGACATGACGCCTGAGAACCCAGAGACCACCGTGAAGCCCGTGAGCGGCAATATACCAATAACCATGCTTGCACCTGGCCAGAGGATTGAGCTGGAGCTCTACGTAAGGCTGGGGCAGGGTAAGAAGCATACCAAGTGGCAGGCCGGCATAGCTACGCTATATGAGGAGGATGGGAAGAACCTCCTCTACATAGAGTCCTTCGGCTTCCTCCCAGCCAAGAGAATGCTGAAGGAAGCTGTCAATATATTGAGGCGTAAGGTTGATGATATGATTTCAGAGTGCGAGGTGCTGTTTGCAGATGCCAAGGAAGCAAGTTAGTTTATGGAGGGCAAGGGCCGCGCGGCTCCTTGAGCCATACGCCAGGAGGCGGAGGTTTTGGCGTAGAGTGCTTGAGGAGCTGGCCAAGGGTAATAGGAGGCGTAGGGAAGTTAACGTATACCATCTGGATAGGAGCACGAAGCCTGGTGAGGTGGTCTTCGTCCCTGGGAAGGTCCTTGGCTCGGGCTTGCTTAAGCACCAGCTAACTGTGGGCGCCTTCAGCTTCTCAAAACAGGCTTTAAGCAAGATAGAGCGCGCAGGTGGTCAGGCTCTACTTCTTGAGGAGTTTTTGGAGAAGTACCCAGACGGTTCTGGGGTGAGGATAATTGGCTAAGGTGGAGGTTCTACAAAAGCCAGAGACGTATCTGATAGACGCGACCAACTACAAGGTTGGTCGTCTAGCATCTTACGTGGCGAAGATGCTCATGCAGGGGCATAGGGTATTCATAATAAACGCCGAGAAGGCCGTGATAACGGGCAAGAAGAAGCCGATAATGGAGCGTTTCCTATTCCTCCGCTCCAGGAGACAGCTGACATCGCATAAGGTTATCAAGGTTTGGTATCCAACTCTCCCAGAGGGAATTTTACGCTACGCGATTCTTAGGATGCTACCGAGGAAGAAGCCCAAGGGCCGTGAGGCTGCTAGGCGTCTTAAGGTCTTTAGGGGGGCTAAGAACATACCAGAGGCGCGCCGCCTGGAGATAGAGGACGCGAAGCTCGTCAAGCCTATTAGCAGGTCTGGGAGGGTTATCAGGTACATGACGCTGGGCGAGGTATCAAAAGAGCTTAGAGGTGGCCGCGGGTGAGGCAGAAGGTTCTGGGAGTATTCACTGGACGCAGGAAAACAGCAGTGGCTAGGCTAGTAGTGAGGCCAGGTAAGGGGAATGTGATAATCAACAACACGCCCCTAGAGCAGTTTGGCGACGAGATAACGCGGGCTAAGATTGTAACGCCCCTACACTTCGCTCCAGATTTCTGGAAGTCGCATGACTTTGTGGTCAAGGTTCGTGGCGGCGGCCGTGTAGCGTTGGCCGAGGCGGTAGCCAGCGCCATAGCACGCGCCCTCTCAAGCCTACGCCAATCAATCAAGCAGGAGATAATACAATACGACCGAGTATTGGTAGCTGGCGACCCTCGCCAGACAGAGCCCAAGAAACCCAACAGGAGGAGCGCCAGGCGATTTAAGCAGAAGAGCTACCGCTAGACCCCACTTCCCTCTTTTCATGTATTTTCCAGGAGAAAGCCTCAAAAATCACGCCAAACAACCTAGGCCAGGTGTGATGGAGCATTGATGTTCCCTATTAGATGTTTTAGCTGTGGCGCTCTCATAGCAGATAAGTGGGAGGAGTATAAGGCTAGGGTTGAAGCTGGAGAGAATGCGGGCAAGGTGCTGGACGAGCTTAAGGTAAAACGCTACTGTTGCAGAAGGATGTTCATCTCAGGCGTTGATGTATTCAACGAAATAGTGGAATTCTACACAAGGTATAGCCAGTATGGGACGGGTTAGCAACTATGGCGGAGTCATTCAAGATAGACAGCGCTCATGCTAGGCTGGTCTTTGACAGCAGGGGAGACGCTACTATAGAGGTTGAGCTGCAATCTGGGAAAGTCGCTGCTAGGGTTGCCGCTCCTGCGGGCAAGAGCCGTGGGAAGCGTGAGGTTGAGTATTATCCGAATAACAACGCCGCCGAGGCTGTGCGCGTGTTTAACAGCGTTGTAAGCAGCCGTCTGGTAGGCCGAGATCCAGCAGACCAACGCGGGGTTGATGAGCTCCTCACGGAGATAGATGGGACGGGGCGTTTTGAGAGGATAGGGGGCAACGCCGCCTATGCCACGTCAGTCGCATCGGCTGTTCTCGCCGCGCGGCTGATGGAGAAGCAGCCATACGAGCATATCGCGTCCCTAAGCGGTCAAACGCCACAGATACCCATGCCGCTGGGAAACGTACTAGGAGGCGGCAGCCATGCTGGCGAGGGAGCTCCAGACATCCAGGAGATTCTGGTTTTCCCCGCATCTGTTGACGAGCCTCTAAAGGCTGTGAAGGCCGTGGTAACGGTTCATAAGGCGCTGGGCTCCCTGCTCACAAAGCGCGTGCCGGGGTTCACGAAGGGACGCGGCGACGAGGGGGCGTATTCGCCCAACATGACTAATGAGGAAGCCTTGGCAGCAGTGAAAGAGACCGTGGAGAACGTGTCTGACGAGCTGGCCGTCCAGCTCAGAATGGGGATAGACATGGCCGCGTCATCCCTATACAGCGAGTCCGCAAAACAATACAACCACAAGCGCAGCGGCAAAACCCTAGATAGGCGCGGCCAGATAGAGTATGTGGGGAAGCTCATAGATGAGTATGGATTGCGATATGTTGAAGACCCTCTCCAAGAGGATGATATTCAGGGCTTCGCGGAGCTGCGCAAGAGCTATGGCGAGACGACGCTAATCTGCGGAGACGACCTACTCGTAACTAGGGCGGAGCTTGTTAGGGAGGCTGGGAAGGCCAGCGCGGTTAACGCCATGATTATTAAGCCAAACCAGGTTGGTACACTCACGGCGACGATGGACGCGGTGCGGGAGGCTGCCAGATACGGCATAGCCAAGATTGTCTCACACAGGTCGGGCGAGGCCTGCGACGGCGTTCTAGCCCATATAGCGGTAGGCCTCGGCGCTAACCTTATTAAGGCAGGCATAATGGGCGGGGAACGAATAGCAAAGGCTAACGAGCTCCTCCGTATATGGGAGTCATCGCGGGGGAGGCTTGGGTTAAGCCGTTTAGCGTGATGGGGTATGGCTACAACACCTGAACAGAAGGAGGCGGAGCTGCTGGAGCTCTTCGTCAGGAACGCGGTGCATGTAGGGTCGAGAATCAAGGTCAAGCATATGGAGCCCTTCGTATTCCGCCTGAGGCCTGATGGAGTATATCTCATAGACATCAAGAAGACCGTGGAGAGGCTTAACATAGCTGCGCGGATGATATCCTTCTTCCCGCCTGAGAAGGTGGTCGTCGTCTCCACGCATGTGTATGGTATAAAGGCTGTGGAGAAGTTCTGCGAGGTTACGGGCTGTATACCTATTGTGGGCAAGATGAAGGCTGGGCTCTTCACGAATAGGACGTTGAAGAACTACATAGAGCCATCCCTAGTTGTTGTATCAGACCCGCGGTATGATTCGCAGGCCGTTGACGAGGCTGCCATAGCGCGGATTCCCGTCATAGCTACGTGCAGCACCGACAATACCTGCGCCAACGTAGATCTAGTTATTCCTATGAACAACCGCGGCAAGACCTCTCTTCCGTATGCTTTCTGGTATCTGGCCAAGATGGTCTTAAGCGAGCGGGGACAGCTCACCCCGGAGGCTGAGGCAGGGATAAGGCCTGAGGACTTTATGACCGAGCCCGCTCTCCACCAGTAGTTGAGCTGGGGATGGGGAGGAGAAGGCCAGCAGTAGCTGGTGCGTTCTACGCTGGGACGCGCGAAGAGCTGGTTAAACAGATAGAGGAGTGCTTCACATCCAGCATAGGGCCTGGAACGCTTCCCGAGACGCCGATAAAGCATGGGGAGAGGCGTCTCCCAGCGCTAATCTGCCCCCACGCAGGCTATATGTACTCAGGGCCAGTGGCGGCGCATAGCTATATCAGGCTCGCGGGCAGGCGCAGGCCAGCTACGGTAGTCGTCGTGGGGCCTAACCACTATGGTATAGGCACCGCTGTTTCAATCTTTCCCGACGGGGAGTGGCTTACACCGCTGGGGGCTGTAAAGATAGATAACGCTCTAGCCACTGAGCTGGCGCGCGAGTCGGATATATTCTCGCTGGATGAGGTTTCCCACCGCAGCGAGCACTCAATAGAAGTACAGGTCCCGTTCCTCCAATACTTGCTGGGCGACTTCACGTTCCTCCCAATATGCGTCCTTGACCAGTCTGAGGAAACATGCGTTGAGGTTGGTGAAGCTCTCGCCCGTGTTGTTGATGGGCGGGATATACTTCTCGTTGCCTCCAGCGACTTTACGCATTACGAGCCGCATGAAAGCGTGAAGAAGAAGGATGCTATAGCGCTTGAGAGGATAGCAGAGCTTGATGTCGGTGGTCTTTACACTGAGATGTACAAGCATGATATATCCATGTGTGGTTTTGGCGCTATGGCTGCTGTGATTACCGCTGCCAAGCGACTGGGAGCTTCCAGGGCTGAGATAATCAAGCACGCAACAAGCGGGGATACCAGCGGGGACTATAGCAGCGTGGTCGGCTATGCTTCATGCGTGATAGAGTTGCCGCAGGAATGAGGCGGGAGAGAGTCAGGGCATCCGCGCCTGGGAAGGTTATCCTCTGGGGAGAACACTTCGTCGTACATGGTAGCACCGCGATAGTTACTGCTATTGACTGCCGTGTTGATGTTGTATGTAGCCTCGTTGGCGAGGGGCTGTCTATTAGGTCTGGCCGCGCAGTCTGCTCCAAGCGGGACGGCGTGGTTAGGTGTAGCAGCAGCTCTGCCTGGAGGACGCTTCACCCCCTTATTGGGCTTGTGGAGTCTATACTCTCTGAGCTGGGAGGAGCTGCTGGCGTTGAGGTTGTTATCAGCTCCGACATGCCGCGCGGAGCTGGGCTAGGCTCTTCAGCAGCAGTATCCGCTGCCACAGCAAAAGCGCTCTCAACCCTTCTAGGGCATGAGCTGCAGCCAAGCGACGTGAAGCGCTGGGCTATGAAGGCAGAGCAGGAGATACACGGCAGGCCTTCGGGAATAGACCCGCATATAACAACGGTAGGTGGGACGCTCGCATATAGGAGACCAGATACGTGGGAGAGTATAGAGCTGCCATCCAGCCTTAGGTTGCTGGTCGTAGATACTGGGGAGAGGAGGAGCACGGGTAAGCTCGTGGAAAAAGTATCGCGCTTCGCCTCTGAGAATAGAGAGATATTTGAGGAGCTTAAGGCGCTTTATGACGAGCTGGTGAAGGAAGCCCTGGAGGCACTTAAGGCGCTTGACCTCAAGCGTATGGGTGAGCTTATGCGGCTTAACCAACTACTATTACGCGCAGTAGGCGTTTCCACAAAGGATATTGAGCGGGCGGTGGAGGTTTTGCAGAGAAGCGGCGCTTATGGGGCTAAGCTCACAGGAGCAGGCGGCGGTGGCTGCGTGATAGCTGTAGCCAAGGACGATGAGCTGGAGAAGATATGCGAAAGAACCAGCAGGGCTTTCCCCCGCGTATGGGTTGCCAGATGCTCAGAGCCAGGTGTTAGGGTGGAAGAAGGGTGAGCGACCTAGTAATACTGAAGCTGGGAGGCTCCGTCATAACCGATAAGAAGACACCATTCTCATACAGGTCTGAGGTGGTTGCGCGCATAGGTAGGGAGGTCTTCCGATGCTGGCCCACGCCGCTCCTCATAATACACGGCGGAGGCTCATTCGGCCACACTATAGCGCGGGAATATGGAATAGCCCAGGGATACCGCGAGCTACGACAGCTTGAAGGCTTCGTAAAGACAATCCAAGCCATGCGCGAGCTTAATAGCAGAATCGTCCAAACCCTAATAGAGACGGGAATAGGCGCCGTGGGGATGCCGGCCTCACTCCTCTTCGTTACCCGCGACGGCTCCATAGAGACAGCCCTCTTGGATACGCTCTTCTCGGCGCTGGATATCGGGGTAATCCCAGTAACATGCGGCGACGCAGTATTTGACCGTGAGAGAAAATTCACCATACTCTCAGGCGACACGATAGCAGTATATCTAGCAAAGAGGCTCAAGGCTAGGAGACTCGTCTTCGCTACCGACGTGGATGGAATCTATGAGACAGACCGCAACACAGGGGAGAAGAAACTAGTTGAAGAGCTGGGCCAGAAAAGACACGCCTCAATAATCTACCACCCTGTAAACGACGTTACCGGAGGGATGTTCAGCAAGGTTGACGAGGCGTTTGGAGCTGTCGCAGCTGGGGTTGATGTAATATTCGTGAACGGCCTGGTGGAGGGAAGGGTTGAGGCGGCTGTAAAAGGAGAGAAGGTAAAAGGAACCAGACTCACCAAGAGTTGAGGGGGAGCTTGTCGATAGAGGCTAGGAAGCGGGACCACATCAAGATAAGCCTCAATCAAGATGTTTCGTACAAGGAGAAGACCAGCTGGTTTGAGTTTGTGGAGCTTGTACATAATGCTGCGCCAGAGCTTAGTGAGGATGAGCTTAGGCTTGAGGCGCGTTTCTTGGATAAAACATTCGGTATGCCGCTTCTTATTGAGGGGATGACAGGCGGGACTGCCGAGGCTGAGAAGATAAACGGAAACCTAGCCGAGGCCGCTGCCACGCTCAAGATACCTACAGGCGTAGGCAGCCAGAGGGCGGCGATAGTAAGGCCTGAGCTGGCGCGAACGTTCAGGATTGCCCGCGACAGGGCGCCAGACGGCTTTCTAATAGCCAATATAGGCGGAGTGCAACTAGTGGAGCATGGCCCAGAGCTGGCTATAAAGGCTATTGAGATGATAGACGCAGACGCTATAGCAATACACCTCAACCCATTGCAGGAGCTTGTCCAGCCAGATGGATTAGCGAACTTCAGGGGGCTGCTTAGAGCGCTCAGAGAGCTGAGGAGAGAGCTTAATGTGCCGATAATCGTGAAGGAGGTTGGATGCGGAATCTCCGGAGACGCAGCAAGACGTTTGGAGGAAGCTGGGGCAAGCGCCATAGATGTTGCGGGCTCAGGTGGGACTAACTGGACGTTGATAGAGCTTATCAGGGCTGAGGAGCTGAACTCCGTAGAGAAGGCTAGGGTTGCTGAGACGTTTCTTGAGTGGGGAATACCGACAGCAGCCGCCACACTTGAGGTGCGGGCAGCGACTTCGCTCTACGTGGTCGCCTCAGGCGGAATGAGAACAGGCCTTGATGCAGCGAAGGCTATAGCTCTAGGCGCGGATATGGTTGGCTTCGCGCACCCATTACTAGAGCCAGCAGCACGAAGCGCAGAAGCCGTTATCGCGAAGCTCAAGCAGATAGCGGCAGAACTCAAGGCGGCTCTCCTCCTAACAGGAAGCGGCGACATAGAGAAGCTGAAGGCCGCGGATTTCATACTACTAGGCCCGTTATTACAGTGGGCTGAGCAGCGTTGCCGCGAGCATCCAAAGCTTAGGAACAAGCTTACTCATGCGCGTAGATGAAGACCAGCTCATCGCCATAGTCTCTTCTACAGAAGCCGAAGCGCTCAAACTGCACTATCTCATCAACCGCCACATCCCTTACCGAGGGCTCGGCTAGGCCTGTTATTGTCTCCATGCTATTCCTATTTAGCTCACCAGCCTCGTCATAGAGCGGGAGCGGCTTGAGAACGCGAATCGCTACATTATCCTCGCCGACCCACTGGATTATGGGAATATCAGGCTTAGGCTCAACTCCCAGGAACTCTCCATAGGCTTCGCCATCCTTAACCCCAGTTAGCCTGACGTTCATGAGTTGCTTGAGTCTAAACTCGTCTCCAGGCTTAAACTTCTCTATATCAGTCCGCGCAACGTAGATTACACCACCCGCGCTTAGGATTCTCTTACCCATGTCGCGCGATGGGTGGTAAGGTATCTCAACCGAGAGCATGGGAGCGCCAGCCACCACCAGCCTAACAGGGCTTGGAACGAAGAAGAGCCGCCTAGCACGCGGGTCGAGAATTTTCCTATTGATGCTGTAGAGAAGAGACCAGTCATACTCCCGCCTAGCATAGCTGAAGCCAGTCTGAGCTACCGTGAATTCCCGTATAGCATCGGGAAGTATCCCCCTCCTCCTAACCCCCTCAACAGTCGCTAGACGGGGGTCATCCCACCCACTCACCACGCCCTCCTCTATCAAGGGCGTGATGAGCCTCTTGGATGTTGGGGTTCCCTTAAACTCAAAACGCGAATACTCGATAATTACGGGATTCCTCATTCCGAGCAAGTTTCGTATATGGTTTTGGAGCTCGTCCCTAAAAGCGAACTCACTACTCCTCAAAACATGTGTCACACCGCAGATAGCGTCCTGCACGGCTGCTGCGAAGTCGTAGGTGGGCCATACCCTATACTCGTCGCCTGTTAGTGGATGTGGATGCTCAACTACGCGGAACATCACTGGGTCGCGCATGGCCGTGTTGCTGCTCTTCAAATCGCCGCGAAGCCTTACAGCAGCCTCGCCTTCCTTAAAGTCTCCATCCAACATACGCTTCCAAAGCTCTAGATTATCCCCAACGCCTTGGCTGCGGTGCCTGCAAGGCTCCATCGTCCTCCTCTGGGTGCTCAGCTCGTCGGCGGAGCACGCGCATACATATAGCTGCCCCCCGCGTAGTAGCTTTTCCGCATACTCATAGTAGAGCTTCATATCATCGCTATTATTCTTCTCATAGTGCCACTCTATCCCAAGCCAGCGATAACCGCGTCT
Source organism: Candidatus Pelearchaeum maunauluense (assembly GCA_030059675.1). Taxonomy (GTDB): domain Archaea; phylum Thermoproteota; class Nitrososphaeria_A; order Caldarchaeales; family Caldarchaeaceae; genus Pelearchaeum; species Pelearchaeum maunauluense. The sequence continues at coordinate 43,143 of JANVYQ010000002.1, read as the reverse complement.
AAAGACCTCGTAATACTCAAGCCTAGCCTTACGCGGGTTAGTATCCTCGAAACGTAGCCAAAGCTTACCATCATACTGGCGGGCATACATCTCGTTGAGCAAGCCGCTCATAGCGTGGCCCAAGTGCATGGGACCGCTGGGCTCGGGAGGTAGTCGTGTGACGACCTTGCCCCTCTCAGCGCCTGGGAGGGGTGGGAGCTTCTTCTCCTCGCGTGTGTGTCTTCGCTCTAGTAGATCTGGCGCAATCTCGGCGAGCCTCTCCCTCTGCTCCTCAAGCGGGAGCTGGTTAACCTCCTCCACAACCCGCGATACGGTATCCTTGACCTCCCCCATCCTACGCTTAAGCTCAGGCGCCTCAGCCACGAGCTTCGCTATAACAGGCCCGACAGCGGCTTTTCCACCATGCTCAACGGCGTTCCTCAGAGCCCACTTCAGAGCCAGTCTACGCAGGTCCTCGGCCATCACCACACATCTCAAGCCCCCAACTCTAAAATGTTTGGCATAAGCCCGAAACAAGCCAATCCCAGCGGCATAGGTTTAAGTATTCGCCTACTCGTGCTCCATCTCACAAGAGGAGGAGATGAAGGCGTATGCCCAATCCATACTACGTAACTTTCCAGCCACCTGAAGAGCTAACACGCGCCACTCTAGAGGCTGTAAGACTAGCTAGGACATCGGGCAAGATTAGGAAGGGCGTTAATGAGGTGATAAAATCCATAGAGCGCGGCCAAGCCAAGTTCGTCGTCATAAGCACCGACGTAGACCCGCCCGAGATAGTGGCTTTCCTACCGACGCTCTGCGACGAGAAGAAGATACCCTACATGTTCGTTCCCTCAAAGGCTCAGCTGGGCGAGGTCGCTGGGATAGCTGTGGCAGCCAGCGCTGTCTCCATAACAGACCCAGGCGAGGCTAAGGGATATTTAGAGGAGATAGTCAAGAAGATAGCGGAGATAAGGCAGCAGAAATAAAGGGTGAGCCGTAATGAGCCAGAAGGCACCCCCGAAGGTTGAAGAACCAGTCCCAGCGGTTGTCGAGCAGGTCGTGGGGAGGACAGGCGTTACAGGCGAGGTTACGCAAGTCAGGGTGCGCATACTACGCGGCAAGGATGAGGGCCGCGTGATTTCCAGGAATGTGAAGGGCCCAGTGAGGGTTGGCGATATCCTAATGCTGCTCGACACTGAGAGGGAGGCTGAGAAGATAAGGTAGAGTCTGGCATGGTGGTCTTGGAGATGCCAACAACCCACAAGTGCTCCTTCTGCGGCCGCGACTTCCTGCATGGAACGGGGATGCTCTACGTTAGGAATGATGGTACACAGCTCTGGTTCTGCTCCAGGAAATGCAGGATTTACATGATAGAGCAGCGCAAGGACGCGCGAAAGCTGAAGTGGACAGCCTTCTATGGGAAGAAAGAACGGCGGGCCTGAATTATATCAATTCATATAGTAGCAGCGCCAGCCGCGTTTCATGGTTGAGAGGACATTCGTCATCCTAAAGCCTAGCTGCGTATCACGCGGCCTCATCGGCGAGGTTATAGCACGGCTGGAGAGGAAGGGACTCCGCTTAGTCCAGGCGAAGATGCGTAACATAAGCCAAGAAGAGGCACGGCGTCTCTACAAAGTTCATGAAGGGAAGCCCTTTTTCAACGATTTGATACGCGTGATAACCTCAGGGAGGGTTATGCTGATGGTCTGGGAAGGGAGAAGCGCGGTAGAAGTTGTGCGCAGACTCATAGGGGCTACAGACCCCGTTAAGGCGGAGCCAGGCACTATACGGGGAGACTATGGCCTAGACATAACAGACAATCTGATACACGCCAGCGACAGCACCGAATCATACGAGTATGAGCACGCAATATTCTTCGCGCGCGAGGAGCTGGAGAGCTAGAGAGAGTGCGTTAGAAAATCTACTCTACCACCATCAACTACCAACGTCTGGCCAGTCATGTAGCTCGACTCGTCGGAAGCGAGGAAGACAACAACACCAGCTATGTCTTCAGGTCTTCCGATACGGCCCAAAACACTCTTCTGACTAGCTGTCCTTATCAGCTCCTCAACCTCCTCCCTACTCCTGCCAGCGGAGGTCATATCTGTTAAGACATAGCCAGGGGCTATACAATTAACGTTAATGTTATACCTGCCCAGCTCATACGCATAGCGTTTCGTCAATATTATGACAGCGGCCTTCGTCATAGCGTATGGGGTGGTTCCCTCAACCGCCGTACCTATACCAGCGATGCTAGCTATGTTGATTATCTTACCATAGCGCTTCTCTCTCATGTGTTTAGCCGCCGCCTCAGTGCAGTGGATAACCCCACCAACGTTAATGCGCTCCATCCTCTCCAGCCCCTCAGCACCGATGGACTCAAAGCTACCCCGCAGCAGAATCCCAGCATTATTCACCAAGATATGCAACTCCCCAAACTCTTCAATAGCCTTCTCCACAACAGCCCTAGCATCGTCGGCGACCCCCACATCACCCTGAACAGCAACAGCACGCCTACCCATCGCAGATATCTCACGCACAACCTCAAGAGCACCATCCCGCGACGCATTATAATTCACACAAACATCAGCACCCTCACGCGCCAAAGCAAGACAAACAGCCCGACCAATACCCCGCGAACCACCAGTAACAACAGCAACACGCCCATCAAGCCTACCCACAGCAACCACCCAACAACAGACAAAACAAACAAAATAAAAATCTACAGCAAAAACAAGCAAACTCCACTCAATACCATAAATATCAGAAACACCAACTCACAACAAATGAGCATATTCTCATTATCAAATTCCTTTGGTTTTAAACAACTGAATCCCTCGTTTTGTTTAACTATTAGCATGGCAGGTAAATTTTCAGTTTATTTTTACTTGAAAACATTAAGAGCCCCAAAAATCACATTGAGAAGATGCCAAAAATGATGAAATTAAAGTAATAGATATGTCCTTTTTGAGAATGTGTTATACCAAAGAATACATTGCAGTTAGAGCGCCTAAAGAGCTAATCAGCTGGGTATGAAGAGAGTAGCTTAAGCGCGGTAGGGTTGTTCAACCTATATAAGTAACATATGTTTAGCAGGTGCTGAATGAGTAAGCCATTGCCGAGACAGCCAGAAATCAACATCGGAACTCTTGGGCATGTGGATAATGGTAAGAGTACTTTGGTTCAGGCTTTGACTGGTGTTTGGACGGGGAGGCATAGTGAGGAGTTGAAGCGGGGGATTACGATTCGTATCGGTTATGCCGATATGGGTGTTTTTCGCTGTCCTGTTTGTGAGGAGCCTTTTAACTATACTACTAGCGAGCGATGCCCTCTGCATGGTGTAGAGACGGAGTTTGTTAGGGCTGTTAGTTTTATTGATTGTCCTGGTCATCATTCGTTGATGGTTACCATGCTTAGCGGTGCTTCGTTGTTTGACGGCGCTGTTTTTGTCGTTGATTCGCGGCAGAGGTTTCCCCAGCCTCAGGATAACGAACATCTGCAGGCGGCGGTTATTCTAGGGATAAGTAATATGGTGTTTGCGCAGAATAAGATTGACTTGATAGACCGTGAGAGGGCTTTGAGGAATTATAAGGAGATTATGCAGCATCTTGAGCGGCTTGGGCGAGGCGGGGTTCCCATAATCCCTGTTTCTGGCCAGCATGGGATTGGTATCGAGCCCCTCCTGTATGCTATGGAGAAGTATATCCCGACACCTGAGCGTGATGTTTCGAAGCCGTATAGGATGCCTATTATCAGGTCGTTTGACGTTAATCAGCCTGGCACCCCTGCGCGGAGCATTAAGGGCGGGGTAATAGGTGGCTCCATTATGCAGGGTGTTCTACGCCGTGGTGATGAGATTGAGATATCTCCAGGCGTCCCCACGAGGCCTGGGCAGCCGCGCTCCTCTTACGAGCCGCTATACACTGAGGCTGTCAATATCATGGCTGGGGGCAAGAGCGTGGGCGAAGCATGGTCAGGCGGCCTGACAGGCGTGGAGACTACCCTCGACCCAGCCCTGGCCAAGAGTGATGGGCTAGTGGGCAATATGGCGGGTAGGCCAGGAACCCTCCCGCCTGTCTGGAACAGTCTTAGGATAGAATATGAGCTTTTCCAACACGTCTTAGGGGTTGACGCGGAGATAGAAGTGAAGCCCATAGCCGAGAAGGAGCCCCTAGTAATAAACGTCTACTCCGCCGTTACGAGCGGTGTTGTGAGTAAGAGGGCGCAGGACTATGTTCAGGTTGAGCTTACACGCCCCGTCTGCGCCGAGGAGGGGAGGAGGGTTACTATCTCGCGTAAGATTGGTGCTGGGTGGCGTTTGATAGGGTATGGGACTATAGTGTCGTGAGAGGGGGTTGAAGCTCCTCGTAGATAGTAGTTTTTTTATTCTCTGCGCTGATGTTGGGCGTGATTTTGTGGCCGTCTTGGAGGATTATCTAGGTGAGTGTGTCGAGCTGCTTGTTCCCCAAGCTGTGTTGGACGAGCTTAGGAGCCTTTCTGGCCGTAGGGGGAGGCTGGGGCGGCTTGCGCGTGTCGCGCTTAAGCTGGCGTCGCAGGCTGGCGTGGTGGAGAATGAGCCAAGCAAGAGCGCCGATGATGCGTTGATGGAGTCTGCCCGCAGGCTTAACTTGCCAGTCCTAACGGTTGACCGCAAGCTTCTCCAAGCTCTTAGGGGCGAGGGTATTCCAGCGGTAACGCTCTCGAAGACTGGCAGGCCACGCGTAATCTTGGAGCCGCGCTAATGCTTATATTATGAAACTACATGCTCAGGAGAGCATACTTAAGAAGGTCAAGCCCTGCCGCTATACGGTGTTGTAACTGTGTTTATGGTCGTTGAGGTTCAGGATGTTGTCGGCGTGAGCCCCAAAGACTTTGGGAAGCCACTCCAAGAGGTAGTGATAAACAACTTGAAGAGCCAGTATGAGGGCACGATTGATGAGGAGCTGGGCTATGTAATCTTGGTGGCCGAGGCTCACGTCGACCCCGTTGGCTATCTCCTGCCCCGCGACGGCTCCACATACCATAGATGCACCTTCAAGCTCATAACGTATTTGCCCAAGTCTCAGGAAGTTGTCTTGGGGGAGGTCGTGGAGATAACAGAGTTTGGATGCTTCGTACGCGTTGGGCCTCTAGATGGTCTTCTACACATATCACAGATAACCGACGACTACATAAGCTATGATGAGAAGCATAACATGCTCATGGGTAAGAAGACTGGTAGGAAGCTTACGGTTGGTGATGATGTTAGGGCGCGTATAGTTGTTGTCTCTTTATCATCTGGGACTAGCGGCAAGATAGGCTTGACTACGCGGCAGCCTATGCTCGGGAAGCTGGAGTGGATAGAGGAGGAGAAGCAGAAGGCTGTTGAGCCTGTGTAAAGCAGCAACAGGCTTAGGCGGTTTTTCTCTCCAACTCAAACGATAAAATCCTCTTGGCATAATCATATTTAACACCACGCGCAACTAGGTTTACGTTGTATATAGCCTCTAGAGAGCCCGCCATGATCCCTATCGTGAAGTAGTCGACTATCTTCCCGTCCCATTCAGCCATTATCGGCTCGCTTATCTCCACATGGAAGCCCTGGGCTGTATCTTCTATCTTTGCCATCCCTATTCCGTATGCTCTGAGCATAGCTATTATGTTGGCGCGGAGTAGCGCTTCAGTTAGCTTGACAGGAGTTTTTCTTTCCCTCATTTCGTCTATGATTCTCTTACCAAGGGCAACGCCGCTGTGGTAGAGTAATGTTGCGGCTGCTGTTCCGAATGTCTTGTGAAGCATCTCCTCAAGCGCCATCCACGCATCGGCTGAGATGATGAATATCCTGAAATGCCCTCCACTCGTTATGGGGAAGAAGAAATGCTCAAAGAATGTTTCATTCATCGCTTTTGCGTCAACCTCTATCATGAAATCAAGACCGCGGAGCTCTTTCAAGACTTTATCCAGCCCATCTCGCGACTGGGATGCATCCACGTAGAGGGCGATTACACCCCAGTCCCTGTTATGGACCTGCAGGTGGCCGCCCAGTATGTCTAGGTTATAGCGCCCTAGGAGCGTTGCTATCTCGCCCAAAACACCTGGCCTAGAGCGCGCCTTTATAAAGAGCTCATAAACCTCCCCATCCTCAGGCGCCATTAAACCAGCGTTCTTGAGTGTCGGCGTCATATTAAGGGCCTTATGAGCCATCAATCTATATATATTTATGACTTAACTTATTAAAGAATATATAAAAGCCAGCAAAACAACTAGGTGCGTACAGTTTTGACGCAAGAAAACAGGTGGGGGTTATTGCCTACTCTAGTAGGCCGGTCGGGGATAGTCCATGAATTCACAGAGATAGTTAGCGTTGGGAACGATATGAGGGTTATTGACCAGCTTGAATATGAGGCAGATGAGAATGATATTCTCCGACTTTATCTAAAGATGCTTGATGTGGGGATTAGGGAGGCCGAGCTTAAGGTTCCAGGCATAACGGAGCAGGCGAGCAAGCTGGCAACGATGTATAACATAAAGGTCACAATAGTGGGTAGGGCTTCTACTGCGCTGACGAGATCAAGAGACCAGACAATATATTAGTGTTGTTTTAGGTTAATAGAGTAGAGGATTGTTTTAGTTTGTGGGAAGATATAGTGTGAGGTGTTGCTTGTGTCCTCGCGCGAGCGCGCTTGTAGGAATTGTAGAAAGATAGTATCTGGCAACGTATGCGATAACTGTGGTTCAACAAGCCTGACAACAAACTTCCAGGGGCTCTTCATAGCTTTACTTCCTGAGGAGTCAAAGATAGCTGAGACGCTGGAGATTAAGAAGCCAGGCCACTATGCCGTCAAAGTCGGATAGGCAAATCTTCAGCAGGCCCTTATACTTCTCTGAGGAGCTAAAGGAGAGACTACGCCAGCCCCTCGGAACATTAATCGCGGGAGATTTGGAGAGCTCATCTAAACGAGCTGCCGAGGAGATAAAACGCTCCAAGCCAACCATGGTTGTTGCTGTAGGTGATGTAACCTCCAGCAGCCTAGTCAATCATGGTGTCAAGCCCGACGTTATAATAATAGATGGCAGATATGAGCGTCGTGTCTTCGGCGGGAAGCATGAGCTTGGGGGATACGAGGTTAGAAACGTCAAGAATCCTGCTGGTGTTATAATTCCTGAAGCCGCTGAAGCGGTTATGGATGCTGTTGAGGCGCGTAGGAGTGTTGCTATCCTCGTTGATGGGGAAGAAGACCTACTAGCACTTCCCGCGATACTAGCTTTAAGCGATGGTGGAGTTCTGGCTTATGGCCAGCCTAAGAAGGGATGCGTCCTAGTTTGGGCTTCTGAGAAGACTAGAGAGAAGGCACGCGAGTTGCTGGCTAGGGCTACCCCTGTTTGAACTGCGTATATCCGCACCTACCGCAGGCGTAGCGGTCTCCGTGGTCTGCCATGAAGTAGCCTATACCGCAGCGCGGGCAGTTGACCAGCTTCCTCTCAGTCTTACCATCCTTCACCGCGTATTTCTTCCAAAGCTCCGATTTACCCATACCTACTGCACCAGCCCATTCCTCTTCAGTATATACTCGCGCTCAAACCTCTTCACATCCTCCTCGTTATCGTATACGTGGCTATGGACACGCATCTTCCTAGCCCCGAACATGCACCGCATATTAACTATCACGACCCTATTCTCTGGGACGTTGAAGCGCTGGGCTATTGCCTGTGCCATCTCCTTCCGCGTCGGCGGGCTTGCTTCATACTCTACGACAGCCTTAAACTCATGCCTCTTAATCAGCCTGTTATACACCTGGCCCGCCTCAATAAAATTAACCAACCCTAACCACCTCCCTCCTTGGACAACATCACCACGTTAATCTGCGCTATCGCCCCGCTTATCGTATTACCCCTAATGGTTACACGCTTACGCAGACCTTTAACAAGCCTTCTGGCACGTTTCTTCTTCCTCTTTGATGGCCTCTTCTCCCGCGGGTGGAGGCCCACCCCTCCAGAGAGTAGGACACGAACCTTACGCGGCCCTGATACGTCTGGCCTCATCGGGATGCCATCGCGGTCTGTTCCACCAGTTATCTTGAGCACGACCCCCTTAAAGCCGAAGGGAGCTCCGTCTATGATCTCGCCTATCCTCTTACCCACCAACAGGCTCATCTGCTGTGGGTTAAGCTGGACCGTCTGAGCCTTCCCCGTAGACGGGTCTGACACGACCATCCGCGGAGCGGCGGCAGTCTTCTGAGACATCCAACAACCCTTCCAACGCCAAACTCAGGCGAATTTATAAATCATGACCCGCCAGCCAGGGCCATCGCTGCGCCTCCGTTTATCTAGCCCAGAGCGGGTTTGAGGCGCGCATTATCTCGATAAGCTCGTCAAGAGCCTTGCGGGCGTCTTCATCAAGCATGTGGGGGTAGTTTTGGATGAGCTGCCTAGCGTCGCGCTCTGGGACGGCCACGTATAGTATCTCGTCCTCGTGGATGTGCCTACCCATAACCGCCTCCCTCACAGACACAGCCACCTGAGCACCCTTATGCGCCTCTGATACCGCCACACCCTTATCCTGTATCTGCGCAATAGAGCCTACCGTCTTGCCGCTCTTATTGACCAGCTTATCGCCAGGCTTTATCACACCTCCCAAGACCTCTACACCGAAGATAGCGGGATTGCTTCTCCTAAACACAAACCCCTTCAACACCTTAATCTTACCAGGCTTCACGAGAGAGCTGAACTCAGCTAACTGCCGCATTCGCGTCTGCTCGTCTACCCAGTTGAGATAATCCTCTGCAAGCCTGAATAGTACATCAGCCTTGAATATTCTTATCCCCCTACTTTTGGCGTCGCGCTCTATGTCTGGGTCAACTCTCACGTTGAAGGCTAAGATTACGCCGCTCAGCTCGTCTTTCTGCCTCACCACCCCGGCCTCCACAACATCCTTCTTCACCACATCACCTATGTCTGCAAACCTTATCTGAACACCGCGCTCGCGTAGATAAGCTACCGCAGCCTCAAGCGAGCCTAAGGTATCTGCCTTAAGCACCACCCCAGTCTTATCCGTCCTCACCATGAAATCGCCAAGCTCCTCACCAACACGAGCTAAAGCCTCCTCAACATTATCACCAGCGACAGCCTGTATAGGCGAGCCTGGAATAGCCTTATCCAGCTCGTCGGCAACAAGCTTAACCCCAGCCGCAGCTCTAACTTCTTCGGCATGCCTAAACCTATCGCACGGGTCGCGCATCTCGTCAAGGGGCTTGGGCATCAACAACGCCCTAACCCTAGTTACCGCAGGCCCCTCACGCCCAACGTATGCAACCTTATCGCCAACCTTGATAACCCCGTCATGCAGTATGACGTTTGCAGTAACCCCAAGCCCTTCCTCCTCCACCAGCTCTAGGATAACTCCCTGGCCTGGGCCGTCGTGATACGCTATCTGCTCCTTCATGAACTGCTGTGCCAGGCCTAGGAGTATGAGTAGCAAATCTGCCACTCCCTCGCCAGTCTTGGCGCTCACAGGGACTATGGCAAGAGTTGTGGCGAAGGAGGTTACGCGTGTATAGAGGTCTGCGCGGAAGCCGAAGAACGATAGGTCTCCCATGAGCGTGTATATCCTGTTCTCCAGATCTTCGCGTACTCCCGCTGCTTGCTTCTCAAACGTCTGCTTGAAGGGTGCTCCTGGGTTTGGTTTCCATCCAGGTATCATGTCTATCTTGTTGGCAGCAACTACGAATGGTGTCTTTCTGCTTCTTAGGAGGTGTATGCTCTCCTTCGTCTGCTCTTGAACCCCCTTCGTTATATCCACCACCAGTATAGCCATGTCAGCTACCGATCCTCCCCTCCTCCTGAGGTTAGAGAAGGCCGCGTGGCCTGGCGTGTCTATGAAGAGCAGGCCTGGAATCTCAAGACGCGCCCTCACCTCACCCAAGAGAATCTTACACGTCTCCACTATCGCATCTAGGGGGAATAGGCTAGCGCCTATATGCTGCGTAATCCCGCCAGCCTCACGTGCAGCTACTACGGTCCCGCGCATAGTGTCAAGTAAAGATGTCTTTCCATGGTCTACGTGGCCTAGAACCACGACTATCGGCTGTCTGAGCCGCATATCCAGGCGCCTCTCGTCTTCTCCTCTACCGGGCCCATCTCTACTCGCAACACTAATACCTTCCCTCAGCTGTTCTAGCGTTCTTGGAAGGGGCATCTCCTTGGGGCATGTCGTCTGCCTTGGCATAGAATCAACGGCGCATACATTCGGCGTCGGGGTAGCGCGGTCAGATGGGAGCATACTCTCCAACGCCATGCGGGTGTATAAGCCTGAGAAAGGAGGGATACACCCGCGCGAGGCGTCGCAGCACCATGCTAAACACGCACTTGAGGTGGTTAGGGAAGCATTAGAGAAAGCAAGACTCAAACCCAGCGATATTGACGTCGTAGCGTTCTCCATAGGCCCTGGGATGGGGCCATGCTTAAGGACAGGCGCAACTGTGGCGAGGGCTATAGCGGCAACACTAGGCAAACCGCTGGTGGGGGTTAATCACAGCATAGCGCATATTGAGGTTGGTAAGCTAGCCACTGGCTGCCGCGACCCTGTTGTCCTCTATGTAGCTGGTGGGAATACGCTCATAACAGCCCTGGTGGAGGGGCGGTATAGGATACTGGGGGAAACGCTGGACATAGCTGCTGGAAACTGTCTAGACTCCTTCGGCATAACCGCTGGAATAGGCCCTATGCCCCAGCCAGAAATAATCGCGCGGGAAGGGAAGAAGATACACAGCCTCCCTTATAAGGTTAAGGGGATGGATGTATCCTTCTCAGGGCTGCTGACAGCAGCAGAGCGTCTTCTGGAGGAGGGCGCAGCGGTGGCTGATGCCGCGCTCAGCATAACCGAGACCGTGTATAGCATGCTCGTGGAGGTCCTTGAACGAGCGTTAGCATATTTGGAGAAGCGTGAGATTCTCCTCGTGGGCGGCTTAGCCAGGAGCAGGCGACTCGTTGAGATGATAAGGCTGATGTGCGAAGACCATCAGGCGAAGCTACACATAGTTCCAGACGAGTATGCAGGCGATAACGGCGCCATGATAGCCTGGACCGGGCTACTCTACTACACGGCAGGCATGACGATAAGCCTGGAGGAGAGCCGTGTTAGGCCGCGGGCGCGTATTGATGAGGTGGATGTGCGCTGGAGTCCCTAGACTTTGAGGAGCTGGACATCATACGAATAGCAGCCGAGTCTGTCGTCAAGGCAGTAAAGTGGCGTGGCAGGGAGCTGGTTCTGAAACAGAGGGCGCCTAAACGCTATAGGCGTAGGGAGATAGATGAGCAGATAAGGCGGCAGAGAACAGCGCATGAAGCTCGTATAATTAGGCGGCTTCATGGTATAGGGGTTCCTGTTCCGGTAATCTTCTTCATAGACCTGGCCAGCTCATCTCTTTACATGCAGCGCATAATGGGGGTGGAGCTACGCTCATACCTCTCCAGCGCGGAGCTACACCGAGTTGGGGATGTTGCAGAGAAGCTGGGCAGGATAACCGCGCAGATGCATAGCGACGGAATAGCACACGGCGACCTAACACTCTCCAACATAATAATAGATGAACTGCATAGCCCTTGGATAGCGGACTTCGGCTTAAGCTCCTTCACGCAAGACATGGAGGACTATGCCGTAGATATCCATCTGTTGGAGCGGTCTTTAGAGAGCACGTACCCCAACCTACGCAAGGCATTCATGGCTAGTTTCATGCGCGGCTACAGCTCTGTGGTGGGGCTGGAGTATGCTGGTAGGGTTTTGGAGAAGGTGAGGGAGATAAGGATGCGCGGTAGGTATGTGGTGAGAGAAAGGGCTTGAAGCCTGTCTTGGTAAGCTCAAACCCGGGTAAGGCGCGGGAGTTCCAGCAACTCTTCCGGCAGCATGGGCTTGAGCTGGAAGTAGAGCCGCTGAGAACCGTTGAGATTCAGGCAGACAGCCTAGAGGAGATAGCTGTCTTCAGCTGCCTACAAGCCTATAATATACTAAAGAAGCCCGTCATCGTAGAAGATGCTGGCCTATTCGTAGAGGTTCTAAACGGCTTTCCAGGCCCATACTCGTCTTACGCCTATAGAACCATAGGTGTTGATGGTCTTCTCCGCCTAGTTGCTGGCAGGCCGCGCGACGCTAGGTTTGAGTCTGTGATAGCCTTCTACAGCCCTGAGCATGGTATGCGCGTATTCCGCGGAGAGTGTCGTGGCCGTATCGCTGACAAGCCACGTGGCTCAAGCGGCTTCGGCTTTGACCCAATATTCATACCAGAGGGTAGGGACGAGACGTTTGCAGAGATGGGGTGTAGCGAGAAGAACGTCGTGAGCCACCGCGGCAGGGCTGCCCGCAAGCTCATAGCATGGCTCCAAGAGCCGAGGTAGCGTTAATCCCTATGTTGGACGGCACGACCTTTATAAATCAGCCCCGCCAGAAGCCCTAGCAGGTCTGAAGACATGGCCAGGATGCACGCTAGGAAGCGCGGAAAGTCCAACTCTACGCGGCCGATAAGCAAAATCTCTCCCGCATGGTTTAAGCTAACACCCGAAGAGGTTGAGGCGCTGGTCGTGAAGCTGGCAAAAGAGGGGCACCCACCAAGCATGATAGGAGTAATTCTCCGCGACCAGTATGCCGTGCCGCTGGTTAAGGCTGTAACAGGAAAGACCGTGCTCCAGATACTTAGGGAGAATAACCTAGCCCCGCCGATACCTGAAGACCTCGCCAGCCTACTGGAGCGGGCGCGGCGTATGCGCCTACACCTAAAGCGCTTCAAGTCTGATAGGTATAATGTTCATAGGCTACAGCTGGTTGAGTCTAAGATTAGCCGGTTAGTGAAGTATTATAAGCGGGAAGGCGTTCTGCCCCAGAACTGGGAGCTCCAGCTCGCATAAGTAGGAGACTGGAGACCTGCTCACCGCTGGAGAGCGTGATGCATGTTGAGCGGTAGCTTAGAATCATTCATGCAAGTAGTGGAAGACGCGGCCGAGAGAATTAGGCAATGGGTTAAGGAAGGCGCTTACATACATATCTTCACACATAACGACGCGGATGCGCTGTCCTCATGCGGCATAATAGCTGGAGCGCTGCGCCGCGAGGATGCAGCCTTCAAGGCGCGCTCACTTCCGCGCATAGAGGAGTTCTTCCAGCTATTGGACGAGGGGTATGTGGAGTCTGAATACATACTCTTCACGGATATGGGAAGCGGCTACCTGCCTGAGCTTAAGAGGAGGATAGGCGGTAAGGAGATCGTAATCCTAGACCACCATGCCCCAGCGGAGGAGGCGCTGCCATACGGCTGGTCTCATGTAAATCCGCATCAACACGGGTTTGACGGCGCTACCGAGATAAGCGCATCTGGCGTGGCCTACTTCGTCGCTAAAGCCATGAACGAAGAGAACATTAGCTACTCGCCTATAGCGATAGTAGGCGCTCTAGGAGATTTGCAGGATAAGGACTCCAAACGCTCCCTCAGAGGGCTTAACGCGCTAATCGTGGACGACGCTGTGAAGAACGGCCTACTCGCCACCTACGACGATCTCATACTATACGGCAGGAACTTCAGGCCAGTGCATCTAGCACTAGCAAGCACCACCAGCCCATACATACCAGGACTATCAGGCCAAGAAAGCGCGTGCTACAACTTCCTAACATCACTTGGAATACCCGTGAAGAATGGAGAACAATGGCGCGTGCTCTCAGACCTAACCAGCGAGGAGAAAGAGAAGCTCTTTAACGGCTTAATTGAATACTTGGTTGCACGTAACCTACCTTCAAGCATAGCCAACGAGCTTGTAGGAACAGTCTATGAGCTTGTGCGCGAAGACCCCTGGACGTATCTCCGTGATGGACGTGAGTTTGCTACGCTACTCAACGCGTGCGGGAAGACAGATAACGCCTGGCTGGGGATAGCAGTAGCCATGGGAGCACGCGGCGAGGTTCTAGAAGAAACACAACGCGTATTAGAGAACTACCGCGCCCAACTGGCGCGGAGCATAGAATACGTAGCCAAGCCAGGCGTTATAGAGCAGATGGATAACATAGTCGTTCTTAAGGGTGGTGAGGTCATAAATGAACGCCAGGTAAGCTCTGTTGCCTCAATACTCTCGTCTTCTGGAATGTTACCGCGTGATAAGCCTTTGATAGCTATAGCTGATGCGGGCGCTGCGGTTAAGATATCTGCGCGTGCTTCGCGCGAGCTTGTGGAGCGCGGCCTTGATTTGGGCGCTATACTCTCCAAACTAGCTGGTGAGTATGGAGGCAGAGGCGGCGGGCATAACGTGGCCGCCGGGGCTGATATACCTGCAGAGAGAATACTACGCTTCCTCTCAGACCTTGACAGGATGGTGGGTGAGGCTCTACGTGCAGCAGGCTAGGATGAGCAACGCGCGCGTTGAGATGGAGTTTGAGGATGAGCATGTAGCTGAGGTAGTCTTCAAAGCCCTGTTTCCCGACAATAAGCCTCTACCAGCAGGGCTTGAGGTAAACGCAGAGCTGGAGGGAAAGCGCGTTATATTCAAGGTATATTGTCGGAGATCGTTACAAAGCCTGCTGGCGACGATAGATGATATACTCAGCATGGCCAAGATAGCTGAGCAGACTGCGAAAACTATGAACAGCTAACCAGCGATTAATTTATTATACCTAGACTCGCAGCAATGTAATATGCCGTTGCTGGATGGTCGTGTATGTATAGTTACTGGAGCAAGCGGTGAGATAGGCTCCGTGGTGGTTGAGGAGCTGGTCAGCGAGGGCGCTATAGTATGCGCAGGGGCGAGACGTGAGGATAAGCTCAGAGAGCTCGCAGAGCGTTTATCCAGCGATAAGATTCGCGTGAAAAAGCTTGATGTATCAAGCTCTTCCAGCGTTGATAATTTCTTCAACATGGTTCTGGGAGAGTTTGGACGGGTGGATTGTCTGGTTAATGTAGCTGGCTATCCCATGAATAGGGATTTGTGGTTTAAACCTCTGCATGAGGTTAGGGAGGAAGAGGTTCTAGCCGTCATGCAGGTTGATTTCCTAGGGAGCCTACGCTGTGCGATTAGGGCCATTCCCGTGATGGTTAAACAGCGTGGGGGAGTCGTGATAAACATCAGCTCCACACCCGCTATTACTGGACAGAGCCATGGGGCAGCATATACCTTCGCAAAGGCAGCGCTCATAAGCCTGACCAAGCACATAGCGCATGAATACGCCAAGCATGGCGTAAGAGCATACACCCTAGCGCTTGGGAACATAAAGACTAAACCAACTATAAGCGTGTTGAGCGAGGAGGAGTTTAAAGCAGCAGCCGCAGAGGCGCCAGCAAACAGGTGGGGCGAGCCGCGCGAAGTTGCATCTGTCGTCTCCTTCCTCTGCTCCGATAAGGCCTCATTCATAAACGGCCAAACAATAATAATTGACGGCGGCGCTGTTATGCGGTAAAGTTATTCATGCTAAACGTTTGGCCATTGTTTATTCTGTTATGACCGCCAATATAGCGCCTTTGGATATGTTTTTATAGTACTGTGGAATATCAAATGAATTACGGTAAATGGCAGCCAGACAATCAGCAGCCTACAAAGACACGGAAAACAACAACCTCATAACAGTAGTTCTAAATATTATAGACGAGGCCCTAGAGCCGTTAGGCGAGACTTCCAAGAGAGTTATTTTCTGGCACTTGGCGAATAGGTATAACGTATCCCGGCGCGACATACCGTATAAGCCTGAGGAATTCTTGGCAGCTCTCAGAGAGATGTTTGGAGCGGGTGCGAAGATACTTGAGCAGCGTATGATTAATGCGCTTCGCGAGCATCTGCGGACTGATGAAGAAATAATTGACCTTGCCTCAGCTCTTAAGAAGCTTATCGCCAGATTAGGCGCTACAGCCTAAAGTTTTGAGAGCGCAGAGATTATCTCATCGTAATTGGGTTCTTTTGTAGGGTCGTCGCTCACCCATTTATACTTAATCACTCCCTCGCCATCAAGTATGAACACTGCACGCTTTGCTGCCGTGTATCCTTCAAGACCAGCGAAGTTCTCGTGGTACACACCATACTTACGAACAACCTCTCGCGCATAGTCAGACAATAATGGGAATCCAAGATCGTTGGCCTCTGCGAAAGCCTTCTGCGTAAACGGGTCGTTTACGCTTATACCCAGAACAACAGCATCAAGCTGGTTGAATTTAGCCATATTATCGCGGAACGTGCACATCTCCTTAGTGCATACAGAAGTAAAAGCACCTGGGAAAAATGCCAGGACAACCTTCTTTCCACGAAACTCGCTCAATGTTCTTGGCTTCCTCTCTTGGTCTACTAAGCTGAAGTCTGGCGCTTTATCACCTACTTCGGGCATCCTTCACGCACCAGCCAGTAGCCTTCCCTTCAGAGCCTTTAACCATTTCTTACCTACTATGGTGTTGCGAGGTTTTTGACAAACCTTATATATAGCTAGCTGAGAAGGGATTTTCGGAGTGTGTTAGTGCCGTGCCGATATACGGTATTGAATGGATTGTCGTCGGCGTGATTATAATAGTCCTGCTGCTATGGGGTCCTGAGAAGCTTCCGAAGATAGCCCGCTCCATAGGTCAGGCGAAGAGAGAGTTTGAGAAGGCGTCAAAAGCTTTAGAAGAGGAAACGTCAAGTGTAGTGAAGCCGTCTATAATCTCCACATCCTCTGGTAGTGTAGCAGCAGCCCAGGCGGGCGATGATAAGCTACTGGAGGTTGCCAAGTCTTTAGGTATCTCAACAGAGGGCAAGACGCGCGATGAGATAGCGCGAGAGATAGTGAATAAGGCACAGCAGAAGCAGGGCTGAAAAAACGAACATGCCACTGGGGCCGCTTGAGATAGCTCTACTGGTTATACTATTTATTATATTCTTTAAACCCAAGCTTCTCTCCGACTTCGGCCGCTCAATGGGGCGTCTCGTCAGGGAGTATCGCGAAAGTGTTAGAGAGGAGAAGTCTAGTAGCGACATATACAAGGTTGCCGAGGCTCTAGGGATAGATGTGGAATGCAGGAGCGAGGACGAAATCGTGGAAGAGATTCGGAAGAAGCTTAAATCCACGCAATAAGCATTTCGGGATAGCTGCGTAGGCGGGGCCGATGCGGTCTAAAGATAAGGAGATGCCATTTATAGAGCATATACGCGAGCTTAGGGATAGAGTTAAGGTTATATTTCTAGCGCTCATAATAAGCACGATTTTTTGGCTCGCGTTCCCCGCAGACCTAAACATAGACCCAATATCAGGGCTTTACAGGCCCTTCATCTCGGTTCTCATAGAGAAGGTAAAGACAGACATAGCTGGCGATGCGGTCAATCTAATCGCGGGAAGGATAACATCACCTCTGGAGCTCTACTTCCTAGGAGCCATCTTCCTAGGCATGATTACCAGCTCACCAATAATCGCGTACGAGATTTACGCCTACATAGACCCAGCACTCTACCCACATGAGAGACGGATAATCTATGGATTCGTCGCAGCATTTACAGGGTTATTTCTAGTAGGTGTGGCCTTCGGCTATTTCGTCGCCGCGCCTCTAATATTTAGAACGATGCTCATCTTCTTTGAGTTCACCGGGGCAGAACCTCTAGTCCTCCTAATGGATTTCTACGCGCTCGTATTTACTACCGTATTATTAATCGGGTTGGTATTCACAGCTCCCGCTGTCTTCGTGGTTCTGGTGAGGTTTGGCGTAGTGAGCACGAGGCTATTCAGAAAGAATAGGCTCTACATCTACGGTGGTCTCTACATAATTATAGCGCTAATAACCCCTGATGGCTGGCTCGTCGGTAATAGCGTTCTCTTCCTCCCTCTAGTCCTGCTTCTTGAGCTCTCGGTAATAATAGCTAGGAAGTTTGAGAAACGTCGCGAGGCGGAGCTACAGCTTCTTGCAAAGGAAAACCCTGGAGAAAATCCAGAGCAATCGTATAAGTGTAAGTTTTGCGGTGAGGCCATGGAAGAGGGTGAAAAGTTCTGCCCTAACTGCGGCCGCGCTCAGGGGTAAAGCCAAAACAGAGCTAAGACGAGAGCCGCGCTATTGTTTAAACCATGCACAACTATACTACTCATGATAGTTTTAGTTCGTTCAAGCACCACCGCAGTCGCGTAGCCGATTATTACAGTAGGGAGGAACCTCCAGGGGTCTAGATGGCTCACCGCAAATATGATGCTTGAGAAAGCCGCCGATGGACGAGATGGGAGAACCTGTCTAAGCCAAGTATGAATTACTCCCCTGAAGAATATTTCCTCAACAGGCGCCACAACAACCCAGGTGAGCGCCAGCTTAATCATCAGGTCCCATGCATCGCTAGGCGCTAATTGCTTAAGGATATTTATGTAGTATGTATCTGGTGGGTATAATAGGAGTGTAGATATTCCCACGAGTTGCGCAGCGCCGATAGCGATGATTGTTATCGGCGCTATCTTCTTTGTCGTGTTTTTAGTAAATGTGCGGAACGTCTTGCGCGATTCTTTGCTGCCTAGGGCTAGTGGAATGGCAACTAATGCTAGAGCAACCTGCGGCCTTATAAAGAGGAGAAGCTCGTTTTCCCCAGGTATGTAGGCTGAAAGGTTGAGAGCCAAAAGAGCCAGAGCCCATGCTAAGAGAGCCGCTAACATTCTATTATCTCTGGGCAACAATTCTCCTCCTCAACGCCCTTATAGTTCCTGAGACCGTGATAACATCCAGCGAGACATCCATTCCGTTGACACTCTTTACCAACGTGATGGCCGCGAGGGCTTTAGGAAGCCATGAATGATAGCACGCTATTATCAGCAAGTCCTTATGGTGTCTGCTCCTAACTTTGCGTAAACCTGACTCAATTAGTGCCAGCTCGCCGAATAGTTTTACAAAGACTAGCCTAACCGCATCCCATAGCTGTTCAGGCTGCCGCTCATTAGGATAGCAGCAGACAGCCACGTACCTCCGCCGAAGTCTTAAGACGCGCTCACTCACTTCACCGCCCTCCACCTACCCAGTATTTGTTCAGGTATGTTGGATACTGCGTCAAGGCTCTTCACCTGCTCTATCCCAAATGCGTTAAGTACTGCTGCAAGCTGACGTGGTGAGCGTAAACGCTCAGGCAGGGATGCGCCGCTTGATATGATAAGGGGAAGCTCCACCGCAGCTACTACTCGGAGGACATTAACCAGGCGGGTAAGCACAGTACTGTCGTCAATTGCTTTAAAGACCGTATCCAGCGGTAGCTCTAGAAAGTTCTTGAGAACTTTTAGAATATGCCTATCCAACTCCACCAGCTCCTCATGTATTATTATAGTATCAACCCTTTCATCACGCGCAGCCACCAAGAAAGCCTCGCGTGTCCTTGGAGTTACTGCGCATATCTCGCTTGGTTTTTTCTTCCTCAGAGCTTGGAGCACATCAATCCTGCTACGCGCTTCCACAACCCTCTTGCGGACAACCTCCATCTTGTAAGCTACTCCCACTTCAGCCACTTCTTTGTACTCCTTACCTTCCATTCCCGTCTCTAGGCAGCAAGCGGAGAAGCCCAGGGACGAGAGTCTCTCCAGTAGCTTCTCAGCTTCTTCAAGGGTTCTAGCCTTGACCCAGAAGTCTATGAAACGCCTGCTCAGGATTGCTGGCCCCCCTCTTCAAACACTTCGCGCGGGTCTCCCTCAAAGCTGAACTCCAGCTTCACCGCATCAGCGTCGCACAACTCATACCTACCCTGGTAAGCTGCCTGCTTATCCAGTCTTAGATGTATCCTTCCATGCTCTTTAGAGGTCATTTCAAGCCCTTCCTCGATGGCCAGCCTCATAAGCCCTCCAAGCCCACGTAAGAGACCTGAAAAAACTCTATCAATAATCCTAGAATCGCTGGTTCGGTATTCTATTATGTATATGGGGTCTCCATAGTATCCCTCAACCTTCTTTGAGGTGAGTTGTAGATTTGTATCGCCTAGCAGATTGCTCAGCGCTCTCCTAACCTTAGTGGGGTTCTCCGTTGAGTAGCATAAGACACGCGCGCGGAGGGCTGTAAGTCTAAAACTGAGCATGGCGGCTCCCAACATCTAGAGAGGGGGCGAGAGGCGGGTTTTAGGGCTTTATGCATGGCAAGGGAGGCGGGATAAGGGTTTAAGAGGCGGATAGAAGAGAGTCATGGAGCATAGGGAGAGTGGAGGCCTTGACATCTCTGTACAGTGTGCTCCAGCAGATGTGGAGGAAGCGGCCAGAAGAGCTTAGGGAGCTGATGAAGAAGCGGCTAATGAAGTGGAGGCGTGAGAAGTCTATAGTTAGGGTTGAGAGGCCACTGCGTATAGACAGGGCGCGGCAACTGGGCTATCGCGCTAAACAGGGCGTAGTAGTACTGAGGGTGCGTGTCAGGAAGGGAGGGTTCCAGAAACCTAGGCCAAGAGCCGGAAGGAGGCCAAAAGCCATAGGCGTAGTAAAGCACAAGGTAAATGTCACCATGAAGGAGGAGGCCATCAATAAGGTTAGGAAACGCTATCCAAACCTGCATGTCTTAGGTGCGTATCCACTCGCATACGATAGTCTATACAAGTGGTTTGAGGTAATAGCTGTAGACCCACACCACCCAGCAATCAAAAACGACACAAACCTAAGCCTCAGCCCCAAACTCCTGAGATAATTATCAACACAAACACCATTGACAAAATACTTAACGTTCTATTTGTTATAAGCTATTGTGGAGCTTGCGGGGATAGTTGGAAAACCAAATGTTGGTAAGAGTACGTTCTTCTCGGCTCTTACCCTAGTTCCTGTTGAGGTGGCTAACTACCCCTTCACGACAACCAAGCCCAATGTGGGTGTAACGCATCTACGAACTCCCTGCGTATGTAAGAGCTTGGGTGTGCAGGATAATCCTCGCAACTCTTTATGCGTTGATGGTATAAGGCTTGTGCCTATACAGGTTATAGACTGCCCTGGGATTATTGCAGGCGCTCATGCTGGACGTGGTCTTGGTCTTCAGTTCTTGGATGATATTAGGCAGGCGTCTGCGCTCATTATTGTATGCGACGCTGCTGGTGCTACTGCTGATGATGGAACACCTGTGGAGCCATCAACCCATGATCCCCTACTTGATGTTGAGATTGTAGAACGAGAGATAGATCTTTGGATAGCTGGTTTGATAAAACGGGACTGGCCGCGTATTTCGCGTGGTGCTGAGGCTAGGCAGTTGAATCTCAGGGCTGAGCTTGCGCGGAAGCTCTCAGGTCTGGGGGTATCTGAGAACCACATCCACGCAGTTCTTGACGAGCTACGTCTAGACGAGGCGCGTCCAACTAGATGGGGTGACGAAGAGCTGGCCAAGCTTGCTACAGCGATAAGACGAGCTACTAAGCCGATAGTAGTTGCCGCCAATAAGGCGGATATGAAACAAGCCCATGATGGCATTACCCGTCTGAAGAGCGCTGGTTATGACGTTGTTCCATGCTCAGCTGAGGCTGAGCGGGTTCTAAGACTGGCTGTTGAGAAGGGCTTGATAAAATACATCCCTGGCGACAGTGATTTCGAGATTGTGGATAGTCATCGGCTAACACAGCAGCAGCTGCGCGCACTTGAAAACATACGCGAGCGCGTCTTGAAGCCTTGGGGAGGGACAGGGGTGCAACAGGTAATAGACAAGGCTTATGTTGAGAAGCTGGGCTATATACCTGTCTTCCCTGTTGAAGACCCAGATAAGCTAACCGATCATCAAGGTAATGTCTTGCCTGACGTCTATCTCGTGCAGCGCGGCTCCACACCCCGCGACCTGGCATACAAGATACACACAGACCTGGGCGAGAGCTTCCTATATGCTATTGACGCAAAAACAGGAATGAGGCTGGGAGACGATTATAAGCTCAAGTCTCATGATGTCATCTCGATTGTGGCTGCGCGACGAAGGGCCTGATTGCACGAACAACAGCCGCCCTTATCGAGTAGCTTATCGGGATTATTAGTATTGCATGTAGAGCGTTGAATATACTGGTTAGCAGCGTCATCATGCTAGCTATCAGGAAGTCTCCCTCAACAGCGAAACCTGCCGCGGTGAGCATCTTCTTGGCGAAGGGTAGATAGACTGTTGGCAGGAGTATGTAGTAGAGAGCAAAGACTATGGGTGCCATTATGAGGGTTCGTGTTATCGCGCCTAGTATAGTGTAGCCTATTGCTTTTTTCTTCTCGTCATGAAGTCTTGCGAATAGTTTCTGGGCTGCTGCCAGTCCTACGAACATTGAGAGTACCGCGAGGAGCTTCATTAGTTGTGGAACTCCTGGGGGTGCTAGTGTGAGTTGGGAGAGGTTTATGAGGAGAGCCAGCCAGTGCGCTACTGCTGTGAGTAGCCCCATCTTCCATCCAAAGAGGAGGAAGCTCAGCGTGTCGGGTATCTCGGCGAAGTCAAACTTGAGGAACGGGAGTATGGGGAAACTTACTCCGAGCTTCATCAGCGCCATCGCGTAGGCTGCCGCCGCTAGGGCTGAGGCCCCAGCAACTTGTTTTCCTAAATTCATGACGATAAATGGATTTATCTGCTAATTAAAGTTTTACATGGTTAAAGTTATTGACAATTTTTTAGAATATTATTATCACCTTTCGGTAAAGTTTTTACCGAAACTCCACACCTGCTCGACAAGCTGAGGCGACCTAATAGAGAGAACACGCGAGCGCCCAACCTCAAAGATGTTAATCAGCCCAGCTTCCTCCAACATCTTTACATGTTTATAGGCGGCATTATAACGTGTCTTGGTGAGCTTTGCTATTGCCTTAATGTGAAGCGGCCTATCAGATGTTGAGAGTATTCGTAATATTCTAAGCCTTACGGGGTTTCCCAGAGCTGCGAAGGCTCTTGCTAAACGTTCAACATCCTCCCTATCTTCAGCCAGCCCACATCACCCTACATCTGAAACATCATATCACCTAATAGTAAATATTTCCCACTATTAGCCAAAGCTTATGCTTTAAGTGGATGGGTGATAATGATTATTAGCACGGCTTAACGTGGTGGGTTCTGTAAGTAATAACCAGGCTCTTTCTTGCTGCCGAGGCTTCTTACGCCATGCTCTTCCAGCTGCTTCTCCAGCCTCTCCGCCTCCTCATCGCTTATCTCCCCCCGCTGCCTGAGGAATCTTATCACGTCGCGAGCCTCTTCATCAGTATAACAGCGCCTCAGATAGCCCACAGCAGTTGGTAGAGGAGCCTCGGCATCACGCTCAGCCGCTTCAGGGCTTGAACGCATACCACTAAATCTAAGAGCCATCCTCCTACTCTGTATCTCCTGAAAGAGATGCGGAAACATTCTACGAAGCTCATCAACCGTAAACTCAGGCATGGAGCGTCGTGATTATACTGTACGGCGTAGTGTATAAAGGTTAGCTGCTGGCTGGAACAGCTTCCTCAACAGCCTGACTCTCAACACTTCTCTCATAAACCCAGCTGGGCAGTTTAAGCACCTTAGACTTTATAATCCCAACATGGCGTGGGAGGACTATCTTCTTAGCAGCATTGAAGATGTCTGATGCCGTCTTTCCTATAACCATCTCCTGCGCCAGCTGGTCGTGGGTTAGCCGTGTTGCGGCTTCTTCAATAACTTCGCGCATCACGCGCCTAACAGCCTTCTGCCTGCTTGTGGAAACCCTACAGATGGTGAAGACCGTAGCAGTTATGCGCATAGCGAAATCATCCCGCGTATTAACATCAAAGATACCATCTATCCGCGTACTTCCGCGCCTAACCAGGCTGCGTAGAAACTCACGCCCATACTCATGACCATAGAAGATCGTCTCAGCAACACTATCCTTCAATCTTACTATCTTAAACTTAAGCAGGAGATACTGCTTGGAGAAGTCATCTGTGAGGGCGTATAGGCTAGTGCGGAGAACGCGGCCCAATACGTGGTTTGGGTCTGCCGCTATGGTAGTTCCCAGCTCGCGGCCTCCGAAGTATGGAGGTGCATAGACTACGTAAGTCTGTTTTGGCTTCTTGGATTCTGCAGCTCTCCTAGACACGAAAGCCCAAATTAAGGCTCATGTTTTAAGTTTTTCTACTTAAGCGATGAGGTACAAAGCCCCTGGAGGAGGTATAACAATATATAGAGCTGAACATCCATCACGCTAGGCGTCGGAAAATATGGCGGTCAAGGAGCTTCGCTACATAGTCAGGATACTTGGCACAGACATTGATGGCTCGCTCAAGCTACCTTACGGGCTTGCCAAGATTAAGGGCATAGGCGTCAACCTGGGATACGCCATAGCGCGTGTGGCAGGCATTGACCCAGAGCTACGTATCGGCATGCTCACCGACGAGCAATTGAGAAAGATTGAGGAAGTCGCCAAAGACCCGACAAAGTATGGGATACCAAGCTGGATGCTTAATCGCCGCTTTGACCCAGTCACGGGCAAGGATTTGCAGCTCTACGGTGCTGAGCTTGAGCTGGCCATAAAGGAGGATATACAGCGGGAGATGCGTATAAAGAGCTGGCGGGGCGTTAGGCATTCGCTTGGGCTTAAAGTGCGTGGCCAGAGAACTAGAACTACAGGGAGGAAAGGCGGTCCAGTAGGCGTTGCGCGTAGAAAGACAGAGTAGCGTCTCTACATGGTTTTGCGCGCCAGCGCGGCGCCTCGCGTGAGGCTCAGTTGCTTCTCATACGCAACCTCCCACCTACGCGTACGTAGCCCACAATCGTTGCACGCTACAACCTTCTCATCATCGCCCAACACCTTGGCTGAGTAGAGGAGCCTATCCCTCACAAGCTCGGGCGGCTCTATAAAGTCGGTATGCACATCCACAACACCAGGCGCCACCTTAAACTCTGCTCCCTGCTCGCGGAATATTGAGAGAACCCTAAACCCAGGCCGTTTAGTGTCGGCAACACCAAGCTCGCGGGTGTCTGCGTTGGAGCATGATATTGAGACTATCTCAGCCCTTAGGTCTAGAAGATGTGGGAAGAGCCAGGCATAGTTTGTGTAGCAGATATGGACCACAAAGACCGCGTCAAGCCCCTTAATGGACTCGTTGAAGCTCTCCACAAAGATGTCAGCCTCATCCGGCTTGGCGGCCGCCGCGGGCTCGTCTAGCTGGATGTACTCTGCACCAGCCTCTATCAACTTCTGTATATTCGGCCTAATCACCCCGCGCGCCAGCTCTAGAACAAACTCATGCTTAGCATCACGTTTAGCCCTCCGCGGGTCGTTAGAGTAGCCTATATTTCTCACGTAATACTCGTCAAACGACCAGTCCGCCAGCGTATATGCCCCAGTTATTGGTATCTTTACAGCGCGTCGGGCATGTTTCTTCACAAAAAGAAACTCATCCAAGTGGTATGGTTCTCTAAGCCGCGGCCTAGCTATAACGGCAGCCTTCCGATAAAACTCACTATCCCACACCTTAACTATACCGCGAAACTCAAAGCCCTCGATAAAATTCACAGGATACTCATACATCTCTTTCCGTCTCTGCTCGCCGTCATAGATTACGTCCAGACCCGCTGACTCGAGGAATCTTATACCATAGAGGGATGCCCAGTCTTGCAGTTCTTTTGGCGTTAGGCTGTTCTCCGTATTTAGGGCTTCTATTAGGCTTGCCCAGTTCTCTACCTGGAGCCTCTCTCCCCATTCTTTAGCTTCTCTAATGGCGCGCTTCTTATCCCGCGTTATGAAGGGAGCTTTGGATAGGCTGCCTACCTCCATTGTGGGAAAAAGCTTCTCCATTACTCCACCTCACCCAGCGCTTTATTCAACTCTCCCAGTAGGCGCGTCTTTCTCAAGGCTATCTCGTATGGGAGCAACTCCAACTCACAGTTAGGCGCTACATGGAGTAGCCTAAGGCCAGCGTCGTCAGCTATACGCTTACAAAGCTTCACCAAAGCTCTGACATCTTCAAGCATAGAGTTGCGACCATCCAATACGCCTAGGCACAACGGCTTTGTTATTGAATAATCCGTTACTTCACGCGGTTTGGAGAGCGTCATATCTACGCCAACCACATCCACGGGAAAGTCTAGAGCGTATGGGATTACGTTGCTGGCTGGTCCATAGAACGTATGCAGTAATAGTTCTGCTCGTGTTCTTTTCCTTATCTCTCTCACCGCTTCTGAAGCCATCTCCACCTCATCCCCTGATAAGCGTGTGAAAGCCATGTAAGGCGCGCTTAGCTGTATCTGAGCTACCCCCAACTCCTCAACATTAACGACATGCTCGGCGAGAATCTCTGCGTATGAGAAGAGCATATCCTCAAATCTCTTATAATATTGATTTTCCGACATGCTGGCTATGGTGAATGGGTCGGGAAGTATTACCTTGAGCTCCCCATGTTTGACATACTCGTTGAATACGTACCCCTCGGTGATGCTTCGCCTGAATTGTAGCTCGCCGACTGCTATAGGCTTCTTGTAGAAGAAGTTGTTGTCAAACCATCTAGCTAGGCCATTAACCTCTAATCCCCCAACCCCCTCAACTATGGGACGGAAGAGATCATGCCAATTGAGCATACCATCACTAACATATGTTAACCCACTCGCATACTGGACCCCCACCACCTCCCTCACGTGTTTCCGTAGTACCTCGTCAAGTGTTTGCTCGCTTATCTTACCCTTGGCTCTGTCGCGGTATGCTTTGATGAGCTGCTCAGGCTTGGCAAACTGCCCAGTAAGATACGCCCTCACCTCCATGCTCGGTTCCCAAACCCCCCTTTTACATTCTCCTCTCCGAGCTGTGACCTGGGTAAATACTTGACTTCGGGTCTATGTAGTTTTTAGCTACGTTAACCGCTATTGCAGCCTGGGCAAAACCAGTAACTATCAGGTTTAGTTTTATTGAGTCGATAGGGTTTGCTATGTCTCCCGCGGCATAGACGCCTGGCAGGTTGGTCTCCATCTTCCCATTCACCTTTATAGCGTTATTCTCTATGTCCAGCCCCCATTTCCTGAAAAGCGAGGTGTCGACTATGTGGCCTAGCTGTAGTATAAGCGCGTCAACCTCTATAACCTTCTCCTCGCCTGTTTTGTTGTTAAATATCTGGACAGCCCTTAGCCTATCATCTCCAATGGCGCTCTTCACCTCGTAGGGTATCATTATCTCTACTGGAGAGTGGAATAGCTCTATCACACCTCCTTCATGCGCTCTGAACTGGGGGCGGCGATGCACCAGGATTACCTTCTCCGCTATCTCCTTTAGATTGAGCGCCCAGTCAACCGCCGAGTCTCCACCACCAACTATCATAACACGTTTGCCGCGGAACTCCCATCTGTCGCTCACCTGATAATACACTCCACGCCCCTCAAACCTATCCACCTCAGGGTTATTCAGCTTCCGCGGCATGAAGGCGCCGTGGCCAGCGCATATAATCACGGTCTTACTGTAATGGACATTCTTATCCGTTGTTAACTGAATAATGTTCCCATCGGTGTATTTTAGGTCGATAACCCTCTCACCCAGGATAAGAGTGGGCTTATATGTCATAGCCTGTATCTCAAGCTGTCTCACCAAATCCTTGGCGAGTATCTTGGGGAAACCCGCCACGTCGTAGATATATTTCTCTGGGTATAGTACCGTGAGCTGGCCTCCGACCTGGTTCATGGCTTCAATTATCTTTGTCTTCATCCCGCGCATTCCAGCCGCGTAGAAGGCTGCGAATAGTCCAGTCGGGCCAGCTCCGATGATTGTGGTGTCATACAAGTCTGAGGGCGAGTTAGACATTCATGCCCCCAAGCCCAATTGCTGGAATGCGGTAATTAAAGTTAATTGATGGAGCGGCCGGCTATGGGGGCTCCCAGCTCGGCTATATCAGCCATGTTCTCGCATATCCTATCAAGGCAGGCGTATGAGTGGATTAGGAAGAGCTGAGCCTGGAGGGGGGCTTGGGAGAGCATACGCCTGAACTGGCTACTCCTCTCCTGGAATTTTTGACGCAGGCTGAGTGCATGTAAGGTGAGCGCGGCATTCCCAGTGAGGAGCGCCTCTATCGGCTCTGGCCCCATCTCTATAACAATAGAAGCAAGGCTACAGAACTCCTTAACCAAGCTATCGGCTGGCCTTCCTTCCTTTTGGCCTAGAATTTCACGCGCTATCGTTGCGGCCTGGTCTCCGGAGTCCTCTAGGAACTTTGCGGCGACTCGTAGGTCGAGCAGGCTTAAGGGTGTCTGCCGTATTCTCCTGCCTATCTCGGGGTCGCGTATAGCTGAGCGTATAACCCTGACCAACGTGAAGTAATGTCTATCCACCTCCTCATCGCGTTGCGCAACAGCCTTGGCCAGCGAAACATCGTTATTCATCAACGCCTTAGCCACGTCATCAACCATGCCCAGCACAAGCGAGTTTTGGCGGCGTAGAACCTTCTCAGGCGTAACGGCCTCAGGGTCTAGCATAACCTGTATTTCAATCTTGTTGGGAGCCTCCTCAACTATCTCCGCCCCAACGAGGCCGCGGACCACGCGCTTAATCGCGACCAGCTCATCTTCCTCAAAACTTGTGTAGGAGTGTATCTTTATCGTGTTGTAGCCGTATAGGTATGCTCCAACTATGTCGCGGCCCACGTTAGGCCCCAGCTCCAGCCTTATCTCGGTAAACGTCTTCTGGGGCTGCCTCTCCTCTGGGTATATGAGTAGACCCCCGTCGTCGGTTATCCTCATTATGAGCGAGCTTCCTTCCCTAATTCCCTGCCTCTTTGCCCAGCTCTTCGGAAGAGTAACGGCAAACGAGCTTCCTCCCGTGAGCTGGACTTGTCTCTTGGTCTCGGACATCAATCCCTGATGATAATAATGCTCCGCCCCCCTCTAAAAGCTCTTACTCTTCTCCAACACCATTTCGCAAAACACTCCATCGGAGAAGCCCCTTTTTGGTAGAGCAGCTTATTATGGTGGTGTGGGATATTTATACATCAATCGGTGCGTCAACCTAATATTATAAGCCTACAGTTTGCATAACCACAATAGGGGAGCAGCAGGATGCCTAGCTGGGGATACTCAACGGCGTTGGCTGACGCTGAGAACGCTGTTAAGGCCAGTGTGAGGGAGGTTGATGTATCTCCCAAGTGGGCCCGCGAGGTCTGTGCAGCGATAAAGGGAATGACAATATCGGATGCGCGCCGCCTTCTTGAAGATGTCGTGGAAAAGCGCCGCATGATACCCTATAGACGGTATAAGAAGAACCGCGCACACCACGCGCAGACTAAGGGAGCTGGCGGGTATCCGATTAAGGTTGCGCGAATCATGCTCAAACTGCTTGACAGCCTAGAAGCCAACGCCGAGTTCAAGGGTCTTGACACCGACAGAGTAGTTATAGTGCACGCGGCAGCGCATAAGGGGCGTGTAATAGCCAAGTTCATAGAGCGGGCCTTCGGCAGGTCAAACCCGTACAACAAGGTTCTGGTTCATATAGAGCTAGTCGGGCAGCAACGCTAAAGTGGGAAAGGGAGCCCCCTTCTACCCAACACCCCACATAAGCTTATACCTATCTTCAGCGCTATAGGGGCTTCAGATATAAAAGCTAGCCTAGGTTGGTTAGCGGAGGATGCTTGCTAACGTGGAGGGCAGTAGCGGTTAGGGTGGTAAACGGTGTCGTCAGTCAAGCAGATACTACAGACACGGATTAAGAAGGCGGAGATAGAGGAATATCTCCGCGAGCGTCTTAGGGACGCGGTCTTCGGAGGCGTAAGCATAAGCTTCACACCAATCGGAACACGCGTTACAATATACGCCATGAAGCCCAGCCGCGTCATAGGGCCTAAGGGAAGGATAATACGCGAAATCTCTGAGGTTCTTGAGAAGAAGTTTGGAGTTGAGAACCCTATAGTTACAGTTGTTGAGGTTGAGGTTCCCGAGCTTAACCCGTATGTGATGGCTGAGAGGATAGCCCAAGCGATGGAGCGCGGTGTCCGTTATCGCCGCGTAGCTTTCTGGGCTATTCAGCGTATAATGGAGGCGGGTGCGCGGGGTGTTGAGATTCGGATTGGCGGGAAACTCGCCTCGGCCAGAGCTAGAACAGAGAAATTCTCCGAGGGGTTCATACCAAAGTCAGGCGAGCTGGCCATGGATTACGTTATTGAGGGTAAAGCGTCGGTACAGCTGAAGACGGGGGTTTTCGGCATCAAGGTTACCATATACCCGCCTGATGCGCCTCTCCCAGAAGCTATCACGACTAAGAAGCGGGGTGTTTCTGAAAGTGGTGAAGGAGGTCAAGGAGCTTAGGCGGCTGAGCACCGAGGAGCTCCGCGAGAAGCTTGACCAGCTATTGGCAGAGCTTAGAACCGTGAGGACTGAGATTGCCATGGGAGGCGCTGTCGCCAAGCCTGCGAGAGCAAGGAACATAAGGAGGACTATAGCCCGCGTCAAGACAATACTGAGAGAGAGGGAGTTGGGGATAAATGTCTAGAATCACGCCATCCAACCTTTTTAGGCATGAGCTCCTGGGCCTTAACGTTAAGGCCGAGTATCTGGGCCATGTGTTTAGTGGCAGGGTCTTGGCCGAGAGTAGGAACATGCTGACGATACTTACTGAGAGAGGTGTTAAGCACCTGCCTAAGGCTCAGAGCCGTTTCACATTCACCCTGCCCGACGGGGCTGTCGCTGAGTATAGCGGCTTGGCTCTGGTGGGCAGGCCTCATGAAAGGATTAAGGCGAGGTTGAGACGATGGTAGAGGCGCGGAACATCGGAATACAAGTAAAGCCCCCCACGAGAGAGTGCGATGATAAA
Source organism: Candidatus Pelearchaeum maunauluense (assembly GCA_030059675.1). Taxonomy (GTDB): domain Archaea; phylum Thermoproteota; class Nitrososphaeria_A; order Caldarchaeales; family Caldarchaeaceae; genus Pelearchaeum; species Pelearchaeum maunauluense. Next base: position 12,543 of record JANVYQ010000002.1, on the reverse strand, counting down.
GACTGCCCATTTCACGGTAAGCTACCTATACGCGGGATAATTCTGACTGGAGTGGTGTATAAGAAGCGTATGCCTAAAACGGTGGTTATTGAGAGGGAGTACCCAATCTTCATTAAGAAGTATAAGCGTTACGAGCGTAGGCGGAGCAGAATCCCAGCCCACCTGCCGCCGTGCATAGACGCGGAGGTGGGTGATAAGGTAAAATTCGCTGAGTGTAGGCCGCTCAGCAAGACAGTAAGCTTCGTGGTAATAGAGAATATGGGGAGGTGAGTAAGAAGGCATGTCGCGTAGGTCTAGAGCTGTTGCGGCGGTAGGAATACTGGAAAGAAGACCAAACATACCAAGAACAATAGTCATAGGCTCACTCGTCACATGCGCGGACAACTCAGGAGCGCAGTTGCTCAAGATAATACAGGTACACGGCATTAAGAGCCGCTTCAGGAGAGTCCCTTCAGCGGCGGTGGGAGACTTGGTGAGCGTTACTGTGCGTAAGGGTCCTATTGACCTGCGTAAAAAGCCCACAACGGCTGTCGTGATAAGGCAGAGGAAACCATACCGTAGGCCTGATGGGACATGGATATCGTTTGAGGATACGGCGGCAATACTCATGACGCCTGAAGGAGACTTGAAGGGGACGGAGATCAAGGGGCCTGTGGCTAAGGAAGCTGCCGAGAGGTGGCCGCGGATAGCCAATGCGGCGAGCATAATAGTATGAGCGGTGTCTCTGCGATGTCGGTTATCTCCGCAAAACCGAGGAAGCAGCGGCGAACACTCTACAACGCATCCCTACATAGACTCACCAAACTAATGTCAGCCCACCTTGCCCCAGCTCTACGCGAGAAATATGGAAGACGCTCCCTGCCAGTCCGCGTTGGAGATACTGTAAAGGTCATGTGGGGAGACTATAGGGGAATTGAGGGGAGGGTGCGTGAGGTGGATAGGAAGAAGAGGCGGGTATATGTGGAGAATGTGACTAAAAAGAAGGCTGATGGCACAACGATTCACGTTCCTATACCTGTTTCTAGGGTTATGATAACTCAGCTTAACCTGGATGATAAGTATAGAAAGAAGAAGCTTGAGGAGGGTGTGAAGGCTGAATGACGCATTTGAAGAGCTTGGCCGCGCCGAGCCATTATCCCAAGACTAAGGGAGTATTCGCAACTAGGCCCAGAGCTGGGCCCCACCCCGCTCATGAGAGCATACCGCTCCTCGTGCTGGTGCGCGACGTCCTCGGCTTGGCAGAAGACGCGGCAACGGCCAAGAAAATCATCAAGATGCGGAAGATCTTGGTTGATGGTAAGGTGGTTATAGACCACCGCTTCCCCCTAGGTTTGATGGATGTGGTCTCAATACCAGACAACGAGGAATATTATAGAATACTCCCATTCCCAGGAAAGGGGCTCTCACCTCTCAAGATAGATGCCGATGAGGCAGGCTTTAAGCTGGGCCAGATACTTAGGAAGATGCACGTTAGGGGAGGACATCTCCAATTCACACTGCACGATGGACGTAATCTTAGGTTTAAAGAGGTTGACGAGGCACGAACATACAGAACATACGACACGTTCAAAATCTCCATCCCAGACCAGGCTATCCTGGGATACCAGAGGATGGAGGTCGGCGCATACGCCTTCATACATCATGGCTCAAAGATGGGGCTGCACGGCAGGATAACCGTAATTAGGAGGGAAGTGGCATACCCAGACAAGCCTACAGTAACCATAGAAGGGACACGCGCCGGGAAGGTAACCACACTCCTCACGCATATAATGCCTGTGGGTGATGAGAGGCCATGGCTAGCGCTTCCTTAGAAGCTGGGGTTGAGAAGATAAACAACATGCAGAGGCCTAGGATAGAGAAGGTCGTTATCAACTGCTGCGTTGGTGAGGGAGGCATTAAGCTGGAGAAGGCTGAGAAGATACTCGTCGCCCTGGTTGGGCAGAAACCAGAGGTAAGGAAGGCTAAGAAGACGATAAAGGGATTCGGCATACACCGCGGCGAGCCGATAGCGCTGAGGGTTACCCTAAGGAAGCAGCGCGCGCTAGACTTCTTGCAAAGAGCGCTCAGGGCTGTGAATAACACCTTAAAAGAATCAAGCTTTGACGAGTTTGGAAACGTCTCCTTTGGAATACGCGAGCACCTAGACATCCCAGGAACACGCTACGACCCAGAGCTGGGGATAATCGGGATGGACGTGAGCATACACATAACAAAGCCAGGTTATCGCGTCTCTCTAAGAAGACGGAGACGCTCCAAGCTGGGGAAAAACCAGCGCGTAACACGCGAGGAGGCCATGCAATTCCTTAAGGGGCTCACAGGAGTGAATATAGTGGGTGAGTGAGATGAAGCAAAAACCTCCGAAGGAGAGAAAGTTCGGTAAAGGAGTTGTACGATGCAGGAGATGCGGCACGCAAGTAGGCGTGATAAGGAAATACAAGCTCATGATATGCAGGAGATGCATAAACGAGATAGGCCCAATGCTGGGCTTCAAAGTATATTCATGAAGGTGGTTCATGCATGACGTTTGACTGGGTATCTGGTCTTTTCACTACCATACAGAACAACGAGATGGTACGTAACCGTGAGTGTATCTACAAAGCGACGAAGCTTATAGGCGAGATTCTCAAGGTTTTACAGCGCCACGGCTACATAGGTGCTTTTGAATATATCGAGGATGGCCGTGGAGGTAAGTTCAGGATACAGCTTCTTGGACGGGTTAATCGCTCAGCGCCGATAAGGCCGCGTTTTAACGTGAAGAAAGATGAGTTTGAGCGTTGGGAGAAGCTATACCTACCAGGCAGGAATATAGGAATATTAATAGTAACCACCTCGCGCGGCATTATGTCACATATCGAGGCTAAGGAGCAGGGAATAGGCGGGAAGCTTCTCGGCTACGTCTATTGAAGGATGCGCATCTTTATAAGGTGCGAGAATAGGCAGCTACCGAGCATCGCCTATACTTGCGCGAGAGGGATGGGAGGATATGGCAGAAGCTGAGGCAGTCGTCAAAGCGTGGCCACGCACCAAGCCCAAGTATGTAGAAGACAGCTACACGCCACCAAGTGATGTGAAGGTTGAGGTAGATGGAAGTAAGGTTAGAATGAGCGGAAAACTAGGCTCGCTTGAGTACGACTTCAACCACACAGGAGCAGAGCTTAGGAGTGAGGATAGCAAGATAATCATAAAAATTCCAGGCTCCAACAGGAGGTCTGAAGCACTACTGGGGACTATAATCTCTAAGCTGAAGAATATGGCAACTGGAGTAACACAGGGATACACGTATAAGCTAAAGATAATCTCATCACACTTCCCAATTACCGTGAAGACTGAGGGAAAGCGCGTGGTTATCGAGAACTTCTTGGGAGAGCGGTACAAGCGCTATGCCGATATAGTGGGCTCAGCCAAGGTAACTGTGAAGGGCGAGGATGTTATAGTAACAGGCATAAATAAAGAGGATGTGGGCCAGACGGCTGCCAACATAGAGAACGCATGCCGCATAAAGAAGAAGGACCCCAGGAAATTCCTAGACGGGATATATGTTTATGAGAAGCACGTGGGTATGGAGTAGCCTTCTCCATTACTAATGCTCACCAACACGCATATAGACTGATTTGATATGTTTTAGACCTAATAGGCGGTTCTCGGCGTGTTATGAAGGTTAATAAAGACGGCCGAGTGGTTGACGAGACACGATAACTGTCCTTGTTTAGATGGTGGTCGCTGGTTGCCGATTAAGATTCCGCGTAGGGTGCTGGTGAGGCGGCGTAAGAAGCCTGAGTTCAGGCGGCAGGAGAGCTGGCGCTATGTAAGGCTTAAGCCAAACTGGAGGAGGCCGCGTGGGAAAGATAGTAAGATGCGCCTCCAGGTAAGGGGAGCGCCGCCTCTAGTCAAGATAGGATACGGCTCACCTAGAAAATATAGGGGGCTACATCCATCAGGCTCTCGTGAAGTGCTAGTCCATAGACCAGAAGACGTGGAGAAGGTAAACCCTGAGTATGAGGCTGTCAGAATCGCGGGCTCTGTTGGCCGTAGGAAGAGGCTGAAGATACTGGAACTAGCGGAGAGCCGTGGTGTTAAGGTGCTGAATCCCCCAGTTAAGGAAGAAGCCGTAACGGAGGCTGGTGAGGAATGAAGCTGGATATGCAGAAAAGGATGGCGGCAGAGCTGCTCAAATGCGGTGAAAGCCGCGTCCGCTTTGATGAAGAGCGGCTAGAAGATATAGAATCTGCAATAACACGCCAAGAGATAAGACAGCTCATCAAGGACGGGGCAATTTACAAGGTACAAGCAAAAGGCGTGAGCCGCGTAAGGGTTAGAATGCGGCTCAAAAAGAAGCGCGGGCCTGGAAGTAGAAAAGGAGCCAAACACTCCATAATCCCCAGAAAGAGAAAATGGATTAACACAGTAAGACCTCAGCGAAGGTTCCTCAAGCTTCTCCGCGATAAAGGGATAATTGAACCAGCAGTATATAGAAAGCTATACCTCATGACAAAGGCTGGAGCATTCAAATCCGTCGCGGCGCTTAAGGAATACATCAGGATAAACAAGCTGGCTAGGAGGATGATTGTGTAGATGTCTGCCCTACTTAGAATGCCACCGCGCAGAAGGCGTGAAGGGCTAACAGATTACAGGAAGAGACTCAAGCTGGTTAAATCAGGCCTCCCACGCCTAGTCATCAGGAGAACCAACCGCTACATAATAGTCCAGCTCACACTCTCCAAACCAGTCGGAGACAATACAGTCATAACAGTAACTTCAAAGGAACTAACCCGCTACGGCTGGCGCGACAGCTTCAAAAACCTACCCGCCGCATATCTCACAGGACTGTTGGCCGGTAAAAAGGCCCTTGCAAAAGGTTATGAGAGAGCAATCGTTGATTTGGGGATACAGAGGCCGGCATACGGCTCTAGGCTCTTCGCCGCGGTGAAAGGCGCTGTGGATGCAGGGCTTGAAGTACCCGCAGATGAGGAGGTCTTCCCAGACGAGGACAGACTACGCGGGGAACATATCAAGAACTATTTTGAACAGCTTGCAGGGCAGGTTGATAAGGTTCAATTTAGTAAAAGCGACCCAGAGTTTTATTCAAGGTTACCAGAAATGTTTGATGAGGTAAAGAAGAAGATTGAGGAGGTTGAGTTTGGGTGAGTAGCTGGGTTCCCAGAACAACGTTGGGTAGGATGGTTCAGGAGGGCAAGATAACAAGCATAGAGCAGATCTTCCAAAACCACTACAAGATAGTTGAACCAGAGATTGTGGATTATTTACTTCCAGGGCTTGAGCAGGAAGTTATTGACGTTAAGCTAGTTCAGCGACAGACTGACGCTGGCGAGAAGACACGCTTCAAGGCTATTGTGGTTGTTGGTAATAGGGATGGTTATGTTGGAATAGGTACTGGCAAGTCTGTTCATGTAGTCTCTGCAATTGAGAAGGCGTTGAGGGATGCTAAGCTCAACATAATTCCCGTGAGACGCGGCTGTGGAAGCTGGGAGTGCGCATGTGGGGAACCACATAGCCTTATAGTGAAGAGCGACGGTAAGTGGGGGAGCGTACGCGTCTCCATACTCCCAGGCCCGCGAGGGCTGGGGATAGTTGCTGGCGAGACGCAGAAGACTGTTCTAGAGCTTGCGGGCGTGAAAGACTGCTGGACGCGAAGCTTTGGCGAGACGCGGACGACGCTCTCAACTGTGGGAGCAACATACATGGCGCTCCGCAATACCAACAAGATTGTCCTCCCAGAGCTGTGGAAGGTTGTTTAGCCATGACTGGCCTACTCGTGGCGGTTAGACTCCGCGGCCACATAGGTCTCCACCCCGACGTAAAGAAGACACTAGAACTACTCAACCTAAAAGGAGCCAACCACGCAACAATAATACCAGACGACGAAGCCCATCGCGGAATGCTCAGAAAGGTGGAACCATACATAACCTGGGGAGAACCAAACAAGGATACCATACTCGCATTACTTAAGAAGATGGAGGTTAAGGGTGACGGTAGGCTCAGTGATGAGGTCGCCGAAAAACTGGGCCTACGTAGCTTGGAGGAGCTAGCCGAAAGGCTTGTGCAGCAAGACGGGGAGACGCTGCTCAAGAAGCTGAAGCGCCAGAACGCAAAGCCCTACGCGCGGCTCCATCCACCGAGAAAGGGGTTCAAATACAGCATAAAACGACCCTATAAAGACAAGGGAGAGCACGGCTACAGGGGACAGGCGATAAACGAGCTGATAAGGCGGATGGTCTAAGCAGCCAACCTCTAGGCTTGGTTTTGTTATAATACTTTAAATACTCAATAGTGGGGCGTGTCGATGCGAGAATAACTAGGTGATGCTCTTGCCGACGCGTTTTAGGAAGGTTCGTAAGAGGCGTGGCTCTAGGACGATGGGCTGGGGCCAGGTTGGGCAGCATCGTAAAACGGGTGCCAAAGGCGGCCGCGGAATGGCCGGAGGACACAAGCATAAGTGGACGAAGCTACTGAAGGAGGATTACTTTGGCAAGCACGGCTTCCATAGCCCAACATCACGCGAGGAGATGGCGATAAACATCAACGGCCTCCAGACGTTGGTGGAGAAGATGGAAGAGAAGGAAGGAATTGTGACGATTAACCTTGATGAGATGGGATATGATAGGCTGGTCGGCAAGGGCGTAATACACAGGCCAGTGGTTGTAGCTGTGGCTAAGTGGAGCAAGCAGGCTGAGGAGAAGATTAAGGCTGTTGGGGGTAGGATTATAAGGCCGGAAGAGCTAGCTACCCAGAAGGCCGCGTGAGCTAGATGACCTCGTTCCGTAACGTCGTTGAACAGGCCGCAAAAGCCCTTCCGGAGATTAAGAAGCCTGGACGTAAGGTTAGCTTAACCGAAAAACTCGGATGGACCGCGCTAGCGCTGGTCATCTACCTCTGGATGGGGAACACACTATTATACGGATTACCAGCAGGAGCGCAAGCCCAACAAACACCACTTCTCTTCAACATAATATTCGCAGCAAAACAGGGAACGCTAATCACACTCGGAATAGGACCTATAGTAACGGCAGGCTTAATCCTTCAGCTACTAGTTGGAGCGGAGATAATCAAGCTAGACCTAACAAAGCCAAATGACCGCGCAGTATTCACAACAGCGAGCAAGCTTTTAGCCATAATAGTAACAATCTTTGAGGGAGCTGCATTTACTCTATCAGGCTTCTTCGGTCCAATCAACCAAGAACAGGCCTATGTAATCTTTGCACAGCTGGTGGCTGCGACTGTGATAATCATAATGTTGGACGAGATGGTTCAGAAGGGGTGGGGACTTGGCAGTGGTATTAGCCTGTTTATAGCTGCTGGAGTTGCTGAGCAGGTATTCGTAAATCTCTTCTCTCCTATAATACTTCAAGACGGCTTCTATCAAGGAATTATTCCCGCACTTGTTCAGGGTATAGCAGGAGCAGGTATAGCGCCACTCTTCATACGTATAGGAGGCTTTCCAGACATAGTTGGCTTAACAGCCACAATAGTACTCATAATAATACTCATCTACATAGAGTCAATAAGAATTGAGATACCCATCTCTTATGCTAAGTTCTCTGGATACCGTGCCAAGTATCCAATCAAACTACTTTACGTGTCTAACATACCGATAATCTTCGCCTCCACGGTTTTCAGCAACATCTTCTACATAGGCTCACTAGTTTGGACACGCTTCAATCCTGAGAACACCAACACTCTTCTGAACATCTTAGGAACTTTCACATCAGACCCCAATAGAGGAGTAATCCCAACAGGCGGTTTAGCGTATTACGTAACACCACCAAGAAATCTTCTACAAGTATTTGCAGACCCGATGCACGCGTTTATCTATGCGGTTCTGCTCACAATCTTCTCTGTGCTTTTTGCTAAGTTCTGGGTACAGATAGGCGGACTCTCACCGTATAAGGTGGCTAACCAGCTAATCGCGGCAGGTATGCAAGTCCCAGGCTTTAGACGCTCCCCCACGGTTATAGCGCGTGTGCTTCAGAAATATATCTCAACAGTCACTATAATTGGCGGCTTGATAATAGGTATTGTGGGCAGCGTCTCTAACTATTTTGGTGTTTTCGGCTCTGGTATAGGGCTTCTGCTGACGACAAGCATCCTCCACCAGTATTATCAGATACTGTTGAGGGAGAGGATTACGGAGATGCACCCAGCTATAGGCAGGCTGTTGGGTGAGGAGTGAGCACCGGGCATGGTTCTTCAGATGCTCATGATACTAGGGCTCGCGGCTCTCCTCTCAGTCGTTACTCTAGCCCTTAGAAAAGCTGTTCTGAAGCGTGAGGATATGCTGAAGATGGCTGAGATACAGGCGTATAACCGCGAGCTGCTTGCTGCTAGGAGAAAACGCGACCAGAAGACTATCCAGAAGCTGGAGAAGAAGAGGGAGTATATACTGAAGCTTAACGCCGAGGTGAGCAAGAAGAATCTTATAGTGATGTTCGGCAGCCTGCTTATCTTCTTCACCTTCTACCCCATGGCAGCCTCGTTCTTCGGTACCGAGGCCATAGGCGTGATGCCAGCAGGGCTTGATATACCGTTTATATCCGAGGGGGGTAAGCTCCATTTCTTCGGATGGTTCATATTGTCGTTCTTCGCAGTAAACCTGCTCATATCCAAGCTAATGCGCGTAAGCTTTGGTGCGCCTGAGGTGGAGAAAAGTGCCCAGGAGAAGCCTAAGGACAAGAAGTAGGAAACGGGTTAAGGTCAGGACACCAGGCTCGCGTGTCGTGGTGCATTATAGGGACGAGAAGCCAGGGCCCGCGCGATGCGCCGTTTGTGGCGGCAAGCTCTTTGGAATACCGCGTGAAAAACCTTACAAGCTGCACTACACCGAGCGGACAGTCTCCCGCATGTATGGCGGCTCGGTCTGCCATAGATGTCTTCGTGAAGGGCTTAAGATGCTTGCAGCCCGCGAGTGGGGCATTAAGACGCCTCCTCTAATCGGTAGAACCGCCTAATACTACCTAGGACTAGGCGGAAGACCTGCTGCGGCGTCAAGCTTGTGGTATCTATAACTAGATGGAAGGGTTTGAAGTCTTTTCCAAGCTCTATGCCATAGAGGCGTTTGTAGATGTTGCTGCTCTCGCGGTCGCGTTTGCGCAGTATCCTAAGAGCCTGCGCCACGCTGAGCCCTGAGCGCCGAGCCATGCGCTCAGCTCTAGCCCTCTCCGAGGCCCCGAGCCACACATTATAGCTCTCCCCACTGCCTAATAGCCATGGGAGAACCCACGAATCCACCACGACTCCCCCCTCACGGCACATCTCTAAGAGCTTCTGGTCCACAAGCTTGTCAAACGAGGGGTTGCGGCGCCGCTCGTTGAGGAATTCAAGCCCTTCGCGCGTCTCCCACCAGTCCTTTCCCCCGGGCTTGTAGCCCATATCTACTGCAAGGGCCTTTAACGCATCTCCCCCAGAGATGTATCTCAGGCCTAGGCTTTTGGCAAGCCTCTTTCCCAGCGTTGATTTACCTGTCGCGGCAAAGCCGCTTATACAGACCGCCAAGCCCCTTCCCATCACCCCCACAGTAAAGAACCTTAAATTTAATCCATCCATGGCTGGTTATGGAGAGGGTAGATTATGAAGGACCAGATTGGCCGTATATGCGTGAAGCTAGCTGGGCGCGACGCTGGGGGAAAGTGTGTAATCGTCGGCGTTGTGGATAAGCAGGCCGTCATCGTTACAGGCCCGAAAAGACTGACGAACGTTAGGAGGAGGAAGGTGAATGTCGCCCATCTGGCGTTTACGCCGAAGAAGCTGGAGATTAAGGAAGAGGCCAGTGATGACGAGGTTTTGAAAGCAATCCAAGAAGCGGGGCTTGAACAGTACATGCGCGAGCGTGGTGCTATTTCATGGACATAACCCCACCATGGATGCGCGAGCGCGAGTTATTTGTTAGGCTTGACGCCGATACTGACTGGAGCTATGGCGAGAAGCCAGAGGCCAGGCCAGTTGAGAAGCTTTTGAAGCTCGGCGTCATAAACCTAGACAAGCACCGCGGCCCTACGAGCCACGAGGTTGCCGCCACGCTCAAGAAGATGCTTAGCCTATCACACGCCGGCCACGGCGGGACTCTAGAACCCAGCATAGGGCATGGGGAAATCCCGCCGTCTCAGGCGTGCTCCCTATGCTCTTAGAGGACGCCGCAAAGAGCGCCCCAGCGATAATGCATAGCGGCAAGGAGTACATCTGCCTAATGGAGCTACATGGGGACGTTTCGGATGAAGAGCTTGAGGACGCTCTACAACTCTTTACAGGAGAGATATATCAAGTCCCGCCTGTAAGGTCCTCCGTAGCACGACGGCCACGTATAAGGGTGATATACGGCTCGCGCATAGTTGAGCGCGACGGTAGGCACGTGCTACTAGAGGTAGCTTGCTCGGCAGGAACTTACATGCGCAAACTCTGCCACGACATAGGCGAGTATCTCGGCATTGGCGCACATATGGAGGAGCTACGTAGAATACGCGCAGGTCCGTTTATCGAGCAGGAGTCAGCATCGTTACTGGACGTCTATTCGGCTTGGAAGACTTACCGCGAAGAAGGTGACGATAGAGAGCTTAGGAGGGTTGTGAGGCCGGTTGAAGAGTGTGTAAAGCTGTTGCCGAAGGTGTACGTGCTTGACACTGCCGTTGACGCCGTATGCCACGGCGCGGACCTCGCTGTCGTGGGCATAGCACGGGTTGAATCTGGAATCAAGGAAGGCGACCTCACAGCCATAATGACGCTAAAGGGCGAGCTTGTTGCTCTAGGGACATCCATGATGAGCAGCGAGCAGATGCTTGAAGCAACCGAGGGAATAGCGATAGACACAACACGAGTAATAATGGAGCGCCAAACATACCCATCAATCTGGAAAGGCGGCCTCAGAAAGAGACCCAACACTTAAAAACAGAGCCCAAACAACATACCACCAGCCAAGCCGGGGTCCCTTAGCCAGGTAGAGGGCCGGCCTGGAGAGCCGGTGGCCCTCTGGGCCGCGTGGGTTCAAATCCCACCCCCGGCGCGTTTATCCATTGTTGATGACTCTGATTCGCGTTCTATTGATTTCCTGTTTCTTAGGTGGTTGGTTATTCTATACGTAGTGTATGGTGCTATGAGCCAGATTAGGGCTAGGGCTATGTTGAGCGGCGTTATCAGTGTATATGGCATGGCTTCTCCTATCTGGTCTATTAGAACTGCTATCTTTCCGCGTATGTCGTTTAGGCTTTGCGCATATGCGGAGGAGTTTCGCGGGATTTGGGCTATTATCTCCAGCCGCCTCTCCAGCGTTATCAAGTCCTTATAGATTAACGTGAAGTTGGTCCGCGGGGTTGGGAATATCCAGACTGGATTCCCCCTATTTGGCAGGTATTCAAGCGCATGGCGTAGATATAGACTCATGTCCTCGGCAAATCCAGCTGCCTGGGCCCTGCTTAGATAACCCACAGCACGCTCAAGCCGATATATTGTATCCAGATAACCTAGAGAAAGCATAACAACACCGAACAGAAGCCAGACTATAATGAAGACAGCCCACATCCTCTTCAAGCCCGCTCACCCAACGTAACCAGCACACCGATAGAAGAGAACAAAGTTATGAAAACAATAACCACCCCCGTAAGAGTAATCCACGCATAGGGCTGGATGTCTCTCAACTGTATGCCAATAACACCAAGCGCATCGCGAATGTCCTCTAACTCAGCGTGGAAGTATTCTATATTCGTCGTCAAGTACCGCAGGTTACCTATACGTTGTATTATCGCTGCTAGGTCTCTCTTAATGAGCGTAAAGTCCGTTCCAGCGGTTGGGGACAGCCATACGAGGTTTCCAGAATCGGGTAAAAGCTTAGAAGCAGATTTCACATTCTCAAGAATATTATTAAATGATGTGGATGTGGATGCACGTTCAATCTCTGCCAAGGCAGCCTCAACCCGATAAACATTTACAGCATACACCGCGATAAAGCCAGCCAATACAAAAATCAGCATTATAGGAATGAGTATGGCCGAGTGTATCTTTAGCCGTTTAACTGTTCTACGCGTTATGGAGTGTATTATTGTCAGGATTCCTATGTAGAGAAGCGATACTGCAACGATGAGCGTTAAGGGCATGAAGCTATATGCCCTGCTATAGAAAGCCAGCAAAGCCGCAAACAGAACATACATGCCGAGAACAATATCTAGAATCGCATATCCCTCAAATGGTAAAGCATATTTCTTCCCCCTCCAATCCCCCTCTCTTCCCCTTATCCCAAATTTAGGAGTCCTGCTGAAACTCTTATCTCTCTTGGCCAGTGCATGTATTATAGCTATTGAATTGTTGAGAGAAATTCCCGTCCCGAAGAGTATTAAGAGGAATACATCTTTGACAAACTGCCGCACATTGTTATATGCTTTTTTGATGAAGAAATGCGACGACATAAGCATGGAGATTATTATTACTATTGGATATAGCATGAGCCACGCCATCATTATATCCAGACGCGTTGGAAGCCCAGCCTTTATGACGAAGGGTATCATAATGACCTGAAGTAAGAGGAGGAGCTGGGGAAGGTGCCGA
>JANVYQ010000008.1 GCA_030059675.1 Candidatus Pelearchaeum maunauluense | reverse complement strand
CAAATAGAATATACAATACCATACGAGATGTGGTCTCAGATATTCACGCCAAAATGAACTTGAGGTAAATATGCGTGACTTAACCAAGACCTCATGGAAGAGCGTTGAGGCATACGTGTATGCGATGGGCCTTTAGCCAATATATAGGACGCAGACCCGAGGGCTAGTAAGGTACTTGAGAAAACTACGGTGGCCTTTAGCCAATATATAGGACGCCTTGCAGGCGCTGTAAGATATAGCGCATGGGAGCTCCAGCCATAAGCTAAAAATGTCTTGGTGTTCAGGCCCCCTATATAAAGAACTGGGCCGCAGCAGGGGTGCTGAACAGCGACTCCCGAAAAAATCCCAAGAAAACAACAACATTCGCCAATTGACGAACCAACAAAAAGAAAAACTAAAATACAACCAACAAACCAAAATAAATAGCTTCACAGAAATCCAAAAAGGAATTGAAAGATTCTCATAGCGACCCCATCGACCTCCCAAGAAATTTGGCAGAAATCCAAAAAGGAATTGAAAGGCGAATAAGCTGTTCTCAAAATACCTCTCCTCAGGAAGCGCCCAGAAATCCAAAAAGGAATTGAAAGCTCTCTTCTCCGTCCTCAACGAACTCCCTCAAAACATAGCAGAAATCCAAAAAGGAATTGAAAGATGTCAGTGCCGCCGCCGCTGAATGGGATTTCAAGGAGTTCAGAAATCCAAAAAGGAATTGAAAGGGGAAAGGTGCTGGATGTCCAACCCTGCTTCTACTCTCACCCTCAGAAATCCAAAAAGGAATTGAAAGGAGCCTAGAAAGCCTAGAAAAAGAAAAAATGAAAAAGAGACAGAAATCCAAAAAGGAATTGAAAGATATAAGACATCTTGTTGGCTCGTCGTCGTACAGCCGTGTCAGAAATCCAAAAAGGAATTGAAAGATCGTGCCGACGATAGTCCAGTTATCCCAATCACACCGGCAGAAATCCAAAAAGGAATTGAAAGGTATTGTATGGCGGCTGCGTAGGCCGGCCGCCTTTTGTTAAGCCACCAGAAATCCAAAAAGGAATTGAAAGCACGTTTGCTAGTTTTTCCATCGTGTTATATATGGATTCCCAGAAATCCAAAAAGGAATTGAAAGCAAGCTCTTTGTTCACGAGCTCACACCTGACAACCGTTCGAACAGAAATCCAAAAAGGAATTGAAAGATTGTTCTCCGTGTTCTTCTACGCTCAGCTCTTTGACGTCTCAGAAATCCAAAAAGGAATTGAAAGTTTGTCAGTTTTGTTAGGAACCGCTTGAGGTTTTGTCGTGCCTCCAGAAATCCAAAAAGGAATTGAAAGTCGGCTGGGCAGACGCCCTGTTTCGGCGTCTGCCATATCTCAGAAATCCAAAAAGGAATTGAAAGTTGGTTAGAGAGTATTATTCGGATTAAACCCTCTTTTCCTTTCAGAAATCCAAAAAGGAATTGAAAGGAGACAATCATCTACTGCCAGCCCAGCCCAATATCCTACAGAAATCCAAAAAGGAATTGAAAGCTCACCATGTCCTCAAGCCATAGCATGGTGTTTTCCAAGTCCAGAAATCCAAAAAGGAATTGAAAGGTATCGGGCTGTAGAGAACGGGAGCGGTCTTATCAACCACAGAAATCCAAAAAGGAATTGAAAGTACCATACTGGTTCGTGAAGACCGCGAAGCGCTCAACGCCGGGGTTCAGAAATCCAAAAAGGAATTGAAAGAGCTCTCGGTCTCAAGTATGACGACCCTCCCACCCTGAATCTCAGAAATCCAAAAAGGAATTGAAAGTTTCATTTAACACGCCTAGCAAAGACCTTAGTAATGTGTCTCAGAAATCTAAAAAGGAATTGAAAGTGTGGCAAACGCTAACTAGGAAATAACGATAGTAAAAATGACTTAGTAAAAAATATAAACAAGAAGGTTTCTCTTACGTTTATGGTATTGGAGCCCATTAGGTACTCTAATATCCAGTATTTGGGGGGACATGTTGGTTATCCGCTTCCTAACCAAGTATCGCTTTTCTTTCAAAATGATTATGTGGATGTGGAAATAGAGGGGGGTGGGAGGTTTAGAATTCCATACAATAAGATAATAATGATGCAGAACGTTGTTGAGGAGGAGACATCTGGTTGGAAGATTGTAGGCTACGCGTTAGTCGGCGCTATTCTATTGGGGATTTTGTTTGTGTTGTTTATAGGCGCATTGGGTGTCTTAGCCGGCCTACTGGTAGGGGCACTGATCGGTTACTCTAGGAAGAATAGAAAGCAGGTTCTAGTTATCTCATTTACGGATGAGGACGGAATGCAACATGATGTCCGCCTAACTAGTTTTAGACTACCTCTAATTCAACAGGAATTATATAAACGCATAAGACAAACAAAAACCACTTGAAGTTAGTGGGTCGTGTTTTTCTTGATTCTGGCAACCAGTACCACTTCACTACCCCGCGATTCCATACTCCATTCAGAAATCCAAAAAGGAATTGAAAGCCAAGCCTCAGAACAGGAGAAGACGACAAAACACCCCATCCCCTCCAAAAAATGCGGAGCATATATAAGCCTTGAGGGCGCCGGCCCGCAGAGCAAACCACAAGCTAACACAGAGCCTAGAACGCTTATATCGTATATGGGCCGCTATCTCCTGTTGAGGGTTTGCTGGAGTCGGAGAAGGCGCGCGGGCTGGCCGAGCTAAAGGGAGTTGCCTCAGCCGCGCTCTTCCTCCTCCCGAGGATAGCTGCTAGAGAATATGTCGGCAGCTCTAGTAGGCTTGTTTTGGCGGAAGAGCTTAGGAGGCTTCTGGAGGAGGCTAGGCGCGGCGTCTCAGACCCCTGGCACGCCACGGCACGGGCGAAGATAATCGTCGCATACTTCAGGGATTCGCTTGGCTTGATAGAGGATGCGCTGGCGCTGGCGGAGATGAGGAAGAAGCCAAGCGAGGTGGATGTTGAGGGAGTCCTAGAGCTTTTCCGCCGAATGCTTCGGATGGCCGTTGGAGAGGATGCTGCGCGCAGGCGCAGGCTAATCGCCTAAAGGCCGTGAACGGATATATCCTTGGGGCCGCTTTTACTGTGGTAGGTGCTGAAGAGGTTGAGCCTGGCCGAGAAGCTGAGGAGCTTCCTCGAGTCTGGAAAGGATTGGGAGCGTAGAAAGACCTCTCTCAGCGGCGTATTCCTCCTGAAAATCCCTAGGAAGGGCTCGCGCCCGGCGGAGATAGCTGTGGAGCTCAACCCGGTGGACTCCTCTGGCCAAACGAAGAAGAGGCGCGGCCTAATACTACGCTCTCTGGATGATCTCAACGACTACAGGGCTATCATCAACGACGCAAAGCTGGAGCAGCTCATGAAAACTATTGAGCAGGTTAATCCGAGGGGAGAGCGCGGGGAGGGAGAGGAGCCGCTGGAGATATGAGCGTTAGGCAGTGGCCGGTCGAGAGCGAGTCGGAGCCCCACAAGACATACACGGTTACGCTGGACCACGCGGGGCTCTGGTGGTGCACCTGCCCCGCATTCACGTTCAGGTCTGGAGAATGCAAGCACATAAGGAAGGTGAAGGTGGAGCAGGGGCTGGAGGCCTGGGCACGCTTTGTTGAGCACCCGTTCGTGAGGCCGGAGACGATAGAGGAGAGGCGCTACCAGCGGGATATTGTCGAGCGCTGCCTCGAGAGGAACACCCTCGTCGTCCTGCCCACCGCGCTTGGGAAGACCGTCATAGCAGAGCTGGTCGCGGCCGAGCTGCTGCACCGCTACCCGGGCTGCAGGATATTGATGATGGCTCCGACCAAGCCGCTCGTGGCGCAGCATAGGGAGAGCTTCGTCAAGCACCTCAGGCTGGAGCGCGAGGAGACAGCAGTCATCACAGGCGACTCGTCTAGGAGGCCATCGCAGTGGAGGGACAGCAGGGTTAGGGTTTTCTTCGCAACGCCCCAGGCTGTTTGGAACGACCTAGCCAGGGGATACGTGCCGCTTGAGGAGTTTGCCCTGCTCGTCTTCGACGAGTGCCACAGAAGCAGGAACAGACACGCCTACACCAGGCTCGCGGGAGAGTATTCGAGGAGATGCCCGTGGCCGCTTATCCTCGCCCTCACAGCATCCCCCGGAAGCGAGGAGGACAAGGTAATGGAGGTATGCCGCAACCTCCTGATAGAGGAGATAGCGTGGAAGACCGAGGAGGACGAGGAGGTTGCGGAGCACATACCGGGCGTGCAGGTGAAGTGGGTTAGGGTAAGCCTCCCAGAAGAATACGAGTCCATACGCAGGCACGTCAAGGCGATGATAGAGGAGCGCGCGAAGGAGCTACAGCGCCTCGGCTTGCTGAGGATGCCCCTAGAGAACATCAACAGGAAGGTGATAGTCCAGCTCATGGCCAGGCTTAGAGCGGAGATAGACTCGGGCGTCAGGGGAGAGAACCTGCACTACATGGCGCTATGCTCAACAATACTAAGCATATACCACGCGCTCGAGCTGGTAGAGAGCCAGCACGTGTACTCCCTCCGCCAATACCTTAGGGAGGTGGAGAAGTCCGAGCTCAAGAGCCACAGGATGCTGGCCAGGTCGCCTGACTTCACGAGGCTAGTGGAGATGGCTGAGAGGTGCGCGGTAGACCACCCAAAGATGGAGGTGATCGCCGCGTTGATAGACCAGCACCTCAGGGAGAAGCCAGAAGACAGGATAATGGTGTTCGCCAACATCAGGCACACCGCGGAGATACTCGTCGAGAGGCTGCGCGAGAAGGGCCTCAGAGCTGAGCTGTTCATCGGAAAGGCGGAGGGCAAGACAGGCCCCAGGATGAGCCAGCAGGAGCAGATAAACACGCTGAACAGGTTTAGGAGGGGCGAGTTCAACATCCTCGCAGCAACAGCCATCGGCGAGGAGGGGCTGGACATACCGGAGTGCGGATACGTCATATTCTACGAGCCAGCGGTATCGGGGATAAGATACATACAGAGAAGGGGGAGAACGGGCAGGCGGCTACCCGGAAAGGTGACGATACTGCTCACCCAGGGCACGGTGGACGAGTACTACTTCAGCGAGGGCTACAAGCGGGCTAGGAAGATGACGCGCGTCCTTACGCAGGTAGCCAAGAGGCTTGAGGGCATCAAGCTAGAGAGGCGCGGCCCAAAGCCCGCGGCAGGCGAGCCATGGCCCTGGCGCGCGGAGGAGCATGAGATAGAGGTACAGGCCGTCCCGGCTGGGGAGACGATACGGGTGGAGGAGCCGCAGCGCGAGGAGGTGATTGAGATTGAGGAGCCGCGCGCCGTGGAGAGCCCCCGGCAGAAAGCCAGGAAGCCAGGCCCGAGCTTCAGGGATGTTTACCACTGCGCCAAGGATGCTTACACGATCATCCTCAAGAGCTCCACGAGGGGCGTGAGCGAGGCCGAGCTGCTGGAGCAGCTCGAGGAGTACCAGCCCGACGTTGTGGCGGAGGCGGTGAAGTACCTAGAGAAGAAGGAGGCGATAACAAGGAGCGGCAACAGGATAATGAGCAAGGCAGCGGTCAGAAGCAGCTCGAAGAAGGCGCAGGGAGACATATACACCATAGAGGTCGAGAAGATACTACCGGGCTACGCGATAGTGATAGTAAACGACAGGTTCAGAGCAAGGCTTGACTCGGGAATGTACTCAGGCCCGCGCGACTATATCAAGAAGGGCAGGGTCCTCAGGGTGAGAGCCAGCATATTCCGCGACGAGTCAGGCTCGACAAACATGCTCGTCCACGACGTTGTTGGAGTCATCGGCTAGCAGGCCGCACCTGCTTATATCCAAGCCCGGCGTGAATAGCTATGGATGAGCTACAGGAAGGGCAGGCGCCTAGAGTATATTGTAAGAGACCTTTTCCTGAAGAGGGGATGGGTCGTCGTGAGAAGCGCGAGGAGCAAGCCAGTAGACCTCGTATGCATGAAGGCGGGTAGAAGCGTCCTAGTGGAGTGCAAGTACAGCAGGGCCTACGTGAGGTACAGCGAGGTGGAGCCTCTTCTCGAGCTGGCGGAGAAGGCCGGCGCAGAGCCGGTAGTGGCTCTGGCCGAAAAGCGGGGAAGGATAGAGATGAGGAACATCAGGACAGGAGAGGCGTTTAGGCCATAGCCCATTAATATGAGCCCGTAGCAGGTGCAGGGTAATGCGGCATGGCTGAAAACGAGGATGTCCTGAGGTATGTCGACGATAGGATAGCTGAGCTGGAACGCGAGCTTAGGAACCTGCGGATGCTCTCGAGGCTATGCTTGACAGAGTTAGCTGGAGGCCCTATCCATCAGGATCAGGCGAGTGGTGCTTCCTAGATCAGGCGCCAGCCCAGCTGGTGGAGCGTCTAGAGAAGAACGGCCAGGCAACTATTGGGAAATACACGTACGCGCTCAAGTCGCTAACTTGCAGGCGCCGTAAGATATAGCGCATGGGAGCTCCAGCCATAAGCTAATAAATGTCTTGGTGTTCAGGCCCCCCTCCACCTGACGTCTCAGAAATCCAAAAAGGAATTGAAAGCTTACTTCTGGCTCGCTTAGTATTACCCGCGGCCTATGCTCTTCCAGAAATCCAAAAAGGAATTGAAAGAACATCAACACATTCGCCAGCATATACAGATTCTACGTGACAGAAATCCAAAAAGGAATTGAAAGAATATTACTGTTTTTGAGGGCGTGGTGTACGAGGTTGAGCAGAAATCCAAAAAGGAATTGAAAGTGAACGTGTTGTTGTTGAAAGTTAATTATTTGTTTAGCAGAAATCCAAAAAGGAATTGAAAGGGAGGGTGCAGATATGAAGGAACCATGCCCCTACTGCGGCCAGAGGGTGAAACCCCGTGAAGGCCCATACGGCGAGAAAATCTGCCCCGAATGCGGGGGCAGCTGGTATGAGGGGGGATGGGGAGCCGAGGCAACAGTCCCAGCCCCCTAATTTTTTTCTTTAAGAAGGAGGTGGTGAAATGAAGCCAATACCCCTAATGGTACCAGAAATCCAAAAAGGAATTGAAAGATTTCACACAACATTTCATTCTTAACTAAACATGGGGTCTCAGAAATCCAAAAAGAAATTGAAAGATCTATGATCTCTTTCGATCGCCCATCTTATAAGAGGGAGCAACGAATTAAACAACTTTTCTCCCTCTTCAGTCAAGAAATACTCAACCCTTGGAGGAATTTCGTTAAAGCTTTGTCTGCCTACTAACCCTATACTCTCCAATTCCTTCAGTCTTGCGGTAAGTGTTTTAGGACTGATCTTTCCCAATTTCTCCTGCAATTCGTTGTATCTTAGCCTCCTGTGATTGCCTAACGTACCAATTATGAGAATCGACCACTTCTTTCCAATAATGCTCATCACGCCTTCCAGACTGCATGGGCAAAGGTCACCGGGTTTCTTCACCATTGAGCATTTGAATGGCATGTTATTTTCCATCTCACTATCCCCCCGTAAAGTGACTTTCTTTACTTTCCTCTTGAAAGTATAAATACTTTCAAATGTAAATAATTTACGCAGGTGACAGCCATGCCGATAGAGAAAGTAAGGGCTGAGAAAGAGAAGAAAGAGGATGCGTGCTGGTGCGGCTGTGGATGCTGCGTGACATCCATCAGCGAAAAGGGGTGAAGATTTGACACATTACTACATGGCTCAACCCTCCTTATTTTTTAAAGCAAAAAGGAGTGAAGATTTGACACCCGCTCAACAAGGAGGGATATAAAATGTGCTTAGAAATGGCTCCATTGCACTTGGCGAATAGTGGAATTGGCGGGACTTTAGCTGTTAGTGGAGTTGTCTTAGCTGATACTGGGACCTCGTGTATAAAATATAAAAATAACAGAAATCCAAAAAGGAATTGAAAGACGCTAATAGACGAGGTCATCCAGCATATAATATCAGAGCATCAGAAATCCAAAAAGGAATTGAAAGATTATTGGGGTGCGTGGATATACGCTTGGGAGGCCCCTAGAGCTTATACTAGGCTCCGCACATGCTAACGCGGCGATGCCGCGGATAGCTAGGAAGAACGGGCATCACACGGTGCTGGTGTTCGAGGTGAGGGTTAGGGGCAGGGATGTTAGGCGTGAGGATATCTACGGTGCCGTGTTCAACGCGCCGGCTATCCCAGGCTACTCGCTGGGGGAGATGCAGGAGCGTGGAAGCGCGGGGAGGTGCAGACTGGAGATATGGTATAGGGATGGCGAGACTGTCGGTAGGCTGGAGATACCTGTCTCGCCGAGCAGGGCGGAGGCCGCGTTCATGGCGGCTGGCATAGAGCAGGTTGACACGGTGAGGAGATGCCCAGCCGCGATCAGGCTGGTCAGGATAATGGACACGCGCGAGGAGAAGAGGCAGCAGATAATGGAGCGCGCCAAGAATATATACGCGAGGATTGGCTAGCACGCGCGGCGGGCGCTACGCTCATATACCTGCGTTAAAGGCGTGGAGATAGGCGGGCTTGGGAGGAAGCTCATACAGCCAGGGATACAGGTACTGCTCACACTGCTGTGAGTACCTGAAGACAGAATCCCTAAGATGCCCGCAGTGCGGGACACCGCTAAGGAGAGCAGCAAGAAACAAGAAGAGGAGAACGATGGAGAGGATGGTCGACCCTGAGAAGTGCGGGTTCTGACCTGCGTAGTCTTTCATGGGCATGCGTAGGTCTTGGGATTCATCAGCCTCGGGGCTCCTCATGGGTTCATCCATTATAGAATTACCTATAAGGGCTTGAAACTGCCTAGACTCCTTTTTATGAGCCTTCTCCGTAGTTTCCACAAGGGTCTGACTTTCTGTGGTACATGTCTATCCCTAAGACTTTCAACCGTGAATCCAAGTTTTTCCGCATTCTCTCCCAGTAAGAAGCTAGCCCAAACTATCGAAGTAAATATGTTCCTGAAAAACGACACGTCATGCTTGCCGTAGACTTTTTGCTTGAAAACTTCGAGGTTCCATCTTTCAACCAGCTTATATTCTAACCCGTCAAGACCCAAAATTAACAGCCTCATGCTATCACCTTATCAGCTATTATCCAGATAGGGTAGGGAATCTTCAGTCTACCCCTAAAAAGGGAAATCCTATATTTTCTAAACCGCACACTATAACCCCTCTTCTTAAAAAAGCTAGGAGAAAAAACATTTATGTTTAGGATTTGGCTTGCCAAATAGTCTTACAATTATTTCGTGAATGGGGTGTGGAACAGCTACTATTACTCTATGTCTGCTTACCCTCTCGAACTCTCGCAACTCTTGTATGGGATTATCTAAGTGCTCCAACAGGTGGAAAGATAGAACCACATCAAAACACGAATCCCTAAAAGGAAGCATGTGAGCGTCGGCTTGCACCAGATTCTTCCTCACTACTTTCTTGCCAAATGTATGTGGTGTCCAATCTCTGTATAGGTCTACGTTTACGTCTCCCCTAGGGTTGTGCCCACTACCCACATCAAGTATCATTAGCTTATCACCTCTTTGTAGAGTCTATAATACTTCTCTGCCACTATAGGAGCATCAAAGTTCTTTACTACCTGTAGTCCGCTCTCTACAACACGCCTCCTAACATCCTCGTGGGGTAGAGAGCGTATCCTCGACAATGCAGACTCTACGGTGCCGTCGAATAGGAGCATTGAGCCTGGGTAGAGCTTCTGGAGCTCAGCTAGTGGCGGGATCTCCCTTGCCACAACAGGTCATCCAGAAGCCCACGCCTCTAGCAAGGTGGTTGGGAACCCTTCATACCTTGAAGTTATGACCAATACGTGGGCTGACTTCATGAAGCTTATTACATGTTCCCAAGCCACCTTCGCGTGCTTCAGAAACTCCGTGTCACCCCTTACCACGCCTAAAGCTAGTGACTTAATCCCGAGTTTTTCATAAGCTTCTCTCGCTATTCTTCTAAACAACGGGTAATCCTTTACTAGGTCATCCCTCCCAACAAACAGCAGGTAACTCTCATCGGCTGGCTTAACGCCGCGGATTTCCGATAGCTCTACCATGTTGGGGATCCACTTCCAACCATAAAGTCTAGACCAGTGAGGAGAGACTGTCGTTATTACATCAGCTCTCTTCACGTTTCTGTCGATATACTTGATAATTGGTTTTGCTAGGAAACCATACTGTAACTCTAGTTCCCCCCATACTCTCCATGAATTGTAAGAATGTTCTTTTTACCCTTCCTGAAGAGCCCTGCAAACTTTGGGTTATGGATGTGGATTATGTCAATGTCTTTAGGGATTTCCTTACTCTTAGCTCTTAGGTAGAAGGTTATGCTCTTAAGCTTGGGGATGTTTATGTAACCGATATT
Organism: Candidatus Pelearchaeum maunauluense; assembly: GCA_030059675.1. Taxonomy (GTDB): domain Archaea; phylum Thermoproteota; class Nitrososphaeria_A; order Caldarchaeales; family Caldarchaeaceae; genus Pelearchaeum; species Pelearchaeum maunauluense. The sequence continues at coordinate 51,716 of JANVYQ010000008.1, read as the reverse complement.
CTCAACATTCCATACCTCGAAATTCACTTTATCTTTAAGGTGCTTCCAGAGCATGTATACATGTTGCCCACTACCACTTACAAGCCTACCGAAAGTACTATTAACCAACAAAACGTTAATATCCATAACCTAACTCCCTTAACCTACTTAATGTGTACTGCTTAATAACCTCATATTCCTCTGGCTTGAACGCTTTCTTTGCTTCTCTAAGTACTTCGTTGATTATTAGCTCTTTTGCTTTCTGAGGATCGTTCCTGTTCTCTCTGATGACTTCGTCTATGAGCTCCTTAAACGCGGCTACGTATAGTTGCCTATCCCTAACCACTACGCATCACCTAGGGGTATGTTCTCGTGCTGCACTTAGGGCATTGCAGGAACTGCGTGTAGCCGTGGGGTAGTCTGTGTAGAGCTGGCTGCAGCTCGGGCACTAACTAGGTAAATACTAACCGCACCCTCAGTACCGATAGGTGTCTTAACGTAGACAGTCTCTAACCTCACAGCACCTAGCAGCTTAAGAACTAGCTTCTTAGCAGGGCTTAACTTAACCTATGTTTCGTTAGGGTTTAACGATTCAACGTAGTCTGATATGTAGCCGTATATTATGCGCATGGCTACGGACATCCCAGCAGATCACTACCCCAACAATCCTACTTTTGATCTAATTTTGATGATTTAATTTTTTGACGATTCTCTGACAAACATAACCTGACGTCAACTTAGGATGCACATAGTGATGACGAGGAAGTACATTGCGAAAGCTATGACGTTCCCCGTGCTTATAGTATCCATTCCAAGCCTGTTTGCAAGATCATTTGCTTCCACTATTGTCTGTAAGTTATCTATGTATGGGAGTGGACCTAGAGCGAACAATGTTTCATATTCAGGGCCCTCAGTCTGCAATCCATCCGAGGTTTCAGAGTGTCTACCGCAAGCTACTGGGCAAGCGAAACATGTAATCCTCTTTTTACATATAACTTGTTAAAAGTTTCTGGACCAATCTTTTCATAGGCTTCGAAGCTTCCACCTTCATAGTATCTTGTGGGTACTCCGCCCGTTCTACCGAAGAATCCCCCTCTAAGCTTCTTTCTCTCATGCATGTAAAGACCATGAACTATACATGCAAATCTCACCAAATTTTCTCCAGCAGGTCCTATACATGCTGTCATTACTTCTCCGAGTTCACTCCATAACTCTTTCTCAGTCGCATATGTGTCTAGACCACATAGATATGAAGCATTCTTAATTTTCTACAGTCCCGTCTTGTATTAACAAGTAGACAGGGTCAGGCGACTGGCCTGATACTATTATTGCGTCGAGACTTGCTTTAGCAAGCTCCGTACCAATGTATCCTCCACACAATGATTCACCGAAGAATCCTGTCAGTGGAGACTTGAAGACAGCAGCCATTCTAGCAGCGCTAGGTAGAACCAGCCCCTCAACAGGTTCAACAGTATAAATGATTAAATTTTCTAGAGAGAATGGGCCGATTCCCGGAGGAGTATTGTCTATGAGGAGTTTTGCCCCTAATCCGATTCCGCCAATAAACTTACCACATATAGAGTCATTTAACTCGAGATACTTTACCAGCTTCTTAGAGAGATCTACTATGGCGATCTTGTTCCAGTATCCACCTCTTCTTATTCTACTCACAGTGAATCACTCTCCACGTATCTCTACAATGCATGTACAAATGTATAAGGCTTCCCATCCTAATCTTCCCCCATCATGAGAGGTCTTACTAAAGGCGAATGTTTAAATCATGTTTAACTTCTTGATGTATGTATGAATGCTAAAATAGTTTATCAAACGATAGATGGAAAACTATGGGACAACGCTAAAGACAATGCTGTATCAATCTTGAAGACTGATAAATTAGAGATAGGTATTCTTGAGATTTCTCCAGGTGTGAGGCTTCCGAAGGAAGGCTACAGTATTCATAGCGAAAACGATGAATTCGCATACATATTATCTGGAGAAGTAACCTTCGGGACAGATAAGGAATCTATTAAACTAGAAGAAGGAATGGTAATGTACAATAAGAGAGGAACCCCCCACTATACTGTAAACCTCAGCAGTAAACCAGCTAGAATTTTATGGATACTCTCTCCTCCAAGGTAGGCGGTTTAGAATGTATGAAGATAGAGTTAGAAAGATTAGAAGATTAATGGAGGACAAAGCTATAGATATCATAATGGTTACTTCTGAGCCTAACATGCTCTACTTTTCAGGATATAGTGCGATCTCTCTCGAAAGATTGATTACTTTAATAATACGTAAAGATGAGGATAGAGTACTGCTTATAGTACCCAAGTTAGAGGAGAAGAGAGTGGAGGAGAAATGTAGATTAAGGGATTTCGAATTAGTAAGCTACAGCGATACAGAGTCCCCAATCAATATACTCGAAAATATTTTTTCTAGAAGTAGAAAATTGAAGATAGGTATTGAAGAAACAATACAATTCAAGTATGTGTACCCCCTCATCAGCAAGCTTACAAACATAGAGTATTCTCTAATTGATGATTTAATATATTCTATGAGGAAGATCAAAGAATTGGAGGAGGTTGATATTCTAAAGAAAGCTGCTGAGAAAAACAATCAAGTCTTGTTGGATGCGATTAAGAATGTCAGGGCAGGTATCCGGGAGAAAGAATTAATGATGCATATAAAGAATTATGCCCTCGAGCTTGGAGCCGAAGAAGTACCCTTCGCATTAGTACAGAGTGGCAGTAATTCTGCGTTACCCCATCAGGAACCCACAAATAAGATAATCGATAAAGGCGATATAGTTGTTCTGGATATCGGCGTTAGATATCAAGGATACTATTCAGATCTGACTAGAACCATTGTATGTGGTACTCCATCAAGCAAGCAGCTAGAAATATTCAATATAGTGTTGAGAGCTCAGCAGGCCGCATTGGATATTATTAGAGAAAATATTAAAGCAGAGGAGGTTGATATAGCTGCGCGAAGAACAATCGAGGCACAAGGTTACGGGGAATACTTTATACATAGAACTGGACACGGTCTAGGGTTAGAGGTTCACGAACCACCCTTCATCAAAACAGGAAATACCGAGCTACTAAAAAACGGAATGGTCTTTACAGTTGAACCAGGAATCTATCTCCCAAACCTCTTCGGCGTTAGACTAGAAGACAATATTGTAGTATCAAAAATGGGATATATCAACCTCGCAACACTGCCTAAATCATTATACATCGAAGATTATACTTGATACTAGAAGTGAGTCATGATGTTGGTGTAACGATCACGCGTAGAGCCAACATCTAACTATATGATTGTTGTTTACTACTATGTCTGGAGGATCTTTTTCCATGCATATCTGCTTAGTGAAGGGACATCTCGTATGGAATCTACATCCGCTCGGAGGCTTAACTGCACTCGGTATCTCACCTACTGATTCTATACCTCTTGGTTTAATCTTTTCATCTTCTTCGGATAATGTAGGAATAGATGACAAGAGCATCTGAGTATATGGATGCATAGGTGACTTGAAGAAGTCCTCCGTAGGTGCCTCTTCATATATTTTCCCCAGGTACATTATCATAACACGTTGAGAGATATTCCTAACAACTCCTAGGTCATGTGTTATCAATAGGTATGTGAGCTTAAGTTCATTCTGGATCTTAACAAGTGTGTTGAGTACTCTTGCTTGTGAAGATACGTCTAAAGCTGATGTTGATTCATCGAGAATGATGAAAGATGGGTTGGGAGCGAGAGCTCTAGCTATAGCTACGAGCTGTTTCTCTCCTCCACCAAGTTCGTGGGGATACCTGAACATGTATTCCTCACTTAGTCCAACATATTCAAGTAGCTCCGCCACTTTCTCATATACCCTACTTTTATCGACGATTCGATGAACTAGGAGAGGTAGGCTAATAATGTCTTTAACCAATCTTTTCGGGTTTAGTGAGGTGCCAGGATCTTGGAAGACTATCTGTATATCTCTCTTTAACTCTAGAGGTCTCTTCTTCATTGGAATTGATAACTCGTATGCTCCCTTGTAGATTATTTTTCCACCATCAGGTGGATAAAAACCCATTATAACGTGACCTGTAGTTGTCTTTCCTGATCCTGACTCACCGACTAGTGCTAGTGTTTCACCATGTTTTACGTTAAAGCTTACTCCATCAACTGCTCTAACAACACCTTCCGCAGTTGTGAAGTATTTTCTTAGATCTGAAACACTTAAAATTGTATCATTATTCATATAATCACCTCTTAATCATACAAGTGGCATGAGACTACATGATCCTTGTTTACTTGTATCTTCCCCGGCTTCATGTTGATGCATTTATCCATTACATAGGGACATCTAGGTGCAAATCTACATCCAGGCGGGGGGTTACGATAGTCAGGGATCTTTCCTTTTATTCCTTCTCCTACTCCGACAGAGCTAAGTCTAGGGGTACTTGATATTAGCAGCTGTGTATACGGGTGTTTAGGATGATTGAATAATTCATTCGTTCCAGCTTCTTCCATAATATCTCCCGCATATAATACGAATACTCTATCAGTCATCTGATAAACCATTCCGAGAGCATGTGAGACAAGTATGGTACTTAGATTTTTCTCTATTACAAGTTTGTGGATGAGTTTGAGGATCTGGTCTTGAATAGTTACGTCGAGGTTTGTTGTCGGTTCATCTGCTAGCAGTAGCTTCTCCGCAGATATTAATGCCATCGCTATCATGACCCTCTGTCTCATTCCTCCACTTAATTGGAATGGATAGGATTCTAGTACTCTTTCAGGGTCAGGTAGTCTAACATCATTTAATATTTTTACAGCTTGTTCATGTAGTTCTCTGCTTGATGGATTATGTCCCTCAATCATCATTTTATGCTTTATAATGTCATATAATTGTTCCCTAATTGTGAAGACTGGGTTGAGAGCTGCCATGGGATCTTGAAATATGATACCTATTTCCTTCCTCCTAATCTTTGTAAGTTCATTATCACCAAGCTTCAAAATATTCTTACCGTCATATCTTATTTCACCTCTTGGTATAATGCCATTCTGAGGAAGTATCTTAAGAATTGATTTTAGGAGAGTTGTTTTCCCGCTTCCAGACTCGCCTATTATCCCTACACGCTCACCTTTGTCTACTCTTAACCATACGCCATTCAATACTTTAAGAATGTACCAGTAACTCTTGTAATAAACATGCAAATCATTGATTTCGAGTAGCATTCTCATTCACCTGCGAATACATCTCTAATACCGTCTCCAAGTAAGTTGAAAGCGAGTATGATTAATACTATGCCTGCAGCAGGTCCTAAGCTCATCCACCAGTATTCTGGAAGATACTTACTATATTCGGAAACCATTGTACCAAGATCGGGCGTTGGCGGCTGTGCTCCCAGTCCAACGAAGCTAATGGCCGCTCCTATGAGTATAACCCATCCAGCATCTAGAGTGACTTTAGTGAGGATTGTTCCTAGCTCGTTTGGGAGTAGTTCTCTAAAGAGTATATGTAGAGTGGATGCTCCTTGAGACTCGGCAGCAAGTATGAATGGCTCGTTTCGAAGTGATACTGTCATAGAGTATGTTAATTTAACGTACCATGGCCACCACATTAATGAGACAGCTAACATGGAATTGAATATATTGGGTTCAAGTATCGAAGCTATCGATAAAGCTAAGACAAGAGGTGGTAAAGATATGAATATGTCGGATAGCCTCACTATTACTGTCTCGATGAATGTGCCCCTATAGTATCCAGCTATTAATCCTAGTATAACACCTGTAGGGACGACAATTGACAAGACTAACCCGATCATCATGAAAGCATATCGGAATCCGAAGATTATCCTACTGAATACGTCTCTACCATACATGTCTGTTCCCAGAATATGTTCCAGTGATGGAGGTTTGTAAGCGTTCTTGAATGCTATGTAGAGACCTGCATGGGAAGGATAAGGTGCAATATATTCTGCGAAAACCGCCATAAACAAGAGTATCAAAATCATTGATAAGCCTATGACGGACAATTTACTCTTCTTAAATCTAAACCATATTCTTCTCCAATTCTCTCTCTTAATCTTCTTCTCCAATTCAGAAAATTTTACTTCAGAGGTGGTAGTCCCGCTCAAGGTTTTCACCTCTTATACCTAACCCGTGGGTCTAGATAGGAGACTAGTAGATCTATGATTATTGATGCGATCGTGTAAGCCAGCCCTATCACTAATACGACTCCAACTATAGCATTCAAGTCTTTTCTCAACATAGCTGTGATACCATACCTTGAAAGTCCAGGCCAATTGAATATCAATTCAACTAGGAATGCGTTCCCAAGCGTAGAGGCCATGTCAAGAGTCATAATGGTAACGGTTGGTATCATTGAAGGTTTAAGAGCATACTTAAAGAAGATTATAGAGTTTGGAATACCGTGAGCATACATATTTAAGATGTAATCCTTGTTTATGTTTTCAATCAAGTTCGCTCTTAATATTCGTGCTTCCTGTGCTATAGAGCCTATTGCAAGGGATAGAGAAGGAATTATTAAATGGGTTATAGCATCAGCAAATGCTACTAAATTCCCATTTAGTAATGCGTCTACTGTTATGAGTCCAGTTATACGGTTTACTTCAATCCCTAAACTCAGCCTACCATACGCTGGAAGTAGATCCAGCCAGTTAGCAAGGACAAGCTGCAGTATAATTGCCCAGACAAATGATGGTATAGCTATACCAGCATAAGCAAAGATCCTCACAGCGTTATCAATTATAGAGTTAGGCTTTCTACCACTAATCACTCCTAAACTGAGTGCACCTATTACATCGATAATCAGTGTGAATATTATTAACTCGACAGTAGCTGGGATGAATTCTATAATATCTGTGAGGACATCTCTAAAAGTCACTAATGATAATCCGAATCTACCGTTAAAGACATCTAGAAGCCAATAAAAATATTGGACATAGATTGGCTGGTCTAAGCGGAGAAGCTTCCTATACTGTTCTACTACATCTTCAGGAGCTCTAGGGCCTAGAGCAAGCCTTGCCGGGTCGCCTGGAAGAACTCTTGCTATAGTAAATATCAGTATAGAGATGCCGAAAAGTGTTACGATACTTAAAAGTATTTTTCTAACATAGTAGTTGTCGAGTATTTTTTGTAACCTTGTTGAAGTTGTCACGTTTTCTACAGTCATGCTCTAACTTCGCCTATTTTCATGGTTACCTTATTAATTCTTCTCTATCTTTCCGGTATTCTGAATTATATTAGGCTTTTAAGATTCCAAGAGATTAGTTCGGAAGTCGGTGGAGGTTCATATGTGCATATCTTACTATGAGTCCATCCACATAATTTCTTTAATTTTATCAGTTGCTCAGCATTTTTCACCGAAGCGATTATTGGATCTATTACTGGGACTCTGTATTTTTCCTGGACTATCTTAAAGAATCCGAAGAAAGCTGTACATCCAAGAATTATAACTTCAGCTCCCTCTCTGAGGCTCTCCTCTATTGCATTGTATAATCTTCTCTCAGTCTCTTTCTCATCTCTATGTATGTCATGCACTCCTAAGCCCACATCCTTGAAAGAAGTCAATCTATCCTCTAATCCATATTCTTTCACTCTATTCATCATCAATGGTATCCACTTCTTTCTACCGACTATTATAGAGAATTTCTCTCCTAGAGATAATGCAAGACATGTCGAAGACTCTAATGGTGCTGTTACAATAATGTTACTCACTTCTCTAGCTTCTTTTAAGCCTGGATCATAAAAGCAGCCTATAACGCATCCATCATACCCGTTTTTCTCTGCCTTCCTTACTTCTTCCAAGATGTATGGTATAACGATTGCATCATATGAATAGTATTCTAGGTGGTGTGGTCCGACTTTAAATGATGTCACATCTAATACGGTGTCAGGATTCTTATACTGGTCTAGGTATTCTTTCATAGGTTTATCGAAGATATCTGTACCTACAGGATTAATGTATAAAATCTTACTCAACATAATCACCCCATAAACATCATAAAAAATAAAATGGAAGATAAGGATTTCGTTTAAGCGCTTACTTAGGCATCTTCTCTGGGAAGACTTGGAACCATCGGAAGTCTAACTCATATTCTCCTACTGGGATGATTTCTCCTCTAGCGGCAGGGTAATCTACGTATGCTGCTTGGTAGGCTCTCAATACGACATGTTCATACACGTACACGGAGGGATATAATTCTACTAGTTTTCTCTGTATCTCATAATATTTCTGCATTCTCTGGTTGAAATCTATTGTGCCGAGTGCATCTTCTATCATAGTGTCTATCTCGGGATCCATTAGCCATTCACCCTGCTCCCATGTTCCAGTCGATTGTGAATGATATCTTGAAGAGAGTATGGAACCTGCCTCAGCATAGTGTGCGATAACGAATATTGATACAGCATTCGGAGTAGTCTCCATCTTCGTCATACCTTCTACAACCGATAACCATGGCACTTTAACCACATTCACTTTTAATCCTATCTCCTCCATATTCGCTTTGAAGAGTAATGCTACTCTCTCCTCCCATGGGACTTCAGCGATCCACCAATACTCAATCGGGTACTTGTCAAGCTCACCCCAATACTTGGACTTCTTAAGTTCTTCTTTTGCTGCCTCTATGTTTCTCTCTATTGGCTTAAGGGTTGGGTCGGCACCTGGAAGTATGCTTGGTACTGGACCAGCTGGTCTCTTATCATACGGCAGTATGTCTGAGATAGCTGTTTCGTAATCGAATGCTAATGCTATTGCTTTTCTAACATGAATATCATCTGTTGGAGGCTTCTTTGTGTGAAGCATTATGTAGAAAGTCATTGCTTGTGGAACTTTTACAATCTCTACGCCAGGTATCTTACTCATGGCCTCATAATTCTCCAAGGGCTGCCATTGGTCTGTAATCTCTAGTTCTCTCTTCTCTATCATTGTACGTATAGTTGTCGGCTCAGTGAAACCATACATTATCACCTTCGTTGGAGCATTCGGTGCTGTCTCACCCCAGTAGTCATCAAATTTGGCTAATGTTACTGATTCTCCCCTCTTATATTCATACAGTTTATAGGGTCCGGAACCTGCATCTTTTTCCCCAGCCATTAGCCAATTCTTACCATAGTCACCCATGTCCCCATATGGTCCCTCAGCAATATGTTGCTTGACTAATTCACTATCAACTATATACAGTCTCACTAACGTTATCAAGAATGGGCCGAACGGTTTCTTTAAAACAATTTGTACTGTGTATTTATCCAAGGCTTGTGTTTTATCAAGGTCTACATATGGCTTGAAGAGGTAACCGTATCCTTCTCCTATGATAATCATCCTCTTCAGTGAGAACACTACATCTTCAGCTGTTAATTCTCTACCACTATGGAATTTTACATCTTTCCTCAAATAGAATGTCCATGTTAAACCATCCTCGGAAACTTCCCATCTCTCAGCAACATGGGGCTTGACCATCCCCTCTTTAGTTGGATAAACCAGAGTATCATATACATTTATGAAGTATACTGAGCTGGCTTCATCAGATCCAACAGCTGGATCCATGTAGGGAACATTAGCGAATGAAATTCTTAGAAGCCTTTCTTTAACTGGTGTAACGGTTGGCGTCGGAGTAGTTGCTACAGTAGTAGGTATTGTTGGGGTGGGTGCAGGTGTTGTCGGAGTTGTTGTAGGTGTTGTGGCTGGAGGCAGTGTTAAGAAGTAGGCTACACCTGCTGCTGCGATTATTATGATGATTACCACGACGGCGATAGCGGCTTTACTGACACCTTTTGTATTAGCCGAAAAAGATCCAAACCTTAAACTAGTTTTCCCTCTTCTCATAATCTTCTCAAGAGGATTTACCAATAATATATGTATATATAAAGTTTAATATGGAAACAATCATAATCCTTAACATAATCCTTAATAAATTGTGATTAATTATTAGCAAGTGATTTCAATTATGGTGTATCGTGTAGGTATAGATATTGGAGGTGCTTTTACAGACCTCGTTGCATACGATGATGAAACAGGTGAATTCGTATGGGTGAAAGATGAGACAACTCCTCACGACCCATCTATAGGAGTATTAAACACTGTAGTGAAGAGTAAGGTAGACTTCTCGAAAGTGTACTCAATAATTCATGGGCAGACATTAGTCATAAATACAATTATTGAACGTAAAGGTGCAAAAGTAGGATTAATTACAACAAAAGGATATAGAGACGTACTCGAGCTTCAGAGATCTAATAGAAGAGACATGTACAACTTTAGATATAAGAAGCCTCAATCTCTCATTCCAAGATATCTTAGACTCGAAGTTGATGAACGAATTATGTCTGATGGAACAATCCTTAAACCTTTAAACGAGGAAGACGTTAAGAAAGCTATGGAAAAACTTCTCCGGGAAGGTGTTGAAAGCATCTGTATCAGCTTCATAAACTCTTATGCAAATCCTATCCATGAAATAAAAGCTGGAGAGATAGTTCGTAAGAGTACTGATCTACCGATAACTCTAGGTCATGAGATAACCCGTGAATGGAGAGAATATGAAAGAACAGCTACAGCAGTCTTAAATGCTTACGTTAAGCCTAAACTTGAAAAATACTTAGGGAAACTTGAAAGTGAATTCATTAAACATGGCTTCAGTAGAAAACCATTCGTTATGCTTTCAAGTGGAGGTGTAGCATCATTTGACTTCGCAAAGAAGTATCCCATCTACACTATTGAGTCAGGTCCAGTAGCAGGAGTTATAGGTGGAATTCATGTTGCTAAACTAATCGGCGAGAAGAATGTGATTATACTTGACGGAGGAAGCACAACAACCAAGGCAAGCTTAGTGGAAGACTTGACGTCCAGAGTCCACACAGAATACTATGTAGAAAGAACCAGGTTCACTGCAGGTTATCCAGTAAGAGTTCCAGTAGTTGACACTTTTGAGATTGGTAATGGTGGAACAAGTATTGCATGGATTGATGAAATAGGGAACTTGAGAGTAGGACCTAAAGCTGCTGGAGCATATCCAGGTCCAGCATGTTATGGGAAGGGTGGAAAAGAACCCACTGTTACCGATGCATACGTGGTCAACGGATTAATCAATCCAGAATATCTTCTCGGAGGAGCAATGAAGATCTACAGGGAACTATCAGCAAAAACTATTAAAGAAAAGATTGCCGACCATTACAATATATCTGTTGAAGAAGCTTCAGAAGGTATAATCAAGCTTGCAAATGAAAATGCAGCCTACGCTATAAGAGTAGTCTCTGTGCAGAGAGGTTACGACCCGAGAGACTTTACATTGATAGCTCATGGAGGTTCTGGACCGATGTTCGCACCCTTCATTTCTGAAGAACTAGAGATAAAGAAGATAATTGTACCCGTTATACCGCCTGGTGTATTCAGTGCTTGGGGAATGCTCACAACAGATATCAGGCATGACCTAGTAGTTACAGAGATAATTAGACTAGACAGAGAAAATGCTTCAAAGAGAGTTAATGAAATATACCGAGAACTTGAAGCGAAGATGCTTAGTATCTTCAAAGAAGAATTGGGTGTAGCGGAGATCGTACTCCAAAGATATGCTGATATGAGGTACTACGGGCAAGAACATACAGTTAAAGTACCTATCCCGTCAAGCAACATAAACGATAGCGAGGTCAAGAAGATAATAGAGAGATTCAATGAATATCATGAAAGAGAATACGCTTTCAGACTAGATAGCCCCGTGGAGATAGTCAACTTCCACTTAGTAGGCGAGTACAGAGTAAAGAAATTTGAACTGAAAGAGTTAAATAACATGGTCGACTCAATAGATGAAGCAATAATGCAGGAAAGAAAAATCTACATCAACGGTGATGAACTAAATGTCCTAGTATATAATAAGCAGAAAATGTCTCCACGGTTTAGAATTGAGGGTCCAGCAATAATAGAGGATCCAACATCCACGATCCTGGTCTTAGCTTCTCAGAGAGCCGTAGTGGATAAGTACGGAAACGTAAACGTGTTAAGAGGTGAGTAAAATGAGTAAGAAAGATATATTCACTTTAGAAATAATTAAGAACGGCTTAATAACTGCTAATGAGGAAATGTTTTATGCTTTCGGAAGAACTGCTAAAAGCCCAGTAATCTATGAAGTGTTAGACTATGCTGTAGGAATCACAGATGCTAAAGGAGAATTAGTTGCTCAAGCTCCAGGAGTTCCAGGATTCTCAGGAGTCCTTGACTTCGTAGCTAAAGAAGTACTTGAGAAATGGAATGGAGAAATGCAGTCTGGAGATGTTTACATCTTGAATGTACCCTACAAATCAGGTACACATCTAAATGATGTTACATTAGCGATGCCCGTCTTCTATAAGGATGAGCTAATATCATTGATATTGAATAAGGGTCACTGGAGCGAGGTAGGCGGAATGCATTTCGGGAGCTGGACATCCGACTCTACTGAAATATATCAAGAAGGAGCCCAGTTTCCATGCGTTAGATTATACCGAGAAGGTAAGCCGAATAGAGACGTAATAGACATAATATTGGAGAACTCACGTCTACCACTACATACATTAGGTGACATGGAAGCTCAAGCTGCATCAATGAAAGTAGCGGCTAGAAGGATTGAGAAATTGATTGAGAAGTACGGTATAGAAAATGTCAAGTACGCTATGGAGAAGATCATTAATGATGGATATAAGCTGGCGTTATTGAATTTGAAGAAACTGCCGAAGGGAGTGTTTGAAGCAGAAGACTATCTAGACGATGATGGATTAACAGATAAACCTGTATACGTTAGAGTTAAGGTAACCATAACAGATGAAGAATTCATAGCGGACTTCACTGGTAGTGGAAGTGTAAAAGGGTCTATTGCATCACCATACCCTGCAACGGTCTCAGGTGTTAGAGAGACATACATGGCTGTAACAGACCCGCGTGCAGATTTGAGCGGTGGATACTTTAAACCATTAAAAGTTATTGCTCCACCTGGCTCTGCATTTAACCCTGTGAAACCAGCTCCCACTTCAACCTACTGGGAAGCAATGTCCTATGCAACAGACCTTGTATGGAAAGCATTAGCCCCTCATGTACCAGACAAGTTAACCGCTGGGCATTTCCTATCAATTCTAGCAACGATTCTCGGGGGCATAGATGATAGAACTGGCGAACCCTTCGCAATAGTTGAGCCTCAAGCAGGAGGTTGGGGTGCAGGATACGATATGGATGGAGAAAGTGGGTTAGTAGCTTGCGGAGACGGAGAGACCTATATTGCATCAAACGAAGTTTATGAAAAACACATGCCTATACTCGTGGAAAGATACTGCTTAAACATTGAAAATGGGACAGGACACGGCAAATTCAGAGGAGGATTCGGAGTCATTAAAGACTATAGAGTTCTATGTAGTGAAGCTTCTTTCACAGTATCTATTGGAAGAAACAAGTTCCCTCCATGGGGTGTAGCTGGCGGAATGAATGGAACACCAAACTATTGTGTAATCTACAAGCAAGGCGAAGAACCCAAGATAGTTAGAAAAGTCGCCGCTGTGAAACTGAAGAAAGGAGATATGGTGAGCCTTAGATCCGGAGGTGGAGGAGGCTGGGGAGACCCGCTCGAGAGAGACCCTGAACTAGTCAGAATGGATGTCAAGAACGAGTACATAACACTGGAAACTGCTAGAGAAATATATGGAGTAGTATTAGACCCCAAGACATTAAACATCAACTGGGAAGAAACAAAGAAACTTAGAGAACAACTTAAGAAAAAGAAGAAATAAAACACAAATGAATACTTAATCTCCAAATTTCTACATCATTTTTATTGAATAGAGAAAGCACGTTTTTAGAATTATATATCGGTATTTTTCCCTCAGAGAATAGTAGCAGGAGCCAGTATGTAGTGGGCGAAGCTATTTAATCTTACTTATTATGTATGGTGATAGAAAGATGAATAATAGAGCGAGGCTCCAGGGTCTCCCCTTTTAAGAGATCATAATCTGCGAAGATGTTTTCCCATGAATTTCCAAAAACATAATGTCCGGCAATGAATTCGAGTACAATAGTCATCATGAGCGAGATAGTGCCAGTATGCAATGCTTCTGAATCATTTGGTTTTAGATCATTCAGTTTAAAGATAAGATATGTTATGGATAAGAATAACTGCTATGAATGTTATTGAACTGATCTGGTGAGCTACGAGAGAGCTACGAGTTCTCCAATGATTGGCTTATACAGTGCATTCCTTATTAACCATTAATTATAACTAGAGTCATGAATAGAAACCATGCTCCAAGAATGATTAGAGACGACATTAAATTCATGCGATTTCAATGCTGAAAAGATTATATTAGATTTTTCAAAAACAGTGCTGGAAGATAGGTTCTATATGTTTTCTAGATAGTTGTGGATAAAATGAATAGTTTCTGGAGTTTGTCTAGCGTGTCTCTAAACCACTGCCTTAATCCTTCAACTCTTCTACGATCTACTTCAATCATCTTTTTTACTTCTTGTGGATTTGCTGATCCTATAGTTCTGTAAGAAGATATAACCTTGTACGGGTCTAACTTTCTACGGAATTCTTTATAATCAATAGTCTGCACAATGTATCTACTGATAACTTGTTCGAAGATTTCTTTGTTTAAAGCATCATTATCGAGTGCTTCAGAGAGTTCCGCACGGGTTTGATGAGCTATTCTAAAACTTAGCTTGTGTTCTTGTACAAGTCTATTGGCTATCTCGGTTAGTAGAATCGGGCCTAGACAAGCTTTGAAAGCTTTTTCTTCATTAACATTAATGTCTTTAATCATCTTTGATAGTATTCGAGCTGTTTCCATTACTTCTTTAAATGAATTCCATAGCTTGGGTGTTATCTGCTGATAGTCGAGACTGTATCCGCTAGGCTGTCTAGAGACTGTCATTATCAGCTTAACCATATCGCCAAGGATTTCCCCAATCTTGGTTCTAGCTATCTCTGCAACTACTGGGTTCTTCTTCTGAGGCATAATACTACTAGTTGAGGAATATTCATCTGGAAGCTCTATTAAGTTAAACTCTCTCGTAGAGTAAAGTATTATCTCTTCTGCTAAACATGAATAAGTGATTGCAGAGTTAATGAGATATGATAAGATTGTTATAGATGTAATCTCTTGAAGTAGTAGCGTCTAAAGAATTCTCGACTACGTCCTCGAATCCTAGTAGCTGGGCTTGTCTAAGCCTGTCTATAGGTGTTGAGGAACCTGCTGCAGCTGACCCTAACGGTGAAAGATTTACTCTTGCATAAATATTTATAACACTTGATATGTTTCTTAGGATTTTGCTAGCATATGAGTGGAGTATGAATCCGAAAGTAGCTGGCACAGCTCTCTGGAGATGAGTATATACCGGATCTAGTAATACATCCACTAGTGATAGTTCAGTTAAAGCTGTTTGTAGAAAATATTCTCTCGCTCTAATCCTGATAGCTGTGGCTACGGCATCATTTCTACTTTTACCATAAGAGAGCATTCCACCAGCATGTTCAGACGCACTAGACACAACTTGCTCAATGAATACATGGATATCCTCAATTCGTGGATCTAATTCTCTAGGAGGGTTCTCATATACATCTCTCAATGCTTTGAAAGCTTTTTGGAGATATTCAAGCTTTAGGAGACCTTTTTCATATGATATCTTTAAGTGCACTGCATTAACCCATATTACTGCATTAAGTATTTCATGATCAAAAGAAAGCGATGAAATATACTCTGCAGCTTCACAGTCCATTTCCTTCTTTAACCTTGCATTTCTAAATATGCTCATATCTTCTGCTCCTGTCAAAATTTATACTCTGCTGTCTATTATTCTTTCGGGATAGGTTAGGTCTAGACTGGAATATCTAGAGTCTCCTAAACTTGTACTCTGTATAAATCTCCCAGGGCTTCAGCACAGCGTAGAGAGGCCCTAGCTTGTTCCTGAGCTTCGCCCGCGTTATGGCCATCCATATACCATAACGTAGCTTCTCGGTTGAGAAGTCGTGCTTGAAGAGGAGCTTATGGTCCCAGCCATGGGCGGGCTTCTCCCACTCCTCAGCCACCAGCCTGTCTTTAACCCTCTCGTAGAGCCCAGTCCCAGGTAGGGGGTAGGGTATAGTGATAGAGAAGTAGTCCAAAGGAAGGCTGGAGGCGAACCTTATTGTGTTGAGCATCGTCTCATTAGTCTCTCCTGGGTATCCGAGTATGAAGAAAGCGCCAACCTTGATGCCTGCTTTAACCATCGTCTCCACAGCGCGTCTTGACTGCTCAACCGTTATGTGCTTGTTCATCGTCTTTAACGTCCTATCGTCGCCTGACTCCAGTCCGAAGATAACCTTATGGCACCCAGCCCGTCTCATGGCATGAGCTATCTCCGAGTCAACCAAATCCACACGCGCCAAACACTCCCAAAGAACATCAAGTCCCCGCCGTCTAATCTCCTCGCAAAGCCTCAAAACATGCTTCTTATTCGCTATGAAGAGCTCGTCAGCAAACCATATACGCTCATAACCATAACGGTACCTAATCTCCTCCATTTCATCGACAACGTTCTCAGGACTCCGCACGCGGTAAACACGGCCGTAATCAGGACGCCAACAATTATGAACGGCGAAGAAATTGACGGTATAGGATTCATCATCCCTAACTTCCAGATTATAGACATCACCATCAAAATCAACTTCTTCAACCTCTCTTATCGGCACTAAAAGATAATTTCTATAGAATATTGCAGGACTATCAGAAGGCATTTTAACACGCGCATCAATACCTAATATTTTGAGAAGTTTGTTTAACGATTTACCCTTTATACTGAATACATAGTATGGAGCCTTAGCTTTTCCGCTGTAATGTCTTATGTGTATGCTAGCTGATATTCGGAGGCGGAGGAGGATTAGATAGAGCTGGTGGGCGAGGGTTCTTGAAGCTGTTTTGAATGTAAATTCTGAGCCATCTCTCCGCAGGTATCCATCCCCTAGGAATAGGCCGCGTATAATCTCCGACTGAAGCTTTCTGGGAAGAAACAGCATCTCATCAGGTAGCCGCTTTTCAGCAGAACCTCCGCCGAACATTAGGCTGAAGAAAAGGCCTAGAACCACCGAGTTTATCTGAACCCGCGCCGTCTTATTCTTCTGGTTGCTGGCTACTATCGGCCTGACCTTAAGACAACGCCTAACCAGCCTTATAGCGTCTCTAACTAGCTTTCTTTCATGAGCGTCAAACGTCAATTGAAGTGTGAGAGAGTTAGAATGCCTAGGATGGGATGATACATTACCCTCGGCGAGATAATAGCCTATCAATCGGCAGAGCTCTGGAGTAACACTAAGCTCCGCGGGAGCCCGCTGTCGGTTCAGGCTGTACCTCGTATCCAATTTACTATACTCTAATCTAGCCTTGTACATCTTTTGCGAGCGCCTTTTCACAGTGTCTTGCTCAACTCCCAATAGCCTTGAAATAGCGCTTTTAGAGGTTCCCTGTCCATGAAGCTCATATATTCTTTCCACGGGTTCATCTGGTAGTAGGTTTCGCATACGATAATTGTCCTTTATACTGGCTAGCTTATCCGCTATATTCAGCCTCGTTATACGCTTATTCTTTCTTATTATCGGTATGCATAGATAATCACCGCTCTCAAGTAAATGCGCAGGTATGAATTCTGGGTTGAAAACTATCTTAGTCTTTCTACCATTTCTCAATACACCCTCCCTAGGTAGTGCGAATACTTCATGCTCTGGGGTTATCTTTATCTCAAGACCAACCAGCCAAGGCTTTATTCTTAGCAGCTTCCCCCTATATTTCCTCCTGAAGGTATGGGTTACCTCTTTGAAGGATGCCGTATGAGTGAGAACCTTCATCCCCGTCTTTATCTGTGGTATTGTGGCTGTTCCCGGGTTTCCCACCACGATCGAGTCTTCGGTTACGCAGAAGTCGCAGCAGAATGGGCATCCGCGTGATGCTATCATGGAGGTCATGGTGTAGCCGTAGTTTTGTTGGTAGTATTGTTGGTATGCCGTGTTGTCGTATAGGTCGCGGGCTGGGAATGGGAGTCTGTCTAGGTCTTTTATGAGTGGTCGTTGTCCTGTGAAGATGTGTCCGCCGCCGTTCGTTGTGTGGGCTACGCCGGCTATGCGTAGTGCCCGTTTTGATATGTGGAGGCCGCGTATCTCCTCTATTCTGCGCTCACCATCTAGCGCTTGTAGTAGCTCCAGCATCGTCTCCTCGGCCTCGCCCTGCGCTACAAGGTCAAATGTTTCGAGAAACTTCTGTGGGTATGCGGATGGCATGGGACCTCCAGCAACCAAGAGCTCACAGTCGTCGCGCAGCTCCTCAGCCAGCTTCAGCGCAGGCTTAACCATAGAGAGCATGCTGTATATCCCGATGATACGTGGCTTAGCTTGCCTGGCCTCTGCAAGGGCCTTCTCCCATGTTAGGAATGTGCAGTCAACTATCTTGACGCTGTAGCCGTGTGCCCGTAGGTATGATGCTATGTATCCTATGCCTAGTGGTGGGAACTTGAACATCCTTGAGCGCTTATCGTCAAAGTAGGGGAAGATTAGAACAGCGTCAGTCATGCTGTTTGAACACCACTTCGTATGAGAAGCGCCGCGTATTGGGCTGGTAGCTTGCGCCCGCCCAGTCAAGCCTTTCTCCCAAGACCTCGCGGCCTGCAAGTAGCTTACATCCAGCCACGCGGCGTAGCTTCATGCCAAGCTTAAGCGTAGGTGAAAACAGCTCAAGCTCGTCGCAGTCTAAATCTATCCATGGAGGGATTCGCCCAATATCCCTGCCATCAACCAGGAGCTTGGTGAAGAGTCTGCCCGAAAGCTCGTTTGCCACGAAGTATCTGCTACACCGCAGGGAGCTGGCATCTACCTCAACCCTAACCATACTACCGTCAACCCTATATGCTACATCCACATAGCCCAGCTCCCGCACCTCCACAAACCTACTCCTAACATTCGCAACAGTCCTGGCAGCCATGAGGAAGTAGTAAAACGGCCTGAATACCCTGCTTTTAACGTAGAGCGGGGCTAGGGCTGAGTGTATTTTCTTGTAGGGCTTATCTACAAACCCCCTTCCGATGAATTTTATTGAAACACCGTTCATATGGTATCTTCTGATGAGGGTTCTTCCCAGCATGAACTCCTCGGCAGTGAGGGGAAATACTGCGCGGTTGCCGCATAGCGCTACGACGCCACCTATTCCCATTCCCTCTCCTTCAATACCTAGCCCAGAAACGCGCACACCGAGACCTCGCACTACCCCGTGTATTTCATGGGCAGGATGCAATGAGGCCTGCCTAGAGAAAGTTATACTGGGAAAATGTTCTTCTTGATGGAGCTTGGCACGCATTCGTCGGCGGCGCTATACCAGTTGATTTAAGCCTTTACCAAAAACGCATTGATGTGGAAGTTAACCAGCTTCCTGCTGTCTAAGACTAGCTACGAGTTCGGGGTTCTCCTCAGCTATCACCACGCCGCGCATCCATGGGTGGGGTATGCAATGGTATCTATACACCCCCTCACGCGAGAATGTGTATGTCCAGTTCTGGCCGCTGCCGAAGAGGCCAGAGTTAAACAGGTCTTCTTCAGAAGTAACTGTATGCGGCACATCATCATTGATCCAGATTACCGTGCTGTTGTATCCTATAATTACTCTAATCTGCTTAGGAACATAGTTCTCTTCCTGCTGTGGGTTGAAAGAGCCTGGGACTATTCTCACTATAACTTTGAATGGCGTCTCCTTCACTTCGCCGACTTCTTCTACCTTCTTGAATGGTCCTATCTGGAGGGCTGCAGTGGTTGCAACTAGCGAGACGAGTATAACCATTATTGCTAGTATTGCTACTATCTTTGGGCCGCTGAGCTGGGGTAGGCCACCGCGTAGGAGGCCGCCTGGAATCATAGCTATACCAAGAGCGAGGAGCAGTCCTGAGAACTGTTGGAGACCGTTATCAAGCGTGTCCGAGACGCCTGAATAAGCTATGTAAATTCCAGCGAGCCCCAGGATTACGAAGATGACTCCCACGACTAGGAGGGACTCGTCCATCGGTCTTCATGTGCATTTTGGTTCTTCCAAAATTTTAATCTTGCCCGACAAAGTGTTTAACTATATCCCTATTTGGCTGTTGCGGCGGTTGAGGTGCTTCGCTTGAGGGTTGCGGTGCTAGGCGGTACTGGAGGACTTGGGTTTGGGCTAGCTGCTAGGCTTGCTCTTGCTGGTGTTGAGGTTGTCGTGGGCTCTAGGGCGCGTGAGCGCGCGGAAAACGCTGCCAGCGAGATTTCCCGACTCGTGAGTGGAAAAGCAGCTATAAGGGGCTTGGAGAACAGCGAGGCAGTCCGCGGCTGTGATATCGCCATGCTAACCGTGCCTTTTGAGGGTATTGATACAATAATCGAATCAATACTGCCAAACCTAAATAGCAACACGATAGTTGTGTCATGTATAGTGCCGCTGAAGGCAGACCTACGCGGCTACGGCTCGGCGGCAGAGCTGGTGAGAGACAAGATACCAGGCCAAACGCCAGTCGTTGCGGGGTTCCATACGGTAAGCGCGGAGAAGCTCACGAAGCTTAGCGAGCCAGTAGGCTGTGATACGATAATACTAGGCGATGACAGGGAGGCAAAGAAGCGCGTCGCCGAGCTAGCCTATAAGATAGACGGGCTGAGACCGGTAGATGGGGGAGCGCTCAAAAACACGCGGATAGTTGAGCAGATAACACAGCTACTAATCGGTATAAACAGGAGATACAGGATACACGATGCCGCGATAAAGATAGTGGGAGTGGATGATGCAAGGGTGTTTGAAGCATGGCGGTGATGTTGTAAAAATACCAAATATTTTTGGGTGTATATCTTTCTATACTCGCAATTAAGTAATTAAGAAAATATACCAAAATGAAAAATGTATTTTCCTTTGTGATAAGTTATGTCTTCTTGTCCTAGTTGTGGCACTCCGCTCCGCTGGCCCCGCGCTTCAAATAGTTTTGATGGATTTGTCTAGGAATAGTAAGGTTAAACGGCTTCGGAATATGCTGCGTAAGCCTAAGCCCGCTGAGCGTGATAGGATGTTTGAGCTCTTTGGGACATCGTGGGGCTTGACTGCGGCATCGGAGGCTGCTGATAGCATAGGCGGAGATTATGACGATGGGGGTGATGGAGACGATGTTTCTAACCCGCCTCCATACAATATTTTACTTAATAGAGTAATACCGTGAGAAGGCAATAACCATTATAATAATAGGCTCTCACAAAGCTAGTTTTAGATAGGGTGAGCGCTATGAGCATAGCCGACCATATCTTCAGAGCTTACGACATACGCGGCGTATATGGAGAGGATTTGAACGATGACATAGCGTATAGAGTTGGGAGAGCTTTAGGCACGTTTATAGGTGGTAGAGGCTCCATACTTGTTACCCGCGATGTTAGGCGCAGCGGCGAGGCTCTGTGCCGAGCTCTTATAGACGGACTGCGCGAGTCTGGTATTGACGTAATCTTCGGCGGAATAACTACTACACCAGCAGCGTATTTCGGCCTGAAACGCTACAACGCAGACGCCGCAGTAGCAGTTACCGCAAGCCACAACCCGCCAGAGTGGAACGGGTTTAAGATGGTTCTCAAAGACGGCACGACAATCTCACAGGGAGCTGGAATGGAGAAGCTCCGCGAAATAATCAAGAATGCCTCGTTCATACGCTCAGATAAACGCGGCAGCCTCCGCGAGGTTAAGCTGGTTGACGATTATATTGAGTTTATGAGGTCTAGGTTCAGGAGGATGGACGGGCTCAAGGTTGCGGTAGACTACAGCGATGGGTCGGCTGTCTATATCGTTCCACGCCTCTTCGCGGAGCTTGGTATGAGGGTGATAGGGATTAATGATAATCCTGATGGCTTCTTCCGCGGTCATGTTCCAGAGCCTAATGAGGAGACTCTCAAGCCTCTTCAGCGTATCGTCGTTGAGAATGGCTGTGACTTGGGTGTGGGGTTTGATGGCGACGCGGATAGGGCGGCATTCATAGACGATAAGGGTAGGCTCCTCACGGGTGATATGGCTCTAGCTGTCCTGGTCAAATTCTGGCCTACGAAGGGCAAGATTATCTATGACGTGAATAGCACAACAGCCCTGCGTGAAGTCGCCGAGGCAAACGGCTTTACGCCAATAGAGTGGAAGGTTGGTAGGGCGTTCATACTTCAGAAAGTCCGCGAGGAGGGAGCCGTGCTGGGGGGAGAGAAGAGCAACCACCTATACTTCGGGGATATAGAGGGAACAGACGACGCCATATATGCGGCGCTAACAATGTCGCGAGTCGTCTACGATGCTGGCAGACGCCTCTCGGAGATCGTGGACGAGATACCGCACTACCCGACCACGCCCATACTGACGTATGACTGTCCAGACAGCATCAAGTTTAAGGCGGTGGACAGGATAGCGGAAGCCTTACAGCAACGGGGCTTCAGGATATCGCGGCTTGATGGAGTTAAGGCATACGCGGATGATGGATGGCTCCTCATCAGAGCTTCCAACACCATGCCACAGCTTAAGATGTCGGTGGAGGCCAAAACAACCGAGAGATTAAAAGAGCTCAAACGGCTGGGCGAAAATCTTATCAGGGAAATAACATCTAAAGAAGCCCAATAGCTGGCGCAGTCGTCTAGTTGAGGAGATGCATTAACGCTTGACAAACGACCTATACACCTTTCTTGAGAGCGTGGCAATACAATACGGGTATCTGGGAGTTTTCATAGTCTCCCTCCTTGGAAGCATAGTCCCATTCGTCCCAGTCCCCTATCTCTTCATCGTAGTCCTGCTGAGCGAGGTTTTAGACCCTCTCCTCCTCGGCCTAGCCGCTGGGGTTGGCGGCTCACTAGGCAAGGTAACCTCATACGCCCTGGGCAGGGGTGGATATAGGTTCTTCAAGCCAGAGACAAAACGCAGAATGGATGCTCTCAGACAGCTCATAGGAAAATACGTCGACATAGGTGTCTTGATCTTTGCCCTCACACCGCTTCCTGATGATGTTTATCTAATCCCAATAGGGATGATGCGCTTCTCATTCTGGCGCTTCTTGCTGGCTTACACCGTAGGTAAAACAATATTCTCAATATCAGTAGCATACTTGGGGAAGTTCTACTTCAGCAGAGCGCAGCAAGTGCTGGGGGGAGAAAACCAGCTAACAGCCACGATAGCGGCTGTTATAGTGATGATAATAATAACCGTGATACTCCTGCGTGTTGACTGGGAGCTAGCTCTAAAAACTATGCGCACAGGCGGCTGGCGAGGAGTCATAGCAAACCTCGGCGACATACTCTCACTAAACCGAGGAAAGAGCAGAGACAAACACCAAAGCTAGAGGGGAGAAGATTTAAGGAGCGCCGAACAGGTCAGTAGTTGGTAATCATTCCAGTCTGGTATGCGGTTAGATTTGGTGGTGTGTGTTGAAGACTGTAACCGCTGAGGAGATGGCTGTTATTGATTTGAACTCTGAGTATCTGGGTGTTAGTCGGGCTTTGCTGATGGAGAACGCTGGTGCAGCGGTGTGTAGAACTGTGGTGGAGCGGGCTCACGGTGTTGAGGGGAAGAGGATACTCGTCTTATGCGGCTCTGGAAACAACGGTGGCGACGGCATGGCGGCTGCACGCCATCTCGCATCACTGGGGGCACAAATCACCATAATACTCCTCTCAACACCAGACAAGATAAAAACCGAGGAAGCGAGGACGAACTATAAAGCGGTAGCAAACATGCCGCTATCCATAAGGCTAATCACTGTAAAATCAGCTGAGGAACTGGAGGAGCATTCTAATCTCTTCCAAGAGGCTGATGTGGTTATTGATGCTATGCTCGGCACGGGGGTTAGGGGTAAGCTGAGCGATGTGTTTGCGCGGGCCATAAAGCTATCCAACGAGACGAATGCTCTCCGCGTAGCTGTTGATGTACCAACAGGCCTAGACCCCGACACGGGGGCGGGAGACATCATATTTGAGCCGCATGTCATAGTAACGTTCCATGCTTACAAGCCAGCCCTGCATAACATGAGCGAGAAGGTAGTGCTGTCAAGTATTGGGATTCCGCCTGAGGCTGAGATGCTCGCGGGGCCTGGCCAGCTTAACATGCTTCGCCGCAAGATGGAGGCAGACAACGGGCCTAGGGGCGTATTGACATACGTCTATGGCGAGGAAGATAGGGGGAGCGCTGTTAGGGAGCTTCTCGGCAGGCTACCATGCAGCTTACATTCATGCCATTTTGAAGACCTCATAATAGACCAGCGCACGCGGCAGACGCTGCTCCGCTCCAACGCTGTACTCGTCGCTGGTGATGTGGAGATAACCAGCGTGGCTCCATTCGCGCCAAAGAGCAGGCCGCTTATAGTTACTCAGCCTTCACCTGTTGAGGCGCGGGCCTGCTACGTCCTATGGCGTGGTGCGCACCTTCAGAGTATTGACAAAGATCATGCTACTAGGCTCAAAAGCCAGGTTGAGCAGCTAGCCCAGAGACTCGGCTCGCCCGTCTATGTGGTGGGTGAGGTGGACGCCATATCCAACGGCGAGAAGACATACCTCAACTGGCTGGGCGGTAGTATAGAGCAGGAGAGCTTCACATACGTCAGCGCTGTCGCGGCGGGGCTCATAGCACTATCAGGCGAACCCCTCTTGGCGCTCGCGGCAACAAGCTACATAATGCGGAGCATAGCTAAAGAGACGTTGGGCGATCCCAGCGCTCTCGCTGTGGCTGTTAGGGAGAAGCTGGGCATGAGCTAAACAGATTAATATTGAGTGTTGTGGCGGAGTTTTACAGAACGTCATGCTTGAGGTGGGGTGTTTAAGCGCGGTTGCCGCTCCGTATGTGGCTTGATGGGTATCTAGAGTTCAGTGGCGAGGTTGAGAAGTACCGCGAGGATGTTGAGGAGCTTCGCGGCGATGCGGCCGCACTTCTAATGCGCGGCGTGCCACAAGAGAGGGCTGAAGAAGGCGCTGTCATCAAGGAGCTTAGCATAGAGGGGAGGAGGGTCAACGTCAAGATTGAGTCAGGCTCGCTGGTGAGAGCTGGCGACGCGCTCCTCAGACTTAAGAACCTCCTAGCAGAGAGACTAGGACCAAAACGCCGCATAGGTGTTCGCAGGATATTTGTGAGCAGGATGGAGCTGACAGCGTCCTCCGACGAGCTGGACGTTGATGAGGCGCGTAAGCTCCTTGAAGGCGTGGCCGAGGTGATTGAGGAGCAGGGGAGGGTTCGTCTAGTCTTTCAGAACTTGACCGAGCAAGACCTACAGAGCAGGATGGTTGACCGCGCTGTAAAGCTCGTTAAAACAACACGGCCAGCTGTTGAGGAGGCTGTGAAGCTAGCGCCCTTCGGGACTGTGCTTAAGTCAAGCCCGCCGAAGGTTATGAAGTTCAACCGCGAGGTAGCATCAACAGCGGAGGAGCTGGGGTGGATAAAGAAGTTCCCAGGCAGGGGGCAGTGGATATTCGGCCCACCTATGGCGGCGCTCCTCAGGGGGATTACGGAGCTTATCATAGAGCACGTATGCAGGCCATTAGGCTTTGAGGAGTGGATGTTCCCACGCCTCCTGCCGATGGACGTCTTCAAAAAACTCTCAACATACGTGGAGCACCTGCCAGAGGGGCTGTTCTACGTATGCGCACCACCCCGCGAGCCAGCGCTCTTCGACGAGTTCAAACGCGAATACGCGCTAAAGCGCGAGCTAAGGACTGATTTGCTCAAAAACCTGCTGGAAGAACCCTCATACGTGCTTGACGCTGTTCAGTGCCCGCCGTTCTACCAGTATTTCAGCGGCGAGATTGTTAGGCTTGAGGACCTGCCCGTAAAGGCGTATGACGTGATGGGAGGCTGGACGTGGCGCAACGAGGCTGGAGGCGTTGAGGGCATAGTTAGGACCAACGAGTTTCTCAGGATGGAGATGGTCTTCCTAGCATCGCCCGATGACGCGCTCAGGATAAGGGACGCGGTTATAGACGCTTCTATAGAGCTGGCCGATAAGGTGCTGGAGCTTGAGTGGCGTCTAGTCGCTGGAGCGCCCTTCTACCTCTCGCCAGAAGAAGCCCAGAAGAGAATGATAGACGTATCATCAACAGCCAAGATACCAACGCTAGACGTGGAGTGCTACCTACCATACCGAGGCCCGCGCGATTCTGCGGAGTGGCTAGAGGTAACAGCCGCAACCGTGCATAGAACATTCTACGTAGATGCCTTCAAGATTAAGGAGGCGAAGGGCAGGCCTATATGGACGGGCTGCGTAGGCCATGGACTAACGCGATGGGCAGCCGCAATACTAGCACAACACGGATTCGACTTCAATAGCTGGCCAGAGCAGCTTAGAAAAAAGCTAGGAAAACTACCGTCTGTGGCCAGGACTGTTACCTAATCCTAACATAGTCATAAGCCCCTGTCATGGATTCAAAGCAATATTGGACGCGTCGGTAGTCTTTCCTAAACTCCTCCACAGCGCCAGCTATCTCTTCTGGTTTCTTCCCCTTTACTATCACGTCAGCTATTAGGTCTGCTATGTGCTTCATCTCGCTCTCGCGCATTCCCAGCCTGGTCACCTCCTGCGTCCCCATCCTTATCCCGCTTGGTCTTCTATAATCTGTTTTGAGGCGGTAGTCTTTTGGTATGAGGTTTCTGTTGAGTATTATTCCTGCCTTCTCAAGCCTTTCCTCAGCCTCGCGGCCATCCATGTATTTTGTAACATCCGCTACTACTGTGTGCGACTCTGTGAAGCCGCGGTGCTCGTAGAGCACGTCTATCCCGTTTTCGTGGAGAGCCTGCGCTAGGGCTTTGGAGTTTCTGACTATCTGCTCCGCATACTCGCGGTAGAATGCCAGAGCCTCTGCGAGCGCTATAGCTACTCCAGCTACCGCGTGGAGGTGGTGATTTGATAAGAGCCCTGGAAACGCTACCTGCTTAAGCCGCTCAGCATACTTCTCCCATGATACGACCATGCCATGCTGGGGGCCTGCCAGCGTCTTGTGCGTACTAAGTGTCATGCAGTCCGCGCCCTCGCGTAGTGGGTCTTGGAACTTTCCCCCAGCTATGAGCCCCGCCACATGAGCGGCGTCATACACAACAGCCGCACCATACTCGTTGGCAAGCTCGCGAATCTCCTTCACTGGATGGGGGAAGAGGAAGACGCTCGCGCCAAGTAGGAAGAGTCGTGGCTTCTTCTTTTCTTCACGCTCAACCTTCTTCAACCTCTTCGCTGTTGCATCAACATCTATCTGGAAGTTATCTTCGTCAAACTCGTAGCGCTCCACATCCAAGCCGCGTACGACGCCTGCCGTGCCTCCCCACTTCAGCTTCCCATGACTAATATGGCCTCCGTGAGGTATTGCTAGGGCGACCATCAAATCTCCAGGCTCCGCGAATGTTGAATAAGCTACTAGGTTGGCTACGACGCCTGATATTGGCCTTACATCTACAAACTCGGCGCGGAAGACGCGCTTTCCCAAATCAATAGCCATGAGCTCCACCTCGTCTATGTATTTACAGCCTGCGTAGAGTCTCTCGCCAGGCCATCCCTCGGCGTAGCGATTACCAAAATCGCTCGCGAGAGCCTCCCTCACCGCTGGGCTTGGGATATTCTCACTAGCTATGAGTGGGATGCTCTTGGAGAACATTCTATGATGCTTCTCCATCAGTTCCAAAACCCTAGAGTATGCCGCCCTAGCTTCCTGTTCCGAAACCTGTTCTATGGTTTCCACCATAAGCCTTTCAAACCATTATGCGGTGGCGGTGGATTTATCTCTATAGCGGCTCTAGAGCATTTAGGAGCTCTCTAAGTATTCTGGCAGTCATCCCCCATATCACCATGTTATCATAAACGAATGCCCTAACCTGCATTACGCCGCGTGTCTTTGAGTGGACGCTGCACACCCTATAGCGGAGCTCCCTGAGGGGTATCCAGAAGACATCCAGCGGCTCGTCCCCCCTTCGCGGCTCTGCCCGCCCAGCTAGAATGCCTATAAAGGGAGTGACACGCATGGTTGGTATGTTTCCAGGATTTACAGGCCGCATGGCTCCTAGTAGATGAACGTCCTTGTCCAGCTTTAGGCCAACTTCTTCATATAGCTCGCGGCGTGCTGTATCAAGTAGCGTTGCATCGCCTTCATGTGCTCTGCCTCCTGGAAATGCTACCTGACCAGACCAGGGGTCGCCTTCGTTGGAGCGCCGCCGTATAAAGAGGCCCGCCAGGCCGTCTCGCCCCTCATCAAACACAACAACCACAGCAGCGTTCTCGCCGCTCTCAGCTGCGGCATACTCGTCGCTCAACAAGCCTCGGAGACGTTCACGTATGCCCAAAACCCAGCAACACCACGCGCTTCATACATCCATCCTAAACGCCTAAAAAATAACCTAAGCATCTTCATCTCCTCTCCACAGGAGCGTAGCCACGTTTTGGGCCAAAAAATTAGGTAATATAAAATTTTTAGGAAAGTTATCTATATTTATAATGCCTTCCGAATATGTCTTCTATTGGTTTTCCAGCTTCCTCAGGCTCCACATATAGCTCCACTAGCTGTTCTGGCGTAAGGCTCTCAGCCTCCTCGCGTGGTAGCCACTTCTTCTCCAGCAGGTATCTTATCCCCCACCTAACCTCCGAGACATCTATTTCAGAGACCACTGGCTCGAAGAAGCTCATCGCAATCATCTTTCGTGCTTCGCTTTCAGGTATGCCGCGCGCTGTGAGGTAGTAGACCTGCTCCTCACCTATCTGCGCTACGCTAGCAGAGTGCGTGGCCTTGACCTCATTACTGCTTATCTCAAGCCCAGGGATTGCATAGGCTCGCGCCTCTGAGCTGAGAACCATGGCATGCTCAGCCAAGTATGCGCTGGTGTTTTTGGCCTTTGACTCTATCCCGATAATGCCCTTGAATATGCTCCGCGCAGCGTCCTTCACCACGCCTTTAGCCAATACCCTCCCCTGAGTCCCGATTCCCGTGTGTATCAGGTTTGAGGTGAGGTCAAACGCCTGGCTATCGCCGCCGAAGACTATCTCAAGGTCATTCACCCGCGACCCATCGCCATCAAGCCTGCTGTCAATCTTCACCCTAGAGCTGGAGCCTCCTATGAGAGCGCCAACCCACGTGAGGGAGCTATCCTTGCCAGTCGAGACAACCCTGTTGGCAAGATGTACAACATCCTCACCAAGGTTCTGCATAGAGGCATACTTCACCTGCGCGCCCTCGCCGAGATAAAGCTCTGTGACTACACTTAGTATAGCTCTTCCACCATCATTAAGAGGACCGTATGACTCTTCAATTATTGACGCCCGCGAACTTGGTTCTGCGCGCACTATGACTTGGCTGAAGACGGCCTCCTCTGGTTTGTCCAGAGTCCAGACAAGCCTGAAGGCCTCGTCTATCTCGGCGTTCTCAGGGATGTTGATGAATACGCCAGAGGAGAAGAGGCCGTTATTGAGAGCCGCGTACTTGTCATTCTCCGAGCTGGCCAGCTTGTTGCTGAATAGCTGCTCCAGAAGCTCAGGATAGCGTGTTATCGCTTCGGGTATGCTAATCATCTTAACGCCCTGCCTCTCCAGCTTCTTAGGCAGGTGAAGATGCGCTGGATGGCTTCCCACGTGGATAACTACAGGCTCGTTCTCGGATTCTTGTAATGGTTTAAAACGCTGCGGCACCTCGCGGCCATCCTCCAGCCTAAGCATCTTAAGAATACTCTCACCATCAAGCTGCGGCGCCTCGTGATGCCGAACATATAGTTGTGATACCTCCACTGGAAGCGTGGCGAAGAGGTCTAGGCTCCTCCTCCTAAAGCGGCTGAGCCACTCAGGCTCTCTAAACTTCTCCCTAAAGAGCTCAGAAGTCGTCAGAAGCCTGTCCAACAATAACCCACCTAAACCCACGCTATAACATTATGCTTATTTAAGGTCTTCCTAGGAAACTCAACACCTGTTAATTCAGCAGCGGCTAGCTGCTACATCTAGAGAACCAACTTGATGATATAATAACCTCATGACCGTCTAACGATTCTACTTGGACTGCATGATAGAAGGTTGCTGGGACAATTGTAATACTTGTTAATGATCAAAGTATTACACTCCAATACAGTGAGCAGCATAGTTAGTTTTAGAGTAAGCAGGAGGCTCAAGGCGCGGATGGATAGGCTCCGCCACATTAACTGGAGCGAGCTTCTAAGGAGATACGTCGAGACTGTTGTGGAGCAGGAGGAAAAACGGGTTAGGGTATCTAGAGACCCTGCTGTAATGAGGAGAGCGGTGGAGGAGATGGATAGGCTTCCAAGAATCTCAGAATCCCTGGACTGGCTGGGTGAGGAGGAGGTAATTAAATGGAGAAGGCTCTCATACTTGACGCAAGCATAGCTGTCAAATGGTTTACCGCAGAGCCATTACGTGATAAGGCGTTGATTATAAGGGATAGGTATGTTAGGGGAGAAGACCTGCAGGCACCTAGCCTGCTCTATTATGAAGTGGCTAATGCGCTCAGATACAATCCTAGGTTTGGTAGTGCGGATGTACGTGCAGCTATTAGAGCCTTAGAGGACCCGGCCATAATTGTACACGAGTTTAAGGGAAGTTTGGCCTCAAGAGCTATTGAATTGGCTTACATGTATGGAATCATGGTGTATGACGCTGCCTATGTGGCGTTAGCGGAGATGGAGAACGCTACACCATACACAGCCGATAAGGAGGTTGTGGCCAAGCTAATGTCAGAGAATATAAGACATCTTTCGGAGATTAGGTCTTGATTCATGCATGAGACAGCGGAGTAGTAGCTCTCCTCCCTTGTCTTCGTATAAATATTCTAGGTAGCTTCTAGACTATACTAAAATAGCATCACTTCACGCGTGTTTGGTGAAAGGGGAAGACCGCGTGGTGCTTTTAAGATTTGACTGCCGCCGCAGGTGGTAGCGAGGCAATAGCTAGGAAGCGTGTGCAGAAGCTGGTTAAGGCGCTTATAAGCGGCAACATATCTGAAATTAGGCCATTCGTAGACCCTGCACGCGGGGTAACGTACCCAGAGGTTGAGGAGATTCTGGATCCCCGCCGTCTGAGGTTAGGAATATCTTAGAGAGCCTGGCGGATGAGGGGATACTCATACGCGAGCTTGATAGAACACTCGTATCATGCCCCTCATGCCCGTCATCAACGTTCGCGATAGAGCTGCGCTGCCCTATATGCAACTCGCCGCGCTTGGAGAAGGGAATAGTGATAGAGCATATGAGCTGCGGGCATATAGATTTTGAGCATAAATTCCTACGCGGCGGCTCGTTGGTATGTCCCAAGTGTAATAAGCAGCTTAGGGCAATCGGGATAGATTATAGAAAGCCGATAAACTACTACAAATGCCTCTCATGCGGCAACTTCAACTCTATAGTAGCCAGGAGCCTTCTTTGCTATAAGTGTGGCAGGACTATTTCTGAAGGTGAGGAGTCCATCTTCACGATAGCCTCGTATCGGTTTAACCCTGAGAAGCGCGCCGCTCTTGAGGCCGAGTTTATAGACTTGCAGAAGATAGCGGAGAAGCTTCAAGCCCTAGGCTGGGTTGTTGATGTGATGAGCTCGTTCAAGGGTGTTTCAGGGATAGAGCATACATTCTCCATGATTATCTCAACCCCAGACTACTCGTTCACCGCCGCTCTAGATTTCGTGATAGACGATAACCCAATTGATGAGGTTAGGGTTCTCTCACCCTCCGCCATCAAGCTGGACACAAGGCTAAACGAGCTTTTCCTCGTCGCGGTTCCTGGCCTTAGCGAGCAGGCCAGACGCCTAGCCAGCTTCTACAAGATTCATGTAATGGAGTCTCCGACTACCGAGGGGCTTGTTGAGCTTGTCTTCAACAGGATTAAGGCGGTGGTGGGCGTTGTTAGGGCTGAGCGAGTTCATGTATGCCCCAAATGCAGCTCCCAGAGACTAGACCTAGTAGAGACATGTGCCAAATACGGGTCGGAGAAGCTTCTCTACAACACGCTGAACGACTATCATGTATGCCTTGAATGCGGCTGCCGCAACAAGTCGCCGACCATACTCGCTTACTGCCGCGAGTGTAAGAGTAAGTTCAGCCTAGACGAGACCAGGAGCATCATGGTGTATAAGCATGTCACTGAAAAGACTGGCGGCTAAGCTAGTAGAGCCGCCACTACCCTGGTTAGTATTATGGCTGTGAAGAACGACGTTACGAAGAATAATATGACAACGGCTCCCACGGTTTTGTTAAATCTATAGCGTGGTGCCACGCGCCAGACCTCAGGCGGGTAGAACGGGTCTTCATATCGTATTCCTAGAAACTCCTCAATATACGCGACTGTTCTGGGTATGCGTGGTAGTGTCCTGTAGAACGGCATTAGGGGAGCGAATACTATGTGCCTGAAGTCTGTAGCCTTCTCTGGTGAGAGGGACGCTGATATTGTGAGTGAGAAGAGTGAGAGGAGTGTGTAGAAGATGTAGGAGAGGAGGATTGGGATTAGAACTTGTGGATTTGCCATCGCTATTATTATCAGGTATCCAAAGTACCCGAAGAGGAGGACTCCGCGGTAAAAGAAGCTCATAAGTATTGCCACGGGA
Source organism: Candidatus Pelearchaeum maunauluense (assembly GCA_030059675.1). Lineage (GTDB taxonomy): Archaea > Thermoproteota > Nitrososphaeria_A > Caldarchaeales > Caldarchaeaceae > Pelearchaeum > Pelearchaeum maunauluense. The sequence continues at coordinate 19,189 of JANVYQ010000008.1, read as the reverse complement.
TTTGAGACGCCATAAACCCTAAAGTTCAGAATATCACCATGTTTTCTAAACCTATTCCGTATAAAGTTCTTCTCCCAAGACCTACATGACCAAGTCCAAAAACGGAAATTACCGCAGCGCGTCCCCAATCTTTTAAGCTAGGTGTTTTAGCATGATTAACGCCGAATGAACGGTCATCCATATTTAAAGATGAAAATCTCTATGAAGCATCATTCATCTCTTCTTCATCTACGAATTTACTTGCTTTTTCGTGTAGTATTTCGTTGTATTTTTCGCGATTTATTCCTGTTTCTTTTATAAAGCGTTCGCGGAATGAGCTAGGTATTCCCGTTGGGATTATTCTATCTTCTGATATGTTGTATTTGTAGAGCTGGTTTAGTCTTGGCCCCTTCTCGTCAAACCCTGCTGTCTCCGAGATTTCTAGGATTACGCGCTTGGTTGTGCTCCCCGTGTTTATCTTGGCTGTTGTTATGATTAGGTCTAGGGCTGCGAGCATCTGTGGTGGAACATTCATGGGTGGGTTTGTGAGGCGTTTAACCGCTTCCTGCGACGTGTTGGCGTGTATGGTACCCATGCTACCTAGGTGGCCAGTGTTCATCGCAGCGAGCAGGGTCTCGGCCTCACGCCCCCTAACCTCGCCGACAATAAGCCTATCAGGCCTCATCCTAAGCGAGGCTCGCAGCAGCACCTCCATATCCACCTGCCTCTCAAAATGAATGGGGGTTACGGTTAGTCTAATCATGTTGGGGTGCTCTAGGCTTATTTCTGGGGTGTCCTCTATTATGATTATCCTGCTCTGCTTCGGTATTAGCTGCGCCAGTGATGAGAGGAGCGTTGTCTTCCCGCTTCCCGTGCCGCCTGCTATGAGTATGTTGGCTGGCCTCACGCCTAGGCCGTCTACATAGAGGGAGAGGAGCGCCGCGACATCTGGCGACATCATCCCAAACTTAACTAGGTCGCGGAGGGTGAAGGGGTTTCTCGGAAACTTCCTAATGCTGAAGTATGGCCCATCAACCGCGACGGGTGCTGTAGCTACCGAGACCCTACTACCGTCTGGCAGCCTGCCCTCAACAACGGGAAACTCAGGAGCAGCGTAGCCCATCATGTCATAGAGCCAGGACAAAACCTGAGGAACATCACCAGCCTCAATCCTCATATTCGTCCTACATAGTCCGTAGCGTCTATGGTATAGCTGAAGCCCCCGACTGGGGCCGTTGAAGACTATCTCCTCCAGCTCATCATCCTCAAGTAGTGTTTTCAGCGATGCTAGCGCATCCATGGGTTGTTCCAGCTCATAAATAGGGGCTGAGCCATCCTCGGCTCTACGTATCTTAACCTTACCATATGAAGCCGGTAGCTCGCTCAATCCCTGTTTTAGATGTGTTGAAGATGATTTAAGAGTGTTTGCTGTAATCTTCTTGTCATGTGTGGGCTTGCTCACGGTATTTACTTGGGATTTTGTGTAGCTGGGCTGGGCGAGTGATATAATAAGCCTGCTTCCGCGCTGGGTGCCTGGGATGGGGCAGTCCATAGACATCTATGATGTGGATAAGGCTCGGCGCATGTTGGCCATGAGTATTAGCCTTGAGAGACGCGGCGTCCCGATGGTGGCTGCGGAGAACCTATGGAGAGGAGCGCGCCAAGCAGCGCAGCAAGGCCAGAACATAATCGCAGAGGCATACGTTGACGCAGCCCTCCAGCTACTCAAACGCATACTAAAACAACACGGGATAGAAAGTGCGTGGTTTATTGATTATCTACAGAACACGCTGTCGCTTCTCAGGAGAATCAACGGCAACGGTCATGGGCGCGACGCTAAAGTCTTGGATGTGGCTGGGGATATAGACCCCATCCGCAGTGTTGTTGTGAGGCTGGCGGAGCTATACGCGAGTTATCTGGAGGCCAAAGATAACGTTGATATTGGCTTCCTTGAGCGTCTTAGCGCAAGGACGCGCGAGATTATTGACGATATTGAGCTTCTGCTCTCTCTCGTCGTGTCAGACACACATATGCGCGAGCTTCTGAGAACTGTTCAATCTAATCTAGGAGCATTGTCCAAGATTGTCCAGAGTTATGTTTTCCTGACTCGCGGTGTGGAGGCCGCGCGCTCACATAACTTTTCCGAAGCAGCCTATCTCTTTGAGCGTGCTTCAGAGGTTTTGGGCAGGCCAGAGTTTAGGCAGGTATCGGCGCTCCACGCGTTGATACTGGCCTATTCTACGCTCATTAGGGCGGAAGCTGGGAAGAGCCAGTTTCCATATCTTGATGCTGCTGAGCTCTTTAGGCGTGCTGCCGAGAGTTGTGATGAGAGTCGGGAGAGATACATGCTCTCTGCCCATGCTGCGCTGAGCAGGGCTGCTGGCTACCTGCACAAGGCCATAGCGACTAAGGACAAGGCCTCGCTGGCGCTGGCTGAGAGAAACCTACGCCAGGCATATCATCTATACACTATTCTCTCCAACAGGGAGGCTGCGCATCTATGTAAGAGTGTGCTGGAAGCTCTTGAGATGCTGGGCGCTTTTAGAGATGCTGTGCAGCATGATGGGGTTATCGCCGAGACCATGAGGAGGTATGCTGACGCGGCCACTTCCGCCGTCTTGCCTGGCAACGGTCACGGGGGAGATGTTAGCCTCAAACAGCTGGTAAAGGGAATGAGCATAGTTGATGCTATGTTCTCGCATGCTCCATCCCCACCACAGCTACCGCCGCTCTTCATGGTGGAGCCACCAGACATGGCTAACGGCTACCTGGTAGCCAAATACGAGAACGGGGACGGGACACACGCTATACGTCTGCTCAACATAGGTGCCTCAACCGTTTCCGAGATATTCCTGGAGGGTGTAAGCCCTAGGGGGCGTAAGCTTGTGAAGGACATCCTTAAGCCGTTGGAGTCTACTGTGCTGCGTGTTGAGGGCTCTTACGAGGCGCGTGTCGCCGTGATAACATACCGCGATAGGGCTGGGATGCAGCGTGTTCTCTTGATAGGGTGTGGTGCTACGCAGAAGCGGGGTGGTGTGATGCTCATCAAGACTGGTGTGGGCAGGTTAGACGAGCAGCTGGGCGGGGGAATACCTTACGGCGAGCCATGCCTAATACTCTTCTCCGACAACTCAGAGGTATCGCGACTAATTCACAACATAGCCATGCTGGGCGATGTGAATGTAATCCTAGCTACGACGAAGCCCCTCCTCAACAACCCCCAGGAGTATGGGGAGAATGTCAGGCTTGTAATAGCCACACTGCGCGGAGAGTATGAGCAGGGCGGGAGAGTAATGGTGGTCAAGAACGTTGATGACCTCACGCTACTTAGCCGCGCGATAATTGAAAGCCTAGAAAGCTTCAACGGCGATGGGAAGAATAAGCTAGTAGTGTTGGACGTATTGTCCGATGTTCTCCTGGTTCATAAGCTGCTCATCACGAGGCGCTGGTTGTTGGATGTTATTCAGCGTATAATGGCGCGAGGCCGCGATGACAACGCAATACTGGTTTTGATGAACAGTATGCTACATAGCAGGGAGGAAGTCTACGGCATTAAGGAGCTTTTCAGCCGCTGCGCTGAGATGGGCTAGACGAATATCGTCTCGTCTGAGTGCACTACTATGCCGTTCTTGGATATTGTGTAGGGGCGCGGCTGTATATCCACCTCGGCGCCGCGCATCTTCTCCACCTGTAAAACCCTTATCAAAGCGTTCCTGGACATGAGTGTCCTGAGCGAGATTATGCCATCAGCCAAGTATTCCTCAACCTCAATAGTCCTACGCGCGCCGCTCTCACGCATCTCCGCAACCATAAGCGTCGTAACTCCCATGTCCGAGAGCTTGGTGAATAGCTCGTAGAGCATCTGCCTCCTCTCGTAGGGCTTCTGATACATTAGCGAGAGTATTGTGAGCGGGTCTATCGCTATCCTGGTAATCTTATTACGTGTTACTAGCTCCCTTATCCGCGTTATTATCCCTGAGACTGGGAATTTGGAGGCTGTCTGGAGCTGCTCTTCGCCGAGTAAGCGTATAGGCGTGGCGTCTAGGAAGTGGAATCTCCCCGCCTTCTCTGTTTCTTCCAGCTTAAAGCCCAGAGGCGTGAATCTCTCGTATATGCGGTTCTTCTTCTCCTCAACGCTCACGTATAGCGTGTTCTCACCCTGCTCTACGGCTGCGCGGTAGAGGAACTGTAAAGCCAGCGTAGTCTTGCCTGAGCCTGGCCCGCCGTAGAGCAGAACGATGTTGCCGCGTGGTATGCCGCCCCCGAGCATGGCGTCAAGACCTGGAACACCAGTAGGAACCCGCATCATGACTTGATAACCATCCGCTATCACGCTGGAACTGATGTATATAAGCTCATAGCCTCAGCTCTTCGCGGATAGCTCTAGGTTGTGATGGTGGCCTTCCCCTGCGCGGCTTTTTCGGCGGTGGTCTTCTCCTGGTTGCGCCTCTAACAGCGTACCTAACAGCGAGGAATGCTAGAAACCCTATGACCGCCAGGACTATGGGTAGTAGTATGATGAAGAGCTCCTGAGCGCTTAGGGCTATCCCACCTATCTCCAAAGCCAGCGGGAATGTGATTCGCGTCATACTATTCTCTGGTACGCGCACCCCTACCTCAACCTGCCTAGCCCCGCGCGTGAGGCGCAGAACATAATCACCTTCGGGCAGTGATTGGAATAGAGCGCTGCTTCCAGCTGCGCGGTCTATCTGTACTCCTTCCCTGAGTAGAGCCATATCCGCGTCAAGGGGTAAGCCCAGCTCAGAGACCACCACTACCTCAAGCTGGTATAGCGGCATCACTAGTTTCAGGGGCTCTGTTCCTACGCTTACGTTGAGCGAGGCCACAGTTATGTTGCGGTAGGCTGCTACGAGTCTATAATCGCCTACTGGAACAACACCAAGCACAGCCCTACCATCGGCAGAGGAGACGCCCTCCAAGCCAGCTGACCTAACGACAACCCCAGATACAGGCCTACCAGCCTGGTCAACGAAGACAACTGAGAAGAGACTCGCGTTAGCTATTATGCTCTTCTCACTCTCGGCTATTATGCTCTCCCCATAATACACCGTCTCGCCCCGTAGAGTTATGTTGATGACATAACGGGCGGCGGGTATGTTCTCCAGCTGCGCAGTCCCATTCTCAATGCCAGCCCTAAACACTGTGGCGTTTCTGAGCGCTAGGATTAGTACTCCATCCTCTAGGGGCTTACCGTCCAGTGTTGATACCTTGAAGACTGTATCATAGACTTCAAGGGTTATCTCTATCTCGCGGTTTGCTGGCGATAGCGTGATGTTCTTGTTGAAGACCTTTACACCTAGCCACGAGGCTTTAACCATGTATTCTCCAGAGGTTATCGCAGCAAGACGTAGCACGCCGCCGTCAAGCGTATAATTCCTACCAGCAAAGATTACTTGATGGACATTCAGCCGCTCACCATCCTTATCAACGAAGATTAGCCTCCCATCAAACACGGCAACCGTGAGATTATTCTCGCCGTTGTTTTCAGGTATCCTAAGAGTAGTCTCGCCAACCTTGACCTCTTCTCCAAGGTAGTCGTTTATCATGTACGCGCTTATCCTATACTCGCCACGCGGGAGGAGTGTGAAGACAGCCCTCCCAGTTGCGTTCTCCTGTTCTGCTATTCCGCTTCCCAGAAGCTCTAGACGCACCTTCTTCTCAAGCTCCCTCTGGTCTACGTTAACGATTCGCAAAGCTAGGTCGCCCACATCAGCCTTTGCGGAAAACTCAGCGCCAGGCGCCTGGTATAGGAATGGCTCAGAAACCTCTACCGATGTTCTAAAGACCTCAACCCCGCGCCAGAAGAGCGTTAGATTATACTCGCCGCGCGGGACGTTGTGAAAGACCACGCGCCCATCAACAGCTTCCTTATACGCCCAGCCCAGTAGAGCTGACGCATTCAACCGCCGCCCATTCAGGTCAAAAACATTAACCACAACATCATAGACGAATGTCCTTATAGAGCCTAGGAGCGCGAGGTCAAGCAGCGAGTATGTACGTGGATAGTGTATTGTTATCCTCTCACCACTGTAAGGCGAGTCATAGATTACCGTTATCGTGTAAGCCCCATCCCCAAGCCTATTGACGAAGACGGTGCCGTTACTGCTTGCTACCCTAATCTCCGTCTTGGTTATGGAGCGCTCAAAGATTACCGTAACGTTGGGTACTGGGTTGAGGCGCCAGTAGTCCATTATGTTGAATTTGAATGTGCGGTAGCTGGCCAGCTTTAGCAGCCCTACGTCGCGTATGATTTTGTAGGGGCCAGCCATGCCGAATGGTGTTTCGCGCATATACGTGAGAACAACACTCGCCTTCACTCTGCCTGAGGGTGCGGTGGGCGGAGGGCTTAGCGATACGTTGAAAGAATCAACCGTCCCGTTAATTATTTCGCGGGGCTTCTCAAGCTCCAGCAGGCCAGAGAACCTCTCTTCACCCTCTATGATTATTCCGACGGAGAGAACGTGTATAGGAACTGTATCGTTGTTGAGTATCTCCACTATTCCGTAGCCTTCTCCGCCTGGGTGTAGGTCTCCGCCCCATAGAGAGACCTTGATAAATATGGAGCCGCTTCCGGGTATTTGGGCGTTTGTTGCACCAGCCGACGCGGCGATGGCTGCTATCACCGTGAGAGCAGCGGCAACCAGCCTCGCTTTCTGCATGGTTCTAGACTATTCTACCACTCTTCCATGTTATTAGCAGTATCGCCGCGAGAGCGGCGACTAGTATGGCGAGGGTTAGCTGGGCTATCAACGCTGGGTCTAGCGAGGGAAGCGCTAGGAAGGCGCCAGCAGCCGAGAGGACTACGGAGAGGAAGACTATTGAGAGCATCATCAAGGGTAGGAGGAAGCTAACTAGGAAGAAAGCCTCGGCCATCCCGAATAGGCCTTCAACAAACGACTTGAGGCGCTGCTCCACATCATCCTGTATGCGCGTGGCCTCAAGCTCTATTATAGGCCTGGGGTCTGGTGCTGTTAGCGCGCTGCTTATCGCCTCCAAGGCCTGTTTGGCGTAGCGCGACCTCACTTTACCCGCCGCCCCCTCTATCGCTTCCCGTAGGCTTATGTCCTCCCGCTCCGTCATCTCTATAGCGCTGCGTAATCCCCTTGAAAGCTCTCCGTAATCCTCCTGGCTCAGCAGCCTCACACAGGTCTCCATACCCAGGTTCCTGCCCAACATGCCCCTAAGCGCCGCGAGGCCGTATAGCACCTGAATGGCCAAGGCTAGGCTCGGTTGGAGAATAGCCAGCAGGCCCGTATTAAGCCTAAAAACCCTTTGATAAAAGCCGCGTAGCGTGGCCAAGAATATTTATTGGTGCGCTGCGTATCATATATTGGCGGAGAGCTACAAACGATGGAGCAGGCTTACAAGTCCATCCTCCACCGGCTCGTGCATGATGCTCCCTAATATTCTAGAGGAAAAGAATAGGAAATAAACAATACGCCGCGGTTTTGGGCGTGTGAGGGCGCTATCACCCTGGTATGAACACCGTCACCGGATATGTGTTTCCAGATGAAGTGATTACTGTCACATCGTAGCTTGAGCCCGGCGTGAATCCGGGTGCGGTGCGTCTGATGTTTTGGTCAGCGATCCCACCTGGGGCTATTGTCCTAGGTAGACTTGGAATATTTGTTATTCCTGTAACAACCGTGCCTGCCTGTGTTACGGTTATGCTGTCTATCGTTACCGCGTTTGAGCCTACGTTTCTTATACGTATTAATATGTTGGTGTTGTTTGCCGTTATTGCCCTTACCTCTAGGCGCTCTGTCTGCTGAAACGCGGTTAGCAAACCGCTTACCCAGAATGAGAAGGCCAGCGCAATCACTATCGTAATTGCTACTAGGATGACGGTGGCGACTACTGGGCTTATGCCGCTCCTCTTACGGCCGAGCACGGGCTTTCCCCTCATCCACTCCATCCCTCAAATCGCTAAAATACTCTTCTTGCTAATAAATCTATTCGTTTTTAGTTTTCGTTATCAAAGTCTTATAAGCTTGTGGTTATCTGCATAATACTGTAGCATGGTTATTGTATTTTCCTCATATTCCAATTGTATGATTAGCATGGGAAGTACCGGGATAACCTCTACATTCTCCGCATTTTGGCCTTTAGTGGTGTAGCATGGTTGTTGATGTTCTGTTTGAGGTGTTGTCGCGGCTTGTTGGGACCACTTATTGGATGATATTGGCCATAGTAGCGGCCTTGGCGATGATATTCTACATCGTCAAGGCTTATGGTGAGGGTGTGGTGGAGAAGACCGACGCAGCTGTTCCGCGGCTCCTACAAGTGATAGCGGCGAGGCTTGAGGAGGGCAAGGGGATAGAGCAAGCCTTCGTTGAAGCTATTGAGGAGAGCAAAACCCCAGTCAGGAAACTCTACAACAAGACACGCGAATCCAGCGGAGAAGGAATCTCATTCAGAGAGCTACTTGACGGCATGCGCGCGAACACAAAGTCAACCAACCTACGGCTAGCCCTTGGCGTATTAACTACTGGCGAGGCAGGTGGCGTTAGGCCTGATGTCCTCAAGATGCTGGCCGACGATATGGACACTATACGCCGCCTTGTGAGGGCTAGACGCCAACGCTCACGCGGCATGGCGATAACCGCGCTAGTAATATCAAGCCTCCTCATGCCAGCCCTCATAGGCCTGACACTAAACTTCTTCAACAAATTCCAAGCAGCGCCGGAGATAGTAACGATTACAATAAGAGCAATGGTTATCATAACAGCCCTAGCTGCAACGCTCTTCGCGGGCATACTCCAAGCAAGGATACAGCGCTACCTACTACTAGCTCCCCTCATAACACTAATAGCCATAACACTCTTAGCCATAACCGAGGCGCTCACCATATAAAACTCCAAACCCACTCTTAGCCATATCCTCCCCAAGGCTACCAGCAACACTATCTTGAATGCCGTAGTCAGCAGTTTCGAGATAGATAGACTTCAGATGGAGGGGGTTTCCCCAGGCCTAAGGCTCTTCCAAGAGCTTATGAGGGCTCCGATGAACCCATGAGGAGCCCCGAGGCTGATGAATCCCAAGACCTACGTATGCCCATGAAAGACTACGCAGGTCAGAACCCTTAAACTACCTGTGGTTCCTCCTAAGAGGATGGAAATCCATCAACGTGTTTTCGCCTAAATTAGAAGCGTTAGGATTGTTTATGAATAGATTTTCTCGACGAGGCTGTAGTTAAAATTTAAAATCCAAGATAGTGTTGTTGTGTTTGATGCTGAGGGAATGGGTGGCGAAGGCTGTTGTTGAGAACAGCTTCATAGCTGGCATAATCCTGTTCGGCTCCACAGCCAGGGGGGAGCAGAGTGATAGAAGCGATATAGACCTCCTAGTTTTATGGGATGATATTGAAATGGCACGTAATGAAGCTTATGTTTACGTGTATAAAGCTGTTGCAAAACATTTCCCACCACAAGTGAGCTTAACCATACTCGATATGCGGTATGCGGATTTCATGAACATCCAGGAGGCTACGCCTCTCATTCTTAACATAATATGGGATGGGGTAGTCCTCTATGATAGGTATGGAAAGCTGGAGGAGCTTCTAACTAGTGTTAGGAAAGCTCTCCAAAATATGAACATCACTCCGTGTAAGCGTGGGAAATACTACTACTGGCGTCTGCCCAAGCCTGGCAGTCAGGTGGAAATCAACGTTGCGCATGACTATAAACCCTCATGACGAAGTCCTTTATAGATTCTCTCTAGCTTAGAGCATCTGGATAGAGCGATAATCAGGATGGATTCAAGAGACTGGGCGGGGGTTGTGGAAGCGGCACAGCTCGCGGCCGAAAACGCGGCAAAGGCTGTAATAGCGCATTTCCACATACCAAGCTGGACTCACGACCCTTCTGGTGAGATTATGGAAATATTATCTGAAATCTCCGTAGAGTATCGTGATGAGGCTGGAAGGTTAGCGGAGATAGCGCGAACCCTAGCGCCTGAGCATGCCAGAACACGTTATGGAGAGCCGCTGATTAGGAAGACTCCAGGGGAGCTATATAATGAGGAGAAAGCAGCAAATATCCTCGGCATGGCTAAAGAGGCTGTCGATATGGCTAGGAGGCTATTGAACTTACTGGGCTATAAGCCTGTTTAGTTATCTAAACACTCGTATGTATTACTCTTGACGTATTGTTTCCTGCGGTTCCCTCTCACATAAATAAGCAAGCACGGCGAGACCGTTTATTGCCAGACGACCTTGATTCGTGCTGATGAGCGTGTTGCTAGGCTTGTGGAGTCTGCGCTTGAGTATGATGAGCGGCAGCTCCGTATGCTTGCTGGCGAGAGCCTGTGGCAGGCTGCTAACATGGCTGCCGCAACCAGCGACTATGCGCGCGCCAGCATCTACATGGAGGCTGCGCATCAGCTCTTCAGCTATATACACATGGAAACCATGCTAAGTAGGTCGTGGATTACCGAGCTTCTGAGGATGTCATCCCGTCTTGTAAGGCTTCTCTCCCTCAAGCAGGCAACTAAGCAGGGTAGCATACCTGAGCGCGAGTATCCAATACCGCGTGAAGATGGGTTCTTCACGCCAGAGGAGGCGCCGCTCAAGCTCCTCTTCCTATACCGCGACTACTTCCAGCTATCCAACAACACGCTGGACCTGGTTCAATACTATAGGGAGCTGAGCAGCATCCACCCGCGCGTGACTTCTTTCTTGATTGAGCTGGACTCCGCATCCTCCTATGCTGGTTCTGATGTTTTTGTTGGTAAGCTTTTGAGGCAGGTTAGGGCTAACGCGGTTTTGCTTGACAGCACTATGGTAGGTTGTCTTCATCTGCTTGATGGGCTTATGCATGTTAGGGGGTGGAAACCTCTTTGAGGCTTACCTGAGTTTTAACGCTGCCTCGCGTGTGTGGAGGACCTCGCTCAAGGCTCTTAAGCCGTATAAGTTCCTGGCTAAGGCTTATTCTCTCCTTTCGGCTGCTGAGGCTTATAGGTCGTATGACAACTATACGCTGGCCACAAGCTTGTTGGAAGACGCTGCAAACGGTATGGATAGGGTGCGCGACCGCTACTTCATCTCGGCAGACGCCCACGTACGCAGGGCTTATAGCGCGCTGCTCAAGGCGTTTGAGAAAAAAGACGGGACAGCAAAGCTTATTGAATCTTCCAAACACCTCTACTAAGCTCATCTCCTCTATAAGCTCTTGGGAGACGACTACGCCATCGCCTGGTGCTGCTTGTTGATGGATGCGATAACTCTGAGCCAGTCCAGCCCTAGTTCGGATAGCTATGTGGGTAGCCTACTTAGGAGTGAGGCCTCCAGGTATCTTAGGGAGCTTATGAGCAGGCTTCCCGTGGATGTTGATGGTGAGGCTGTTCTTGATGTTGGTAGCGTCGTTGGCGCCCTTAGCGTGTGGGATGTTATCCTGTCTCACGAGCCTCCTAGGCCGCCTGTCCTCCCGCAGCACTTCTTGATAGAGCCTCCCAGCTTCCTACGCAGCTACTTAGTGGCTGACTGCTATAGGCTCAACGACGATACCCTAATGCTGCGTGTCGCTAATATCGGCGCCACTCCAGCGGAGGAGATACAAGTAGAAGGCAGGCTGAGGATGGTAAGCGCTTCATCTTTGACGATGCGGGTAGATACAAGCTGGCTGACTTCATGAACTCCCTTGACGTTCAGGCAATTAGGCTCAAGCGCCCCGAACATGAGAAGACTGTCAAGATAACCTACCTAGATGATATGGGGTTGCAGCGTAGCCTATGGCTCGCGGTGAGGCCACAGCTCTTATCAGCAGAATATCCAGCCCCGCAATCCGGCGAGCAACAATATATAACCAGCGGAAACATGATACACGCCCTGCTTGATGTCTATGCAACGGTCTGAAGATGACTACGTAATACTGGATATTAATCTGTATGATGAGTCTATTTACGGCGATAAATTTAAAGGCAAACAAATATACAGCAATACAGTAATATAAAGGGGAGGAATAAACAGATGGCCCATCCTTACGTGAAGTCCTCCACATACCTATCCTTAACTAGCTTACTCCTATGGTTCATTACAGACCTATTCATATTCGTCATGTTATTATCGTTCTTAAGCTCTTTTGGATGGTTTCTCACTCCAGCCATAAAGGGTGCGCTTGTCGGCTTGGTTCTTGCCTTCATATTCTATCTAATAGGAATAAATGTGCCAATCTCGCTTACTGCCGCTATAACGGCGCTGAGCAGGGTTGTTACGCTCATAATCTTCTCGCTCATATTCGTACAGCCCAGCATGACGTTAGCGGAGATTTTCGGGGAAAGCATTCTTGGCCCGCTTGTGGCTATAGTGGTGAGCATCGCTCCATCAGTCTTACGTGTCGGTGTCTTGGCTAGGAGGGCGCCTAGGGCTGAGGTGCAGAAGCAGGTTGTTAGGGAAGCGTCTCAAGAGACTGTTCAGCGACCTAAGCATTCTTCAAACCCTGTTGAGCAGGTTGTTGAGGTGCCGCCTCCCCAGCCAAGCGCCCCGCCAGCACCACCGCCGCGTGCAGAGAAGCATGTCAGCGATAATGTTATAGAGATACCTGAAACCGCGACGGTCAAGACTAGTGTGGCGCCCGCGAGCACGATACCAAAAGACCTCAAAACCACAACCAGAGACCTCCGCGACCTGGACCAGACAGAGCAGAGAATTGTTGAGGCGCTCATCTCAGGCGAGCTACGCGAGATGAGACCGGTGAGAAAACGCGACAAGCCTGAGGGAGGTAGATACCCACAGGTTGAGGAGTTGCTGGACATAGATACGAGTAAGGCGATGGCGGCGCTGGATGGGCTGGCGCGGAAGAACATACTAAAGCATAAGGGGATAGCTTTCAAGACCGTCAACTGCCCATCATGCAAAACATCGCTCAACGCTGTTGATTTCGTCTGCCGTACATGCCACTCGCCCAACATCTATAGGCAGCGCATAATACAGCACCAGCTCTGCGGCTACATGGGGCCTGAGGAGATGTTCGTGAGCGAGGAAGGCGTTATGCGCTGTCCGCGTTGTAGGGAGGAGATAACAATCGGGGCGCAGGAGACCGGGGGCTATGTCTCGCGCTTCACCGTGCAGTACAGCGGCAAGATATACTCTGTCTTCTTCCGCTGCCTCAACTGTGGAGACATAAACCCAGAGCCAGAGACAGCCTTCATATGCACCAACTGCGGCAAGGAGTATGGATACCGCGACTTTGAGCCGCGGATATTCTACGAGTATGTGCCTAATGAGGAGGCTCTGGCAAGGCTGAGGGAGGCTGAGAGGCCGCTTAAGACGTTGATAGAGATTACGAGGACGAAGGGCTATGAGGTTGAGGCGCCCAAGCGCGTCGTGGGTGCTTCAGGCGTTGTCCATAGGTTTGACGCCCTCATAAGAACGCGCGAAGGCGTGGCGATAGGCATAGTATTCCTCACAACGACAGGCCAGCTCTCGGTAACAGAGGTTATGCGCGCCTCGGTAATGATGATGGACACGAACATAAACAGGGTAATAGCCATCTCCTCATCCCCAATCTCGGAGGACGCCGCGCGCCTAGCTGACTTCCTCAGAATAACCCTACTCCACTCACCCTCCGCGGCCGAGTTCGACATCAACGTGCTGCCCAAGATACTTGAGATAATAAAGCAGGTTACGGGAGAGACGGAATAGCTCTCATCGTTTAACGGGCTTAATACCAGTAACAACCTCATAAAATCTGCGTATGATTCCCCCACGTGGTTGTTGGGGGCTTAATTTATAAGCTCCTTCGCGGTAGTTAAAGGTGGTGGAGGCCTAGCCGTCATGAGGCGTAGGCGCGCTGTGAGCAACATCATAGGCGCCGTAATGCTCACAGCGCTAGCTGTAATGCTGGGCTTCGGTGTCTGGGCATTCACCGCCAGCATGGCCAGAACATTTATGATGAGCTACTCGCAGGACACGCAGGAGAAGGTGGCCAACATAAGGTCTTCATTCGTCGTGGAGTATGGGGTGAAGATAGACAGCCAGCTCATACTCTATCTCTACAACAACGGCGAGACCCGCCTCGTCGTCGTGGGCTACATCTTCAGAGACGCTGGCGGGAAATCACTCAATAGCCTAAGCCCCAGCAACCTGCTCACCCTAGAGCCCAAGGGAGACGCTGGGAGGCTAACCCTCACAATCCCATCAAACGAGGCCAAGTCCGTGCGCATATACGCCATGCCCGAACAGTTCTTCAACCCAGACGACCCGTTTGACAAGCTGGGCCTCTCGGTGGTGGTTGAGTATGAATTCGCGTAGGCGGCGCGGAGTATCCAACATCATAGCAGGCGTAATAGTAATAACGATAATCTTCACCAGCATAATACCCCTAGCCTTCTACTTCCGCGACACAAACCTAAACTACGAACGCGCAATAGAGAATAGGAGAACCTTTGAGGCGCAGAAAGCGGCGGAAGAGGTTGACGCGGCTGCCTACATAGACTTCCTAGATAATAACAGGATAAAGATATGGGTGGAGAACTCTGGGCCTATACCACTAACGATAATCAGGGCTCTTGTGGTTGCCAACGATAGTCTTGATAACCCAAGCATAGTAAGCCTGGCCGACGGCTTCCTAGCTCCGATAGACCCGCCGCTGACGATAGACACTGGGATACTGGCGGAGGCTGGGAAGCTGTACTACATCTACCTCGTAACAGAGCGCGGTAATGTGTTTGTTCCAGATAACTCGCCGCTCTTCATACCATCGCTGGGCGATGAGGCTGGCTACCCATACACGCTTCACATTACCGTCGTGAATATGGAGCCTAGGAAGATATACACGCTCAGCATATCCGGCAATATCGCGGGCGGCTCGGCTACGAGGCAGATACACATAACGACGCTGGGCGATAACGTTACCGAGATCTTCGGCGTAAACCCTGGAAGCTACACCATACGCCTCGCGTGGGATGGCTCAACAATCGAGGCGACGGTATCTGTCCCTGAGACGCTCTACGTCATAATCTACCTGCCAGGCTCGCCCGCGCGCGATGCTTCCATAGCTGTCTTCGCCATCGCCCCAAGGCTGGTCTATAGGATGCAAACCTTCCTGGTTGAGGCTTTCGTCATCAACGTAGGCAACGTACCAGTATGCGACGGCTCTCTCCGAGTGGAGTTTGACACCAGGTTATTCGGGTTTGACAGCGGCTCTCCTCCGCGGGAGGTGCAGGTCTCTCCAGCGTGTATATGGCCTGGCGAGTCAAGCAAGCCCGTTGTGTGGAAGCTGAAGTCCAAGACGCCAGGTGAGAAGGGTGAGCGTGAGGAGGATAGCGCGATAACTGTGCTCTTCTCAGGCACGAGCGCTGATGATGGCTCGCCTGTGTCGGGCTCTGACGAGAATCCGATAACCATAATCCCGCGTGCAAAAGGTGCTGATGGTAGATAGGACAGGCAGGATGGAAAAGATGGAAAGAATGGCAATAATCATGACTAGGATGGCGGCGGTGTGAGGAACGCGGCTATATATGGCGATAGGACAAACGCTAGGATGGCTACCAGTATCATTAGTACCGCGTGCTTGAATCCCGCAGCTACGCGCTCCTCAGCTATCTTGCCAGCGACCAGCCCCATCATTGCTATGTTGAGGACCAGCGGGGGTAGGAATAGGCGTAGGAACGCGTCAAACGCAAGTACGCGGCCAGCTAGTAGGAGTGAGGTCTTCATGAAGCCGAGCAGCACCAGGGCGGCGAATATCAGGATGAAGGCTCCTATGTAGGGGATTATGAGGAGCGGCCTAAGACCAGCCCGCTTCGCATACTCAATCGTCTCCATCTGCTCGCTGAAGCGCGCAAGCGCTTCAAGCGTCTCAGGGGTACCGCCACCAACCTCTATAGCGTCAAACAATATGTAGAGGTTGACCTTGGATATCCAGTGCCGTACATTTCGCTGGACGTATTCATGTATCTTCTGGTATGGAGCGCCCCACGCTATCTTGCCAGCGACTGTCCTGAGTATCTTTGAGAAACGCCCATACTTGCGTCTGGATAGGCTCTCTATGCTCCTCTCAGGCGTTAGCCCTGTTTTCCTGACTTCCACCATCTCGCGCAGGAATCTGGTAACACCAGTTAGGATGTTCTTCTCTGTGCTTGAGTAAATCGTCTCAGCTATTGCTGCTGGGACGAGGAGTATGAGTAGCGGGATTATTATTCCGAAGGCGGCGTCAAAGCCGCGCTCTAGGCCGAGAAGCCTCACCAGCTCATCCCTAGCGCTCACGAAGGGCCGGAGGAACGGCGTGAGCTGCGGTATGAATGTGGGGGCGAAGAAAGCCATGACCGAGAATAGGAATACAGGTAGAGTGAAGAGGACAAACCTATACGACCTATAGTCGGCCGTAGGGTACTTCGGCTGGAGCATGTCTGCGAAGTATATGAAGAGTATGCTGAGGAAGGGTAGTATGAAGTAGCTGACTGTTAGGAATGTGTCTACGCCGAATAGCGCTACCTCAAGCGGGAGGGCGTGGGAGATTATGAACATGATGAAGAGCCCTAGGGCGAGTAGTATTCCGACAGCGAGGTAAGCCTCTGCGAGCATGGCCATCCTCTCAGCTATCGCGCGAACCTTAGCCTCCTGACGGCTGAATATCATCTCTGTCCTCCTCACCAGGTAGTGCGTCGTGTCTCCGCCCATTCTGAGCGTAGCGGAATAGCCTTGGACAAGCTCCTTAAACTCGCGCGAGGGGAGTTCATCTGCTATCTTCTCAAGAGCGCTCACAGGGTCTACTCCCCTAGCCTTGACATGCACGTCAAGGAGGCCAGCTACAGCGGTCATCTTGGGCATTAGCTTCACAGACCTTATGCGCTGAAGGCTTGAGTATGGTGATATCCCGCCAGCGGTCATCACGCTCATGTAGGCAGCGGCGTATGGTATCTCGGCCTCCAGAGCAGTTTCCAGAGCCTTCGTGGAGAGCCATGGATAGACTACTAGGAGGAGTAGCGTTATCACGGGTATTGTGAAGACCATCAGGCTTAGCTGTAAGATTACGCCCACCGCCAGCCAGAGGAAGAGGAAAAGCGCAGCGGAGACTACGGCTGAAATCACCGTGAGCATGCCCACAAGGGCGGCGTAGGCTTCGGGAAAAACGCCCTTCCCAGAAGCCTTAAGCTGGTCTGGCATACTCCTGAATATCCTGAGTATCAAAGGACCAAGCCATCCGAAGTAGTTATAGGCTGTTGCAGACACCCTGCTCAGGAAGCCCATAGATACCAGCCCGTCTCCTACTACTCTACACGCTTAGCCACGAGCTCAACAGTCCCATCGTCCTTAAGGACTACCACCCCCTCGTTAATCAGCTTGCTCAGCGAGTCCCAGAATAGGGATTCATCCATCCGCGACTCTGTGAGAATCTGCCTCAGCGTCGTCTTCCCAGCGGAGCGCTCAAGTATTGACGTGATGATTGATGTTCCATCCGTTATCACCTCGGCTCGCATAGTCTCCACCTCCTTAAGCTCGCGTATCTCCTCAACGGCGCGCTCCACAACCCTGCTGGGCGAGATATAGTATTCCGTGATTATCTTGCTGACATTCCATAGTCGTGTAATATTCTTCTTCAGCATCCACTCAAGCACCAGACGGCGCTCCTCCATCTCCGAAACCATCTCGCGGAGAGTCTTGCCTGACTTTATCCCAATCTTACGAAGCAGATAGCTGGCCAAGAAGTCCGCTATGAAACTATTAGTGCGCGTGTCATACTCGGCTATTGAGTAGTAGTTCTCATGCTCTATAACCTCCCAGAGCGTTCTCACCCTCCTGGCTGGAGCCATGTAGCCGCCGCGCGTGGGGAGGAGCATGCGCTCAATCAGGAGAACCGCGTTCATCAGGGGTATGTAGGCTGGCGAGATATTCATGGGCGGGCTGAGAAGCCTCTTAACAGCAGAGTCAAGAGACTCGGCGTGCATCGTAGATAAGCCGCCATGCCCAGTCGCCAAAGCCTGGAAGAGGACATAAGCCTCCTCACCGCGGATCTCGCCCACGATGATATAGTCTGGCCTATACCTCAAGCTCGTCTTAACCAAGTCGTAGAGCGTTATGCGTGTCGAGATTGTCCCTATAGCGCCATAAGCCTCGCGCGTAACGAGCTTCACCCAGTTCTGGAGGGGTAGGTTCAGCTCTGGCGTCTCCTCAACAGTTACCACCTTGTATGCTGGTCTTATGAAGTTGCATAGGCTATTGAGCAGGCTGGTCTTTCCAGCCCCTGTCCCCCCTACGACCATGAGGTTGAACTTATTGTCTATCAAGAGCCAGAGATAAGCAGCCATCTCAAGCGAGATTGTGCCCATCCTAATCTGGTCTATGATGGAGAAGGGCTCTGTCCTAAACTTCCTAATCGTGAAGCTACTCCCCTCAGGGCTTACCTCCTCCCTATACGTCGCCGCGAGGCGGTGCTGCCCAGCGAGCATAGCGTCAACAATAGGGAAGGCAGCCGATACATGCTTACCAGCCCTATGAGCAAGCCCAACAACATAATTATCCAACTCGGTCTTGGACGTGAATATGATATTCGTGGGCATGCTCTCATAACGCCTATGCCATACATGGATGGGGATGCCCAGACCATTACACGATATATCCTCAAGGTTGGGGTCTTGTAGAAGAGGCTCCACATGTCCCAAGCCTATGAAGTTCCTCCTCAGATAGTATTTTATGGCCTCCACATCCTCGTCGGAAAGCTTCCTAAGCAGGCCCGAATACTTCCGCACCAGCTTGTCAATGTATTCCTCAACAGCCCTGCGCAGGTCCTCGGCCTTCTCAAAATCCGATGGATTCACCTCGGACTCTATAGCCTCGGAGAGTTTGGCCAGGGCCTTCTTAGCTTCGGGAGAGAGCTCAGGCTCAATCAAGTAGTAGCGCGGCCCAGTCTCGCCTGGGGGTATAGCTATAACCACCCGCGAATGGGGCTTCTCAAGCCAATACTTCTCAAGAACCTCAGCCCCCTCAGGCAGAGGCTCCTTGACAATACCTTCAAAGACACCGCCAGCCTTCGTTTCAGACATTCAGCAACCAAACATCAATACGGCGTAACATGTATATATCCTTCTTGTTAGTTCAGGCGAGGTTCCATCAATCATCCATAGACCCTCCCTCAAACGCCTTAGTCAGCAGTTTCAAGATAGATAGACTTCAGATGGAGGGGGTTTCCCCAGGCCTAAGGCTCTTCCAAGAGCTTATGAGGGCTCCGATGAGCTCATGAGGAGCCCTAGG
>JANVYQ010000021.1 GCA_030059675.1 Candidatus Pelearchaeum maunauluense | reverse complement strand
GAAAAAGGATTATTAAAACTTAGCCCGGCCAACTCAACTCCCTCCTCCCTTTACATTTTTACATAATATTTTTTGTTAAATATAATTGCCCTGGGGGCGGTGGGACTTGAACCCACGGCCTTCGGGTTTCTTCTGACCAGTGTTTATTTCATCTGGAGCCCGACGCCCTACCTTGCTAGGCTACGCCCCCATCCTAGGTTGCTGTTTGAGTTATTCTTTAGCGGTTATATGAATTTTTTATATTTTCGTATTTTAGGGCTTTCATCTTAGTTGTTTGACGATTGTCATGAGTTGCTTTACGCGGTTCATGTCTATTGGGTTCCAGAATTTTCCGTCTTTGCGTAGGTATGAGCCTACTATGGCGCCGTCTGCGTGTTTTAGGAGTTGTGGGGCGTTTTCTGGTGTGAGTCCGCTTCCGACTAGGACTGGGAGGAGTGTGGCCTTTTTTGCGGCTATTACTTTCTCTGCAGGTGTGGCTGCTCCTGTCCTGGTGCCGGATACGATTATGGCGTCTGCGTCGAAGAATTCCACGTCCAAGACCTGTTCCTCGAATGGTCTATCGCTGATTATGAAGTGGCTTCCATGCTTTACTTGTACGTCTGCGAATACCTTGATGTGTTCTGCTCTTAGGTGATTTCTGTATCTGAGCGCTTTGTGGGCTATTGCTTCCACGAAGCCTTCGTCGGCTATATACGCGTTTGCCCATTCTGCTGCCCTAACCCAGCGTGCGCCGGAGGCTAGGGCTGCTGCCATGGCTTGTATAACTCCGTTAGCCAAGCAGCAGATACCCACTGGCATTCCCGTGCTCTTTCTAACTTCGCGCGCCACGACTGCTAGCATTGCGGTGGTTTCATGCCCTATATCGTCTGGCTTGAGGTATGGTATATCTCCTATATTCTCCACCTGTAGGCCATCTACATCGCCCGACTTTAGAAGCTCCGCGTCTCGCAGTGCGTACTCAATTATATCCTCGACAGGCTGGCCCCTATAGCGTGGTGCTCCTGGGAGTGGTGGTAGGTGTATCATCGCTATTATTGGTTTAGGGTTCTTGAACAGCTCCTTTAGAGGGTCTGGCTTGATTGGTGCGTGGGATTCGGGCATCGCTGTTAGGGTGTGTAGCCGCATACTTAAGGGTGTTGAGCTACGTGTGGCATGTGGTATTACCTTGAGCGCCTCCTACGTTGAGTAACTATGTCATCAATTCTGGGAGGCTCTTTAAGTCTTCCACCTATGGTGGCCGCTGCTAGGCCGCCTAGCCTATTCGCTAGGGTAGCGCAGCGCTCCAAGCTGAGGCTCGTTATTATGCCGTAAATAAAACCAGCGGCAAAGGCGTCTCCAGAGCCCGTGGTATCCACTGGCTTTATGGATGCTGTAGGCACGTCTATAACACCGCTTTTTCCCACGATACTACAGCCGCGAGAGCCACGCTTTAGCACGAAGACGCTCCCTATACTCAAGGCAGCCTCACCAACGCTAGTAACGCCTAACCTAACGAGAAGCTCGCTTGCCTCTTCTTCATTCATAAATACATAGTCAAAAGACCTAAGAAGCTCATCTAGCTGCTCTCCACTCCTTATGAGAGGTATGCATAGGTCTAGCGTTTTAGGTATGCCGTGTTTATCTGCTTCTCCCATGACATATTCGGCCGTGCTTTTCTGCGGCTCTTCCAAGAAACAATATCCAGAGATGTGTATCAAGGCTGATTCCGATGCTATATCTTTAGGTAGCGACGCGTGTGTGAGATGCTTATTGGCTCCTCTATATGCGAGCATCGTCCTCTCGCCGCTACGGCTCACCACAACATACACAACGCCTGTTGATTCCTTCTCAGTCTTCTGAATGTAGCGCGTCCCAACCCCGGCCTTGCGGAGTTCATCAACAAGAAACTCTCCAACGATATCCATGCCCACGCAGCTCACCAGCTCGGAGGATAGCCCGAGAAGTCTAAGCGCGTGAGCAACGTTGGCAGCGGAGCCGCCTGAAGAAACATAAGCTCTACTAGCCAGAGACTCGCCGCCGAGCTTGGGCATCTCGTCGTGAAAAGCTATAATATCCAGATTAAGGTCGCCGACGCATATAACGCGGCCCTCAGGCATGGTCAGAGAAACGATAATAAACAAGACATAAGAGTTATCATAAGCATAATTATTTTCTTTAGACTGGATGTGGTATCGGATAGGGAGCTTCTCGGTTTGGCTTTCAGGGCTACGCGATGGTCTTATGCGCCCTATTCGCGCTTTAAGGTTGGTGCGGCTTTGTTATTGAGTAGCGGTGAGATAATCCTAGGGAGTAACGTGGAGAACGCCAGCTATGGATTATCTATGTGTGCTGAGCGCGTCGCCGTCTTTAAGGCGGTTTCTATGGGGAAGACGCGGTTCAAGGCTATAGCTGTTGTATCGCGAAAAAGAAACCCCGTATACCCATGCGGAGCGTGCAGACAGGTTCTACGAGAATTCAACCCAGCGATAAAGATAATCACCGCTGGAAAGAATAGGAAGCCGCTGATGACAAGTTTAAAGAAGCTGCTGCCAAAGAGCTTCGGCCCTGAAGACCTATCAAAATAATAGGGAGCTGGAATAGAGGCAGCATTACTGGATGGAGGTGCGCCGTGGGTGAAGCGGTTGATAATTGATACCGACACCGCTGGTGATGATACTATATCAATACTATTGGCGCTCAAATGGCCTGGGGTTAGGCTTGAGGCTGTAACTGTGGTTGCTGGTAATGTGGAGTTCTGGCAGGAGGTGGAGAATGCTCTCTATACTGTTGAGCGCTTCGCCAGCTATCGCGTTCCCGTCTATCCAGGATGTAGTCGTCCTCTCCTCAAGAGCTGGCGCTACGCCGACTATGTCCATGGAAAGGATGGTATGGGGGAAAACTACTTTCCAAAAGCCAGACAGCGGCCAGAGAATAAACATGCTGTCCAAGCCTTGCTGGAGCTGGTCAACTCAAGCCCAGGGGAATATACGATAATCGCCCAAGGCCCGCTAACCAACATAGCCACAGCAATACTGCTTGACCGTGATTTTGTCAAGAATGTTGCTAGGCTATATGTTATGGGCGGCTATGCGGATGGCTTTGGGAACATAACCCCCGCTGCCGAGTATAACTTCTGGGTAGACCCCGACGCTGCGAAAATTGTGCTTGAGTCTGGTATTAGGCCTGTTATAGTTGGCTGGGATATCGCGCTTAAGTATAGTGTCGTCTCCGAGGAGGAGCATCGCGAGATAGCTGGATGGGGGACAAGCGAGGCGGATTTCTTCGTAAAGGTGAATAGGAAAGTTGTGGAGTTTGAGAAACGCGTCACAGGCGTTGCTGGGAGTACGCATCCAGACACCATAACGACGGCCATAGCTATAGAGCCTCGCGTGGGGAAGAGGATAGAGCCGCGCTATGTGGCGGTTGAGAATGAAAGCGAGCTCACGCGGGGAATGTCGGTGGTGGACCACCTGGGCGTGCTCGGCAAAGAACCCAACGCAGACGTCTGCTATGAGGCTGATGGTGAGTTATTCAAGAAAATGCTATTCTCAGTCCTGAAGGGCAGGCCTGGTGAGCTTGGATGAGGCTCTCGGCAAAGGACCTGGCTAGGAGGATACAGCATACGAACGTGGAGCCTGACGCCACGCGGGGTGATATTGAGAAGCTATGCAAGGAATGTATTGAGTACGGTTTTAGCGCGGCGGTGGTCAACCCAATATGGGTTAAGACCGCTGTCGGCTTATTGAAGGGAACCGACGTTAAGGTCTGCGCTGCTCTCAACTTCCCGATAGGCGGCTCAACAACCCTAGCCACACATGAGGAGCTCGAAAGATTCATAAAACAACAGCAATAGCTACTGAGTATGTCAGCTAGAGAGCCGCGCAGTGGTGAGGAATTCTATCACGTGAGAGTCAAGCCTGGAGAAGTTGCGGAATACGTCCTAATACCAGGAGACCCTGAGAGGGTTCCTAAGATAGCCAAGTTCTGGGATGAGGCGCGCGAGGTCTCGTTTCATAGAGAGTTTAAGCTCTGGAATGGCCGTGTAGGCAGGGCTCCCATATCCGCGTGCTCAACAGGCATAGGAGCCCCATCAACAGCTATAGCGATAGAAGAGCTAGCCCGCGCAGGCGCGAATACTTTCATAAGGGTTGGAAGCTCAGGAGCTATACAGCCGGGAATAAAGATAGGTGAGCTGATAATATCTAAGGCCGCTGTAAGGCTTGAAGGAACCAGCAGACAGTATGTTGTTGATGGCTATCCAGCATACGCAGACCTTGAAGTAACCCTAGCTTTGGTGGAAGCTGCAGAGACGCTGGGGCTACGCTACCACTTGGGAATAACAGCATCCACAGACAGCTTCTACGCAGGCCAGGGCAGGCCAGGCTTCAAAAACTATTCCTGGAGCTACTCGGAGACGCTCATAAGAGATATGCAGGCTATGGGTGTCGTGAATTTTGAGATGGAGGCATCGGCAATATTCACGCTCGCCTCAATCTATGGACTTAGAGCTGGCGCGGTATGCGCTGTCTTTGCCAATAGGGTTGAAGATACCTTCGGCGTTGCTGGTGAGGAGGACGCTGCCCATGTAGCTGTGGAGGCTGTAAAGATACTCCATGAATGGGATGAACTCAAGAAGAACTCTGGTAAACGCTACATCTACCCATCACTACTAAGACGTTGGACGCAAACTAAGTAATAAGCTACCTAAGCCTCTCAACGATGCGCATAATCTCCCTAACACGTCTGGCATCAACAGGATTAGCCAATACCCCATCTACTTTAAAGTATGTCCCAACTATAGCGCCGTCGGCCACCGTTAAGAGTCTCTCCACGTTAGCTGGTGTTATTCCACTTCCCACCAGCACTGGCCGCGAAGCAGCCGACTTAACCCGCTGTAGCCTCTCAAGAGGCGTCTCAGCACCTGTGCGCTCACCAGAAGCTATGATGGCATCAGCCCCCAGCTCCTCAAGTCGCGAAACCTGGGTAGCGAGAGGTATGTCTGAGGTAATCAAATGACTTCCATGCTTAACCAAAACATCAGCAAAAACACTTACAGACATGTCTATTCCCTTTAGACGCTCTGCTCGCGGCGCCGCTGCTTCCACAAACCCTTCATCAGCGATATACGCATAGGCCCACATATTGGCGCGCACCCACCTAGCCCCGCATGCCTTTGCAGCGGCTATTGACTCCTCCACACCATTAGCCAGTACAAACACACCAGTAGGCAAGCCCGTTGCGCGCCTAACCTCGCGGGCGACAGACGCTACTAGAGCTACAACCTCGTGGCCGATCTCGCCAGGCTTGAGGAACGGGCTATCACCCATATTCTCAACCTGAACACCATCCACGCCACCTTCCTTCAGCGCCTCAGCGTCCTTGAGAGCCGTCTCAAACAAGTCATAAGCACGCTCTCTAAATCTTGGAGAGCCATGTAAGGGCTTTAAATGAACCATACCAATAATAGGCTTAGCAACGCCGAATATCTCTTCAAGAATATTCATCTGCCGCGTTGTATTGGATTGTAGGCATGATATAATAGCTTTAATATACGCCCAGCCTACACAGCGCTGAGGAAATGAGTAGTCCAACCACGCGTGGCGAAGTCCTCGTTGAGGCGCGGCGAGTTGTTAAAGCCTTCCCAGGGATATGGGAGCATCTAATACTTGACCATGTTGACTTTGATGTTAGGGCTGGTGAGGTTCATGCACTGCTTGGCGAGAACGGCGCTGGGAAGACTGTGCTAGCCAACATACTCTCAGGCTTCTACACACTATCAGAGGGAGAGATAAGGGTTAGGGGAAGACCAGTCAAAATAAAATCACCAATCGACGCCATAAGATATGGTATTGGAATGGTTCATCAAGAATTCACCCTAGTCCCATCGCTTACGGTGGCTGAAAACATAGCCCTATCAATAAGAAGGCGTAACATCTTTTCATATCCAGTAAAGGAGGTAGCAACAAGAGTGCGTGAGCTATCTAAGAGATATGGTCTACGCGTAGACCCAGACATGCTCATAAGTCATATGTCCCTAGGTGAGCAGCAGCGTGTTGAGATACTGAAAGTTCTTTTCTGGGAGCCTAACGTCCTCATACTTGACGAGCCTACGTCAGTCCTGACGCTTGAAGAGGCTAACGAGTTGTTTAAGATTTTACGCCGTATGGCGGATGAGGGTAAGGGGATAGTCTTCATAACGCATCGTATAGAGGAGATAATGCGCGTGGCTGATAGGGTTACAGTGCTCAGGCTTGGTAAGAAGGTTGGTACTTTAAGCGTTGCTGAAGCGACGCGCGAGCAGCTTCTATGCATGATGATAGGGGAGTTTGAGCCATTTAGAGCCGAGAGAAAACCGCCACGAATAGGCGAGCCTGTCCTAGAGATTAGAGATTTGTACGTATATGGTGATGATGGTCGGGAAGCCGTCCGCGGCGTTAGCTTCACTACACATGCTGGAGAGATATTCGGTATTGCTGGCGTTGCTGGTAATGGTCAGAGCGAGCTTGTGGAAGCTATAACGGGTCTGCGTAAAGCTGTGCGCGGCAGGATAATCATCCTAGGACAAGACGCTACCAATAAGTCGCCGCGCGAGGTAGCTGAGATGGGTGTAAGACACATACCGGAAGAACGCCGTCGCGTAGGTGTGGCGGAAGCCATGTGCGTGGCTGAGAACATGATGCTCCGCGACTATAATGTCGCTCCATTCTCTAAGAGAGGCGTGCTTGACCTGAGACTGATAGGCGAGCATTCTAAGGCTCTTATTGAGCGCTTCAAGATACTCGCTCCTGACATCTGGAATACCGAAGTAAGGATACTCTCAGGAGGAAACATACAGCGCCTAATACTGGCGCGAGAACTGTGGCGCGCACCTAAGCTTGTAATCGCCTTCCACCCCACATATGGGCTAGACCTAAAAGCCGTAAGCCACACCCACGACCTATTCATGCAACTCCGCGAAAAAGGCTCATCAATACTCCTAGTCTCAGAAGACCTAGAAGAGATACTAACACTCAGCGACCGTATAGGTGTGATGTACGATGGCCGTCTAGTAGGTGTGGTGGAGTCAGAGAAGGCTACTACAGAGGTTATAGGTAGGATGATGGCGGGTATGTAAAAATTCTTACAAAAAGATTTATATAACTTGGCTTAGACGGCCAGCGCGCTATGAACAGGAAGAACGCATTAACTAGGCTA
The DNA here is from genome assembly GCA_030059675.1 of Candidatus Pelearchaeum maunauluense. Taxonomy (GTDB): domain Archaea; phylum Thermoproteota; class Nitrososphaeria_A; order Caldarchaeales; family Caldarchaeaceae; genus Pelearchaeum; species Pelearchaeum maunauluense. Next base: position 1,125 of record JANVYQ010000021.1, on the reverse strand, counting down.
GAGGCAATTCTAGCTGTGCTTTTCGTCGTTGCGCTAATCGCGGCAGGCGTAGGCTGGACTATGCCAAGAGCGGCAGTGACACTAACCGAGACAATCACAAAAACAGTAGGCGGGGAGACGGTAACAGTAACAGTTGAGAAGCCAGCTATCGGTGTTGTTAAGATAGCTGTGGTCTCCGACATAGGGGGTAGAGGAGACCTATCGTTCAATGACATGGCCTTCAAAGGCGGCGATGAAGCCGTAAGGGACTTCGGCGTTGAGATGATTGAGCTGATTAGCAAGACAGAAGCAGACTACTTGCCAAACCTAGAGACCGCGGCCCGCGACCCTGATGTTAAGCTCATAGTTGGTGTTGGTTTCTTATTGAGCGAAGCCCTAGTAGAGGTTGCGCGCAAATATCCTGATAAGAACTTCGCTGGGATTGACACGTTTAGTCAGGCTATCGTGAAGGATAAGTATCCTAACGAGTATCCGCTACCCAACCTGCTGGATATAAAATACGAGGAGCACAAGGGGAGCGCGCTCGTGGGAGCGCTTGGCTGTCTCCTCGCGGCATACTATAATGAGCAGGGAGCAAACTACAAGTATATCGGCGGTGTGTTTGGTATAGAGATACCAGTTCTATGGAAGTTTGAGATTGGCTATAAGTGGGGATGCGACTGGGCGCTCAAGTGGTATGAGGCCAGGTTTGGTAAGCGCGCCCCCATAATAGGCGAGGGATGGCAAGATGGGCTATACTGCCCCGAAGCTGGGCAGTGCTGGTATAAGGGCAGGGTCCTATGGACCTACACGGGAACATTCAGCGACATAACAAAGGGCTACGAGGCTGCCAAGCCCATGTTTGAGCAGGGAGCGGTTGCCGTCTATAACATAGCTGGGCCGCTTGGGCTTGGAATAAACCAGGCGGTTCAGGAGCTGGCGGAGGAGCGGGGGCTTGAGATGGGCCCGCCGTTCTGGATAGGTGTTGACGCCAACCAGGACTGGATAAACCCAGGCTTCATCATAGCCAGCATGATGAAGCGCGTTGATAGGGGCGTATATTATGCTACCATGCTTACGCTCATAGGTAAGTTCCGCGATGTCGTGCAGGAGAATGAGGGTGTCCTGACACTGGGTATAGGGACT
>JANVYQ010000020.1 GCA_030059675.1 Candidatus Pelearchaeum maunauluense | reverse complement strand
TTCGCCATTACTCTTTTATGTAGGGTTTACCTAGAGCGGCTGGTATTCTAGCTCTACCAACGAATATCGCGGCAACCGCTAATGTTCCTAAATATGGTATTGCCTTGAATAGGTAGGTCAGTATCGGCTGAGCACTTGTTATGCTTAAGTATATGGCTGAAGCGTCGAAGAAGCCGAAGATGTATGCACCTATGATTGCTAGTAGTGGGTTCCAATTACTAAATGCCACATTAGCTAATGCTATGAAACCTCTACCAGCTGATATTTCCTTAGTGAACTGTCCAACCCAGTCTACTGAGAGATACACTCCTCCTAAACCAGCTAGTGTAGCACCAAGTATTGTTGCTAGAAATCTAACCCTCATAATGTTGACTCCCATAGCCTCTGCTGCTCTCGGATCTTCACCACAAGCTCTAAGTCTTAGTCCGGCATTCGTTTTGAATAGAAAGTACCATGCTGCTATAGCAATCGCTATAGTGATGAAAGTGAGGGGTGATATGGGGCGACCTGCGATACTTATTTTTGGTACTGTTTTTACTGGTGGTGAATTTCCAAAGGTGTTCCATAGTGTTATTAGGGTTATAACGCCAATGCCGTAAGCGAAGAGATTTAAACCTACACCAGAAACTATCTGATCACCTCTCAAGTAAACACTTATGATGCCATGGAGAACTCCAACTACGGCACCAGTAGCTAGACCTACTAGTATAGCTAGGGTTACATTGCCTGTGTAAAAGCTGACCACCGCCGATGTAAGGGCAGAAAGTAGGAAGATACCCTCTATACCTATATTGACTACTCCAGCTCTCTCAGTAATTATCTCTCCTACAGCGCCTAAAAGTAGGGGAACCATTGGTGTTAGAGCCATTATTAGTAGATCAGCTACGAACACCTTTCACCACCATTCTTTTTGTTCTTATATAACTAATGAGCATTTTATATGCGTAAGGTAAAGCTAGGGCAATAGTTATTATACCACTTAGTGTATCTGCTAGCTCTTTGGGTGCATTTATAATTATCTGCATGGTTTGTCCTCCCAATATGAGCATTGAGAAGAAGATTGAGGAGAAAATTATGCCTATGGGGTGATTCCTACCCATCAATGCTACGCCTATACCGTCAAATCCTATCCCATGCATACTTGTTAGTAGGTTATCTATGTAGTATGTGAATCCGAGAACATTTAGTGCTCCACTAAACCCCGCGAAGAGGCCCCCAAGGAACATAGAGTATAATATTGCCCTGTTAGGGTTGATTCCAGCGTATCTAGCTGACTTAGGGGATAGACCGGACACTCTTATTTCATAGCCTAGTTTAGTGAAGTAGAGCAGGTAGTAGGCTAACAGTATTAGAGCTAATGATGTGAAGAAGATTACGTGGATCCTAGTACCACCTAACTCTATAATACCGAATCTAGCAGAGCTCGGTACCTTAACTGACTCATGAGGTGCAAGTGGATCGTAGAATTTTGACGTTATCAGGTAGACTAGTACGTAGTAGAATGTCCAGTTGAGCATTATAGCTGTTATTACCTCATTTACTCCTCTATGAACTTTAAGTGCGCTTATAATTAAGCCTAGTAGAGCTCCAGCCAGCCCCCCAGCTATCAACGCTAAAATGCCGTTACCAGTATAAACTGCTACTAGCAATGAAACTAATCCTCCTATATACATTTGCCCTTCGCCGCCAATGTTGAAGAACCCTGAGAGCATAGGTATGGCGAATGCGAGGCCCGTCATCATAATGAATGTTGCTCTACTAAGTAGATAGTCTATGTCGGTGAAGCCTCCAAGTAAGAGCAGGGATAAGCCCTCGAATGGATCGTAGCCTAATAGTGTAAGTATTGCTCCTCCTGCTATTAATCCTATGAGTATAGAGCCTATTATCTCAATAGCTGTGGATGAGTATTCTACAATTCTCCAACTACTTATTTTTTTCGTTTAAGCACTTATACCACCCATGAGGAGACCCAATTTTTCACGTGTGAACTCTTCCGTTTTACCTACTGCCATAATCTTGCCTTCGTAGATTACGGCGATTCTATCACTTAACTGGGTTATTTCATCCAAGTCCGTGGATATTAAGAGTATTGCTTTACCTCTATCCCTAAGCTTAACGAGTAATGTTCTAATATATTCAGTAGCGCCAACATCGAGGCCGTGTGTTGGCTCAGCTGCTATAATTACTTTTGGTTTAGTGGCTATTTCTCTACCAACGAGAACTTTCTGCTGGTTACCTCCACTTAGATATTTCACGGGAGTTCTAATGGACTCGGTGATAACATTGAATTCTTTGATAACCTTGTTGGAGTATTCTCTAGCTTTACTCCAGAGGATTCTCTTACCTAAACCGAGAAATGATTTAAGCCTAGTAAGTATGGAATTGTTAAGAATATCTATTTCTAATACTAAGCCTATAGCTCTTGAATCTGGAATATAAGCTATTCCCTTCATGTAAATTTCTGACGTAGGCTTATTGGTTATATCTTCACCCATGTATATGATTCTTCTCTTTTCGATAGGTCTTAAGCCAACTATAGCTTCAGCAAGTTCTCTTTGCCCGTTACCTTGGACTCCAGCTAATCCTAGAATCTCACCTTCCCTTAACTCTAAAGTGACCCCCTTAACAGCAAGTAGTCCTCTATCATCTCTTACATGTAGATCCTCTATACGAAGAACAACGCTACCTTCTTTGGCAGGTTTCTTCTTAATCTCAAGTAGGACTTCCCTACCAACCATCATTCTAGCTAACTCGGCCTCACTTGCTTCACTAGTTTTAACGACGCCAACGACTTCACCTCTCCTCAACACGGTGATAGTATCAGTTATTGCCTTAACCTCCTTAAGCTTGTGTGTTATGAATATTATTGTTATCCCCATTTCCTTAAGCTTCTTAAGTGTCTTAAAGAGCTCGTCAACTTCAATAGGCGTTAAAACTGACGTAGGCTCATCAAGTATTAATATTTTGGCATTCCTCATTAACGCTTTTAATATCTCTACTCTCTGTTGAAGCCCCACAGCTAATGATTCAACTCTTGCATCAAGTGGTACTTTTAACCCCACCTTATCCATTAAGTCTTCAGCGTATCTTCTTACTTCATCTATGCTCATTTTGGATATAGATGACATGGCCAAAGCTAGGTTCTCTAGGACAGTAAATGAAGAGACTAATGAGAAATGCTGATAAACCATTCCAATACCAGCTTTTATTGCATCCCATGGACCTCTGAAATGCACCTTTTTACCATATATTCTAACCTCGCCCTTGCTAGGTTTTATCTCTCCATAAAGGATCCTCATTAGGGTTGTCTTGCCAGCGCCATTCTCACCTAAAAGGCCGTGAATTTCTCCCTTCTTAACTGTTAAGTCTACACCTCGAAGGACCAGAGTACCGTCAGGGTAAACCTTGACTATATTCCTCATTTCAATAACAGGTTCTGACCCATTATCCGTCATCAGACCCCAGATTCAATGTTACAGAAGTTACAGGAAATATTATGGAGGGCGCAGAAAAAATTTATTCTTATTCTTTTCATATCATGATGTAGTGATTTAGCTTACTGATCCTTTAGCCAGTGCAGCATCTAAATTGCCCTTCTTCAATTCTTCAATAATCTTGACGTATTCGTCATGTGTCATTGGTGTCTTAAATGCTATTTTACCTTCTACTATCATCTTCTTAAGTTCGTTTACAAGATCCCATACATAGGATTTGATATACTTCTCTCTAAGACCTTTAACTATCTCTACTGCTTTATCAGGTGTCAAGCCTTCAGCCAGCCTTCCTGCTTCAGCTGCTTGCTCTGCGAACCATCTGACACCGTCTAAGTCCCATATACCTACTCCACCCTCTTTTAAGCCTAGAGTTATTATACCTTCCTTCCATGTTCCTTTGACAACCATTTCTATTGCTGTGTAAACTGCAACATCGACTCTCTTAGCGCCGCTTAGCGGTATGTGATATGGGTCAATCCATTCTTGAGAAGCATCCTGGCCTATGGCAGATACTTTTTCGCCGCGTTCAGTCTCCCATGCTTTAACAGCTTCGAATGTTCCTAGGTGTGTGGCACCAGCTAGTCCATAAACTCCCTTAGCGCCTTGTTCTAGAAGCTGCATTGTATACTGCTTACCAGTAGCTGGATCAGTAAATGTACCTGTGTAAACCCATAGGAAGTTAACCTTTTTGCCAGTCTTTGCCTCGAAGTATTTTGCTCCAAAAAGGTAGCCTATGTGGAATTTCCAGAGAGGTGGTATATCCATTCCTGCTAGAGCTGCAATAGTGTTTCCTCCAAGCTCGTAAGCCATTCCGGAGGCTATGACGCCTATTAGGCTTGCACATTCTTGCTCTCTAAATAGGATGTCGACTTCATTCGGTCTTACAATACCTGTTGTAGCATCTATTAGTGCAAACTTCTGGTCAGGGAACTTGTCAGCTGTCTCATTTAATGGTGTGGTCCATAGGAAACCCACGAGTACTAATAGATCATACTTCTTTGACTTAGATAACTGTTCTAAGAGAGGTTTCATATCAGCTAATGACTTAGGTGTTAAGAAGGATACTTCAACACCCAACTCTTTACTAGCCCTCTCGGCACCTAACCATGCCATATCGTTGAAGCTTAAGTCTCCTCTACCACCAACATCAAAGAGTACAGCAACTTCAACTTTTTTGGCTACAGTTGGTGTTGGCGTTGTTACAGGTTTTAGTATGAAATAGCCTACTGCGACACCTATGATCAATAAGACTATGGCTATTACAACTATTTTACCTATTTGAGCCTTCAACATTTTCTGATTGCTCCCAGTCCTTAGCTGATGGCGTGCGTTTATAAATTTTTCTTTGGGGGCTCGGAAGCACCATCAGACTCCTTGAGGGGCCGACTATCGTTATGGCGTTTTGTTTGCTCATTTTTATTCACCTTTATCCAATTTTATCCACTTTTAAATTGAAACTGAACCTTGCAGCTTAGCTCCAGGCCTTGGGCTTCGGTCATAAGGAGGAGGGCAACAGCGGCGCCTATGCTGTCTCCATCAACCACTAGAGCATCATCTGGGAGAAGGAGCTTGACCGTGGTTTGGTGGAAATCTACAGCCCCGCCCAAAGCTTTTGAAGCAACATGCTTTGCGGTCTCCACGGCTCTGCAAACTGTCTCGCCGCTACTACGTCCGCGCCTTGGCTCTCGGCTATCCTAAGCCCCACCACGAATGCGCTTGGTCTCAGCTCCATGCCAAGCGCGTCTGGAACATATCTAACGGCGACCGCGTTTATCCCCTCTACTGCTTTGTTTCCCTCTATGGGTTTCATCGCTGCCATGCCGAGCAAGACGGCTATGCTTACTATGATTGCGGATATTATTAGCGGCGAGACCCCTGGCTTCATAGCTTCTCCACGCCCTTAACCCTCATTCTACGCGGCGCTCCCCTAACAACCCCTATTATCCCCTCTGGAAACATCAGCCCCAAAACAACCACGAGCACGCCGAGCAGGAATCGCCAATATACCGTGAAGCTGAAAACCGCCGTGTTTAGAATAGTATATGTCGCGGCTCCCAGTATGGGGCCTATGAACGTCTTATACCCTCCCAGTATCACCATCACGACAAGCTCTATTGAGAATATCCAGTGTATTATCCTGGGAGCCGCTACCTGCGATGCCTGGGCGAAGAGCGCGCCAGCTACACCTGCGTAGAAGCCTGAGAGGATGAAGGCATACCACACATATCTCTTGACAGGTATGCCTGAGGACTCAGCCCTAAGATCATTCTCCCTAATAGCCTTTAAAGCCGCTCCAAACGGCGAATTCACAATCTTCCACATAACGAACAGCAGGACGGGAAATGCGGCCAAGATGACATAGTACATGACTGTCTGGTATTCCCTAAAACTAAGAGGCGAGAGGTCCATTCCGAGTATCGTCGGCCTCCTCACGCGGAGGGCGAAGCCAGGCTCAATACCGTTGAAGAACGCGAAATACTTTATCAAGAAGAGAACTACCACGTGGACGACTTGGGAGAGGGCTAGGGTTAGGATTGAGAAGTAGAGCCGCGTGTTTCTGGATGAAATATAGCCGAAGACAACCGCAAGTAGAGTTGAGACGGCTATCCCAGAGAGCATGTACACTTCTATCTGTGTTGTGCCGAAGAATCTATACATGAAGCCCCAGCATAGACTCCCGCGCCGAAATAGGCTGAGTGGCCGAGTGAGAGCCTGCCAGTATATCCGAAGAGCAGGTTAACGCCCAGGCCAGCGAGAGAGAACACGAGTATGAGGTTGGCTATCTCTATCATATAGTCCGTCAGAAACAGCGGCAAGACTAGAGCAACAACCAAAAGCGGCGCAAGATAGTTCAGCCTTCTCAGCATTTCAGGCTCTAATACGCGCGTCACTCCAACACCAGAATAGAAACCGAGAAAATTAAGAGTTAATACGATTCGATGATTGTACTATTTTCCTGGATATAGGTGGCAGGCTACGTAGTGGCCTTGTTTAATCTCTATTAGGGGTGGTGTTTGTTTGCTGCATTTTTCCATGGCGTATGGGCATCGTGGGTGGAAGTTGCAGCCGCTGGGCGGGTTTGCGGGGCTCAGCGGCTCTCCCATGACGCTCTTTCTTTCGCGGAATCTATTAGCGGGGTCTGGCTCAGGCACAGCGTCTATGAGAGCCTGCGTATACGGGTGCAGCGGGTTCTCTACAATCTCAGCAGGCTCGGAAAACTCTACAATCTTCCCCAAGTGCATCACAGCCAGCTTATCGCTGAAATGCCTAGCCGTAGCTATGTCGTGTGTTATGTAGAGGAAAGCTATGTCATGTTTTTCCTGCAGCTCGCGCATGAGGTAGAGTATCTCAGCCCTGCTGGATGCGTCTACCATGGAGACAGGCTCGTCGGCGGCTATGTATTCTGGCTTTAGGATGAGCGCCCGCGCTATCCCGACGCGCTGCCTCTGCCCACCGCTGAGCATGTGGGGATACTTGCCTAAAAACTCCTCAGCGGGAGTTAGCTTAACATCCTCCAACGCCCTTACTACAAGCTCCAGCCGCTCATCGCTGACGGAGCCTATCTTATGTAGTATGAGCGGCTCTTCAACAAGCTGGCGAACAGTCATGAACGGGTCTAGGCTGGAGTAGGGGTCTTGGAATATCGCCTGGGCGCGTCTCCTAAACCAGCGCAGCTCCTTCTCAGGTGTGTCAGTAATGTCCTTTCCGTCAAACAATATTCTCCCGCTGGTGGGCTTGAGCAGCCGTAGAGACACGCGGGCAAGCGTGGTCTTGCCAGAGCCCGACTCGCCAACTAAAGCTAGTGTCTCACCACGCTTGAGAGAGATACTCACACCATCCACGGCCTTAACGTCAACCGACCTGAAAAACCCCTTCCTAACCCTGAAATACATCTTAACGTCCTGGAGCTTTAGGAGCCCCGTCAACCAGCTTCACCTGCGTATAGCCAGCATTTGACGCTCCACCCATCTTTAACTACTATACTAGGCGGCTCTGAGTGTCTGCATTTCTCCATCACATATGGGCATCGTGGATGAAACCTACAGCCGCTGGGTGGTGAGGTTAGGTCTGGGGGCTGGCCAGGTACGAAGTCTGGCTTAGGGCCGCGGAGACGCGGCGTAGCAGCTATGAGCTTCTGCGTATATGGATGGTGTGGGCTGAGTAGAACCTGCTCAGCAGAGCCAACCTCCACAACCTCGCCAGCATACATGACCGCAATCCTATCACTAATATCACTAGCCAACGCTATGTCATGCGTTATGAATATCATGGAGAGCCCAAGCTCGCGCTTAAGGCGCTTAAGCATGTTCATTATCTGTGCCTGTATGCTCACATCTAGAGCTGATGTAGGCTCGTCTAGGATTACCAGCTTTGGGCTCATTATCAGGGCTGTCGCTATCACTATACGTTGCTTCATGCCGCCGCTAAGCTCGTGTGGATACCTGTTGAAGACATCATCAGACAGCCCAACGCGGCGCATAACTTCGCGAGCAACCCTGAATGCTTCCTCGCGAGAGGCTCCAGCATGGACTATGAGAGGCTCAGCAACCTGAAACCCAACCCTTATCACTGGATTCAGGATATTCATAGCCCCTTGGAAGACCATAGATACGACGCGCCACCTAATCCTACGCCTAACCTCATCCTCGTCAAGCTTAACAACATCAACACCATCAATAACCACGCTGCCCTCATATAGTTCTGTGTTGGGTGGGAGAAACTTGATTATAGCGTTGGCCAGGCTTGACTTGCCACATCCAGACTCGCCAACGATTCCCAAAGCCTCGCCAACGCGCATGGTGAGCGAAACATTATCTACCGCTCTAACAACACCGCGCGCAGACCTATAATACAGCCTAAGCCCGTCTATGCTCAGCAGATTACTCTGCCCCAACTCTCAAGACATGCCATTTTGCAACAATTTAAAATAAACCCATAATAACGGCTAGGGCAAGATATGCAATCACAGGAGTCGCGGAGAAGATATCCATTCCCACTAACCCTAGCCATCACGCTAATACTCTACTCAGCCCTGGCTTTCGTCCTCTTCGGGGAGAGGCCAGAATCACTAACCCCAGAACTAGCCACGCTAGTCCAGATACTACCCCACACAATAGCCGCGGTAAACGCCGTTGCCCTCACCTCGCTCCTACTCGGCCTCAGGGCGATTAAACAAAGAAAAATAACAAAGCATAGAATCTACATGACACTCGCAGTAATACTGATAATAGCATTCCTCATAATGTACGTTACGCGCATAAACCTTGGCGGCGTTAAGCAGTTCCAAGGGCCTGAGATAATCTATATCTACATATACCTGCCACTCCTAGTAATTCATGTCTTCCTCTCTATAGTCTCTGTTCCCTTGGTGGTGTATAACACGCTTACGGGGATGATGCTTCCCTTCAGCACGGTAGCCCAGACACGCCACCCAAGGGTTGGGAAGCTGGCGGTTGCCATGTGGTCGGTGAGCCTCGCGCTGGGGATAATCGTGTATTTCCTCCTCAACTACATAAAATAAAGAAATAATTACCAGCGCTGTAGAATGTAGGAGAAGTAGAACATGCGGCGCGCAGAGATAATCTTTGACGGCGAAGTTCAGGGAGTAGGTTTTAGGTATTATGTGCGCCGCGTTGCCAGAAGGCTCAAACTAGTCGGCTACGTGGAGAACCTAGCTGATGGGCGTGTGAGAGTCGTCTGTGAGGGAAACGAGCAAAGCATAGAAGAGCTAGTAAAACAGCTCAAGAACGCCCTACCACCAATAAAAGTG
>JANVYQ010000007.1 GCA_030059675.1 Candidatus Pelearchaeum maunauluense | reverse complement strand
TGTGCAATTAAACGCTTTAGACAACACTTTATTAATGGCTGGAAAGACTAGAGCGGCAGACCAACTATGGATGATGCAGAGTTAGAACGTATTAAGATGAGAAAGATGGCTGAGCTGTTGTCAGGGGGCAAAAAGGAGGAAGAGAGTATGGAATGGCCGTCAGAGCCCGTGGAGGCTACTGATATGAATTTTGACGAACTAGTATCAACGTATCCGCTGGTGGTGATTGATTTCTGGGCAGCCTGGTGCGCGCCATGCAGAGCTATAGCTCCAATAGTGAAGGAGCTCGCACATGACTATGCTGGTAAAGTCGTCTTCGCAAAGCTGAATGTTGATGAAAACCCACGCACAGCAGCTAAATTCGGTATAATGAGCATACCGACGCTCCTAATCTTCCGCGAAGGAAAGCCTGTTGATGCCATAATAGGAGCGGTACCAAGACGTGCAATAGAGTCCAAGCTTCGGCAGTATCTTTAATACGTTTATAAGATTTAAATAACGACTAACGTAAATAAAGCGTCTGATAGACCAAGGTAGTTCAATTGACACTGCTTGAGGAGGCCAAAGTTGAGGAGATAATAGGTCAATTGCGCAACGACTTAGAGCAACAGCTACAACGAAGAATAAATAAACGAAGCGATAGGTTCCTTATAGAGCGGGCTATAGCAGGGGGCAAGAGACTAAGGCCGCTTCTACTACTTGTCACCTTCAAGGCTCTCGGTGGGAGAGATTATGTAAAGGCCCTTGATGTGGCCTGCGCGCTTGAGCTGGCCCATAGCGCAAGTCTAGTCCATGACGATATACTTGACTTAGACTATAAGCGGCGTGGTAGTTTGGCATTATGGAGACAGATAGGTGTAGGGAAAGCCCTTCTTGAGGGGCATAGAATAATCAACCTGGCCTTTGAGACAGTTCTGGAGAAGGGTATGGAGCTCGCGCGTATATTTGTAGAGGCATGGGATAAGGCATCACGCGGCATCTTGGAGGAGACTATAGCAAGCACACGCCTAACGACAGAGCTTTATCTCAGAATAATACGTGAGAAGACGGCCTCGTTATTTGAGGCTGCTACAGAGTCGGCCGCTGTTTTAGCAGATGCGGATGAGGATTTAAAAACCCTAGTAAAGAAATATGGATGCGAGGTTGGAACCGCGTACCAACTTGCAGACGACTTGGCAGAATCCATCAAAAGAAAACGCTATGGGAGAATGCTCTATGTATTCCATGAGATACGCGATAGAGTTTTGAGGGCGTCTATAGCTTCTAAAACTGGCCGCATGAGCACACTCATGAGAGCTCTATCTCCCAAAATCCCATCAGAGGAGTTCTTGCTGAAAGAAATTGCGCGACGCATTAATGCAGCCCAAGAACTAGCGTCAAGCGCGCTTATACCAGACTCACCTTATAAACGCGTTTTAATGGAGTTGCCAGCCTATTTCGTGAAGCAGATGCTTAAGGAGGCTACCTAGAGAGTAATATACCCCCCAGTCCATGCGTGAGTTATGCCATGGATGGAGGAGGTCTGGCTGGCAGGAGCAGCGGTCTCCATCTCATGGCTTAGAATGTCGGTAGCCCTCCTCCTTTCTCTCGCATTCTCATTCACTATAGGCGGTCTGGCAGGAGTAAATAAGAATGCAGAGCGCGTAATCATACCAATACTAGACATACTCCAATCAATACCCATACTGGGATTCTTTCCAATAGCCATATACGCTCTCTATATAGTGAGCCCAGCCATCGGGCCTGAGCTCGCGGCCATCTTCCTAATCTTCACAAGTCAGGTTTGGAACATAACCTTTGCCGTCTATGAGTCTATTCGCGTGGTGCCTGCGGATTTGATTGAGGCATCTAAGGCTTTGGGTATGGGTAGGCTGGAAAGGGTCTTTAGAATATACATACCTGCCACACTTCTCCGTGTCTTTCAGAACATACCTCCATCATGGTCAAATGGCTTATACTTCCTAGTCGCCAGCGAAATACTAAACTTCGGTCAGCTCCAAGTAAGATTGTTCGGCTTAGGCTCCCTAATGGCCCAATTCGCGTCATCAGGAAACCTGTACGGAATGATAATAACATTAGCCATCCTAGTTCTAGCTGTAATAACCACTAACCTCCTAGTTTTTCTACCACTCATGCATTACGGAGAACGATTTAGATTTGAGACAGCTGCGCGCGAGACCAGAACGGTATGGGTTAGCAGAATAACACGCAGACTAGGTATCGTATCTGAACGGCTATCAAGAGTTGAGGTCAAACGCCCAGGAATAGCCAACTATCCAGAACTTCACCGCGCACTTTCGGGAATAACGCGGAGAATAGCTATACGCAGGTCTATAGCGCAGCTACTTCTGTTTGCCATATTGGCTTACGTCATCAGTCTCGTATGGTTATCATGGGGTAAGGGAATAGGTGATATTTTTGTAGGTGTGGTAGAGAGCTTTACACGGTTGGGTATTGAAGGAATAATCATACCCGTACTCTTCTCACTTGCCCGTGTAGCCATATCAGTGGCATTCGCGGTAGCATGGAGTTTGCCCGTTGCTATTTTATTATTCACACACAGACGAGCCTCAACCTTCATAATACCACTACTACAAGTCATCGCATCCATACCTGCAACTATAACATACCCAATCTTCGCAACACTATTGCACGATTATGATGAACTCAGAACATTCATACTCATAACACTAGGGACACAGTGGTATGTTTTCTTCTCCATCTTTGGAGGTCTATCTAACACGCCAAGCGAGGAGCTTGAGGTTGCAGACCTGCTGGGTATAAAGGGAGTTCAACGTCTTAGAGCGTTATATTTTCCTCGCATTATACCGGCGCTAATAACTGGATGCATAGCCGCGACAGGAGGCGCATGGAATACCCTAGTAGTAGCGGAGCGTCTTAAATTAGATGTATTAACTGCGGAGATTAAAGCCCCTGGCTTAGGAAAGCTAATCAACATAGCTGCTGAGACTGGAGACGTATATACTCTCCTCTCACTAGTGGCTGTTATGGTAATAGTTATAATAATGATAAACCGCGTCTTTTGGAAAAGGCTATACGACCACGCGGTACAAATGTGGAAGCTTCCAGAATAAATCTTGTATAAATTTTTACGTTAGAAAAGCTAATGTCTAAAGTCTGGAATGAAGCGCGCTCTCTTGTTTATTGGGCATTTTATTTTCTTTACCATAGTATTTCCGAGTATATTGTATATAATAGCGTACTTGGTAAGGAGTATTGCTGGGCTATCTTATTATTACGGAAGTAGTGTTGCATCTTTTCTTGGATTATCTCTAGTAATAATAGGTGTTTGGATTATGCTACGTGCTGAAATAGATATGTACCGCCATGGTGGTGGCGGTACGCCCATCCCTTTCTACTCTCCTCCACAGCGTCTTGTCAAAGAGGGAATCTATAGATGCACGCGAAATCCCATGTATCTGGGAACAACGATGGAGTATGTCGGAATAGGATTACATATGGGCGAGTACATAATGATTATCCTAGCTTTTATCATACTTTCACTAGCCATGATGCTATATCTAAAGTATGAGATGCCCTTCTTGTCCAAGAGATTCGGAGACGAATTTAATGAATATGTTTCATCCACACCATTACTATTACCTAATCTAGGCTGTGTTTTGAGTGTGTTGTCTGGCCAGCAAGAGAGGCGGGAAGCCGTAAAATAGTGTGAGAAGACTATATCATGTAGTTCTGCTATGGCTCAGGCATCAAGAAAGCCCTAAAGGGAGTCGCTATGGTCGTCAGCGAAGAACCAAGAACAGCCACAAGGGTTCTAGAGCCTATACTGGAGTGTAGAGACATCCATATGAGTTATAATTTGAGAAAAGGGATGGTTGTGAAGGTTTTTGAGGGGCTTTCTATAAGTGTTCGCTATACCGAGTTTCTAGGAATAGTTGGCCCCAGCGGCTGTGGTAAGACGACGCTCCTCAAAGTTATGGCTGGTTTGGTTAAGCCCTCGGTGGGAGAGGTCTATTATAAAGGCCAGCCGCTAAACAGTCCTACACCAGCAATAGCGCTGGTTCTCCAAAACTTCGCCCTCTTCCCGTGGTATACTGTGTTAGAGAACGTCATGCTGGCGCTAAGCAAGGACAAAGAGCTGTCCAAGCAGGATAAGCTGGAGAGGTGTCGCGCGTTCCTAAATATGGTCGGCCTCTCAGGCTTTGAATCAGCATACCCAGCAGAGCTCAGCGATGGCATGAAAAGAAATGTAATGCTCGCAAGGGCTCTAGTAACACAGCCAGATATCCTACTGATGGATGAGCCGTTCAGTAACGTAGACCCACTAACCGCCATCTCCCTACGTAGGGAAATAGAGTCCATGTGGCTGAGCGAGAGTCTCCCCCCAAGCTCTGTTGTCCTAGTATCACACGATGTTGAGGAAGTCGTCGAGCTTTGTGATAGAGTTATTGTATTAACTCCACGGCCTGCTAAGATTGCGGCAACACTGGATATCTCGCTCCCCCGACCTCGCATAAGGAGGAGTAGGGAGTTCTACGAATATGTGGATGAGATATTCACGTTAATGAGCTAGTTCCACGCGCCTTGAAGCGTTTACTATCTCCATTATATTCAAGGAGCTCCGCATAGAGAAGCCAATCAACCAAGAGCTCGTGCAGTTTCTCTACGTTTTCCGCGTAAAGGCTTATCCCCGCTTTTTCAGAGAGATAAGACGCAACTTCTTCTGCTGTGAAGCCCTCAGGTAGTTCGCGTGAGAGCTTTATCGCTGTTGCAAATGGCTCAATCTTCGCGACCTCCTTTCTTAGTATCTGCTTCTTGCCCGATGAACGGCGATTGCTGAGCTTCTGGCCCAGCGGTGTGACTATGCATTCTCCATCTTCAACTGTGATTAGGCCTAGCTGTTCTGCGGCTTCCACGACGGGAAGTATCTGGTCTATATCTGTTTGGAGGTCGCGTGAAATTTGCGCTATTTCTGCACGCCCGCCTGCGGCTGCTACAACTTCTATGAGGCCAATAACCATGCCCAGACGGGCTTCAGGAGGAAAGAGTTTAGGCGGATGTTCGCTCATCTACCCCTTTCGTCTGTGATGTTTATGTTGTTAAGAGATAAGGGTTTAGGCGCAAATCTTAAATAGAGAAGCCATTATGCGTGCCGAGTTTCTCAATAACGCTGGCCACCTCCTCCACACCACCCAATCGTGTAATAAGTTCCCTAACATCAAGCAAGCGTTTATCATAATAATCGCTACAACGCAGGCGGTCTAACGCATCTTGCATAGACATAACATTAAGCTCGCTCTCCTCAATCAGCAAGCCAAACCCAAGCTCGGCTACGCGCATAGCATTACCCCTCTGCTCTCCATGCCGCGGTATCGGTATGAGGAGCATTTTACGACCATATAGCAAGCATTTGGAGATTATGGTCAAACCACCCCTAGCGACAACAATATCAGAAGACCTTAGTAGCGGCTCAACATCCTCTATCCAGTCAAATACCATCAACTTTCCATATTCCTTAAAGCCATTTCCACCAGCTCGTCCTCGCGACATAACAAACCTATAAGGCCCCCTAATTCTAGGTACAATATCTAGAAGTAGCTCAACAAGTCTTTCCCGCTCTGATTCAGGTCCGCTGATGTGTAAGAATATTAAAACCTCGTCTTCATCTACTCCATATGTCTCACGAACATTCTCACAATCACTAGTGGAGGCATTATTGAACTCGGTTAAAGGGCCGACGTATCTAACCTTGTTCATTATGTTGTTGGGTAAATTTAATGTTCTGAGCGATATTGTGTAGGGTGGTGGTAAGTCTGGAATAATTATTACATTCACGTTATTCCATAGTTTGGATGGAGCTTGCATCATAGCCTCAACATAGGCAGCTAGTCTCTTAAATTTGGAGACATCGAGGGGAATATTATACTCGTTCAACATTAGCGCTACTGGTTTTCCCGCGATTATTGCTGCCAAGACTGTTGATGCGCGCGTATCACTATAAACTACATCGGGGTCAGCCTCTTCAATATACGTCAGCTCCCGTGCAACTTGAGCTGAGAATCTAAGTGGTAGCAAGATGTTTTTTGTGAGAGAGAGCTTAAACGACACGGCCCCTTCTCCACTCACCTGGTAGGACACACCATAGTTAGGATTTGGTTCCAGCCCTGCTCGTCTCAAGTATTCTAGAGCATCGCCATATGCGGTTAGTGTGACTTCATGCCCGCGTGATATTAATTTGCGGGCTATGGCTAGGCTGCGTGAAGCATGTCCCATACCTATGCCGCATATGCCCATGTGGATTAGCATCTGGCAGCACCTAGGGGAACTTCTACAACATCGCCTTTAGGCGTCTTCTCCGCGAATATCTGTGCCGTGAAGCGCTTTATTGTGGCGCGTCCTTCAAGCCAATATGTGGGTCTAAGCCCAGCCTTAATGCAGAGATGAGTTAGAAACTCCTCGGCGTCCCAGCCTTCCTCAACAGCTACTTGTGGAAGTAGAAGACCGCTTCCCTCGTTAGACTCTATTATCAATCCATCACGGCCTATGACTATCTCTTTAGCCAGCTCAGAGGGTTTTGAGACTGCTATCTCCTCAGGTGGCGTTAATACACTGACCTCAACCACCACGTTATCCAGCTCGCCTCGCGTTAGGGGTGGAAAACGTGGGTCGTTTACCGCCGCTGATATTGCAGCCTTAATAACCGCCTCCATTAAAGGCATTATAGGGTATGGGAATCCTATGCAGCCTCGTAGCATCATGTTTGGATAAGTGTTAAGAGTTACGAATACGCCACGCTTCTCGGAAAGAATATCCTCAGTATTTTGTGCATCCATAATCTCTCCTCTCTCCAGAAAGAGCTCTATAGCCTCGCGCGCCGTCCTAACAAGTAGAGCGCCAACTCTATCGCTTAGACTCATTCCCCCTTCAACCTCCTAGAAACTTCTTCAAGAACCTTGCCTATATTCCTCCAGTGCCTCCCTATCCAGTATTCCTTGCCACAGCCCCCGCATAGCCAGCGGTTAGGTGCCTGCTCAATAAGACTAAGCGGCGTATTACAGTCGGGGCATCGGGTATTTAATGGGTTAAACGTAACATCTATGCCTATCTTTTCAGCCACCTGAACAAGTGCTGATACGGTATCAGGCGACTCAATAATTACACTTCTCAATCCTGCTTGAACAGCTTTTACATGGAGTTGGGTGTCGCGGGTTATTATAATACGATGCTCGCGTATAGCCTTCTGTATGAGCGCCTCATCATCGCCATTTTTCCAATATTCCGTGTCATATCCGAGAAGTCTTAGCCATGTGAGGAGGTTGCCCAGCATTGAGTCTAGCAGGAGCTTCAAGCCCTTTGCCTATGGTTTTCTGCCTTCTGCCTTTTCCAGCTCTAGTCTGCACTCCTCGCAAAGTAGCTGGTCGTCAATTCTCACCAGCATATCCGACCACTCACCGCAAGCATCACAATAGCCTTCAACGAGGCCTTCACTTGAACGCGGTAGATGTGCGCCCTCAATTCTGAGCTTTTCACGGACAATATCCAGTATCTCTGGAGTAACTTGTAGTATATCTTTCAGGCTTATAATACCCATTACCTTCTCCTTATACACTACAACTAGGCGGCTGACCTTCAGTCGGTTCATCTTTCTCAAAGCCTCGTCAACGAGGAGGTCAGGGTCGGCTGTGTGGAGAGGTGTGCTCATTATCTTATGAGCCTTGACCTCGCTGGGCTTTAGGTCGCGGGCAACAACCTTGTCTATTATATCCCGCTTGGTTATAATACCTATAGGCTCCCCATCGCGCGTTACCACAACACTCCCAATATGGTATTTCTCCATCTTCTTGGCGATGGACTCTAAACTCTCATCATAGCCAGCCTCTATCACTGGGCTGGACATAACATCCTTAACCCGAACCTCCTCAGCGAGTATCGTAGACTTAACCATCGCCGAACCACAACTTAAGATAACCATCACTAATTAAAGTTGTTTTCCATGCTGGGCGAGTATGCATTTTCCGTAAGGTATTAATGAAGCGAACTCGTTTCTAAGCTGTATTATAGCGTCTCTCGGCAATTCAAGCCTTAGCTGTTGATTCAATAGGCTTACTATCCTAGATGCAGCCTCTTCAGCCCTCATGTTGCCAGGTCTAACCTCTATGTATGTGAGGTTTTGTCTTTCTGCAGTCTTCTTGGGTATTACGATGGGTTTTACTAAATTCTCATCTTCGTGTTTCAGAGAGGCTGCAAGAGCTAGTTCCGCGGTGAGATAGTGGCGCTCTCCATACACCATGAACGAGCCACGTGGTAGGTACTGGCCAGGTGGAGGACTGAACGATATCTGGGAGTGTTTTACATAATATACTGAGGTGGAGCTAAATCCCTCACGCCATGCGCGGCTATAGCAGGCTGTAAATTGAGCGGACTCTTCCAAACTTGCCTCTCCAGCATGTATGCCCTGTTTTAGAATAACCGCGGGAGATCCCTTAATCTCTGTGTGAAAAACCAAATCTCCCTCTTTAAGCCTTTTCTTGAGTATATACAAGTTGCTAGATACGTCTTTTCCAGCTATCACGTGATAACCCTCAGATGTCACGAATTCGCGGAATCTTTTACGACCCACAGATATTACGGCCTGAGTCTTGAGCGTTGCCTCTGTAGAAGCTGAGGCCTTAAGATTTACAATCTTCTTCTTGATAATATCTAGTTCCTTCACTAGTTTTTCTTTCTCATCCACCAGCCTAGTAGCTGCATTCTTGACAGATTTCAGCTCGTCGTAAAGCTTTGAGAGCTGCTTTCCTATTGACGTATCTAACCTTAGTTCAACCCGCGAGCCAGAAACATCAAGTATCATCTTATTCCTCTCACATCCAAGCATAGTAATACCCGACAACACCGTAGCAGTATTACCTTTCCTTATCTCTTCCAACTGCCGTAAATTTGCGGAAAGAATCGAGAGCTGGTTCTCCAACAGTATTCTCTTCTCACCAAGCTGCGATATTACATGGTTCTTCTCACCGATTGTCCGTTCTATCTCAATCATCTTATCCTCTAGTGGTTTAATTAATCCAGCAATAGTATTCTTACGTTCCTCATGCTCATAAGCTTGACGTACAGCTTCATTAAACGATAACGAGAATTTCGATGAAACGTTTGTGTTTTCAATTTTATGTAGCCGAATAGCTGAAAAGATGATATCGTCATCTATGCTGTATAAAATTGCTTTAGGATTGGAAAACTCCAAATCAACTTCCTTGAGCGCCTTGGCTATACTATCCTTATCCTCGCTTGTGAGTTCGTTAATTTTCTTCTGCTTACTCACACCAGCTCTATGGAGGACTTCTTCTGCATATTTGCCTCCGAGGCCTAGGTCGCGTGATAATGCCGCAATCACGGGGGATTCTTCCCTAAGTTTATTCCAGAAATCATCTGGGAGTTTGCCAGGGAGGTAGGAGAATCGGGGAGGCGGTGGTGAGTAGTTTAACCCAATCTCAACACGTCTTGCCTTTGAGCTAAAAGTGCTTAGGCAAGCCAGTATTTTTCCGTCTTCGGTTAAGATTATGTTTCCAGGAGGCATAAGCTCGCAGATAAGCCTGACTATGTACTCCTTCTTAGCCATGTCAAGATATACTATCCTCTCCGCGCCTTCTTGTCTGATGTCTATCAGTTTCCTATTGTCTAGGTAATACCTGAGCTGTGATGCAAACTTGCTGGGAGCGCTGGGCTTTGGATAGCTTCCCTCAACCAAGAATAGGCACCGCCCAGCGACTATGCGTAGCTCATAAACATGCTCCTCTCCAACCAGCTTAAGAATGAGGGAAGAATCCTCAAGTTGATAGACGTTCCGTATGAATGTCCCTAAGAGCTTCCCCCTAAGCTCTTCTACGAGGATGCTGAGCTCAGCAGCATTTAAGTCCAACCTCTACATCCCGCCTCCTAGGTGTTGCTTGTTGAAGCCTGAGGATATTATGTACTGGGTGAAGTTTATAGCTGCTTTGGCTATGGGGTTCGCGGCTGCCAACATATCGCTCTCTCTCCAAACAGTCCAGGGGGCAGTTATAGCTATAATGGCGGCAGCTTTAATATACGTTATCCTAAGCGCCGCGCTTCCCAAGCTCTTCACAGAGGATATACAGGCTTTATCAAAAAGGAAAATATACCTAAACGGACTAGGAACCTACATAGGCATATTCCTGGTATCATGGATTATCTTCTTCAACATTATAGCATAAGTGCTAAGCGTTTTCCTCTTCCTCCTGCTCTTCTATTACTTTTTCTTTCTCTTCAGGTGGTTTTATCTTATGGGGCTTCGGTAGCTTGTCCAGTAATGCTAGAACATCAGCCCATGCTCTGAAGTAGGGGTCATTTCCAACGACGGGTCGGGAAGCCATCTTCTTAAGATACTTCTGTATCTCGCGTCGCGACTCACGCATATCTCGCCGCGTAAATATGCGGAAAATAAGAGAGTCATAGTCATCATTAACATACGAGTAGAAGATGCCCTGTAAAGCATGTAGATACTGGGCGTCTTCAGGCTCCTTATACTTCTTTGCAAGTTCCTCCAGTATCTTCTCCGACTCCGTTATATGGCCTGAGAATAACGCGTGTAGGAACTTTTGCGTATCTTTGGGCTGTATCACCGCTCTCTCACCTACTCTTAACCTCTCCCTCCTCTACATCCTCTACGCCATTCTCGGTTATTTTGAACACGGCCTCCCCTTCTGGTAGGTGAGGACTTGACACAAGCCTGGCAATTCTAACGTTTTTACCCGCTGATTTACGTATTAAGATGCGGGTATGGCTTGTATGGCCTACTATATGCCCGCCTACTGGTGAGACCGCATTATGGGCGAAGAACTCATCAGGCCTAGCCATGACTTGGTTAGTCACCACCGCGGCCGCGTTAAATGCCCGTGCAAGCCTAATGAGCTTATGCAAGTGCTTATTGAGCTTCTGCTGCCTCTCAGCCAGAACCTGCCTGCCGAGGTATTCACTCCTAAAATGAGCGGTTAGAGAATCGATTATTATCAAGCGTATGTTGTTCTCCTTTATCACTTTATCAGCCTTCTCCAATAAGAGTATCTGATGGTCGCTGGTGTATGCTTCCGCATATATTATGCGTTCACTAACCTCGTCGGGGTCTAGTCCTAGATGCTTTGCCATAGAGGTTATGCGTTCTATCCTGAATGTGTTCTCGGTATCTATGTAGAGAGCGTTTGCGCCCAGACCTCCCTGCTCAGGCGGTAGCTGCACATTCACCGCTAACTGGTGGCATAGCTGGCTTTTTCCAGAGCCAAATTCGCCGAAAAACTCTGTTATCGCCTGCGTCTCCACACCGCCGCTTATTAGGCTGTCGATGGCCTTGCTCCCAGTAGTTATCTTTCCCATCGAGGTCTTGTACTGAGCTAGCTGTTTCGCTGTTACCCACCTAATCTCACTCGCTTCGCGTGCTGCCGCGATTATCTCAGCTGCACGTTTGTCGCTTATCCCAGCCGCCACAAGCTCGGAGACCGCCGCCGTGGCTAGAGCCTCAACAGTGTGGAAACCTATCTCACGAAGCTTCTCAGCCGTAGCAGCCCCTACACTAGGCAAGTCCTCTATATCTTCATACACCTTTTGCTGGGGCTTTTCCTTAACTTTCTCCTTTGAAGACATTCTAACAGACTCCATTTCCATATGTAGTGGATGGCATATATAAATTCATGCGATACCATCCAAACACAGATATTTGGAGTTTAGAGGGCTGGTGATGACGGGGATTGAAGGCTGTAATGCTCGTTATGGACGGGGTCGGGGATAGGCGCTGCGCGTCCCTCTCTGGCCAGACCCCGCTTGAAGCCGCACAGGCAGAGACGTTTAACGAATTAGCCAAGAGGGGGGAATGCGGGATTATGGACGTAATATCCCCAGGCCTACCCAACGGAAGCGATACTGGTCATCTAGCCCTGCTGGGATACAACCCGTTTGAGGTCTATACAGGCCGCGGGCCTTTTGAGGCCTTTGGTGCGGGAATACAGTTAAAGGAGAACGATGTAGCATTCCGCTGCAACTTCGCAACAGTAAATGCTGATGGAATGATAATAGATAGACGTGCAGGAAGAATATCAACCGAAGAAGCGGCCAGGTTGGGAAAAGCAATAGAAGGTATAACTCTCAAAGAATTTCCTGATGTTGAAATAATCTTTAAACCGACGGTAGAGCATCGTGGTGTCCTTGTTCTCAGGGGTGAGGGGTTATCGGATAAAGTATCTGATGTAGACCCTCATGCTGTTGGTGTTTATTATCAGCCTCCCAAGCCGTTGGAGCGGGGGGTTAAGGCTCGTAAAACTGCGCGTATAGTTGAGCTTTTCCTTGAGCGTGCGCGGGAGGTGCTTAACAATCATCCCTTAAACCAGGAGAGGATTGCGAGAGGTCTCAATCCAGCTAATGCTCTCCTAACACGAGGAGGGGGCCACCCGCCAAAACTCAAGCCATTTCACGAGAAGTTTGGACTTAGGGGGGCTATAATAGCTGGGGGCGCGCTCTATAAGGGGGTGTGCAGAGCCGCTGGGTTTGACGTTATAGAAGTTCCAGGAGCAACGGGCACTGTGAATACAGACCTTAACGCCAAGATGGAGGCCGCAATCAACGCCTTGAAGACGTATGATTTTGTATTGGTGCATGTAAAAGGCACAGACTCGGCAAGCCATGATAAAGACCCAGCAAAGAAGATAAGAATGATTAGAAACACATCAGAAGCGTTTTCCAAAGTTGTAGAATACGCATCTACCGAGAACATATACATCGTTATAGCATCAGACCACTCAACGCCCGTAGAGATAGGGGAGCATAGGGGAGACCCCGTCCCGGTTGTCATAGCGGGGCCAGATGTGAGGAGAGATTATGTGGAGCGTTTTGACGAAATCTCCTGCGCGCGTGGAGGTCTTGGGCGCATACGTGGAATAGACTTAATGCCTATACTATGTAACTATCTTGGTAAGATGAGCATGTTTGGTGAGTGAGTAGCCTATTGAGCACCTCCAGAATACCTGTTATAGTGTTGATAGAAGGCTTAGGTGAGCTTGAGGCCGAGTTTATCAGATTCTTCGCCCCGATGACCGTTGATGAGCTAGTTCGCAAAATGCCTATCGAGGGGTTCTTAGCATCCTGGGATAACGCAGTGTATATAGTTACTGAAATCTCCCGCGGAGCTGAGAAGACTGTGCAGAAGCTGAAGAAGGGTGATATATTCTACTGGCCCCCAGGAAGAGTTCTTGGCATAGCAGTTGTAGAGCATACCCCGCGGGTTCAGACGGTTAAGGTAGGCCGTCTAACAAGCGGCTTTGAGCTTCCCCAACAGGCTAGGCAAGGTGCTAGGATGCGCTTTCTTCCGCGGTAGCTGCTGCCTTCCTAGACTTCCTCTGGCCCCTCTTACCGCCCTTCTTCTGTTGCTGTGGCGCAGCCTCAACAGCAACAGTCTCCGCCGACGGAGCAACCTCCTGCGCAGGCGCATATATCCTAAGACGATTATCCCCTGTAACAAGCCTTATAACGCCTTTAGCCGAAAGCTCTCCAAGAAGGTCCTTTGCCAGCGATAACCTAAACCCAAACCGTTCCCCAAGCATGTATGGAGTTACGTATTTTTGGCTCTTAACGTAGGAGATGACCTCATCCATGTCGGGGACGCTTAAGCCTAGTATGCTCTTCTCAGGGCCTGCTTCACGTCTTTCTTGCTGCTTTCCCTTCTCAACCCTCTTAGCTAGCTGGCTGAGGGTTGGTTTCTTAGGTCCGCCCATGGCGCTAGCTCCAGCTTGTATGAGGGGCTATTAAACTTGTTCCCGCCAAAGCGTTAAGACCAGCTCCGCTTCTATGTAGGTGGTGGGGTTGCTTAAGCTACCCAAGGCAAGGCTCATCGGCGATGTGGCGGTGGTTAGAATACCAGCCGAACTTGAGGAGCATGAGAAGGAGATAGGTGAAGAAATACTTAGGCGTAATCCTAGTATTAGGACAGTCATCCGAACATTCGGCGCCTATGGGCAGACAAGAACAACACGAACCAAAATCATAGCAGGAGAAGACAATACAGAAACCATCTATAAGGAGCATGGATGCATCTACAAGCTGGACGTTGCCACACTCCTCTTCTGTCTTGGAAACCTCTATGAACGGCGTAGAATGGCCAGTATTGTCAAGGCTGGAGAAGTTGTAGCTGATATGTTCGCTGGTGTAGGACAATTCACTATACCAATAGCTAAGCTGGCCTCACCAAGCGTCGTTTATGCTTTTGAGATAAATCCAGACGCATACCGCTACCTACTGGAGAATATAAGGCTCAACAAGCTTGAACACGTTGTAAGGGCTTTCATGGATGACTGCCGAAATGCGTTGAAGTATGGGATGGAAGAAAGCGCGGACAGGGTTATCATGGGCTACTTCCCAGGGACAATAAGATTTCTTCCAACAGCCCTTCGACTTTCCAGAGGAGTTGGCTCTTGTATCCATTTGCATGATTTAGCTAGGAAGAAAACGGGATGGGCTGAACTTTGGGAGAGTGTTAAGAATGTTGCCGAACAGCTCGGCTATGGTGTCAAGCTCATCGGTTACCGCGAGGTAAAGAGCTACTCGCCTAGTCTAGCTCACTGGGCTCTGGATTTTAGGGTTGATTGTTCTCCTCAAGCTGTTCGCCGAGCCAACGCGCCACCTCGCTAAGAACATGGCTTCGCGACACATTTATCACTAGAGCCTCGGGCCCTCTCTCTGCTGCTATCATAGTGCTGTAACTGGGCATGGCGGCGAATGAGACAACAGACCAGAAGATACGGCCCTTCAAAAGCTCATCAACTATGCGCTCATTGTTTGGAACAAGCGGTATGGGATAGAACACGACGCCCTCGGCCCAGTAGAGGACAGCGGGCTGGCCAGGTGAGAGAATCATATTCTTAACAAGCTCTTCAGGCGAGGAATATTTGATGTACTCCATAATGACGACTTCCTTAATGGGGCTGTAGGTTATTGTAACCAACCTGTCTCACTTTATAAGGCTTACAAACAAGGGGATAAACTTTTTCTAAGCCTTATCAATTATTAGATACTTTCACTAAACGGGATTGAAGGGGGCGGAGCTTATCCTCAATAGGGTATGGCTCAAAAACTATCCTAAAGGCGTGAAGCCTGACGTAGAGATTCCAAATAAGGCTGTTTTCGAGCTTTTTGACGAGGCGGCAGAACGGTACTCTAATAGGCCAGCCGCGATATTCCTGGAGGAGAAGATAACCTACGGAAAGTTGCGTGAATATGTGGATAGGATGGCCGCTGCCCTTTCTGGCCTTGGTGTGGGGAAGGGAGATAGGGTAGCCATACTTTTACCCAACAGCATACAGTTCATAATAGCCTATTATGGGTCTCTGAAGACGGGAGCCACAGTAACCCCTATGAACCCGCTCTACACACCGCGCGAAGTTGAGTACCAAGCTAGGGAAACCCAGGCAAAAGTGATATTCACGCTGGATATCCTCTACAAGAACGTTCACCCAATACTTAACAACACCCAGATAAGACATGTTATAATCAGCAACATAGCGGATTTCCTCCCAGGATTGAAGAGAAGCCTTGGTAGGTTGCTGAAGAAAATACCTACAGCGGAGGTTCCGCGCGACGAGCGTATAAAATCGTTCATGGAGCTACTCAAAGCCAGTAGGCCAGAAGCACCAAAAACCGAGCTAGACCCAGAGAAGGACCTTGTTAGCCTACAATTCACTGGCGGAACCACTGGGACTCCCAAGGGCGTCATGCTCACCCACCGTAACGTGGTGGCTAATATAACGCAGATACACGAAATGCTTAGTACCTACATCAAGGATGGTGAGGAGGTCTTCGTGGCTCTCCTGCCGTTCTACCATATTTATGGCCAGACCGCGTTGTTGGGGGTTGGGCTTACGCATGGAAACACGCTGCTAATCTTCCCGCGTCTGGAGCTGGAGCCTTTCATGAGGGCGATAGCGCGTCATAGAGCTACGATATTCCCAGGCGTCCCCACACTGTTTAACGCCATATCCAAACATCCGTTGATAAAGGAGCTTGACCTATCTGCGCTTAGGCTGGTAATATCAGGAGCAGACACTCTCCCAGTAGAGGTTGCAAAGGAGTTTGAACGGGTGACTGGAAAGAAGGTGTGTGAGGGCTATGGCCTAACTGAAACATCTCCCGTAACGCATGTAAATCCACCCGATGCCATACGCTATGGCTCTTTCGGAGTTCCAATCCCAAACACATACGCTGCTGTTATAGACCCTGAGAGCATGGAGTTCCTCCCTGCTGGAGAAGTTGGGGAACTGGTCGTAGCTGGGCCTCAGGTTATGAAGGGCTACATGCGCGAAGAGGATAACTCCAACGTTTTCTTAGAAGCGCATGGAATGAGGTGGTTCAGGACTGGTGATATGGTGAGAATGGATGAGGATGGGTATTTCCACTTCGTAGATAGAAGGAAGGACATCATCAAGTTTAAGGGATTCTCGGTATTTCCAGCCGAGATAGAGGATGTTCTCTACAGTAATCCAGCGGTGAAGGAGGCCGCAGTAGTTGGAGTACCAGACCCACGGACAGGCGAGCAGATAATCGCTGTTGTTGTCTTGAAGGATGAGTTTAAAGACAAGACGAACGAGGAGGAGATTCTGAAATACTGTAGGGAGAGGCTAGCGGAGTATAAGCAGCCTGGCCGTGTGATTTTTGTTGATGAGATTCCGAAGACTGCCGTCGGTAAGATACTTAGACGTGCTGTCCGCGACCGCGTGCGCGAGATGGTGGCTCAACCCTCATAATTCATTTGTCGTTATCCCCGCCGACTCTTGACGAATAGCAAAATAAGATCAAATTCAAAACATGGCTAGAATAATAATACGAGACCCTGTTTGAGCGGTGTAGAACTTCATAAAGGGCTTGACAACATAATAGTAAAAGAAACCGTACTCTCATACGTAGATGGAGAGCGGGGTCGCCTATACTATGTTGGCTATCCAATCGAGGAGCTCGTAGAGAAATCAACATATGAAGAAGTTTGCTTCCTGCTTCTTCATAGAAGACTTACGAAGAAGGAAGAGCTAGAATCATTTGACAGGGAGCTCAAGAAGGAGAGAGAAATACCGAAGGAGATCGTAGACGCCCTAAACCTAATGCCCCGTAATGCGCATCCGATGGATCTGCTTAAAGCAGGGATTGCCCTCCTCACAGTGTATGACCCTGAGCTTAACGTGCATGAAAAGGGGGCAAACATAAGGAAATCAATACGGCTCATCTCTAAGACCGCCACGCTCACGGCGTACATAAGTAGATACATACGCGGGCTGGATTATGTTAAGCCGTCTAAAGAAATGTCTCATGCAGCCAACTTCTTACATATGGTTACCGGCGAGGAGGTAGATGAGCTATCTGCCAAGGTTATGGATGTGGCGTTTATACTGCACGCTGAGCACGAACTGCCTGCTTCTTCCATGGCAGCGCTAACAGCTGCCTCAACACTATCCGACCTATACTCTGCAATACTCGCTGGGGTTGCGGCTCTGAAAGGCCCCCTACACGGCGGAGCAAACGAGAAAGCGCTTGAGATGATACTGGAGATAGGCTCTCCTGAAAGAGCCGAGCAGTATGTGATAGATGCGCTCAGGGCTAAGAAGCGCGTCATGGGCTTCGGCCATAGGGTCTATAAATCCTACGACCCGCGGGCGCGCATCTTAAGAAAATATCTGGAGAAGCTATCAGAAGTTAAGGGAAATAAGACGCTTCTCATGATAGCTGACGAGGTTGAGAAAGTTATGACACGCGAGATGAAGGGGAAAGGCATCTTCCCAAACATAGACTTCTACTCCGGCTCTGTTTTCACACTGTTAGGAATACCGAAAGAAATATTCACACCATTCTTCGCAACGGCTAGGGTAGTTGGATGGGTCGCTCACGTACTTGAGTATTGGGAGGATAATAGGCTTATAAGACCTAGGGCGCGCTACTCAGGGCCGCTAGACCTACAATACCCTCCTGTAGAGAGTAGGTAGGCGCGTTGGCGTCAAGCCTATAAGACGCCCATAATACATTATGGAGATTAGGGAGCATGGAGAAGGAGCTTGGAATACTGGTTAAGCCTCCTCTAAAGAAGAGCAGCGAGAAGGCTGCAAGAATGTTAAACAGGGATTGTGAGGCCCTCTTCCTAAACCTACCCAAGTCGATAGACCATCTGGTAGCTGAGATACCCGTAGGCCTGGATTATAGGGAGCTTGTGGAGGAGGCTAGAAAGCGTAAGCTACTTCCAGAGCCTGTTGAAGCATGGCTAAAGGATAGCGAGCCTATATTAAGAAAGCTAAAGGAGCTGGGAGACAGCATACTCACATACTGCTATAAGGATTTGACTGGTTTTGAGATGGGTGTTAGGACAAGCCACCAGATAGCTCTCTTAACGATTCGCGATACGCTTAGGGGGAAGATAGATGTCAAGAGATGGCTGGAGGAGCTTAAACGGGAGAACGAAGCAGCTCGTGAAGCCGTGAAGCGTGAAGTGGAGATGATGGAGTCCGAAGCCTCCGTGTATGATAAGAGCATATGCTTGGCTGGTGTTGAGGGCAGGTTCTTCCATGAAGAGCTGAAGACAAGGTTCAAGACTTGGCTGAAATATATAGACCAGCCATACTTCTTCACGCCGCTTGAGATTCTCAAACGCGAGTTGGAAACAAAAGGGGAGGTATCCTACGAAAGGGCGCATCAACTGATTAGAGAGCATCTCAAGTTTATCCACGACTACGTTTTAACCAACGAGCTTGACGACGCCTATCTGAAATGGGTGAGGAAAAGGTTTTATTGGCACCCTGCTGTGGGAGAGAAGAATATCTAGCACTGATAGGATGGTTGTGTTAGGAGGTGTATAGGTCGTTTAAGCTTGATGTGATCGAGGCAGAGGTAATAGCTAGGCTCTCTAGAGTTTCGGTTCTTGCCGAGACCGATGGCTTGAGATTTCTATGCCATTTAAGAAATACTGGAAGGCTCCACGACTATATCTATCAAGGAGCACGCATACTGGTTCAGCCCAATCCACGTGGAAAAACACACGCAATAGTCATAGGAGCCCCACATGGAGAACGGGCAGCGATACTCGATACATATACGCAAGCAAGATGTTTTGAAGATGCATGCATTAATAATGTTGTCTCGTGGCTTAAGCCGTATAGAATAAATGAGAAAGAGATTACGGTTTATGGTTCTAGAATAGACTATGGACTAAGGGATGATGCAGGTAGGCGCGGATACCTAGAGCTGAAATCAGCCGTATACTTGGATAAGGATAGATACGCGATGTATCCAGACTCTCCGTCTCTTCGCGGCCGTAGGCATGTGGAGACCTTAATGAGGGTTGCTAGACGGTCAAGGGCGGTAATC
Source organism: Candidatus Pelearchaeum maunauluense (assembly GCA_030059675.1). GTDB lineage: Archaea > Thermoproteota > Nitrososphaeria_A > Caldarchaeales > Caldarchaeaceae > Pelearchaeum > Pelearchaeum maunauluense. The sequence goes on along the minus strand of JANVYQ010000007.1, from coordinate 67,626 downwards.
AGCTTCGTAGCGGCTCATCCCGACGCTATAGGATTCAAGCCATGCGTAGAGGGGGACCCTATAATGCCGGAGCTGCTGCGTAAAGCTAGTAGAATGGGAGTTGAAATGCACGCCGTTAAGATGTTCATGACCCTTGATGGTTCTGTAATATTCGCTAAAGACGATATTCCGATAAAGCTGGATTAAAAGCCTACAACTACATGCATAAGCGAGCCGAGCATCAAAACCGCAAGCCACGGGCTTGAGATCTTGAATATTCTCCAAGCCAGGTTATCATCTGGCCTGTGGATTAAACGTATGCTGTCAACCGCTATCCATAATGTGAGCGGCGCGGTTATTATCAGGTAGGATATGCTGGATTTAAGCAAGAATGCTATAGCGAGCCAGCATGCAACTGTAATGAAGTTTGAAACTGCTATGAGTTTAGCTGTGGTATTTCTACCTGCCACGGTGGGGAGCATAGGCAAGCCAGCTCTCTTATACTCCTGTTCTGCGCGGAGCGCCAGGCCCCAGAAATGTCCAGGAGTCCATAAAAATACCAGTATAGCCAGGAGAATGGATAGGAGTGTTATGTTATCCGCAGCGGCTGCCCAGCCAGCAAGCGGGGAGCAGCTTCCAGCAGAACCGCCTATAACTATATTCCAGGGAGTCCTACGTTTAAGCCATATAGTATAGACGAGAATGTAGATTAGTATCCCAAGGCCTATGAAGAAGGCTGTAAGTAAATTTAGGAATAGCGTAGCTATTATTACAGCCGATACGCTGAGTACAACTCCAAAGATTATTGCTTTAACGGCTGGGCTAAGCCTGCCGCTGGGAAGAGGTCTATTTCTGGTTCTCTGCATAGTAGCGTCAATATCCCTGTCAATATAGTGGTTTATCGCACTCGCGCCGCCTACCGCAAAATAACCAGCTAGAATTAGTATAAGGAGCCGCTCAGTAGCTCCACCTCCCGCAAGGAGGAAGGCTGTAACAGCTGTGAGTATGTTAAGGAAGGCTATTTTGGGCTTTGTGAGACTGACGTATTCGCGAAGTCGCATTCCGCTTAAACGAGCGGCTCCGCATTCTAGAATTTAAGCATACATCAAACTCTAGTTTAGGCGTAAAATTTTGAGGAAAGCGTTTAAGTGCAAGTATCGTAGCGGCTGGACGGTTTCTCTTGGCCGTTTTTCGGCAAATCCGAATATATTCGGAAACGAGTCTTCTCGTATATCTCTCCAGCGGTAGCTTAGAAGCTTCACGCGGATAAACCCACACATAATCTACGATTTCCTTCCCATCAACCTGCACATTATCGCTGAGAGCAGCGCATAGAACGTCAAAGAAGATGAAATGCCTGTCTCTCTCAAAGAATTCACTGGGATTTATCACCTCTTGTATCATGAATAGGCTTAGCGGCTTCACGCGTAGGCTCACCTCCTCATACGCCTCGCGCGCGACAGCCTTCGCTATCGTCTCTCCGTATTCCACGTGGCCTCCTGGTATGGAGTAGCGGCCTCCCCACTTAGGGCTTTTTACCAAAAGCATTTTTCCATCTCTTCGTATTATGAATGCACCAACAGTAAGCTCGGGTTTACGCTTTCCCAACCTCACCAGACGCCTCTCTCATCTCTCAAGCCTGTGCATGGCCACCAAATCTTTCTCAAATATTCTAAGCTCCCGCGGAATCTCGTATTTTATCCCCTCTTTCAGCGAAATCCCTTTAGACTTCTTCAAAGCCCACACCGTTGAATTAAACTCCTTAATCTTTTCAGTATAAGCTGCATATTGCTTATTCCATGCTGGCTTCGGAAAACGCTGTAAGTGTATGCTCTTTCTGCCGTAGAGCTTCCGCCATAGTATGTCGGTTATGAACGGTGTGATGGGGGCTAGGAGTATTAGGCATGTCTTAAGGCATGTATGGAGTGTTTTCCAAGCGGCACGCTGCTCAGACTCGTTGAAGCCTATCGCATAAGCGCGGGGTTTAGACATCTCAACATAATGGGCGGCGAAGGTATTCCAGAGAAAGTCGCGTATCTTTGTAGCTGGTACGAAGAAGTTAAAGTCCTTATACCCCTTTAGACACTCCTCAACTAGAAGGGATAGCTCCGCCAGTATCCACTTATCTGTGGATGTTAGACGCGTATTGCGGGGTTGGGGGAATGAAGAGACGTATCTCGCCACATTCCAGAGCTTCGTGAGAAACTTCCCCGCACTGGCTATGCGCGCCTCGGATATCCTAAAGTCCTCCCCTAGGCTTGCTTCTTGGGCACACCAAAACCTGAAGCAGTCAGCGCCATATTTCTCAAGGATGGGGAAGGGGTCTATAACGTTCCCCTTACTCTTGCTCATCTTCTCCCCATGCTCGTCAAGCCCCAGGCCACCTATCCAAACATGGCGAAATGGTTCTCTACCAGTTAATTGATAGCAGCGAAGCACGGTATAGTAGAGCCATGTCCTGACTATGTCCTTACCCTGTGGTCTTATGCCCGTAGGATATAGAGACCATCTAATCTTCTTAGAGCGTCTATCCATTATGATGAATAGTGGCGAGATGCTTGAGTCCATCCATGTATCAAATGTCCTGGTTTCCCCAACAAACTCCGTAGAGCCGCATTTCCTGCATTTATCAAACGGTGCCTTCTCACGCCAAGGCTGATAGTATCTCCCTCCAGGAGGTATATGCGGCGTTCCGCATGACTTACAATACCATATTGGTATCTCAGTGGCATAATAGCGCCTCCGCGAAATAGGCCAGTCTATTCTAAGGGAGCTTATCCAATCAAGGAGAAGCTGCTTATGATGACTGGGGTGAAACTTCATCCTATCCGCTAAGCGTTTAAGGTCGTCTGAAAAATCAAGTTGCTTTAAGTAATACTCTTTCATCGATATTATCTCTATTGGATTCTTGCTCCGCTCGCAGATGGGCGTATTGTGGGTAATCTCTTCAATCCTCGATACCCTGCCCTCGGATTCTAGCTCTTTAATAACTGCTTCCCGCGCCTCCTCAACGGTTAGCCCCGCGAACTTGCCTGCTGCGCTCGTCATACGCCCATCTTCGCCTATCGCTATGATCTCCTCAAGGCCAAGCTCCCTGAATAACTGTACATCCATATAATCGCCATAGCTGCACACCATCACAGCCCCAGTACCGAACTCGGGCTTAGCCGCTGGGTGGGGGATTATAGGAACCTCACGCCCATACAGGGGGACAATCACAGTCTTTCCATGACGATCCCTATAACGCTCGTCTTCTGGATTAACTATTACAGCTCTGCATGAGCATAGAAGCTCTGGCCTGGTTGTTGCTATGGTTATCTCTCCGCCTTCCGTAAGGTTGAATTTGATATAAACAAGCCGCGCGGGTATCTCTTCATACTCCACCTCAGCATCGGCTATTGTTGTACCACATACATGGCAGTAGTTATTTGGCCGTGAAGACTCGTATATCAGCCCCTTCTTCCAAAGCTTGAGGAACGTGCTCTGCGTAAGCTCACGATAAACTGGAGAGTCCGTCCTGTAATAATTATCAAAATCGCCACTAAGGCCCATTCTCTTCATTATTTGTATCATCTCCGCTTCCAGCTCGTCTAGGGATTTGGAACAAAGCTCGATGAACTTCTCGCGCGGTGTATCTCTGATGGAAACGCCGTAGCGCTTCTCCGTGAATATCTCCACCGGAAGTCCATTCCTATCTATACCTATCGGGAAGTATGTCTCATATCCCAACATCCGCGCAGTTCGTGCTATCATGTCAATCTGCGAATACTGGGCAGCGGCCCCTATATGCCAGGGCCTACCCGAAGGATATGGGGGAGGCGTGTCTATAACAAACTTCTTCTTCCGCGAGTTTATCTTGAAAGAGTATAGCTTCTCTTCTCTCCATTTTTCCATTAGCGGAGGCTCGAAGCGGGGGTTCCAGAATTTCTCCTCGATTGATGGCTTTAGCTCCATTCCCATTTGCTTTGAGCGTTTATATCCAGAAATAAATATGTGAGAGCCCTTTAGACGAAGCCCAGCATGGCTTTTGCTTCTTCGCTCATCCTGTCGGGGGTCCAGGGCGGGTCAAACGTCAGTTCGACTTGCACATCCTTAACCCCCTCAACCAACGTTGTTATAGCTTCCTTCACCTGCTCTGTGATAAAAGCGCCTATAGGACAGCCTGGAGCTGTTAGCGTCATCTTAACATACACACTATTATCATCGCGCACTTGAACATCATACAGTAAGCCCAAATCAACGATATTGACAGGTATCTCTGGGTCGTATACGTTCTTGAGAGCGTTTATTATGTCTTCTAGTTTCGGCTTCTCGGCCAAACTTTCTGCACCAAGGGTTAGTTTTGCTCTCTCCCTTATTTAAGAATTGGCGTTGAGCTGAATGCTGCGTAATTAGGGTATTTTGGGAGGCAAGTATCTACGACAGAAGCTAGAGAGGGGTTGTTGGGTTGAGCTTAGAAGGGCTTAAGGTAGCTATCCTGGCGGGGCCTGATTATGAGGACCTAGAGCTCCATTACCCGCTTATAAGACTACAGGAAGAGGGCGCTGAGGTACGTGTAGTGGGCCCAGCGAGGCAGGAGTATAGGGGCAAGCATGGCCTATCGGTCGTGGCCGACCTAGCAATAGAGCAGGCTAATCCTGAAGATTTTGATATACTTGTAATACCTGGAGGCTGGGCTCCTGACAGGCTAAGAAGGATACCTGAGGTTGTGAATTTTGTGAGAGAATTCTTCCTGTCGGGAAAGCCCGTCGCCGCAATATGTCATGGTGCTCAGATACTCATATCGGCAAAAGTGTTGAGGGGATTTAAGCTCACCTGCGTCTCGGCTATAAAGGATGATGTGGAGAACGCGGGGGCAATATACATGGACACACCAGTCGTGCGGGATAGAAACTTAATAACATCACGCATACCCGCAGACCTTCCTTTCTTCCTCAAAACGCTGATCGAGGCGGCGAAAGAACTTAAGAAGGCGGAGACAAAACTTTGAGCCGACTACCTCCTATTGAGGAGAATTATAACCTAGGCCGCCTAGTTACGTTTATACCAAATAAAAACTACCCAAGGCATAGGTGGTTTTTTCTTTAAAGAAGGATTTTCACGCGATTTTGTTCTCTTAATGTTAAAGGAGCTTAAGGTGGAGAGGGGGCATCTTGTTTTAGACCCATTTCTAGGAGTCGGTACAACATGCCTAGCGTGCCGTGAGGCTGGAATCGCGAGTATAGGTGTTGATGTCTCACCTCTCTTCGTCATGGTCTCGCGCGTAAAGACACGAGATTACGATGTAGATATACTCAGGAAAACCCGCGAGAAGATTATCGCTCAAAGATTCATAAGACCAGACATACGTGGCATAAATGGATTTGTAAGACAGCTCTTCTCCAAGTATGCTTTAGAAGATTTAGTTTTTCTCCGTGAGAAGATAAATGAAATAGAAGACGATACACTGCGCGAGTTTTTCATCTTGGCTCTAATGAATGCGGCCGAGAAGACCTCATACATATACCGCGATGGGGCTGTAATCAAGATTAGAAAAGACATACCCAGGCCACCATCATTACGCAAGATGTTTGGACGCGTAGTTAAGATGATGATTAAAGATGTGGAGCGACCGCGTCTGGAGCCTGTAGCAGCTGAGATATTCAGGGGAGACGCGCGTATGCTGGAGTTTTTAGAAGATGAAATGTTTGACGTCGTTATAACCTCCCCACCCTATCTAAACAAGATAGAATATACAAAAGCTTACTGGCCCGAGTACGAGCTCTTTTTTCCCAACGTTAAGATAGACCCACTGAGGGCTTACATCAGTTTAACGCCTAAAGAGCCTGTCAGCGAACCTCTTCTCGATATAGAGATGCCGCCTATAGCGCGGGCTTACTTTAGTGATATGCTAAAGGTGTTCGGCGAGTTGTTTAGGGTTCTCAAGTATGGTGGGAAAGTCGCTATGGTGGTGGGCGGTGGAGTTTTCCCCGATAGGGTGATAGACGTTGACATACCTCTAGCGCGTCTCGCCGCTGATGTTGGATTTACCGTTAAGAGGATAATCGCCGTAAATAAGAGAGCGGCAACTACGCGGCGTGTCATAAAAATAGGCGAGAGCAGGGAGAGCATACTAATTATGCAGAAAGAATGACTGCCCTCTCCCTACCATCATAAGCCTCAACTCGGTATAGCCTATTCCGCCACCTAAACAAGGGTCTTAAAGTAGCTTTGAATCCAGAAACTATTACTGCACAGAGTATTAGTAAAACTCCAAGAGGCCATAAGACCGAGTATATGAAAGATATACGATGCTTCCTGAGCTCCTCTCCAATAACGTAGCTTATCAAGACTGTGGAGAGAGACGCCAAGAGGATGTAGGTAGGTATGTTGTAAGCAAGTGAATACGCTAATGAAGCTAATGGGAATATGAACAGTATGATTAACATGAATGCGTTTATGATGGACTTCTTGCTTGAACCTATGTAGAGCGTTGTGAAGAGCCGTACCATCCCATTCCAGAGACTCTTTAGACTATTATTCCACTCAGCGGTCATGCTGTTTGTTCCATCCAAGAAAAGAGTCCTTACCCGAGCGTCGCGCGCCAAAAGCGCTATTGCACGGTCTTCCAAGACAGCGTCTCTAACCCTCTCATGGCCGCCGAGCTTCTCATAAACATCGCGTCTAATGAGTATGAAGCTCCCAAAAGCAAATGCAGCCTCACCACTAGATACTTTATGCGGCCTCCCAAACGCATAGAGAGCGAGTAGAAGTATGGGAAGCGCAGCCTTTAACCATATACTACGCATCCTCATCCGTGGATACTGTGTAGCCAGCTCAGCGCCGTGCTCAAGCGCTGTAATGAGCGCATTCCTTATACATCCTTTCCCAAACTCTGCATCAGCGTCAGTGAATAATAGCCACTCACCGCTGCTGTGTGTATATCCCAAATAACATGCCCAAGGTTTTCCCAACCATCCCTCTGGAAGCTCACCCGCCTCAATAAGCTTCACACCATGCTTGGAGTAGCGACGCACAACTTCACGCGTGGAGTCTGTTGATGAGTCATCAACAACTATAATCTCACCCTTCTCATCTAGCTGGTGTATAATGCTCTCTATGCACCTGCCTATGTTCTTCTCCTCGTTTCTCGCGGGTATTATAACTGACACAGTAGAAGGTAAAGCCTGTGATTCATCTTTAACATTCAGCTGGGGAAGCATCCGTAGTATGCGGCGTCTGGCTAACGCTATGCCCAGCCATGCGAGAGCAGCCAAAACTTGGAAAAATAGCACGATGCCTCCCCAGAATTGACCATCAACCACCAACACGTAGCCCAGAGAAAGAAAACTCTTAATAAGCCTACGTATGGCAATACAATGTAAGGGTGTTAGTGTATGTCGGATGATTGGTGGGAAGAATGGAGGAAGAGAAGGCGGAGATGGCCTCTCTTTAGAAGCTTGTTTGAAGACATCGACGAATTTATGCGCGAATTTGAAAAGCAGATGGAGGAGGAGTTTAAGTGGATTATGGAGAGAGCACCCAGAGAGCTGATAAGGGAAAGGACCACAAAGGATGGAGTAGTCCGTGAAGTAGGGCCATTCGTCTACGGCTACTCAATAACAATAGGCCCAGACGGCAAGCCAGTCATCCGCGAGTTTGGAAATGTTAGGCCAGGAGCGCTCCCGACAAAGCCAGCTCTTGAAGTAAGACCAGAACGGGAACCGCTTGTTGATGTTATAGAAGAGGACAACAGGATAAAGGTGGTTGCCGAGCTTCCAGGCGTTAGAAAAGAAGACATAGAGCTTAATGTCGATGAGCGTGTTATGACGGTTAAAGTGGATACTGAGAGCCGTAAATATTTCAAAGAGATAGAGCTACCAGCAGTTGTTGACCCCAACACCGCTAAGGCCAGTTATAACAACGGTGTCTTGGAAGTAGTGGTGGAGAAGAGGGCTGAAGCCCCGAAGAAGGGCCATCGGGTAAAGATTGAATAATAACCTCGGCACCGCTCAAAATATCTTTAGCAGCCGAGCCTTCCAGATTTAGGCAAATGGGCTAGGGTTAAATATGGCTGGCAGAAGGTCTTTAAACCAAGTGGGCAAGCAGTATGGCCCAAAATAAAGTTTCTTGGATGATTGGAGGAGCCCAGGGCACCGGTGTTGATTCCGCAGCAAACATCTTCTCGCGAGCCGCCGCGTCTTCTGGCCTTAATGTCTTCGGAAAAAGAGAATACTACTCAAACATCAAAGGCGAACACAGCTACTTCTCTGTAACATTGTCAAACAATGTAATACGCTCACATATGGATGAAGTTCATCTCCTCGCTACGTTTGATTCGGAGACGATTATTAGACATGCATGGGAAGTGGAGTCCGGTGGTGGTATAATATTTGACCCGAAGCAAACCAGTGAGAAGATTACCAGCATACCCACATTAGAGAAGAATGTAGTCGATGGTATATTGGAGAGACTTAAGGAGGAGGGTCTAGGAAACAGTGTTATGGATGTTCTTGAGTTTGCGAAGAGGAATGGCGTAAAGCTTTATCCTCTTCCATATGTTGATTTGCTTAAGCAAGTTGGTGAGAAGATAGGAGAGACGCAGCTCAGTATTTTATCCAGAATGACCAATGTCATGGCTGTTGCCGCGTCATTCGCGCTCTTCAAGCTCCCACAAGAGCATCTCTTCAAAGCTATTGAGCAGGTCTTTAAAGCTAAGGCTAAAGTAGCCAAAATGAATACAGAGGCAGCCAAGATAGCCGCTGAATATGCCGTTAAGAATTTTAGTAATAATGAAATAAGTTTTCACATAGAGCCCAAACCAGTAAAAGAGCAGCGTCTTCTCATAAATGGAACATCAGCAGTAGCTCTTGGAAAGATAGTTGCTGGCTGTAGATTCCAGACATACTATCCCATAACTCCCGCAAGTGATGAGAGCGTGTATCTGGAAGACCATGAAGTCTTTGAGAGTAGGAAAGTTGAGGTTCTCGCGGAGAATCCTCACCAGGCGGAGAGTATGGAGCTCGATGGTAAGGGGTCTATCGTCGTTGTGCAGACCGAGGATGAGATAGCTGCCATAACTATGGCTACTGGAGCCGCGCTGGCAGGCGCGCGGGCTGCTACAGCAACATCTGGGCCAGGCTTCTCATTGATGACCGAGGGTCTTGGATGGGCTGGGATGAATGAAGTCCCAGTGGTCATAACGCTCTACCAACGTGGCGGCCCCAGTACTGGCCTCCCAACAAGACACGAGCAGGGCGATATGCTCTTCGTCCTCCATGCAGGGCATGGAGAATTCCCACGAATAGTAATAGCCTCAGGAGATATTGAGGAAGCTTTCTACGACGCTATAAAGGCATTCAACTACGCGGAAAGATACCAGACACCCGTGATACACCTGCTTGATAAAGCATTAGCCAATAGTACGATGACGGTGAAGAAGTTCGTATATGATGACTTGGTAATTGATAGGGGTAAGCTATACTTCGAGTGGTTCTCGTCAAATGGACCGTATAAGAGGTTTGAATTCACCGAGGATGGCATCTCGCCGAGAACTGTTCTGGGGGCTGCTGGAGGTATATTCTGGAACACGGGAGATGAGCATGATGAGTTTGGACACATATCTGAGGAGCCTATCAATAGGTGTAGGATGATGGAGAAGCGTATGAGGAAGCTTGAGACTGCTGATGCGGAGATTCCAGACAGGGAGAAGGTTGTGATTCACGGTGATGTTGATGCGCCTTACATAGTCGTGAGCTGGGGCTCCACCAAGGGGGCTATACTTGACGCCATAGAGTATCACGCCCAGCATGGTCTCCGCTTTGCCTTCGCTCAGGTAAAGCTCCTCAGCCCATTCCCAACAAAAATATTGCAGGAATTACTGCCGCGCTATGAAAGGATAATCTGTGTAGAACAGAATTACAGCGGCCAGTTCGCCCAGCTACTCGCCATGCGCACATGCATAAAGCCCCACAACCTCATCCTCAAGTACAACGGACGGCCTTTCTCATTTTCGGAAGCTAGAGATACACTTAAGAGGGCGATAGAGAAGAACGAGGCCAGGATAGTAACCAATGCGGGTGCGTGAGGTGATTGGTGGATGGCTGTAAAGCTTACTCTTGCAAACTATAGGACGAACGTGCATAATGACTGGTGTCCTGGATGCGGCGATTTTGGCATACTGTCCGCTATCCAGATGGCGCTTGCAGATATGCATCTAGACCCATCTAACATCGTTATATTCTCTGGGATAGGCTGTTCTGGCAAAACTCCACACTACATAAATACTTACGGCATACACACACTTCACGGCCGCGTTCTACCATATGCGCTTGGCGCTAAGCTGGCTAACCCCAACCTCATAGTATTAGCAGTGGGAGGAGATGGGGATGGTCTTGGAATAGGCGCTGGCCACTTCGTAAACGCTGGACGTAGAAACGTTGACATAACCTACATAGTGCATGATAATGGTGTTTATGGCCTTACTAAGGGCCAGGCATCCCCTACGTTGAAGCGTGGCCTCAGGCCTAAGTCGCTACCTAGGCCAAACATAAATGAGGCGATTAACCCCATAGCGATAGCCATAGTCGCTGGCTATACATTTGTGGCACGGGCGTATGCTTATGATAATAAGCATCTGAAGGAGATAATACGTAAGGCTATATCGCATAAGGGCTCAGCGTTCATAGATGTTCTACAGCCATGCCCAACGTATAATGATATTACAACGAAGGAATGGTATGCGGGTGAGGATAGGATAGACCCTGAAACGCGTAAGCCTATTCCAAGGGTGTATAAGCTTGAGGAGACAGGGTATGATGGCGAAGTTCAAAGCCCAGACCCCACCGAGGCTGAGAAGAAGATCGTAGCGGCTCTTGCCAAATCCTTTGAGTGGGGAGATAGGATACCCATAGGCGTCTTCTACCGCAACCCCTACGTGCCGAGCTACGAGGAGCGCATAGCAAGTAGAATACCGAACTACCTAACCATGCCGCCGGCTAGACAACCTATACACGACGCGGAAAAGCATCCCACGGCTGATATTGAGCGGATTATGGAGGAGTTCCTCGTCACCGAGGCGTAATCAGACCAAATATTATACCAATATTATAACCATCGTATTATACTAATATATTGGCAAAAGCAGAATATCAAGTATGGCGTAGAACCAACAGCAGCAAATCCACATAATCCTAACAACCAGAGAGCCTACGCGCGTATATCCAGCGGTAACCCTGGCGTTGGGAAGCGCGGTAATGGGCGCTAAGGCCTTCGTTTACTGCACGATGGATGGGCTTTCAATCGTTAGGAAAGGCGAGGTTGAGAAGATTCAGCTTGAAGGTGCTCCTCCTCTTTCAAAGCTTGTTGAAGATGCGAAGAACGCTGGCGTCAAATTCGTAGCCTGCGCTCCCTCAAAAGAGATGCTACAACAGATGGGAATCACCGCCGAGACAGTCTTGCAAGGAGTGGAGTTGGAGGATGTCTTCGGCTTCCTAAACAATGCTCTTCCAGCAGCACGCCAGGGCGGAATAGTATTATTCGTATGAGAAGGGAGGTTGGGATATAACATGCAGACACAAAAACAGAAGATAATCTTCATCGAGGGTGATGAAGGTTTGGTGGATGTGGGGCCAACGGATGAGCTTGATGTAAGCGGGCTTGTATGCCCTTACCCAGGGTTTGAGGCCGTTAAAAAGATTGAAAACGCACCGCAAGGTGCTGTCGTAGATATTACAACAGATATGGAGAATGTGGCGCGCGAGTCCATTCCCGTGTTAATGAGGAACCGCGGTTTCAGGTTTGCTGTCTTTCGCTGTCCTGACTCTGACCGCTGGGTTGTAAGGGTTCAGAAGAGCTAGCGGCGCGCTCACGCCTAGATAGGGTATCGGAAAACGTGGCGCTGGCGTATATTATCGCGAAAGCTAGCACCGCAAACCCTAGAACGCTCCAGGGAATCGTCTCAACAGTCCTTGTAGTTGTTGAAGTTACCGTAACCATCTCCCTGACTGTCTGAGTAACAGATACAACTTCCACCTGCGTAACTGTTTTGAACTCGCGTTGAGTATAGGTGTCAGTTACCGTTACTGTTTTTACCTGAGGCTTTAGAATGCTGATTGATAGTGTGTAAGTCCCTGAGGAGCCAGCGAATCCGAAGACAGCGAAATAATAATACCCGCTTACAGGTGCTAGAATTCCTAAGCGCTCAGATAGTCCTGTTGGTTTAATTCCTCTATCAACCAAGTCCAGCAGGGGGTCAAACACTACTATATCAAAATCCTGTCCCCGCGGCATTCTTAGTGTTATGATTAGGGTGTCTCCCTGCTCCACGTATATCTTAAAGTAATGAACGGTCTCTTGTTCTAGATTGAATGAATACTCGCCTGGCTTTACTTCGAGAGCAGTGCTGAAGCTTGTCCCAGGCTCTTCTAACGCGTAAGCGCCAGTAAGCGCTGTTATGAGGAGCGCGAGCATTATGGGGAGCCAAACCTTACTATAGCTAGGCAAGCCTTTTCACACAATCCCCTACATACCATAGCCTTTAAACGTTTTTACAATCTCAAATAGGTGTTCCCTAGAAATCAAAGATTGCTCGGCTTGGGTAAAACCTTATCTTATTCCCTAGACAGTACTGGTTGGAGGCTATGTACAAAACGCATGACATTCGGGTGAGAGTCCTAGCGTCCGTTATAGCTGTGTTGGTGGTTATGGTTGGTTTCCTTCCCTTTCAGCCTGCCTGGGCTGAGGATGAGCAGCTCCAAACACCCCTCTCCCAGCCTCTCCTCAAGCCTATTGAGGAGCTATTATCTGGCGGCGCTTTAAATAGGCTACAGTTCTTCAGGGGCGACGATAGCTGGATTAGAGCGGGAGAGCAGGCAGCGGAGCCTGCGGGAGGTGCTAGACCCTCCCAGCCCCTCGTATCAATACCCTACCGCTCACCAACGGCAAAGTTCAGCAGAAATGTCATACTCACATACGACTTGGGCGCAATACCATACCAAAACGAGCCGACAATGGCAGTTAATCCATTAGACCCAGACCACGTAGTAGTGGGCTCCCACGACTACGACACACCCTGTGTAGTTTCCTACGTATCGTTTGACGGTGGGGAGACGTGGCGCGGCCCGTTCCACGCAGACTTAGCTGTTGAAGATAGCTTCTGCTCAGACCCAGTCCTTGCGTTTGACCGCGAGGGTAATGTGTATTATGCCTACCTATCAATAGGGACACGCCCACTGAGGGTTGGTCAGCTTCTGTTAATAGCAGAGGTAAGCAGCGCGGTAGTCTCAATCTCCCGCGACGGCGGGATAACGTGGGAAGGACCATACATAGCATCAACGGGAATAGTGGAGCAAGGCCAGAACTCGGCTAGCATAACGTTCATAGACAAAACATGGATGAACGTAGGCCCAGACCCATTCAACCCAAAGAGAGATAACATATACGTAACCTATACAGAGTTCAGACTCATATACCCATTCCTAGACCAATACCCATTCGTAGCGGCGCCAGTAATTGAGGTCTCGATAAAGCTGGTCGTCTCCTACGATGGCGGGAAGACCTGGACTAGACCAGTCGCAGTTAGCCCAGTTTATAGATATCCTGCAGGCGAGCCTGACAGGCCGGTAGTACAGGGTTCTAATATTGCGGTAGCCAAGGACGGGACGTTATACATAGCGTATTATGACTCAATGTCTGACGGCCCATTCAAGGGTCTCTTCTCACCCTATGTGACAGTTTCCTACGACGCTGGTAGGAGCTTCGAGGGACCTTATGCGGTGGTTCCAGGAGGGACGTGGGAGCAGGACTTCTTTCTAAAACCAACATACTTCCGTTCATGGTCTTCCATGTTTCCTTTCATCGCAGTATCACCCAACAACAGCAAGGAGGTCTACATAGTCTTTGGAGCTTTGGGCGAGGCTGGTGGAGATAGGTCTGACGTATATTTCTCCAAGTCGACTGATGGTGGAAAGACTTGGAGGGAGCCTAAGCGTGTGAATGATGATTTAACGCTGCGTAACCAGTTCTTCCCAACTTTAGCCGTCTCGCCTAATGGAACTATACATATAATATGGGGCGACATGCGCGACGACCCCAACAACTATCGTTACCACATATACTATACCAAGTCTGGCGATGGTGGGGAGACGTTTATGGAGAATTCGCGCGTCTCTGATTATCCATCAAACCCTGGTCGTGGGATTCCCACATTCATAGGCGACTACTTTGGAATAGCAGCCACGAATGAGGATGTGTATATTGTTTGGACAGACAGTAGGTCGGGGGAGGTTGGTGGGAGAAATCAGGATATTGCGTTTGCCCGCTTAAGAGCGATACCGAAGCCTTCAATAACATTAAGCCCACCTGAGGGGCCTGCGGGTCAGACGATAACGATAATGGGCTTCAACTTCGCTCCAAGGCAGAGGGAGGTATTTATCGAGGTTAATGGCGTGGTCATCTCCTCCGTACCAACAGACGACAGCGGCCGCTTCGTGGCGCAGATACTCATGCCCGTCTCTGGGGAGGGAGCGCATACTATACGCGCAATAGACGTGCTTGGAAACGTGGCTACTGCAAACTACTACTCCAGCTTCGGCTTCAACACAATAGAAGACAGAATAGATTCCGTAATCAAGGAAATAGCTGAAAAACTCGCATCCCTAGAAACCAGTAATCCACCAGCAGCCAACATTACTGTATCGAAGATTGTTGATGAGGTTGTGAAGCGTATAGAGCCGTTGTTGGCTTCTCGTCAGGAGCCGCAGCCGCGCGATTCTGGCATAACGCCAGCATTCATAATATCCATCGCTGCTATGGTTATAGCTTTGGCCGCGCTTTTCATCGCCACGACGCGGGGTAGGAGTAGGCCATGAAGAGGATTCTACAGGTAACCGCGGCTATACTCCTGCTACTCCTGCTGTATCCAGTCTATGCGCAGGAGTACAAGCCTCCCCACGACAATCCTGGCCCTGCTGTTGATGTTGTTAAGTTTAACGCCTTCGCAGAGGAGATAGCCCCAGCGGCAATAGAGCGCGGAGACGTGGATATTTATCTCTACAGTATGCGGGTCTCCCGCATAATCCCGCTGGAGCAAAACCCCAACCTTAGAATAATCCGAGCACCCTCGCTCTCGCTCTCAATACTCCTGAACCCAGCCCCATCAACGAAGAAGGAGTTTAACCCATTTTCAATACCAGAAGTAAGGCAGGCAGTCCAATACCTAATCAACCGCGAGTACGTGGCTAGAGAGATATACAAGGGCAAGGCAGTTCCGATGGTTGCGCATATAAGCCCATTCGAGTACGATTACGTAACCGTCTTTAACGTGGCGAAGGATTTGGATATAAGATATGACCCTGAGCTTGCCAAGAGGATGATAAGCGACGCCTTAACCGCTGTTGGCGCGGTTATGCGGGATGGCAAGTGGTACTATAACGACAATCCTATTAGGGTTAAGTTTGTGATAAGAACCGAGGATGAGCGCCGCGAGATAGGCGATAGCCTCGCGGCTGAGCTTGAGAAGATAGGATTTGAGGTTGAGCGCATCTACCACAGATTCGCCGAGGCGATACTGAGGGTATATACAACAGACCCAGCCGAGTTCCAGTGGCACCTATACACTGAGGGCTGGGGGAAGGGAGCACTTGAGAAATATGACTTTGGGACGATAAACCAGATGTGCGCACCCTGGCTGGGCAACATGCCCGGATGGCGAGAAGCCGGATACTGGCAGTACGAGAACCCAGCGCTTGACGATATGGGCCAGAGACTCTTCAAAGGAGAGTTCAGCAGCAAAGAAGAACGTGATAGACTTTACAGAGAAATGACAAAGCTCTGTATTGAGGAGTCCGTAAGAATATGGGTTGCAACAGTCCTGACGAGTACGCCGGTAGATAAGGACATGCAGGGAGTAACAGAGGACTTGGGAGCTGGAGCGCGCTCGCTATGGTTACTCCGCGCAGCATACCTCCCCGGGAAGAACGAGCTTAAGGTAGGCCATCTCTGGGTTTGGACACCCCGTACCGTCTGGAACCCCATTGGAGGATTCAATGACGTGTATAGCGTTGATATTTGGCGGAACATATACGACCCGCCTGTAACTCGTCACCCATTCACAGGGATACCAATCCCCTTCAGAGCCGACTTTAGGGTCGAGACAGCAGGCCCAGACGGGAAGTTAGACGTACCAAGCGACGCCGTGATGTGGGACGCGGAGTCGAAAACATGGAAACCAGTAGAAGCTGGGACAAAGGCGGTGAGCAAAGTAACCTTCGACTATAGTAAGTATGTGGATTCAAAGTGGCATCACGGAATCAAGATAAGCATGGCAGACATGCTGTATAGGATATACCAGATATTTGATATTGTTAATGACCCGCTTAAGTCTAAGATAGAGTTCGCCCTAGCTGCTACTACGAAGCCTATACTTGAAACGTTTAAGGGATTTAGAGTGGTTGACGATTCTACGCTGGAGGTTTATGTTGATTTCTGGCATTTTGAGAAGAGCTACATTGCTGAGTATGCTGAGTTCTTCGGCGGGGCCATGCCTTGGGAGGTGTTGGCAGCGATGGATGACGTGGTCTTCAATAAGAAGCTCCTTATGTATAGCGACACTTCCGCTGCAAGGTTTGGTGTGGAGCAGCTAAGCCTAGTTCTACGCGAGCACGCAACGCTGATCAAGCGTTCTCTCACAGAATTCCTGAGAGAAAAGACCTTCCCAGAAAACGTATTCACGGTAATGGGCAAGAAGTACGAGACGCTGGATGATGCTCTGGATAGATATAACGCTGCGATAGAGTGGTCTAATGAGCATAGGCATATGGTAATAAGTAATGGCCCCTTCATGCTGAGCGTGTTTGACCCAGCAGCCCAGTATGCCGAGCTACGCGCGTACAGAGACCCATCCTACCCATTCAAGCCAGGGAGCTGGTACTTCGGGAGTCCAGAAAGAGTTGAAGTAAGCCTACTTGAAGACCAGATAAAGCTCGGCGACACGCCAACCATAGCTATTGAGGCACGGGGACCAGGCACCTTACATGCCAAATACGTGTTGACAGACCCGGCTAGCGGTGAAGTGGTGGCGGAAGGCACTGTGGAGCTTAAGGCTGGAAGACAAGAGCTTAGGCTTGCCGCCCAAAACCTCAGACCAGGCTTCTACCAGCTTAGCCTACTCCTCTTCAGCGAGGATATTTCGCTGGTTCAGGAGATAGAGGAGACCGTAGAAGCCGTAATACCGATTATGGAGGAGACTACAACCACAACAACGGAAGCAACATCACCAACATTAACCCAGACAACCCCAACCGCTACTACGACTATGGTTGAAGGAGAGGGGGGAGCGCAGCTGACGTGGATAATCGCGGTTGTAGTAATAGCGGTAGCCGCTGTGGCTGTTGCCGCTATGCTGCTGAGACGTAAGGCCTAGTCCTTGATGGCTTTAGACAGCTCATCTATGTGGCTGATAACCACCAGATAGACCTCCTCAATGAATTGATTCGCCTTCTGGTTGTATTCATCCACTCCTGGCGGCTGCGAAAAGAGCCACTCACAGAAAACGCGCAGGTTGTATGGGGCGTCTGGTCTTGAGAGGGTCCAGCTACAAAGGTCTCCCAATGGACCCTGCTCATACGTTACGTCTTGTGGGAATGACTCTATCCAGTCAAAGAACACGCCTAGGGACGCGATTATCTTATCTACCGCTATGGCTAGTGAGGGGTTGCTTCTTGCAGCTATGTCGCGGGTTTCGTTCCAGTGTCTCAAGGCTCCCTCGCGGTCATTTGGGACATCATTTCTCAGCCAGCTCAGTAGGACGCGGTCGTTGGATAGCTTCTCTAGCGCGCTGTTTATCCTGGCTATCTTCGCCTCCAGCTCTTTTATGCGAGAATCTGACTCGCTTAGCTGTGCTCTAAGCTGAGCCAGCTCTGCTTCCCTCTTCTCCAATACCTGCCTAGCTTCCTTCTCCGCCTGCTCAATCTTGCTGAGAAGAGCCTTTAGACCCTCCAGCTCTGAAGATAAGCTACTAACCTTATTCTTCTCCTCAACCAACTGTTCGTTGAGGCTAGCTATCTCCCCATCCCTATCCCGTATCTGCTCCTCCAGCGTTTTTATCACCTGTTGCTGCATCAAGTATGCTGATATGAATCCTCCTACGAAGAAGGTTATGGCTATGACTGCGGCTAGCGAGATTAAGATGAGCCTCTTCATACTGCCGACACTGCCCTCTACCACCTATTTACTGGATAATAACCATATTCCAAACATGCTTAGGAGAAGCGGTTGAAAGCCTCCTCAAGCTCGGCCATAAACTTCTTATGCCATTCGGGGAATTTGGCGCTGCTCTCTGGGTATTCTTTATAAAGGCTTATCAGCCTACGGCTCTTATTAGCCGTAAACTGAAGACCCCGCGCAAGCTGCGGCTCCTCCCTTATACGGCGTCTCAGTTCCCCATCAAACAAGACCCGTAGAAAGTTATTGACGCGCGAAAACTTAGGATGCTCTCGCCTCTTTATATGCTCAATATCATCCTGCGAGAGGAAGTATTTCATCCCGTAGCTTATCTTATCGTTGGTTAGGGTCTGGAGATAGCGGCGGAGGACTTCAAAGCTGGCCATCTGATAGCCGTATAAATCTACATACTCCTTGTTATAACGCCACAGCATCTCCTCTGATACATCGTTTGCCTCAACAGCCTCAGCTACCACTCTACCCAAGATTACGCTGGCGTAGAGCGAAGGCCCTATTCCCCCCGCGTCTATCGGCCTGGGCATCCACGCAGCATCGCCAACTATCGCATAGCCATTAGCCACCATACAATCATTCTGCCGCCTAACTGGAACCTGCCAAATGGCGTAGGTATTTCCAGAATCAAGCGGACTCTGAGATAGGCGTGCATTTCTAATGACACGATTAGCTCGGACATACTCGTCTATCAAAGTACGTAAAGTATCGTCTTTACCGAACATCTTATTACGTCTATCCAAGCTCTTCTTCTGGACGCCCAGGCCTATGTTCACCTTATTCTCTCCCTTGGGAAACGTCCAAGAATAACCGCCTGGAGCTAGGTACTGGTCTAAGTGTATCAGACAGTAGCGTGGGTCAAACCATGTTGGGTCGTCCTCGCCTATCTCAAACTCAAGGATGTATCTACCTGTTGATTCCATGTCGTTGTCCTTATCTATGTTGCGTTCAATCCAGCTCTTTATCGGTAGGTGAATCCTCAGAACCGAGGTCGAGCCCGATGCGTCTATGACCATCTTGGCGGTTTTTCTAAAGACCGAGCCATCCCTAAGATTTATGCCCTCAACACCTCTGATATACCCATCATCAACCAATAAGCGCTTAGCATCAACCTGAAAAGCAAACTCAACACCAAACTTCTCAGCATATTCCAACTGCTTCTGGGGCCATATCTTCCTATTCAGGAGATAGCCCTCCCCATCAAACAGGACTCTAACCTCATGGTCGGGAGAATAGACCACAACGCCATCAACATGGTGCTCCAGCTCTGGGCTGCCATATGATATTCCCAGATTGTCACAGACGTAGTCTAAGCTCTTTTTGCTTACAGCATCCCCACACGCCCAGCCAGACCTAGTCTTCTTCCCATACTCCGCGCGTGGGTTCCTGTCTATCAGCAGTATCTGTAGATTTTGCCGCGAATACTTTGCTATCGCCATAGCTGTGTGAGTCCCAGCAGGCCCGCCGCCCACCACTATTACATCATAATCGGTCTGCATCTTCTGCTACGTCTGGAATCACTGCAGAAATATAAATCTCTAACAATACCTAACTACCCGTCTTCTCGGCAAAACGCTTCATCAGCATTGCTAGGTGTATTACTGAGCGTTCTAGGTCTTTAACGGCTATGTTCTCGTTGGGTGCATGGAAGTTTGAGCCTGGGTGTGATGTACAGTTGAGCATGGCTGAGGGTATGCCCAGCTGTATTAAGTGCGACATGGGCCCAGTTCCTGGCACCGAGGGCCATATGTTGGGGCTTACTCCATAGACCTCTCGCGCTGTTTCCTCCGCTACCCTGACTATAGCCTCATCTGGATTTGAGCGCGCTGGGCTCTCCATAGCATAAACCTTAACCTCGAAATCTCCGAAACGCCTAAGATGGCGTTTGAGGAGTGTGAGTATCCTTTCTGGCCTCTGGTCTGGGACTAGCCTGAAGTCTATCTTAACACTCGCGGTGCTGGGGACAATTGTCTTGGCTCCAGGCCCTGTGTATCCAGATACTAGGCCAGCTATGTTGCATGTGGGGCGCATGACAAGCTTCTCAACGAGCTTTACCCTGTTCTTATCAGTTAGCCTACTAACACCCAAAGATTGTCTGAGCTTATTCGCGTCAAGCTTGATTAAGCGTATGAGCTTAGCCTCCTTCTTACTAGGTCTCCTAACATCGCGGTAGAATTCTTTTATCTTCACACGGCCATCCGAGTCCCGTAGCGTGTTAAGCGCCTGAACGAGCTGCCAGGCAGGGTTGGGTATGATAGGCGCATACATGGAATGCCTATCGCCTGAGCTTGTTCTCGTGCTAATCTCGACGTAGAGAAGCCCTTTAACGCCCAGGTATAGGTTTGGGATGCCCTCATCAGATATGTCGCCAGCCTCCCACAGGCAGGCATCCGCCTTAAGCTCGTCTTTATGCTCCCTAATGAACGCACCTAGGTTGGGGCTTCCAATCTCTTCCTCGCCCTCAATAATCCACTTCAACGAAACTGGAAGCTCGCCATACGCGTGGCGCAGTAGCCTTACCGCAGCTAGACGCGCCGCTATATCCCCTTTATTATCGGCTACCCCCCTGCCGAAGAGGAGACCATCGCGCTCCACCAGCTTGAATGGGTCTGAGCCCCACTCCTCAAGAGGCTCAGGAGGCTGGACATCATAGTGGTTGTACATGAGTATCGTTGGTCTCTTCTCGGAGCTGGTTAGTGAGGCAACTATAACAGGCCTATCAGCGTCGTAAATCTTAACATCAAAACCCTCACGTTCAAGCATGTTTTTCACAAGCCCCGCGCATTCCCTGATACCCTCATTACGCGCTGAGACGCTAGGCTGTTCTATGAGCTGTTTCAAATCTGAGTAAAGCATGTCTCTTACGCTGTTGAGCTGTGTGGATAATTTCTCCAGTTCCTCGCCCATTTAACCCCCTCCGCCAAGAATCTCCGCACCCTATTAAAAGACTCTCCCCCTGATATTCCACCAAGCTAATATGAAGGGGAATTGTAGCTGTTCTGGTCTGGTATGGAGCAGGTTGAGCTACCAGAGCCTCAGGCTGCTGAGGTTGATAGTAGGAAAACTGCTCTGATAATAGTTGATATGCAGAATGACTTCGCTCACCCCAACGGGAGGCTGTTCGTCCCCACAGCGCCCGCAACAATACCTGCGATAAAAGAGCTTCTGGACAACGCTAGGAAGGCTGGCGTGATGATAATCTATACACAAGACTGGCATGGCCCTAATGATCCTGAGTTCAAGATATGGGGAGAGCATGCTCTGGCTAATACCTGGGGTGCTGAGATAGTTGACGAGCTTAAGCCGGAGCCCAGCGATACTGTTGTTAAGAAGCTGAGGTATGACGCTTTCTATGGGACTCCGCTGGATCATATACTAAGACTTGCTGACGTGGAGAACCTGGTGATAGTGGGGACTGTTGCCAATATCTGCGTCTTACACACTGCTGGAAGCGCTGCACTCCGCTGGTTCAACATATACCTACCGATAGACGGAATATCAGCCCTAACAGACTTTGATATGAAGGCAGCTATACGGCAGGTTTCCTTCCTCTACCGGGGAACGATAACCAGGAGTGACTTGATAAAATTTGTATGAGGTTAATGGGATGACGCGGAGACCCAGGATTTACATAGCCTCACCAGAGAGCATACGCGAGGGAAGGGTCACCGACATATACTTCGTTAGGGCTAAGCAGATTTTGGAAAAGACCAACTCATCCACTAAGAAGGTGGTGGCAGAGGCTCATACGTATAGCTTGCCGAATAGCTGGGAGTGGGGTGTTCTAGCTGGTGTTGAGGAGCTTGCCTGGCTCCTTGAGGGTAAGCCCGTAGACGTCTATTGCCTTGATGAGGGGACTGTGTTCAGGCCTATGGAGCCTGTAGCCGCTATCAGCGGTGTTTATTCCGAGTTTGGAATCTATGAATCAGCCATCCTAGGGTTTCTCCGCCACTCAACCAGCATAGCCACGCGCGCTGCGCGCGTCAAGGTTGCTGCTGGGGGCAAGCCCGTAATATTCTTTGGAATCAGGACTATACATCCCGCAATAACTCCGATGGCTGATAGGGCTGCATTCATAGGTGGGTGCGATGCTGTTTCGGGGGTTGTTGGCGCTGATATGATAGAGCAGAAACCAGTAGGAACCATGCCGCATGCCTTGATACTTGTTGTTGGAGACCAGGTGAGCGCGTGGAGGGCTTTCGACGAGGTTATGCCCAGCGACGTGCCACGGATAGCGCTTTGCGATACTTTTATGGATGAGCGCACAGAAGCCGCGTTGGCTGTCGATACGCTGGGAGAGCGTTTGTATGGTGTTAGGCTTGATACTCCAAGCTCGCGACGCGGCGATATGAGGAAGATAATCCAGGAGGTTAAGTGGATGCTCAAGCTAATGGGGCGTGAGGATGTTAAAGTGTTGGTCAGCGGCGGAGTTGGTGAGGAGGAGGTTAGGAAGCTAAGCGACGTGGCTGACGGGTTTGGGGTAGGGACATCAATAGCATTCCCACCCTCAATAGACTTCGCCCTAGACATAGTCGAGGTCGAGGGGAAGCCGCTTGCCAAGCGGGGGAAGCTACCAGGCCATAAGCAGGTTTACCGCTGTCCAAACTTCCATGACACGATAACGCAATTCAACAAACAATTGGAAAAATGCCCTAGATGCGGTGAGGGGGTTAGTCCGCTTCTAAAGCCGCTCATTAAAAATGGTGAGGTGGTTGGAAAACTGCCGTCGGCGTCTGAGATTAGGAAACACACCATGGAACAGTTGGAGAAAATATTGGAGCTGGGGAGGCTAGAAGAGCCGCTACTTGGCTAAAATTCCTCCCCTTGCCATCTTCTTCAAGTCTAGTACCTCGTCTATTGTCTTCTGGTCTATTATGCCCTCCTCCAGCAGCACCTCGCGGATTGTCTTGCCTGTTTCAAGCATCTTCTTCGCAACCTTGGCGGCTTTGTCGTATCCTATTATGGGGGCTACGACTGTAACTAGGGCTGGGCTACTCTCACCATAGCGCCTACACCTGTCTGGATTTGCCCTTATCCCGCCTATACAGTTCTCTGCAAGATTCTTTGCGGTGTTTGCCAGTATCTCTATTGACTGGAGAAGGTCATACGCTATTAATGGCATGCCCATATTGAGCTCCAGCTCGCCCAGTCTGCATGCTACGCTAATCGCCTCGTCATTACCTATAACCTGGGCAGCTGCCATGAGGGCTGACTCGGGTATGACTGGGTTTACCTTCCCAGGCATTATTGAGGAGCCTGGCTGCACGGCGGGTAGCTCTATCTCGGCTAGCCCAGTGTTGGGGCCTGAGCTCAGTATGCGGAGGTCATTCGCTATCTTGAATATTGATACTGCAACAGACCTGAGTGCTGCGCTCATCTCTAGACAGCAGTCGCGCGTTCCCATGGCTTCAAACCTGTTTGCAGCTATCCTGAAGTCTATCCCAGTCTGATCGCGTAGCTGGTTTACCACAAGCTCGGCAAAACGTGGATGCGCGTTAAGCCCTGTTCCCACCGCTGTACCGCCTATAGGTAGCTCCAGCAGGCTCTCAAGAGCGTTGAGAACCCTTCTCCTACCCTTCCTAATCATCTCGGCATAGCCGGAGAACTCCTGACCAAGCGTTACTGGCACAGCGTCTTGGAAGTGGGTTCTGCCAGACTTGACTATGTCGGCGAATTCCCGCGCCTTCTCGTCAAGCCTCTTCTCCAACAGCTCCAGGTTGGGTAGGAGCTTCCTAACCACCAGCTCTGCTGCAGCAACATTTATCGCCGTGGGAAAGACATCGTTGGTTGACTGCCCCATATTTACATGATCGTTTGGGTGTATGAGCGACTTATCCCCCCGCTTGCCGCCCAAAATCTCTATCGCGCGATTTGCGATAACCTCGTTAGCGTTCATATTCGTAGAGGTGCCGGAGCCTGTCTGGAATACATCAACCACGAATTGGTCGTCGAGCTTTCCCTCTGCTACCTCAAGAGCTGCCTTTTCTATCGCAGAAGCCTTGTTGGGGTCTAGCAGGCCCAGTTCCTTGTTGGCTTTTGCGGCTGCATACTTTATCAAGCCTAGGGCTCTTATGAAGGGGCGTTGAAACCTGAGGCCTGAGATTGGGAAGTTCAGTATTGCGCGGGCTGTCTGGGCGGCGTAGTAAGCATTCGCGGGAACTTTCATCTCACCCAGAGTATCGCGCTCAATCCTATACTCTCCAGCATCGCTCATACCCGTCATATCCATGTTGCTAAATTTAAACCACTCACCACCTTGTTAGCTGATTCCCACATCGTTGAGAATATCCCTGATTTCCTCATCCTTCAGATTAAGCTTATGCAGTATTGTGTACCTTTCTTTTCTTAGGTTTGGGGCGAGCTTAACCGCTTCTGTGAAGACATCCTCATCTATACCTAACTCCTTCAGGGTTGATGGGGCGTTCATTGTTTTTAGGGCTTGTTTTACGCGTCGCCAGTTGGCGTTGTGGAGGTATGAGGTGAATATCGTAGCTATTCCGCATCTCTCTCCGTGAAGTGGAGGGGAATCTAGGAGATATTCTAGCGCGTGTGCTATTAGGTGCTCGCTCCCGCTGCATGGCCTGCTGCTCCCAGCTATCCCCATGGCTACGCCAGCGCTGATGAGCGCCTCTACCACTGTTCTTATACCATCAGCGTCTCCCCTGCCTATGACTTCCGCAGAGCGCATAACCACTACCGAGCTTAGATACGCCAGATGAGCGGCGTATCTTCCATAGTATTCCCCAGTCTCCCTATGGCCCAGCCACCAGTCGCGGACAGCGCTATACTTTGCCACCAAGTCTCCGCACCCGCTTATGGTGTAGCGCATTGGGGCCAGCCTGATAACCTCCATATCTGCGATTATCTCAGTGGGCATAACGGATTTTCTAGAGTATGCGTGGCCCTCCTTACGTATGGATGTCATCGGACTCGCTATACCATCATGCGAAGCCACAGTCGGGATGCTAAAAAGCGGTAAGTTTGAGGCCTCAGCCACAACCTTAGCCACATCCAACACCCGCCCCCCGCCTATCCCAATTATGGCACCATAGCCTGAGCGGATATTATTCTCTAGCGAGTCAAGCCACTCATTAACAGATGAGGACGAGTCAAGGATAACCACGTCAAACGATATTTTTTCGGCTGCCTCCTCAACCTTCTTGCCGAGTAGCTTATATGGCGTGGGGCTGGTCAGCATCAAAGCCCTAGAGCCAGCGGTAGCTCTCACACGCTCAGCGATGACTGGGCCTAGTCTCTCGCCCACGATAACAGCGCGGGGAAGCTCCATAGCGTGTATGTCGGCAGCTCCATCCATGTCTCAGCGTCTCTGCGAGAGGATGCTATAGAAAATAATAAGTCTCACGTCGCTTTGGTTAGCCGTGGAGAATGTTTCCTCCATGCGAGATGATGGTGAGGGATTTCCTGCCTAATGTTAGGGGTGTTATGATTCACCGACTACGGAAGAATGGCCACTCCCAGCTTGCCATAGCCAAGTTGCTGGGAATAACCCAGGCCGCTGTGAGCCAATCACTTAGGAGGAGCGAGTCCTTCTATCAGCGGAAACTCCAGCAGATGGGAATATCAGCCGAGGAGATAGAGCTCCTCTCCAAGCTCCTTCAGGAAGACCTCCTAGAGAGCCCAGAGCGCTCAAACGGCACGTTATACGCCTTCTGGAGAAAACTACTAGGAGATGGCAGACTCTGCGAATATCACCGCACACTATACCCGCAGCTCGCCTCATGCGAGATATGCATGACACCCATAAGCGCTGAAGCTCTTGACGCCAAGAGGCTTGACGTCATAAGACAGCTTGAAGAGGCTGTAAAGAGCATAGAACGCTCACCATTCTTCTCCAACATCATGCCAGAGGTTTCAGTCAATATTGTTTATAGCGTGGATAACCCACAGACCACCGCTGATATAGCCGCTATTCCTGGGAGGATTGTCAAGGTTGGGGAACGCGTCCAGGCTGTAGGTAAGCCAGTCTTTGGAGCTTCTCAACATATGGCAAACGTCCTGCTGGCGGTAAGCGCCGTAGATAAACGCGTGAGAGCGGCTATAAACCTGAGGAATGACCAAGGAATGAAAGAGATAGTTAAATCACTCAATATACATTCACAGGTTATTGAGCCCAGTAGAGCTGAGCTTTCGGAGGATGACGTTATAAGGTCTGTTGCTAATGCTTACGCGCGTTTGAAAACGCTGCCTGCAGCTGTCTTTCATGAGGGAGGTGTAGGATACGAGCCAGCGACATACATATTTGGAGAAAACCCGCTACAGCTAGCCAACATAGCTAGGAAAATCGCCAGACTCTACATAGGTCTCGTTAGGGCGTCTAAGCTTGGTAAGAGCTGATACTGATATAATCAAAAGCACCGCAAGAGAAAAGACGAGAAAGAGGAGAAATTGGGAATCCCGAAAGTCTCGCGCCAAGGTAGAGTCATCTGCAAACAGGCCTAGTCGTCTAAAGGTATTATCAGTAGCCCCACCGCTAAGTATGGAGAAAATAGAAACGACATCCTGAGTCTCCCTTATTCTAACATTATTCTCGTTTAGATATGCGAAGAAGCCCTCAAATAAATTTAGGCCATGCTTCTTGTATAATGTGTGGAAGACTAAGTATGATGAGGCATAGTAAAGTGTTGGATTATGAGTTGGTGATGAGCGGCTCCACCCCACTATAAAACCCGCAGGATAGGGAAGATTCTGAGAGACGTTCAAAAGACTATCCTCAACTGCCTTAACACCCCTTAGCCCTATCTTGTTCAGGAAGTATATTGAGAAGAAGTTGGCCGCTCCTTCATGAAACCATAACAAATCATTATCTATGCCAGCGCTCCATAAATAGTGGTGAATAAGCTCATGAACTGCGACATGCTCCATTATTCCAGGAAGCATCCTTATCGTGAATATGTTGATGTTAATATCACCTAGCCCGGAGGGTAATATGGGAACATAGCCATCTACCCCCTCATAGAACGTGCGCGGGAGGAAAAAGCGCACAGTAATATTCTCTGGCATAACCTTGAATAGCTCAGTCATATTACGCGAGAGGTCGGAGTATAGCATTAGGATATGGCGCATGTATGCAGAGTATTTCTCAGGAACAACACCCCTAAAACCATCAATAACTATCTCATCAAATCCTAGAGGCTTCTCCAAATTATAGTCAATCCAAACCCTGCCAGAGGATAGTGGAAGATTAAAAACAACAGTAACGCTATCCTTAGCCTTGCTAAACTGTTGCGGCTGGACACCATACTCATTAACCTTAGCCACATTTTTAATATGAATAACAAGCTTCCCAGAGAGCCTGTTATCAATCACTATTAAGGGCGATAGAAAGAGCGCCCTATCATCAACAATTAAAGAAGCCATCTTAAAGCTATAGCGTAAGCTGATTGTATCGTATCCCAATGTGGAGATTGTTATGTTGTTGTAGAACATGTTTATCTCTCCAGGTGCTACATAGAGCGGCGATACAACATAGCTTGGCCTTCCATCAGTAAAAGACCAGACAATACGCTCACCGCGCGGAACGGCTAACCAAGTCTCACCAATACCCATACCTCGGAGAAGCTTCGCGTTAATAGCTATGCTCACCTCAGCATCACCGTCTTCATCCACAGTTATGACGTAGGAGAAGGCATCTGCGGGTTGTGCTAGGCTCGGTGTACTAGGGACAAGTAGCAGGATGAAGACCAATATAATGAGGAGAGTTTTCTTCCTCAGTTACTCATCACATACGTGGCAGGAGTCTATATCAACGTCAGGCTCGATTTTCTTATGAATATCGCATAGCATCCGTTTCTTACGTATCTCCGCGACCAGCTTGTTAAATTTTCTCGCTATCTCGGTTTGTGGAGTCTTATTCAATATTAAGACGACTATCTCGTTTATCTTCTCATTTACCTCCTTTACATTCTCCCAATTTACAACAACACCCCTTACCCCGCGCATATAGTTGCTTATGGCAGCCTGCGTAACCCCTAGCGCGCGTGCCGCCTCTTCCTGAGTATAGCTATGCTCTAGAATTAGTTTCTTAGCTACCATAGCTCTTATTACTGGTATTGTGAGCTTGGATTCGATTTCTGCTGGGAGTAGCATAACGTACGTTTTATTAATCGCGTTAGTGAAATAAAAGCATTACTTGAGGCGTATTCTTGGATAAAAGGTTAAGTAAGGAGATGAGGCGGCTTTCATATTATAAACTATAATAAACCTTGATTTAGTTGCTGTAAGAATCGGCTTTAAGCGCAAAGGTGGTTGGAATGATTGTTCCCCAGCAAGTCACTCCTCCACCTCCTCCAACATGGCTGGCCCCCGCGGTATTCCTCACCGACCTATTCCGGACACTAGTAAGAACCATAGCGACCTTCATCATTTGCTTTGGCATAGGCTTGGCATCGCTGGGAGTCCTTGATAGGCTAACCCCAGGGGTTAGAGAAGTAAATAATATCCGCAACCATCCAATGGCGGATAGCCTGGTGGTGGAGGAGTTGGAGGATACGACAAGGGCGGTAATCACCTGTCTCATCTTCCATTCTCCGCTAATAATTAAGCATTATCTACTAAAGCCTCACATACTCTACTCCAATCCCGCTCAGCTCTTCTAGCAATCTCTGCCGTTGTTCCGAGTTTATTCCCTTCCAATCAATATACGCTAGCTTTGGCCTCTCAACAGTCTTCTCAAATGCTTCTCGTATCATTTCACTTGACAACGGAAAGTGGTATTTCGGCGCTACGTGGCCGAAGGCTACCTTCTCCTGCAACACCAGCGGCGTAAATCGCGGCGTATAATGACCACCGCCAAACCCAACAGCTATCTCAGGAACATTCACCCTCTCAGCAGCACATGCCGCTAAACATGCCTCGGCAACGATTTCGCCCATCTTCGGGTCGCTCCACTCGGCTGGGGAGCTGCCCAGCTCCACGAAGAGCAGGGGCTTCTCAGAATAAGGCCCGTGGTGCGTGGCTTCCATGCCCACATCCCATCCAGTAAGCCCAGCATCTTCCAGTAAGCTCCTCAA
This sequence comes from Candidatus Pelearchaeum maunauluense, assembly GCA_030059675.1. Taxonomy (GTDB): domain Archaea; phylum Thermoproteota; class Nitrososphaeria_A; order Caldarchaeales; family Caldarchaeaceae; genus Pelearchaeum; species Pelearchaeum maunauluense. The sequence goes on along the minus strand of JANVYQ010000007.1, from coordinate 38,404 downwards.
CCTGCTGACCGCCGCAAACACTGCGCGTGCCGACGTAACTGCCAGCGCTCTAGGCCTGCCCCCAAACTCGGCCTTCTCACCCCAGTTGCCAACTGGGTGAGACAACACCGCCTTCACCCCAGCTTCCGAAACATGCTTAGAAGCTACAACAATAAGCCCCGCATCAATACCAGAAACCTCCTCATCAGCATATATTGATGGCCTGTTCACCGTGATTATCCTAATGTCCCCACGCCTGTATATGGGGTTTCCGAACATGGTGGAAGAATCTTCTCTGAAGCCGAATGACTCTATGAGCCGCTCCCTTATGTTAAGCGATGCTGGGTCTTCCTCTGAGCAGAGTATGACTTTGTTCATGATGGTTATGCTGTCTTTATGCTGGCGACTATTAATTTATGATTGAATAAGCGTTTATTGCTAGGAATCATGTCGGCTGGGGTTGGGCTGATAGCCTCTCACGTCGCCCGCGAGGCTCTCTCTAGGCGTGGGAGGTGTGGCGAGGTAAGACTCTCCCTCGACCTAGGCTTATCCAGCGAAATATGCGAGATACGTAGCGAGGGCCTCTACGCTAGGGACGTTTTACTAGAATGGGATTTTCTTGAAACTGTTTCTGAGGATGAGCGGGGAATATACACGGTTGAGAAGCCTCCGCGTAAGCTCTACTTCTCGGCATTAGGCCATTTCTACATGCTGGCCATGACCTCATGGGGCCACGCACCTACCGTTGAGATTGACGGCGTCCACATGCACCGCGTAAGGGATATGTTTCCCGAGGAGGATGCGCGTAGAAAGGTTGAGCTTATGGGTCGGCTGAGGTGCAGGAATGTCTTGGATATTTGTACTGGGTTGGGCTACACCGCTATCTGGGCTAAGAGGCTGGGCGCGTGTAGTGTTAAGACGATAGAGAAAGACGAGAACATCTTAGAGCTGGCCAGATACAACCCATGGTCGCGCGAGCTCTTCACTGGAGGCATAGAGATAATCAAGGGTGATGCGGTGGGTGTAGTAGAGGAGTTGGATGAGCGTTTTGACGCCATACTAAACGACCCGCCCACTATTAAGATTGCTGGCGAGCTATATAGCAGGCAGTTCTATCAACGTCTATACGAGCTTCTGAAACGTGGTGGTATTCTCATACACTATGTAGGCGAACCTGGCGTGCGTTCTGGTAAGCGGATTTATGTAGGTGTTTTGGAGCGGCTTAGGAGCGTAGGCTTCAGCGCAAGCCTCGACCACTCAACACGCTGCGTCAAGGCGGTCAAGGTTTAAACCCTAATACCGTGCTCTCTCAAGCTGTTAGGCTGGGGGAAGGACTTCAGCCATGTCGCAGAAGCAGGTCATAGGGCTCGGCACTTGGATGGATAAGCTTGCTGGCAGGCTTGTGGAGCGGGAGAAGCGGCTTGGACGCTCACTAGAGCTCCTTAGAACCGAGGCTGGCATAGCCGCTTCTGGGATAGTCCACCTAGGGAGCATGGCCGACTCGGTAAGAGCCCACGCAGTAGCGCTGGCCCTCAGGAATCTTGGATACAACTCTGAGACTATACAGTTCGCAGATGATATGGATGGTCTTAGAAGCGTTCCAGCAGAGCTTCCGCGCGAGGTTGGGAAATACCTACTCCGTCCGGTATCGCTAATCCCAGACCCATTCAACTGTCATGGCTCATACGCGGAGCACATGGAGTATCTCCTTCTTGACGCGCTTGAAAAAGCTGGGATAAGGGCAACGTTCATGAGGGCATACGACGCATACAAGAACGGGATACTCGCGGAACAGATACGGAGGATACTCGAAAACCATAAAGCGATAGGTGAGAAGATTAATGAGCTCACAGGGCAGAAGAAGTTTCTAGAAACACTTCCATACTTTCCAATATGCGGGAACTGCGGGAGAGTCTATACGGCTCATGCCTACGAGTTCGAGCCTGGGAGTGATAAGGTTCTCTACCGCTGTAAGGATGTTATGGTCAAGGGGGTCTGGCACGAGGGCTGCGGCTATGAGGGAGAGGCGGATATAAAGAAGGCCGACGGGAAGCTCTCGTGGAAGGTTGAGTGGGCTGCGCGATGGTCCGCGCTGGACATAAGGTTTGAAGCATACGGGAAAGACCTAGCCAAATCAATAATGGTAAACGACTGGGTATCGCGCGAGATTCTCCAGTTCGAGCCACCCATGCACGTCCAGTACGAGCTTTTCCTAGACGAGTCGAGGAGGAAGATATCCAAGTCGCGTGGGGTTAGTGTATTCACACCTCAGAGCTGGTATAGGTACGGAACGCCCCAGAGCCTCATCCTGCTCTTACTCAAGCGTATAAAGGGGACGCGCGTAATCTCGCCACCCCTAATACCAGCGTTGATGAACGAGCTGGACAGGCTGCAAGACGCATACTACTCTGGAAGCGGCGACATAAAGTCCAGAGGTCTGTTCATGTATATCTATAACTTGGAGCCTCCACGTGAGCCGCCCTCAAAAGTTCCCTACACACTCCTCACGCAGCTCGCGGGCGCGGCTCCCGATGGGGCTGAGGAGCAATTCGTGATAAGCCGCCTACAACGCTACGGCTACAAGGTCGACGACACAGTAAGGGAGAGGGTTAGGATGGCGATAAACTTCGTCAAAGACTTCGGCCAGGTGGAGGTCAAGCCAGTACAACTATCCGAGAACCAGAAGAAAGCGATTAACAAGTTAATCAAGGTCATCGAGAAGGCCAAAAGCGGTGATGAGATTCAGAACGGAATATTCAACGCTGCGCGAAACAACGGCCTACAGCCAGCAGAGTTCTTCAGAACGCTATACAAGGTGTTGATAGGACAGCCGAAGGGGCCGCGTCTTGGGCCGTATATCTTCGAAGACCTGGGGAGCGAGAAGGCTGTAGAAAAGCTACGCAGGGCCGTTGGTGGGTAATAGTTTTTGGTCTAGCCATACATTTAAATAAGAGGCTGGAGCGGAATATGCACACCTAAAGAGCGTGTAAAGAAAGGTTGAGTGAAATAGTTAAGATAGGTAGTTTGACTCCGCGCTCACGCGGAGTAAACCTAGTGGCTAAGGTTGTTGAGAAGTCGCCGGTGAAGACTGTTTCTTCGCAGTATGACCAGTCGGAGCATACGCTGTCTGAGGCTTTGATAGCAGATGACACTGGCGCTATAAAGCTGATTCTCTGGGATGACAACGCGGAGAAGGTTAATGAGGGGGATACGATAAAGGTGAACAACGGTTTTGTCAAGGTCTTCCGTGGTAGGATGCAGCTGAATCTGGGTAGGTATGGCTCTATTGAGCTATCCGATGAGGCTATTGAGAACATAAACACGGAGAACAACCTCTCCGCAAAGGAGACTTATAGCAGCGACTACGGCTACCAGAGCAGGGGCTACGGCCAGCGCCGCCCATTTAGACGGGGAAGACTCTAAGAACCAACGCCCAAAAACTCCCTCCCTTCCTTATTCTTTATTCATCAGCAGGCTCCACAAGTAGGAGACCGTCTCTACGCCCAACTATCCTAACCCTCTGCCCCCTTCTAATCTCCGTCCTAGAGGTAGCTCTCCAGTACTCGCCTGAGACCAAGATATATCCCTCTTTACCAGGGCTTAGGTCGTCTATGGCTTTGCCCACATCGCCGAGATACTTCTCAAAGTAGCTCTTTCTCTTCTGTATCCTAAGGGCTTTGTAGATTAGGAAGACGAAGATACCGCCGGCTACGATGGTTGATACTCCTATTGAGAAGTAGAGCTGTTGTAGCCATTCTTCTGAGACGTATATGGGGTAGGGCGGGTATCCTATGAGGAGTATCAGGCCTAGCGTTAGCGCGAAGATTCCGCCTAGGCCCGCTGCTCCGAAGCCTGGTGTGTGTAGTTCAAAGATTATGAGGCCAGCTCCTATTGCGGCGAGCAGTATCCCTATGATATTCACGTTGAAGCCCTGACCCAGGAGTCCTAAGACTATCATTATTCCTCCAGCCACCTCAGCACCCCATCCAGGACTCGTAAAACCAAGTATCAAGACCAATATCCCTATGGAGAGGAGAAGACTGGAAACCAGCGGGTCTGAAAAGAGCCCTATTACAGAAGACCTTATGCTAGGCTCCACTTTAACCAGCCTGGCCCCGTTGAGGTCTAGGGTTCTTTCCCCGCCCAGCCTATACACCGTCGCTCCATCCGCTTTCTGTAGAAGCTCCTCAGGCGAGTCTGCTATTGCTTCTATAACCCGAAGCCTCAGCGCCTCCTCTGGGCCTAGGTTGTCGTTATGCGTGATGAACCTAACAGCCTGTGTCGCGTTTCGCTTATGCAGCTCAGCGAGGGAGCTCATCTTAGCAGTGAGGAAGTTTATGAGCTTGGTCTCGTTGCTCGGCTGGCCGCCGACAACTGGCTGGGCAGAGCCTATCAACGTATAAGGCGCCATCGCAGCATAGTCTGTCGCCATGAGTATGTAAGTGCCAGCTGAGAGAGCCTGCTTACCAGCTGGGTATACGAAGCCTATCACGGGTGTGGGGGACTCTAGTATGGCGTCAATTATCCTGAACATAGCGTCTCCGAGGCCGCCGAATGTATCCAGCGTTATGAGAACCGCGGCGTAGTCCCCAGCGTTGCTCAAGCTCTCCTCAACATACTCAGCCATGCCTGGCGAGACGTAGCCATTAAGCTCCAGCCAGAGCACGCGCCTTTCGTCGGTAGAGCCATAGCTATCCGAGGCAGCGAGTAAAGCTGAAAAAGATATGAGGAATATTGCGATAGTTATTGATGCGGCTCTAGTCATCTCTTCTTTGACGACTCTATCATACCCATCATGGCCGCCATTTCCTTAAGCCCGCTACTCTCGGTAATCACTATCAGGTTCTTTTCCCTAGCTATCTCGGCCCATGTCTGGAGTTCGCGAAGCCTCATGGCAGATGGGTTCTGGGCATAGTAGTTGGCTGCCTCCGCCATCTTCTGCGCGGCCTGCAGCTCTCCCTCAGCCATGATTATCCTGCTCCTCCTCTCGCGCTCAGCCTCAGCCTGCTTGGCAATAGCCCTCTGCATAGTCTCAGGTATCACAACATCACGGATTGCTACGGTGGTTACCTTAATACCCCAAGGCTCTGTAGCCTCATCAAGTATCTGCTGTATCCTCTTGTTCAGCTCCTCCCTCCTAGTGAGGAGGTCGTCAAACTCCACCTGGCCTATGACATCGCGTAGTGTGGTCTGAGCCAGCATAGCGGAAGCAGTTATGTAGTCCTTAACACGCACAACAGCAGCTATAGGGTCATTAACCCTGAAGTAGACGATAGCATCCACGTCAACAGTCACGTTATCCTTCGTGATCATACGCTGCTTGGGTACGTCAAGCGTTATCAGCCTAAGGTCAACGATACGTCGCTTATCTATTATTGGCAGTATTATGACTAGCCCAGGCCCTTTAGCGCCTAGTAGCCTACCGAGCCTGAAGATGACCACGCGCTCGTATTCTGTTGCTATCTTTATGGCTGATGATAGTAGTCCTAGTATTATTATGAGCAGGAAGATTGTTAGAAATATGGTCGCGGGTGTGAGCTGTGCTAATACGCTCATAGTGCATCAAGCTAGTTAATTCACTTCACATTATAATAGTTTTTGCCGATATAAACCGCATAATTCTCCGCATCTACGTGAGCCCTAGCCCGAAAATACACCAATATTATGCGTATTCTCCGCGGGATGGCACATATATATCAATACAGACCGTATAAAACTTGGCTGAGTATGGCGCACATTCCAGACCAGGAGGGAGTAAGTGAGCAGGGTGTGGGTGGCGAGTCCCAGCCTAAGGGGGCTGGGGGCGAAGCCATGAAGTGTCTCACCGAGCTGGGATTAGATGAGCAGACAATCAACTCATTACTGGAATTATTTGAATCCTTGGAAAAACAACCAGCTAAGCTGCGTAAATATATCAAGACAGCTCTAAGGCTTAGAGAGCTTGAGCGTGAAACAGGAAAAAGCTTCACGGTTCTCCTCCGCGAATATGATAAGAAGTTTAAGGAGAGTGTGAAGCTTGAGTATGCGATTAACGAGCTTAAGGCGAAGCGTGAGAAGATAGAGGAAGACCTGAAGATATACATGGAGCAGCAGAAACTCACTCTAGACAAGGTTAATAAAGCATCCAACCTCTTCAAGCTCCTTGAGAGTCACGGCATCTCTACACAAGACTTAGAACTACTTGTCTCTGCTGCCAAACAGCTTAAGGAGCTTGGAGGAGACCCAGCTAAGCTTCTAGAGATGCTGGATGCGCGTAAGTCGCTCTTGAGCGAGATAGAGGAGCTGGAGAACCGTAAGAAAAGCCTTGAAGAAGAGCTGGCGGCGATAGAATCCTCCAAGAAGGAGAAGGAAGGGCAGATAGCGGCGCTCATAGATGTGGAGCCAGAGTTTAACAGCATAATGGAGGCGAGGAACAGGCTTAAGGCTGAGGTGGAGCAGCTTGAGAATAGAGTGAATGAGCTAAACTCTAAGATAGAGGAGCTGACACGTGAGTATGAATCATTATACGGATATCGCGGCAAGGCTGAGGAGATAGAGAACGAGATAAGACAGATGCAAGAGCTTCTCGCATCGCTGGATGAGGAGATAAGCAAGAAAGAGGAGCAGGTGAAGATTCTTGAGGAAGAGGTTGATGCGGCGCGCTCGCTGCTCAACCTGATGCACAACCCAGAGATAGTTTCAAATGAGGAGATTGAAACGCTTGCTCATCAGCTTCTGAACATAGTTAAGGTTAGGAAGGGAGAGCTTCCAGCGTTGAGGCCGCTTGAGCAGAGCTTGACAGAGAACGTGCGGAAGAGGATAGTTGAGCTGATTCTCCCAGCCATTAGGAGCGAGCTTGTCCCCAAGTGGGTGTTTGACAAGCTTGAGAAGGAGTTTAAGGCTTTGGCTGAGAGGCGCGTGGCTCTGGAGGCGGAGCTTAAGAGGATATACGCCGAGCAGCGGCAGGAGAGGCCGCCTCCACCAGTGCAGGAGGCTACCCAGGAAGCGGTGGAAAAGACGGAGACACGGCCAGCGGTGGCCTTCTTCAAGAGACTAAGCACCAAGCAGGAACTCACAAACACGATAGAGAAGAAAGCCCGCGTCAAATGCCCGCACTGTGGTGAGGGGACGATAGTCATGCTACCCGTGAAGGAGGATTTGGAGGAAGCCGCCGAGGCTGGAGATAAGATTGTCCTAGAATGCAGTAGTTGCAGGCGTGATATACAGCTTAACCCAGCGACGCTTCTCCGCTATTATTAGAATTGGAGTCGTCATAGTTGAGTTGGTGGTATGGAAATGGCTGATAACAATCCAATAATCAAGATGTTATCGTGGAAGACACGCCTGCTCAGCGATTCGGATATAGAGGCCATACTAGCAGCTATAGCGAACATCAAGCAGCATCCCTTCACGCTAACAGACATAACCGAGCTTCTCCCTGAAGAACTCGTAAAAGACCGTAGAAAAAGGAGGAGCATATCCACGCTCCTCACTAATCTGGTTCAGCTAGGCTACCTCTCAAAGCCCAGCGAGAGGAAATGGGTTAAAAACTCAGCATCCTTCAGCCATTTTCTAAGCCCGCTCATAATAGAGCTGGGCCAGATAGAGAAACGCCCAATACACCGCGAGAACGAGAAGGAGAAGAAGATAGTAGATAAACGCGAGAAGATAACGTAAGGAAGAGTGGGGTGTTCTCATCTTGCCTAGGAAGCCGCGGGACTCTGCTTCTCCAAGGTATAAGGCGCGGGTGGGCTATGAGGGAGAGTATAGCTTGTTGAGGCGCTTCATAGAAGCCAGTGAGGACGGCTGCTATGCTGTGAGAACCCCTGGAAGCGGCGCGGGCAAGATGGCCAAACCCGACATAATAGCGGTAGACCACGGCGAGCTTCTGGCGATAGAAGTTAAGTCCAGCAGCAAGCGCTACGCCATGCTGGAGGTGGAGCAGGTCAAGCGGCTCAAGGACTTCTCAAAAAGATTCAGGATAAAATGCCCACATTGCGGCGGTGAATTCCACCCAAAACCAGTTGTGGCGATTAGATTCCTGGGACGGGGATGGCGGTTCCTAGAACTCCCCCTAAACGGCGAGGATAGGTCTATAACGATTAGATGGCCTGGAGAAAGCAGGAAGCAGGTGGTATAGGGGTTGGAGCTAGACGACCTTGATAAGAAAATCCTAGAGATACTCCAGGAGGACGGCAGGGCATCATATGCCGAGATTGGGAGGAAACTGAACGTAAATGAGAACACGATAAGATTTAGAATCTCCCGTCTCATCAAGGCTGGCGTTATACGTAAGATAGTGGCTCTGGTTGACCCGCGTATGATTGGGATTAACCACTCAGCCGCGCTAATGCTACGGATAAGTCCAGAGAATATAGATGAGGTTCTGCGCGAGATGACAGCCATGCGCGAGATACCGCACATCTACCAACTCTCAGGAGACTACGACGCTATCGCGGTCATAATGGCTCACGACCTAGACGGGCTTCACCAAACGATAAACAAGGTGAAGAGAATCAAGGGAGTAATAGAGGTCAACTCACTGATAACCATAAGGATAGTTAAGAGCGATGTCCGATACTCGCTGGTTTAGGCTGAGCTAATATACTACCTAAAGCTACAGAGCGTCTGTTGAACCCGACTAAGCTGGTGGCGGAGCATGAGCAGTATAGGCGGCGGCGTCTCAACCTAGTTGCTAGCGAGAATATTCTAAGCCCCGCTGCTAGGAGAGCCTTGGCAAGCGACCTAGCTGGGAGATACGCTTTCAGGCCTGAGTTCTACGGTGGCACAAAATACGCGCGGAAACTATGGGATGCCGCGGAGCAGCTGGGAAGAGAAGTCTTCAACGCGGAGTTCTGTTCAGTCGCGCCACTCTCAGGGCATGTGGCGCTTATGACCGCACTATACTCTACAGTATCCAAGGGACAGAAGATAGCTGTGATAGCATCCGAGCATGGCGGATACCCAGGACTAGACCAAGACAAGATACCTGAAATCTTCTCACTACAGACCGTCCAGCTACCGTTCAACAGCAGCGAGCAGCAGCTGGAGCTATGGGGCTGTCTAGATGTGATAAGAGGTGAGAAGCCCAGCGTGGTAATCCTCGGGGCGAGCCTGATACTCTTCCCCCAGCCTGTTAGGGAGATTGCGGAGGAGGTGCATAGCTATGGTGGTGCGGTAATCTTTGACGGCTCTCATGTTTTGGGCCTCATAGCTGGCCATACATTCCCAAACCCGCTCAACGAGGGAGCTGACATACTCCTAGGCTCAACCCACAAGTCATTCCCAGGCCCTCAGGGCGGCATAATACTAACCAACAACAGGGAGCTGGCCTCCAGGATAGAGTCTAACACCCTCCACAAGTTCGTTGATAACATACACCTCAACAGGGTTGCTGCTCTCGCTGTTGCTCTGGAGGAGATGCGGCGCTACGGCTCCAAATATGCCCCGCGCATAGTGGAGAACGCCAAGACATTAGCGGCTGAGCTTGACAAGGCTGGGATAAACGTCTTCAAAGGCAGCAGAGGATACACAGAGACGCACCAGGTCTACATACCGAAAAACCCAGACGAGGGCGTGTGGTTCAGAGATAGGCTTGAGGAAGCCGGGATAGTGGTTGACATGGCTGTAAGGCTAGGAACCAACGAAGTAGCGCGTCTGGGAATGGGTGCTAGAGAAATGCGCGAGGTGGCTGCGCTCATCAAGCTTGCTTTGGATGGGCACGCAGGCCAGGCTAGACGGGGAGTTGCGAGACTTCTAAGACGGTTCAAAAAGATAAGATACGCTCTCCAATAAGAGGAGCTGGAGAGACGCGCTTGAAGGCAACAGCCAAGGCTCATCCCATGCAGGCGTTGATAAAATACCACGGCCTACGCGACTGGGAGCAGAGAATACCTTACCACGACAGCATATCCGTAAACGTAGAAGCTCTACACACAACAACGCGCGTGGAGTTCGGCGACTTTGAGAGCGACCAAGCTATAGTTGATGGTTTCCCAATAACTGGGCGCCCGTTGGAGAGGATTTTAACGGTCATAGACACTGTTAGGCGCTTAGCCTCTATTGAGGAGCGTGTACGCGTGGAGTCTTGGAACTCGCTTCCAGGCGGCTCTGCTAAGGGGCTTGGCTTCTCAGCCGCCGCTGGCGCTGCCCTTGCTGCGGCAGCGTACAAGGCTGCTGGCCTTGATAGAAGCCTTGGCTGGGATACGCGGCTACTCTCGCGCATAGCCAGGAGGCTGGCTGGCTCGGCATGCAGGAGCGTTGTGGGCGAGTATGCCAGGTGGTATGCTGGAACATGCGACGAAGACTCTTACGCGGTGCGTATAGCTGGGAAGGAAGAGCTTGACTTGGCTATGCTCATCATACCCTTCCGCGCAGAGCTCTCTACGGAGGAGGCTCACAGAGAGGCTGAGCTTTCAGCCTTCTTCCAAGCGCGCTGCGTCTCAGCCCAGAAAAGATGCGACGAGCTTGAAGCAGCCATACAGGATGGAGACCTCAGGAGGTTTGGAGAGTTGGTGGAGCTTGACACATTAGAGCTACACGCAGTAACCATGACAGGCCCCAAGCGGCTAATCCTAACATCTCCCGATAGTTTGAAGGTCGTGGAGCTGGTCAAGCAACTACGCGGCGAGGGCGTTGAGTGTTTCTACTCCATGCAGACTGGCCCAAGCGTCTTCATAAACACCGCTTGGGAGGATATGGAATACGTTAATGCGCAGGTGGAGGAGCTGGGGTATAGGGCTATCAGGTCTGGGATAGGAGGCCCCGTAAAGGCTGAGTAAGGCGGCTGCATTTTTAATAAGCAGTCATTGTCCAGAAACAGCCAGAGATGGTTGAGATAAGCGAGGAGGATATACCGTTTTTCGCCGAGGTTACCGCTGGTGGCAGGATAACGATACCAGAGGAGATTAGGAAGATATTTGAGATTAAGGATGGCGATGCTCTCTTCTGCCGTATAAGGATTGTGAAGCGCAAGTCAGCGCATCCAGAGACCAAGTGAGCGCTGTTCCTCATAGAACCTGAGAACCCTGCTACGCCTGACCCACAGGTCTAGATGCCTTCCTATACTCTCGCGCATGTGGCTTAGCAGCTCCTTTAGGTCGTCAAATCTACGCGGCTCCCCTGCTAGTGCGCGTCTTGCGAGCTCCCTAAACCTCCACACGCCGAGGGGAATCCAGCCAGGCCATATCTCAATAACAGCTATAGCAGCGGCCTGCCTTCGCAGCTTATGCAGGTGCTCCAGAATGGGAAGCCTGACAGCGTGGTAAGCGCCCCCTACATTCTCAGGATACCTGTCCCGTTCAAGAGGTAGTTCTGAGTCCATAAACGGGCCCGAGACACCGTTGCGATGCCAGAACTCGGCGACCTCAAACATCCAGGGGAGAGGTAGCAGCGCTACTGACACGCGGTTATGCACGCCTGACGCTGTGTAGAATAGGAAATCGCTGATGAGCACGTTTCTCTTCACATTCTTTCGGAGGCTCTTTCCTATGATGTCGTCAACCGCGGTTATGCTCCACTCTGTTGGGACGAAGCGCCTCTCAATTCGCGTGCCTAGCAGACCAGCGCTCAACAGCCTCACTATATCATACTCCCGCAGGCCTGCGGTGTATAGCTTGTTCACCGACGCCTCCGCCTTCATGTCGGTATCGGCGGCAACCCTATCAACGATGCGCGGGACTTGGGGGTTCTCAGCTATCTGGACACGCTTGGCAGGCGCTGAGGGGCCGAATGGGGCAGCCCTCACCTGAAACCCAGCCCTTACAAGCGGCCGTTTCTCAAGCCAGACCTCAGTATCAACAGGCTTCAAAGACATGGCAAGCTCCTGCAAAATCATAACATGCCTCTCTTGACTCCTAGCAGCCGTTACGGGGCTGTACCTCCTTCCATAGAGCATGCTCAGCCTTATGTCAAGTATCTTATCCAGCCCTAACTCAAGCCAGCGTTGGGTGTCTTCAGCGAGGGCTGCATGCTCCTCGTCCAGCAGGCTTAGCATAGGCCCTACACGGACTTTCGGGTAGCCGTATGAGCCTACGAAGACCGTCGGCGGGCTTGGGCCGAATACGCTCTCGCTGGACAGTTTGCGCTCCAGCGCTTCCCTGCTCAGAAGACCTCTGAAGTAAGGGCAGACATTAAGGCTGCAATAACGCGGGACGCCCCTACATTCTGGGCATTCTACACGCTCGCGCCTCGCCTCTGGCCCGGTGGTTGCGTGTAGCTTTAGCTGCTTCATAAAACCTAGTCACATGAGCAGGGCTTGGCCCCACACCTTGGACATGCATCACCGTATTTATGTAGCACGGCACGCTCCAAGTCTATTCCAGCAACGTTGCAGAAGCTTAGCAGCCATGCGAGGACGTCGGCTATCTCGGCCTCAAGCTTATCGCCATCCCTGTCCTTGAGGGCGTCGGCAGCCTCGCCCACCTCTGAGACGAACCAGAGGAAGGTTAGCTCAGCGCCACGCGCGCTGTCGCGCGCGAAGTACAGCTCCCTGAAGTGTTGCTGGAGTTGCCGTATCGTTATCCCAGACAAGCCCCCGCCACCTCGCTGGCTAGCGGTATGGCAGGTACTCGCGGCCCAGAAGCTCGCGGGCTACGATTAGCTTCATTATCTCATCAGTTCCATCGCCTATCCTAATACCCCTCACATCGCGGTATCGCCTCTCCAGCTCAAGCTCCGACGTTATCCCGACAGCGCCATGAATCTGAATCATCCTATCAATAACGTCGCACGCTGTAGTGAGGGCATAATACTTAGCCATGGCAGACTCCTTCACATGCGGCCTCTGCTGGTCAGCCAGCCATAATGCTCTGTAGCAGAGGAGCTTGGCCGCCTCTATACGCGTATACGACTCGGCTATGTCAAACTGGACGTTTATGAGCTTGGCCAGCGGCCTCCCGAAGACCTCGCGCTGCTTGGCGTAGCTCATCGTCTCCTCAAGGCTTGCTTCAGCATAGCCAAGAGCCCATAAGCCCAAAAGAACCCGCGCCTTATCAAAGGTCATCATAAGATACTTGAAGCCCTTATTCTCCTCCCCAATCCTATTGCTGACAGGAACTTGGACGTTGTTGAATCTTATTCCGCCGAATGAGTGGGACCACCACCCCATAGTCCTGAAGTAATATTTCTCTATTCCCTCGCGGTCAAGCTCCACGAGTATCGTGCTTATTCCCTTGTCGCGCGGCAAGGGGCCTGTGCGTGCAGTTATTATGAATGCCTCCGACTCCTTTATGTGACTGACAAACTGCTTCTCGCCATTTATGATGTAGTGGTCGTTCCTTCTCTCTGCTTTCGTCTGTATTCCAGCAGCGTCAGAGCCGCCGCGCGGCTCCGTTGAGCCCACGCCGACCAGCGTCTCGCCTCTCACGATTTTGGGTATCCAACGCTCCTTCTGCTCCTCACTACCATACCTCGCTATTATCGTCCCCCATATATGGGATGGATAAGGGCCACCCGCCCGCGCTATCTCCTCGGTAGCTATCCCTACCGTAACGTAATCTGCATCAAGTCCGCCGTACTCCTTTGGATAGCATAATCCCTGGATGCCGAACTCCGCCATGCGCCGCCAAATCTCCCAAGGCCATTCACGTTTCTCCTCATACTCCTTAATGCGCGGCTTTATCTCACGCTCAGCGAACTCGCGAACAGACTTGCGGAAAAGCTCCTGCTCCTCACTGAAGCTGAAGTCCAGACCCAAAACTCAACCCCTTATAGTAAAGGCGGCTGTACGTAAATATATGTATGGGTATGCGGCTAGACCGAGCCGCTCCTAGCCCTCACTTGATTAAAAGCTGATAGCGTTCTGTTAAATTCCTCATAACGTCCTTCCTTAAGCATACCGATAAGACTCTTGTTAGATTCAAGCTCTATTGAAAAATGGCTTATTATCATCTGCTCAACAATCCTTACAGCCTCTTCGCATCCGAAAAGCTGCGTGAATGCCTCTGCAAAGCGCTTGGGATTCTGCTCCAACACTTTGGCCGGCTCCTCGCCCAGTATGCGGCGCATGTGGAACTTGATTATCTTAACGCCGTTTGGTGTTACTATTGCGGCGAATAGGTTGTAGAATTCTGTGAGCGTTGTCTCGGGATTATGCCGCTCAGTTTGGGTGTTACTACTCTCTCGCGGCATTATAAGCCCCACCTGCCGCGGGTTGTACGCGCCTTCTGTTCTTACCGCACCAAGACAAGTGTCTAGCTAGGTCTGCTGGCTTTAGGAAGATTTTACCGCAGAGATAGCAGCGGAAACCAGTATAGCTTCTGTCTCCGTTTTCCTCGTAGGTCTCTGTTTTTATGAAGTCCCTTATGGCCATCCTTATCGCTTCAGCCCCTGTTGGGATAGTAGCGTTTTCTTACTAGCTCGTCTAGTGCATCTAGATAGTGTTCGGGCAGGTGGATTGTTATGGGCTTCATTTCCTACCGCCTCCCCCTTTTTATGAGGGTCGCGGCCTAGCCGCATACCCACCTATCAGGTAGGAAAGCATTATTTATAAGCATTCCTACACACTCGGTAGGTATAATTATAACCAGACCCCATAAACACCCAAGAAGATGACCAAGACAACCGTAAAACACCAAATACTCCAGCTCCTAGACGAAAAAGGACCTACACGCTACTCTGAGTTCATCAAAGCGACAGGCAAGCCAGACAGGACAATATACGTGGCCCTACTTGACATGCAGCGGCTGGGCTGGGTTGAAAAGAGGGAGGAGGGCGTCTACGAGATAACAGACGTTGGACGTAAGGAGCTGGACAAGGTTAGGTTCACCGCTCTCCGCGAGGAGCTGGAGAAGCTTGAAGCAGAGGAGCTGAGAGGAAAGCTGAGCCTAATGACGCTCATGGAGATAGACTGGGGCTCATTCATCAACGTAGCCAAAGCACTCTTTAAGGGAATACCATTCCGAGAATACAAGATAGCATCAAAACTCTTGGACGGGCTTGAAATATATACAAGCAGACTACAGGGCGAGGATGCGGAGATGCTCATGAAGAACCTACTGGCAGCGTTGGTTCACTACATAAGCAACAACCCAGAGGAAGAAATTGAAATAAGGATAAAGTTTAGACCACCAAAATAACAACGCTAAATTGAGATACTATATAGCGCGCAAAACCTAAAAATCCACCTACGAAACTTTAGATGAGCAGGGGCCGTGGTCTAGCTTGGACTATGACTCCAGCCTGGGGAGCTTCAGCGGCCTGGAGCGCTGGAAATCCTGGGTTCAAATCCCAGCGGCCCCACTACACTATGCTCCAGGCCTGTGGGGCGTGAGCCCCATCCCCCAGACCATGTTTTAGAGCTGTTCTCGTGTGTAGTAGGGCATGTTCGTATCACTAGAAATTTAACCCAGTCACACCCTAGTATTTGGCATGAGTGAGAGAATACCTCTGTATGTTTCTGTTGTGGCTTTGGCAGCGATAGCGGCTCTGGGTGTTGTGGCTTACGCTTCTCTGACAGGCAAGCCCTTGGTTGAGGATGGGCTAAACACAACGATAAACAGCGACGAGAACTTGCTGAGCGTTATGGGGTTGGCGACGACTGAAGTGAGACCTGATGAGACTGTCATAACGTTTGGTGTTGAGATTAGGGAGAAGACGCCAGAAGAGGCGCTCAGGAAAGCAGGAGAGCTATCAACAAACGTGATAGAGACAATCAAGAGCCTGGGAGTATCTGATGAGTTCATAAAAACTACTGGATACTCAATATATCCCCAGTATGAGTATTATAGGGATGGTAGCCCGCCAACTATCGTTGGCTACATAGCGCAGCACACGATAGAGGTGAGGATACGCGACCCAGCGTTGATTGGGAAGGTGTTGGACAGCGCCGTAGATTCTGGGGCGAATAGAGTTTACGGGATAGTGTTCCAACTCTCTCAGGAGGCGCGTAAAGACCTTATGAAAAGACTAATACGCGAAGCTGTTGAGGATGCTTACTCTAGGGCAGAGGCAGCCATAGCTGCTGCGGGAGTGAGCGTAAAGGGGATAAAGAGCATAGAGATAAACGACGTTTCAGCGCCCACGCCTATAGTTATAGGAGCCGAGAAGGCTGTTGAGACGCCTATAATGCAGGGTCTAACCAGCTACACTGTAAGCGTGAGGGTCGTATTCATCATAGGCTAGCCAAGTGCTGGGCAACGTCAAGTAGGCGAGAAGCCAAAACATCCTTCCTTTCTTTCTCCACCCAAACAACATCCATATCACGTGCTACGATTACACCACTACTGGTTTCTGAGCCGAACGCGGAGTCTGTCTTGGAGACATCAGAAGCATAAACAGCATCAGCATACTGCAATAGCTCGCGCGCCCTAGCTATAAGCTCATCACGCCCAACATTATACTCAGCCTTAAACGCGACAACCACAGTCTTGGGAGACAACTCCTTAATCATGGGCAAGACCTTCTCATTTCTGACAAACTCCACCGATAATCTCCCATGGCTTCGCGTGTCTAGTTTTCTTTCAAAGCTCTTCGCAGGCCTATAGTCTGCTACTGCTATTGTTGAGAAATAGAGTATTGGTCTTTTCTTTTCTATCTCCTCGCGGAGAGCCTCGCGCAACTCTTGCGTGGTCTTCACGTTTCGCGTGTTGATGTAGTATGGTGGCTCTATCTTGGAGTGTCCGATGAGAAGCGTAACATCGCCTCCGCGTCTAAAGCTTTCTAGAGCTATTGAAAGGCCTAGCTTACCTGAGCTTAAGTTAGTAACCACTCTTATGGGGTCTATGTATTCAACCGTCGCTCCAGCGGCCACTATAACATGACTTCCGCTTGGGAGTTTCTTTGGATGGAGAAGCCGTACAAGGTGGTTGCATATAGATTCAGGAAGGGCTACCTTGGCTCTCCCCTCCTCAACACGCGGTTCTATGAAAGTAACACCCATCTCGCCGAGGGTCTTTATTGAATCGCTTACTGCTCTGTTGCGTAGCATGGGCTCGTGCATGGCGGGAGCTATCAAGATGGGTGTGCCAGAGCCTAGGGCTACGCTTAGTAGTGTAGTTACTGCGTTATCCGCTATTCCGTGTGCGGCTTTTGATATTGTGTTTGCGGTGGCGGGTGCTACGACGATAGCGTCAACACGGCCCTCGTGTTCGCCGGCAAGCTTTATGTGCTCCATCCCACCCGTAAGCCTGACAATTGGCTTATTCCCAGTAGCCCATTCCATTATACTTGGGCTTATTAGCTCAGTAGCCTCTTCGGTCATGACAGGATAAACTTCAGCACCATACCTCATTATCGTCCGCGCTATCTCTGGAGCCAAGTAAGCCGCCACGCTGCCAGTTATGCATAGGGCTACACGCTTACCTGATAGCACGTCGCTATATGAGGCGATTATCTCCTTAGACGGGTGCCGCTCCATGTAGTTCGCTGATTAATTGTTATTGGTAGCTCATAAAAGCTTCAGCAGAAGCCGCTCTTCTCAAAGCCAGCCCTACCCATAAGCCTCTCAACATCAGTTACCGAGAGACCTGCCTCCAGTAGCAGAGCTTTACGCGACTTATCAATAGAAAGCAGCATTTCTCTAACTCCTTCACGTCCAAGTAAAGCGGTGAATTCCCCCTGGCTAGCCTCGTCCATACCTGAGGAAACTATGAGATAGAGCTCAAAGCGTTCAACAAGGTTTTCAAGGGTGTCGATATTCATGTCGCCCATCTTGATTCGGTGTCTCAGATGAGCCGCGGCGAATGAAGCATGTCTCTCTTCATCTTCCGCTATATGTGTAAGAAGCGCGCCCAGCGTATTGGTATTAAGCCTTCCAGCCAGATGTCTCGCTACTGTCGCAACGGTAGCTTTACCCATAAGCCCGGCTATGAAGAGAAACTCTGAAACATCTGTTAATTCTAGGATATTCTTAAGGGAGAACTGCGAAGATGCAGAAATGCGACCAAGATCTCTACCTCTGACGCATGACAAGAGACCATCTAGGTGTTTCGCATCATCTCTAGCTATATATGCAAGAGCTATGCGCGGCTCGGTATAGTAGCAGCTTATCCTCGGAATATGCTGGGTTATTCCCTGTATGAAGAAGCTCTCATGCTCGGTCAGCATCGTGATTAGCTGGACTATTCCCTCCCCACCCACGTCTGAAACGCTCCCGCCAATTCCACCAACAATAGGCTCAAGGCTCCAACGCTCATGCCTGAGGGATGCTACGTAATATTCAATATCATCAGCCCATACCAGAGACCTTTTCCCATACTGAAACTTCATCTTGGGGATTGTCTGGTCAGCCTTAACGCCGTATGGCGCTACTGGATAACTACCGACATCCTCAGCCTCCAACATACTTTACGCCCAACCTCATAAACGGTCATCAATATATTATTAGCTTACCCTCTAGGCCTTAAAGACATCACGTATGTCGCGGGCTTCCTCAATAGCTCAAGGAGTTGCGGCTGGTTTCCTCTTCGGAACAGCGTCTATACTAATAAGATTCCTCCCTAGGCTTGACGCTCTATCGCTAGGCTTCTATAGGCTAGTCATAGCGGCAGCGCTAATGCTGCTGCTTAACATTCTCCTCTTCAAAAGGCTGTGGATTTCCGAGTATCGCGGCCATGGTAAGCGTATAATAGTTCTTGCATTCCTCATAGGTCTGCACTTCATCTTCTTCATCTCAGCAGTAAAGAATACAACAATACTTAACGCAACAGTATTAACCAACACAACACCAGCAATGGTTCTGCTCCTCTCGTGGATTATCTGGCGGAGCGCACCTAAGCCGCTAGCCCTATTAGGGCTTATACTCACCTTTCTAGGAGTCTTGACAATCTCCCTCGCAGAGACCTCAATATCTCCAGGAAACCTGCTGGGAGACCTTGAGGCCTTGATGGCCGCTTTCTTCTGGGCTCTCTACCTAATCGTGGGCAAGCCCGTACGCTCTGCTGGCAATGTTCTTCTCTTAATGACACCTATATACATAATCGCTGGTGTTATAATGGGAGGCGCTGGCTTGATGGTTTTTAAACAGATAACTGTTCCGCTCCCAGCTGAGGTTTTGCCTCTCCTGGCTGTGGCATTCTTCCCAACAGTCCTGGGACACACTCTACACTTCTCATCACTAAAGCACCTAACACCGTTTCAAGCATCCACATTATCACTCCTAGAGCCCGTTGTAGCGTCAATATTGGCTGCACTAATATTCTTGGAAATCCCTCATGTATCGTTCTACGTCGGGGCGGTAAGCGTGTTGGTTGGGGTTTATCTCGTGTTGAAATGATTTAATAGAACCTTTGAGGCTGCTGCATCCTGTACAGCTAGCCCGACGCTTTTGAAGACGGTTATCTCATCATCCCGTTCGCGGCCAGGCTTTCGCCCAGCTATTATCTCACCTATCTCTGCGTGTATATCCTCCCACCTGAAGAACCCCTTATCCACTGCTTGGATTATATCCCCAGCCTCGGCCTTAGCAGCGTCAAGCGAATCAACCACAACCTTGGAACGTTTTATGAGCGTTGGCTCAAGCTCGCTCATCTCTGGGGTATAAGCGCCTATGGCTGAGATATGCGTTCCAGGCCTAACCCACTCGGCCTTAACAACAGGCGTCTTGGAGGTAGTTACCGTAATTATCACATCGCTCTCCCTGGCTAGTGATTCGGCAGAGCCAGCCAGCGAGATGTCGCACTTCAGCTCATCCTTCATACGGCTTACGAAGCTCCGCGCCCTGTCCTTATCTATGTCATAGGCAAGTATATTGTCTGGCCTCATGACCGTGGCTAGAGCGAGGAGCTGCCACCTCGCCTGATATCCGCAGCCTATAATCCCAACCACCCTACTATCCCTACGCGCCAAGTGTTTAACCGAGACCGCCGTAGCAGCGCCTGTGCGCATGCCCGTAAGCGCCCTAGCCTCAGCAACCACCCTAGGCTCACCAGTTGAAGGGTCTGCAACTAGAACCACAGCATGTATCGTCGGGAGGCCGCGACTGGTGTTTTCAGGGTAGACAGTAACCAGCTTGACGCTAAAGATATTCATTTCTTGGAGGTAGCATGGCATGAGAAGAATGTCGCCTTTGTGTGCTGTAGCCTCTATGCGCGTTCTTAGCGGCATTACTGCTAAGCCTAGGCTGAAGCTCTTAAACGCCTCCTCCACAGCTTCTACAACCTCACGTATGGGGACTAACTTCTCCACATCAGCGTCAGAAAGCGCCCTCATACCTGCCTAGAATAAAATTCGGCTCAGATATTTAAGCGAGAAAACTAGGCGGATAGAACGTCCATGCATATAAGACTACTCTCATATGCGATAATCCTCACAATCCTCCTCGCATACTCATCCTCTTACACTACCACCCCAATACTAGGCGCAGACTATGAGCAATACGACACTCGCCGTCTCATAATCTCGCTCAACACAACCCCCGATGAAAAGATACTTAATGAATTGGAGGTGTTCGGCGATGTTGGGGGAGTTTTAGGCGATATAGTAACACTAGACACACGTGAAGGAGTGTTTGAGAGGCTCAAGTCCCTCCCATACGTTGATGAGGTTAAACCTTCAAAGCGTATAAGAGCCTTCCTAAAGGCTAGTACGGAGGATATAGGCTCATCATGGATGAATGAGCTGAAAACCCTTAATGTGGATGGGGTAGACGGCTCAGGCGTCATAATAGGAATAGTCGACACTGGGATAGACTACACGCATCCAGACCTACAATTCCCCGACAGGAGGCCGAAGGTTCTATACATATGGGACCAGACCCTTGAGGGAAAGCCGCCTGAGGGGTTTGATTACGGCTACGAATGCGTCACGGAGGAGATTATTGACGCCACATGCCCCCAGCGGGACTTACACGGGCATGGAACGATGGTCGCCGCTATAGCGGCTAGTAGCGGGTTAGCGCCAGGCGGCTATAAGGGAGTCGCACCAGGGGCTGAGATAATCTTCGTAAAGAGCGGCGGACCAGCATGCGAGGGCGCGAGCTGGTTCTTTGACGAGAAAGAGATACTTGATGGGATATACTATATCTTTCAAAAAGCCCAGCAACTCGGTAAGCGTGTAGTCATAAACCTGAGTCTTGGGACAGATATTGGGGGTCATGATGGGAGTAGTATTCTGGAGAGAGCGCTTGATGCCCTCGCCATGCAGGGCGCCATCATAGTGGCTGCGGCTGGAAACTCCGCCCAGGATGACAGGCACGCTATGGGAGACCTTAAGGCCGCTCCAGAAGCTATGCTTGAGTGGGTAATCCCAGAACTAACACGCGAATACGCCCTCTCAATATGGTTCAGCAATCAAGATGAGGTAGGACTAGCCTTGACCACCGCGGATGGTGTTGAGATAAGCCTAGAGAATGGAACCAAGCTAGAGACTGGAGTCGGGATTATTGAGGCTGTGAGAAACGAGTATGCCGACAGCTATGAATGGCTGATAAGTGTTAAACTGGATGAGCGTTTCTTCTTGTCCCAAACCCTTTGGAAGCTCTCAATAAACGGCCTAAAGATTGGAAATGGCGTATGGCACGCGTGGATTGAGAGCGATACATGCAATTTCGTTTATGAAAGCTTCTTAGACGGTAGTGGGTATGTTTTATCTGAGGAATATACTGTCTCCATACCTGCTACTGCACGCTACGTTATAGCTGTCGGCGCATATGTTACCCGCAACGCCTGGCTAGACGCCAGCGGCGAGGAGATAAGTATAGGTAGTGAGGTCGGCTCAATAGCTAGTTTCAGTGGCCGCGGCCCCACACGCGACGGCAGAACAAAACCAGACATAGCGGCGCCAGGCTCGGTAATAATCGCGGCAAAACCGCTAAACATAGAGAAAGAAGCGATAGACCCTGATGAGTTTCACACGGTCAGCCAGGGCACAAGCATGGCAGCACCCCACGTGGCGGGCGTGGCTGCCATGATTCTCCAGCTCTCACCAACCCTAATTGCTTCTGAAGTGAGGAGAATAATAATAGACGCCGCCAGACAAGATGAGTTCACGGGGGAGATAGACAAGCAGCGAGGCTCCAATACATGGGGCTGGGGCAAGCTGAGCGCCAAGATAGGATACTTGGTGGATATAGCGCTGGTGGGAGGTCAGAGGAATCTCAACGTAAGCCTAATCCTAGATGGTGAGAAGATAGGCGTTATACGGCCTGGAGAGGATGCTCGCCTCTTCATATTTGGTAGAGGTGAGCGAAGCCTAGAAGTAAAGCCGCTGGTGAATTCGCCGCGCATTCGCGTAGCTCCAGAACCACCCAGAAACATAATAAATGAAGACGGGAGAGTAGCATTCAAACTCCAAGCCGAATATATGATAAGAATCTACGAGTATGGCGGCTCTCTCTTGGATGAAACATGGGTTAGGGAAGGTGATGTAATAGACCTCAACAAAATAATAGTCGAAACCGTTGAACCAGGGGGGTTGTTTGTTAGAAAGACTATAGGCGCAGTAATCGACAGTCAAGGAAAACTAATCCAAGGAAGTAAAATCATAGTTACAGGCCCCGAGGACTACGCTGTGATAATACTGGATGATTATACGAATCTAACGGTCTTGTTGCTTGTTGTTGGTGCCTCGGTAATTTCTGCGGTGTTTCTGCGCGTGTATCTGGCTCAGCGCCGTCATGCGCTAAGACTTAAATCCACATTTTACACAGCCTAACGATAATGGAGACCAAATATCATGTGGAGATAAAGCAGGCCTCCAAAGCTATGAAAGCAAACCCTGAAGCGGCGGCGGCGGTTCTAAAAGGCGCTGTAAGTAGTAAAATGCTCTCCAGAATGAAGAAGGAATACGTTACCTGCCCAGTAGTTAATGCCGATGTGCCTTTCCTAGACTGCTTCGCCTGCGTCTCATTTATAAGACGCGTCAAGGGGGTGGTCCACTGCGCGGGCTTGGAGAAGAAGCTAAGAGCATAGCTTCGGGGTCATCTGTTATGTGGCCGTCTATGATGTTCATGGGCGTCATAGTCCTCCTATTCGGTCTCTTTCTAGATTTAGTGCGTCTTCCCTTCGGTTTTGCTTTCTTCGGAGCTGGCTTGATAATGATAATTATAAGTCTCTTCTCTAAGCCAGCAGAGCAACCTGAGCCATCAAAACCAGGCCATAAGTTTTGCTGGTTTTGTATAAATGAAATCCCAGAAGAGGCAGAGGTATGTCCTGTGTGTAAAATGCGGCAACGGGAGCGCGGCTAGAGCTTCACATCCACTTTGGGTCTCAATATGAATCTATACCCCAGTGTAGTTTCTATGGAGAAGCTATCATCAGCCTCAACCTCTATCGCGTCAATCCCAATATCTTCAGGGTCTATACTACGCCTGAACGCTGGATGAACATAGACCCTAGCACCAGTGTCTTCACCAAGATACTCGTAGTAAGGTCCTGGATTAATGCTGGTTACGAAGACGTTGCTAAATCCACAGCAGCCAGTATCCCCTAATATAACGTAAATCTCTGGATTGTCTTTCTTTAGCTCCTCCATCAACCTCTTGGCTTTTGGTGTTAAGCTAAGCCTCACCATCTCTCAATCACTTACATAAACTCTTACATCCCTACCAGCGTATAGGGCGTTTATTAACCTGCGGCCATGCTCCGACTTCTTGGTAATCTTGATTACCTCCTTCTTACCCACCGTGGCGGAGAAGAGATACTCACCATCCACATACACGTTGACTCGCTCACCAGTCTCCACATCTTCAAGAACGAGAGCAATATTGTTCCCCGTCTCATGTATCTCAAACTCAACCTCCCGACCAAGGCTTGGGACCTTCGGGTTTACATCTATCGAGACGCTGAGCTCTTTCTGGAGTTTGCTTATAGTCTCGCCCCTCCTGCCGATGAGTCGCGGTATAACGTCCCTATCAACCCTCACAACCACCTTACTCGGAGACAGTACCTCAATCTCCGCATCTCTATCATACTTCATCAAAGCCTTTCTAACCTTCTCACGTATCTCGCTGGCTTTGCGCTCCGTCTCGCTCCTAATATCAGCTACAGGTATTATGACATTCTCCTCACCATAGGTGTATATTTCGTATTCAAGCTCTCCTGTCTCGAAGTCTCTCACCTCAACTATAGGCCTAGCCAAGTCTGCTTCAACCATTCCAGTAGGAACCCGCACCACTAGGCTGAGCTCGTAGACCTTCTTCACCTCACCGTCGCGTAGGAAGATTACCGTGTCGATTATGTGGGGTATCATACCCAGCTCTATTCTGCCGATGAAGCGCTGTATAGCGTCAACAGGGTCGCTGGCGTGGACTACGCCAATCATGCCCACGCCAGCTAGGCGCATGTCAGCGAATATCTGGAAATCCCTATGCTTCCGAATCTCATCATACACTGAGTAGTCAGGCCTCACTAGGAGGAGTATCTCGGCGGTCTTCTCAAAATCGCCCTCAAGAGGAGCGTACTGTGTTATCTCGGGAGGAACCTGCAAGTCGCGGGGGGACTCAAGCGTCTTGACTATCTTCCCCTGACGGCTGTAGAACTCAGCCAAGCTCGCGGCGAATGTTGATTTTCCGCTCCCAGGAGGACCTGATATTAGTATTCCTTCTGCGCGTTCCTTGAGCCGCTTCATAAGCTTGGTTGATAGTTTATAGTCTTCTAGACGTAGCTTTACTATAGGCCTGACTACTGTAACTTCAAGTCCATCCGAGAATGGTGGCCTTGCTATAGCTATGCGGTATGAGCCGAGCTGCGCAACCAATGCGCCGCTCCTCATTATCTCCACACCCCCTTCGCTGGCTACTCGCGCCCTCTCGGTGATTTCCTTGATTATGTTGTTCAGCTCTTCTGCCGATAGAGGCTCTTCCCTCAGCTTAACCAGCTCAAACTTCCCAGGCCTGCCCCTCTTAGCGTAGGGCGGGGCTCCCTCCTTGAAATGCAGGCTCAACGTATCAGGTGTGAAGAGGTTTTCAAATGATAGAGATGCTGGGAGCTCGTCTGGAGGGAAGTAGCGAACCTCTATCCCTTCAACTTCCGCAACCAATGCCTGGACATAATCCGAGGTGTATAATGTTCCTTTCTCGCTCTTGGCCACATCGCGTATAAGCGCGTCTATCCTACCGCTCCGCGCGAGCTTTATATCCTCTAGGCCAGGACGCTCTCCAGAAAACCGCAGCTCAACATTCTTCTTAAGAGCAAGCTCACGCAGCTTCTTAAGCTCGTTAAGCCCGATAAACCCAGTCTCACGCTTCTTTGAAGCCTGAGCCTGCAACTCATCAACAACCGCTATAGGGATGACTATCTCAGCATCCCTGACCTCACCCCTCTCTAACAGCTCTGTAATCTTACCATTAATTATCACACTAGTATCAGGTACTATCTTCAACGCTTACTCCCTTTAGAGATAGTGTTGGAAACCGTGTTAAAAGTTTGAAGAAGCAGCAGGAGCTATGCCAGATAGTCCAGCAGATCGTGTAGCTCTCTTAATACTGGGAGTATGGAGCCTCGTTGAAGCTCTTTACCAGGATGTATGCCGCCTTCTATGCCTATGAACGGAACCCCAGCCTCGGCCGCGGCCTGCATATCGTGGATACTATCTCCTATGTAGAGCGCGTCATATGGCTTGATGTTTAGCCTCTCTAATAGGTGGCGCAAAATATCGCCGCGTGGCTTGAGGTTCTCCACATCGTCGCGGGTAGCTAGGAAGTCTATACTGCTGAGTAGGCCTCTTCTCTCAAGTGCGCGCAAAGCTGCTTCACGGTGCGTGTTCGTAGCAACTGCTACTCGGTATCCTCTTTTCTTAAGCTCCTGAAGAACATACGCCGCCCCCTCACGCGGTTCTGCAACCGCGGAAGCATTAATCTCAAACTTTTTCATCACATCAAGAACCTCGTTCCTAACAAACTCGCGCTCTACATCACTATTATTCCCCAGCGCTTTAGTTATTATGCTCTGCACACTATCGTCGGCTGTTATGCCTCGAGTATTGAGACCGAGCTCTTCCAGCCGTTGTATTATCCTCTGCTTGGCCGCTCGGACATTAAGCTTGAAAACTATTAGTGTGCCGTCTAAGTCGAATACGACAACTGCTGGCCTAAGCTGCGCCCTCATCCCTAGAACAACCACATACGAGAAGTTCTATTAAACCTAAATAAGCTACTTTACAGATGGGGCAGCAGGTGCTAACCCTTTGGTAAACGCCGCAATAGTTGGTGTTGGTCATACAAAATTTGGCAGAGCAACGGATAAGCAGCTCCAGGAGCTTGCTTGGGAGGCCATAAAAGAGGCCTTACAGGACGCTGGTATAACGCAGAGGGATGTTCAGTTCGTAGCAGTGGGCAACACGGGTAGGTGGAGCTCAGACCCCCTACCAGCGGTGGTGATAAGCGAGTATTCAGACCTATGCCCAGCAGGGAGCATAAGGGTGGAGGCAGCATGTGCATCTGGTAGCGCGGCAGTCAGAGCTGCGTATCAGACGGTAGCATCTGGGCAGGCAGACATAGCGCTAGCAGTAGGCGTAGAGAAGATGAGCGAATCAACAAACCTTCAAGTGGTGGAGATGATAGGCAGGGCTGGAAACTTCTTCTGGGAG
This sequence comes from Candidatus Pelearchaeum maunauluense, assembly GCA_030059675.1. GTDB lineage: Archaea > Thermoproteota > Nitrososphaeria_A > Caldarchaeales > Caldarchaeaceae > Pelearchaeum > Pelearchaeum maunauluense. Next base: position 11,983 of record JANVYQ010000007.1, on the reverse strand, counting down.
TTTGAGCAGTTTGGCTTAACATTTCCAGGATACTACGCGATGTACGCAACCGCATATCTCCATAGATACGGCGCTAAGGAGGAGGACCTGGCCGCGATAGCTGTGAAGAACCACTACTACGCCGACCTTAACCCGCATGCTCACTTTCACAAACGCATAACAATAGATGACGTTATGAAGTCCCGTTATGTTGCTTGGCCGCTTAAGCTATTTGACTGTAGTCCTCAGACTGATGGAGCCGCGGCTGTTGTCATAGCCTCTGAGAAGATAGCTAGGAAGCTAACCGACACGCCTGTGTGGATTAGAACGCAGGCAGTAGCTACGGGGACATCAAACCTAAGCAAGCGCAGTAATTTCCTGAGTCTAGATTCTGCTGTGAAAGCTGCTGAAGAAGCATACAAGCGGGCAGGAGTAGAGCGTGATAAAGCATACAAATACTTTGATGTGGCTGAGGTTCATGACTGCTTCACAATAGCCGAGATATTGGCGTATGAAGACCTTGGGTTTGTTGAGCGGGGCCAGGGGTACGCTCTTGCACGTGAAGGCGAGACATACAAGGGTGGTAGAATCCCAGTAAACTTGGATGGTGGTCTCAAGGCTAAAGGCCATCCAATAGGGGCTACCGGCGTTAGCATGGCTGCGGAGCTTACGAAGCAGTTAAGGCAGCAGAACCCGCCTGAGAGGCAGGCTGACATAAAGCGGGGCTGGGCTATAGCTCACAACATAGGCGGAACAGGCCACTACGCATACATCACAATATACACACTAGACAAACCTCCTACAGGGTAGAAGGAAGATGGCGCAGACGCGCGAGCAGATAGAGCAGATGGTAAATCAATGGCTCAAGTACGTAGAGGAGCTCATGAAGAATGAGGGACTGCCCATAGTTCCCGAAGAGAAGACTGGCGACCCCCTATGGGTTGATGTCCGCGAGATGCGTCTTAAATATCTAATACCTGTGAAGAGGATTAAGAAGTTCTTTGACGGTCTCTGCGAGGGGAAGATATACGCTACGCGCTGCCCTGTGAAGGGAATATACTACTTCCCGCCTCAGGCGGATTGTCCCGCTTGTATGGATGAGAACTTGGAATGGGTGGAGGTTAAGGGAGAAGGCGAGATACTGACGTTCACGAAGATAAACGTTAAGCCGCTTAGCTTCGTTCACTACCCAGACTATATCGTGGCGATAGCGCGTATGAGTGAGGGCTTCAATGTACTCTGCTGGCTTAGCACCGACAAGCCTGACGAGGTTAAGCCAGGAATGAAAGTCAAGCTTGTGGTTAAGCGGCGCGAACCTGAGGGCTTCTTCTCATACTACTTAGAGCCAGCCTAGCCTCGGCGGGTAGCAGAGGCAATGGTAAGAACATCCCTATCCTTTAGCTGATAGTCCCCAGGAAGCCTAAGCCCGGTTCTAGCGTCAATAGCATAGAGCAGCCCCTTCTCCAAGTCGGAGTGTATCGTCCTAGCTAGGTCTCTAACCGTAGCGTTAGGCGGCATCAAATAAACATCAGGGAGGACATTCCCTGATTTATCCATATACTTAACGGGGTCTGAAACCGGATAGACTGCGTTCATCCTCAGCAACTTGAATATACTTACATTAATGGCTAATTGAACCCCTGTCTGCATGTATTCGCCGAGGATTCTGCTCTCTATGAACTCTAGCGCCCACTTCTGCTTTTCGGTGAGCTGGTCAGGCTGGAGCAACGTGAATGTCTCCTCTCCTGGAATGTATTTTATGAGACCTTTCTGAACAGCTTTACGGAGGGTTAGCTCGGCCTCTGCGCTTGCTGGAATTACTATCCTATTGGGAAGCTGGTCCCTCAGTATCTCGAAGTTCTTAGGAGCCGTCTCCAAGTCCATTTTGTTGGCAACTATTATGGTCGGCTTAGCTACATCCAACAGGTTTTCGGCAAACTTCTTATCATCTATAGGTGTCCAGTTCTCAAAGTCCTTATTCTCTAGACCAGAGACCTTAAGAGCGCGTAGAACATGGTCTTCTGTTATACGTGCCCCCTGGAGTATGTCGGCTAGGCTTTGAACTATATCTTTCCCACTCCGTAAGTTTCTTATTATTTTATCGTCCTGCTTCTCTATGAGCTTGGTAAGCCACATGACTAGCTCCTCCTCTACGTCGTATACGTCAGCCAGCGGGTTGCCGCTTCCAGGCTCAGTAAGCCTTCCCTCCTCATCCACGCTTCCAGATGCATCTACTACATGAAGCAACGCGTCTGCCTGTGATGCTACTGTTAGAAACTGATTACCTAGCCCTTTTCCGGCCCATGCTCCTTTAATAAGCCCTGGCAGGTCTATCAGCTCTATCGGTATGTGGCGGTATCCCTCTATGCATTTAGAGTTTCTGGGATTATCATTAACCCCCAGCTCGCGGCAGACGCAGGGGGTTATAGCGTATGCAGTACCATAGTTTGGCTGTTTTGTTGTGAAGGGATAGGTCGAGACTTCGGCCGAGAGTAGAGTTGCTGCATTAAAGAACGTGGTCTTCCCAGTATTGGTTTTGCCTATCAGGCCTAGCCGTATATGCAAAGACAGGTCTCCCCACTATCTATAGAAAAGCATACCCTGGACATCTAAAAGGATTTCCCTTCTCTAGCTCTAAATTAACTTGTCATAGGGTTTTAGAACATTCGGAATCTCATTTATAATATCTTCTGGTGTTATGTGCATACCTTTAAGCTGCGCAGCTCGCTCGCCAGCTATTCCATTAACGCGAGCCGCTGCTATGGCTGCCTCTAATGGAGAAGCTGCGCGAGCCATCAATCCTGCAACAAGGCCGCATAAAACATCTCCAGAGCCCCCGACAGTCATTGCTGGTGAGCCAACCTTATTCAACACCACAATAGAGCCATCAGATATGACGTCAACAACACCTTTCAAGAGTATGACCAGCCCGTTATTTTTCGCCTCTTCATGAACAGTCTTGATGCGCTCATCCAAGGTATTGCCGGCCTCTCTTCCAAATACTCTTCTAAACTCGCCAGCGTGGGGCGTTAATACGCAGGGCCTACCCCTAATTTTGGGCAGTATATCAGGATGTAAAGCAGTGGCGTCTAGAGCTAATGGCACACCACCTTCTATGAGGAGGTCAATCAGCCTAATCAGCCCCTTCTCGGAGCCTCTTGCAAGCCCTGGCCCTATAGCCGCTGCGGTAATGTCCTGTAAAACGGCTCTAATGCGACTTACTCCCTTGCTGGTGAGCTTCATATCAGGCAGGGGGAGAACTATAAGCGATGGCGTGTATGCTCTTATGGGCGTGGCCACCTTCTCTGGAACAGCCACATAAACTAAATCGACACCAGACCTAAGCGCAGCTAGAGCCGTTAAAAGGGGCGCACCATGATAAAGCCAGCTCCCACCCACCACAAGAACAACACCATTCTCACCCTTCCGCGAAGTAATGGACCTAGGCTTACACGCCCGGTCTATATCCTCATCAGTTGAATCCCTAACCACAGCACCAAAACTCATAGCATCCCAATGTTAGGAGGTAGGTAAAATATAATTTAAAAAATGAATGCGCCCCAGGATGTCCTGGGCGCGTCGTTGGATGTTTACTTCTTCTTTGCCTGGTTCGGTGGTGCCACGACGATCTCTATCGTGCTGACGTTACGTGCCCTGCCGTCGTTGCCTACCCTGCCTTCCTCAGTGCCTATGTTTACGCGCTCGATTACCGCGTTCTGGACGAATCTGCGGCGGACGACTTCTACTACATCGACTGCCTTGCTGATGGCTCTGCCTCTCGCCTTCAGAACTACTTTCTTACCCTCGGCGAGTGGCAGCGTCGTGGCCAGCACGTAGTTCATCGCTGGTTTTTTACCGATAAGGACAACCGACTCTTCCAACATTCTCGTTTCACCGCTGACTGCAAATACGCCGATGTTATCGTCGATAGATAAATTTAACGCTCAACCCAGCCCGCATATAAATCGTAAAACGCCCTAACAATATGGGTTATTTGTTCCCTAGCGTAATATCCGCCTGTTAGCCTCTTCTCTAGAAATTGGAAAAAGTCAGAGAAAGTGGCTTCAGCCTCTTTGCAGCCATTATTAACAATGTTTGTCGCGCAGTATGCCGCGTCTATCAGTTCGGCCACCGCGCTTCCCAGCGGAGAAAAGCATTTATTTGACGCACGGCCGCAACGCACTGGCCGTTTATTAGCATTTGGCAAGGGCATGGCCAGGTAATATCGGCTTTCTGCCAACCACGAGGCTCGTTTTACCAAATTTGGATTACCTACATCATGAACGAGTAAGACCCCATCACAGCATTCAACGACAACTCTAAAACCTCTAGATGATAAGTCGATAACTAAATCCCCATACCCACAGCGCTTAGATGCATGGATATAACTCACAACAGGAAAACCAGAACCACTGATAGATTCACAGTCAATAACAATATTCGTATCTCTTGATATTAGTTGGTTAATTAAGCTGGTTGGTGTGCCAAATGATATGCGCAGCTGGTTATATGCGGCTGCGCGTTCCAAGAGGTCGGTAATCCTACACACATAAAGTCTATTATGATGAATTGTCGAAGCGCCTTCATTATCTACTATAGTTATGTAATTTATCTCATTCTCCACCACATTATGCGGCTCTACCCCCAGAAATGAGAGCTGGTCTTCTCTAACCACGTCTATTATGCTAAGCCCTGTGAGCCTACGCCCCCTCTCCAGTATCTTAACGTTATACCCTGCACGAGATAATGCTACTGCTACTCCTATACCACATACATTTCCGCCTAAAATAACTACTTCATCACTTGTCATCCATAGCCGCCGCTATTAAGTATGCTCATGCAGTAAGGAGAATGGTTTTCCCTCATTCAGTATATGTTGCGGTATCCTATCCTTCCACTTAGCGAGAAACGCCTCATCCTGCTGTCTATTTCTTAAGTCGTCAGGCAACATACGCGGAATATCCTCCTCTATAGGATACCACCTTCCACAGTTAGCACATTCCAACAAACCATCACTAATCTCCTTCTCATAGCATGTTGCACAGTTTGTTTCGCTTAGGTTCTTGATGAAATCTCCATGATATGCGCAGTAGAGCTCGCATTTTCTAATACGTATGGTGGGCTTTATGTCGCGTACACTAAACACAAATAGCCTTAGGGGGAAGGTTTTACAAATCGGACATGCCAGCAAATCCATCAATCGATACTTCATAGCACGCTTCTCTGACTCGCATATGGGCTTAAATAAAGGTTATCAAGCTAGCGCGGTAGATGAGTGGCCAAAGACCGGAGACCTCCTTTCTGCATCTAATTCCAGTTATACTGACGTTGTTCATATCTTTCATACTCTCGCTCCTCCTCTATATGTCTAGATTATCTCTCCCTCAGCCCGTCATAACTCCAGCACCAGAGCCTCCTGCTGAGGCCCCACCAGAACAAGCATTAACAAACATATCACCATACATAAACGCACTCATAGTGGTTGGCCTAATATTCCTGGGTAGCTTCATTTTAATCACAATAGTGAGCCGCTATAGGATACTTCTGAGAATATTCATATTCTCTATTCTCGGCATAATAGCGTTCTCCACCAGTTTATTCTTTCTAGAAATATCGCCGCAGTTTTCAAGTAGTTATAATATACTCGCATCTATGCTCATAACGCTGGCTATTTTATTCGTGGTTTATCGGGGAATTGAGCTGGCCTCTGTTGTAGGTCTCTCTTACGTAGCGGCGGCTGCTGGAACTATACTAGGGTTCAGCATCCCCTTCTGGACTGCGATAGTGCTAGTATTGTTAATATCTGCCTATGACGTATATGCGATGTTCCGTGGCCATTTAAGAGCATTAGCAAGTGAGGACTCCCATAATCTACAAGGTCTAATGATGGATTTTAGAGGAGTAAGCATAGGCCTAGGTGACTTATTCTTCTACTCCATACTACTGGCATTCGCAATAGCCAACTTTAGCATAGTCTCAGGCATAATGACCAGCTTAGGAATTCTCATAGGATTCTACCTAACCCTCCAGCTCCTTAAGAAATGGAGAGCAGTACCAGGCCTGCCAATATCACTTATCCTAGGGCTTGCTCTAGCCTATGTAAGCCTAGCCATAGGATAATCCGCCTTACTTGAATCTTCTAAGCCTTGGATTTACCACCGGCTCTAACCCGAGAGCTAGGAAGACGAATGTGATTGCGGTCAGGACTATTAGTAAGCCTGGTGGAACTATCCACCACCAATATCCGACGTATACTCCGCCGTCTCTAAATCCGTAATTCAATATCTGCCCCCACGTTGGTAGTGAGGGGTCGCCCAGACCTAGGAAGCTCAGAGCCGCTTCTGCTAGGATAGCTGTTGGTGTGGCGAAAATCATTTGGGCGAAGATGAACGGCGCTATCTGTGGGAAGATATGTCTAAACATTATACGCCACTTGGAGGCTCCGAGCGCAACTTCAGCCTCAACAAGCTGGCTGGTTCTCAATTGTAAGACCATAGACCTCACTATTATAGTAAGTCCAGGCCAGCCGAACGCCACGAGTAGGAAGACTATGAGCCAAATACTAGGCTTTAGGACAAATATCAAGAATATTAGAATCGGTAGCAGGGGTATGTTGTTTATTACATCAGCTATTCTCTGTATTATATCATCTGTCTTGCCGCCTACGTAGCCGCTTATAATTCCCGCAGTAGCCCCAACGGCTGTGGTCAGTGTTGTTGTTACTACACCTATAAGAAGAGCTACGGGAAATCCGAATAGTAGCCCAACCGCAAGGTCGCGACCCAGAGAATCTGTCCCAACCCACCCATACACATTACCAGCAACAACAAACCTAACATAACCAACAGAGTCTTTCTCATCGCTGGACGCCAACACAACATCTACACGATAAACACCCTTAAGTATGGTGAAGTTCTTCCCTGTATCAGGTTCTCCGAATAATATTTTCTCAGGGCCTATGGTGTTTATCTCTGTAGGCGTTAGACTGATGTCAAAATCCCGTTTGAGCATGCGCGAGAGCTGCTGTGCAACGCTGGGGTCTCCGCTTAGAAAAACACGGAAAGGAGTCTCGGAATATCTCATATATGGCTTCTTCTCACCTTCCTGGGGGCCGGGAACCGCGAGCGTGTAAATTCGTGCCGATACACCATCAGGTCTGGAAATTTCAAGGAATATTATTGGCGGTTCGCGGTTGAATGTTACGTTAAAGACTGTGAAGGAAAGAAAGCTGGGAAACTCGTCGTACTGGTAATCAAACGTTATGACATATCTCTTGATGTAAAGCCCCGCGGCTTCTACAAACCTGCTCTCGGATGGAACATACAGCGTGTATATTCTATGCTCTGTAACGTTCTCTGATGTGAAGTATTTAGCCCATTCTGGCGGAACTCCCTTGGGATAGTCAACCCAGTGGGCTGGGTTATTCCAGTATTTCAGCCCGAAGTCAAGAGGATAAGTGAAGACAACATAAAGCGATACTATAACTAGGATTGCCAATAGATTAATTCCTAGTTTTGAGATATTTGATGACCAGAAAACCCTCCATGCCTCTCTACTGGTTTCCGACATCAATACCTCACCCTGGGGTCTAATGAAACGTATAGTATCTCTAGGATGAAGCGTGCAGCAGCGTAGATTAGGGTGAAGATGAAGGTAAGGGCTATTATTAGCGGCTCGTCGAATGCTGTTATAGCTTCATAGTAGAGGAGCCCCATTCCAGGCCATCTGAACACGGTTTCGGTGAGTATAGCGCCGCCTAGAGAGCCTGCTATGCCGAATACTATGTTTGTCAGGATTGGGGGTGTTGATGCTCTCAGGATATAGCGCCGCATAACGATTCTCTCAGGTAGCCCTTTAGCCCTTGCAGCGCTGACAAAATCTTCCTGCGCTACGTTGAGGACTATTGTTCTGGAGACGTAAATCCACCCACCTAAGATTGCCGCCATGAGGGTCAGGACGGGCAAGACGGCGTGGAGCATGAGGTCTAATAAACGTGCCAGGGGTTCTTGAGGAGGTGGGGTACTGTACATGCCCCCAGGGGGCAATAAGCGGAAATAGAATGAGAATATCAAGATGAATATTATTCCCGTCCACCATGAGGGTAAAGCGTAGGAGACCGCCGAGAAGTAGGAGGTTATCCTATCCAATAGGGAGCCAACCCGCGTAGCTATCTTAACTCCTGCAGATATTCCGACAAGAGCGCTTAACACAACAGCCACTGTTACGAGTATTACGGTGTTTGGTATTCGCTCCAATATTATATCAGATACCTTATTGCTACCTGAGAATGATGTTATTGTTCTTGACGTGCCTAGGTCTAGTAGCAGCACTCGGCGCACCATATCAGGAAGCCTGAAGTACCAGGGTTTATCAAGCCCAAACGCCCTTTCCAAATCCAGCTTATACGCTTCAAGAGCCTTCTCAAGCTCCTGCGGGTCTCTTATACGCTGCGACAACTCTTGCCTTATTTGGCGAAGCTCCTCACCAACATACGCTTTTAGTATCTTATCTGATACTCCAGTAGCTCCTAAGACTATAACCACCATTAAGAGAACCGCGAAAACTACTAATAGCAGGGATAAGCCGCGTATAAGCAGTGTTCTCCCAAGTCCCATACCTCTTAAATCGCAGATCTACTCTAATAATAAGGTTAGTATAAAATTATCTCTCGGAGGGGCTGATTGGGTGGATGCGGATAACGTAGCTAGTTGCATGCAGTTGGCTCTCTTGCTTGAGCTGAGCGCGACGCCAAAGCCTGGGCTTGTTGATAGGGAATCACGGCGGCGAGGTTTTGAATGTTTCCTAGCATCTATAGCGTCTCTATATCCTCATTTCCGCGAAGCTGTTCTCAATAATAGAGCTGTAGGAACCATTATAGAGCGGGCATGTAAAACTATGCTCTCTTGGCAGCATGAAGGGAATACGCATCTAGGGGCTATACTCCTCCTGACACCCATAGCAGCTGCAGCGGGTAAGGTTAAGAAAATAGATTCTCTCCGCACAGCTCTCAAAGAAACATTACTAAACATGGATTATAGAGACACTATAAGCATATTCAGAGCGATAAACCTAGTTAGACCAGCTGGCTTAAAGCGGGTGGCTTATCTAGATGTAAGAAAACCTGAAACCGAGAAAAGAATAGTACAGGAAAAGATAGCGGTAGTTGATGCTTTTAGACCATATTCACACTTTGACGCCATAGCACACGAATATGCCACCAACTATCAAGCAACCTACGCGTTTGGTTATAGTTTTCTCAAAAAACAGCTAAGCAGCGGCATAACGGTCAATGAGGCAGCCGTAATGACATTCCTCAACATATTGGCTTGCTTTCCTGATACTAATATAGCTAGGAGAAATGGCTACAAGGCGTCAATTCTCGCATCAAAATATGCTAGGAAAGTTCTGCGGGAAAGGAATAGTCGTAGGAGAGGTGAGCTACTAACGTGGCTTGTGAAGGTTTTCTCTAAGAGTGGCTGGAGGCCAGCATCCACAGCAGATATCCTAGCAGCTTCATTCTCCATACTCCTACTGGAGGGTTGGAGACCTTGAAAACAACACTCGAAGCCCTCGGCTTAAAACCTATGATAATCTACGAATCAATCATATCAACGCTAAAGCCTGATAAAACACCACACGCAGCTCCAATAGGATTCACACTTCTTGACGACCAAACCATCAGGCTAAGACCATACAAGAAAACCATAACCTATAAAAACTTGAAAAGAAATATGCAGGGAGTAATAAACATAGTTAGCGACGCGTATCTATTTTTTGAGACAACATTTCCTAAACATGCTTCTGAAAAGAGTTATAGCTTCGAGCCAGCTGTAAAGATTTTAACGCCACGCCTAGCGGGTGCGGATGCGTACATAGAATTTGAAGTCTCATCAATCAAGGAGATTAATGAGCTATGCGAGGTCTATTGTCTGCCTGTTAATACTGTGGTCGGCTGTTTGAGACCACGGGCAATTACCCGCGCAGAGACAGCTTTGCTCGAAGCTACTATACACACAACGCGGATAAAGGTATTCGTGAAGATGGGAGATATTCAGAAAGCTAAGGAGCTTCTTCAACGTATCTTATATTATAAAGCGCTGGTTGACAGAGTAGCTCCTGAATCACGGTATGCTTCAGCCTTGGATAAACTTGTCAAATATTCTGAGGAGTTGCTGAACAGATATTGATTATTCTATCTCTTATAGAGGCTTCGGACTTTCTTTAGGTTAGTCTCAAAATTTCCCCGCTTATCCTCGGGTGTTTCTAATATCATTGGCTTGTCCCTTATTGCGCTATGATTTATGAATGCTTGAAATCCCCTCTCACCTATCTCCCCCATCCCTATATGCTCATGTCTATCTAGACCGCTCTTTAAACCACCCTTCGAGTCGTTAAGATGCACAGCATACAGCCGCTTTAAACCCACAATGTTGTCAAACTCTTCCAATGCCTCCTCAACACTTTCTGGACTTCGTATATCATAGCCTGCCGCGAAAAGGTGGCATGTGTCCAAGCATATTCCAACCCTGTCTGGATATTCTATCCTATCCAATATACGTCTGAGGTCTTCGAACGAGCTACCGCATGAGTTGCGTTGTCCCGCCATATTCTCTAGAAGGAGTATGGTATCGTTGTCAATCTTTGATAGCGCCGTATTGCAGGCTTCAGCTACCTTCTGTATCCCCGTATCTATGCCAGCTCCTAGATGACTTCCAACATGACATACTAGGTACTTTAAGCCTAGTGTGCCGCTTCGTTCAAGTTCTGTTATAAGCGATTTAACGGACTTATTGTATATCAGCTTCTTAGGCGACGCTATGTTGGGTAAGTAGGGCATATGAGCCATCGCTACCGCGTATCCATGCTCCCTACACTTCTCTCTAAAGTTATCAACCTCCTTTCTGCCCAATTTCTTATAGGTCCATCCACGCGGGTTCCGTGTGAATATCTGGAACGTGGTGCAGCCTAGTTTTACGGCCCTATCCACAGCATTATCTATTGAACCTGATATGGATACATGAACTCCTAGAAGCATTAAATCTGATACGCTAGGCCACTCTTAAATACGTATCGTCTCTTAACCACAATTGATGGCTAGAGCTGAATGCCCGCTCTGTGGTGAGCAGGTTACGCGGCGGGAGAGGACGGCAGCTAAATATGCATGTTTAACGGTTTGTATCCGCGCGATAAGATTTCCACAACATCTCATAGAGAAGCATCAAGACTATTTGAATGAGGCATCAGAAGTGGCAAAACCTGTATTCTTCACAGCGTTGGGCATCTTCATAGCATTACTAATTCAGATAATAACCTACGCCCCTCTACTCTCGTCACTAATTACGGTTATTGCACTAGCTTCTGTTTTGGGATATGGCTGGTATGTGAGGGTTAAGCTTCTGAAGAAGTATCGCCGCCTTCAGAGCGTCTAGAAGCTGATATATCCCGTATGAAGAGTATTATGTTGGCAACGATGAGCAAAGCTATTAAGAGCGGCCCAAGCGGATAATAATACTCGCCGCGCAGAAATAGCGAGAGATAACCGAGGCCGGTCCAGTATGGAATCTTGATATGAGTCCAGCGCCCTATGATATTCTTATATGGGACAGGCCCCCATAAGTCCTTGACCGGGTTAGCGTCGCCTTTCGTGATGAAGCCCTGGTCAGTCTTCTCTATTGCGCGATGAACTATTATTGCATCCTTAACGCCAAATTCTCCCGGCCTGTAGAAGACTATGACATCCCCATCTGTTGGTGATGCTTTTATATCATCAGGGTTTACTGGGGTTACTATTATTATATCTCCTATCTCTATAAGTGGTTTCATGCTTCCGCTCTTCACCACTAGTAGAGGGTATGTTACCCCCATGATGGAGTGAAAGAGTGAGAAGAGTAGTATGACTAGGATTACGCTTATGAATGCGCCGTAGAGTATGTTTCGTTTCTTGCTGCCCATTCCGGCTAGATTCTGGGAACTCGCGACCTCTTAACCGTTGTCCGTCTCCTCT
>JANVYQ010000019.1 GCA_030059675.1 Candidatus Pelearchaeum maunauluense | reverse complement strand
CCATGCTTACGCTCATAGGTAAGTTCCGCGATGTCGTGCAGGAGAATGAGGGTGTCCTGACACTGGGTATAGGGACTAAGATAGGCGGCCTAACGATGGAGGGAATATCGGTAAGCACCCTCGCTGACCTAGACGAGTTCATAGAGATGGGTGTTAGGGCTGAGGAGCTGACGGGCAAGAAGGTACTGCCAATGCCGCCTGAGGAGATAAAGGCGAAGGTCAAGAAGATGCGCGACTCCATAGCGCCGTGGATTTGGGAGGCTGTGGCTGAGCTGGAGTCAAAGATACGAAACGGCCAGGTTGAAGTTCCGCTAGTCGTTACGGAGGACGCTATAGCTAAGTGGAGAGAGCTTCTCGGCTAAAATACCTAACGCACATATTTTTATTTTCTACCTAGTTATGCCCCAGCGTGGATGAGCGTGTGATATGGATTCCTCCTCCAGAAAGCTTGGTAGGCTTGGCGTCTCGTCTAATGTTATCAGGAAGTTTGGGAAGGCTGTAGCTGAGTCCCTCTTCGCCGTGCTGATAGGGCTCCTAGGCGGCGCTCTCCTAATGCTGGCATACGGGTATGACGCTCTCAGAGCCTACCGCGTCTTGTTCCTCGGCTCTTTCGGCGACCTAAACGGGTTTCTGGAGACACTCGCATTTGCGACACCACTCATACTAACTGCCCTTACATTCGGAATAGGCGTTAGGGCTGGGCTATTCAACATAGGTGCGGAGGGGCAGATGTACCTAGGAGCGATAGGCGCAGTCATGGTAGGCGGAGCCCTAAGCCTCCCCCCTGGAATACATCTAGTTGCTGCAACCCTCTTCGCCATGCTTCTAGGAGCCCTCTGGAGCATCCCAGTAGCTCTCCTGAAAATATTCCGCGGAGTCCATGAGGTAGTATCTACCATAATGCTCAACTGGGTATCATTCTGGCTGGCGATGTACTTAATCACATACCACCTAGCCGAGGCTGGCCGTGCTGAGCGCGCAGTACCAGCGCAGGAGACGGCTAGGTATATGGTGATAGGCGCCTCTCTAACGACGGTCTTCATAGTCGTAATAGGGTTCGCATTATTGATGTATTTCCTACTCTGGAGAACAACCGTTGGCTATGAGCTACGCCTAGTGGGCTATAACCCCGATACTGCGCGCTATGCTGGGATAAGCATCATGAAAGCTACAGTGATAAGCTTCATCATAGGGGGGTTGGCGGCAGGGCTTGCAGGAGCCACGCAGGTCCTTGGACGCCCCCCTTCATGGACGATCTACGCCACTATGGGAAACCTCGTAAACTTAGGGTTTGAAGGGATAGGCGTCTCGCTGATAGGCAGGAACCACCCAATAGGAATCGTCTTGGCAGCGATATTCTATGGCGGATTCCTACATGGTGGGCGATTCATGGAGTTTGAAGTAGGCGTTGCGTCGGAGCTGGTAAGAGCGATTAATGGAATAATAATCATAGCCCTCGCTCTGCCTGAGCTCATTAACATTTTAAAGCGAGTTAAGCGGGGTAGGCGGTCTACATGAGGCTCGGCTCGTTGGCACAAAGGCTCATCTGGACTGCGGTGGGCCTAGGGCTTCTGGCTCTAGTGAGCTATGAGCTGTCGCAGGCTGGGATTAGGCCTATAAAGCTGTTGGAAACAGCGCTACTGCCCATGACGCCCCTAGTCCTGGCAGCGGTAGGAGAATGCGTCAACGAGAGAGCAGGCGTAATCAACATAGGCATAGAGGGAATATTCCTTATAACCGCAGTCCTGGGCGTGTTCTGGGCTGAGGTTCTAGGCTCAGGGCTGTTAGGAATATTGATGGGCGGTATCTTCGGAGCGATAATAGGCGGCATCCTAGGCGTGATTAGCACATACGGCCGCGCAGACCAGATAATCGCAGGCATAGGGCTAAACGTAATGAGCCTCGGCCTAGTCCAATACCTGCTAATGGCTATATGGGCCTTCCCAGGTATCCATGTATTCCCCCGCGAGCTAGTGCTACCCCGCATAGCTCTACAAACACCAATAGGGGTTCTCAGAATAAGCCCCATGACAATAGCGGCCATAATAATCGCGCTCCTCACGGCGCTACTCCTCTACAAAACACTCATCGGCCTCCGCATACGAGCCGCGGGAGACAAGCCAGAAGCCGTCGACGTTGCTGGAATCAGTGTGAACCGCGTACGCATCTCCGCCAGCATCTTCGCAGGCTTCCTAGCAGGCCTTGGAGGCGCATTCATGCCCCTAGCATGGTTCGGCGGGCTCGTCAAAGAAATCTCAGCAGGCAGGGGATTCATAGCCCTAGCAGCGGTAGTATTTGCGGGCCTAAACCCAATACTGGCCCTAGCAGCATCATTCATCTTCGGCTTCGCCGAAGGGCTAGCATTCGCGATAGCGGTAACCCCAGGCGTAAAAGAAGTCATGCCCTTCCACTTCGTACAGATGACACCATACCTAGTTACCATTATAACCCTAGCGATATTCGTAACCTCACGTAGATTCCCACGAGCACTCGGCAAACCATACATCAGGGAATAATCACGTTATATCTTGGGAGAAGTGCTCGCCGGCACGCGGTCTTCGCGAGGGGTCTCCCACCTCACTAAAAACCGCGCGGGCAGGGGCTTAGCTTCCAGGTTCGGATGGGTCTGGGCGTTTCCCCCCGCCCTATGACCGGCGAGCATAATGCTCTCTTTCCCGCGTAAATTTATACTGTTTGTCACGCTCTCTTAATATACGCTGCGTAAGGTTTTTCCCTAACTCGCGAAGGACGCGAATAGGGGATGTCGGAGGCCTCTCAGAGGTTTGGGAGGCTTCGCGAATTGGAGCTTTTACGGAGAAGTGCGGCGAAACAATTCTCTACACCATCCAAGATACCATTCCTTCCCTCACCTACACACATAGTTAAACGTATGCTGGAGATAGCCGACGTTAGGCCTGGAGAGGTTGTATACGACCTAGGATGCGGAGACGCGCGTATGCTCATAGAAGCTGCGCGTCTCTTTGATGCGCGGGGTTTTGGAATAGAGCTCCAGCAGAGCCTAGTAAATAAGGCCAAGAAACGCGTGGATGAGCTTGAGCTTGGTGAGAGGATAAAGATAATGCAGGGCAACCTCTTCCAAGCATCGCTGCGAGACGCGGATGTTGTGGCGCTCTACCTAACGCGCGACGCGCTGACGCGACTACGACCAATACTTGAAGCAGAGCTAAAACCCAACGCCCGCGTAGTAACCCACGACTTCAGAATACGTGGATGGAAGCCAATATATGTAGAGAAGATAGGTGACCACAGAATATACTTATACAAACGACCAACTCTTTCGGCTGGGAAAGAATAAGGGATAGCCTAGTTAGGATATTAATCATCATAAAGGGGGAGAAGTTGAGACAGGCTTGGAAGTACTATGCGCTCACTGCGGGGCATATAGCAAGCTTGAGCGTATCTTTTGTCTAAGATGTAGAAGAAGGATAATCCCACTAACACCTTACGATATAGTAATCAGCGACTTCATACATCCGCAAGATCAGGAAAACCTGGAAGTGCTAAAGGGCTCTCCACTCCTATCATTCGCTGTTAAGCAGGCCGTAATTAACCGCCACTCCAAGAAAATGCGCCGGTGGCTTAGACATAATGCGATTAGAGTAAAACCGCTCAGTAAGATTGACACTCTCATCAGAAACTGTGGAGAAATACTAGCCATACATATGCTGCCAGAGACGTATATCATCCCGTCTAAGGATGTAAATGCATTTACGTTTGGAAGCGATGACAACCCCACGATGGCCCTAACCTCGGCTATGCTGGAAATTCTGAACGAGCAAGAACTGCGCGCAGTTATAGGCCATGAGCTCGCACATATCAAGAGCAAGCATCTAATCTACCACACATTGGCAGAATCTCTAGCGCGGGGCGCTGGCATGCTAGCATCGTTCATAGGCTCAGGCATACTAACACTAACCATAGAACTACCAATACGAATGCTCCTCTTAGCATGGCACCGCGAGTCAGAGATATCGGCAGACAGAGCAAGCCTTCTAATCGTGAAAGACCCAACAGTAATAGAGACGCTTATGCGTAAACTAATGCAACACGGCAGAGAATCTGAAAGCTCGCTGGAAGAAGACGAGGTTGATGAATATTTCAAAACACATCCAAACTATGGGCGAAGAATCAAAGAAGTGCGAGAATTTTATAACAGTAGAAAATATAGAGAAGCAATTGCGAAGCTTGAGAAAAGAATGGAGATAGCCACAGCCCTAGCTCCAGCATGTAAGTTTTGTGGTGAACAAAACACTGGCTAGATATCTTCTGTCAAAGATGTGGAGAAAGCCGGATATGGGTTGTTTGGTTGAAATAATTTTTGGAGCGAGATATGTTGCTGAACTTCCTATGGTGTTTATGGCGGGGTTATCTTAATAGCCTTCGTCGGGCAAGACGCTTCGCATGCCATGCAGAAGATACAGTCAGCCTCCCTGATGGGGTCTGACTTATCTGTTCGATATTTATCGTAGAGCTCGCCCTCGAGTGGATATAGGTCGTTTCCTGTTCCCGAGTTGCCTGGGTTGAGAAGCCACTCAAACACGTTGACTGGGCATACATCCATGCATATTCCATCAGCGACACATGAGTCAAAATCGACTGCTACGCGTGTTCCGTGTATTCCGAGTTTTGTTGGGTATGGGTTGCCATTCGCGTCTAGTCTCTGTATTCCTTCAGCCCTTACCTCGTGGTCGTGATGCTTGCCTGTAACTGGGTATTCGTCTGGCTTATTTAGAAAGTCTGGGTCAATTCCTTTTGGTGTGTAATCAACCTGCCGAGCCAAGCCTGCTCGTAGGATGGCTCAACGCCCCCACTATATAAGTTACAAGCCGCTAAACCTCTCCAATGATATAACGCTCTATGGCCATTATGAGAGACTTAATTTTCCAGGATTCATGACGTTATTCGGGTCTAGGGCTCTCTTTATCTGGTGGAGGGCTGCCAGACCGTCTATTCCATGTTCACGCTCCATATGCTTGGAAAGCCTTACGTTGATATGCTGCCGCCAAGGGTTGCGCGAGGGCTGCTCTCCACGGGTCACGGCCTAGCATAAGGCCTTTCTGCCTTAATGCAGCATCAAGCTCGCCTAAAGTAATGCCATCCTCCGCGGTAACAACTCTATCTTTAGCATTTATCTCCAGTATCTTATTCATTCTCACCAGGTTGATAACTATAGAATCGGTGAGCGACGCGGCGCCGCCCATCAAGCCCGTGCCGCCACCGTAGGGGAACTATAAGAACCCTATGCACGTTTGCTAGTTTTACTATCTCCTCCACCTCCTCCGCCGAGCCAGGCTTCACAACAACTATGCGACGACCGCGCGACGGGAGGGTAAACGGCCTGAAACGCAGCAGAGCATCCCGTGAGTATAGCTCAACTTCCTCGCCCGAAGTTATTACATTATCATCCCCAACGATGCTCCTCAAATCCCTAATAAACTGGCTAATTAATGCGCTCATCCCCCGCGTACCCACACCAAGCTAAACAAAAACCCTACAATCCAAATACCTATTTTATCCCCCAGCTAACCTTCTTTAAGGGAGTCACCACTATAAAAGGCGCCTCACCTTCATCCCACGGGTCGCGCGTAACCCAAATGAAACGTTCATAGAAGATTGAATATACACGTTTAAACTCAGGTCCCCTATCTATGAGTGCTGCCTCTCCCTCAATTAGTATTCCGCGGTTAGGCTTATAGACATCAATAACGAGCGCAACCTTATTATTCTTCTGTATGTTCCTAACTTTACGCGACTCGTAATCTACTCCTATGTAGAATTTCCCCTCCAAGAATACATAGTTAACGGGAACCACATGCGGTCGGCAGTCTGGATATACCGTGGCTAGCCTACATAGGTCAAGGCTCTGGATGAACTTCAGTTCTTTCTCTGTAAATTTCACAGCACACATGCTATTTTCCCACTCATCGCGGCGTTAAAACATTATGCAGGAAAGACTCCTACGCATATGGTGGCAATAAGCGGCGCAAAATCGTTAATTAGCAGTGGCTTCCCCGGCCTCTTCTAGAGAAAGATTGTCCTGGGATGTCATCATAATAGCCGCTGTATTTATAATCACGACGCTCATAGCCTTACTTTACACAAGGCATTCCATTAAGAAAATGGGTAGAAATATACCGCCACCGCCTCCGCCACAACAAACCGGGATGGTCTCAGTAGAGGACCTACGGAATCTCCCACCCCCTCCAAACCCTAAACTTGGCGCTCAAGTGATGGAACTTCGCGAGCGTGTCAGAGATATGGAAGAGAGGGTAAAGAAGATTCTGGAAGAGGTTGATGAGCTTGCATAAGAATAATGCAGCTATTCAAGAAGCGCGGCGTGCAGCCATAGCGAAGGCGCTTGAGGAGATTAAAGATGGGATGGTATTGGGTCTGGGAAGCGGCACCACCGTTGCGCAGCTAATAGAAGAGTTGGGCGGGATGATTCGCGGGAAAGGTTTGAGGATATCAGTAATCCCCAGCTCGTACCAAAGCTACCATAAGGCGGTTGAACAAGGGCTAAAGATAACATGGCTCGATGAGAATCCAAACCCAGACTTAGTGATAGACAGCTTCGACCAAGTAGATTCCTCTGGAAACGTTATTAAAGGAGGAGGGGCTGCGCTCATGCGTGAGAAGATACTATGCGCAGCATCGCGGCGTGTTATACTAATAGGCGATGAGAAGAAGCTTGTCGCAAATCTAAACATGCCGGTACCTGTTGAGGTTCTCCCCTTTGCTAAGGAGTTCATTATGCAGCATCTTCGTAAAATCGGTGGTAGCCCAAAGCTAAGGGAGGGAGTTGGAAAAGTGGGGCCGATAATAACTGATAACGGGAATATGTTAATAGATGTTGATTTTGGGGTGATTAATGACCCAGAAGAGTTGGACACCAAATTACGTCGCATACCTGGGTTGTTGGAGACGGGTATATTCGTTGGGATGGCGCAGCGCATAATAATAGGAAGACCTGACGGTAGTGTCAGGGAGATTTTACAAAAATAATATTAGGGAAATTAAAGCGTTCTTAGTTTGTTGTTTGTTTAGAGCTTTGACAGCTCTCCAGATAGTATCTTCTCTACGAGGGCGTTCCACTCCTCTTTCTTGAGGACGCAGAGGTTGCCCTCCTCACCTATCTGGACGTGGTCCTGCTCTACGACAACCATCGGGCAGCATCCGCCGCTACCGCATAGGAAGACTGTTCTGGCCATTCTGCTTCACCTGCCAAGATAAAGGATCACCCTATTAATAAGTTGTTTCGTTAAACTGTTAAAGCAATCTCAATGTATGTTTCCGCTAGGTGCGTAGAACCCCCACCAATTCTTCAAAATCTCTAACTATACTGTCTGGTCTTTGGTCAAATTCATCAAATACTGACGATTGTCTATTCACCCAGACGGTCTTAAGGCCGTATGACTTGGAACCTATGGCGTCAAATGGGGAGCCTGCGACATGCATAATCTCCTCTGGCCTGATGTTCCATGCTTTCACGGCCTGCTCGTATATCGCTGGGTGAGGCTTGTAGACGCCCACATTCTCGGCTGAGAAGATGGCATCAAACCTAACGTCAAGACGCTTCACCAAGCTTTGAAGCATGTCATTATCACCGTTGGAGAGAGGCGCTAGCATGTATCCCATCTCACTAAGCCTACGCAACGCGGGAATCACATCGGGAAACGGCCTCAACTCGTACCATGCAGAAATAAGCTCAGAGAGAGCGCTGGATGAGACGCTGACGGCAAATGTCTTAATAGTATATCTTAACGCCCTCTCAGTTATCTCGCGAAAGCTCATCCACCCTTTGCCAAGCATGGTGTTTATCTGCGTGTAAGAAAGTTGCTTGGTACGCCATACAGTCATGAAACTCTCCACATTAACCGCGGCTCCAGACTCTCTCAGCATTGACTCAACGCGCGGAACAAGGCTGCCATACCAGTCAAATAGGGTGCCAAACACATCAAACGTTATCCCCTTAACCCCAGCCATACAATATTATAAAAATCGTTAAGATAGATAAAATTTTCCTTTAACGCTGCTCTCTGCTTTTTTCTGACCCCCAGCCAGAGTACTCTGGCATATTACGCGCGTCTTCCATCTTCTCTTGATGCGCTCTTATTGCCTGTGAATGTCTATGGAAGAGTAGTGCTCCTACGAACCATAGGGAGGCCAGCGCTGTGGGTATGGTTGCTGTTAGTCCATTTACGGGTATTGACGCAGCCCCGTAAGCAGCTCCTATGACGCCTATAACCATCGCCGCCCATACTCCGCCTGTTGTTCCTAGAAATAGAAATAATGCAAGCAACAAGAATAGGAAGTAGATAGCTACTTCTGGGATTGGCATGAGCGATGTTATGAGATTTATGAGTGTAGGTGTTGATGGGAGGAAGAAACTGAGCAAAGTGTAGCCTATGATGAGGAGCGCCCCATATTCGCGGGCGGTAAAGATTTTTCTCCCCTCGCGAGGCGTCTCAACCAACGTAAGTGTGTATTCAGACTGACAATTGGGGCAGACCGCCTTCCAAGCCTGCAAGTAATACTCAGCCCCACACTCAGAACACACAAATCTATGCCTCTCCATATCAAGCCAAAAAAGCCCAACATGTCATAATATATGTTGCCTAGTTATTCAATCCATTGTTTAAATACGCCTAAATGCATACTACCATCCAACATGGGTGAGTATGACGTTATAATCATAGGAAGCGGCCCAGCAGGTTATACTGCCGCAATATACACGTGCCGCGCAAATCTAAAGACGTTGATAATAGCTGGGATAGAGAGCGGCGGCCAGCTTATGCTCACGCGTGAAGTTGAGAACTATCCTGGTTTTCCTGAGGGAGTGCTTGGGCCAGACTTGATGGAGCGTATGAGGCAACAGGCAGAGAATATGGGTGCTGAAATAATCTATGAGGATGCTACCGCTGTGGATTTTAAAGGCTATCCGTTGAAAGTGTTTGTGGAAGACAGGGAATACGTGGCTAAGGCTGTGATAATCGCTACTGGCGCTTCTCCCAAATGGCTTGGCCTAGAATCTGAGAAACGGCTCCTGGGCAGAGGAGTCTCTAGCTGTGCTACCTGCGACGGGCCACTGTTCAAGGGAGCTAACAACGTTGTAGTGGTCGGAGGCGGAGATGCAGCTATGGAATATGCCCTCTACCTAGCTAATCTAGTCAATAAAGTTACAGTAGTCCACCGCCGCGATAAGCTACGCGCATCTAAAGTCATGCAGGAGAGAGCCTTCTCCAACCCCAAGATAGAATTCATCTGGAATAGCGTAGTAAGCGATATACTGGGTGAAAACCGCGTTGAGGGTGTTAAAGTGGAGAATGTACAGTCTGGAGAGGAGAATGTTATAAAATGTGAGGCTGTCTTTATAGCCATAGGACATAAACCAAATACTGACATATTCAGGGGGCAGATTGAGCTTGACGAAATTGGATACGTAAAGCTGCATAATGGTATGGAGACGAGTGTTAGAGGTGTATTTGCTGCCGGCGATGTTCATGACTATAAGTATAGACAGGCCATAACCGCCGCTGGCTATGGATGCATGGCCGCTATGGAGGCTATCAGGTTTATTGAAGAGGGAATACCAGAAAAGTTAGCAGAGGCTCATCAGACGCATACAGCATAAGAATACCTCAAGGGATACGTGGTGATGATATATGGTTAAGGTGATGTACCTGCTAAAGAAGAAGCAGGGTCTTAGCTTGGAAGACTTCAAGAGTTACTGGCTCACCAAGCATGTTCCTATAGTTCTTAAGCTGCCGAATCTTCGCCGCTATGTGGTTAGCGTCAGCGTGGATGAACGCTCCGAGTTCGCTGGAGTTGCTGAGCTCTGGTTTGAAAACCGCGAAGAGATGCGTGCAGCCCTAAAGTCTGATGTAGGTAAGGAAATGGTCTCAGATGCTTCCAACTTCGTGGAGAGCGCCATAATGCTCGTATTGGAGGAGAATATTATCCGCTAAACCTCCACAAAGACTTCCTCCTCTCTAATAACTACCTTGTAGGTTTTTAATGGCTTGGTGGCTGGTGGGTTTAGAACCTCACCGCTATCAAGCCTAAACCTTGATAGATGAACTGGGCATGTTATTGTATCGTCAATAACTATTCCACTTACCATTTCGGCGTCCTCATGCGTGCATATGTTGGATATGGCATATATCCTGCCTTCATGATTTAGAACAAGTATGCTTTCACCTTCAACATCCACGACTATACGCTCCCCCTCTGGAAGCTCTGACAACGAGCATGCTCGTACGAGCCTTGCCATTCCAAAATCTTTAACAGCTTCTAGTATTTGAGGGCGAAAGCTCAACAAATCTGCGTATTATCCTTAAGGATTATTAGTTTATTTATTTATATACGAATAGGCTTATATGGATGTATAAGAGCTTCGTTGAAGATGTGTGAGCCGACGGCATGAGTGGGGGGCCTGCGATAGAGATAATCTATGACATACCGCGGATGGAGGAAAAGCTGCTAGTTAAGGCGGCCCGTATGGCGTCGGCGAGTGTTATACTAACCAACATAAGGCAGCAACCGCTGCGCTTTGAAGTATCTGACATAGATGTAAGCCTAGTGCGCTGTGTATCCATGTATGGGGCTATGCACGCCGCAGCTATACGTGAAGGCGCTGGGATAAGGACGGTAAATCGCTCCAGCGCAATAATGACGTCAGGCGATAAGGTTCTTACACTCTCGCGACTAAAGTCATCCGGCCTCCCAGTTCCGCGAAGTGCCGTGGGTCTAGACCATATAGCAGCCTATAAAGCGTTGGAATACGTCGGCTTACCCGCAGTTGATAAACCACCAGTAGGAAGCTGGGGCAGGCTCATCGCGCTAATAAGAGATAACGAAACCTTCAAAACAATACTAGAGCACCGCGACATGATAGCCAACAGGCTCATGCGCACACACATAATACAGGAATACGTAGACATACCCAACAGAGACATAAGAACATTAGTAGTAGGTGATGAAGTCTTGGCGGCGATGTTCAGATATAGGTCAGACGGAGATTGGCGAACCAATGTAGCGCAGGGAGCCGTACCGATAATGGCGTATCTTAATGACGAGCTACGCGAGATAAGCCTAAAGGCAGCCCAAGCGGTGGGAGGAGAGATAGTCTCTATTGATGTCTTCGAGATGCGTGATGGTGGCTATCTGGTAAACGAGGTTAATGGTGTCCCAGAGTTTAAGGGCTTCATAAGAGCTACAGGGATAGACGTGCCGGCCAAGATAATAGACTACCTAGTTAAGCTTGTTAGATGCTAAACCCTTATACGCGCCATACATGCCTCACACGGTATGCTGCCCTTCCTGTCAGTATCCTCTATGGTGTTGGAGAAGAACATAACGCATCCCCTATCTGTACAATGATGCAATCCCAATAAATGGCCAATCTCGTGCACAGCCTCTTTAACCGTCCTCTCAAGATACAGCCGCCTATCTGGGGGAAGCCCGTAAAGACGCTGGTCAAGCCTGGCCAGCGATATTATACCCGCCCTACCTGGAGCATAGCCGAAAACAAAGTTTAGCCCATCAACATAAAGGTCTTTATCAGTTATTATGAGGGCGAGTTCTTCAAGCTTTACCGAGTTGAGGAAAAGATTCACAAGCACGCTTGCATCATACTGTCTTCGTCTACTATTGTAAGCCCTCTCAGCATTACCTATCCTATAATGGGAGGCAACTACCTTAACATTGTAGGCTCTTGTAAGCCCTTTTGATACGGTATCAATAAGCTCCTCATCTTCCACCTCTGAGAAAATCTCCACAATCAACGCCATGCTACCCCTGCGCATCTACCTTATTAAATAACTAACCCATAATACCCACGTGCCTAAAGTGGTATTCATAGCAGGAACCCCAGGCGTAGGCAAAACCACCATCGGCAAGCATCTTGCACGTACGTTAAAAGCTAAATTCCTAGACCTACCTGAATACGTTAAGCAAGAAAAACTCTATACTAGATATGATAGGGCGCGCAGAGCCTATGTCGTTGATGAGCGGCGACTCAAGAAAAGATTATCAAAGTTCCTTGAACTTATTGAGGGGGATATAGTAATCGCAACACATCTTCTAGTCCCCCTAAACAAAAGCGGTGTACGTGTTATTGTTTTGCGTCTAAATCCGCTGGCTCTGCTGTCTAGACTAAAAAGAAGAAACTATACGCAGAATAAGCTGTTTGAAAATGTTGAGGCCGAGTTCTTAGGGGTAACATGCCATGAAGCAGTAGAGCTATATGGAATGCGTAGAGTAAAGCAGATAGACACGACAGGTTTGGATGTGGGTAGAACGGTTAGGAAATGCGTGTTAATAATAAAGAATAGGTCAAAGGGCGATGATATTGATTGGATGCGGAGTCTCAGGGGAGAAGAGCTAGACAAACTACTAAAGATATTCGCATCACTCAGATAGCATAACACCAAACCCTTAATAATGGATTCTCTATGATAGAAATACGTTAACGGTATGAGTTTCTGAGACGTGCTCTCAAGCATTCACCAGGAGGAAAACTCCAGTGGGGTAGGTGAATAATGGTTAGTGACCACCGTGTAGCGGTTCTGGACAGAGACCTATGCGACTCTAAGAAATGTGGGGGATGGCCCTGCATAAACTACTGCCCGCCTGTCAGGAATGGAATAGAAGCAATAAAGATGGGCGAAGACGGCTACCCAATAATAAGCGAGACACTCTGCATATCCTGCGGCATCTGCGTTAAGAAATGCCCGTTTGACGCCATAACTATAGTAAATCTGCCGAGTGAGCTAAAGGGGGATATAGCGCACCACTATGGAGTCAATATGTTTAAGCTCTTTAGACTGCCCTACCCCGAACGCGGGAAAGTCGTAGGCTTAATTGGAAAGAACGGCATAGGTAAGTCAACTGCTATAAAGATACTGGCTGGACAGCTAATACCCAACTTTGGCAACCTTGATAGAGAGCCCAGCTGGGAGGAAGCTGCCCGTTTCTTCCGCGGCTCCCTAATACAGGAACATCTATCAGCGCTAGCGCGTGGTACAATAAAGCCTTCATACAAGCCGCAGTATGTTGATAAGATTCCGCAGGTCGTCCGCGGCTCTGTTAGGGAAGTTCTAACACGTGTCGGCGGTGGCTCTATAGAGAAGGTGATAAAGGCGCTTGAGCTGGAGCACCTCCTGGACAGGGATGTAGCGGTTCTGAGTGGTGGCGAGCTTCAGAGACTAGCCATAGCAGCATGCCTAATGCGTGAAGCAGACATCTACATACTTGATGAGCCATCAAGCTTCCTGGACATAAGACAACGGCTGAAAGCCGCTATGGAGATTAGACACACCGCAGAAGCGGGTAAGAAAGTCGTTGTAGCAGACCACGACTTAGCTGTTCTGGACTATCTATCCGATACAATCTTCCTACTCTATGGTGAGCCAGCGGTCTATGGTATAGTTGCAGGCCCTTATGGCTGTAGGGAGGGCATAAACATCTTCATAGAAGGATACATCCCAGACGAGAATATGCGTTTTAGGAGTGAGAAGATAGAATTTCAGGTTAAGCCGCCCAGTAGGCCTGAGGGTGAGGGTATCGAGCGTCTATGGTGGCCTAGCTTGACAAAGAGTTATGAGGGTTTTAGGCTGAGGGTTGATGAGGGTTGGGTAGGCCGCGGCGAGGTATTGGGCATAGTAGGCCCAAACGGAATAGGAAAGACAACATTCAT
This sequence comes from Candidatus Pelearchaeum maunauluense, assembly GCA_030059675.1. Classification (GTDB taxonomy): domain Archaea; phylum Thermoproteota; class Nitrososphaeria_A; order Caldarchaeales; family Caldarchaeaceae; genus Pelearchaeum; species Pelearchaeum maunauluense. Next base: position 1,817 of record JANVYQ010000019.1, on the reverse strand, counting down.
CAAGATCTTAGCAGGCCGCGAATCAAGCGATGAAGAATATAACTTCGACCCGAAGAGTGTTAGCTATAAGCCACAGTACCCAGAGCCGCGTGGAGAGACTGTGGAAGAGGCTCTTAGGAGAGCAGCTGGTAGTAGGTATGATCTCCCGCTCTTCCAGTCTGAAATAATTAGGCCATTCATGCTTGACAAATTATTAGACCGCAGGCTGGATGAGCTGAGTGGTGGCGAGCTTCAGAAGGTCTCGGTAGCCGAAGCCCTGGCGCGGGAGGCTGACATATACCTACTAGACGAGCCCAGCGCATTTCTGGATGTGGAAGAACGATACCACATGGCTAAACTGCTTAAACGCTTCGCACTTGAGCGACGAGCATACATATTCCTAGTTGAGCATGACCTCACTGTGCTGGACTTCGCCTCCACGAGCTTGATGGTCTTTGAAGGAAGACCAGGGATAGAGGGGCATGGGTGTAGCCCGACATCACTCCGCGATGGCTTCAACAAATTCTTAAAGGACATGGGCATAACGTTCAGACGCGACAAAAACACGCTAAGACCGCGCGCAAATAAACCACACTCTCAGCTTGACAGACGGCAAAAACAGGAAGGAGAATACTATTACGTAACAGCCTAACCCATTAGGGTCCTTATTATATCAACGATATTCTTGCGCTGTGGGTCTACCTCAATGAGCGGAAGCCCCTGTATAAGCTCTGGATTAGGGTCTTTTAGCGCTGTTCCCGTTGCTACGCAAACAGCTATAGCATCCTTATCGAGCTTTCCCTCGTTTATGAGTTTCTTCACTCCAGCGATGGACGCGGCCGATGCGGGTTCTACGCCTATCCCCTCCAACGCGGCTATTGCGCGTTGAGCCTCAACTATCTCCTTATCAGACACCTTGGCTGCGAAGCCCTCTGACTCACGAATTGCTCTAACTGCTTTCTTCCAATTAACTGGTTTGCCAATTCTGATGGCGGATGCTATAGTTGATGGCTGCTTCACCGGCTCTAATGTGCTGCGGCCATTTATTATCATATCTGCGAAAGGCGAGGCTCCTTCTGCTTGAATCCCAAAGAGGCGGGGCGGCTTATCCAATATGCCAAGATTCACCAACTCGGTATAACCTTTCCACGCGGCTGCTATATTCCCACAATTACCAACTGGAATGCTCACCACATACTCCTCCTCGTGATTCATCTGCTCAAAAAGCTCGAAAGCAAGCGTTTTCTGCCCCTCGATACGCCAAGCGTTCACGGAGTTTAGTATGTATATATCCTTGAAATCATGCATGGAGAGCACGGTATCAAGGGCTTTATCAAAGCCTTCGCGAAGCGCTATGGTGTATGCTCCGTATAGGATTGTTTGGAAGAGCTTACCTGTAGCTATCTTTCCACTAGGTACTAGTACTATTGCCTTAAGCCCAGCAGCGGCTGCGTAGGCTGACATAGATGATGATGTGTTCCCTGTGGACGCGCATATGACCGCCTTCTTCCCTAGCTCAACGGCCTTGCTAACACCCACACTCATCCCCCTGTCCTTGAAGCTTCCAGTAGGGTTTGCGCCTTCAAACTTCACGTAGAGCCGCTTGACGCCCACCCATCTTGCAACCCTATCAACACGATATAATGGGGTTCCCCCCTCATTGAGCGAGACTACGCTGCTCAGGCTGAGTGGGATAAGCTCGCGATAACGCCATAATGTAAAGCTTCTTCTACTCCATTCTCTAAACAGCTTGTCGTTATCAGCGTCTTCAAGTCCTTCAAGCCTAACCTCCAGCAGGTCCCCGCAGCGTCCGCAGAAATATATAATCTCATCAGAAC
>JANVYQ010000006.1 GCA_030059675.1 Candidatus Pelearchaeum maunauluense | reverse complement strand
AAGCTAGACTTTAGAGCGTGCTCCTTGACCTTAACAGGCTCTATCACGCCCAGCTCCAGCATGTCAGCTACACCGCCGCCGACGACATTCACGCCAAGGCTCTTCTTACCCTTCTCATGGCCATGTCTGAGTTCGGCCATAATCTCCACAGGCTCAAGCCCCGCATTCTCCGCGAGAGTCTTCGGAATTATCTCAATCGCGTCTGCAAACGCCTGGAATGCCAGCTGCTCCTTACCCGTGAACTTGCCAGCATTAGCACGCAGGTACTGGACTATCTCCGTCTCTATAGCGCCTCCCCCTGGGACTACCCTGCTGTCGTTGACGAGTGTTATGAGGTTCATTATGGCGTCGTTGAGCGCTCTTTCTGCCTCGTCCATCTGCCTCTCCAGGCCAGCCCTTATCAGAACCGCCACGGCCTTCGGGTTCTCGCAGCCCTCCACGAACACCATCCTATCCTCGCCTATCTTACGCTCCTCAACAAGCGCAGCCCTACCCAGGTCCTTCCCAGACAAGTCCTCGAAGTTCGTCACTATCCTCGCGCCTGTAGCCTTCGCCAGCTTCTCCATATCACTCTTCTTCACACGCCTAACCGCCAAGATTCCCTCCTTAGCCATGAAGAACTGCGCAGCATCATCAATGCCCTTCTGGCAGAATACTACGTTAGCTCCCGCGGCCTTGACCTTGTCAACCATGCCCTTGAGGATGTTTGTCTCCTCGTCCAGGAACTCCTTAATCTTGAGCGGGTCGCGTATCCTTATCTCGGCGCTAAACTCCGTCTTCTCAATCTCAAATGGAGCGTCAAGTAATGCTATCCTAGCATTCTCCACGCGCTTGGGCATGGCTGCGTGCACTACTTCCTTATCCACTATTATGCCGCGTATGACCTCGCTCTCAAGCAGGCTCTTACCAACTTTCTTGACTATCTGTATGTCATCCTTGTCTGCGACGAGCTTACCGTCCCTCTCCTTAACAACCGAGAGAACAGCATCTATTGCGAGTTCTGCTATGCGGTCTGTTGCGAAACCAAGGGACTTGCTCCCCAGGGCTGTCTTCACAACCTTCTTGAGCGTCTCCCTATCGTTGAGGTCTATCTTCGTCGCCTGCTTCTGGATAACCTCAAAAGCCATGTCAAGAGCCTTCTTGTATCCGCGTATGATCATGCTGGCGTGTATCTTTTGCTCAAGCAGCTCCTCTGCCTTCCTCAGAAGCTCGCCAGCAATTACAACAGCGGTGGTAGTGCCATCACCCACAACATCGTCCTGAGTCTTAGCAACCTCAATAATCATCTTAGCCGCCGGATGCTCCACATCAATCTTCTCCAATATCGTAGCGCCGTCATTCGTCACCACAACATCACCAAGGCTGTCAACGAGGATCTTATCCATGCCCTTCGGCCCAAGTGTGGTCTTCACGATTTCCGCGATAATCTTGGCGGCAGCTATGTTGTTGCGCTGTGCAGCCTTACCCTGTGTGCGCGTGGTTCCTTCCTTGAGTATGATAACTGGCTGACCTGCTACTAGTGCCATATATCAGACACCTCGTTAGCTCACTCTGGAGTGCTGGGCGGCTGAATATAAAGATAAGCCCGCCAAAATCCAAAAAGGAGACGCAATAATAATACCATGGATGGATTGTGGGAATATTACCCATGTAGAATGATGATTATGCCTTCGTTTGCTAAGCTGTGAAGACACCTTTTAGGACCGTCCGTGCTGCGCGCTCCACGTCTTCCCTCTTTACTGTTCTTCTCCCCGCATACTGGGCGAGCCCTATTGCTTCTTTCGCGATAGCCAAACCTACCTCCTCAAGGACACGTCTAAGCTCCTCGGCCGCGTCCTCGCTAACACGGGCGGCTCCAGCCTTCTTTATTATACGATGAATGGGTGCTGCCGAAATCTCTCCTTGCGCCATGCCAGCTTCAACCTTCCCAGCCAAACTACGGCTCTACGAGTACTTAAAGCCTTCTATTTTCGGGGTTTTACGCCTGGAATCGGCTGAAAATAGCCTTTCACCACTGGGATGGCCAAAGAATTACCTTTAGAGCATCCATGTATAGGGGTTGATTAGCCGCGGGGAAAGTAGGAGGAAATTTTTAATACGTGATTTAATAATGAGTAGATAAGGCGTGAATTTAATGTCGGTGACCCGTGTTACCTGTCTAAATTGTGGCCGTTCAACGATTAAGGGGAAATTCTGCATCTACTGCGGATACGTCCTTGAGGAGGAGAAACAACCCGCACAGAAGGCTGCTAAGGAGGAAGAGGCTACGATAACGATTCCCGCCGCGCAGGCTTCGGGTGAGCAGCAGGTGGCAGAGATTCAGCCACCGTCTCCAGCGGAGGAGAGTCTGGAAGAGAAGAACCTAACAGACCAGATAGCAAACGTATACGGCTGGTGGTCTCGTCTCCTTGACCTACTTCTAAGGAAAGAATGCCCGCCACACATATTCAGCGAGCTGTACAACGAGTATCGTAGTAGGATTACTATGCTGAACGAGAAGAGGATGAGCGAGATTAAGAGTATTGAGGATAGGCTTCACGAGCTAAACACACGGATGGAACAGCTTAGAGTGAGGCATGAGATTGGCGAGATTCCTGATAGGCAGTACGTTACCCAGAAGCTTGATATTGATAGGGAGATGGGAAGGCTGAAGCCCAAGCTAGCTATACTCCAGAACCCGTTTAACCTTAAGCTGGCCGACGTACCCTCATTCCAGCAGCAATTAGAGGAGAAACTAGCCGCATTCAGCAACGCTAGCCCCGAAGAGCTTGGGATAGAGCCAGAGCTGGTTGAGGCGATTAAGCATGACATAAGGACGGCGCTTGATATGTTACAGATATTGATGGAACAGTATAAGAAGATTAAGTTGGGGCTGGATAAGCTGGAGATACGGTATAAGATTGGCGAGTTGAAGCGGGAGGACTATCTCTCTCAGAAGCAGAAGCTGGAGAGGCAGCTGGAGCTTCAGGCTGGGAGCATTTAAGATAAGCGAGCACAGCCCTTAGGCTGGGGCTTTGGAAGCCTCTAGAGGCGGTGTTGTTGAAAGGGTTAAAGGTATTCGTAGTGGCCCTCCCTGGCTCCGGCAAGAGCACAATCCTCAGGAAGATGCAGGAGATTATGCCCGAAGTGAAGGTGGTCAACTTCGGCGACCTCATGTATGAGGAGGCCGTAAAGTCTTATGGCGTTAAGCATCGCGACGATATGCGGAGGCTTCTTAACCTCCATCACTACCGCGAGCTGCAGGTTGCTGCGGCGAGGAAGATTTCTGCGATGGATGGCGTTGTGGTGGTAGATACGCACTCAATAGTGAAGACTCCATGGGGCTTCTATCCAGGGCTCCCCTCTGAGGTGGTCAGACAGGTCATTCCCGACGCTATAATCCACCTAGAGTTCAGGCCTGAGGATATTCTGAGCAGACGTATGAAGGACATGGACGAAGGGAGCGGTAGGAAGCGAGGCCTAGAGTCTCTCGACGAGGTTGAGCGCGACCAGGACATCAGTAGGCAATACGCTGTATCAGCTGCTAACGAGGCGATGTGCTACCTGAGGATACTACGCTACTACTATGAGCAGAAGTATCCATATCAACACGCGGAGGAGGCGGCTAAGGAGATAGCTGAGATAATTAAGAGCTTGCTGGAGAAGCAGAACAGCTAGCTTATTTTCTGAGTATTAGCTGTCTAGCGAGTAGGAGGGCTATTCCTATCAGGAGAACCAGGAAGCCCAGCCCCGAGGCTGCTGGCTGGCCCATGCCTGAGCGCGCGGCTGAGAATGCTATGAAGGGAGCTATCGCTATGATTATTATGATTGCCAGGTTTATTGCCCAGCGCATAGCCTAGTGCACCAACAACCAACCATCAATTAAAACCTACTCTCTAGAAGACCTACGCGCAACAACTATGTATGTTGTATGGGCGCGCATTAGGAATTCAGGTCTGGTCATGCCACGTTTGACCCGCATGTTGCGGAGCAGGAGCTCAACACACTGAACATCGCTAAAGCCCTTTTCCTTGAGGGCTTCCACCGTCTCTACAACCTGCTCCACCGTTGGGCTTAGCGAGACCAGCCTACCACTAGGCCTTAAAGCCCTCCAACATGTCTCAATAGCTTTCCAAGGTTCTGGGATATCAAGCACCGCCGCGTCCAAACCCGTCTCATCAACATCAGAGGAAGTTATATCACGCTGCTTTAGGACGACATACTCTCCTAGACCGACACGCTCAAGCATTCGCTTCGCGTTTTCCAGATAGTCCTGCCTCACGTCATAGCTATACACAAGCCCCCCAGGCCTAACATAGTTAGCCAACACAGCGGTAAGCACAGCGCTCCCAGTCCCCGCTTCCAGAACCCTGCTACCAGGCCCTATACCAGCGTGCAGTATGATGAACCCAAGGTCTTTTTGGTAGATTATCTGCGTCAACCTAGGGAAGTGCATTATCAGGTCTGTCAGGTCTGGCTTGTGGACACGCCATCTAGAGCCAGTATTGCTAACAACCATAGAGCCGTATTCTCTTCCTATCAGCTCCCCAAGCTCTATGAAACCCTCGCTGGAGTGAAAACGCTTTCCGTCTGAGACCTTGACAAGATAACGCTTCCCCTTCTCCGTTATTATCAGGACTTGGTCGCCTTCTCTAATCGTGCTCATACCGTCTTCTCTGCGTCGTAGTCTTCTTGACTCTTAAATTAACCCTTAAAGGCAGGCGTGGCACATTACTACTGCGCGGCTGTGATGACCCAGAGTTAAGCTGAACCTCGTAGGTGATTGCGAGGCATTTGGCTGAGCCGCTGATGCTTAAGCAAGCTCAAGCAGCTTCTCTCCGTTATGGATTATCACTCCCCTGACGCTGCATGCTTTTTTGAGCGTGTTCGTAACGTAGCAGTCGTCTGCCGCTCTCTGTGCTAGCCAAGATACTGTGTCTCTGTCGGCATCGCTCTCTATGAAGAACTCGTAGATTATCTCCTCAAAACTTCGCGGATGAGCTATGGAGAACTTACCACGCACAACCATTCTGAGAGATTTTAGCGGTATTTTTCGTGTTGAAGCATGTTCGGCATAATGGACGAACTGACATAGGCCTAGGCTGGAGAGGAAGTAGGCTAGGGGGCTTACGCCTCTTCCAGAACCTCCCTGGGAGGGGGCTCGTCGGAGAACCATGTTATATCTCCCCCGCGCATAGATGCTTCTGACAACAGGTTATCATGCTTAACAACTTCAACCTCAATCCACTGTCTAGTGCCTTTCTCGTCGGCTTGCTTGAAGAACTCCATCCGCCTCTCCATACGTTTTATAAAATCTTCCGAGAACCTAATCTCCCTACCCGCCATATGTACAGCGTCTCGCAGCTATCGTTGATAAACGATTCCTTTAAACCACGCATCCTATCAAGCCAGCTCTCAAGGCATGGTCAGCTAACACTATAGCCACTACAGCCTCAACAACTGGAACAGCTCTAGGAACAACCGTAGGGTCGTGGCGGCCTGGAACCTGTATCGTTGTCTCGCTCATATTTTCAAGATTCACGGTCTTCTGCTGTTTCGCAATTGACGAGGCTGGCTTAAAAGCCACGCGGAGAACTAAGGGCATACCATTTGATAGGCCGCCGAGTATTCCACCCGCATTGTTTGTGACCGTTTCAACTTTTCCATCTCTGATTGTGTAGGGGTCGTTATGCTCTGAGCCGCGCATGCGCGTAGCCCCGAATCCTGCGCCGAACTCCACTCCCTTAACCGCTGGTATGGCGAAGAGAGCCCTCGCTAGGTCGGCGTCAAGAGAGCTGAAGACAGGCTCTCCCAGGCCTATGGGCATGTTTAGCGCTATGCATTCAACCACTCCACCTAGGCTGTCGCCCTCGCCACGCGCCTTAACTATAAGCCGCTTCATCTCTTCAGCGACCTCCTCATCTGGGCAACGCACCTCGTTGCCGTATCTCTTGGAGCGTATCTCCTCCACCGAAACGTCTCCCAGCCTAACGCCGCCTATCTCGCGGGTAAATGCCAGAACCTCAATCCCCAGCTTTTCTCTAAGTAGCTTCTTGGCAATAGCCCCAGCCATAACGAAGCCAGCCGTTATCCTGCCTGAGAAACGGCCACCACCACGCCAGTCATTAAACCCGCCATACTTCACACGAGCCACATAATCGGCATGACCAGGCCTAGGCGTGTTCAGTATAGCCCTGTATGGCGACGAATCCACATCCCTGTTCCAGATTAGCATGCATATTGGAGCGCCTGTTGTCCTTCCCTCAAACACGCCAGAGAGAATCTCAACCCTATCCTCCTCGCGGCGGGTTGTTGTAACTATTGACTGGCCAGGCTTCCTCTTGTCAAGCTCAGCCTGTATTTCTTCTTCGCTTATCCCAAGCCCCGCTGGACAGCCATCAACGACAACACCCACACACCTTCCATGGCTCTCACCGAAGCTTACAACAACAAAACGCTCACCGAGAATATTCCCAGCCAATAGCCTAACCCCTCAGAATCACATAAGATTAATCCTAGGCTTCTTCACGGATAGATTTACAGCCACTTCCGATATATCTGAGCTATATTCAGCTATTCGCTTAATATTCTCCAGAAGAAGCCTCAATGCCGTGGATGTTATTGATTTCCTGATTAACTGATTATTAAGCTCATGCGTCATCTTAGTAACATCCTCCGCCTGTTGTATTGTTTGCTTAGCCGCCTCCCTATCGGTCTGGAGTATTGACTTTAATGCGTCATCAAACAACTTATTAGCCCTGTAGCCAGCCTCAACTATCTTCTCCAATATTGATGATTTGGAGCTATGGAGAGTCATGGAAAGGTTGGCTATTGAAGAGGCATGGTCCGCCGCGCGCTCTATGCTCTTTGTTACCAGCATGTATCCTAGGCAGTCTTGCCTATTGTTGAGGCCGAGAGACTTCAATATGACTGGGCTTGATACCGCTATGTTAAGCTGCCTCACTATGAAGTGGTAGAATCTATCAACCTCATCGTCGCGCTGCACGACTTCTAGGGCTATGCTCTTATTCTGCTCCGCTAAAGCTGAGACAGCCTCACGCTGCATACTAGAAGCAATGCTACCCATCCTCTCCAAAGCCTTCATCAGGGGAAGGCTATTATGCGTAGGAAGACACTGAGTAACCATCTCATGTATTGTCTCTTCCACAACCTCAACTCCTATAAGCCATCTCCTCACCAGTTGGCGTATCTTCTGAGCCAATCCTGGTGAGGGCTCGTCAAACCTTATCCTTATAGTGTTGTATCCAGCAAGGTAGGCGGACATGTAGTCTCTCAAAACGCCCTCGGCGGTTTCGTTGGGCATAACATCAACTGTGAATTCCTCCTGCTGCGTCTTATTGCTCATGTTACGGGGAATTATGTGGAGTGTCCCATCATCACTTGATACGAGTAGTATTTCATCAAACTTCTTAAGCCCTGTCCGGTCTATCCATTCCTTTGGAAGAGAGACTATAAGCGTGGCTCCGCCAGTTTGTTGCAATCGCCTGACGAACTCCTGGCCGTTGGCCATGCTAATTCGGCAGACTAGCTTCAATATATCTCTATATAGATGACGATATATTAAATATAGAATACCGCCTATCTTAATATTATGGCTAGCAGGCCGCCAGCCCGAAGATGAGTAAACCCAAGCTCGCAGCCGCAACCAGCACGGCGGTCTTGGCCATGATAATGTTGCTCTTGGGTGTTGGTCTTGGCTATATGCTTAGTTCTCAAGCAAACGCAGGCGGTGCGAAGACTGTTACAGTTACAATAACGGGAACGGATTTTATCGTTTCCGAGCTGTCTGGCAGTATAGTGATAGACGGTTCCAGCACGGTGTATCCCATAACCGAGGTTGTGGCGGAGGCGTTCATGAACGAATACCCAGACGTTAGGGTTACCGTTGGAATCTCTGGAACTGGCGGCGGGTTTAAACGGTTCATCAAAGGCGAGACCGATATAAACGATGCATCGCGGCAGATAGAGCCCAGCGAGGTTGAGAGAGCGCAAAAAAACGGTGTTGAATGGATAGAGATACCGATAGGTATTGACGGGCTATCAGTAGTTGTGAATAACGATAACGATTGGGTGGATTGTTTTACAATCGCGGAGCTTAAGCTAATCTGGGAGCCTAAGAGCGGTGTGCGGAAATGGAGTGATATACGGCCAGAGTGGCCTGATGTGGAGATAAAACTCTACGGCCCTGGCCCAGATTCGGGCACTTTTGACTTCTTTACCGAGCATGTTGTCGGAGAGTCTGGCGCTAGTAGGACGGACTACGTAGCGAGTGAGGATGATAATGTTCTGGTGGCTGGCGTGGAAGCTGAGAAATACGCGCTGGCATACTTCGGATACGCCTACTATGCAATAGCGAAGGATAGGATAAGAGCAGTCCCGATAAACGCTGGAGAAGGATGCATAGAGCCAACAGATGAGAACATAAGAACATTCAAGTACCCACTCTCGCGGCCGCTTTTCATATACGTGAATAAGCAGAAGTTTGAGGAGAAGCCTGAGCTTAGGCGTTTTGTTGAGTTCTACCTAGAGAATGCCCCCCAGCTAGTTCCTATGGTCGGCTATACGCCATTCCCTGAGAGCTACTATAAGCGGGCTTTGGCCTTTCTTAAGGCAGGTCTTCATGATGACCTTCTAAAGCTCACGCGGCTGGAGTGAAGCTGGCGGATGGAGATGGATGATTCTCGGAGAAGCTCTTTCAGCGCTGCACGACTCTCGGAGAAGATAGTTGGCCTAGGGCTTCTAGGCACGGCGCTACTCACCATATCTGCGCTGATAGTCATAATGGCCACGCTAGTAGTTGAATCAGCGTCGTTTTTCCGTGAGGTGTCTCCCCTTGAATTTATATTTGGAACTGAGTGGACTGCCCTATTTGCCGATAAGAAGTTTGGGGCAGTCCCGCTTCTTGTTGGAACTCTCTTAACCTCTGGTGTGGCTATAGGCCTCTCCGCGACTGTTGGGCTTGGCTCTGCGATATACTTAAGCGAGTATGCCTCGCCTAGGGTGCGCGCGGTCATTAAGCCCATCCTGGAGATACTAGCTGGAATACCGACGGTGGTTTATGGATACTTCGCAATATACACAATAACCCCCCTGCTCAAGTCCAGCCTATTTCCAGACATTAGTTTCTACAACGCCCTATCCGCTGGCCTGGCTATGGGTGTAATGATAATCCCAACAGTAGCGTCGTTGAGCGAGGACGCGCTCTATGCCGTTCCCGAAACCCTTAGACAAGCCGCATACTCGCTTGGGGCACGTAAGATTCAGGTCATATTCAAGGTCGTTGTCCCAGCCGCGCTCTCAGGGATAATCGCATCATTCATCCTCGGTCTTGCGCGAGCTGTTGGCGAGACCATGATAGTAGCCATCGCAGCAGGTTTCAGTCCAGTCTTAACCCTCAACCCCCTTGAAGCAGTGCAGACCATGACTAGCTTCATAGCACAAATGGCTACTGGAGATTTTGAGCAGGGAGGAATTGAATACCAGTCAATCTTCGCTGTTGGTCTTTATCTTTTCTTAATGGTTATGCTTCTTAACCTTGTGGGCAATTTGGTGGTGAGGAAATGGGGAATCAAGACTTGAGACAGGGCTTGTTTCGTGGAAGTGGTGCACTACTCATATTCGCTGACAGGAGCGTGAGCTTCATACTTCTTCTCGGCATATCTCTCGGCATCCTCTTCCTCTCTCTCCTTCTTATAACAGTCTTTATAGACGGGGCGGCGCGGCTTTCGCCCAGCTTCTTAACCAACCCACCCTCAGCGACGCCCGCTAAGGCAGGAATATACCCAGCATTACTCGGCTCGGTATGGGTGGTCGGCCTAGCTGCGATAATAGCGGTTCCCATAGGCGTGGCCACAGCGCTTTATCTGACAGAGTTTTCCAAGAACGAGAGGCTTAGGAATCTGGTATACTTCAACTTGACGAACCTCGCGGGTGTTCCCTCGGTGGTCTATGGCCTAGTTGGCCTAAGCCTGCTCGTATATACCCTCGGCCTAGGCCGCTCCGTGATAGCTGGGGCCATAACGCTGGCCTTCCTAATACTTCCAGTAATAGTGGTGGCTTCTGTGGAGGCGATAAAAGCCGTGCCAGAGCTGCATAAGCTGGGCGCCTACGCCCTCGGAGCCACGAAACTCCAAGTCATAGCCAAGATAATCCTACCAGAGGCTCTCCCAGGAATATTGACTGGAAGCATACTCTCCACCTCCAGAGCAATAGGTGAGGCAGCGCCCCTACTCGTTATAAGCGGGCTTCTCTTTATTAGAGACGCTCCACGCTGGGTATTTGACGAGTTTACGGTCATGCCGCTCCAGATATTCAACTGGATAAGCAGGCCCCAGCCTGAGATGCGAGAGCTTTCGGCTGCTGGAATAATAGTTCTACTGGCTCTACTTCTCATGATGAATGCAGCGGCAATAATATTGCGCAACAAGCTTCAAAAGAGGGTGATTGAGTAGGTATGAAGGTGGAGTTGGGGGATTCGGAGCTGCCCGCTGAGGAGAAGTCCACGCACATCGAGGAGGAGAGGACAGTAATACGGACAGTTAACCTCTCCGTCAGTTATAATGGGCGGTACGCAATAAAAGACATAAACATATCCATACCGAAGAACAATATAACAGCAATCATAGGGCCTTCTGGATGCGGGAAAACAACACTTCTGCGATGCCTAAACAGGATGAACGACCTGATAAGAGGTGCGCGTGTGGAGGGCAAGGTCTTATTCAACGGTAAGAATATCTATGACTCGGATGTTGATTCGTATTATATCAGGTCGCGTATAGGTATGGTCTTTCAGAAGCCCAACCCGTTTCCGAAGAATATCTTTGAGAATGTCGCGTTCGGCCTTAAGATAAACGGGTATAAGGGTGATGTTGCTAAGCGTGTGGAAGAGGCTCTGAAGCTTGCCGCTCTATGGGACGAGGTAAAAGACAGGCTTAACCACAGCGCATACGAGCTCTCTGGAGGCCAGCAGCAGCGCCTATGCATAGCACGCGCACTAGCGGTTGAGCCTGAAGTACTACTCATGGACGAGCCAGCGGCATCACTGGACCCAGTATCAACAGCGCGTATAGAGGAGTTGATGATACAGCTCAAGGAGAGATATACGATAGTGATAGTAACTCATAACATGCAGCAAGCTGCGCGCGTCTCTGATTATACCGCCGTAATGATGCCTGATGAGCATGGCATAGGGAGGCTGGTAGAGTTTGGCTCTACGCGTGAAATATTTACGAACCCTCGCGAGAAGAGGACGGAGGACTATATACGCGGCAGGATTGGGTGATTATATATGCCTAGATTGATGGATATGGGTCTTGAGCGTCTATCTAACATGCTGCTGGACATGGCAGCGATAAGTGAGAAGGCCGTAGAGACGGCTATAGAGAGCTATGTTAAAGGCCGTGATATGCGTGAGGAAGTCTTCCAACTATCTGAGGAGCTTCGCTGGTATCAGGACGAGGTAGCTGAGCTGGCTGTTGAGCTTATCGCACGCTACCAACCCGTGGCAACAGACCTCAGATACATAAGGTCATGCATGGAGATAGCATACGGCTTTTCACGTTTTGGTAGATATGCTTACGATATTACGCAGGTTCTGGGAATGTTCGGGAATTTGGAAGAATGCGATACAACGCTGGTTAAGCAGGTTGGTGAGAAGGTTAAGGCGATGATTAAAGTAAGTGTGCAGGCGTTTAAGGAGAGGAACGTAGAATTAGCGCGTAGTCTGAAAAAGATGGATGATGAAGTAGATTATGCTTATGTCCAGCATGTTAAGAGGGCGCTTAGTAATCCACTCTCAAGCAAGCGATGCGACATGGCTACGACGTTGATTCTCAGGTATCTAGAGAGGATAGCAGACCACGCAACGTATGTGGGCGACTCAGTGGATTATATAGTAACGGGCGAGAGAACACCTAGAAAATGATTCTCTTTGTTTCGTTCTGTAAAGCTTATATAAGCTATAGCTTGGAGAGGCAACTGTGGCTAATGATGATTTTACTAGGGAGTTTAGGGAGAGAACGAAGGCATCAGCCGAACTTTATAGACGCGCTCTCAACCTCACACCGTTTGGGGTTCACAGCAACTGGCGCATCTTTGATCCATACCCCCTTTTCATGAAGAAGGGACGCGGCTCTAGAATATGGGACGCCGATGGAAACGAGTATATAGACTATAACATGGCTTTCGGAGCTCTCGGAATAGGCCACGCGCATCCAATACTTGTGGAGGAGATGCGGAGAATTATCGAAGATGGGACAATCTATGGATTTGAGACTGAAATCTCCGTGAAGCTGGCGGAAGTCCTCACGCAGAGATATGGATATGATATGGTCCGCTACTCCACTACGGGGCTTGAAGCCACGCTACTCGCTGTGAGGCTGGCGCGGGCATTTACCCAGCGTAAGAAGATACTAAAGTTTGAGGGATGTTTTCACGGCACGCATGAACAAGTCATGGTCAGCGTTAAGCCCAGCATCTACAGAGCAGGGCATCCACGTAAGCCCAACTCTGTTCCAGCCAGCCTAGGCATGCCCGACGAGCTCACAAACCTAATAGTAGTCGCGCCATACAATGATTTGGAAGCAACAGAGAAGATAATGCGCGAACACGGCAACGAGATAGCTGGTGTCATCATAGAGCCGATAGCAATGAACATGGGTGTAGTCATACCAGATATAGAGTTTATGAAAGGATTGAAAGAACTGACTGAAGAGTATAATTCTCTCCTGATATTTGATGAGGTCAAGACAAGTGGAAAATTCCTACGCGGCGCCCAAGACTATTTCGGCATACGTGGGGATATCATGGTTGCAGCAAAGCCAATCGCTGGAGGTTATCCACTCTCGGCTGTTCTGGCTAGAAGAGAAATCTTTGACGTTGTAGGGCCTAACAAGACTGCGCATGGAGGAACGTTCAACTCTAACATCCTGTCAGTATCGGCGGCATACATCACGCTAACCAAGATATTAACCGAAGACGGCCTTAGACACGCACAGCAGCTAAGCCAAGAGCTGGCCCGCGGCTACGAGGATATCCTACAAGACTCTGGAATTGAAGCTCATGTCTCACATATAGCCACTAGCGGAACAATCTATTTCTGTAAAGAGCCTGTAAAGAATTGGAGAGACTTTCTACGTTATAGCAACTTCGGTAGATGGTATGCGTGGATAATGCGGATGCTCGCGCGCGGGGTGATCCCGCAGGCTTTAAGCTTTGATGAGCAGTGGACCGTCTCGGTGCAGCATAGTAGGGAAGATGTTGAGAAGACTCTTGAAGCCATGAAGCACTCTGTTAGGGAGATTAAGGGCGAGTTTGGAAGGCTCGCGGTTGATGAGGTTCTCTAGTTTATGGGACCTGATATATTCTCCACTATTCTTATACCGTGTTTTCCCAACTCTTCAAAGAGCCTCTCAGGAGGTACGCATACTTCTGGGGGAACCACTCCCTTGGTGTTTATCTCCCCATCGGCAATCATCATCGCTACTATTGACGCTGGTATTCCCACGCCAACCTGGGCGCAGCTCATCTTCCACTCAGGCTTCGGCGGTATGATAATATCATAAACCAACCTCAGCTCACGGCTATCTTTAGCCCCTTCAACAATCACGCGCGTAATCTCCCAGTCGTTGGGGACTATGTCTTCAGGATAGCCTATTAGGCCACGAGCCTCTATAAGCCCCAGCAGAAAACTCCTAGGCTTCACCCTAACGCCAGCTACCTCCACCTCTCTAGTATCTGCCAAGCCTATATCAGCTAGCAACTTCAAAGCCATAAGGTCAGGACTGCCCTCCATCCAATCATTATACCGAAGACCCTTATCCCTAAACGTCTTGGGGAACGTTGCTATCTCGGAGTGTATGGTTACATATGTCTCCAGAGTGCCTACGGGCTCTGGGAATTCCACCACCTCTGAGCGTGAAAGCGGCGGGATTGTCTTTAGCTGGCCATCCTCGTATATCACCGCATCTAAAACAAGCTCATCCAAAAGCGTTTGAAGCGACCAAGTAACTACGAATGGTGGAGCATTCTCGGTAAGGTCCCGCGAGCCGTCGCGTATCTTCACAGCCCGCATGTAATCAAGGAGCGCCGAAGCATATTTGGCTACGGTGTTCGTTATTCCAGGCTGCGCGCCCATCCCTATTACCGCCGTAAGCCCCTCAGACCTAAACAACTGGTCCAACTCAAGCTGCTTTAACGTCATGTGATAAAGCCCTCCCAAATCTACGTAGTTTACCCCTGCCTTAAGCGCTGCATGCATCACGTCAAGGTTTAGATAGTATTGTACAGCGTTTATCACCACGTCAAAGCCTTGAAGAAGCTTGGCTGTCTCATCATGATTTTTCACATCAACCCGCGCGGTTGTGAGCTTATTGTTTCCAAGCTTCTCCGCAACAGTAGCTACTCTCTTCTCGTTTATATCCGCCATCAGAACCTCGGATACCGCCTTACTCTCTGCAAGGTTCTTTGCCGCGCACTGGCCAGTTAGCCCAGCACCACCCAGAACAGCTATCCGCATAGCGCAACCAGCCTAAGTTATGAAGACAAGCCTATTACCCTTTTTAATCCTTAAACGCCTGATGACGGTATTATTGCTCCCTCGTTGCGCCGCCACCCAATCTTAACCCTTTCGCCCACCGTGAAATTACGTTGCATCAAAGCACGGCTATGCTGATGAACCACGAACACACGTGGCCCAACTTCAACCCGATACTCTATATATGAGCCCTTGAAAATCACATCCCTAACTATCCCATCCAATATGTTGTCCAATCCTTCCAGCTCGTTATCTATGCTAATTATTTCAGGTCTAACTGCCAAGTACGCCTCGGAAGAGTTCTCGCCATGATTTACTAGGATGGGCTGACCTAGGTCTTGCGTTGTTAAGATTCCATCCTGAATTCTTCCTCTTATCAGGTTTATCGCCTCACCTATGAACGAAGCCACAAAAGCGCTCATAGGCTTGAAATATACCTCAGTGGGCGTGCCAACCTGCTGAAGTCGGCCATCTTTCATAATAGCTATTCGGTCAGACATGGTCATAGCTTCTGTCTGGTCATGTGTTACATAGATGAACGTCGTCCCCACCCTTCTCTGGATGTTCTTCAGCTCAACCATCATGTGCTGCCTTATCTTGAGGTCAAGAGCTCCCAGGGGCTCGTCAAGCAATAGGACGCTTGGCTCCGTTACCAACGCGCGTGCAAGCGCGACTCTTTGTTGCTGGCCTCCGCTGAGCTGGTTTATTCTCCTCGCCTCCATACCGCTGAGGTCAACAACTTCCAGAATCGCCTTCACGCGATCCTTTATCTCGTTCTTGGGGACTTTACGCATCTTCAGGCCAAACGCCACGTTTTCAAAGACATTCATATGTGGGAAGAGCGCCAGATGTTGGAAGACCATCCCGATGTTACGTTTGTGTGTTGGGACATCGGTAACGTCTTGGCCGTGAAGTCTGACCACGCCGCTGTCAGGCTCTTCAAGGCCTGCGATTATTCTGAGTGTCGTCGTCTTGCCGCATCCACTCGGCCCTAGGAGTGAGAAGAATTCATTCTCCCTTATCTTTAGTGATACGTTATCCACCGCCGCCACGTTGCCGAATCTCTTCACGATATTATCCAGCTCAACGGAGTACATCCAGCCTCCACCTACACGCCCCGCATCTTCTTCTCAGCCCTTATTCTAAAGACTGCGAAGAGGAGAGATATAGAGATGGCGAATGTTGAGAGGGCGTTAAGGTCAGGCGAAACACCTCCGCGGGCTGCGGAGCTCCATACTATTAGCGGGAGGGTCTTAAAGCCAGGCCCTGTTGTGAAAAGGGTTTTTATGAGGTCGTCAAAGCTGAGGGTGAAAGCCAGTAAGCCTGCTGCCAATATTGCGGGATACATTACTGGGAGAGTTATTCTAAAGAACGTCTGAAGCTCATTCGCCCCTAGCGTCCTCGCAGCCTCCTCCACGGTTCTATCGTAGCCAGCCATCCTAGCCCGCAGAACCACTGTGACAAAAGCTACATCAAAGGCTGCGTGTCCTATTATAACTGTAAGAGGCCCTAGGGGGATGTTTAGGAAGACATACATCACGAGGAGCGAGAGAGCCTCTGTTATCTCAGGGATTATTATAGGTATCAGTATTAGCGCGTCAAGTATTGGCTTCCCAACGAAGCTGAAACGCGTAACCGCTAAGGCCATCATCATACCCAACACTATAGATACGGCTGTAACCACAGCGCCAACCCATACGGAGTTATAGAGAGCTACCCATACCTCGGTATTGGTGAATATTTTTTCATACCATTTTAGCGAGAACGCCGTAAAGACACCAAGCGATTTTGCCTCGTTGAATGAGAAGATAACCATGATAACCATCGGGGCGTATAGGAATATGAAGACAAAGACTGTGAAAATCATGAGGAATAGGTTTGTTTTCTTCATCAGAACGACGGCCCCACACTACCGACTTTCTTTAAGTAGATTATCGCCAGTACGAGTATCATGGCTATGAATAGTATTGAGAGGGCTGAGCCTATCCACCAGTGGCGTGCCCCGAGGAATATTTGATAAATAAGATTTCCTATCATGAAGTTGTTCGGCCCCCCTACTAGCGCTGGGACTACAAACTCGCCCACAGCAGGTATGAACACCAATAACGAGCCCGCCAGTATGCCAGGCATACTTAGCGGTAGAGTGACTCTGAAGAATGTTGATACTGGCCCAGCGCCGAGCGTTGAAGAAGCTTCAAGCAAGCTCTTATCCAGCTTCTCTAGGTTAGCGTATAATGGGAGGACCATAAAGAGCATGTAGTCATATACCATAACAGTTATCACCGCCACATCCGTATAGAGCAGCTGTAGGGGCTGTTGTATCAGTCCAAGGGAGAGTAGGATGTTGTTTATGAAGCTCCGCTCATCCAAGAGCGTCATGAAGGCGTATGTTCTAAGTAGGAAGCTTACCCAGA
Organism: Candidatus Pelearchaeum maunauluense; assembly: GCA_030059675.1. Classification (GTDB taxonomy): domain Archaea; phylum Thermoproteota; class Nitrososphaeria_A; order Caldarchaeales; family Caldarchaeaceae; genus Pelearchaeum; species Pelearchaeum maunauluense. The sequence goes on along the minus strand of JANVYQ010000006.1, from coordinate 94,992 downwards.
ACGGTATTATAAAGAGGACTATTAGGACATCCTTGTGTTTCTTGACTTTGAATGAGATATAGTAAGCGAGTGGGTAGCTTATGAGCAGGCAGATTGCTGTGGTGAGCGCTCCAAAGTATAGTGAGCGGAGCATTATTGTAAGCCCGCTGCGCCAGCCGAGTATGCGCTCATAATATTTCAGCGAGGGGGTGAAGACTATTTCCCTAGCGCGTGTAATCATGTCCAGGCTGTATAGCCCTGTTATGATGAATGGTGCATAAAACCAGATAGCCAAGAACGCCAGTGGTGGAGCTAGGAGAAGTGTAAGCTTAACCCGCCTACTCCTCCTGACCTTCCTCACGAGGCTGCCGAGCAGCGACACTGCCCCGCTCTACCCCATCACGCAGCCAGAAATACCAAATAAAGATATAATGGTGGGGAAACGATTTACGCCGCCATAAGCTCAAGCCAGTACTCCTGACGCTTCTGCCGCTCATCTGGCGTGAAAGGCCTTCTCAAGTGAAGCTTCGCCAACAGCTCGCGGGGCGTGAATATCATCTGATCCTTCGCTATCTCTTCTGGTACATAGTCAACACCTGTTGGGAATGGATACTTGATGGTTATACTGTTTATAGCGGCGACGCGCGGGTCTAGCATAAAGTTTATGAAAGCGTGGGCAGCCTCCTTGTTCTGCGCTCCCTTGGGTATCACGAAGTTATCATACCACGCCAACGCGCCCTCCTCAGGAACCGTGTATACTATGTAGTCCAAGGATTTAGAGACGGTAACCTGCCTTTCGTCACTGGCGTAGACTACGCCAGCTATGTCGCCGTTCCAGGCATGGCTTATTAGGAAGCGTTCTGTCTCAAGACCCTCCATATATTCTTCGGTTGTGGCATAACCAGCCAGATAGGGCTTCTGCTTTATCAACGCTTCAATAGCCTCTCGGAGATCCTCGTCCTTCGTGCTGTTGGGGTCTTTGCCTAGGTAGATGAGCGTGGCGGCGAAAGTCTCATCGGTATCCGAGTGCATGGTTATCTTACCCTTATACTTGCCCAGATGCCTATCAGGTTCAAAGACATCACCCCACGCAGTAACTGGCGGCTCTACTCTATTGCTATTCCAGCCCAGTCCCGTGGTTCCATAACTGTATATCACGCTAAACCTATTTCCAGGGTCGTATGGCGGGTTCTTAAACTCGTCAGGGACATACTTGAAGTTAGGTATCTTCTTAAGGTCTATCTCCTCTATCAGCCCTAGGTCGGCCACCTCCTTAACCTTCGCGTCGCTCACAACCGCTATGTCATAGCCGCTCGCGCCAGTCTCTAGCTTAGCCGAAACCTCGTCTAAGGACCCGAAATAGTCATACACCAGCGATATCTCATTCTCTTTAGCCCACCAATCAACGAGGTTCCGGTTAACGTAGAATGTCCAGTTGTATATGTTTAGGTTTTTCTCAAGTTGCGGCTTTCCGAGAACGGTGGTCGTTAGGGTTCTGGTTTCGGTTACGGTTTTTGTCGGTATTCCTGCTTGCTTCGCTAGGTCTTCAACCTCCTTCTTCAGCCTATCAACTTCCCGCTGCCTGGCAAAGAATGCTCCAGCACCACCTATCAGTAGGCCAGCTATACCAGTTACAGCTATTTTCAGAACATCACGCCTACCAGCCATTTCCAGCCCTTCCCTGAGCGAGGTCACAGAATAATATATAAGCGCTCTGCGGAAATAGTCTATTGTTGAGCTTCCCAGAGATATTTAAGACCGAATGCATAAATACGGGACTGTGCTGAACAACACTGGCGACAACATGGCCGCCAGATGCGTCTCTCTTGCCGTTGGCGGCTGTGGTCGCTGCGCAGCATAAGGGGCTGGGAGGCTGTTAGAGGAGGATTCTGATTGTGACGACCCTCTGATGGGGGCTTTTAGCGTAAGCTCCCGCGGCTATGCCAGCTATGGTGGTATATCATGAAGACTCTTATCCTAGGAGTAGGCGCTGTAGGTCAGGTTATAGCGCGTCATCTAGCAGAAAGCAGCCGCATATCTCTAACCGTCGCTGATGTAGATATACGGAGACTACGTAGGGTTAAGCGCCTTATAAAAAATAGGAGAGTGCGCATAGAGCTACTTGACGCTTCAAAGCCTGAATATCTTACAGAAGTAATAAAGAACCATGACCTACTACTCAACGCATCAAAACCAGACTTTAACCTACAGCTAATGGAGATATGCCTGAAGAATGACGTGAATTATATAGACCTCGCGAGTGATGAATTGGAGGAACAGATTGCTCAGGACAGGCGTTGGAAGAATAAAGAGCTATTGGCGTTAATATGTTTGGGCGAGGACCCTGGACTGTCTAACCTATATGCGAGATACGCAGCTGATAAGCTGGATAAGGTGTCTGAAATTAGGATAAGGGATGGTGAAGTATCCAAGAGTAGGAAACACCCGATAGTGGTGCTTTTCTCTCCAGAGGTCTTCTTTGATGAGGTTCTATGCCCCTCCTACATATACGAAGACGGCGAGTATAAGCGTCTCCCACCATTCGGAGGCCACGAGATATACTATTTCCCAGAACCAATAGGAAGGCAGCCAGTCTACTCGGTAAACCATGAAGAGGTATTCACACTGCCCCGCTTCATCAGAAAGGGAATAAGATACGTAGACTTTAAGCTAGCCTTATCTGACGAGCTGATTCAAGCTCTTAAGCTATTCAAGAAGATAGGCCTCCTTAGAGCCAGAAAGCTCTCTGTAAACGGCATGAAGATAGCTCCGAAGGACGTGCTTTTCTCACTAATTCCCAAACCCGCAGATGTCTCGCGCTACATAGAAGGCCATGCAGGCCTTGTCGTAGAGGTAACAGGCGAGAAAGATGGGCGCATAGTAACGTATACGATGTATACGCTCATGAGCCATGTGGATGCTTATAAGCAGTTTAGGACTAGTGCAACCGCCTATCTTACAGGCACCGTTCCCGCGGTAGTTGCCAAGATGCTAGCTGAAGAGGATATTGAGGGGTATGGTGTGATGGTTCCAGAGCAGCTTGACCCTGAGCCTATAATTGAAGAGGTTTCTGAGAGAGCTATCCATAGCTACGTCAAAACATCTGAAGGAGTAATTCCACTGGTTTAGCAAGAATCTTTAACTCTTTAATAGCAGCGCGGCGCCTCATATTTTACGGTAACCCATTGCTCTAAGGCGCCGCGCTGCATGACTTACTATACCGGGTCTAAAACAACAATTGAATACTTAGAACTGGCAAGACGAATGCTCCCCAAGAAGTTTTGGGGTGAGGAGACAATAGTAACTGGGTTTATAGTCGCAGGAGCTAAGGGCTCTTACCTAATAGATGTTGAGGGCAGAAAGTTTGTCGGCCTGACCAGCCAGTGGTCGACCAACAATATAGGGAATGTTCATCCAGAGGTTTTGGAAGCGGCTATTGAAGGGTTGAAGCAGTATGGTTTTCTAATCTATGGCCTTAATCTCCATAAGCCTGTTTTTAGCTTGGTTGAGGAGCTGCCTTAGATAGCGCCTTCTAAAAAGCTTACGCGCGTGGCGTTGGAGCTTTCTGGTACTGGCGCTGTTGATGCGGCTGTGAAATCCTGCGTCGGTGTGAAGAAACGGCCTCATATAATGACATTCATGGGCCAGTACCACGGCTACTATACTGGAACATTTGGTTACGGGCCAGAAAGCGCCGACATAAGGAAGAATTATGAAACACTCTATGGAAGCGGGGCGATAATCCTACCTTACCCTGACACGTATAGGAAACCTGAACAAATGACGGGTGAGGGGTGGGGAAAATTCATCATAGACTATATTCAGGATTATATCCTCACATATGTAGCTAGTCCAGAGCGCATAGCGGGTGTTTTGTTTGAGCCTATAGCATGTGAAGCGGGTATATGGATACACCCGACAGCTTTATACACGGCTTGCGACGGCTTGCGGACAACTATGGATGGTTTCTAATAGCTGACGAGGTTATGACTGGGGTTGGTAGGACGGGAAAATGGTTTGCGATAGAGCACTGGGGGATTGATGTAGAGCTTATGCCGCTGGGTAAGGGGCTGTGCGGCGGCATATTCCCATAGCGGCGGTTTATGGTAGTGAAGAGGCCATGGCCAGCGAGGAGATAGACTATGGAACAACATTCGGAGGACATCCTGCAGGATGTCTAGCAGCCATAGAGAACATACGCATTATGAAGCGCGAAAAGCTGGTTGAACGCGCAGCACAGCTTGGTGAAGAAGCTCTCAAACGAATGCAAGACTGGCCAGAACGCTACAACATAGTAGGTGATGTACGCGGGAAGGGAATGCTCATGGCTATAGAGTTTGTTAAGGATAAGAAACTGAAGACAAGAAACCCCCAAGCAACCCGCCAAGTATATCTAGAATCCATCAAGCGGGGCGTAGTTCCACTAATGGATCATGGGGACTGGACATTACGCATATAGCCTCCTCTAACAATAGAGAAGGATGTTTTGATGGAGTCGTTGGATATTATTGAAGAATGTATTAAGATGGTTGATAATAAGAGGAGTTAGCTGACAGAGTGGCCTGCTGTTAAGGGATAATAATAGGCTTTACAAGGCGTTTCCGGGGTCACTGCGAGTTGTCCGTTAGCTTTGGCGGCAAGGTTCTTCCAACAAAGCTGGAGATGATTAGGATTAGACGCTCTCTCCAAGTTGCGAGGAGCGTTTATAGGATTCTTGAAGACAAGCGCGATGTTCTTGTGCGGCGGCTTAACGAGCTGATTGAAAGGGTTGAAGAGGAGAGGGAGAAGTTAACAGGCCCCCTCTCAGAAGCTTATGCAGCGCTTTTTGAGAGTTACATGACTATGGGCCCTATGAAGGTCGAGGGCATGGCATCCACTATGCCCGAGACATTAAGCGTCCGCGTAAGGGAGCAGACAATCATAGGGATAAGGATTCCATCGGTGGTGGTTGAAGAGAGAAAAGTAGGACTGACCTACGGCTTTGCAGATACTATATCGGCGTTTGACAATACTGTGATGAAGTTTAGAGCCCTCCTGCCTATAATATGTAGGGTAGCGGAGTTTGAGAACGCTATATTCAGGATGGCCGAGGAGTTGAAGAAGACTCAACGACTTCTTAATGCGCTTGAGCATCTGATAATACCGCGGTACCAGGACTCGATAAGGTTTATAGCTGCGACTCTTGAAGAACGTGAGAGGGAGGATTTCGTTAAATTGAAGCGTGTGAAGCGGGTTCTTGAGCGTCGTAAGGAGGGTGAGATGAAGATTGGAGCATGAGGAGCTGATACGTAAGAGGTTTAATGAGCTGCGAGAGCGTGTAGAGAAGAAAGTTGAGGAACTTAAGGAAGAGTTGGAAAAGGCTGCACAAACCAGCATACGCACAAAATAGCCTTTAGCTTTTTATCGCGCCAAACCCATAATAGAGATATGCACTTCTCATACTTATCCGCATCACCCGCAACTATCAGGTTTAAGGTTGTACGCATCCTAGAAGGCGAGCCATGCTGCGAACTGAATAAGGAGGAGCTCAACGGCTTTACCGAGTTGATAGACGCGTTCCCAGTGGCTGACCGTGAGCTTGAGGACACGCTAAAGAGATTCCCCCGCGACTATTACGACCTATTTGTCAAACCAGCAGTATTTACATTAGATAAAGATAGGTCAGCTAAGCTCATTAAACTGATAGAGGAGAAATGTCGTATTGACTTGAGCGAAAGAGCAGCCAAAATAAGGTATATGGGGAAACTCTACAGGATTGGGTTTGAGTTTCCCTGCGGATGATTTTCCCCGGTATTTTCGAAATATTATAACACAATCATACCCGTGCAAGAAGATAGGGCTTTCCAGCTAAAACCGTTATATGACCCTTGGAAAACCGCGACGCTAGCTTGTGCTACATAGTTGCGGCAGGCATGTCAAAAATAGGGAAGCGCGAGGAAGATGGAGTAGAGCTTTTTGTTGAGGCATTTAACGAGGCTACCAACACCATAGAACCACGCGATATTGAGGCTGTTTATGTGGGAGTCCAGTCCGAGCGTTATGAGCATCAAATAATGTATGGGGCGCTGGTTGCCGAGAGAGCTGGCCTCCTGATGCGCGAGGCCTACCGCGTAGAGGCATGCGCAGCTGCAGGAGCCTTAGCCCTGCATACGGCGTACATGGCTGTAAGGTCGGGTCTGTATAAAGTAGCCATGGCGGTGGGTCTGGAGAAGATGACCTCCAAAAACACAGAAGAGGTTACAGACTCTCTGATGAGCGCCAGCGACTATTACCTAGACCAGCTCAACGGCATAACAATCCCAGCCCAATACGCCATGCTCGCTAGGAGGTATATGCATGATTTTGGAGCAAAAGAAGAGGACCTATGTCTCATAGCCGTTAAGAATCATGAAAACGCTCTCTATAATCCTAAAGCGCATATACAGAGAAGGATAACTGTGGAGGAGTGTATGAATAGCAGGCCGGTGGCGCGTCCTCTCAAACTTCTTGACTCAGCGCCCATAAGTGACGGCGCCGTTGTTGTAGTAGTTGCTTCCGAGGAGGCTGCACGGCGATATACCGATACTCCCGTTAGAATACTTGCTTCAACGGTATCATCCGACACTCTCAGCATATCGCAGCGGCGCGACCTAACATGGCCCCGCGCGGTTCATTCGGCAGCCGAGAAGGCTTACAAACAAGCACGGCTAAAGCCAAGCGATATACAGCTCGCCGAGGTTCATGACTGCTTCACGATAAACGAGATACTCCTTTATGAGGCTCTGGGATTTGCACCACGGGGCTGTGGTTATATTCTTGCGCGTGAGGGAGAGACCCAGAGAGGCGGTAAGATACCTGTCAACACCAGCGGCGGGCTTAAGGCTCGCGGCCACCCCGTAGGAGCTTCGGGCCTGGCACAAATCTATGAGATATGCCAGCAACTCACTAAGCAGGCTGGGAAACGACAAGTAGATGCCGAGAAGGCTATAGCGGTTAATGAGGGAGGCGTAAACTCTACCGCCGTGGTTCACGTGCTGGCGGTATGAGCGCGGAGTTCCTCTCGGCGCTTTGCGAAGGCAGGATACTAGCGTCCAAATGCGGTGAGTGTGGTTCATGTAGTCTTCCTCCTAGGCGGCGATGCCCAGAATGCGGAGCGGAGACGGGCTATGTCGAGCTTCCCCACAGGGGGAGAATAATCACGTATTCCGAGATTCATGTATCAGCATCAAGGGCGGAGTTGCCGTATGTTGTAGCTATAGCAGAGTTGGGAGAGGCACGTCTCCCAGGAATAGTTAGGAATGCCCGTTATGAGGATATAGCGATAGGGGATGAGATAGAAGTCATTATAGAGAAGCGACCCAGTGAAAGTCCTCTTAGCTGTTGGTATTTCTTCAGACTTACCAAGCAAAAGCGCTGAACACTTATCACAAGGCTTTAACCATATCACCATGCATGAAGGCTGATGTCCTAGTTATAGGGGGAGGCTCCACTGGAACCAGCATAGCTTACTATCTCTCTGAACGGGGCGCAGGGCGTATTGTATTGTTAGAGAGACAGTACGTCGCGTGGGGTCAGACAGGTAGGTCAACGGCCGTTGTTCGGCTTCATTATAGCACGCCAGAAGTAGCACGCATGGCGCTCATTAGCTGGGAGGTTCTACGCGAGCTGGAGCGTAGAATAGGCGGCCCCTCAGGCTTTCGGGCCTGCGGTTTCGCCATAGCTGCGGGTCAAGAAGACCTAGAAGGGCTTAAGAAGAATATAGAAATGCAGCGTTCGCTGGGGATAAATACGCGGCTCATTACGCCAGAGGAGCTTAGGGAGATACAACCCCAGATAGATACTAACGGACTCGCTGGAGCTGCCTACGAGCCCGAATCAGGCTACGCAGACCCCGTCATGACCGCGCAGACATTCGCCGAAGCAGCAGCCCGTAACGGCTGTATAATAAAGACGAAGACCGAGGTAAAGGGTTTCAGGGTTGGTGGAAACAGGATTGAGGCCGTGCTGACTGATAAGGAGGTTTTTGAGGCTGATGTGGTTGTGAATGCTTCTGGAGTATGGACTAACCAGCTTGGCAGCATGATTGGTTTGAATCTTCCTGTTGAGGTGGTGAAGGAGGAGATAGCGGTTTGGAAGAGGCCTGAAGAGTTTAGGGGGGAGCATATAGTATTTGCGGATTTGCCGAATAACTATTACATGCGCCCATTTGGGGATACGCAGACGTATATGGGCAGTATAAATCCAGACCTCTCACGTAGGGAGAGGGAGCCTACAGCCTTTAACTTGGATGAGCGCGTAAGCATGGATACGTTCATGAGCTATGGCGAGCTAATCTCGCGGCGCTTTCCATGCATGGTGAAGGCCGAAGCCGCAGGGGGCTGGATAGGGCTATACGACATAACCCCTGATTGGCACCCCATAATTGGGAGGTCTTCCAAGTTTGAAAACCTTTACAACGCCGTGGGTATGAGCGGCCATGGGTTTAAGCTTTGCCCAGCCTTCGGAATGCTTGTCAGCGACCTTATACTCCGCGATGGAAAGAGCGATGTGGTCAATCCAGAGTTCTTCAGCGAGCATAGATTCGCCGAAGGCAGGCTAATAGGTACATCTTACCAATATGGCGTTATCTCGTGAGGGCTGCGGGAGGTGCCGGAGAAGGTTAAGTGTCTCTTCCTAGCATCCACACTTCTAGCACTACTGATGACTGCACTACCCATAGCAATACTCGCCGCCCTCTACGTGCTTGGGCTTACAGAGCCACTATACATAATTCTCTGGCTTCTCCTAGCACTACTCTGGATGGTCTTCACCGCCATAACATACATGAAACGCAGCGTCAAGACATAGGAGGAGCGCTCAAAGTTTTTGTACGGCGTCTAACAGATAGGCCTGGGCAGAGATTGGAGCCAAATCAACAGCCATTAAGCTTCGAGGAAATCGTCAAAAACGACAGGCTAGTACGAGTTTTCTTAATAGAGGTTAACGTCATACTCTGGGGTGTTGCGCTTGCTCTCCTATTCCTAGAGCATGAGCCTCCGCTCATAGCGATAGTTCTAGGCGCCGCTTCGGCTTTCACATTCCGAATGTTCAGGATGGAGAGCAAGCGAAGACGCAGGCGGCTCGTTATGGGTATTGTAGTAGAGTCGCGCGAGATAAGATACAGGACAGACCTAAGGATACCCTACGCACCGACAGCTTCCCTCATATACAGTATTTACGACGTTAATCTAGCCTGCGACGACAAGACAAATGTGAGATACTTTGATAAGCGTCGTCGCGAGATTGGTGAAAGGGTGCTGGCTCTATTAGACCATCAGGGCCATCTGCTTGCCGTTAGCGCCAAGGATAAGCCAGTAAGCTTAGATATTCTTAGAAAAGCGGTAGGCACCTCAGGTCAACCTATTTAGCGACGTAGTAAAATCTCATGCAGCAAGTATGCGGACTAGGATGCTACTAATAGGACTGGTTGTTTCACTAACTCTCAACGTATATCTAGCAATGCAGTTATTAGTAGAAAATAACATAGCTGAACGTGATTATGAGGTTAAGATAACCGAGCTTTATTTTCCACGCGATAATCTACCAGATGCTAGGATAGTTCGCGTTTTCATAATAAACTACTCAAACGAAGACATAAACGACCTAACCATACGGATTAAATGGATACGTGGAGATGAAGTCTTCCACACTGAGGAGATAACAGTAAGCAGGGTTGAGGCACGCTCATACTTCCTATATGATTATGGTTTTCAGTTTGATGGCCAGGCGACACGCATAATCTACGAATATGATGGAGTTCGTAGAGAGTTTCATCCAATACAATAGGAGAGATGGTAAGGCTTTTCATGAAGTTTCTTCATAATTTAGTGCCGTGAATGTTGAGTCGCGTAGGGTTTTATCGCTCATAGACCATACAAACCTCAGACCTGAGGCGCGGAGGGACGATATAATTAGGTTGTGCGCGGAGGCGAAACGCTATGGGTTTGCATCCGTGTGCGTTAATCCCTATTATGTCCCTCTAGCAGCTAGGCATCTCCGCTCATCCCAAGTTAAAGTCTGCACTGTAGTCGGCTTTCCGCTTGGCGCTACGTTGATGGAGGTGAAAGTGTATGAGGCTAGGCTTGCGCTTAAACAAGGCGCCGACGAGATTGATATGGTAATCAACTTACCAGCGCTGAAGTCGGGCAACTATAGATATGTGTTGAAGGAAATACGCAGTATTGCTAGTGTTTGTAAGCGGCATAAAGCTTTGTTGAAGGTGATTATTGAGTGCGGTCTCCTAAGTGAGGATGAGAAGCGGGTAGCTGCTGAGCTTGTAGTGAAGGCTGGGGCTGATTTTGTGAAGACTTCAACAGGCTTTGGACCATCTGGAGCTTCGGTGGAAGATGTGCGTCTGCTGAAGAGGGTAGTAGCGGGTAAGGCGCGGGTTAAGGCTGCTGGCGGTATAAGGACGCTGGAGAGCGCGCTCGCTATGATTGAGGCTGGGGCTGACAGAATAGGAACCAGCAGCGGCGCTAGTATAGCTGAAGAGTTGTTTCGTTCTCATTAGCCTATATAGACTATGGAGATAAGGCAATAGTATCAGTAGAATCTAGGAGACATGCGAACAGGCATGGAGGCAAGCTCGCCGCAACAAAGAACCATGAGCATATCCCTGGAAACCATGCTAATAGCGCTGAACGCCGCGCTATACGCAGGGATAGGGTATCTCACGTATCTCGGAATCTTCGCCCCCCTCTTTGGCACCGTAAGGTTTTGGCCAGTGGTCTTCATACCAGCGCTCTTCACAGTCCTCTTCTCCCCCAAGATAGGCGCGGCAGGCGCGGGGATAGGCATATTCATAAGCGACATGCTCATACATGGGAACGCGCTACTCAGCCTCACGGTAGGCGTGCCAGCCAACGTCTTAGGCTTCTACATACTTGGGGTAGCGTATAGAGCTGCCAAGAGATGGAATCCACAGCCAACGCTGGGAGGCCTACTAATAGCCCCACTAGCGGCCGTGAGCCTGGTCTCGGCATACCTACTATCTGGAGAGCCAGCGGTTGCGACATTCTTCCTAGCGGTAGCTGGGGCTTCAGTCGGCATAGGAGCACTACTCATGCTAGCCTTAGCGGGATTCTCCATAGGCGGAGGCCTGGCCTACACCGCGATAAGACATGAAAACGCCCGCCTACTAGCGTCGTCATCCCTAGGACTCCTCGTGGGCAGCGCCATAATAGGCGTCGGTGTCTGGGCCTATAGCCAGTTTCTAGCACTCCCCAGCGGGCTAATCAACGCACCGCTCTATGCGGCGCTTGTGCTGTTCCTCTGGACCTATCTCTCAGAGATACCATTTCTAGTAGCCTTACTGCCGCCGCTTGTGAAGGCTGTTAAGAGAGCCATGCCAGCGTGGATGCGTCAAGACTAAGGCGCGAAGAAAATGCAGAGAGCATACGCGCGCATACCAGCGGCGCTCTCCAGCATATTCTCACCAAAGATACTAGACGGCGAGAAGCTGAGAACAAACCCTGACCAAACTGGAGCACGCGGAGGAGGATTCGCATTTGAAGATGGAGTAGAAACATGGGTCTCAATTGAAGATACCGATGAGGAGATTACAAGAATAACAATTAATGGCAACGCATTTGAATTTCCACCATCACGCGAAGCTGCAACAGTCCTTAGACATATGATAGGAGTAAGCGGCACTATTCACATTAAGCATGAGATTCACGTTCCCATAGGAACAGGGTTTGGCACAAGCGCGGCAAGCGCTATGGGCGTTCTCCTGGCAGGCTCTCTAGCAGCTGGAAGGCCGATGACCATGAACGAGGCAATAAGGCAGACACACTACATAGAGCTTAGATGCAAGACTGGCCTTAACAGCGAGATAGGAGCCACGCTAAGCGGCCTAGTCTTAGTTTTACGCGAAGGCTCCCCTGATAACGCGTTAATGGACATTATACCCTTACCACCACACTGCAGGCTCATAGCGCTAGTTGCTGGGCCTCTCAAAACACCAGAGATACTGGGAGACGTTGAGAGGCTACGCCATATAGAGAGGGTGGGGGATGCAAAGCTTTCTGAGATTTTAGATAATCCTACAGTTGAGAACTTCCTACAAAAGTCGCGCGAGTTTGCAGAAACTACAGGACTGGCAACCAGCGATGTCAAGACCATGTTCAGGGAATTCGAGAAGCTACCAGTAATAGGTTATGCGCAGAATATGCTGGGGAGAGCTGTTCATGCATTAGTTTATGAAGATGAACTGGAATATGTCGTCGGGATTCTTAAGGAAAAATTCCCCAACCATCAACTTATAGTATCAGGCTTTAGCGACGGCGTTAAATTACGTCGCGAATAATCTACTCTTCCTCCAAAAAACGTCTTAGATAGCTGGTTTTTGGATTTTTAAGAAGCTCCTCTCTACTTCCTTCTTCAACAACCTTCCCAGAATCCAATACAGCTATCCTATCTGCCACTACACGCGCCTCGCGCGCCTCGTGGGTTACGTATATCTTCGGGATTTTGAGTACTTTTAATACATGCTTAAGCTCGTGCAGTAATTCGCGTCTTGCCACCGCGTCAAGATGGACTAACGGCTCGTCAAGTAGCAGTATCTTAGGTGTTGAGACGAGAGTGCGGGCAAGGGCAACTTTCTGAGCCTCTCCCCCACTTAGTCCACGCACATCACGGTTCAGTATATTCTCTATGCCCAGTAACGAAACTACGTAATGAAACTTCTCAATATTATTTTCTTCACCACGCCTTAGACCATACTCTATATTCTCTTTCACACTCATGTGTGGGAATAGATATGGTCGTTGGAAGATGTATCCAACGCCTCGCCGCTCTATTGGCTCTCCGTTGAGGAGCTGGCCATTGAGTATTATTTCCCCATCGTCAGGCTCCAGTATCCCTGCTATGAGGTTTAGGAGTGTGGTCTTTCCAGCCCCATTAACGCCAAGCACCACCAGCGTCTCATCACCAACCTCAAGGCTCACTGGCCCTAGCCTGAACCTGCCGACCTGCTTAACGACGTTACGCAGGATTAGCATGACAAAGTCACCTTAGGATTTTCTAGTATAGTGGTGAGCCAGATTCCCTCTGTCTCCCAAGCGATATCCAGGCCCACGCGGCCAATAATATGAGTATGGTTAATATGACTACTACAACGCCAGGTAGCGCCATGCTGAGGCCGCCTACGGCGTTATCCTCCCAAAGCTGTATCGAGACTGTTTTTGGGTTGTATGCCATCATGACCGTGGCTCCGAATTCGCCCATAGCCCTTATCCATGCCAGTATAAGCCCCGTAGCTATTCCACGCCAAGCTAATGGGAGGGTTACGCGTATGAATGTCTCGCCAGGGCTTTTGCCTAGGGTGCGCGAGACATACTCATAGTATTTATCAATCCTCTCAAATGCTGCTGCGGCTGAAAGGACTACGAATGGTGAGGAGACGAAGAGTTGAGCCAGCACTATACCTATGGGAGACTGGGTTAGCTGTATGCCTAGCTCGCGGGCAAGCTGGCCTATTGGTGATGTTAAGCCGTATATGTTTAGGAGTGCTGCACCAGCTATGAGGGGAGGAAAGACGAGTGGGAGAGCTACCAGAACCCTGATAATGTCGGAGAGACGAGAACTGCCGCGAGCCAAGATATACGCTAGGGGTACTCCAGTTAGGGCAGCTAAGAAAGTCGCAATAGTAGCGGTCTGGATACTAAGACCGAGAGCAGAAATAAGCTGGGGCCTGGAGAAGGATTGGGCCACGTTGTAGATGTCCACTCTGAAGAAAACCCCAGCTATGGGTAGTATTATGTAGATTAGAAGAACGCATGCTAGGATTATTAAGATAGCCGCGAACGCCAAGGCTATTCCTTATGCGCTACTCATGATTAACCCTCTTAAGTAGGTTAATTATCTCCTGTGGAGCCTCTCCATGTATCTGCGGCCTTATCCTCCTAAAGCCATGCTTCTCCATAATTTTTCCAGCCTCATCTGAGAGGAGAAACCTTATGAAAGCAAGCGCACCTTCCACGTTATTAGCGGTTTCTGGAATCGTAACAGCGAAGACTATCGGCTTGCCAACTATAACATTTCCACTCTCAGTTGTGTAGTTAGCCTTCTTGTAGAACTCTGCGAACTCTGGATATCCCAGACTTATCTCAGGCGGTAGCTGTATAAACGGTAGACCTCGCTCAACAGCCTCATGCAAGTAAGCGCTCACCGCATCAGTCTCACCAGACTCAAGCAACGTTATCAACACCTCTTCAGGCCTTATGAAATCCAGATTACGCTCACCCCTTAGAATAGAACTACTTATTGACGAGTTTCCATAAAATATGTCAGCGAGCCGCGCCATTATTACGGTATAATACCCCTTTGGGTCAAGCTCCGGGTCTGTGCGGAGAAAAAGTATATCAGGCTTGGATAAGACTTCATACCAGGGTAGCTCGCCACGCGCTGCTTTTTCAAGAAGACCTGCTGCTGGGCTTTTCTTATTGTATGCTATTACTATTTCATCTGCAGCAAAAGTCATGTACCAGGATACTAATGGTTGTTCATTCTTCATGAGAAGCTCCATCGCTTCTGTGCCTGCGCTGATAAATACGTCTGGGAAACGCTGGCCATCTATCAGCATGTATGCATTTTGGATAGACCCATGGCCCTCTCCCAGGTATCTAAAACCCGTTTCGCGTGCGAATGCTGGCCCTATGCTGGTTTCCATTAGGGATATTAGAGAACCCGCGTAGAGGATTTTGACTTCTTCTCCAGTTTTTTGTTGTGTTGAGATGAGGGCGGCTATAATTAATAGGAGTAGAGTAAGAGCAGCGGTTATACGCCAAATTCCTTTCATTCCAATCTCACGGGGTCCATGCAGGAAATATACATTAAGGATATGGCATAGGGCTACTACTTTGGGCTGCGGCGCGTGCTAGGGCATGATACGCTATAAACCAGCTCCAGACTTGGAAAGGCGCGTAAAGCAGATAGTGGAGCAGGCGGCGCTTAACTACATAGATACAAGCCGCGTTAGGTGTGTGCGAAGCTATGGCTCTCAATCACGCGGGACTTATGCAAGGATACACTCAGCCTCAAAAGCATTCTTTACGGGTTTGGGAATGAAGCCTGTTTATGTGATAGAGTTTATTTCGGAAAATTTTGATAAATTGAGTGAAGCTGAGAAGGAGAACATAATACTCCACGAGTTGCTGCATATACCTAAGTCATTTGGCGGCGGCCTCATAACCCATGGCCGTATAGATTTTGAACATGAGATAAGGGTTCTTAAGAAGGTCATGAGGCGCCAGACTACGCTCTAGACAACTGATATAAGCAGCGGCTGATGGGAATAGGCCGTTGATGTAGATGGGGATTATGTTAAGCCCTAATGAGTTGTTGGTTCTCTATTTGATTCATAAGGGAAGATACTCGCCGAGAAGGGTTGCCAACATCGCCAAGATTGGAGAGGATGAGGCTAGACTCATATTAGATAAGATGCTATCCTACGGCTATGCTATAGCGGAGAAGCGCTCATTCCTGTTTGTCTCGCGGGTTAGCTATAAGCTGACAGATATGGGTGTGAGCTCTCTTAGACAGGCTGAATACTCACTAAGCAGTGTAGTGGATTCTATTAAACGTGCCTCGGAAAGTAGAGATGGCAACGAGCTTGCGAGGATTATGAAAGAGAACCGTGAATGGCTGCCATTCATGCTCACCGCAGGCCTAGTAGGTGGGATAGCTCTCAAGGAGAGTCTAACCAGCTCATACTTACCTGACATAGACCCTCATTATCTATCAATTATAGAGGCAGGGCTGGAAGAGAGTGAGGAGATGGTTGATGAAGAATCCAGCGACAGCGATGATGAGGACGATTAGGCCGAAAATGATAAAGCCTCATGAAGACTTATTGATTCAGCTATGACGCAGGGGAGTATTTATCATCATATCTCAAGCGTGTATGGGACTAATGTTTAGGAGGTTGATAAGCCCCTCAGGCTGACTCTCAAACATTTTCTTAGGAGAACACCCAACTTATCATCGCTGGGCGCTTTTTGCTGGCAAGGAGCTTTACGAGGTTGCAGGTTATGTGGATAAGCTCGCGAACCCGCGGCATGTTATGTGGAGTATTAGGGGTGAGCGTGTTGATGCTGTTCTTCTTGACCAAGCCCAGCGTTGGGTTCTTGAGAGGCTGATGCGCGAGTATAAGGTTAACCAACCACCTTTCAGGGGTGGTAGCTGGCATGAGCATTTCGCGGCAATATACCTGGTCTCTGACCCCGGAATAGCCTGCATACTCACCGTAACTATACAGACCGCGTATGCTCTTGCCAAATATGGCGGTGGTGAGCTTAAGCGCTTCGTTCCGCATTTGATAGGCGAGGCTGAGCCTATAATGTATGGGGCTACGTGGTTTACTGAGATTCAGGGAGGAGGCGACCTAGGGGCTAATCTTACCAAGGCTGTTAGAATCGGCGACTCTTGGAGGCTTTCGGGTAGTTGGAAGTATTTTACCAGTAATGCTGGTCTTGCGGATGTGGCTTTGGTTACAGCCAGGCCTGAGGGCGCTCCTCCAGGTGTTAAGGTAGGCCTCTTTTTAGTTCCGCGCACACGTCCTGACGGCTCGGCAAATTTCACGATAAGGCGGCTTAAGCTGAAGAGCGCTACCAAGAGCGTCCCAACGGGTGAGGTAGAGTTTAACGACGCGGTAGCATATCCAGTTGGGGAGCTGGAGAAGGGAATCTACTATGTGCTTGAGGATTTGAGGTTCTCACGCCTCGCCAACTCTGCTGGAGCTCTGGGCATAGCGCGTAAGGCGTTTCTAGAGGCTTTGGGTTATACTCGGTTTAGGAGAGCCTTTGGGAAGAAGTTGATTGAGCATCCCCTAGTCGTGCATGACCTTCTTGAGATGGAGCTGCTGATTGACGGTGGTCTGGCTCTTATGTTTAAGGCTGTTCAGGAGTTTCAGAGCGTTTCTGACGAGGTTCCGCCTACATCGCGAGTTTCTCATCACTCCGATATGGGAAGGAACGAGTAACATACAGGCTTTGGATATGCTTGAGGCAATAGTGAAGAAAAAGGCCCATATGCCATTGTTGGATGATATGAAGGGCTTGGTGGATAGTGAGATGGCATCAAAGGCTCTTAAGGTCATTGAGAGTATGCTTGGGAAAATGGCCCACATGACAGCGTATGAGGTAGAGTTTCATGCTAAGCGGATTCTGGAGACGATGGGCCATGCTATAATTACTATACTAGTCGCAGATATGGGAATGAAACTAGGTGAAGAGAGCATCATGAATGCAGCGAAGCTTTATTATGCGAAATTTGTTGAAAGGAGAGAGCTAACATCTAGGGGATTGAGAAGGCGCGTGAGCTGATTACTTGTTTCTCATCTCCCTAGTTTAGGCTTTGTAAAGCTATCTGCGTGGTTTCTTTACTTCTCCAGTTATCAGCCTATCCAACGGAACGCCATTAACCAAAATAACCTTATACCTCACGCCAGGGAGGTCGCCCATGCTCTTGCCCATAGAGCCGCCTATGCCCGCTATGAGCACTTCATCATGCTCATCAACAACATTGAGCGCGCCATCACCTGGTAGGAAGGCTGTTACGACCTTACTGTTCTTTATGAGCTGGACCCTCACGGCCTTCCTTACGGCTGAGTTGGGCTGTCGCGACTCTATCCCAACCTTCTGTATAACTATCCCCCTACCCATGGGAGCGCCCTCTAGGGGGTCAGCTTTCTCCTTCAGCCCAAGCATCCGAATCATATACTTCCTACTACTCCACCTAAACCTGTTCCTAACGACCTTCAAATGCCTCGCAGCGAACTCCCCATTACCCAAGGCCGGGCACCTACCTTCTCCCGGCATGGTGTAGGCAGCTATTAATAAACATCATCAAGCAGCGCTGGCCTTACGCATAAGATAGGCCCGCACAATACCAGCGGTGAGAAGAACCGCGATGGCCATTAAGGTGAGTGTTATGGCTAGGAGAGCGCTATTCGCCACCAGAAAGGGCTCTAAGCCGAAGAATGTTACAGTCCCAGCAGCCTGCTCGGTGAAGGGGAGGGAAAGGCTGACCGAGACTAGGAGAGCCATGGCAATCCACGTAGCCCCTGCCAGGGCTACCGCCACCACAGCCAGCCCAAGAAGGAGCAAGCTCCTCCCGCCCCTACGCACCGCTCCCAAGAGAGCTATGAACCCAAATAGCATAAAGTTGGCCGACCCGAAGAGAAGCCAGAGAACAGGCCAGGAACCCGCAAAAGCAATAACCAAGGCTGGCACCGCCAGCAAAATTAGCGAAAACTCCACCCGCAAAGCAGGTTTGCTAAATCTATCCAACGATATGAGAACGTTATGCCATGCTGAGGCAGCCGTTAAGAGGGCGGTAAAAATTATGAAGAAGAGAATCATATAATAGAGAAGCTCCAGAGCCTGTGCTGCTACATCACCAAAGATAGGCAGAAGCAACGCAGCGATACCGTTAATCAGAGATGATAAGCCCCATTCCAACACACCGCGCGCCGCAACTATTACAGCAAAGACCACACCAACGATAAATGCAATACCTCGCGCAGCACGCGAGATGGTGATCATCTCATTACCATTATTTTGAAGCGCCAATACTGGATTCGCTACTGCCGCTGCCAAAACTAGTAAGAGAGCAGGGATAGCTGGAGGCATCATAATCCTAATAGCCTCTCCCCCCGCCTCAACAGCTTCCTCCACTATAAGCCCGCTGGCAGGAGGCATCACCAAATACGATTCAGAGACTGATTCGCCCAATATTGATGTTATTCCTATGCCAAGAATTATGAGCATCAAGATTGGAATTGCGATTATTGCAAGTAGATACGTTAGATGATGTTTGAATTGTCGCGACTTTTGATGGATTGTTGGCGCTATAACGAGAACTATGAGTATGATGAACCACACCGCCATAAGCTGCGCTTCTCCGTTGGAGAGTGGTTGTAGTATGTTGGCTGCAGAGCTATCTATGGAGTATTCCCAGTAAAGGCCTATGACCGCCCCCAACACTCCAAGGAAGAGAGCAGAAATGAGAGATGCTGTGAAACCAGTCTTAAATCTGGATACGTAAAGACTTAACAAGGCCGCAGCTATAACAAACGAAAATAACGCAAACGGCATAGATGGATGCGCTACTATAATCTCTCCCAGGAGTAGAGCTAGAAAAGAGCCCATGAGTATTAGGTATAGAAGTACAGCTAGCTTAGCCAGTTTTACATGGCGTAAAACCAGCGATTGAGATAGCAGGTTAAGAAAGGGCCTGTCTCCACCTCTTTCT
This sequence comes from Candidatus Pelearchaeum maunauluense, assembly GCA_030059675.1. Lineage (GTDB taxonomy): Archaea > Thermoproteota > Nitrososphaeria_A > Caldarchaeales > Caldarchaeaceae > Pelearchaeum > Pelearchaeum maunauluense. The sequence continues at coordinate 75,741 of JANVYQ010000006.1, read as the reverse complement.
ATTACGTAGCCGAATAATAATGTTCCAATCACAATCGTTAATAATGTCGGCAACACACCATACTCACTGATGGCTATTGGAGCTCCAACGGCAGCCGCAACAACTGCAATACTAGCTACCGAAAACACGCGGTCAAGCCCATAGGGCAGCCCGCTACCCATACCAATACGGCTATCTGAAAGATTTAGACCAAGCCTCCTGGAGAGAAGCCAATAGGCAAGTAAGCACAAAGCCAGTATAACAGCAGGGCTGTCAAGCATAGCCATCCCCAACACGTGTCTACTTTAAGTCGCTTTTCACAAACCCCACAATTCCCTAACAAACTTATTTATTATTGGCCGCTCAAACATCTTCTTGAGCGATGCTTCATGGTTGAGGTTCTAGAGCATGATGTGGTAATAGTTGGCTCAGGTCTCGCTGGGCTCCGCGCCGCTATTGAGGCTAGCCGTGTTAGCAGAGGCAAGCTCTCAGTAGCTGTCGTAACGAAAACCCAGGTTATGCGCTCACACTCCGTTTCTGCCGAGGGAGGGACAGCCGCCGTGCTCTATCCCGAGGAGGGCGACTCATTCGAGTCCCATATATACGACACGATCAAGGGAAGCGATTTTCTAGCAGACCAGAACGCCGTTGAGCTCTTCGTCCATAGTGCGCCGCGCGAGATTATCCAGCTGGAGCACTGGGGGATGCCCTGGGCGCGTCGTGAGGATGGTAGGATAGCCCAGCGGGCATTTGGCGGCATGAGCTACCCACGCGCCTGCTTCGCCGAGGATAAGGTCGGGTTCTTCGAGATGCAGACGTTATACGATACCGCGCTCAAGTGGGATAACATAACGTTCTATCAAGAGTGGTTTGCCACATCGCTAATCGTTGAAGAAAACCGCTTTAGAGGTTTAACCGCAATAGAGATGAAAACAGGCGAGCTACACGCAGTCAAGGCCAAGAGCTGTATAATCGCCACAGGAGGGGCTGGCAGAATGTACACCTTCGCAACCTTTGGACATTCCTCAACCCCCGACGGGCTTTACATAGCATACAAGGCTGGCGCACCTTTGAAGGATATGGAGTTCGTCCAGTTCCACCCCACTGGGCTTGTTCCATCTGGCATACTGATAACCGAGGCAGCACGCGGAGAGGGGGGCGTCTTGCTCAACGCAAAAGAGGAACGCTTCCTAAAACGCTACGCACCCCAGAAGATGGAGCTGGCACCCCGCGACATAGTTTCTAGAGCCATGTACACCGAGATTCTTGAGGGTCGTGGAGTAGAAGGCCCCGACGGCATGAGCCACTTGTGGCTTGACCTCACGGTAATAGAGCCTGAGAAGCTTAAACGCCGTCTCGCGGGGATACGCGAGATATGCGTAAAACTGGCTGGGATAGACCCTGTGAATGAGAAGATTCCAGTACGGCCAGTTGCGCACTACTATATGGGCGGCATACACACCAACATCTACGGCGCTACGCCCATCGCTGGACTCTGGGCTGCTGGGGAGGCGGCGTGTATAAGCATAAACGGCGCCAACAGATTAGGCTCAAACTCCACTATAGAGTGTCTGGTCTGGGGACGTATAACTGGTGAGGCGGCAGCAAGGTATGCGATGGAAAATGGCTTCTCAAGCAGCCTTCCCACAGAACAGGTTCAGAAGGAGGAGAAGAGAATCTTTGACGGCCTCCTAGGAAAAGCACCACGAATAAACCCCTACGAGGTCAAGAAAAAGATGCAGAGAACGATGGAATCTCATTGCCACATATACCGTGATGAGAAGTCCATGATTGAGGGTCTTAGGATGATACGCGAGCTTAAGCAGCTACCATACATGGGTGTTGAAGATAGTAGTAGGGCGTATAACACTAACTTGACAAACGTGCTTGAGATTGAAGCTATGGTTAACGTGGGAGAGATAATAGTTACAGCCGCCCTACAGCGCCGTGAGTCAAGAGGCGCCCATGCACGCAGAGACTATCCCAAACGCGATGACCAGAACTGGCTAAGCCACACACTCATACACTACACCGTTGAAGGCCCAGAGCTCAGCTATGCTCCAGTTCATATAGACAAATACCAGCCAGTTGAGAGGAAGTACTAGAGGTGTGGTTCTAATGGCTGGTAGAAGGAATGGCCTAGCCGTCCTTGTGGAAGCTCTAAGAACCTGGCTCGTCCCGTATAGGTATGGGCTTGAGAGATGGAGCTACACACTCCAACGCATCAGTGGCGTGGTTATCACACTGTATTTCGTAGCCCATATTGTTGAAACTGGCTACGTGGTTGGAGGGCCCTCTGTATGGACTATCAGACCCGACGCACAGCAATACGCTGAGCGCGTCTGGACCGAGACGATAAAATTCCTAAGCAACCCACTCTTTGACGCTGGCCTGGCTATTATAGGGTTCTTTGTGGCGTTCCACACAATCAACGGGATAAGACTCTTCTTGGCGCATTTCGGCTGGGGGCTGGGAAGGCCGACAAGGCCAGAACCAATGCATAGGCCACAGTCAATGTCCCCCACGCAGCGCGCGCTTTTCTGGGCCAGCATAGCGTTTGCGGTCTTCGCATTGGTCTATACTACTAATGCATTCTTCGGGGTGTTGGCTTAGCTATGGTGAGCGAGAGAACGCTAATGCTCATACACTATTTGACTGGACTGGGCATATTGGTAGCTGGCGCCGTCCATATAGGCACAGTATTCCTCACGGCTCCCGTTAAGGAGAATCTAGAGTTCGCAGGCTCTCCCTTTGCCGTGATGGGTGTTTATAGAAACGCTATCCTAGCAGGCTCTCTAGAGGCTCTATTGCTATTCGTTGCATTCCACGCATTCAACGGGCTGCGTGTCATATTGATAGAACTTTACCAGTCTCCAAGATGGGAACACGCCGTAACGTGGGCATTGACAGTAGTGGCTCTACTCGTAGTGATATACGGCACGAGAACAATCATCATAGCATACTCAATAGCTCAGGGGGTAGCTTAGGCATGTCTGGAACCAGTGAAGTCTTGCTACGAGTATATAGATACGACCCGTCCAACGGTGGAAAGCCGCGTTATCAAAACTATAGAGTTCCGACATTCAGGGGCATGACAGTGCTAGACGCGCTTATCTACATAAAAGAAAACCTAGACCCCACGTTATCTATCAGATATTCATGCAGGATGGCGAGCTGCGGTTCCTGCGGAATGACTATAAACGGGCTACCTAGACTTGCTTGCTTTACTCAAATATCTGAGCTGAGGAGCAAGTATATACTGGTTCAGCCTTTGAGAAATCTTCCAATAATCAAAGATTTAGTCGCAGACCTTGACGAGTTCTTCAACAAGCATAAGCTGGTAAAGCCCTATCTGATTAGACGCGATGTTGAGGAGCAGGAAAATCCGCGAGAGCAGTACAGGCAGAGTGAAGAAGAGCTGGAACGTTATGTCCAGTTTGCATACTGCATAAAATGCGCATTATGCTACTCCGCATGCCCAGTAGTATCAACCGACAAGAGCTTCCCAGGACCACAGGCGCTAGCCCAGTTATACAGATATTATATAGATACGCGCGACGAGGCCCGTGAAGAGAGAATCAGGATCGTGGATGGCGCTCACGGCATTTGGCGTTGCCACTTCGCAGATTCATGCAGCCAGGTATGCCCCAAAGGCGTTGACCCAGCGCTGGCGATACAGCTTATGCGGCGCGAGATGATGTTTGGGCCATCTAAAGGATAGTTTTATCTATAATTTTTTCCGAGCATGTGAGGTAGGCATGTTGTAGATAAACTTACCGCTGTTTTTATGGGTAATTCTTATATCCCAGGCAGGCTGCCCATAAAGCTGGAAATGCCCCTGACGGCCATCGTCTATCTAAGGAAGAAAATCCACGTAAGCGGCAAGAGCTACTACTATATACATATACCAGCAAAGATAGGCTCTGACAGCCAGTTCCCCTTCAAAGAAGGTGATAAGCTCAAGATGGTCGTTCAGCCTGGAAAGAAGAGAATAGTCATGACCCGCTTAGCGGTAAAGAAGATTAGGAAACGATAGCTATGTTATGGATAGTTATCAACCTCCTTTACATTACGCTCCTTGAATATCCTATCAAAATCATATAGCTCAAATAACGTTTTTCTTGTCAATAAGCTTTCTAAACTTTCGCTCTTTAGCTTCCCTCTGTAATGCCCCTTCTAATATTTCTTCTGCTGACTCGCGGCGTACAGCAACTACTCCATCATCGTCTCCTACTATTATATCTCCTGGATTAACTACAATACCGCCGCATTGTATTGTTATGTTAATTGAGCCTGGGTTTTCTTTTGCCGCTCTTATAGGACTTATTATTTTTGTAAACATGGAAATCCCATCTCTCTTATCTCAGCCGCATCTCTGATGGCTCCATCGATAACTACTCCAGCAATTCCTTGTTTAATAGCTTGATACGTCATCTGTGCACCCCGCATAGCGCCTAAAGAACCATGGGCGGCCACAACAATAACATCACCAGGCTGCGCCAACAACATAGCTCTGTGAACAGTTATGTTATCAGCTGGATATGGTTGAACAGTTATCGCAGGGCCTGCGAGTTTCATCCCAGCCGCTCTGGGCTTTATAGAGAAATCCATTACGACTTTTGTGTCTTTCCCAATAGCTTCATAAACAGTAGATACTGACAGCAGTCTAAACTTCTCAATAATTGCATTTTGTGGGCGTCGTATATTTCTAACTATTATGCGCATAGTTGTTCAATATAAGTGAGGCTTGGGCTTGTTTCTTGGTTTTATTATCAGATTAGCTGCGAGGCTTTACGCGCTATTTCGCGCGCCATTTCCGAGAGCTTGGCCGAGCCTCCAAGGTCGTATGTTACGTGCTTTCTCTCGGCTATAACGTCTTCTGTTGCTTTGAATATTGCTTCACCATATTTTTCTAGTCCTAGGTAGTTTAGCATCCATGCGCCAGAGAGTATAGTTGCTGTTGGGTTAACTTTGTCCTGGCCTTTATATTTGGGCGCGCTTCCATGCGCAGGTTCAAACATCGCGTAGTTGTCGCCTATGTTGGCCGAGTAGACGAGGCCGATGTTCCCGATGAGGCCGGACGCGGCCTCTGATAGAATATCCATGAAGAGATTTGTGCTTAAGATTACCGTGTAGTTGAACCTGTCTGGATTTTTGACGAGCTGCTGCGCCATATTATCAATATAATACTCTTCCACTGATATTCCAGGAAATTCCTGCGCAACTTTATTCACAGCGCTCATGAATACTCCATCCGTCAGTTTTAGGATGTTACGCTTGGTAACAGCTATTACCCTATTCCATTTCTTCTCCTGGGCCAGTTTGAACGCCCATCGAGCTATTCTTTCAGATGCGTGGAAAGTTATCTTTCTTATCGCCGCGGCGGAATTATTGTCAAACATGAATTCTATACCTGAGTAAAGCCCCTCGGTGGCTTCGCGCACGCAGACAAAGTCAAATGGCCCGAATATCTTGGCCAGGGGGCTCTCAGCGCCGCGGAATGTCTTTATCGGTCTCACGTTTGCGTATAGGTCCATCGCTTGCCTGATTGAGACTGCCACACTTCTTGGTGCTTTGGGGTCTGGTGGTGTTGTTGTCGGTGCTTTAAAACAGGCGTCTGAGCTTCGTATGACCTCCCACGTTTCTTCAGGTATCATGCTACTCCCGCCATTCTTCTCCCACCATTCACACCCCGCCTCTACTGGAATCATCTCAATAGGTGGTTTCAAAGCATCAAAAACAGTCATGAGAGCCTGGGTAAGCTCTGGACCCACACCGTCGCCTTTGATAAGCGCGACCTTCTTAACCATCTCTCCCCGCCTCAACGCATTTTTAGTAATTTAAAAAGACTATGACGCTGCTTCCTTAGCATAACTTAACTCTATGTGCTAAGATTCTTAACTGGTTTTCGCCTGAGTTCACCGCCACAGTACGGGCATGTCTTTAGGTTTTCGCGAAATGTTGAGCTACACGCTGGGCAGCTGAGTATCCACTTTACCACGCGCCTTATCCCTGGATGGACGCGGCCAGATACCCTTATGCCGAGCTGCATGGCTGTATTCTGCACACCATAATCGTCCGAGACTAGGCTTACATCATAGTTTGCCACACTATACTGTAGAGCTATAGCGATAAGCTCCAAATCTGTCTCGGATAAGCTTGTTATATCTCCCGTCATGGTTGCCGCTTCAATGGTTTTCTCCAAGGCCCATTGCTCGGGCCTCTCCACAATAAGTAATCCCTGCATGATTGCTGCTTCAAGCCTCTCAGGCGCTAGATTACCGAAGCGAACCTCATCAACAACGCCTTGGCATGTCAGATATTTATGGGCTGGATTAGCCTCTAGCTGACCTGATAATATAGCAGAAGTATCAAGCACTATTACGCGGGGTTTCCCAGATTTTTCCATAGAGGCGCTTCCTCACGCGACGGGCGAATGGTCTTTCGCGGTCTAGGTGGATAAACCTGACTGGGTGTTCTGATTTTTTCACCCTTACGAGGGGGCCGTCAGCTATTGGATACGTGGAGTGGCCGTCTATCATTATTTGAGCCTCTCCTTTCCTTATTTCTATTTCAACTGGATGCGACGCTGGTAAAACTAGGGGTTTCATGTTGAGAAGTGAGGCCATGGGCGTTATTATTATGGCGTCTAGACGCTCATCAACAGCTGGGCCTCCTGCTGACATTGCATAGGCAGTTGAGCCGACTGGCGTGGCTACCACGACGCCGTCAGCTACGTCGCGGATAAGCTCCCCATCTTGGCGCAGGGCGTATTCTACAATCCTGCCAGGTGTGCGTGAAGATAGGTAAGCCTCGTTCAGAACATTCCCTACAAACTCTTCATTGACGTATATGGCGAGCCTCATAACTAGGTCTGTCGTGGGATTTCTAGCTAGTATGCTCTCAACCGTTTCTATCATCTCTCCAGGCTCCGCTTGGCATAGGAAGCCGCTTCTCCCGAAATTAACGCCCAGTATTGCGATGTCTTGTGAGGTTATGTATCTTACTACCCTGAGAAGCGTGCCATCTCCTCCCAGGACTATTATCACACCCTCGTTTGGCTTTTCCTCACTTGCCTCAAACTCTGGGAGGCTCAGTATGGCTGTAGAGTAGCCGCTGGATTTGAGGAATTCTCCTAGCTTCCTGGCGGCTGCCACCGCCTGCGGCTTCTTACCAGCATACACCACTGTTATGGGTTTCGTCAGGTAGCCTACCCCCACCCGCCTACTACGGGCTATTATCTCTCCAGCTTAAAGGTATAACCTATCTCAACACCTCCTTTACGAAGCATAGCAGCAACCGAGCAATATTTCTCCATAGAAAGCTCCACGGCTCTTCTAAGCTCGTTTTCCGTCGCATCAGGAGATTTGAGGATGTATGTTATTTCTATTTTGGAGAATACGCGAGGCGGTTCTTCTACACGCTCTGCCTTAAGCTCCACTCTAAGGCCATTAACTTGTTTTCTGGACTTTGTGATTATCTCCACTATATCTACCGCGCTGCATCCTCCTAACGCTGTAAGCACCGCCTCCATGGGCATTATCCCTACACCACGCCACCCCATCACGATGAGCTGCTTAGAGTCTGCGACGCCTAGGAGCCTACCATCACCTACATACTCAACAACAGCCTGCATAATACGCCAGGCTGAGCTTCTTACACATAACCCTTTCCCCCGCCTCTATGATGGAATACTTCATAAATTTCTTAGCATTCTTGTAACTTGTCCCTTGAGGCTAATCGCGCTCTATACAGGCGGTAAGGACTCAACATACGCTATATACAGGGCTACGCAGATGGGGCATGTGGTTGTAAGGCTAATCACGGTCATCCCTGAGAGTAGGGAGAGCTACATGTTCCACTATCCCAACCTGGCGTTTACACATCTGCAAGCGGAGGCTATGGGTATTCCGCAAACTATAGCATATACACGGGGGGAGAAGGAGCTGGAGCTTGAAGACCTGCGGGCAGCGGTGGAGCGCCACGCTTCAGAGGCTGATGGAATACTAACAGGGGCTATAGCAAGCACATACCAACGCTCACGCGTTGAGCGTATAGCAGAGTCGCTTGGTCTAAAAACATTATCACCGCTCTGGGGACGAGAACCAATAGAACTCCTCCGCGAGGAAGTGGAATCCCGCTTTATTGCGATAGTCACCGCTGTCTCGGCGGCAGGCCTTGATGAGCGATGGCTTGGAAGGGTATTAGATGAGGAGGCGGTATCAGAGCTTGAGCAACTATGGCTACGTTATGGCGTCCATCCCTGCGGAGAGGGTGGTGAGATGGATACATTCGTAACAAGCTGCCCCCTCTTCAAGCGTGGCATAAAAATAAAAAGCTATGAGAAAGAATGGCGCGGCGACAGCGGATATCTACATATCCGCGAAGCATATTTGGAGTAAGGCCAGGAAAGAATTAAATATACGGACAAAACCCTAACAAGAACAACAAGTTTGGGGGTGTCTGAATCGATTACGTTGAGACCCTCGATACCACACTACGCGATGGCGCCCAGACCAGGGGCGTTACCTTCACACTGCATGAAAAGCTCCGCATAGCTGAGAAGCTGGACGAGCTGGGTATTGATATTATTGAGGGGGGCTGGCCAGGCTCCAATCCGAAGGATGCAGAGTTCTTTAAGGCAGCAAAAGATATCTCATTTAGCCACAGCAGAATAGCCGCATTTGGAAGTACCCGACGTAAGGATACTAGACCAAGCAACGACCCATCATTAGACTCGATAATCAAGGCTGATGTAGGCACGGCGGTCATATTCGGCAAGTCATGGCTGCTACATGTGAGGGAGGTTCTACGCTGCACCGATGAGGAGAATCTCGACATGATAACTGATACAATAGAATATCTGCGTAGTCATGGTATAGAGGTTATCTTTGATGCTGAACACTTCTATGATGGGTTTAAAGACTCTCCCAGCTATGCTCTTTCTGTTGTACGCTCCGCTTACGATGCGGGAGCGCGTGTTGTTGTTCTCTGCGATACTAATGGCGGGACGTTGCCGAGTGAGCTTAGCGTGATAACTCGGAGAGTCCGTGAAGAGATTGGATGTCCATTAGGGATACATACTCATAACGATTCTGGCGTGGCTGTGGCTAATACTCTAGCGGCAGTTGAGGAGGGTGCTAGACATGTGCAGGGGACGATAAACGGCTTGGGCGAGAGATGCGGTAATGCCGACCTATGCCAAGTAATTCCTAACCTAGCGCTTAAGATGGGGTTCAAAGTCTTAGGCGGCGATGGGGTTGAGAGGTTAAGACGGCTTACACAGACCGCGCGGTTGGTGGCGGAGTTATCTAATCGCGAGCTAAGTCCATACCATCCATTTGTCGGAAGACACGCATTCGCTCATAAAGGCGGCGTGCATATAGATGCGATGCTCAAACACCCGCGAACCTACGAGCATATAGACCCAGCGCTGGTTGGTAACGAAAGGATAATATCAATATCCGAGCTGTCAGGGAGGTCTGCACTACAATACCAGGCGCAGAAACTAGGATTATCTCTAGACAAGAACGAGCTTACACGAGCATTAGAGGAGATTAAGAAACTAGAATTGCTGGGCTATAATCTAGAGCCAGCAGACGCCACAGTAAGCTTAATACTCCTCAACTCAATAGGCGTTAGACTAGACTTCTTTAAGATAAGGACATGGTGGGTTGAGGTGTTTGATATAGGTAGGCAGATGGCTAAAGCAATAGTCTCGCTTGACGTAAATGGAGAAGCTATAACCGAGATTGGTGAGGGCGTTGGTCCCGTTCATGCACTTGACGAGGCTATAAGGAAGGCATTACTGAGAAAGTTCCCAGAACTCAAGGATACGCATCTGGTAAACTATAAGGTGGCGGTAATAGATAGTGGCGACGGAACCGCCGCTGCGGTCCGTGTATTTGTAGAGTTCATGTCTGGCGCGAAGCGCTGGGCTACTACAGCGGTCTCGCGTAACATACTTGAGGCAAGTCTAAAAGCGATTACTGACGGATATACCTACAACCTAGCGGTAATAAGGAAGCTCGGTATAGCCAGCGCAAAAATAGACGGAGGACAACACAACAACGGTTAGATACTTACTTAACGTTGACCAACATATGTCTATTCATTATTGTCCAATATTCTACGGTTACTCCTGGCTCTACCTTGGCACGTAGATTCTCGTCTTTGGGCATGGGTATCTCAACTATCTGGAGAGATTCGTTATCCATAACGCTTACACTATCGTCTGAAACGGATACAACCTGGCCACTCTTCTTCTCTACTATGGGAACTTCTACCTTGCTATCAGCAGGCCCTACGTAGCTCCTCTTCACCTCGTCAAATATCCCTATCGCCACCAACCTTATCTTAGCAGAGCCATGCTTCCCGGGCTTGCTCTTCTCCAACTCCACAATCCTACATGGCTCGCCATCAATCACTATGTTATGCCCCTCCTTAAGCGAGCCGAGGTCAACAGGCTTACTCATATTCTTCCCCTCTCCACAGCACTTTTGGTGTTTAATTTAAATCTCTCGCCACATTCACAAGCCAACAGCCACCTTAGCGGTCTTTGAGAGCCGGCTTACCTCTCTATAAACTATTTAGAGCGCATAAAACATAGTCATAGCTATCGCCAGGGCCAAGAGACGGCTATATATGCCCGTATAAATCAGCAAGTCCAACGCGTTAATTACTATGAGGAGTGTGAATAATATACCTTCCGTTATGAGTAGATGGAAGAACGTTATATTGCCCTTTATCTCAGACCAGCCTGAGACTAATATAAATGGTGTTAGATATTTCAGCTTTAGTCTATGCCGTTTAGTTATTCTATAAATAACAGAACTACGAGGCCACCCATTAATTGAACTATTAGAGCCGCAAGAGTAAGACCTAGCAGAATTATCTCGTCAACCATAGTTTCTCACCAAGCGGGTGGAAGATAAAAGTCCTCATAGAATATTTATTCGCTTAGTTCCGAGAAAATTCAACACTCTACGCGAAAATAACAAAATGCGCGAGGGCGGGGAGGTCTTATCTTTATTTATTCTTGACAAACGTTAAGAACTGGAACTGGTTGAGGGATTGGCTAAATGCTTCACCACCCTAACGGCATTCCGCTAAGCAGGTTTTTACTACTCACGTTAACTATTTTTACTGTTGTTGTATATTTTTCTGTCTATTCCGTTTCCGCCGCCATCCAGAACTTGGAGCCAAATCAACCAGATTACGTGGAACGTTCTGAACAGGCTGGGATTCAGCTTAATGCAGTGTACGGGACTAGGAGAGTATTGGTGATACCCGTGGATTTCCCAGATATACCCACACCAACCTCGCTTAATGAAGCAGTTTCCTCTGGCGAAAGAATGGCCGACTATTGGCTGGAAGTCTCTTACGGCGTATTCACGACAGATATAGTTAGGCCTGATACGTGGATAACAGTTAGCCAATCATCTACCTACTATGGAGACGACATAGGCTCGTCTATAGATGCCCGTCTCTGCCAGCTGATAAATGAAGCATTCCAACTCGCTGACCCATTATTTGATCTTAGAGCATATGATTACTTCATCATCGTACATGCTAGAAATGACCAAGCGATGACTGGTAATGAGTATGATATTTGGTCTAGCGCATATTATAGTCCTCGTCTATCGTGTGGTCTTAGACTTCCGTCGGGTGAGGAGACTAGCATAGATGCTGTTGGGATAGTTAGCATATACAGCCCGATGGGGACGTGGGCTCATGAAGTTGGTCATCTTATAGGGCTTCCAGACCTTTATAACACTGCACAACGGGATGAGCCAGACAACTTTGTAGGCCCATGGGATTTAATGGCGGCAGGCTCTTGGAACGGCCCCCTTTCTGCCCGTGGAAGCTCTCCCGCACATTTAACGAGTTGGGGCAAGATTAAGCTGGGCTGGCTCGCGGATGAGCGTGTGAGAACAGTAACCCGCGGCGAATCCGCCGTAATTACGCTATCACCACTGGAAACAGGCGACGGCATGGCTGCAATCAAAATCCCCATAACAAGTAGTTTCTATTACTTGATTGAGCTGAGGAAGAAGATAGGATATGACCGTTATCTTCCCTCTGCTGGCGTGCTGATATTAGTTGTGGATGAATCAAAACCAAGCGGGGGCGGGATAGTTAAGGTAGTCAGAAAGAGCGGCCAGTCTCTCAATAACGCAGCATTAGATGTTGGTGAGAAATATGTGGATGAACAACGTCAGATAACCATAAAGATAATCTCCAAAACTTTAACAACATTTACGGTTAGCATAGAATATGGCGTAATAACCTATGAGTTAAAGCTCGTATCAAACATTCCAGGAATAAACATAAGAATAAACGGAACAATATACACAGTTAACGCCGACGGCATAGCTGACATAAACCTTCCAAAAGGAAAGTACATACTAAGTGTACCCGACATAATTCCAGAAAACGACTCCTCTCGCTACGTATTCCTATACTGGGTGGTTAATGGTGAGAGGACGGAGTCAAACGAGATAATGATAAATGTTGCTGATGATATGTTGGTTGAGGTTTTCTTTAAACGTCAGTACCGCGTTACAATAGATACACCATTTGGAAGGCCTGTTGGCGCGGGTTGGCATGATGAGGGGACCAGTGTAGTCATCGGCGTAGACCCGGCGATGCTTGTTGCTGATTATGGGAACGCCACGAGATATGTCTTTAGTGGGTGGCTGGAGAGTAGTTTTATCCAGCCGTTGTTGGAGGTTACAATAAACCAGCCCATCACACTTACCGCTTTCTGGAAGAAGCAATACTATGTGGATATACGCGAGCCTTTAGCGAGCGTGAAGAGTGGTTGGTACGATGCTAATACTAGACTCACTATAACTATAACAGAGCAGACTATACCTGTTGAAGTTGGTGAGAGGCTCGTTTTCCGCGGCTGGAGCGGCGATATCAACGCCACTAGCACGGAGATAGAGGTAGTGGTAGATTCTCCTAAGCTCATAGAAGCTAGGTGGGTTACGCAGTATCGCGTAATAGTTAACGCCACGCCAGCATTCTCTATTGATAAATGGATGGATGCTGGTGAGGAGTTAGAGATATCTGTTCCATCAATACTTCAGCTATCACCCCTGCATAGACTCGTCTTCGCTGGATGGACAGGATACGTGGAGCAAGGGCAGAACATAACGCTAACAATATCAAGCCCTATTGAAACGCACGTAAATTGGATAGAAGAATACTTGACTTCACTTAGGCTGGTTGATCTCAGGGGCCAGGAGCTTCCAGAGAAGCTTAACATAATAATAACATTAAAACGCGATGATGCAAGTATTGAATTGCAGCCTCCTTACTCGGAGTGGCTTCAAGCTGGTTCTTGGGTTATTGAGAGTGCGGAAGTTTATGGCATTGAGCTAGGGCTGGGTAATGTGCTTGAGGTGGATAAGCCTGTTGTAGCTATTGTGCATATCCCTCTGGCGCCCTTGTCCGTGTATGTTATGGGTGAGAGAGGTCAGCCCTTATCAGGCGCTACTGTTAAGGTTAAGGTTGATGGAGCAAGGTTTGCCGATACAACAGGCAAAGACGGTGTAATAACTATTGGAGAAGTGCCAGCACGGAAACTCTCCATCAATGTAGAATATAAGGGGCTTTTGGAGAATCATGAGATAGGACCCGAATGGACTGAAACGGGTTCTGTAAATATTGTTATGCCAGTTTATCTAGAGCTGTTCGGAGTTCCCTTCTCAGGTTGGCAGATTATCATCATGATACTAGTTGTTTCAATTTTACTATTGGTGATAACTCTTATAGTATTTGTTGTTAGGAGGAGGCGTAGGAAATACTATTATAATGACATAATTGTCATAGAGTAGGTTTGAGTGAGCTGGCACTTCTTGGTGGGGAGCCGACGCGCATCAAGCCCTTCCCGCGATGGCCCCTTTTTGGTGCTGAGGAAGAACGGGAACTACTTGATGCGCTTAGAAGCGGTTATTGGAGCGTTGGTGGGGCTAAGCTAGCAGTGTTTGAGCGCGAGTTTGCTTCCTTCCAACATGCCAAATATGGCCTAGCGTGCACCAGCGGCTCTACAGCTCTTCTCATAGCTCTAAAGGCATTAGGAGTAAAGCGCGGCGACCACGTAATAATACCATCATATACGTTTCTAGCAACTGCTACCGCTGTGATAGACGCGGGAGCCGTGCCCATATTTGCTGATATAGAGCCAGAGACTTACACGCTATCAGCGGAGGATGCTGAGAATAGAATAACTCCTAAGACACGTTGTATAATTCCCGTTCATTTAGCAGGATGTCCAGCAGATATGTCTAAGATTCTGAAGCTTGCCGCCGAGTATGGTCTTAGAGTTCTTGAGGATGCTGCCCAGGCTCACGGTGCTGAGTGGCTCTCTAGACGTGTTGGGAGCATTGGCGACGCGGGGGCGTTTAGCTTCTATCAAAGCAAGAACATGACCGCAGGAGAGGGAGGATTCATAACTACAAATAACGAAGAAATCGCAGAGCTGGCGTGGTCGTATCATAACGTAGGCCGCGATAGGCGGAGAGGCTGGTATGAACACGTTAGATATGGCTGGAATTTCAGAATGACTGAATTCCAAGCGGCGGTACTTCTCGCACAACTAAGAAGACTGCCCAAACTTATGAAAAAACGCGAAGAGAACGCTAAATATCTAACACATCTTCTTGAGAGCATACCTGGTGTAGAGCCGCTAAGAAGACCAAATTACGTAACATCCCACGCGTATCATCTATTCATATTCAAGTATAGGCGCGAGGAGTTCAACGGCGTCGGTAAGGAACGTTTTGTCGAGGCTCTAAGGGCTGAGGGAATACCATGCAGCGCTGGCTATAAGCCACTATACTCTTACGGGTTTCTATGGGATGAGATTTTAGAATCGGCGCAAACTCCGAGAGAATTGATTCTAACCAATACGGAGCAGGCATCACGCGAGGAGGCCGTGTGGATTCCCCAGAATGTTCTACTTGCTGAACGTGAGGAGCTGGAAGACATAGCTAGGGCTATTGAGAAAATTAGGAAAAACTCGCGCCACCTAGTTTAGGTCTCCCACTTCCACCGAATACTCTCACCAAACCGCGTAGGAGCTTTTGAGATGGTAGCAGGGTCTATCTCATGCCACTCGAATATCTCCTCTTTAACCTCCTTCAAAGATGCTTGATAACCATCTTCCTCTAAAGCACGGATTATGCGGGGGATTAGCGTATTAACCTCGTCCATAGTTTTTGGCCGCCTTACAACACCATTCTCTATACCTCCGAAAACTATCTTTAGTTTTGTCTCACCGTCTTCTACTCCTTCGCTCAATATTCTGCTTGCACCATAGCGTTTGGCCACTTGTTCTACTCTATCTAAATCCACCTGCTTGTCGCGTATCTTGATTAGCGCGGTGGGCGCTTTCTCATACACCGTGAAGTATCCTAGGTATATCTGGAGTGCGCCTTCAAAGTCTGGGTTTCTCCTACTCATGCCGAAGATTATAAACTCCTGACCCTCCCTTAGGAGAAAACGCTGCGATAGCTCTGCGGGTATAGTTATGACTAGGCTATTCCCGCTTTTCCTTATGAAGCCCCTAAATGTTACGGCATCCTCACTCCACAACATCCCTAACCCCATGCCTCTAAATGCCTTATTCAGCCATCAGTATATAAGTGGTCATCCCGCCCCAGCGTCTCAAGAGCAGGATTATGGGACTGGCCGTTCTAACTTGTTGAACAAACATGCAAGGGACTCTAATCTAGTGGAAGTGGATTTTCTATTTCCTCTGAAACACTACGCGGCGTTGGTTGAGCTGGATGTATTTCTAGCGGATATTACGTAGCTCTATACGGGTTTGCAGCGGAGGGAGAATTTAATAATAAGAGGAGAGCGACATGGCTAGGGCAGCCAACCACCCACGCAGAGTGGAGGGGATGCGCGTAGGTTGGATGCCTATTATCAAGACGATAGGGGTGTTGCTTGATGTCCGCTGAAGAACTACTTTGGCTGGTAAGACATAAGGTAAGACGCCGCATACTACTCGCGGTGGGTGAGGCTGGACGGATAAGTGCCACATCCCTCAAGGAGAAGCTGGGAATAAGTACGGGCTCTCTATACTATAACCTACGCCAACTCGCGCCGCTGATAACACAGGACCAAAGAAGAAACTACATGCTGACAGAACAGGGTGAGAGAATCTATAGGGTAGTTACCCAACAGTCTCCCGATACCGCTACAATTAAGCCACCAAACAAGATAATCACAACCCTCAGTAACATCTTTTTCCCTGTATGGTTATTCTCACCAATATACGAGAACACAGGCGCTTCAGCCATAGTGGGAGGAACATCAATAGCTCTCATAACACTTCTTCTAGTTAATGCGCGGTACGACCTTGTTTTACTTCATGCAGTAAGACCTGACATTTTTTCTCTCCAGCTCTTCGGTTTGAAGCTCCTGTTTACCTTAATAGCTGCACATGCTTATTTATCGTTTGTTAGCTGGCTTCTGGGTGGGAAAGCTCATTCTTCAAAACTAAGCACATATTTTAAATCTCAGAATATTCTCCCAGTGTTGGCCGAGCATGGCCGCTTCTTAGCATGTATGACGGCGGCGTTCCTCCCCATGGGCCTACTCCCAGGCGTTACGATATTAGACCGCGTGTTTAAGCTGGGTTTATTGACAGGTGAGTATAGCTTCATAATTCGTGATGTATTGTTAGTGATAAGCCAGACTATTACAGTCTTGCTGCTTACCGCCGCCATAGCTTATGCTAAGAAACTTAGATGGCAAAGCGCGTTAGCCGCGGCCTTCTCTTTCTTTTACCTCTCGTATGGTGCAAGCTACTTCATAAGATAATAATTTATGAAAAATATCTGTTGGAATTTTGCTAGCCAGCGCCCAGTATGAAGAACACGATGACTATGCCGTAGATTGCGATAGCCTCTGCGAAAGCTACTATGACGATTGCAAAGGTTCTGACCTCCGCTCTCTCCACAGCCGCTGCTATCGCGGCAGCACCAGCGCGGCCTATAGCAACGCCAGCTCCGATGGCTGCCCCGAAGAAGGCTATAGCAGCAGCCATAACCTTAGAGCCGAAATCCGTCAAGGCAGCCTGCTGAGGCTGCTCCTGCGCATTCGCTGGAACAAGCGCAAACGCCGCAAGTATCAACAGACCAAGAGGGAGGAGGTATCGCGCTCTCATCACACTTTCAACCTCAAACGCTGGCAGAATGTTTCAGGGAGTATTTAAATCCAAATTATGGAGATAGGAGACCCGCGCGCCCAACCGCAAGCAGAGGGAGCCGCAACTCCCGCAAACCTAGCGGAATTAACATAAGAAGATAAGAAGCAAGATAAGCCACTTGCAACCTACGACCTTCCTTTTAAAATCCTTAATCTCCCTTAACCTCCCCTGATATAGGGTCTATCCTCAGCCGCAGCTTAATGCGCTTAGCTCTTGACAACAGCTTAGGCCTATGTTTGAACGAGAGCTCAACTATCCACAGCCCCTCCTCCCAATGAGGCTCCATCCACGCACGTTTGACCTGTATATCTGATGCCCGCCTATAGCTTGCCTTAACATATTGTTTAGCTATTGTTACAGCATCGTCATAATCTGCTACTACTGCCTGCTTCACCATGCTGTTTTAAGCATGTTGCTTGCGGACGGATAAGAGTTGAGCCTAAATTGTTCGGATTTCGGCGCCGAGTTTAGTTAGGTCGTTTATAAATCCTGGATAAGAGACACCAGCTGATTCTGCTCCAGTTATTCGTAGTCCTCTCTTGCATGCTAGGCCAAGCACGGTAAAGGCCATGAAAAGCCTATGGTCGTTGTGGGAGTCTATCGTTACACCTCCTTCGGGTTGTTCCAGCCCAGTTATTTCCAAGCCGTCTTCGAGAATCTTAGTTTTAACGCCCAGCTTTGTCAGTTCTTTGGCTATCATCTGTATTCTGTCGCTCTCCTTGAGGCGTGCGTGTGCAACGTCTCTTAAGGTGCTGGTTCCAGGTGTGGCTGCAGCCATTACAGCGACCACTGGCAATAGGTCAGGGGAGTCGCGTAGCTTTATCTCGATTGGCTTACGAGTACCCCTTCCCTTAACCACTACTTTACCAGATAACCAATTCACATCAGCGCCCATCTTTGACGCTATGTCAAGAATAGCTGCGTCAGCTTGGGGTAGATTCTTATCCAGACCCTTTAGCATAACGCTACCGTCAGACAGGTATGCCGCGGCTACGTGAAATGAAGCAGAGCTGAAGTCTCCTGGGACTCTAAACTCAGTTGCTTTAAGCTCTCTCTGATGCCCTACAGTGTAGAGCGTATAGCCGCTTCTCTCCACACATCCTTCAAACCGCTCTATCATCGCGATTGTTGCGTCTATGTAGGGTTTGGAGACTGGCTCACCTCCCACACGTAGTGTTATCATACCATCTGCTCTCTGTCCCGCTATGAGTATTGCGGAGATGAACTGTGATGACTGCCAGCCTATTATGCTGGTCTCACCACCTCTTATACCACCTCCCCTAACTATTATCGGTGCAGTTCCATCACCCTTAGATGACCAGCAGCTAACTCCCAGCTTTGTAAGAGCGCCCAAAAGAGCATCCATAGGCCGTCGTCTGAGGCTTTCGTCGCCTGTTATGATAGTATAACCTGCTTCAGCCAAGGCAGCTATGGCGGTGAAGAAACGTAGCGTTGTTCCAGAGTTCTCTGCGTTTATAACGTCTTCGGGGCATCTTAGGCGTTTACGCCCAGTAGTAACGAGTAAGTTATCTTTCATCTTTATGTTGGCTCCTAACTGTTTTGCTGCATGGATTGTTGCTTCAGTATCTGTTGATATTAGTGGCCGTTCTATATAGGATTCGCCTTCTGCCAGCAGCGCCAAAGCTACTGCTCTGTGGGTATAGCTTTTGCTAGGTGGTACGGTTATCTCGCCATCAATACATGTTCTTCTTATCTCAGTTATCAAAACCCGCCACCAATTATTGCACGTTTATTGCTCACCTGAGCAACTATTACCATACCACCATACTCTTCCATGGCTTCTCTAACGGCATCTAGTTTGTCTGTTGTGCATATCGCAGCTGTTGCGGGGCCTGTTCCAGATAGCCCAGCCCCCAAGGCGCCTGCTCTTAACGCGGCTAACGCTGGTGCTACTGGGATGGAGAGCGCCGCCGCGTGGAGCAGGCCGTTTAGCGTCATCGCATCCCAGTACCTATCCTCTAATGCAAGCCTAAACGCCTCCTCAACCAGCCTCTTCACAGGGTATAACAACTCTTTTCTAAAGTCACGTGTGAATATTCTTTGCTGCTCGGGTATGTGTATAACCGCATAGAGGCGGTCGTGTATTTCAACCCGTTTTAAGAGCTTTCTACCTATGTTATCGGTTATTACAAGCCCTCCAAGCATACATGCAGCAGCGTCATCCATAGCTCCTGTAATTGATGTCCCCGACCTTAAGGAAGCCTCTGCTATCAGGGATAAGAGCTCCTCATCTTGCATCCTGGCTCTCGCAGCGTCAAGAACTGCGCAAGCAATAGCTACTGCCGAGGAGCTGGAACTCTTAAGCCCCACAGCTACAGGGATGTTGGAGGAGGTTCTTATCAGCGCTCCAACATCCGCCAAGCCTATCCTCTCGGCGATAATTCTAAAAACTTCACGCGTAAGAGAAGAATCTCCAATATTATTCTCAGACTTTAAAATTATGTCTTGAGTTTTATTGGTTATCTCCACACTAGCTTCGGTGTATAGGTCTATTCCTAAAGCCGACCCGCGGCCTGCTGCTATTGCATTAACTATTGATACAGCGCCAAAAGCTTTTGCGTAGCCTTTCACTTCTTAAACCTCCTCAACTCGTTCCGTGCAGCCCTCATCATAATATCACGCGGCGCGCGGCTACCAAACCATATACGGTAAGCTTCCTCAGCTTGCGTCACCAGCATCTCCAACCCACCGATTATACGCGCTCCCCTTCGCTTGGCAGCTCTGAGTAGCATAGTCTCCTCTGGATTATAGACCATATCAAATACGACAGCACCGCGCGGTATTAACGAGGAATATATAGGTGTGCTCTTAACATTTGGATACATTCCTACTGGTGTTGCATTTATTATAACACTACTTTTTTCAAGGACGCTGTTTAGTTTGGAATCTTGAAAGCTTATGATTTCTGCGTCAATCCCGCGACTTGCGGTGAATCTCTTCATCTCCCGCATTCTTTTCCTACTTCTGCCAACGAAGGTCTGTTTATTGATGGATAGTTCTCTGAGCGCTATGGCGGCGGCTCTGGCGGCACCTCCGCATCCAAGAACAACAGCCCCGTCTCCAGCGCGTTTAAACTGCTTAAGTACTCTCATGACGGCCAACATATCCGTATTATAGCCAACCAGCTCCTCACCAGCCACATGCACGGTATTAACAGCCCCCACTTCTTCTGCAGACTCGTCAAGCAGGTCTAGATAACGCATAATACTGACTTTATGGGGTATTGTTACGTTAATTCCTCCAAAAGGAAGGAGACGAATTGCTCTGACGAGCTGCTGGAGTTCATTACTCGCTACGCGTATGGCTGTGTATATGCTATCCCATAGGCCAGCTTCTCTGAAGACCGCGTTAAACATGGCTGGCGATACTGAGTGCTCTATAGGGTCTCCAATAACACCGTATATCTTTCCCCTATTCTTCATGCCTTCTTCACCAGCGCCCAGCCTCTGAGCCTCCTCATCTCTTCCAGCTCAATCTGCCCCGCCGCCGTGGCTCTCCCTCCAAGAGACACATACATGATAGGCGCTCCAGCGCACACCGCCAGCAAGCGCGTTACTCTGCCAGATTCACCCATGCAGAAAGCCACTAAACGCTCAGGCGGATAGTAGGCGTATAGCTTAACCACACGTAGATTATCTTCTTCACAACTTGAGAGCGTAACTATTTTGGCGACATCACCCATAGTGAGAGCCTTCTCACAGAGGTTCCTTAGAAAATCCTGCTCAGGTGTTCTAGTATAGTCGTGCCAAGAGATTATTATTTTCACATTTTCTCGCTTTATGCTATCTATGAGAGTTGGAGTTGCCGCATTAAGTTCCACATCAACATAAGCTGGCGATATTCTACATAGCTTAGTGAGCATTGATACTCTATGGGCTTCGTCTCCAACGTATAGTCCTCCTTGGTTTTTTGGTCTAAGAGTTATTATGAGCTTGTCAGCATATGGTTTGAGAACTCTTACCAGCGTCTCTGGCTCTATTAGTTTTAGGTAGTCAAGCCTTGCCTCAACCAGCTCGGCGCCAGCGTCTAGGGCTTCGCCTATCCTATGCGACAGCTCTCCGACATCATTACCGTAGGTTGATACACAGAGTCTTGTCTTCATTCTTCAACGCTCTATAATCATCTCATCTACAGCCATTCCAAAGTGCCTCGCTTTCTCAGGTGCCATGTGGCAGAGTATTCTATCTCCTTCCTTTAGCTCGGTTACAGATATGAGCTTATGGTCTGGTGTTACGAATCTTATGGTCTCTGCGTTCTGGACTGTTACCGCTCCCCAGCTCTCTCCTATCCGCGCTCTTACGAGCCGCATAGGCCTGCGCTCAACCTTCGCCCTCCCTACAGCAGCTATGCGTGTCTTCCCCTTACTGCTGACCACCAACACCCTATCACCCGCACCTATCTCAGAGAGATACTTCGTCTTACCATCTGGCATAAGGACATAGCTATGGACAGCGCCAGCATTTACTCTAAACGGCCTCGGCGACGTAAATGCAGAGCCTACCGACTCGTTATGTATTAGGAAGAACATGCGCGCCATGCTTCCCACTAGAAGCCCCTCACCATACTCAAGAACAGCAACAGTATCCACGCATACCCTATCACCCATCCCTACATCCTTTATCTCTTCCACCACCGCCTCGTCAAGTCTGAGGCTTGTCGGTGCTTTGGCCACGTCATTAATCAGCTCCAACTCACCCGCGTTTGCTACCCTCACCACTACACCATCAACACCCTGTTCAAGTATCCCAAACATGAGCTCAGCCTCAGAGGGCGAGCCAGCCTCAGCTATCACGTCTATCTTAAGCCCACGCTTCATAGCGATAAGGTTCTCCAGAGGAATTATCTTCCAGTCTCCAGCCCTAACATGCACCTCTCCAGCCCCAGCCCTGCCCAGCTCAACCACACGCTCAAGGTCGGTGGGCGTCTTTACATGCACAACTGGAACCTCCACCCTCTTACCATCTGCAGCTAGCTTGAGACGCTTCCCAGACTCCTCCAGATAGATTATAGCATCTCTCGGTGCTTGTTCTGGATTTTCGGCCAGAAACTCCCTAAACCCCAGCCTCGCTGCCTTCTGTACGAGCTGCTCATCCCATTTATTGAACGCTATAATTACCCGCTTCATACCACTTGTAAAGCCTCCTCAGGCTTCTTGCCGTTGAAGATAACCTCGCGGAGCGCCTTTACAATCTGCCGCGGCCTGCTGTGTTGGAAGACGTTTCTACCGAAGGTTATTCCCATGCCGCCGCCTTGGATAACCGCCCACGCTAGCCTTAGAACATCCTCGTCGCGCTCCATCTTTGGCCCGCCAGCAGCCACCACAGGTACAGGGCAGCTCCTGACGACTTTCCTAATCTCATCAGGCTCAGCCGACGGCATGGGTGTCTTTACGATGTCTGCCCCCAGCTCCGCTCCCACTCGAGCCACATGCGCTATCGCAGAAGGATCGCGATCATCCTTGATATTAGGGCCACGCGGATACATCATAGCGATAAAAGGTATCTGTAAGTCGTCGCAAACATCCGCGATTCTCCCCAGCGTGGATAACATATCAGCATCATCCTCGCCTCCTATATTTACATGGACCGAAACAGCGTCAACGCCCAGTCTTATTGCCTCCTCTATTGACGCCACCTGGACTTTCCAGTTGGGCTTACTGCTGAGCTTCGTGCTAGCCGACATATGCATTATTGCTCCAACCTTTAGGGGACGTGGAAGCGTTCTAAAGACCCCCTTATGCGCGAGTAGAGCCGTTACACCCGCATCCTCAAGCATAAACATCATATCATGGATATTCTCAAGACCGGCAATAGGACCTTCACTTACGCCGTGGTCCATGGGTATGCAGAGCATTCTGCCGTTCTCGGTTATTCTTGCTAGGCGAACCTGTTTTCCGAAGACCATAGCATTAGTTCACCTCAGCATCCCGTAATGATGCGCTAGTTCTGCCGTGAGTATAGCGACGCCTGCGGCGCCTCGTATTAAGTTGTGGCTCAGGAGCAGAAGGTTAAGAGTTGTCGGCCTCTTTCCCTGCCTTACCCTGCCTACCGTAACGCTCATCCCTGGCACTGTCCCTGCGTCGGCATCTATCCTAGGCTGCGGCCTGTCCTGCTCCTCCCTCACGATTATCGGCCTACGCGGAGCGGTTGGTAAGTTAAGCTCCTGCGGCACGGAAGTAAACTCGGCCAAGACGGATTTGGCTTCATCCACGTTTATTGGCCGCTCCGCCTCTATATGCAGAGACTCAAGATGCCCATCTATCGTAGGAACGCGTGTGCATGTAGTTTCTATTTCCAGCGAGGCAGGTTTTACTATACTGTTCTCAAGGTTTCCGAGTATCTTTAGGGTTTCTACCTCCACCTTCTTTTCCTCGCCAGATATGTATGGTATGACGTTTCCCATTATTGAGAGCGAGGGAACCCCCGGATAGCCTGCGCCAGATACTGCCTGCATGGTGGTTACAACGGCTTTTCTGATGTTATACGTCTTGTGGAGCGGGTATAGGGTTAGCGCAAGCCCTACGGTAGTGCAGTTTGGCGTTGTTACTATAAAGCCATCCCAGCCACGTCTTTTTCTCTGGGCTTCCACCAGCTTCAGATGCCCTGGATTAACCTCTGGTATTATGAGCGGCACATCATCATCCATCCTATGCGCCGAGGCGTCACTTACCACTGGGAAGCCTGCCTTCGCAAAACTCGGCTCAGCCTCACGAGCAGCCTCAGTAGGGAGACAGGAGAATACAAAATCAGCATCAACATACTTTGGCTCTGTGGGAACTACCTCCATCTCGGCTATCTCCTTAGGCGGGTCTGGAGCCTCGCCTCTGACAGCTTCCGCATACTTCTTGCCTACAGACTCCTTGCCCGTAAGTGTCGCTATCTTAAACCAAGGGTGCCGCGCTAGCAGTTTTATGTAGTGCTGGCCCACCAGCCCAGTTGCTCCCAGTATAGCTACCTTAAGCTGCTTCATCCACTACCTCCCTCAACCCGTCACGTATCAAGTTAATAGCCTTTGAGGCTTCTTTGGACGAGACGAAAAGGCGGACAGAAGAGCTTATCGTAACAAGGCCATAGACATTTATCGCCTGCGCTGCTAGGGGTTGTGTTATCTTGTGAATGACGCCTGGGCTTGTCTCCAGCATGGTTCCTGAAACTTTTATCATACTGAGGTTTGGGAAGTGGCTTATCGCCTTCCCAAGCCTGCTGGATACGAGAAGGTCATGCAGTTTCTCCACCACATCACCATCACCATCCAAGTATATTATTAGCGAGTTCTCCTCTATTGACGCTGCCAAAAGGTTCGCGTCAGCCTCCACGAGGGCTTCCACCATTTTCGCCAATTTCGAAGGCTCTCCCATATCCTTACCAATTATAGTAACCATCGTCACGTTATCGTGGGTAGCCACCACCTCCAGTTTTGGCATACCTGAAGCTGTTATGAGCGTCCCGCCTTCTTCAAGGGATTCAAGAGTCCCTACCCGTATTCTCATACTGTCATTCATATAGCGTAGCGCTTTTGCGTGGAGCACCTTGGCGCCACCGGTGGTTAGCTGGAGAACCTCAGAGGCGCTCATGGTTTCTATCACCTCGGCTTCTCGTGTCTTCCGCGGGTCTGCCGAATGTATCCCGCCCACATCTTTCACCAAGACGACCTCCTCGGCATCTAGACAGTTGGCTAGGAGAACCGCTGTAGTGTCGCTTCCCCCACGTCCCAGCGTGGTTATACGCCCAGTCTTGGATACCCCTATGTAGCCGCAGACCACTGGAACCCTACCTGCCGCAATCTCTGGCAGAAGACCCTCGGAGGCTTTTCTCCTGCATTCGTCCAGTATAGGCGTAGCGTCTAGGTGTTTCTCGTCGGTTATAACAGGCCATAGCGTAGAGTCTGGGTCTACCACGAGGGCGTCCACGCCTTCTCTGGTTAGGGCTAATGCGAAGAGCCTCGCGCTGGTTCTCTCGCCCATGGCGAGTACTTCATCCATGAGCTCAGGTGGGGCTTCGGGGTTTAGGCGCTGTGCTGTCTTAAGTAGCTCATCAGTTACGCCGCGTAGAGCCGAAACGACGACAACAGGGCTTAAGCCCTTATCACGGAGACCCTTCAACCACCTAGCTGCGCGTTCTATGCTTCGCTCATCGGAGAGGACAGAACCACCAAACTTCACTACAACTATTTTGCCCATAAAACCACCCCCCAGAAACGGAGAAAAAGGAACAAACAAGAACCGAAACCGGAGGCGGCTTACCAGCGATAATAATAGCTAAACGTGGTGAAGGCGCTAAAGCCTGTACAGGTTAGTCCTACTGCCCTCACCACGCGCACCTCCTGGTCGTGTTTTGTTTGATTTCCCTTTTTCTATATAAGCCTTTTACGCAGCGGCCAATAAGCCATTAACATACACCCGCGCCCCTTCGGGCAGCGGGCCTATAGTGAGTGTTGTTGTTATGTAGCCTACGCACATAACACAGGCCTCGCTCGTCTCTACTAGGCGTAGCTCTATCCTAATTAGCGGCGTATCTCCTTCCTGGGTTTTGACACTCTCTATGATGTGGCGGTAGCAGATATTGTTAGCTGGCTCGCTGTATGTTAGGATTAGGTATTCTCCAGCCCTTTTATACGTTATTGTAGGCTTTTCCAGGCTTCCGCATTTTCCTACGCTACTTATTAGCACAACACCATCACGTCTAAGGGCAGCGTCTTCTACAAGCGTGGTAGTGTATTGGCACTGCTGCCAGCTCAGTACGAGAAAACCCACAGCAATAACAGCCACAGACACCAGTGATGCAGCTAGAATAGATGCATAACCCTCTTTCATCTCAAAAATAAGAGCCTGCTGGATGTATTTATTTCTAGATAATAGAACAGGCTGTTCATTTCTTAATCTGTTTGATTATTGCGATGATTTCCTCCGCTGCTTTCTGTGCCTGTTCCTCAGTTATGACCAGTGGTGGTTGTATTCTTATGACATTCTTTTTCACTCCTCCCACGCCTATTATGATGCCTTTCTTCAGCGCTTCCTCGCTGGTTTTGCTTGCTTCGTCAGACGCTGGTTGCTTACCCTCCCTATCCTTAACCAGCTCAATACCTATCATAAGCCCCTTCCCTCTCACATCGCCTATGAGCTCGGCCTCATCCTGAGCATTTCTAAACATTTTGAGCAGAAGATTTCCCAGCTTCTCAGCCCTCTCATGCAGCTTCTCATCAATGAGGACATCTATGGCAGCTATAGCAGCGGCGCATGATACTGGGTTGCCGCCGAATGTTGAGAAGTGGTCTCCAGCCTCGAAAGCATTAGCTACCTCTTCGCGCGCAGCTATAGCTCCTATTGGGAGCCCTCCCCCAAGCGCCTTAGCCATGGTCATTATGTCAGGCTCAAGTCCCCAGTGTTCTGCCGCGAATATCTTGCCAGTTCTCCCAAGCCCTGTCTGGACTTCATCCACGATAAACGCAGCGCCATGCTCGCGGCATATGCTCTGCACACGCGGTAGATACTCGTCAGGCGGGACTATTATTCCACCCTCCCCTTGTACAGGCTCAACAATAACGGCGGCAACCTCTCCAGAGGTTCTAAACTCAAAAACCCTCTCTAGGGCATCTGCGCATGCTATTCCGCATTCTGGGTATCTGAGACCCAGGGGACAGCGGTAACAGTATGGTGAGGGCGCGTGCACAACGCCTGGAGAGTTGGCGAAATTCCCCAGGCCTTGTTTATACTTTTTCTGGCCTGTCAGGGTTAGCGCTAGTGATGTCCGTCCATGAAAGGAGCAGTCAAGAGCTATTACCTGCGCTCCCCCCATACCGCGTTTTGCCGCATACTTCTTGGCCAGCTTCACAGCCCCTTCAACAGCCTCAGCCCCGCTATTGGCGAAGAAGAAACGGGAGAGACCGCTGGGCACGATTCCAGCCAGCTTCTCGGCAAGCTTTAGCACAGTCTCGTTATAATAGAGCATGGACGTATGTATAAGTTCCTCAGACTGCCTTCGTATAGCTTCAACAACGCGCGGATGGCAGTGGCCTACGTTATTCACCGCAATACCTGAGAAGAGGTCTAAGTATCTCTTTCCCTCAACATCCCATACTTCAGCTCCACGGCCACGTGCTATTACGAGTTTTGTACGGGCCGGGTAGCAGCGCATAAAGAGACGCGAGTCCCTCTCTATTATCTCGCTGGCCGACCTCCCCATTAGAGCCTTCACCATAGAGGTTGCATGTTTATTATTGTTTTCTACGATGTACCAGTTCCCAGATATACGATGGTTTTAGTGGAGTGTCTTCTATCTCAACGCCAAACGGTGCTAGAGCGTCTTCAACGGCGTTAACTATAGCCTGCGTTAGGCCAACGGTAGCGGCCTCGCCTACGCCCTTTGTTCCAAGCGGGTTGGGCGCAGGTGTTTCGGTTCTGTCCGTTATCATTCGCGGCGCCTCCATAGCTGATGGTATAAGGTAGTCGGAGAATGTAGCAGTTATCAGTGCGCCGTCCTCGCTATAGACTACTTCCTCATAGAGAGCCTGGCCGAGAGCCTGTATAGCGCCGCCATGAATCTGGCCCTCAACCAGCAGTGGGTTGACCACGCGGCCACAGTCATCAACCATAACCAGCTTCTTCACCTCAACGACTCCAGTATCGGGATTGACCTCTACAACCGCCACATGGGTACCGAATGGGAATGTGAGGTCAGGCCTGTAGAAGCTGGTCTCTGCCAAACCAAGCTCCATCTCAGGTGGGAGGTTATCTGGGTCGTATGCCATGCTAACAACCTCGCTGAAGCTTACGGATTTATCTGGGCTGTCTTTCACGAATATCTTGCCATCGGCCATCTCTAGGTCTTCAGCCCTAGCTTCAAGCATGCGGGCAGCTATCTTGAGCATCTTCTCGCGTATCTTCTTGCAGGCGCTCACTATCGCGTTTCCTCCAGATGTTAGTGTCCAGCTTCCAGCGGTGCCCCAGCCGTATGGTATTGCCATGGTATCGCCATGTATTACCTCTACGTCATCTATGCTTATTCCTAGAACATCAGCAGCAAGTTGTGCGAATGATGTCTCCTCACCCTGGCCGTGTGGGGAGGTGCTCGTGAAGATTAGAACCTTGCCAGTCGGTTCTATCCTGACCTGCGCACTCTGATAAGCAAAGTTGCATACCTCTATGTATGATGATATGCCTATACCGAGATAACGTCCTTCGCGCCTAAGCCGCTCCTGCTCCTCACGGAGCTTATGGTATTCAGCTATCTCCAGAGCCTTATTGAGAGCTGCCTCATAGTTTCCCGTATCATAGGTAAATTGGGTCGCGGTAGTGTATGGAAACTCCTCAACCCTGATAAAGTTCCTCCGCCTTATCTCAGCAGGGTCTATACCAAGCCTGCGCGCAACCCTATCCATTACTCTCTCAATTATGTATGAGGCTTCAGGCCTCCCAGCACCGCGGTAGGCGTCGGTTGCCATCTTGTTGGTGAATACACCCACCACATCAAGCTCTAGATTCCTTATAGCATAGCAGCCTGGAAGCATGCGCGCAGAAAGCATTACGTTATCTTGGGTATAGACGTAGTTGTATGCGCCGAAGTCCGCTATTAGCCTCGCTTTTAGGCCGAGAACTTTTCCATCACGCTTAACGGCTGCCTCAACATATGCTATCACACCCCTACCATGCGTTGTTGCTCGTAGGTTCTCACTACGCTCCTCTGACCATTTTACTGGTCTTCTGAGGAGCATGGATATTAATGGTATGGCTACCTCCTCTGGATATTGGTTGAGCTTTGAGCCGAAGCCTCCCCCTACCTCAGGAGCTATAACCCTTATCCGGTTCTCAGGCATCCTTAGTGAGGTGGCAATCCAAGTCCTTAGTTTATGCGGAAACTGCGTTGACGACCATACAGTTAAGAGCTTTGCGCCTGAGTCGTAGCTTGCAGCTACACCACGCGGCTCCATGGCGGCGGGAGCCAACCTCTGTATCCTGAGCTTAACTTTAACAATCTCGTCTGCCTCCCTAAACGCCTGCTCCACATCGCCGTATGTCTTCTTCCAACTTAAACAAACATTATCACTAAATTGTTCATGAACACGCGGAGCATCACTCTCAAGGGCCTTCTCAGGGTCAAGAACATAAGGCAGAGGCTCGTACTCCACGTGAATATTCTCCACAGCATCACGAGCTATGTACCTATCCTCTGCTACGACTATAGCTACAGGCTCACCAACGAAATTAACTTCATCTTCAGCAAGCGGGTAACGGTCTGGTACCTTGGAATTCTTATATTGGGACTCAACAACCAGCGGGTCGCATAGCCTGTTAAGCTCTTTACCAGTATAGATAGCCACCACGCCAGGTATCATGGCCTTTGACGTGTCTATACTCTTTATACGCGCATGGGCGTAGGGGCTTCTCAGTATTGCTGCATAGAGCATTCCTGGAAGCTTAAGGTCGTCTAAATACGTGGATTTACCCGTAATAAGTCTCTTGTCTTCCTTCCTTCGCACAGGTTTCCCAACGAAACGCTCACTCATCATACGCCTATACTCACCACCTATACTTTTGGAGCGTCATTAGGAGGTATTTATAGACCTAGGCCGTCTAGAGGGCTTAACTAAGGAGTTTGGAGCGACTTAACGCATATATCTCCTCTTTGATAGAATGACGTAGAGGGTGAAGCGCTATTATTCAGGATGACGTATCAGCCTATACTGCTAAGCATTCTTACGGAACTTGGAAGAAGCAGAGGGGATGGAGTCCTCTTCATGTGGTTGACGCGGAGGGCTGCTATTTCTACGACTCGCGAGGGAAGAGATACCTAGACTTCTCATCCCAGCTTGTATGTAGCAATCTAGGCCATAAGAACCGCGCAGTTATAGAGGCAATTCGCGACTATGTGGGAAAGCTTCCCTACATATCGCCAGCCTTTGCGTGTGATGTCCGTGCAGAAGTGAGTAAGATGCTCACAGAGCTTATGCCGCCAGGAATTAACAAGTTCTTCTACTCTACATCGGGAACAGAAGCTAACGAAGCGGCTTTAAAGATAGCGCGCCTCTATACACGGCGACATAAGGTCATATCTAGGTATAGGTCTTATCACGGCTCAACGGCCGCGTCAATCTCTGTTACAGGAGACCACCGCCGCTGGTATGTTGATTCCCTAGCCACAGTTCCTGGAACACTTTTCGCCCCCGATGCGTATTGTTACCGCTGTCCCCTGGGTCTCAGATACCCAGAATGCGGAATAGCATGCGCAGATTATGTTGAATACATGCTTAGCAACGAGCCCGATGTCGGCGCGGTAATTATTGAGCCCGTAGTAGGCACGAATGGGGTAATAGTCCCTCCGCCAGAGTATCTACCCAAACTCAGAAAGATTACAGAGAGGTATGATGTTCTCTTAATTGCTGACGAGGTTATGAGTGGCTGGGGGAGAACGGGAGAATGGTTCGCCGTAAATCACTGGAATGTTGTCCCTGACATCATAACCACAGCTAAGGGGATAACTGGCTCTTACATGCCGTTAGGCGTTACAGGCACGAGTGAGAGGGTCACAGCGTTTTTTGATGATAATTTCTTTGCCCATGGCCATACTTACGAGGCTCACCCACTAGCTCTAGCCGCTGCCGTCGCCGCGATAAACGAGTATAAGCGTCTTAACCTAATTGAGCGCTCGCGCATAATGGGCGGTTATCTGGGTAAGCGTCTTGGGGAGCTTGTGGATAGGCATGATTCGGTGGGTGAGGTACGTGGCCTTGGTCTTTTCTGGGCTGTTGATTTAACTCGGAATAAAGAGACGCGCGAGCCGTTTAACGTTATGGCGGATAAGCATGAAGGAAAGCCCTTGATTGTGGATAAAGTTGCTTCTGAGATGATGAAGAACGGCGTGTATGTAATGGCCTGGGTTAATCACCTCATCATAGCACCTCCCCTAACTATTGAGAAGGAGGACATAGACTTGGGTGTTGATGTTCTTGACAAGGCGTTAGAGATAGCTGATGAAGCAGCCCGCCGCTAGTGTTCATGGCCGTGAGGAGAATGGCTAAATCTGAAAAAGCCAGAAAAAGGAGTTTTAGAGCGTGTTAAGCCGTATTTACGCTTCTTTTCACCTATTTCTACCCGTTTTATGGTTTTGAGCCTTTAGGTCTCGCCGTGAAGGCCTAGAGAGCCCGTTGCCCTAGGCTTTGAGGCAGGCAGCCAAGCTGGCCGTTATAACGGTTCTGCCAGCTTTAAGAGCCGTTTATAGAGGAGAACTGCGACATATTTTGGTAGAAAAAGGATAAAAATGTCAGAAAAATACGTCAGCCTGGAAGTGGCCAAACTAGCTATAGAGGTGATGCAATTTTGGAAAGTAGGCTTATCCGCGAGGAGGCGGTTAAACTCGCTTACTCGCGTAGACTGTTGGAAGAGGCGCGGAAGATTATACCTGCTGGCGCTTCTTCCACGATTCGCGTAGCTACCCTCAATCCGATTTTCATCTCACGCGCCAAAGGTTCGCGCATATGGGACGCTGACGGAAACGAATACATAGACTACCTCCTGGCGTATGGCGCGCTCATTAATGGTCACTGTCATCCAGCTATTGTGGAAGCAATAAAACGACAAGCTGAGACTTTGACGATGAGCGGCACGCCCCATGAGCTAGAGATAGAGGTCGCCAAAAAGATTCAAAGCGTTGTTCCCAACGCTGAGCGAGTCCTCTTCGCCACTACGGGTACTGAAGCAACCATGGAGGCAATAAGAATAGCGCGCGCTGTAACTGGCAAGACGAAGATAGTAAAGTTTGAAGGAGCATATCACGGGCATCATGATTATGTACTCTGGAGTGTTGAGTCGCCCATACCTGGCCTGGAAATAGCTCCTTTCAGAATACCATACTATCCAGGTATACCAGAGGCCGTTGGAAAGACTGTTATCATAGCTCCGTGGAACGATGCGCATACGTTACGTAAAATTGTAAGACGTCATAGGAATAGTATAGCAGCTATCATTACCGAGCCTATAATGGCTAACGCTGGCGTTATAATGCCCAAGCCTGGGTATCTTAAGGAGCTGAAGGAGATAGCTGAGGAGGTTGATGCTTTGCTAATCTTTGATGAAGTCTTGACAGGGTTCAGAATAGCTGCTGGAGGAGCTCAAGAATATTTTGGAGTCAAGCCGCATCTCGCAACCTTCGCCAAAGCCCTGGGAGGCGGAGTTCCAATAGCTGCCGTAACCGGCCTGAAAGACATACTGGACTATGTTGGGCCTGGCAGAGTAGGGTTTGGCGGCACTTACAATGCCCATCCCATAAGCCTGGCAGCAGCCTCCGTTAATCTAGACCTGCTCTTGGAAAATGATGGCGCCGCATTCAGGAGACTCCATGAGGTTGGTGGAAAGCTTGTCAGGGGACTTCAGGAGATAATAGCCGACACCCGCGTGAAGGCGATAGTTCAGGGCCTAGGGCCTATATTCCAGGTCTTCTTCACAGAGCTAGAAGCCATAACAAACTATCGGGATTCCTTCACTATCAATACGGCAGCATACCGTGAGTGGTATAGGCAGCTCTTTGCGCGTGGGATTCATATACACTCGCAGTGGGGTGAGCGCATAGTAATATCCACAGCCCACAGCCTTGAAGATGTGGAACAGACATTAACAGCCGCTGAAGAGGCGTTCAGAGCAGTTAAGCGCATACTATCTTTCAGCACCATAGATAGTCTTTAAATTTGCATTTGAACCCTATTAAGACCCTGGATATGGATGTGATAGAAGCTATACGGACACGGCTGGATGTTAAGGAATACAATGGTGAGCCTGTGAGTAACGAGGTTAAGGGTATCACAAAATCTCTAACATTATTTTCAAGGGATTGAAGATGATTAGTAACAGGAAACTGTATCTGAAGAGGCTCTTCTGCAGCAAGGATTTACAATTTTGATCTGAGTATAACTAAAAATAGTTGAATATGTAGGAGAATTTTCTATAATGGTCTGTACTTTTCTGGCCATTTGTCTATCCAGTCAATGGCTGTCTTATATTCTGGTGCTTTCTCCACTTTTTCTATAGGGATGTGTATTATTTTTCCAAGGACCTGAAGTTGTAATTATTTTTCTCACTAGTAACTCCCAGTATTGGGTTCTTGTGCCCTTGGTGGCATCTGACGTAAAACATACCTGCTGGAACTGGCATAACAGCTGTCTCTAAGAAGGAGATGACCTCTTCTTCGTCAGGCCATCCATTAGCAATTTTTCCAGCTCTCTCCAGGCCTGTTTTTAAGCCAGTAGGCTCCATTCCTAGCCCCTTCAGCCATATATGTCGGGTACTCTCCCCACATTTTATAGTACGCTTCAACGAAACGTTGGTTGAGGGGCCAGATGTTGAAAGGTGGATATTCAAAGTAGTAGTTTCCATCAACACCCATTATATGACCGGCTGGATGGTCCAATCCTATTAGATGTGGAGGAATTATATACGAAGCAGTTGCCACAATTCGTGTTTTGTTAAACAACCCTTGTGGCAGCCCTTGCTTGTAAAAGTTGATGTAATCTGACCCCCATAGAGAGGTGACCACTATATCCGGTTCCTTTTGCAAAATAGAAGTTATATGTGGCGTGAAGTCACTAGTCTTTAAGAACTCGGTAAAAATAGGCTCGAGAATCTCTGCATCTGGTACCATTTTGCTAATGGCTTTGCTGAAGATGATATGTGAATTTCTACCATAGGCGTAATCTGGGTGGATGCCTATTATCCGAGGGTTCTTAGGAACCAAGCCAGAGTCTATGTATAGGTTCACGGTGGCTGCAGCTGCTGCTGCTACCTGTCCTACATGCTCTGTGTTGTTTGTTCTAAATACATAATGTGGATTAGGAACCGCCTCTTCCCATAGCTTATCTGTACAGCCATCCACGAATATTGTTATTACTCCTAGTTCCTCGGCTTCTGGGCCTACAGCAGGGGTGTTAGCGCTGGATATTAACCCGATGAAATAGTCTATCTTCTCCTCAATGACGAGTCGTTTAAACTCTCTTAGCGTTGCATCGGGTCTTCCTTCCTCCCGTTCAACTAGCTCTACTTCTCGTCCCAATAAACCACCTTGTTCATTTATCTCCTTCACGGCTAGTCTAAGCCCATTTGACTGAGGTTTTGAGGCAACAGCTACGGGGCCCGAAAAGAAAGCTTGACTCCCTATCTTGACTGGCAATGTTGGACTAGGGCGTGGAGATTCGCCAACCACTGTCTTCGTTACTTCTGTTACCTGTGTCGCTGTTTCAGTCCTCTCTTTAATGCCTCCTAAGATATATCCTATTAATCCCCCGATTGCCAACCCCCTACACTCGATGCTGCCGTTTTTAGAAATTCCCGCCTTCCCCCTTCTCTCATATTAGTTACCTATTATTCAGGTATAAGTTTAAAATTATATTTATATTAACCTTATCCTAATACATCATACTGTGAAGGTTCGAGCTAAAGGTCTTTTAAATCCCCTGATTGAAAAGGAGGTCTATAAAATACTAAATCAATCAATTAAGATTGAGGAGAGACTATTGTATTCAATAGCAAATTAAGTGCAAAGAACATTGATCAAGGGATGAACAACCTAAACCTTTACACACTATACCACACAAGCCATAGGGGGAGGGGGATGAGGTTATCATTATTCTATCTGATGAGTGTGTGTTGATTAAACCTTACAGGCGGGGACTGAGGAGTCTCAGGGGTATGTTGAAGGGAGCAATAGACCTTAAGCAGGCGCAGGCCTTCCTTAAGAGGCTACGGGGGGAGTGGAGGCTTGAGGAGCAGTGAAACATACACAGTTGACACGATAGCGTTGTTAGCCTATTTAGCTGATTCCCTCCCGCGTAAGGCGGATAGCATATTCTCTGTGGCTGAGCGGAGAAAACATCCCTACTCCCCCTCCATAACTATTGGCGAAACGCTATACATCCTCCTACGCGGGAAGGATATTTTTAGCAGGAGAATACCAGTAGAAAGCCTCATAGAACTACTTAAGGCTTTGAAGTTCAGCAAATCCCTAAGAGTTGTAGATCTTGATATAGATGGCTGGAGAATAGCTATAGGATCAAACCTTACAGAACTTCATGACAGGATGATAGTAGATACTCATTTGAGACATAACTCTAGGGCAATAATCATGAATGATGAAGAGATAGTCTCTACTCCTGGTGTGGAAACCATATGGGAGTAAGACACGTTTTTACCGCTAGTACTCCTCTAGTATCTATGTCCATTATTTACGGCTCCTAAGGTAAA
Organism: Candidatus Pelearchaeum maunauluense; assembly: GCA_030059675.1. Taxonomy (GTDB): domain Archaea; phylum Thermoproteota; class Nitrososphaeria_A; order Caldarchaeales; family Caldarchaeaceae; genus Pelearchaeum; species Pelearchaeum maunauluense. Next base: position 40,294 of record JANVYQ010000006.1, on the reverse strand, counting down.
CGTCGCATACGCTAATGCCCATTTCAAGTAACCTTAGCTTCTTGTTCCTCCACATAATTGTCTAAGCGAGCATTGAGGCCCTCAAGAGAGCATTAAGCGGGTTCATAGTGACAAGTAGGATAGTAGGACATGTCTCCACGTTATAGATGGTTATTTAGCGTGAGACGCTTTCTGGGTTTTACATGTTTAGAATACTTGGTTTGTAATTTTTCTATTCTTCCTGCAAGCTCTTGCTGGGCTGTAGCCCCGCTGCCTTGAAGCCCCATATTCCGATTATCTCCTCAAGCCGTTCTTCAAACTCTTTTTTAGTTCCGCTGAATTTTGTCTGGCCGAGCTCTATCACGTTTATCGTGTCTGCGACTTCTAGGGCTTTTCTGACGTTCTGCTCCACAAGTAGTATGGTTTTTCCTTCGTCGCGGAGCTTTGTGATTATTCCATAGACTTCATCTAGGACTTTTGGTGAGAGTCCTGAGGATGGCTCATCCATTAGTATTATTCTTGGTTTGGTGAGGAGGGCTTTTGCTATCTGGAGGAGGCGTTGCTGGCCTCCGCTCAGAAAGCCTGCTTTAACGCTGCGCTTCTCGGAGAGTATTTCAAATCTGCTGTAAATCTCCTCAAGCCTATCTCTTACTGTCTGTTTCTCCCTACGCAATATCCAGAGGCCAGTCTTTAGGTTTTCCTCAACTGTTAGATGCGGGAATATTCCACTCTCCTGAGCCACGTAGGCGAGGCCCATCCTGAGAAGGTCATGAGTCTTCATGCCAGTTATATCATGGTCGTCGAGCAGTATCTTGCCACTGGAAGGCCTTAGGTAGCCGTATATGGTTTTTAGTAGTGTTGATTTTCCAGAGCCGTTGGGGCCTAAGACCGCTGTTATTGAGCCTTCATAGACCTCAAGGCTCACTCCGCACAAAACATTCACGTCGCGGAAGTATCCTGAGTAAATATCCCTGACGACAAGCGACAAGATTACACCCCCAAATATGCTCTAACTACTTCGCGGTCTTGTTTTATCTGCTCTGGACTCCCCTCAGCGACCTTACGTCCCTCGTTCATCACGACCAGCCTGTCGCTCAGCCATGATATTGTATGTATGTCGTGGCTTATTATGAGGAATGTCTTTCCTTTCTTTCTCATATCCAGTATAAGCTCCGAGAGCTTCATCACTATCTTTGGATGCACTCCAGCGAATGGCTCGTCTAGGAGTAGGAGTGTTGGGTTTAGCATTAGTGTACGAGCGAGCTCTAGGAGCTTTTGCTGGCCCCCTGAGAGCGTTCCCGCACGCGCGTCCAGCTTGTCTGAGAGGCCTACGAGCTCTAGGAGCTTGAGAGCATTCTCCACGAGGTTATTCTTACCGCTCTTTCCAGTCTCAACGGTTGATAGCATGTTTTCCAATACCGTAAGCTCCCGAAATACACGCGTTATCTGAAATGTCCTCCCTATTCCTAAACGCACCAGCTGGTGTGGTTTTTTATTATGGATGGGCTTTCCACGTAGATAGATTGCTCCTGAGTCTAGTTGTATTATTCCGTTTATGAGGTTTAAGAGGGTGGTCTTTCCAGAGCCGTTAGGCCCTATGATACCCACTATCTCGCCCTCATTAACCTCTAGACTCATGGAGTTGACTGCCACGTTTCCTCCGAAGCGTTTAGTGGCGTTCTCAACTTTTAGGAGACTCATTTGACCTTGCCTCCTCTTATTGGTGTTTTCATGAGTGTTAAGCTTATCATTCCATGAAGGCCTGCTGGGAAGAAGCGCATTATTAGTATCATTATTATCCCGAGGAGTATTAGTCTTAATTCTTCTATGAATCTGAGATATTCTGAGAGTAGCATGACTGTGTAGGCTCCTATTACTGGCCCTATTATTGTGCCGCCTCCTCCTATTCCCCACATGAGTATGAGGCGTAGTAGGTGGTCTAGGAAGAATATGCTCGCACCCACGCTGGTTGTGTATGTTGTGTAGAGCCCTCCAGCAAGTCCAGCGTAGAACGAGCCTATGACGTTGGCGAGAACCTTGTAGCGTACGGTGTTTATTCCAATAGTCTCAGCAGCCACCTCGTCTTCCTTGATGGATTTCATCCTAAGCCCGATGCGCGACCTGCCCAATACGAGGAGGGATACGACTGTTATTAGGAGGGCGCCGAAGGTGATGTAGAAGCTTAGTATTGGGTTCTTTGTTATTGGTGTTATTCCGTGAAGGCCTAGCTCTCCCCCCGTTATGTCTGTGAATTGCCGCGCTAGGGCGTAGGAGAGTACTAGGAGGGCGAAGGTTACGAGTGTTAGGAGTAGGTATCTGAAGCGGAGGCATAGTATCCCTATTCCCAGCCCTAGGAGAGCTCCGAAGAGGGCTCCCACAAGAACAGCTAGCAGCGGGTTAGCGCCGAACCACAGTATCATCCATGCAGTTGTGAATGCGCCCCACCCCCATACCGCCGTATGCCCAGCGGTTAGCTGGCCAGTGTATCCCACGATTATGTCAAGGCTCGCGGCCAGTATTGCGAATATATGCACGAGTATCAAAACGCGCAGTAGATAGGTGTCTCCTGTTAGGAGTGGGTATATTGAGTAAATTATGAGTACGAGTGCGGTGATTAGGTATATTTCAGACTTCTTCATGCAATCCTCTCCTTAGCTCCGAAGAATCCCTGAGGCCTGACTAGGAGCACGATTATTATTACTACTGCCAGATTGACGAACCTATACCAGCCGCCGAAGTATATGGCGCCCACCACGTCTGAGAAGCCTAGTATAAACGCTGCTGGGACTATCCCCCAGAGGCTCCCCAGTCCAGCGAGTATAGCTACGGCGATAGCAGCCATATTCATTTGAGACATCAGTATAGGTGAGAGGAAGAGCGTTGAGGCTATGCTTATACCCCCTATAGCTGTTATAGCCGCGGATATGAAAACGCTCAGCATGATTATCTTCTCGGTGTTTATTCCCGCAGCCGTTGCGGCGTTCATGTTATCTATCGTGGCTCTCATAGCTAAGCCCAGCCAGGTCTTATTCATAATTAACCATAAGACCGCTATCGCAGCAAGACTCAACGCCGTGACCGCTATCTTCTGGAGGCTCACCTCAACGCCGCCTATAACCGCTGTCTCTGGGATGAATGTGGGAAACGGCAACCCCCAAGGGCCGTAGAGGACTATCGTAAGCCGTTCAAGCACCAGCAGGAGAGCTAGGGTGATTATTACGCAGGTTAAATGATGCATCCTTATCGGGTGTAGCATGTATTTGTAGAAAAGCATGGTTCCGAGACCTAGTACGAGTATGCTGAACACTATAGCCGCTGGCAACGGTATGCCGAGAACGGATAGAGCGGTATAGACGAGATAGCCTCCTAGAATTAATAATGCCCCATGAGCTAGGTTGAAGATTCCAGTAACTGCGTAGAACATAGAGAGCCCGATAGTGGAGGCTGCGAACAAAGCTCCCAACAATATACCGTCAATTATTATTGGAAGCACCATTTATTGTTGGATATTTAAGCGCTAGTTGCTATCCACGCGGAACGGTCACCCAGGGCGCGGGTTTCCAGTTGTCTGGGTTTCCTATCGTCGGCGGCCAGACAACGACCACCTTTGGCTCCCCATTAACGAGCTGCCACTGGCCTACAGGCCCACCCAGCGAAGATTCTATTTTATACGGCGGCCCCAGCCAGGACATGTGCTGGTGATACTTAGTGAATTTCACCTTGCCGCGGAGCGTGTCAAACTCATTCTCTTCCAGCGCTTTGACGAGCTTATCTGGGTCTGTGCTTCCCGCCTTCTGTATCGCTTGGAATATTACTTGCAGGGCCTCATAGGTGTCGGCCGCTTGGTTTAGCGCCTCTGGGCCGTATTTTTCTATGTACCGCTCAGTCCACGGCACTAACTGGTCTGTTACTGGTATCTTAACTACTGGAGCTGCGACGGCTATAGTCTCATACTCTGCCCTCCCCTCGGTCTTCTCCCAGGCCTCTGGGCTGGCTATCGGGTTGTTAACGCCTAGGAGTATGGCGTCTATTTTCTGCTCCGTGTAGAGACGTGTTACGAGGTATCCGTTGTCTGATGAGAAGACTGGGAAGATTACGTCAGCTCCCCATGCTTCCATCTCGCGTAGCTCTGGTATGTCGGTAACTCCCAGGGGCACTACCCATGTCTTTACCTCAAAGCCCCGCGCCTTAAGACGCTTTGTCTCAAACTCGACCAACGCTCTAGCCCAGAGAACATCCTCCTGCAAGAAACCAATCTTCTTCACGTTATACTTCTTCGCCAGGTAATCCATGATGAAGTCGGTGAGGACGTTTCCGAGGGCTGTTGCGTTGGTGGTTGACCTGAATACGTATTTGTATTTGTCGTAGTTGTCTATCACTAGTTGTGTTAGCTTTGGTGTTTGCGCCGTTCCTACTACTAGTGGTATTTTCTGTTCCGCTGCTACCTCTGCGACGACCATGGCTACTTCGCTTCTGAAGATTCCTGCGAGGGCTACGACCTTGTCTTGGAGTATTGCTCGTTCAGCGACTACTTTCCCGACCTCTGGCTTATCTTCGTCGTCGTAGACGAGAATCTCTACTTTCCGTCCCAGCAGCCCGCCTGCTGCGTTTATGTCTTCCTCGGCCATTTTGGCTGCGTTGGCCATGGCCTTTCCAGCTCTGGCAGGCGCTCCCGTGAGCGGGGCGAGAACACCTATACGTATAGGCTCCTCCTCGCCGCCCATTAGGCCGCCGGTGAGGAAAAGGGCTGCAACAGCGGCCACGACGATGACAACAACCACAGCGATTGCTGCGGCTTTTGATAAACCAGAAACATTATTTTCCGCTCTCAACTTGGATCGTATAGTAACGCTACTCAGCGCCTATAAATTTTTCTTTCTGAATGTAACATAGCAAGCGCAAACTTTTTGAATAATTACTGGATTTTTGCGAGCATAATTGATGGATTCTGACCGTCCTTGGCTGAGGTATTGGCTTAGAGATGTCCCACAACGTATGTCATATAGTGTTGTGGCGTTGCATGATAGGTTGAGGGATTCTGCGCGTAAGTATCCTTGGAGAACCGCTATCTATTATGAGGGTGTTGAGCTGAGCTATGAACAATTAGATAGGGCAAGCGATAGGGTTGCGGCCTCCTTATCTAGGCTGGGCGTAGTCAAGGGTGATAGGGTTGCTCTTTATCTTCCCAACTCTCCCCAATTCGTTATATGTCTCTACGGAGCTCTTAAGGCGGGGGCTATCGTAGTTCCATGCAACCCAGCATACAAGGAGATGGAGCTTAATTACCAGCTTAAGGATTCTGGGGCGAAAATACTCGTAGCATTCAACATGTTGGTTGATGCTGCCAAGCGGGCTGCTAAGGGTACTGCGGTGGAGAGGATAATTATTACTGGGTATGAGGATGTTTTGCCGGCTATACACCTAGCGCTTAAGGATATGATTGTGGAAAGGCTGGGAGATGAAGAGCTAGTCGGGCTTACCGACCTTATAGCAGAAAGCAAGAACGGCGCTCCTGATGTGGCTATAGACCCTTAGGAGGATGTGGCGTTTCTCTGCTATACTGGTGGTACTACAGGCACGCCCAAGGGGGTCATGCTCACCCACTATAATTGCGTTGTGAATAATACTCAGAAGATTATGACATGGAAGCTTAAAGAGGCTGGGGAGACGCTACTAATCTATCTACCACTCTCACACATATACGGCCTCAACTGGTGCCTCAACACAGTTATAGCTCTTGCAGCCAAGATAGTCATACAGGAGCGCTTCAGCATTAGGGAGACGCTGGAAGCAATAGAGAAGCATCGCATGACAATCTTCTACTGTGTTCCTCCAGTTTATAGCGCGCTCTCACGCTATCCTGAGATTAAGCGTTATGACCTCTCGTCTGTCCGTATATGGATGTCTGCGGCAGCGCCTTCGCTCCCTGAGGCAAGGCGGCAGTTTAAGATGCTCACTGGTATTGATGTGATTGAGTGTTGGGGGCTTACAGAGGCTGCTCCATGCCTCACATTCACCCCCTTGGGAATAGGCGAGGTCAAGCCCAACCTCATAGGAATACCAACCATAGACACGGAGGTCGCGGTGGTTGACGTGGAGTCTGGGAAGAGGCTAGGCCCCAACGAGGTTGGAGAACTCATCGCACGCGGGCCGCAGGTCATGAAGGGCTATTGGAACAGGCCTGAAGAGACTAGGGAAGCGCTCCGCGATGGATGGCTAAGGACGGGAGACCTTGGCTTCATGTCCGAGGATGGCTTATTCTACTTCGTTGATAGGGTTAAGGACCTGATTAACGTTGGCGGCTTCAAAGTCTGGCCAGCGGAGGTTGAGAACATCCTACTAACACACCCAGCGGTTGTTGATGTGGCAGTTATAGCTGAGCGGGACGATTATTATGGTGAGGTGCCAAAAGCATTCGTGGTCATCAGAGACGAGTATAGAGGGAGAGTAAGTGAGGAGGAGCTTATAGCATATTGCAGGGAGAGGCTAGCCAGCTTCAAGGCGCCTAAGCATGTTGTGTTTGTTGACACCATACCCAAAACCCCTTCTGAGAAGACTCTGCGCCGCCTATTGAGGAGTGGCTAATTATTCTGGTCTAAACGAGAATACAGCAAAATCTCCTCTATGTTTTATGGTGAGTACTACTTGCTGCCCTATTCTTAGCTCGCTATATTTTGTATCAACTATTCTGGCGAGCAGCCGTATCCCTTCATCAAGCTCCACTACTCCTATAATGTATGGTAGTTCGCCCTCCATCCCGAGAGGTGCTCCATCCATTACTTCGGTGAAGGCGTATATCCTGCCCTTTCCTGAAAGCTCTATCCAGTCTAGTTCCTCATTCATACAGTTGGGGCATACCGCTCTAGGCGGCCAGTGCGTTAGGCCGCATTTGTTGCAGCGGGTTGTTGTAAGCCTCCCCTCGCGGAGGTTTTCGTAGAACTTCTTGAGCTTCGTCTCGCTTGGGTTCGGCTCAAGTCTGAAGATATGGGGAGCGGTCATCTACTTTGCTCTCCTATATATTCCAACTACATGATTGACGGCGAAGCCTCCCATGTTGTGCGTTAGCCCTATCTCTGCCCCACCTACCTGTCGTTTCCCAGCCTCTCCCTGGAGCTGGAATACTATCTCAACTGCCTGCGCAACCCCTGTAGCGCCTATAGGATGGCCTTTAGCCTTAAGCCCGCCGCTGGTATTCACCGCTACAAGCCCACCTATATCTGACTGCCCATCCTCAACAAACCTACCCCCATGCCCTTCTCGCAGAACCCAAGCTCCTCATACTCAACAATCTCAGCAATAGTGAAACAGTCATGGACCTCAGCCACATCAATATCACCTGGACCTATGCCCGTCGCCCTATATGCCTGCGATGCGGCTTCTCTCATAGCTGGCCATGTCGTTAGGCTCTCTAGGCTTGATACGGTATTGCCTGAAGTTGATTGTGCTACCGCCTCTATGATTATCGGCGTATCATTATATCTACGCGCTCTCTCGGCGGTAGTTAGTATCACGCACGCAGCCCCATCACAGATTGGTGAGCAGTCGTACAGCTTGAGGGGCCTTGATATTATTGGCGAGTCGGCATATTCTTGTATGGTTATTCTCTTTCTAAACATGGCCTTCTGGTTCATCTCCCCGTTTTTGTGGTTCTTGAGAGCCACGTATCCCATCTGCTCTTCGGTTGTACCGTATTCGTGAATGTGTCTCTGCGCCACTAGTGCAGAGCCCGCGGGAGCGTTTATCCCGTGTATGCTCTCCCACTCCCTATCAGCGACTATTGAGAGGCTCGTCATGACCTCTTCACGGGGCGCTGCGTGCATCTTCTCAACACCCAAAACCAGCACGTTCTCCGCATATCCTCCAGCTATCATCGCGGAGGCCAGCCTTAGAGCTACCCCACCCGATGAGCAGGCAGCCTCAACGCGCACAGCTCCTTTAGGCGGCTTTACACCCAGATACTCGGCTATAAGCGGCGAGACATTACTCTGGACCACGAGCCGCTCAGGTTGAGCGCATGAAACAAGAACCGCATCAATATCCCTGGGCTCTATGTTTTTAGCATGTTTAAACGCCTCAACCACGGCCTCGGCGGCGAGCTCCCTTAACGAGACGTCACTACGTTTACCGAACCTGCTTAAGCCTACCCCAACAATAGCGGCTTTATTCAAGCCATTCTCTAGAAATCTTATTACTCTTTGGAGCTAAATAAATTATTTTTTCGTAGTTTTTCACTGCTACATTTTTGGTGTTTTCTTTATCTTCCCAAGCCCAGCTGGCTCTAGGTTGAAGACTATCGTCTTGAGTATCGTCATCTCGTCTATTGAATATCCTATTCCCTCACGCCCTATTCCAGAGTCTTTTACTCCGCCGAATGGGAAGCATCCTACACCATGGCGCGGTAGGTCGTTTATGGTTACCTCGCCAACCTGTAGGCGCTTGGCTATCTTCCACATACGGTAGAAGTTGTTGGTGAAGACGCAGGAGTCGAGACCATATCTTGATTTGGACGATATTTCTATCGCCTCATCCTCGCTGTTTATCCTGATTATGGTTATGACTGGGCCGAAGGTCTCCTCCCAAGCTATGCGCGCATCCAGCGGAACGTGGTCTAGTAGTGTTGGCTCGAAGTAGCAGCCGTTCATCTTACCTCCCAGCTCTAGGTGTAGCTGCTTTATCGTCGCTAGCCTGCTGAGCTCGCGGCCAGCCTCAGTGCTACCCGTGAATGAAATCATGCCAACCTTCTCGCTCGTAGCCAGTCTGATCGCTATCCTACCTGTCCCTGTTACAACGTTTATGCAGCCTGGCGGGATTCCAGCCTTCTCCAAGACCCGCGCGAAGAGTAGCTGGCTAAGCGGGTCTTCGCTCGCGGGCTTCACCACTACGCTATTGCCAGCCAGTAGCGCTGGGATTATCTTTGCTGCAGGTATGAAGAGTGGATAGTTAAACGGGCCTATGGCGCCCACTACACCCACTGGCTCGCGGATTACCAGCGCTATCTTGCCCATCGTGTCTTCTGACCAGTCTCCTGGTATGTATTCTCCGAAGATTTTGCGCGCTTCCTCCATGGTCATGCGCATACGCTCTATGGTTGCCTTCACCTCTCCAGCCGCATCCTTACGCGGCTTCCCGGCCTCCAGCATGAGGGTTTGGATGAAGTCTTCCTGCTTCTCGCTCATTAGGTCTGCTGCCTCCCTGAATATCTCTATCCTCTCTATAGCAGCCACCTCGCGGATTCTCCTCTGATTTGCGCGAGCCGCCTCTATCGCTGCATCCATATCGGCTTCGCTTCCCTTCGGAACACGCGATGACGCTATCGTCAATCGGGGTATCAACTATGAAAGTCTCACCGCTTGAGGCGGGTTTCCACTCCCCATCAACATACAGCCTGAATACAGGCACCCATCAGCCAAGGCTGTGAAGATTAGATGGAGCGCTATATTAATGAGTGTTTGCCAGATTCGGCTAAGTTTCTTTAATGTAGGTGAGGTGGGTTTAAGAAAAGGGGCATGTGGAGGGCTTTATAGAGGTGAATGCTGTTACGGGAGGTGCTGCGCGATGCGTGTTGAGCTGCTAGGTCATCTGAGGTCAACCGCGGGTAGCGGCTCAATAGAGCTTGAGTTGGGCGATAAGGTGCGGCTTAACGAAGTCCTCAGGATGCTTCCAGAGGAGCTACGCCGCCATGTTATTGACGAGCATGGGAAGATACTTCCAGGACTCCTGATACTCGTCAATGGAGTTGATGTACGTACAGTCGGTAAGCTGGATATAGAAGTAGGTGATGATGACATACTCACCCTAATACCAGCGATACATGGAGGAGCGTTTTAGTGAGGCTCTATAGATTTCGCGACATATACGTGGCGTTTACGCTTCTGAAAGGCTTCAATAGCGAGTATCTGGATGACGTGGCAGCCTTGCTGGATTCTCTCAGCGGTATCGTGAAGCCGGCGGAGGTGCAGCTCTTTGACGCGGATAGGGTTGTTGATGAGGAGCACGTGGAGGCAGCCATAGTTAATGCAGTACTCTCTTACAATAGTCCGCTTCGCGTGGCTAGGAGCCTTAAGGTGGAGTTTCTCCTCAAGCTGGCTGCAACAGACCAGATAAGCGAGGCGCTAAAGCGTGTTGGCTTGAGCAGCTCAACGAGGCGCGTGGCGGTCTGCATATTCGGCAGCGATGTTGAGCATCTCCTCAAATCATGCGATAACGTTGCTAAGAAGCTAAAGGGGGAAGAAGCAGATTTTAGCGACGTAAATAGCAGGCTGGACGAGCTTATGCAAACCTACGATATAAAAGCTGGGGAGCTGGAGAATGTACAGGCAGAATCAACCCCAGACGCGTTGAAGAAGCTGCTCATACAACGCATGGCTACGAGCAGGCTATAGCTTTGCCACGCGGATATTTACTCCAGCCTTCTCCAAAATCTTCTCCAGCTCTCCCGCGCTTACAGCTCCCTCCCTAACAATCTCCAGCGAGTTGTCGCGTAGTCTTACAACTGTTGAGGGCGCGGCGTAGCGTGTCTTACCAGCGGCTATCAACACATCAATCTCGCGCGTGAGCTCTTCAGCAATCTCCGTATCGCTGGCTGGTGGCGGCGCGCCGCTTAGGTTGGCACTGGTTCCAAGTAGAGGTGTTCCTGCACGGTGCATGACTTCCAGCGCTATAAGAGAAGCAGGGACACGCACAGCCACGTAATCCTGGCCAGCGGTTACCTCACTGGGTAGCTCAGGCTTCTTGGGGAGTATGAGGGAGATGGGACCAGGCCAGAGAAGCTGGGCTATCGTAAGCGCCTGTTCATCCAGCTTACAGACTTTCTCAACATCGCCTATACTGGCGCATAGAACTGGCATGGGCTTCTTTTCGCGTCGTTTAATCTCGTAAACCCTCAGCACAGACTCACGGTTGAAGGGGTTGCAGCCGATTCCATAGACGGTTTCCGTAGGGTAGATTAGTACGCCTCCTCCTCTTAACGTGGCAGCCGCCTCTGAAAGCTCTCTAGGGCTTGTCCCCAGCCGCTTCATATCTACCCGACTAGCTTAGACACCGCATCGACTATCTTGTCGGCGTTCACCATGTACTCCTGCTCCAGCTTAGCCGAGAATGGGACGGGCATGTCTGGCGAGTTGAGCCTAACTATTGGAGAATCCAGATATTCCAGAGCCTCCTCAGCAACCCTTGCAGCTATCTCCGCCGAGAGGCCGCCTGTCTTGACGCTATCCTCAGCTATTACCAGCCTATTGGTCTTCTTGACCGAGTTTATGATGGTCTCCGAGTCCATGGGCTGGGCTGTCATCAAGTCTATAACCTCTACACTTATTCCACGCTCATCAAGACGCTGCGCCGCTTCCAACGCTTCTCTCACAACCCTAGAGACAGCGACAACCGTGACGTCGTTCCCCCTCCTCTTTACATCAGCCTTTCCCAGGGGTATTAGATACTCCTCCTCAGGCACATTCTCCTTATACCTATGGTAGAGGAGGCCGCACTCAACGAAGAGAACTGGGTCATCGTCCCGTATGGCTGATTTGAGCAGCCCCTTAGCGTCGCGCGGCGTGGCTGGGAGAACCACCTTCAGGCCCGGCGACTGGAGGAACCAAGCTGGGTAGAACTGGCTGTGCTGCGAGCCATGCACCCTCCCCAAGCTATACTGGGTTCTCACGACGAGGGGGACTTTAAGCTGGCCGCCGCTCATGAAGCGGAGCTTAGCCGCGTGGGTAACGAGCTGGTCTGTCGCTATGGTGAGGAAGTCCATGTACATTATCTCCGCAACTGGCCTTAGCCCCATTAGCGCAGCGCCCACCGCCGCGCCGACTATGGCTGCCTCGGATATTGGCGTGTCTATCACCCTATTGGGGCCGAATTCCTCCAGGAGCCCTTTAGTAACCTTGTAGACGCCTCCAGCCACAGCCACATCTTCCCCGAAGATTATCACGCGCTCGTCACGGCGCATCTCCTCTCTGAGAGCCTCGTTCAGGGCTTCTGCAAACGAGAGCTCGCGCTCCATACCGCATCACGTTGAGTAGATGAATTGTTTAAGCTGCTCAAACGGTAGTATGGGCGCGTTCATTGCTTCTTCAACAACCTTATCCAGCTCGGCCTCAACCTCAGCCTCAATACTCTTCAGCAAACCGTCATCAACTATTCCCAACTCCTTCAGGTTATTGCCGAACCTCTCTATAGGGTCGCGGCGCATCCACTCCTCAACCTCTTCGCGCGGCCTGTACCAAGCCGTGTCATAGACGCCATGCCCCTTCTTGCGGTATGTTATGCACTCCATAAACGCTGGGCCATCTCCTCGGCGTAGCTTCTCAACTATCTTCATGGTGGTTGAGTATACGGCAATCACGTCGTTCCCATCCACTCTATATGATGGGATGCCGTAGCATGCTGCTCTTGCAGCTATGCTCTCGCCAGCGAATGTCTTGGTTATTGGGGTGAACTCGGCGTATTGGTTGTTTTCGCATACGAATAGTGTTGGTATGCGCCATATGGCTGCTAAGTTGAGCCCCTCGTGGAATGCGCCTGTATTCACGGCGCCGTCGCCGAAGAATGCTACGATTACCCGCTTCTCGCCTAGCTGCTTTACTGCAAGTCCCATGCCTACTGCTATGGGTATCCCGCTGCCAACTATCGCCGTCGCCACGGGTATGCCGTGCTCTACGCTTATCGCCGCGTGCATGGAGCCGCCAAGCCCCTTGCACGTTCCCGTGGCCTTGCCCATAATCTCCGCCAGAACGGCCACCATGGGGACGTTGCGCGCTATTGCGTGGCCATGACCGCGGTATGTAGATACCACTACATCACTCTCAGCCAGCGCCTCTGCTACTCCAACAGCTATCGCCTCCTCACCAAGGTAGAGATGGCTCGGGCCTGTTATCTTCCCCTCAAAGAAGAGCCTTTCCACCCGCTCCTCAAACAGTCTAATCTCCACCATCTTCCTGAGCATTCTCAGGAGCTTATCACGTCCAAGGCCGAGCTCCGCGTATTTTGAGGGTGGAAGCCCGCCCACAACCTCAATTATAGCCATGGTTATTTCAGTGGTGCTGGGCTCCGTGTTGATAATAAATTCTCCGTCTATGTGCCCTGCTTCTCGGCTATCCTAGTCTTATTAACAATTATTGTGGTGAGATGGTTTAGATGGCATGGCGGGCCGTCAACCATCCATAGATACTCTGGGTATAGGCATGTTCTTCCATCTTCGGTCTTATGGGCGCATCTTACTGGTGTTCCCTTCTCCACGCGGCTCCACTCATTATTTCCGCATACTGGGCAGGGGTTCTCGCCGTTTCTCAGGTAGATGTGCTGCTCAGTCTCGTTGCCACACATGGCCCAGACTCCCAGCTCATGCCCCTTGGAGCAGCGTGGAAAATCAACACGGAGAAGAGCATAGGAAACAAGCTCTCCGCAGATGTTGCACTTAATCATATGCACGCCGCCCTCCAGCCCTCGCAAGATTCTCTACTTCATTACTGTTTATAGACCCTTGTGAGCCACCGCTCGTAGCGTTTCTCCATGCCCCTAACCACGCGCGCATACATGTCCATCAGTTGTTTCGTTATCTTTCCTGGGTTTCCGTCTCCTATCTTACGGTCATCAACCTCCAGTATTGGCTGCACCTCCGCTGCCGTTCCTGTGAAGAAGAGCTCGTCGGCCGTGTATAGCTCGCTCCTCCCTATTAGGCGTTCCACAACCTCATACCCCATGTCGCGGGCCAGCGTCATAACGGTATCGCGGGTTATTCCTTCTAAGATGCTGGACGAGACTGGTGGTGTGTTTATCACGCCGTTCTTGACTAGGAATAGGTTCTCGCCAGCTCCCTCGCTCACGTATCCCTGCTGGTCAAGCAGTATGGCCTCGTCATAGCCCATGCTCCTAGCCTCACGTGTTGCTAAGATTGAATTAACATAGTTTGAGGCAGCCTTAGCGCGTGCTGGTAGGGAGTTATCTGGAATCCTCCTCCAAGAAGAGACATGAACCCGCAGCCCCACCTTATCAAAATAGCTATGGAAGGGAACCGCTATTATAGCTGTGCGCACAGGATTCTTGACGAAATCAATCCCGATACCACCCTCACCGACGAAGATAATCGGCCTAATGTAGACCGATGTGCGGAACCTATTCTCGCGGAGAGTCCTAACAGTTATGTCAACCAGCTCATCTACGGTGTAGCGGTTTTTAATTTGTAGAATCTTCGCCGAATCCACCAGTCGCTTCATGTGCTCACGGAGCCTGAAGACGTATAGCTCGTCTTCGTGGTAGTATGCTCTTATTCCCTCAAATACCGCCGAGCCGTAGTGTAGGGCGTGTGTCATTATGTGGATTTTCGCATCCTTCCAGGGGACGAACTCCCCATCAATCCAAACAAGCTCAGGAGTTTCGCTCAAGGTACTAACCGTTCATGCGCGTTGATGAGGATTTAAATATTCAGCGGCGGCTTACGAGTCCCTCAGAATCTACAGCAAGCATAACATGCTCTAAGAAATGTGCCTCTGGGAGAGCACCTTCAAACGATATAACGTCGTTTATCACCACCTTAGGCACAGCCATAACCTGATACCTATTGGCAAGATACGGGAATTCCAGCGACTCTATCATATCCGCCACTATATTCTCGTTCTCCAGCGCCATCTGGTGCGCTATCCTCACGGCTCCTGGGCAGTATGGGCATGTGGGGGTTACGAATACCTGTATATGTACGGGTTTTGTGACGCTCTTCAGCTTCTCCTTAGTTGCTTGTGAGAGGCGGGAGCCTCCGCGCGATACGTCCACTATATCTTCTAGCAGTGATGCGAACTCGTAGCCGCTTGGAATCCCGAAATACCTTATCCCATTTTCGCGTTTTCCGAAGATTAGGAGGGCTGGAACCTTATCAACGCCCCACCGCCTAGCCTTCTCGGAATCCTTCTCAAAGTCATAGATCTCCACCTTTATCTTATCAGTTAGCGCCGCAAGCTCCTCAACAAGCTCGCGCGTCATATTACAATACTCGCATTCAAACTCCTGCGTAAAGACCACGAGCCTAACATTATCAACAAGCTCCTTCTCAAACTTTGACCTCACTATATTCTTCTCCTTTTCCCTTAAGACAACCATAGGTTGTTTATCATGTAAGTCGCTATATATAGTGTTTCGCGTATAATCTTATCGTTCAACATGTTTGCTGTGGAAGTCGGTAACCTAATTGATGATATTTGTATATTATGATGATTATTTCTTTATCTCCATTCCGCTCACTGCATATAAATACCACCTAATTTGCGGCTTGGTTGTATAGAAGGCGTCGTGATAGATGCGTGGTGATAGGTTGTTTTCTAGGAACAAAGGCCTGGCCGCGGTATTCCTAGTTGTGTTTATAGACATGCTGGGCTTCGGCATAATAATACCAGTCCTACCCTACTACGCCATGGTCTTCGGCGCAGACCCCACGTTGGTGGGATTGCTTATAGCCTCGTACTCGGCGGCCCAGCTTGTTGGAGCACCCTTCATAGGCAGGTTCTCAGACAGGTATGGTAGGAAGCCTGTCATCATGTTCAGCATAGTTCTAGGCTTCTTCGGGTATATCTTACTAGGACTCGCCACATCTCTATGGATTGTCTTTCTCAGCCGTATTATCGCGGGCATCGCTGGGAGCAACTTGGCGGTAGCACAGGCGTACATAGCAGACACGTCAGATGCGCGAGACAGAGCACGTGGCATGGGTTTGATAGGTGCTTCATTTGGCTTGGGACTCATACTAGGCCCAGCGATAGGTGGAACGCTCAGCGTCTACGGGGTTACTACACCTTTCTACGCCGCCGCAGCCCTTGAGCTTGTGAATCTCTTCATGGTAGTCGCATGGCTCCGCGAGCCTCCAGGCATGGAGAGAAGAGCGCCGACCAGCAAGCCGCTCCTCGGAATATCCCCCCTGAAAGAACTGTTCAGACATCCAATGGTGGGAAGGCTACTCCAGATAAGGCTACTCTACCTACTCGCATTCACGATGTTTGAGGCCATGTTCATACTTTATGCAAAGCATCGCTTCGGCCTAGATGCCCAGCTCACAAGCTACCTACTGGTTTACATAGGGCTTATGGTGGTGTTCGTTCAGGGTGTCCTGATAGGCAGGCTCGCATCCCGCTTTGGTGAGTGGCAGCTCATAGTTGCTGGCCTCGCGATGATAACCCTAGCACTACTAGGCTGGGCGCTCACCAACAGCCTGCTCATACTACTGGCAGTCCTGGCGCCTATGGCCATGTCAGCTGGGATACTCAACACGGTCATCAGCAGCGCTCTGAGCAAAGTCGTCGGCCGCGATGAGGTCGGGGAAGTCATGGGGGTAAGCACCTCCATAGGTAGTTTGACGAGAATCATAGGTCCAACAATAGGTGGCATAGTATTCCAACAGCTGGGAACAGGTGCTCCAGGCATAGCGGGGGCAATCTTAACAGCAGCGACGCTGCCACTGGCTATACATGCGATGGGCAGAAATTCTAGAGAGAAGCCGCGGGGATGATGTATATGTTAATGAAGGATTTCCATGCTTGTCTGACTGCCTCAGGCTCTTGGGAGGTGCTAGGGCTTGGAAATTAGGGATGTGGTGAGGCTTTCGTGAACTAACATAACCTCGCATAAGCTCAGGTCTGTTCTCACAACTCTCGGTGTTATAATCGGTGTGGCGTCGGTCATAGCTGTGGTTAGGGAAGTCTATCCAATCGGGGTATTATACACAGACCCCATAGAGGGGGTTAAGTTTAGGGGAGAGGCTATAGGAATGGACATAAGGAATATACGGGTATCCGCGGTTCCGCCCGGGCTATCTACCCCAAGACAGGATAAAGTGGGGTAGAGTTTTCAAAAATGAGAATGAGGCTGTGATAGGATACGACCTAGCCAAGGAGATAGCTGAAGAACTACGGAGCGCAGATAACGTTGAATCCGCTCTAAGGCGGAGGATTGAGCTTAACATCGTCTCCGAGGACGGTTCAGAGACCCGCCGCTACACCGTTGTTGGAATACTCAAAGACCTGCCGATGCTCAGCAGCGTTATACTACTGAGCATTGACGGGAATTACGACATTAAACGACAGGTTCCAGGAAAGGGCGTGGATATGGTCTATCACGTCATAGAAGTTAGGGTCAACTCTGTCAGCCAGATAACACAGGTTAAGGACGCGGTGCTGGCGTATCCCAACGATAGGTCTGACGCTGTCCGTTTCCTCAAAAGGGACGCGCCCAAACTTGAGTTTGTAATAATATCTCTCGAAGACCTGACAAACTTCGTGAAGGAGCAGATAGACATGTTCGCCAACTTCGTTACCATGATAGGCTCCATATCCCTGCTGGTCGGCTCCATCGGCATTTCCAACATCATGCTGGTCAACGTTACTGAGAGAACGCGTGAGATTGGTGTTCTACGCGCTCTCGGAGCTAAGAGAAGCGTTATTCTCCAGCTCTTCCTGGTTGAGTCTGTTCTTATCGGCGTCGTCGGCGCTTTGCTCGGCGTGGCACTCGGCATGGTTCTGGGCCTGGTTTTCATCAGGCTGGGGCTCCTCGCAGCCCTAAACGCTCCCTTCGTCGTTGTCCTTGACTGGATACCAATAGCTGTTGGTGTAGGAGCAGCAGTCGGCGTTGTGAGCGGCATCTACCCAGCCTGGAGAGCTGGAAGAACAGTCCCTGTCCACTCTCTTAGACATGAGTAGAAATTACGCAGCCTTGAGAGCGTCTCCAAGTAGTTTGAGGGGGTGGAATACCTGTAGCCCAGTTCCCTGCTCCAACTGTATCTTGCAGACGCTGCTCTCCGTAACTATGAAGTCTAGGTTGTTGTCTTTGAATTGTTTGAATAGCTGTTCTCCTATAGCTAGCGAGAGTTCTATACCTAGTGTTCCTTTCTTTAGGCCGAACGTTCCAGCCATTCCGCAGCACATTCCTGTTTCGCGTATCTCCACCTCTAGGCCTGCTTCCCTCAGTAGGGCTATTGCGTATTTTCCGTGGGATAGGCCGCGTTCGTGGCATGGTATGTGAAAGCCTGCGCGGCCTGAGAGAGTCTTCTCGACCACTATCTTACCCTGCTGAACGAGGGCCCATAGATACTCTAGGGCTTCATACGTCTTGGACGCAACAGCTAGGGATTCTTCGCTATTGTTGAGTAGCTTAGGATATGATTCTCTCAACGAGTATGTGGCTGTGGGCTCTATTGATATTATGTCGTAGCCATCCTTCACGTATGGGTATAGCTTTTCCACATTATAGCGGGCTACCTTCTCGGCCTCTTTCAAGTCTCCATAGAGTATGTATGGGTATCCGCTTGTCTTCTGCTCTGGGACTACAACCTCAACGCCAGCCCTTGCGAGGGCTTCAACCAGCGTTATGGCGAGTTGTGGCTCTATGTAGTTGGCGAAGAAATCAACAAAGAGCACAGCCTTCTTGCCTGAGCCTCCAGCTCTGAGCCTGGCCGCGTTCTTCCTATACCACTTCATAAACGTGTTTCTCTTGAATTCCGGCAACGGCCTACTGCGGTCTATTCCTGTCAGCTTCTCCATCAACGCGCGGATTAGCACGCGCCGCATTAACCAGTTCCAGAGCGGGGCTATACTGCTTAGTATGGGGGCGTAGCTCTCGTAGCTTTCCAGGATTCTATTCACTTTTAGCTGGCCATGCTTCTCCACGTCCAGCTCCTTCACGCGGGCTATCATCATCGGTATGTCTATCTCTGCCGGGCATATCTCCTTGCATAGGCCGCATGATATGCAGAGGTGGGCGAACTTGGCCTTGTCTAGGCCGTGGACGTTTGCTGTCCAGGGTATTCCGATTGGGCCTGGGTAGATGTAGCCGAAGACGTGGCCGCCTGATACGCTGTATGGTGCGCAGATATTCATGCAGGCGCCGCAGCGGATGCAGTATAGAGCCTCTCTAAACCAACTGTCTTCGCGCATCCTAGACCTGCCGTTATCAAGTATTACGACGTGCATCTCGCGGCCGTCATCTCCAGCTAGGGGTGGGCGTCCAGCGATTATAGAGACGTAGGTGGTTGTTCTCTGGCCCGTTGCGCTTACTGCGTGGCCGCGGATTAGCGGTATGGCATCCTCAACCCGCTCAACAATCTTCTCCATCCCCATTAGGACGATATGTATCTTCGGTATGCTCGTTACCAGCCTCCCATTACCCTCATTAGTCTCCAAGACTATTGCCCCGTTCTCCGCTATCGCCACGTTAGCCCCCGATACACCAACATCGGCTGACAGGAAGATTCTTCTAAGAGTCTCCCTGACGAACTTCATTATCGCGCTGAGGTCTCCTTCTATAGCTTTCTGGTATGCGCGTGAGAAAAGCTCAGCAACCTCAGGCGTGGTCTTATGCACCGCTGGGAAGACCAAGTGGAATGGCTTCTCGCGAGCAACCTGCATTATCCACTCTCCCAAGTCAGTCTCATACACCTCATATCCCGCCTTCTCAAAGGGTTCGTTAAACTCAATCTCCTCACTGGTTAGTGATTTTGACTTGATTATCAGCCTGGCCTGCTTCTGCTTTACTACATTCATTATGTAGCTTATCGCGTCTGGGCCATCTCTAGCCAGATAGACATGAGCTCCGCGTTTCCGTGCTTCTTCCATGAATCTCTCTAAGAGCTTGTCAAGATTGTCTATGTTCCTCTCTTTTATCTTTCTTATTCCATGGCGATACTCGTTGAAGTCTGCGAACTCTTGCATGGTTCTCGCTCTTCCGTCGCGTCCGCGCTTCATCGCCGCATAAAGGGCGGCTGACCTCTCCTTCTGCCCCAGCATATTCTTGAGCTGCTTAATCAGGGGCTCGTATGTCTCCAGTCCCATACAACGCCACTCCCCCTAGCCGAAGATTATTACATGAACCTGGTGGGGGCCATGAACTCCCAGCACCAGCTTGAGCTCTATATCTCCCGTCCTGCTTGGTCCTCCGATGAAGGAGACGACGCAGCTCCGGCTTGAGCTTAGTGCATCCCTTATGAGCTGTGCAGAGTTTTCAAAGGTGTCTATGATGTTTTGGCGTTGTAGTAGGCAGGCGTGTATTCTTGGCAGTGAGGAGACCAGCCTATCAGCGTCGTCGTTGGTTATCTCTGCTATTGCTCCTATATCTGCGACGGCGAAGCTGGCTAATGTTACCCCAGCCTCGGCGGAGTTTATGGTTTCGTGAGCATTCCCGCCGCGTGGTTCTACAATCTCCATACCAACGCTGGTTAGGCTCTCCCTAATCCTCTCTCTGACCTGCTCATCCATCCCAGCTATAGCGACACGCCTCACATTCTGCTCTAGGAGGATGTTGGATAATTTTGAGGCAGCCTCATCCAGCGTCTCTGCTTCATAAACCCTCCCAGCCTGCTGTTCAAACCTGTCCTTAAATAACCGTATAATACTCTCCAACTCTTTCATCAGCAAGCCTTACACTTCTTCATGTTAGGCTTTATACTTTGGTCAATGTAATTAAACGTAAGCTGATACCCGAAAATGTTTGGATGATATTTTTAGACGTAGCTCGGCATGACCTCACGCGCTAGGAAGCCCATGAGCTTATAGTCAAAGCCAGTGGGCCAGACTATCATGTATTGAAGCCCCAGCTCAGCAAGCTTCTCTATCCTCTCCAACACCCTCTTCCTGGGCCCGACTATGTACTCGTTGAGGATGTCGTCGAATGGAAGGTTTGAGATTAGTGAGAATGCCTTGCGCGCGGATTCGAAGTTTGTGTCGCTCTCGTCTGTCATGTGTATGAAGTTGAGGTGGGCGAAGGTTATGTTGTCTGGGTTTCTCCCAGCCTCTTTGGCGTATGCCCGTATCTTCTCCCAGTCGCTCTTAATAAGCTCTGGCAACGTTACCGCGCGT
The DNA here is from genome assembly GCA_030059675.1 of Candidatus Pelearchaeum maunauluense. Taxonomy (GTDB): domain Archaea; phylum Thermoproteota; class Nitrososphaeria_A; order Caldarchaeales; family Caldarchaeaceae; genus Pelearchaeum; species Pelearchaeum maunauluense. Next base: position 19,490 of record JANVYQ010000006.1, on the reverse strand, counting down.
GCTATCCAGCCATCGCCCTTCGTTCCTACTCTCTTGAGAACCCTTTCCGCCCTTACTTTATAGACGCCCTCAGCCTTTCCCGCAGCGCTTCCGCCAGCTATCCAGATTGGTGGATGAGGCTTCTGGACAGGCCGCGGCTCAATTGTAATATCCTCAAACTGGTAGAACCTACCTTTGAACGAGACGTTCTTCTCAGTCCATAGCTTCCTTAGTATGTCTATATACTCGTCTGAGCGGGCTCCTCTCTGGTTGTATGGAACGCCGCTTGCTTCAAACTCCTTCTCCCACCAGCCGTTGCCCACGCCTAGGATTACACGGCCCCTAGAGACCACGTCAAGAGTAGCCACTTCCTTAGCGAGTACCGCTGGGGTTCTGAGTGGGAGAACAAGTATCGCCGTGCCCAGCTTAACCTTCTCGGTGCTCGCCGCGACTGAGGCGAGGGATATGAGGGGGTCAAACCACGTGCATCTATATATTGGGTTGGCCACTAGCAGGTGCTCTATAACCCATAGGGAGTCAAATCCCAGTTCCTCAGCCTTCTGCGCGAATTTAACCAGCTCGCCTATGTCTGGCACCTCATCGCCGCGCACGCCACCGCAGAATGTCGGCAGAACTATACCAAACTTCATGTGTTGGCGTGGTTTTTCTATACTAATAAGAGTTTCAGCCATGTTTGATGAGGCGTCTTACTCTTTCAGGCGTGAGCGGTATCTCCTCCACAGCAACACCGAAGGGTGTTAGGGCGTCTTCTACAGCATTAGCTATAGCTACGGTGCTGGAGTATGCTGGGCCTTCAGACATGCCCTTGGAGCCTAGTTCCGTGAATGGCGATGGTGTCTCCACATGGCTCATCTCCACGCTGGGCATCTCTAGCGCGCTGGGCATTAGGTAGTCTGCGAAGCTTGCCGTTGTCAGTAGTCCATCCTCGTTGTAGATTAGCTCCTCATAGAGCGCTCCCCCAATACCCTGCGCAACACCCCCCACGACCTGGCCTTCAACAATCTGGTGATTTATCACACGGCCAGCGTCATGCACGGTTACGTATTTGAGAATCTTAACCTCGCCTGTCTCGGCATCAACCTCAACAACCGCTATATCTGCGGAGCATGATACCGTTGTGTAAGTCGCTGTGGGGTCTTTTGATGTTATTGGGCTGAACCAGGATACCGTTACGTCAAGCGGCACCACCCCCTCGCGGAGAAGCTCCTCGCTGAGAAGCCTGTGCTGGCCTGGGAAGTGGTATAGCTTTTGGGCTAGCTCATCCAGCCTTATCCTCCTCTCCGGCTCTGGCTTCAGCACCAGCTCGCCATTAGCTATCTCCACATCCTCTGGCCTCGCGTCCCAGAGGTGCGCCATTATCCGCGTGAGCCTCTCGCGTAGTATTCTTGATGCTTTTATCACTGCTCCCACGCCGTATACGGCGCCTCTGCTCGCGTATGTCCCTGAGCCCAGGTAGTCGCTTGAGCCGCTGAAGACCTTGACCCAGCTTATGGGGACGCCCAGCGTCTCCGAGACCGCTTGAGCTATCGCGACTGAGGAGCCCTGGCCTATGTCTAGCATTCCAGTATATACTTCAACGCTCCCGTCTGCTGTTATGCTTACGCGGGCGCTCTCATAGCCGCTGTAGAACGAGTTGGGTATGGCAGCTCCAGCAGGCTCCACCGCGAATACAACACCTATACCGATGTACCTACCCTCTCTACGCAGCTCCTCCTGCCTCTTCCTCCACCAGCCTATATCCAAGAGCTCAAGCGCCCTACGCAGAGTTTCTGGATAGTTGCCACTATCAAATACGTAGCCCGTTACCTGTTTGTATGGGAACTCGCTGGGCTGGATGAAGTTTCTGAACCTCACCTCCTCAGGCGGTATGCCCAGCTCTACGCTTATCCTCTGCATCACGCGCTCCATCAGCTTAACCCCCTTATCCTTACCATACCCCCTATACGCGCAGTAGAACGACTTGTTGGTTACGACGCCGTATGCATCTATATCCACAGCTTCAAGCTTGTAGGCGTTGGGCGTGGATAGCGATGCTGGGACTATTGATGGAGCTCCTGTCCCCTTGTTCGTCCCCTCAACGCCATAGTCTATCACGAGTAACGCTCTTAGCGCGAGTATCCTCCCATCATTCCTCACCGCCGCCTCAGCGTTCCACACCACATCACGCTGGTGGGGCTGGGATAGGAAGTTCTGGTAGCGTGTCTCGAAGAGTTTGACGGGCTTCCCAGTCTTCATGGAGAGGAGGCAGGGTATCAGGTCTAGCCACCAGTGTAGCTTGTTGCCGAAGCCCCCGCCTATGTCTGGCGCAAAAACTCTCACGCTACTCGTAGGCATGCCCAGGGCTTTCGCTATGTATAGCTGTCCAAGCGCTGGGGATTGCGTTGAGCTCCAGACTGTTATCGTCTTCTCCCCAGCGTTGTACTGCGCTACTATGCCGCGCGGCTCTATCGGGAAGCCAGACTGGCGCGCCTCGCGCCACCTGACCTTGATTATCCTGTCAGCCTTGGCGAATGCCGCGGCTACATCACCAAACCTAAACCTTATGTGAGCCTGTATGTTATCTCCCCACTCCTCGTAGAGGAGTGGGGACTCGGGCTTCATGGCTTCAAGTGGGTTAACAACTGGCTTGAGGGGCTCATACTCTATTTCAACGAGCTCCGCCGCGTCTGCTGCTGTGTATTCATCAACAGCCGCTATAGCCACAACTGGCTCGCCCACGAACCTAACCTTATCCACCGCTAGTGGGTATGTCTCCACTAGACGCCAGTGCCAGCCGAATGCTCTGTAATCCGCTGCTGGCGGCAGGGGCTTCATTATATTTTTAAGCATGTCTCCAGTCAATACTGCTACAACGCCGTTGAGGGCGCGGGCTTTACTCACGTCTATACGCTTTATTTTTGCGTGTGGACACCTGCTTCCAACTACTGTGCAGTATAGCATGTCGAGGAGCTTGATGTCGTTTATGTATCTCCCCCTTCCTGTGAGGAGGCGGAGGTCCCTCTCCCTTAGTCGCCATTCTAACGCTTCGGAGCTGCTGCGCATATTACATGCACCATCGCCATAATTACGGTTATGGCCATATTGGGGAGACCGTGTAGGTGAGCGTTATCTTCCTCCCCAAGACCTGGTCGTCAAGCTCCAGCCTGTATTCCCGTCCATAGATTATCTTACCTCCCACTGTCGGGATTGTCCCTGAGAAGAGGATAGCGCCTCTACCTATGTTAAACTCTCTTATCAGCGTGTCAAGTGGTAGGAGCTGCGCCAGTCGCCCATCCTGGTAAACGCGCCATTCCCCATTATCCTTGACGAAGCATCTCAGGGATATGCTATCCCAGTGTTCTTTCACCTCTTCATAATCCCATACAACGCTTGAGATTATCTTTGGGCATGAATGCTTCGCTCTCTCTATGCTGACTTTCTCAAGCCATCTATCTGTGTGGTCGCTTCCGACTGTTATGTATGTCTTTTCTCCCATTATTGCGACGAACTCGGCTTCTGCTGATGTTTCTTCTCCCTTCACCTCATAGTGTCCGCGTTCTTGGTCTGTGAAGAGCAGGTATGGCGCCACGAGGTAGTAGGTTGGCGTCTTCTCTGGCGCTGGGACACCAAGCCCGCGGAGCTCCTCAATATGCTTGCGCACAGCCTCTTGGTTTCTCCCAGAGAAGCCAGCGCACACCACGCGCTCCACATTAACCTCTACTCCCTGCTCCCCACCCCTCACAGACCAGAGCCTAAGAGCGATACGCTTGCTCAACTACTTCTCATCCTTCCCCTTCATCCCATAATATCTAATCTCAAACGTAATGCAGCCCGTCGGACTTACGAAGGGGCCGTGCTCCATGCCAGGGTTTCTAAAAGCATACATACCCTCGGTGAAAGTCTTATTCAAGCGCTTATCTATCAAGACTCCCTTGACTATATAGACCTCCTCAAAGAAGTCATGCGTCAAGACGTTGGGTATCTCCGCACCTGGCTCAAACTTTAACAGTCTAGTATATGCTCCTGTCTCATCGTCTTTGCTGAGTATCTTCTCATAGATTCCCTCGGCTATCTTGTTCCAGGGTATTGTGTCGGTGTCAAAAAACTCCATATCTGGCCGCGCCATGCTTATCGTTAGGGCTCTACGTTAGCGTGATTATAAATTTTCACACATCAACCCCCTTGGACATACTAGCCTTTAACACATCATATAACCTATACATAACGTCCATAACCCCTTCGGGTACGAAGAACGCTATTATGATCATCATCACACCAGCCATTATCTTCCATGTCAGGAGGGTGTTTATCGCCAGCATCTCAAGGACGTTGAAGACGAGTATGCCGACCACTGGGCCGGGTATGTAGCGCATGCCCCCAGTATTATTGGTAGTATTAGGCGGAGGGAGTAGAACCAGTCTAAGAACCCTGGGTGGATTACTCCGTTGAGCACCGCGAAGAGAGCACCAGCAAGGCCGCAGAAAGCGCCTGAGATAGTGAATATGCCCCACTTATACCTAGCTACAGAAACACCTATGAAGTACGTCCTCTCAGGATTCTCCCAAATACACCTCAGAGCCAGCCCCAGAGGAGAGTTGACTATAAACCAGGTAGCCACCAGTGTGAAGAGAAGCCAGAAGGCTATGTAATAGTAATAGATGTACGAGAGTATGTCCAGTCTTGTGAGAGCCGCGAGGTCTTGGCCGAACATTATAGGTTTTTCACATAAATTCCAGAGGCTCCTCCAGTTATGTCAAAGTCTCTGACAAGCAAAGACCATACCACCTGCGTTATCGCTAGGGTGAAGATGGCGAAGTACATCTTGCTTAGTCTAGACGCCACGTATCCCCCTGCTAGGGCAACTAGCGCCGCTATGCCCACGGCGGTGAGCAACAGTATTTCCATGCCGCGTATGTTGTACCAGAACATCAGCAGGGCGACGGAGTATCCACCTATCCCGAAGTACGCTGCATGGCCCAGCGAGAGCAGTCCAGTATGCCCGGCAACCAGGTTAATCCCCAGACACGCTATCGCTATGACGAATGCAAAGCTGAAGAAGGTGAGCCATACGGGGCCCGTGAGAGGCGGGAAGACGAAAAGCAAGATTACTAGTATAGCTATAGCGAGAATCTTGGCGTAGTTTGCTATGCGCAACCTATTACGCCTCTCCCCCGGTAGAGTCTGGGCAGCCTATCTTAAGAACTTGTTAAACATTTATCCAAGCCTCGCATTTCAAGACAGGCAGAGGAGCCCTCATGACAACTATTGAACAGACCCACTATGAGCGCTCTCTGAGGGCAGGGCCTAGAGTTCTCGCGAAGGGCGCTAAGAGGACCAAGGGCAGGGCTACGTGGAAACACAACATAACCGTCGCGACGCTAATGGCTGAGATGCTCCAGACAACTCTAGGCCCTAAGGGCATGCATAAGGTTCTTACAGATATGCTGGATACGCTTGTAATATCTGGTGATGGCGTTACTATTCTGAGGAAGTTTGAGACAGACAATCCCGCTGCTAAGATTATTGTGGAGATGGCTAAGGCGATTGACGCCGAGGTTGGCGATGGCGTTACTACCGCCGTGGTTCTCGCTGGGGCCCTGCTGGATAACGCTGTCAAGCTCTTCCACGAGCGGATACACCCCAGCATAATCATCTCAGGATACAAGAAGGCCCTCTCACACGCTCTAGACATTCTCAAGTCTCAATCAATATCAGTTGATTATCGGGATAAGGCGGTTCTCCGCTCGGTTGCTAGAACGTCGCTGGATAAGCAGCTTCTCTGGAGCGGTGCCGAGCACCTAGCCAACCTCGCGGCGGAGGCGGCGATAAAAGTCGTAAACGCCAAGGACGGCGCGAAGCGACTAGAGCCCAGCGAGGACATACAGATAGTAGTAAAGACTGGTGGGACTGTTCTAGATTCTGTTCTCATAGATGGGATTATTGTGGAGAGGCAGCTTAAGCATCCAACCCTTCCTAGGCGGGTTGAGGATGCTCGTATAGCCTTGGTGGACAAGTCCATCAGGATTGAGAAGACTAAGAACTGGTCTGAGCTTAGGATAAACAGCCCCGCGCTGATGCGCGGCTTCGTGGAAGAGGAGAGCCGCATGCTTGAGGAGATGGTGGAGAGGATAAGCTCGGCAGGGGCTAACGTTGTCTTCTGCCAGAAGGGGATTGACGATAGGGCGCTCTACTTCTTCGGGAGACGCGGCATCATGGCTGTCCGCGAGGTCCATAGGCGGGATTTCGAGATGCTGGCCAAGGCAACCCACGCTAGGATTGCGGTAAGCGCGTGGGAGATTACTCCAGAACACCTAGGATATGCCAGGCTTGTGGAGGAACGCGACATAGGGGCTGAGACGTGGGTATTCGTTGAGGGATGCGAGAAACCAGGGGCGGTATCCATAATGCTGCGGGGAGGCATATACAAGTGGGTTGAGGAGATTAAGGACAGGGTTAAAGACGCCTTGAGGAACATCGCCACGATTGTTGAGGAAAGTAGGATAGTTGCTGGAGGCGGCGCGGCCGAGGTTGCTGCCGCGCGCTCGCTACGTAGATACGCGCTCACGCTCAAGAGCAAGGAGCAGATGGCGGTAAACGCGTTCGCAGACGCGTTGGAGCGGATACCGCGAATACTGGCGCAGAACGCTGGCCTTGATGCGATAAGCATAATCTCCGACATAAGACATGCGCAGGAGAATAACGGCGTATCCTACGGCGTTGACGTTAGGGATGGGAAGGTGAAGGATATGCTCTCGGCGGGCATAGTTGACCCGCTGAAGGTTCGGGAGACGGCATGGAAGGCTGCCGTTGAGATTGCCTGCACGATACTCAGGATTGATGAGGTTGTCTGGGCCGCCAAGCGGCCATGGCACGAGAGGCCCAAGATGACTGAGAAGAGCGTGGAGTGGTCTCGCCAGGGATTCATAGGCCAGCCAGGCTCGTATCCTATGTATGGCGAGCCCTACTAGCGCGGCGTATCAACACTATGAGGACGGCGGCTAGGAACGATGCTAGGAGAGCCATAGCCCCGAACTCAAGCCCAGCGCGCCGCTCCCCAGCAGCGCTGGAGGCTGCTTCCCCATCACCCACCACCCTGAGAGGCACACTCTTAAGATATGGGAGCATAAGGTTAACCGTCTCTGGCCACGAGAAGTACTTGTATCTGGCGGTGGCAACCATGTTCAGCGTATAGTTCCCCGCGTCGAGCTGTGATGTGATGTCTGGGGGTAGGCTTATTACGAACTCGCCCTCCTCGCCTCCACTCCCGGCCAGCCCCACATAACTGACATGATTATCTTCATCGGCTATGAAGTACATCACGTCAGCCATGTATGATGGTCTCCACTTCTTGGTGAAGTTTCTGGCAAAGCGCATAATCTCCTCCACCTCAACGCTGACATTTAGGAGGAGCCCCTCACCCTTCTTGACTGCCAGCGCCCCGCTGGACGACTCTGCTGTTATCCTGGCGTATCGCGGTATGCTTAGGTAGTCGTATGAGCCGACTCCAAGCGGGTAGGTGGGCATGCGCGTTACCGTGATTATGTCCATTGTAGCGTTTGAGCTGGATAGGTAGTAGGGGCCGTTCGTTACTAGGAAGTGGCCGTGCTGTTCGTACCACTTCTTTAGTGCGCTCCACCGCTTGGCCGCTTCCTCTGGTTTGACCAGCTCTTCCAGGGCTGGGGGTATGTAGTTGGATTTGCTCAGCTTCTCCAGCTCCTGCTCCAACAGAGCTATGCTAGGCCCCCTAACCAAGTCTAGCCAGGGTACTCCACGCCTCTCGGCCTCGCTCTTGGAGAAAGCCGCCCCACCAGACTTGACAACCTCCTCCGTCAAGACCAGCAGCTCCCAGGGGACGGTGGACCAAGGCGGCATGTACGAGGCCAGAACCGTCTTATCACCATGCCTGTAGTTGAGATAGACCTCAACCCATGGTATGAGGCCGGTCCCGTTATACGAGCCTGAGATTACTATGGGCTTCTCCGTTATATTCACAACCCTAAACGCTACTAGGCTGTTTATCTTCTCGCCCATTAGGCTTGCCAGCTCCGCGTCGTAGGCTGCGTCGTTCTCTGATGATTTTTCTGTCCATTCCTTGAGGAATACGTAGGGGTAGATTATGTCGGCTACGCTCATGTACTCTTCGTGGTGGAAGTGGCTGAGGAGTACGCGGTATAGTATTCGTGTTTTTGCCTTAACGCCTTCGCCTACCTTCACGAGCCTGCCGTCTCCGCTTATGGTTAGAGCGTCGCTGGGGACTATGATACCGTCATCGGGGGACTCTACCTCCATCCAGACCACGCGGTTAACCTCCCACGAGCCGTTATACGGCTGGAAGACCGAGGCCGAGTCTGAGAGCACCATCCAGAGATTCCTGCCCCACTTGTCGGTGAGGCCTAGAACTGGGTTGTATGCCGAGCTTCTCTCAACATCAAGCCCCACGAGGAGCCAGCCGTTCCATGGGAAGAGGCGGAGCTTAACGGTTCTGTAGAATACGTCGCTGAAAGGCCCTGTTATCGGGCTTCGCGCCATATTCTCCACTCCTTGGTCGTAGTCGTCGTTGTAGAGGTAGTGCTGGTAGGTCAGCATGACTGGGGTTCTGATTGATTCGTCTATCCCGCCTAGTATGAGTGTCCTGATGAGCGTCATCCTCTCCAGCCACCCGCTATAGTCGCCGTTGAGCAGTTTTTGCGCTGCTCTGCTTGCCTCGTCATCAGCGTCTCCTGGCTTGAGGTAGATATGAGCTGCGAGACGTGCATCATCGTAGGCGTCAAGCCCCACGTATATTCCATTCACGTTACGAAGCCTCTCAAAGATGTAGTCAAGCAGGTCAAGCCTCTCTACAACAACATTAACGCCTTGATACGCTTCTACGTCTCTGAGCCTTGTTGGGTTTGCTTCTATGTTTATGGTCTTGACCTTGAAGCCTAGCTTCTCAAGATTTTCCGCTAGGTGCTTGGCAATCACCCCAGCTATCGCATCGCCCTCTATGCCCGCTACTGTGAGGATGGCCTCACCTCCCCCTATGGTTATTCTACCGCCTTCAACAGAGCCTCCCACGCTCTCTAGATACCCTGCAAGAGCACGCTTAACCACAGGCTCGTTGGGCTTCCACTCACTCCTAATCCGCTGGTCTATGTCTATGACGAATCGGTAGTCTGGGTGGTATCTTGTTATTGGTATGTAGAGCGGCTCGGCGTCTCCCAGGCCAGCAGCAAGAGCTTCTCGGTCTATCAGAAAACTCGCGAACGCCTGTCTAAACTCTTTAGACGCGAATGGGGTTCGCCCATCATCTATGGGGTTTAGGAGAACCGTGTATATGCTCCCCAGCGTTTTGAGCGATTTAGCAGGGCTGATGCGCCGCGCCTCTTTTACATCATCAACACTTACCGGAGCTAGGTATAGGTGAAGCCCTTTAACCACAGGCGTGTCGCTGGTCTCCGCTATGAGGCGCGGAACCTTGCCTGGGTTATCAATTTTGAAGAACCTTACCTCATGGGGGTAGTATGACTGCTGGAAGGGGTTTTCATGCCCAGCCATAACTCCCCCAACGTATGTTGATACGAGCATGAAGATTACGAGGACAGCCAACATGAGCCTAAGCAAGCTCAACCCCCACACCACCCTTTAGAGCATTTTAATCCAATCAACCATCTTCACACCTGGGGGAGGTATGTAACGCTCAGCGGGTAGCTGGAGGACATCATCAATATCCCAGACTGGGAATGGCCATTCTTCCTCATTCACCGCCCTGCCTATAGGCGGGTTTCTAACAGCCTGATGGTCTTCACGCCTGTAGTAGAGGTATCCTCCAGGTGCTTCCGCCATAGAGCCTGCCAGCGCCTCGGCAACCTCCCCAACATCTGGCCAGCTACCAGCTATGCTATACGCCCTTTCTATAGCCTGAATAAGAGCCATCATAGAAGAGTAAGCCAGCTCCGCATGAGTGCCTGGATACTCGTTCCACATGTCGTAGTAAGCCCTGTTAAACTCTCTGTTCCGTTCACTCCGCTCCCAAGGCGGGTAGAGGAAGTAGTAGTTGGCGTGGGCGCCCATTATTGAGCCTTCGGGCAGGTCTTTACCGAAGTAGTGTGGAGGAGCTGAAAAACCATAGGTAGAGACTAGGCGCGTCTCCTTAAAGACGCCATAAGCCAAGGCCTGCTTGTAGAATGTAAGGAAATCACCACCCCACAGCCCTATAACCAAGACATCAGGCCTAGTCTCTAGGAGCTTGGTTATATGCGGCGAGTAGTCTGTTGTGAAGAGGGGAGGCCACCCAGTATAGACAGACTCAGCATCGGGTAGGAGCTTCTTTAGAGAAGCCTCCACAACCTCATGCGTAAGCTGCCCATAAACATCGTCGGGATAAATCTGTGCAACCCTCCTGGCGTCGGAAAACCAGTAGGCAACAGCATTCATGGTCGTGAAGGCATCAACAGTATCTATGTTTGATGTTCTGAAAACAACACGCGGCTTGGCGAGTATCTCCACAAAGAGCTTCTCAGTCCCTCCATCAACGAATATCGTAAGCAACCCAAGCGACTCTGCCTCTGGACCTAGCGCTATCGTATTGACACTCTCTATAGCGCCCACGTAGTAGTCTACCTTCTCGTTTATCGCTAGTCTTCTGAACTCCTTAACCGTCTGCTCAACCCCCGCCTCGTCCCGCGCTACTATCTCTATCTTCCTCTTTCCCAGTATTCCCCCGCGCTGGTTTATCTGCTCAGCAGCCAAGACAGCGCCCTTGTAGAGGCACTCCCCCACCACAGCGCCTGGCCCGCTGAAGAACGTCTGAACACCCACCTTAACATTCCCCTCTGGTATTGTCTCCGCCTCTCCTGAGGCCTCGTGAGTCTGTGCGGGCGCTGTTGGTAAGCTGGCTGACAGCCTCCCAACGGCTAGCCCAGCTCCCGCCGCTAAAGCATATTTTATGAATTCCCTTCTGGCCAGCTTAGATGATGAAGACAAGGAGCGTTCCTCACCCAAACCCCTATTACCAGCGCAATTAAAAATTTTGACGAATCCCTATAATCCCATACATCTATCTACCGAACAATCCCTTGGACCTGGTTATCAGGATTATTGAGGCGACTGCATAGAGTAGGACCAGCTCTACTTGCGGGAAGTAGTTTATGCCTACAATCCTCGCCGCACCCACTAGGAGCGAGCCGAAGAAGGCGCCTTTCAGGCTTCCCAGGCCTCCTATGACTATTACTACGAAAGCCAGGACTAGTGCCTCTACGCTCATCCCCAGAACAGCTGTGGTGGTTGGGACTATGAGCGCTCCAGCCAGGCCTGCCATGAAGCTGGCTATGACAAACGTCTGTAGATACACGCGCTTAACATCAACACCCAACGCGGCCGCCATCTCCCTATCCGTGGATGTTGCGCGTATTATAACGCCGTTCCGCGTCTTGTTTATGTAGAACCATAGAGCCAACGCCGTTAGGAGGCTTACAGCAACCACAACCAAGTTATAGAGCGGATACGAATAGCCTAGCAAATTTACATTGCCCATAAGCACGAAAGGCGCTCTAGCCGTTAGGGGCGCTGAGCCCCAGATAGCCCTGAGACCATCCTCAAGCATTAAGAGAACTCCGAAAGTGAGGAGAAGCTGATACTCCTCCCTCCTTCCATATATCGGCTTTAGGAGCGAGGGCTCTATGAACAGCCCAAGTAATGCAGCTATCGCAGCACCAGTCAGCGGCGCTAAGAAGAGCAAAAACGGATTCTGGCTCCCAACAACTATAGCAATAAACCAAGCACCAACGTAGGCTCCGAAAGCGTATAAGCCACCATGAGCCAGGTTTAGGATGCGCATAACTCCATAGATTAGGTTAAGCCCAGACGAGATTAGGAACAACACCGACGCGTAAAATATTATACTAATAACGTATATTAGAGCAATCTCATACGCCATCTCTCAAATCACTCCCGATTAGGATTTTCTTTAAATACGCTAGACCGCCGAGTAGCTTGGCCTGCTGCAACGCTCCGCCGCCTGCTGGCCTGCTAGCCAGCGCTAGCAACCCGCCTACAACTCCCCGTGGAATAACCAAGACAAGTAAAACGAGTATAGCACCCATCAAGAAGCGCCAATAAGTTGTAATAGACAGCACAGCGTCCTTCAAAGAAGTTAAGATAAACGCTCCAACGATAGGGCCAACAAACGTATTGACACCACCCAACAAGGCATAGAAGACATACTCGCCAGAAATATCCCAGTGTATCATATGCGGGTCAACGACCCCAGTCAGCGGCGCCCATAGAGCGCCTGCAAGGCCTGTGAACGCCCCAGAGACCATGAACGCAAGGAGACGTATCCTCCTCACAGAGACCCCAACGCTGGCAGCCCGCTCCTCATTATCCCTAACCGCCTGCAGCGTCTTGCCAAAGGGTGAGTTCACCAGAACCCAGTATATGAAGACAACCAGCGCGAACCATGCGAGTATGTAGTAGTAATACACGCCGCGTAGGAATTCCAGCCTATTAGCCCCCTGGAAGGTCATCCAGAGCAGCGTGCTTTCGTGGAGCCTTGATATGGGGACTGGTACCGGTAGCCCAGCGGCGCCAAAGGTTCTATGGATTATAGCGTGGATAACCTCGGAGAGGGCGAATGTGAGTATCATGAAGTATATCCGCGTGTGCCTTACGCAGAGTATCCCTATTACCAGCGCTGTGAGCAGCGAGATTAATAGCCCGCTTACGATGAGGAGGTCTATGGAGTATATACCAGCGTTTATAGACAATAGAGCGACTGAGTAGGCCCCAACCGTGAAGAACGCTGCATGACCAAAAGAGACAAGCCCTCCATAGCCGAGGAGCAGGTTCACCGAGAGGGCTACGATTGAGTAGATTAGCCCATAGCTCACCAATACAAGCACATAATCATGGGCGAATAACGGTATTAGCACGAAGACAGTGATGAAGAATATTACTATGTATTTTCTCGCTGCGGAGCTTACTGTATGACTGCTAGGTAAAGTCATGCCCATTCTTGCATGCCTTTATGTTTTGGGCGTTTATTAGAGAATCGCTCCACACCTCTTGAAGCCTTATATGCAATACATCACAAACGCCATACATGCGTGCCGCAGTTCTCAACGAGGTGAACAAGCCTATGAGTATTGAGGAGCTGGAGAGGCCGCGGCCTAAGGCTGGTGAGGTTCTGGTTAGGGTTGCCTCCTGTGGTGTTTGCCATACAGACCTGCATGTTATGAAGGGTGAGGTTAAGTTCCCCACACCATGCGTTCTTGGGCATGAGATATCCGGTGTGGTTGAGGAGGTAGGTGCAGGAGTTGAGGGAATCCAGGTAGGAGATAGGGTTGTGTGCCCCTTCATAATGCCCTGCGGCTCGTGCTACTACTGTATGCGCGGCCGCGACGACCTCTGCGAGAAGTTCTTCGCCCTCAACAGGCTTCAGGGAAAGCTATACGACGGCGATACCCGCCTCTTCAGAAAGGATGGTAGTAGGGTATGGATGTACAGTATGGGCGGCTTGGCTGAGCTGTCGGTAGTCCCAGCTACGGCGGTGTTTAAGCTTCCAGATAACATGCCCCTGCATGAGGCGGCAACGCTAGGCTGCGCAGTATTCACCGCGTATGGAGCTGTGAAGAACCAGGCAGACCTAAGGGCTGGGGAGTCTGTCGCCGTAGTAGCGGTGGGCGGTGTAGGGCTTAACATAATACAGTGGGCAAAGACATTTGGGGCATCAGAAATAATTGCTATAGACGTTAGAGATGACAAGCTGGCTAACGCTAGAGAGCTTGGGGCAACTCACGTAATAAACTCAAGGAAGACAAACCCCGTTGATGAGGTTATGCGCATAACTGATAATCGTGGTGTTGATGTGGCGTTTGAGGCTCTGGGAAGACCAGAGACGGTGGCGCAGGCTGTGAATATAGTTGGCGACGGTGGAAGAGCCGTTGTCGTGGGGATTGCGCCCATAGGTGTCTCTGCAAGCATAGAGATAACCAGACTAGTGAGACGCGGGATAAGGCTCATAGGCTCATACGGCGCGAGAACACGGGCAGACATGCCAACAATACTGAAACTCACCTCCAAAGGCGCGGTTGACCTGGCCAAATCAGTAACGAGACGCTACAAGTTGGAGCAGGTTAACGAAGCATATGACGCGCTAAACCGCGGCGAGATAGTGGGGCGCGCAATAATAGAAACCGACTAACGTGATTTAGGGAGCTTTAGCCAACAACACGCCTATGCGCATAATTATTTTTGAGCCTACATAATCGCTCTTACTCCTTTTTAACAGTTGGGGCGCTAATGTGGAAAAAATTTTATATATTTTTGTATGTCGAAAGAGTCGTAGCCGGTGAGAAAATGAGCGGAACAGATAGGCGCGGCTTCCTTAAAGCAGTCGGCGCAGGGGTCGGCGGCCTAATAGTCGGTGGGCTGGCAGGCTACTTCGGAGCCCCACCAAAAGAGGTCGTCAAAACAGAAACCGTAACAACAACAGTCGGCGGAGCCGCCCAGACTGTGACCAAGACCGTCACAGTCGGGCAGACAGCCAGGCCTACGCCATCAGGGCCGATTAAGCTCGGCTTACAAGTCTTCTTCACAGGCCCTGGTGCCCTTCTGGGCCTGCCGGCAGCGTATGGTACTAGGATGGCCGTGAAGGAGATTAATGACGCGGGAGGTATTCTGGCCCGTAAGATAGAGCTCTTGGAGAGGGATGAGGGGCCATCCGACGCGACCCTCCGAGAGTTTAGGAAGCTCGTCCTTGAGGACAAGATAGACTACTACACGGGCCTAATCTCCAGCGGCAACACGCCGACAGTAGGGCCTGAGGCAGAGGAGAACAAGGTCCTCACACTCTTCGTTGACGGCTGCACCGACATACTATTTGAGCGGGCTATTCCAAACCCGCACTACGTCTTCAGGATAACCAACATCCAGTCCAGCGACGCGATAACAGCAGCCGTTGGTACGATGAAGCTACTCTTCGACAGGGGCCTTATTCCAGAGAACCCGAAGATAACTGGAATCCACCCAGACTACGCCTACGGCAGGCTGATATACGACTTCTACAACACAGCTATGAAGAAGATGCTGCCTGACGCTGAGATACTAGACCAGCAGTTCCCAGGCCTGTTCAAGGTAACAGACTTCTCAGCCCAGATTACCTCGATGATACAGCAGCGGCCAGACCTCGCCATCGTCTCACTATGGGGCGGCGACTACGTCAACTGGTATAAGCAGGCCATAGGCTTCGGCCTCTTCGACAAGATGAAGGTTGTTACGACGCTGACCTTCGGAGGCTCCCCGCAGGCTGTGGGCAAGGACCACCCAGCGGGCCACGTCGGCGGAGTGCACGCCAACTACTGGTTCACCAACCCAGACTGGACGCTCTGGCCACTTAACGGCAAGTTCGTCAAGAAGTTCAAGGACATGTGGGGCGAGTATCCAAGCTTTGAGGGCGAGGGAGCATATACAGGAGCTTATATGCTCAAAGGCGCCATAGAGACAGCTGCCCAGGAAGTTGGTGGCTATCCTGATGAGGAGGAGATAATCCCAATACTGGAGCAGTGGTCTACATACGGCCCTGCTGGCTACATACAGGTGCGTAAGAAGAACCACCAGTGCTATAAGAATGCTGTCATAGGCGTGACTGGCACGAGTCCAGAGTATGATTTCGCTGTTATGAGCGAGGTCTTGGTGCTGCCGATAGAGAGGGTGTCTGCCCCAGCCGAGTACGACACGTCTAAGCAGTGGCTGGAGAGCTGGCCAGTAGGTTTCAAGCCATAAATCTGCTGAAAACGAAATCTCTATATTCTTTTTTATTTTTATCCGTGAGCTTAATATGTCCATCTACATCATTTTCGCCCTGAATGCTCTGCTCTTCGCGTCGGTGCTATTTCTCCTGACGGCAGGGCTGAACATAATCTACGGTGTCATGCGTATAATCAACTTAGCGCATGGCAACCTTTATGCTCTAGGCGCCTATGTTACGGCGTGGGTTCTCCTGACGGTGGGGTATCAAGCCTTCCCAGGCCCGCTCCTCTACATAGTCCCGCCGATAATAGGCGTTCTGGTGGTCGGACTGGGCGCTCTAATAATGGAGCCTACACTTCTCAGACCTATGTATAAACGCATAGAGGAGTTCCAGCTACTCATAACGTTTGGCGTTCTCCTAATATTGGAGGACCTCTTCCTCCTAATATTCGGCCCGTACCCGCTCTCGGTTCGCGAGCCCTATACATTCCTAGGCGTTAGCAAGATAGGAGACCTAAGCTATCCCAACTACAACTTCCTCGTGATAGCGCTGGGCTTCATCGTCGCGTTTGCCCTCTGGTTCTTACTATACAAGACCAAGTTCGGCATAATCTTGAGAGCCACGTCGCTGGATAGGGAGATGGCCGCCGCTATGGGCGTGAACGTCAAGTCGCTCTTCACAGTTAGCTTCGTGATAGGAGCCATGATAGCAGGGCTGGCTGGCGGTTTCATAGTTACGAAGGACACGGCCGTGCTCGGCATGGGTATAGAAGCCCTAGTTCTCGCGTTCGTTGTCATGGTTATAGGCGGTCTGGGAAGCATGAAGGGCGCTTTCGTGGGAGCTCTCATAGTAGGCGCCTTAAGACAGATAGGCACAGCATACTTCCCAGAGATAGAGCTCGCTATACTCTGGCTCATAGCAGCGGTAGTTCTCACGATAAAGCCACAGGGGCTCTTCGGGAGGTGAGTAGGATAGTATGACAAGCCATGCAAGCAGGCAGGTAAGGAACAAAATCATCGGCTACCTAATATTCCTCCTAGTCCTAGCACTCATCCCACTTTTCACGCGAATCGGGCTAGTAACAGAGTTTGTTCAAAACCTCTTGATGTACTCCATAATCTTCGCCATAGCTGGCCTTGCGTTCAACATCCTGCTGGGCTACTCAGGCCTGCTCTCCTTCGGCCACGCAGCGTATTTTGCTGTTGGCGCATACACCGTCGCGCTCGCGCCCCAGTTCATAGGCAACACGTCGTTTGAGGTTCTGATACTTCTAGCCCTAGTGGCCTCGGCGATAGTTTCTATGGCCTTCGGATACATCGCGGTTAGGCTGACTAGGATATTCTTCGCCATCATGACGCTGGCTCTCACACAGCTCGTCTGGGCGCTCATCCTCAAGCTCTACTGGTACACAGGGGGCAGCGACGGCGTAAACGTAAGAGCAAAACCACTGCTGGGAATACCGTTCAACGAGTTCATGAGCAGGCCCGAATACCTAAACACGGTATTCTACTACTACCTCCTCGGAATCTTCGCCATATCCTTGTTCATTATTTGGCTCATCGTCAACTCGCCTTTTGGCCGTGCTCTCCTCGCTACCCGCGAGAACGAGACAAGAGCGGAGTTCGTGGGCATTAGAGTACGCCTCTACAGGTGGTACGCGTTCATCATATCAGGCGTCTTCACTGGACTAGCTGGAGCACTCTTCGCAGTCCTCAACGGCCACGTAACCCCAGAGCAGGCCGACTGGATATTCTCAGGCGACATAGTATTCGTAGCGGTCCTAGGCGGGTTCAGGTTCTTTGAAGGACCTATCCTAGGCTCGATAATCTTCACCTTCGTCAGGCAATATGCTATGGGCTACGCGATATTCTGGCGCCTCATACTCGGCTCCGTCCTGATAGTCCTGATACTCGCGTTCCCATCAGGCATTATGGGCGCGCTCAACAGTATAGCGAATAGAATCCGAGCAGGTTCGCGTGTTTTGCCAGCCGCTACGACGCCGACGCCAACTGCCATAACAGATATTAAGCACCACCAAGATGGCGGGCGTGAGAAATGATCAGCCAAGAACCAATCCTCTACACCGTTGATTTGAAGAAATACTTCGGCGAGGTCAGGGCTGTTGATGGCGTTAGTTTCAGGATAAGCCCTGGCGAGGTTGTGGCGCTCATAGGCCCCAACGGCGCTGGGAAGACAACATTCGTAAACGTCATAACTGGATACTTCAACCCAGACGCGGGCAAGATATACTACCAGGGGAAGGACATAACGAAGGCGTCTAGGACTAAGAAGATCAGGATGGGCATAGCCAGGAGCTTCCAGCTCGTTAATCTCTATGCCGAGCTTACAGCGTTGGATAATGTTAGGATAGCTGTACTCAGCAGGCTTGGGAAGACTGGCATATTTTGGAAGCCTGTTGAGCGTTTTGATGATGTGCGCAACGAGGCGCTGGAGATATTGGCCGCGTTCGGCCTTGAGGAGAAGGCCGAGGTGCCCGCGAAGGCTCTCCCCCAGGGTGAGAGAAAGCTACTGGACGTGGCGGTGGCATTCGCTCTCAGGCCGCGTGTCCTCCTGCTGGACGAGCCCACCAGCGGCGTAAGCTCAAAAGAGAAACACACAATCATGGAGAGGATAGTCTCGACAGTAAGGAACGAGAAGATAGCAACCATGATAATAGAGCACGACATGGACATAGTCTTCGGCTACTCGGATAGGGTTGTCGTTATGTATGATGGAAAGATTTTAGCCGAGGGCAAGCCTGAAGAGATTAAGCAGAGTCGCGAGGTTCAGGAGAAGCTACTTGGGGTGACGGCAGGTGCTCCTTGAGGTTAATAATATCGACGTAAACATCGGGGCTGTCCAGGTGCTTAGAGACCTTTCAATGAATATAGATAAGGATGAGACCGTCGTCCTCGTTGGGAGGAACGGCGCTGGGAAGACATCCACGATTAAGAGCATAATAGGGCTTTATCCAGTTAAGTCTGGGAAGATAACGTTTGATGGTAAGGATATTACTGGCCTGCCTCCCCATGTTAGGGCTACGCGCACCGGCATAGGATACTCGCCTGAGGATAGCCGAGTCTTCCCCGACCTAACGGTGGAGGAGAACATCAAGCTGGGCATTTGGCTCTCGAAGCATGAGAAGATGAGCGAGAAGGATATGGAGGAGACGATATTCAACATCTTCCCAGAGCTTAAGAGGATATGGAATAGACGCGGCCTCTATTGCAGTGGCGGTGAGAAGAAGATGGTCTCAATAGCGCGGGCTCTCTCTCTACGTCCCAAGCTCCTACTGCTCGACGAGGCTTTCGAGGGACTTGCTCCTGTTGTTGTTGAGCGGTTCATCAAGGCGGTCAACCAGATAAAACAGCTGGGAATATCAATACTCATAGCGGAGTCAAACGTGAATATCGCAGCGAAAGTCGGTGAGCGTCTATACGCAATAGACAGGGGCGAGATAATCTACGCAGGAGACCCCATGAAGATATTCCAAGACCAGACGCTGCTTAACACGATTAGAGGATATTAAACAATTTTTAGTAATTCTTTTCCTTTTAGTTTTTAGCATAAGACTTAATACACAGTTGGCCTAGAGCCAGTTAGACTCGGAAATGAAGAGAAAAAACGCAATAATAATATTAGTTATGGTTGTCGTGGCTGCTCTAGCCGCCAGCATAGGCGGATTTACGTTATTCGTGAATAACAATATGGAGAAAGAAAGCGCAACAAAGGAGGAGTTGGGTAATGTTATTGATTTTCCGATAAAGCTGGTAACAGATGA
>JANVYQ010000001.1 GCA_030059675.1 Candidatus Pelearchaeum maunauluense | reverse complement strand
CCAGTTCTTTATATAGGGGGCCTGAACACCAAGACATTTATTAGCTTATGGCTGGTCTGCAGTCCTGTATTCTGAAGTTTCTTAACATATTCTTCCCAACTACCTCCAGCTCTGACAACCCTAGACTGCCTCTCCTTAACGGTCTCCTTGTCAATTGAACTCATAATTTAAAGGTAAGATGGGGTAGCATATTTATCACTTTCCACTAAAGTCCTAAAATACAACGCCAAAACTTTTAAGCAAAAAGTCCGAAAACTCAACAGAGCCCATCGCAGATATAATCATATTGTTGGACAGGTGCTGGGGGAGCATTCAGCGGCGCTGCCACCGTCAACAGAAATCCAAAAAGGAATTGAAAGGTAGCTGCGGGAGGATAAATGAGTGGAAGGCCTCTACTATGGTCTCCCGTACAATCTTGCTCCGGTTCCCGGCTGGTATCGCCATGACGTAGCTCACTCCGCCGCGCGTTCCCGTGATGAAGACGCCGCTGCTGAGCCAGTGCTCCTGCACGCCTAGGTATAGGGACTGGTTTTTGACGGGATGTATGAGTACGAGGGTGCAGCGCGTGTTCTCCAACTGGTCCTGCACGTCTCCCTGCCTGGCCCTCTTCCTCCTCGCACCTACCCAGTAGAGGATGTTCCTCGTGTCGTCATGGCTCCTGGTGTCTATCTTTACATTCTTTGGCGCGTACCTCTCAATCGTCGGGCCTTCTGCCTTCACCTTCACGAGGTGTATGCTGAACTCCTCGCCGGATATCTCCACCTTGGCTGAGTGGGGCCCGTTGTTTAGCCTAACAGAAATCCAAAAAGGAATTGAAAGCGTAAGCCTGAGTAGCGAGTACACGCCGTGCCAGAACAAGCTCATCTCCTCCCGCGAGAGACTCCACAGGCTGAGCCCCCATATCCTGGACATACGCTGGGAGTATGCTCGGGTCATCATATAAATTTGGGAGGGTTAGCGACGGGGTTTAACCCACCGGCTCATCTAGGGCTCCCGCACTCGCGGCAGAATACAGGCATGCCACAGCTCGGGCAGCGGAGCAGGTGGAAGCCGCTGGGGCACGATAGCACCTTCAGGCCGGATCCACTAAGCTGGTAGTAGTGGAGGTCCTCGCGCATGGTGAGTACGAATGCGTCGGCGAGCTCCTTCGTGCTCGAGTCTATATGCAGCCCCCGCAGCTCCAGCTCGCGCAGCAGGGCATCTAGCCGCTCATCTGGGTCCAGGGGCTTCTCGGCTGGTTGTTGCTGTGCGTCCTCCCCGGCCCGCTGAACCACCGCCGCATTCCCAGCGGGAACGCCGGCGACCAGCTGCTCGCGCGTCTCGACGGCGCGCGGGGCTTCGGCATGCTCTACCTCCCCAGGGGGCGACTCGGGCCTGGAAGCTTCCAGCGGTTGCGGCTCTTCCCCGTCCAGACTGTGCTCCACGCTCGGCCGGGGGCCTGCGCGGGGGGAGGTGGATAGCCTGCCGCTTCCCGCTGGAGTCCTCTGGGCGAGCTCGCCGATGACGTCTCTCACGCCCTCCAGGTCCGACACAACGCGCTCCGGCGTGCCGTACTCTGTGGTTATCAGCCTGTAGAACGCCTCAATATCGCCGTCCGATAGCTTCATGGCTAGCTTGTACGCACGGATACGGTCGCGGAGTGTCAGGGGGCGGTGCTCGCTGTTAAGTAGGTAGCTCTCCACCCAGGCCCTGACATCGTTCATCTCTACTAGCTTGCATCTTATCATGTCTAGGCCAGCCCTCCTAGCGGCGACACACCTCTTCCAGCCGTCGACCACGCCGTACCTGCCCTCGCCGAGCCGCCTTACGAGCGGCTCCACATCGCTCGCCATGAAGCCCAGCCGACTGAGGCGCTCCACCACCACTGGCGACGGCTCCTCGTCGTCGCGGATGTTAAAGGGGTCCTTCGTCAGGGCGTCAAGCGGGAGCCAGACGATCTTCGCCTCGTCCCCAGACATCAGACCAAGACCATCCAGACACAGACGTATAAGCCTTACAGGCCCGGGCAGAACCGCTGGCACCAAGTGTGCAGCGCTTCGCATGACAGTCGCCGCCGGGGTAGTTAAGGGCTGGCGGGAGGTGTCACTCGCTTCGCATGACAGACGCCGCCGGGGTAGTGGTGTTCTAGGCGTCGCTGGGCTGATGGCGTGTATAGTCTTCGTGTATTCTTTGGATTACTGTCTCGGGTAGTTCCTTTGGTGTTGTTTTGCTTATGTGGTGTGTTGCTATTCTCATGGCTTGTCTCCATATTTCATGTGCCTCGCTGTTGCTGCGGGTGAGTAGGACGTGCTGCTCTAGTAGGTGTAGGTTACGATTTCTGAGGCGGGCTTCCACCCTAGTTGCTATCACTCTGCCTATCTCTCCGAGATGCCTGCATATGGCTCTTACCGCAGCCCTGGGGGCGTCGGCGGGGCAGGGATGTAGTAGGCCCGTGTATACCAGCGCGGCGGCGAAGCTCTCGGCGGGGGCCAAGCACGTCTTGAAGAATATTTTTCTGGCTAGCTCTAGGATGGCTGGCACGTTCCTGCTCTGGCACCTGCTAGCATAGAGGTGGAATATCTGCTCGCTGCGCTCGGCTATATCGTCGTCCACTACCAGTAGCTCGCCGTCCTGCGTGTAGCGTAGTCTCCCAAGCCCGAGGAGCGCTGCCACGCCCCTGGTGAACATCGTTTTCCTGGTATTGCTGCCTGGTCGGCGCACAGCCTCCCGTGAGAGCCACTCTTCAACTATCTCCCAGGCCCTCTCAGGTTTCATGGACTTCCCCCGGTATCCGCCGACCAGCAGGGCGGCGTATGCATGGTATGCGGCCCCGTTTGTGGAGAGGTAGTAGAGCGGGAGATAGGCCTCGTCTCTCACAAGCGTTATGAAGAAAGTGTAGAACGTGTCCTCCCATCCTTTCCACTGCCCGTAGCACTCGCGGTCCAGCCTCTCCTCCAAGGCCCTCCCGAAGCCGCCGAGCCTGTCCCTCCCGGAGGAGAAGATGTTGGATATGTAGAGCGAGCATGATTCGGCTAGCATCATTACTACCTCAGGCATGTATGCGTGGAGTCTGGAGAGAGGCATCGCCCTGACATGCCTCCGCTGTATAGCGTGAGCCGCCGATATGCTGGCGACGTACATGCGCCTGCTCGTTACGCCCATGCCCCTCGCAATAGAGGCGATGCGCTCGAATGTTCGGCTGCTCACGCCGAGGGTGGAGGCGTACATCTCGGCCGCGAGCCTGTACGGGACGTAGCACGCGTGGCTTACCCAGTCGGTTAGTATGGCCGCCTGAGCCAGCCTGCCGGCGCTCCTCAGCTGGCTGTCTAGCTTCCCCAGCTCGCTGGACCCGGCTATCTGCATCATCCGCGGGAGCTCGGGCTGTTGGATGCCAGCTGCCCTGAAGGCGTCGGTGAGCAGGCCCACAACATCGCGGCTCGGCGCAGTATAGCTGTAGAGCGCGTGCGGCGCGCGTGCCCTCTCCACGAGCATCTCCTTGATCTTGCCTACCATCTCGGGGTAGCCCTCCCTCTCGAAGCTGGGGGCCAGCGCGTCTATGCATAGGAGAAGGTAGCTTATGCCCGGATTGCCGCCAGACAGTATGTGAGCGCGGAGCCACAGGAGGGCCTCGCGGGTATATTTCTCCCAGTACGCGGAGGCGGGGCGGTACATGGGGTAGTCCTGGAAGCTTGAAGAGCGCTCCACCGCGACCGGCTGCCCGCCTACCTGCATGAAGCACCTACACGGCACCTGACGGGGAGGAATAATTAAGCATTCAAACTCCTTCCCCTTCCAGTAAACGTCCTTCCGAGCCCAGACGCGGCGGAGAGTTATTATAGGAATGGCCCGCGCATTGGGGGCGTCGAGGTCTATCCTTCCCTTCACGAACGGCCTGCCCCTTAGCTTCCCATGCTTTATTTGCCTATGGATCTCCCTGGATAGCCCATACCGTAGCGAGGGTCACATTGCTGAAACCTCCATACGTTGTAGAGCTGAAGGGAGTCTGGTGGAGGGGTGTGAAAAAGTTGATCTTTCAAGTTTTGTATATAGGTACTAACTACTTACCGTCGATTTACCCACCGCCTGACCGTTGCCTTCGAAACGCCGAGCATTTCGGCTGCTACGGATACATCTACGTACGGAAAGTCCTCGGCATAGCGGAAATAACGATAGCAGCCCTTCTATTCGAACTCATATTCGTCCACTTCGTAGTTGTGGTGCTCGCAATATACTAGCCTTTCCCTTTCTTAGCCCTAATGCTCATTTCTTTCCCGGCCAGTCCCAATTTTTGCCTCGAAATGGATTACTATATGCTTTACTTCGGGATCTTTCTCATACCGCTCCTTATCCCTCTTCCTCATCTTCCACTTGTCGATTACTTTTCCTCCCCACCGCGGTACTTTTCATCATAATTCTTCAGGCTTGTAAGATATAAGTCGGCAGAATCTGAAGTCTCTACGTAAACAGCGATCCATGGCTCACAGGTAAAGGCTTCGCACGCATCTAAAAGTTTCTGGCGGTCATTTTTCTCCTTCCTGTAAGAAAAATATTGACTGAAGTATCCTCTTTTCCGGGAGTCCTAGTTCTAGATTTAACTGTAGTACCCAACCTTTGCTTCGTTAACGGATTATAGGCTATAATGTCAATTCCTGTATGATCTACGATTGTCACTTCAAATCCTGATCGGGACAGCCAATTACATATTGAGAGCCTCTCTTGCGGTGGGTAGTTTTAAAATAGCAGCGTAGCGAGGGCTTGGGTGGCTCTAGCTCCCCCTCAATATACTGCGCTGGATGTGTGGTAGGTTTGCGGCGACTCATTGATGAGGTAACGTGGTTATTGAGGCAAGCAGGTATAGAGGAGCCTAGGCTGGAGATGCCCAAGCACCCCAGCTATGGCGAGCTTTCAAGCACGGCGCCTTTTGAGCTGGCTAGGAAGCTGAGGAGACCGCCGATACAGATAGCTGAGGAGGCTGTCCGTAAGATGGATTTCTCTGCTGCGAAGCTCGTGTCATCAGCCGAGGCGGTGGCGCCTGGCTACATCAACTTCAGGGTTAGGTGGGGGCTGTTCGCCGAGTCTATCGTGGGTGAGGTTCTGGAAGAACGCGAGAGGTATGGATTCAAGCCTTCTGGAGAGGGGAAGACAGTCTTAGTGGAGCATACCAGCGTAAACCCAAATAAGGCGCTCCACATAGGCCATGCGCGCAACGTATGCCTGGGCGATACCCTCGCGCGACTCTTCACAAAGCTCGGCTACAGGGTTGTTGTGGCCAACTACATAGACGACAGCGGGAACCAGATGGCTGATATACACCTAGCGTTTAGGAAGCTGGGCTACAGCGAGCAGCCGCCAGACGGAGAGAGGTTTGACGAGTACTGCGGCAGGGTTTATGCAGAGGTCAATAGGCGCGTGGAGTCTGAGGCCGAGCTTGCCGCGGAGAAGCGTAGGATAATCGCCGAGCTTGAGGACGCGGGCTCGGAGACGTTCAGGTATAACCGTAGGCTCGTTAGCCGCGTACTGCGCGAGCAGCTCTCCACATGCTGGCGGCTGGGCGCGCGCTATGACATACTCAACAGGGAGAGCGACATCATAGCGTTTGACATCTGGCGCGAGACATTTGAACGCCTCAAGAAGAGTGGGATAATCTACTTGGCGGAAGACGGGCCTAAGAAGGGGTGCTGGCTCATTAGCTTGGCAGGCCACCCGACGCTGAGCAGGGAGGGGGACGAAGTGCTGGTCAAGAGCGACGGCGTAACCACATATGTTGCGCGTGATATTGCCTATGCAGCGTGGAAGCTAGGCCTACTTGAACGAGACTTCACGTATAGCGTGTGGGGCGAGAACCCAGACGGGACGCGGATACTAATAACAGACCCAGAGGGGGGTGAGAGATTCACCTTAGGTGAGACATGGCTCTCGGTTAATGTCATAGACGCTAGGCAGAAGAGGCCGCAGGAGGCTGTTAAGTATGGTGTTAAGGCCCTAGGAGGTGGTGAGGGACGTTACATACATTTTGCTTATGCTGTTGTTACGTTGAGCAGGCGGGATGCTGAGCGGCTGGGTGTAGATGTTGGCGGCAGGTTTACCCACATGAGTGGCCGTGAGGGGATATACATCAACGCCGACGCTGTTTTAGATGTAATCAAGCGGAAGGCCGCGGAGGAAGCGGCGAAACGACACCCAGACTGGAGTAGGGAGAAGCTGGAAGAAACGGGAGAGAAGATAGCTGTGGCCGCTCTTAGATACGGCTTACTCAAGAGCGACGCCGAGAAGATGATAGTCTTTGATACCGAGGAGGCTACTTCCCTTGAGGGGGCTACAGGCCCATACCTCCAGTATAGCTATGCGCGCGCCACGCGTATTTTGGAGAAGTCTGGCTGGGCTGAGCATTCTGTCAAGCCTCCCGCGGATGAGCTTCACGAGGCGGAGAGGGAGCTTATCAGGAAGCTGGCCCAGATGCCGCTGGTTATGGAGGAGGTTGAGAAGCTCCTACTAATCAAGCGCCTCGCCGTCTATGCGCATGAGCTCTCAAGCACGTTTAACGACTTTTACGAGAAGTGTCCAGTCCTAGGCGCTGGTGAGGAGACTACCCGCTTTAGACTCGGCCTGGTCAAGGCGTTCAGGCAAGTGATGGAGAATGTCTGCTGGGTATTGGGCATACCTCTACTTGAGGAGATGTAGGTGGGAGATATGGAGCTAAGCCTCGGTGAGCGGTGGAGAAGCCTCGCAGCTACCTCGATAGCGCATTTCATCAACGATGGGACGCTCTTCATCTTCCCCATGATATACCCCCTACTAATCAGCTACTATGACCTCTCCAAGCTGCATGTGGGCGTTGTGGCTGGTGTCTTATACCTAGCCTCGGTCTTGGCAAGCCCCTTCGTCGGCAGTCTCTCCGATAGGGGCAGGCGCTTCGCCGCCCTTCTAGCGCTTGGGATAGCCATGATGGCCCTCGGCATCATAAGCCTGTCCATCGCAACACTCTACCTGAGCGGCCTCCCGCTCTTCCTAGCGCTCCTGCCGATAATAATCCTAGTAGGCGTTGGGAGCGCGTTCTACCACCCCCTAGCGGCCACGATACTAGCCGAGAAGTGGGAATCCTATAAACGCGGCTTCGCACTCGGCGTGAACGGGGCTTTCGGCAGTCTAGGCCGCGCAACATACCCAACACTCGTAATGATGATAGTCTCGGCATTCGCGCTGATGGGGCTCACGATACTCGCCATAGCAGCCCTAGCTGTTTCAGCACTGGTATTTGTGATACTCCGCGACATGATAGTGGTACAGCCGCGGAGGGAAAAGAGACACCAGCAGGAGGCGAATATGAGGAACATACTTTCCGTGAGCCTAATAGCCCTAACAATCTCAGCGTTTATCAGGAGCACGCTAACTGAAGGCGCCGTGCAGTTCATACCCACCTACCTAGTGGAGTCGCGCGGCATGAGCTATGACTATTTTCTCGGTATTGTCGTATCCATAATGTTCGTTATGGGGATTGTCGGCCAGCCTATCTTCGGCTCGCTGGTTGATAAGATAGGCGGCCGCACGGCGCTCTCAATAGCGGTGCTGGGCGCGGCCGCCATGCTTCTCCTACTCGTAGTTGATAAAACCTCTCCCCTCATGCTACTCTACCTAGCTGGCTTCGGATTCTTCGCATACACGGGATTCCCGCTACTCCTCTCCCTCTCAACAGACGTAGCCACACGCGGAACAAGCACGACAGCAGGCTCAATCGTCTGGGGAGTCGGCGCAACAGGAGGAGCAGCCGCAGGGCCAGTGATAGTAGCGCTGCTAGGACAGCACAACATGCTGGGCTCTCTAGACGCGGCATTCACAGCAATATCCATAATCGGCATACTCTCAATACTTCTCCTCCCACTAGTCAAGGCTAAGCCCCACGAAGTGTAGCGGCCAGGAATATGATTACCGCAGCGAGGGCTAGGCCTGTCTTCAGATGCAGCCTAATCGTCCCAACTATACTACCACAGGCGGGGCATTTGTACGCATCTGGCCCATCGTTAATGTGTGTAGCTACATGCGATACTATTCGCGGATATATGCGGACCGTTAAGCTCGCCGCGACAGCTATAAGCGCAGCAACGAGCAGAAGCTTTAGCGTCAGTATGTTGCCGTAGCGTGAGAGGAGTAGCGGCTCTATGCCCGTTATGTTGAGAACTACGACCACGCGGTAGAGTCCTGAAACGGCTATCAACGCTATGCTGGTCCATACAATCTTGAGGAAGCGGCTCAAGATTCGCGGAACCAGCCTAGCCCTGTCGCGGAGGGCTATCAACTGCATGTTGGGAAGCATCACGAGGACGGTATATGCGACCCCTCCAATCCACACAACAACACTAAGCAGGTGAACCCAGTGTAGGAGGAGACTCAGCACAGGCCGCCAAGAATATGAGGTATATTATTAAACATTACGTAAGCTAAGCTACATTAGTTAGGTTGGCTTGCTCTGCTTGGGGTTGGCTGCCGAGGGAGATACCTGAGCTGGAAATCTATCTTCCCTCCAGAATGGGGGACTTGCTCGACTATCTCGCTGGCGAGGGTAGGGGCGCTTCCATAATCGCTGGCGGGACTGACATCATACCAGCTATGCGGCGTGGAGCGTTGAGGCCGCGTAGGCTTGTTGATATTACTGGTCTCCGCGAGCTACGCTATGTTAAGCATGATAACGGGATTGTTAGGATAGGTGCCCTAACAGCCGTCAGCCAGCTAGTCAGCTCAGTAGCATGGCTGGGCAGGAGATACTACTGCTTCAAAGCCATGGATATCCACTTCGGCTCTTGGAGCATAAGGAACATGGCCACGGTTGGGGGTAATATTAGCTCAGGCGGGGAGCGCGACCTAGTGCAGGTCTTCCACGTTCTTGAGGGCTACGCGCGTATCAAGAGCAGAGAAGGAGAGAGAATAGCGCCAGCATGGAGACCAGAGCTACGCGAAGACGAGATAATAACAGAGGTGTTCTTCAAAGACCTTGGCAAGAACTCGTGGACGTGGTTTAACAAGCTGGAGATGAGGGCAGCTAATGGGATAGGGATAGTTACGGTCTCGCTCATGCTAAGGCTTGATGACAATTATGTTGTGGATGAAATTAGGATTGCGCTCAACAGGGTACGCGGCAGGGAGGCGGGGAGAGCGCATGAGGCTGAGCGGTTCCTCACGGGTAAGCGCATAGGCTACGAGATGCTCAGGGAGGCTATGGAGGTTATGGAGAGGGAGATAAGCCCTGCATCTGATTTTAGGGCGTCTGGGGAATTCAGGCGCGAGGCATCTAAGATACTCACCCGCCGCGCGATAGAAGCCGCTGCAAAGATGATAACAGGGGGAGAGGCATAGTGAGCTGGTATAAGATAAGCTTCAAGCTAAACGGCGAGCACGTGTCTGTGATCGTCAGGGGTAGGGAGAGGCTGATAGACGTTCTCCGCAGACTCGGGATGAAGAGCGTCAAGGAAGGCTGTAGCGTGGGCGACTGCGGGACGTGTATCGTGCTACTTGACGGGGAGCCTATAAACTCCTGCCTCATGCTGGCCATACAAGCCCGCGACAGAGAGATAACAACACTTGAGGGGCTATCGCGCGGCGGAGAGCTTCACCCGCTCCAGAGAGCGTTCATAGAGCTCGCAGCATCGCAGTGCGGCTTCTGCATACCTGGAATAATAATGACAGCCAAGGGCTTGTTGGATAGGGTTCCGCAGCCTACTGAGGAGGAGATACGCCACGCCTTGGTTGGGAACCTATGCAGATGCACGGGATACGCTAAGATAGTTGAGGCCATTAGGTCTGCTGCCCAGCAGCGCGGCTCCGAATAGCGGTAAGCAGCTTCTCAGCGGTTATCGGGAGGCTTGTTATCCTCACACCCACCGCGTCTTCAACAGCGTTGGCTATCGCTGGCGCTGGCCCGTTTATCGGCGGCTCAGCTATAGCCTTGGCCCCAAGACCGCCCATAACTCCTGGATACTCAACTATAACCGCCTCTATTGGAGGCGTGTCAAGCGCTGTGGGGATGCAGAAATCGGCTAGGTTGGGGTTGAGAACCCTCCCACCCTTTCCATGTATAAGCTCCTCGGTTAGGGCGTATCCAACCCCCTGGGCTATGGCTCCCTCTATCTGCCCCTCAACTAGCGTGGGGTTGACCGCCCTACCGACATCAAACGCGGCAACGACGCGTTTAACAGCTATCGTGCCGAGCTCGGCATCCACATCAACGACAACACCTACGGCGCCGTAGGTGTATTGCACGTAGGGCGTCCCATACCCCTTCTCAGGGTCGTAATCGCATTCTGGCGCGGTGAACTCAGCATATTCCGCTACCTCCTCATCCACATATTCCGATACGAATCTTAGGAGGCTCTCGCCGTTTTCTATCTTGTAGCCAGCCTCGCTGGCCATGTGTTCCAGCCTTGCGCGAAGCTTCTCAGCTGCTAGCCTCACAGCGTTGCCGCCCATCACGGTAGTTCTAGAGGCAAACGTCCCTCCCGACTCTGGGACGCGCGACGTGTCAACCCTCTCCACGACCACTTGCTCTGGCCTTATCCCCAGAGCCTCCGCCGCTATCTGCGCTAGGCCTGATGTAGCGCCTGTCCCATACTCGGTAAGTCCAATCATCACACGCACAGCGCCGCTCTTATCCACGGCTACGCGCGGACGCCCTGTCAAGCCCCTCTGGGCCTAGGCTATTTCCATGATACACCGCCGCAATACCATAGCCACGCCTAGTCTGCACATCGCGGGGATATTCGCGGCTATTCCATGACAGCCGCTCAGCAACGTGTATTAGACACTCTTAAAGGCCCACCTCCTCCTTCAAGACCTGCCCCGTGGCCGTGGTGGAGCCTTTGCGTAGGATGTTCTTCAGCCTAAGCTCCAGCGGGTCCATGCCGAGCTTCCTAGCTAGTGTATCTATCTGCGACTCCGCGGCGAAGTGGGCCTGCGGGTTTCCGAAGCCGCGCATAGAGCCTGCGACTGTGTTGTTCGTATATACTAGGTAGCCGTCAACCCTCACGTTAGGTATCTCATACGGCCCTGTTGATGGACTACGGCGCGCATCAACACGAATGGGCCCACAGAAGCGTAAGCCCCTGTGTCGGCGTATATCTCAACCTCAGCCGCCTTGAGCGCGCCATCGCTGGCGGCGCCTAGTTTATGCTTTATGATGAACGGGTGCCTCTTGGAGTGGGCTATTATTGACTCATCACGCCCATACACGCATGCCGCTGGTCTGCCTGTCTTGAGCGCTGCGAGGGTGGTCATTGCGCATATCTCCCAGGGGGCTTCGTCAGACTTGCCCCCGAAGCTGCCGCCTATCGCAGCGGCTACTACGCGTATCTTCTCGCGTGGAAGACCGAGGATACGCGCAACGCCCCAGTGAGTATAGAACGGGTTTTGTATGCTCCCAACTATCCTTACGCCTCCATCAGGCTCTGGTATAGCGTATGCTGCTTCCGTCTCTAGGGGAGCTGGCTCCTGGTATGGTGTTCTGTAAGTATTCTCTACTATTACGTCGCTTTCTGCGAAGCCTTGTTCTACGTCGCCTTTCCTTACTTTGGCGTGGTATGCCAGGTTTCCGTCTTTGTGTATCTTCGGCGCGTCTGGGGCTAGTGCGCTCAGCGGGTCTCTCACCACGGGGAGGGGCTCGTACTCAATCTTCACAAGCTCGGCAGCCTCGTCGGCGGCTAGGGGGTCGTCTGAAACGACCAGCGCTATTGGGTCTGCTATGCTCCTAACCCTATCCACAGCAAGAAAAGGCCTGTCGGGTAGGGTTATTGAGGCCAGGTTCTCACCTGGCACGTCTTTCGCTGTGAGTATCGCAGCTACGCCCCTTACCTTAAGCACCTCAGAGACATCAACACGCTTGATGAGAGCGTGAGCGTATAGCCTTTACGTAGAGAGCTTCACTTGGTATGTGGTCTGCCGTGAAGATGGGCTCTCCCCTAACACTCAGGAAAGCGTCAGCATGCCGAGGCTTACTGATAGACATGCAGCAGCACTGGAGGTGAGGATTGTCTAGATTTTAATGGTTTCACCTGGCCGCGGCTCGTGGACCATCGTACCCAATCCGCGTTCTCTGAGTAGTTTGGCGAACAGCCCTGGCTGCTCGGTGTGAATTGGTATTATCTTTCGCGGGTTTATCTCCTCTATCACGTTGATTATCTCGCCCCCAGATGCGTGGCCTGAGGCGTGGACGTGGTGGAAGCTCATTCCCATAAAGTCCACCCAGTTTCTTATCTTCTCCATCTCAAGCATCTGCTCCTCATTATGCGGCTCTGATGTGGAGAGGATGAACCTGCTCCCTGTGGGTGGCTTTATGTTGGCCAGCTCAGTTATGTCCTCTGGCTGGCTGAGCGCGAGAACATACTTTTCGGGGCTTCTCGCTATCTCTTCATCCCGCACTAGAGGCGCCCCGGCGTCCATAAGCTGCTGTATGAACTTGGAGAGCCAGCCTCGGTAATCAGAGTCGCTGAATGCCCCGCTTCCCCTGCGCTCATGATAGACCATGAGCCTATCATGCTCAAGTTTTGGGACATCAATACGAAGCCCGGCTTCTGCGAGTTGTTTGAGGAGGAAGGCGTGGCGTAGCGAGATTATGAGAGCGCGGCCCGTCTGCTCACATGCAGCTAGTAGTGAGCGCAGCCTGTCAAAGTCCAGCAGGCCGACAAGCACTACGACACCCCGCCCAGATGAGCTGGAGATATGCCCAGTCAGGGCTTCGCGCACATTATCTTCAGAATGCTCCTCATACTCGTCTAGACGCGTTCCCTCTATGATGAGCGTGTCAACGCCTTTATCAACGCAGCGCTCTATAAAGTCTCGCGTCATGCTCCTCATGGGGCCGTGAATCCTAAAATCACCGCTATATGCTACGACACCATCGGTGGTCTCTGCTATTATCCCATAAGCGGCTGGGACGGAGTGGTCAACATGAATAGGTTCTAGCCGCATTTCTCTAACTCTTACGACATCACCAGTTTTGAACGTCTTGACAACCCTGGCGGAGCTTTTCCCCGTGTGGAGTATTGACGTTTCTATGCTTGATGAGTTTCTGCTCATTTCGCGTGCTGCTATTATTGTCCGCGCTCCCTCGCCTAGCAGTATTGGTATATCATGCCTCAGCAGCGAGACGTGGCCGCAGTGGTCTAGGTGAGCGTGGCTCACAACGACGGCATCAACAGCTGGCTCATTATCATCAAGCTCGGCCGCGTGGTGAAGTAGGTCTCGCCTATAGATGCCCCGTATCCCTGGCAGAACACCTGTGAGCACGTAATCACGGACCAGGCTATACCTGTGGGGCTGGAGGAACGTGCCGAAGAAGCGCCTCTTGGCGGAGAAGCTCAAACCAAAATCCAAGAATAGCCTAGTCTCACCGCAGGTGAGGAGAATCTTATTACCCCCTATCTCGCCAGCCCCACCATAGACCGTTAAACTCAAGCCAAGCCTAGGATTTGGCATACGCTATCCTAAGTAAGTTATTCCTAGATTATGGCTATGGCTTACTACTTTAATATATTTTGGTGTAGCTCATTTAAGCCTGGATAGAGGTGGGGAGAACTGGCCGAGCAGAGGCGTAAGGTTGCTTTTCTGGCTCACTGCCTGCTAAACCAGAACGCGAAGGTCGCCGAGTATGCGCGCTACCCAGGGGTTGTCCATCCAGTAGTTGACCTCCTCAAGCAGAACGGCTACCAGATTGAGCAGCTACCATGCCCAGAGCTGACATTCATGGGCGTCAATAGGTGGTGGCAGACAAAAGACCAGTATGACAACCCAGGATATAGGCGGCACTGTAGGTTCCTCGCCCAGTTTACGGCTGATGTTATTGAGAAGTATATGCGCGAGGGGTGTGATGTTGTCCTCATAGGGCTGGACGGCAGCCCCTCCTCTGGTGTGCGTTATACTGGTAGAAACCCCAACTGGGGCGGTAGGCCCAACGCCACGCCTGAGCAGTTCCAGATAGTTCCTGGGAAGGGTGTGTGGATTGAGGAGCTGGAGAAGGAGCTCCAGCGCAGGGGGCTTCAGCTACCCCGCGCAACAGGAATACCGATGGACACGCCAGACTTCGACATGCGGAAATCCATCGCAGAGCTTAAGGCGTTTCTAGAGGGTAGGGATAAGTAGGAGCCGTCAAGAAGGGTGTTCGGGTAGATGGAGACGCATGACTCGCGTTCATTCAAGCTTGTTATACTCGCC
Source organism: Candidatus Pelearchaeum maunauluense (assembly GCA_030059675.1). GTDB lineage: Archaea > Thermoproteota > Nitrososphaeria_A > Caldarchaeales > Caldarchaeaceae > Pelearchaeum > Pelearchaeum maunauluense. The sequence continues at coordinate 357,155 of JANVYQ010000001.1, read as the reverse complement.
GACTACTTCGTGAATCCGCAGAGCTACGCAAATCTACCCGCTGGCGGCGAGGTCTATGAAATTCTCCGCGACGCTGGTGTTGGGATTATCAAGATGCCGCCACCTGGAATTTCCGAGCAGAGCCTAGAAGGCTGGATAACCATAACAGCAGACCAAGTTGAGGAATACAGTAAGAGGGGATACAAGGTCTTCATACTCGGAGTAGAGCAGCTAGAGGGGAATGGAGTATGGATAGACAGGCTTGAACGCGAGCTCCAAGCAAGAGGTGTGCAGAAGCCCACAACCATAAACCTAACAAGCGAGCAGCTCAAGGCAGGTGGAGAGAGCATCAAGAAGACATTAAGCACTATACTTTCAGGCTAGCTCAATAAAATATAGGAGGGGTTTGCTAGGGATTTGCTGGTGGATGCTCAGGCATCTCCACACCAGCGCTATTGCATATATCCTGCTCGTTGCAATTATTCCATTCTTACCATAATTGACGACTACGCTACACGCGACTTGAGAGCTGGGCCGTATCCGCTCTGTATGAATATTACCAAACTGGTCTTGGGAGAAGAAATCTTCAGTCATTTTTTAAATACAATAGCATAAAACAAGCTGCTGTGGGCTACGTCTACGCAGACCTGATAATAAGGGAGAAAGAGAGAAGAAAATTAGAGCTTTAGTGGATGCTGGGGCGTCATACATAGTCTTAGACCCCGAAACTATACGCGAGCTTAAGCCTACCCCTACCCAGTATGAGGTTGAGCCTACTCTAGCTGATAAGCGGCGGGCTAGGCTATTCGTAGGCGAGGCGGAAGCTGATGGTAGGCGGGGCCCAGTCTTTATAGCCGAGCTTGAAACACCAACACCCCTACTCGGCGTCTTCTCCCTCTGGAAACACTAGGCCTAAGACCCAGCCCTACAACTGGTAAGCTGGAGATCGTAGGCCCAGAGGGGGATACTTATTACTGGATGGTGTGCTTCCTTATTCCTTATATGCTCGGACCTGCCCTGAATAACTCACTTCTTTTGTAGAAACTAAGGTTTAAGTAATTACCTATGCGTGCAGCTAAGCCAGGAGGGTGGGGTGGATGAGTACAACCCAGTCCAAGCCAATAACTATAGCTGTCGCAGCATCCTTCGGCGCTTTGGCCGTCGTTTTGACGTTGCTGCCGAGCCTCCCGTTCCCAATAATACCCTACCTAAAGTTTGACATAGCCGAGATACCCGTCGTCGTGGCCTTCCTAGGCTTCGGCCCCATAATCGGCATAACGACATCCCTCGTCTACTGGGCTATACTCACGATGGTCGGCGAATTCACGCCCCTAGGGCCTTTTCTGAAGTTTATCGCCGTTATGTCCATGCTCGTCGGCATGTGGCTGGGCTCGCGTGTATATAGCCTAGTCGGCAGGGGTGGGATGGCGTCATTCCTAGCCCAGCTCATGCTCTTCGGGGCTGTCGTTAGGATAGCCGTGATGTCCGTCGTAAACTACCTAGTCCTGGCCGTGTTCTTCCCCTACTTCCTGGAGTTCGCCTCCTCCGCGGTTGCTCTCTCCACGGGAATCCAGGCAGCGAGCCAGCTAGAGGCGCTCCTGCTAGTCCTAGCGTTCACCGCCGTCTTCAACGCCATACACACCGCACTCTCGCTACTGCCATCGGCCGCGCTGGTCAGGAAAATCTCCCAAGAAGGAGCCTTCCTACGCCTAACCGAGACATGGATGCTGCGCATACTGCTGAGACGCTAAACCCACCCCCACATATTATTCCCCAGCCTCGCTCAGTTATCTCTTCACCAAACGTATCCAACTCCTCCCCACAAGCCTATACTTTACAGCATTTTCCAGAACCCTCCTCATATCGCTGAACGTAAACCTCTGCCATGACCCCCATTTTGTCGGGCCATGCTTCTCATAGCCCTCTATTACCTTCGGCCTCATATTCAGCAGCCGTCTCCATGGTTTTCCCATACCTCTCGGCGTGGCGATACGCCTCGTATAGGAGGACGCGGTATCTATAGTCCCGTAGCGGGTGGTGGTCTAGGATTATGAGCTCAGCATCTATGCTCTCTATGATTCTGCATAAGTTGATTACTGAACGCGCAAGGTTATAGTATGAGTGCATGTATCCGAGTATGTATGTTGGTGGGCCATCTATTATCAAGATGTCTGGGTTGTAGCGTTGTATGAGCTTTATCGGCTCTTCCAAGATTGGGCCATCTATGTCGGAGGTGTGCAGTATCCTAGTCCCGCCATCGTCTATCCCGACCATTACCACGTGGCCTAGGCTTGTCCCCTTTACGCCGTGCCACAGTGGTTTGGAGAACCATATCTTGGTACCGCCTATCCTGAACGTCTTGTTATCAGCTACCTCTATCTTGGCGTCAAGCCCCTCCAACAGCTCATAAGCCCTACCGCGCTGCGAAGCGTTAATCCAACGCCGCAGGTCCTTCACAAAGAGACGCTTACCCACGTATAGGCTCCTTTCGGGTATGTGATGGTCATAATGGTGGTGGGTTAGGGCTATTATGTCAGACTCCCCACATGCCCGCTTTATCTCAGCCGTGTATCTCCTGTCCAGCGCGGCCTTCTCACGCTCGGTAAGCGAGAAGGAATCCACCTCCCAAGCTATGCCTGGGTCTATCGTAATCGTAGCATCTCCAGTCTCAACTTTCACGCATGACGACTTCACCCCAAATGAGTCAAAGGCTATGTAGTCTATCTTCAAGGGGGCTTCTCCACTAATGGTGTGGTTGGATTGTTTGTAATGGTTCATGTATGGGGATTGTGGTAATAGCTCAAATATGGCGTGGTTGGTGTTTTGTTGATGCGTCTTCAGGTTGTGGGCGAGCCTCCCAGCGGTGTTGATACGCTTGTTGCTGGCTTGCCTGATATGGGGAACGTCGCTGGAATAGCTGTCGCGCACCTAGTCAGCGAGCTTGATATGGAGGTCTTCGCACAGCTCCATGCCTATTGGCCTCCCTACGTCATACATAGGGAAGGAAAAGCCAGCTACAGTCGTTCTCTTTTCAAATTTCATAAACCACGCGAAAACAGAAGCTTCGTGGTCTTCTCTGGTGAGTTCCAGCCCCACGAGCCCGCAACGCTCTACGAGCTTTGTGAGGATGTTATCAGCTATGCTGCTCAGCTTGGTGTTAAGCGTGTGATTACGCTTGGAGCAGCGCATCGCGGGGATGTTCTTCCTGAGAGGCGTGTATATTATGCAGCCACCCGCGAGGAGCTTCGCGAGTCTGTTGAGTCAAGCGGCGCTCTGGCTCTTGAGGGCGAGGGCTACATCACAGGCTTCAACGGCCTTCTGCTGGGGATAGCAGAGGAGCATGGAATCGGAGGTATATGCATACTGGGCGAGATTGACAACCCTGAGATTAGACAGCCCAAAACAGCTAAAAGCGTCCTCCGCGTCCTCACACGTCTTCTAGGAATACCCGACCTAGACTATACGCGGCTGGACGCTGAGCATGAACGGATTCGCGCCCAGCTCTCTCTGGCTGAGGAGTATAGGAGAGTACGCCGCATGTTCGGCCGCGAGCCGCCAGGCGTTATTTAAAACCCTCAAACAATGCTCAAACTTTCGTGTATAGCTCTATTCCCAGCTCCCTGGCTAGTTTGTAGGCATCCTCCTCAACATACGGAGACACTATTAATAACCTATCAGGCTTATTGTTGGTAATCTTCTCATAGACTATGGCTTTCTTCTTAAAAGCGGCAACATCTGACCGTCTAACATGCGAAGATACCTCTATAAGAATTATCCTGCCGTCATGCACGGTAACATCCACTTCTATCTGGCTTGGAAATCCATACACCTCTCCCTTAGAATCAACACCAACCCATCTCTCGACCTTTAGGCCCAGCTCCATCTCAAGCAGTCCCCTAATGCCCTCTCTAAATGCTTCCTCGGTCATCCCCCATCCAGCACCAAGGGCTGAGACCCGCCTCTCAATCAGCTCAAACCCCCTATTCGTATCCTCTCTTAGTTTGTTCATGTCCTCCCTAAGCTTAACCAACTCTGATTCGTTTCTGTCAAGTCTCCTCAAAACTTCCTCCGGCCCTATCAGTCCAGCCACCGTATCTAAACTCCTCATCAGACTTGAGCAGTTCTAGGAACTCTTTCTTTAGACTTGACAATACCACAACTACTATATATTGAGTATTTTATAATCTTTGCAACGGCCAAGTGTTTTGAAGCCTATCTAATGAGGAAGCGAGTTGTGTAAAAAGATTTGGATGTTGGCCGTGTTTGTTGGAGCTGTGGTTTTTAAGGGGGGTTGTGGTTGTTCTTGGTGTTTGTTTCTTTTCTGAGCGTTTTGTTGGGTATGCTCATGGTTAAATAACGCCGTTATAATGCTGTCTGTGAATAGCTTTGGAGCTGGAAATCCGCGACCTACACGCAAGCGTAGAAGGCAAGCAAATCCTGAAGGGAGTCAACCTCAGGGTAAGGGAGGGAGAGATACACGCAGTCATGGGCCCCAACGGCTCTGGGAAGAGTACTCTGGCTTACGTGGTTATGGGTCATCCCCGTTATGAGGTTGATTCGGGAGATATACTGTTGGATGGTGAGAGTATTCTGGAGCTTACTCCAGACCAGCGTGCCAAGAAGGGGCTTTTCCTAGCATTCCAATATCCTGTGGAGGTCTCAGGCCTCACCGTGGCCAACTTTCTCCGCAGGGCGTATCTAAACCTCAAGTACGGCGGCGAGGTTGATAAGCAGAAGGAGCGTATATCCGTGATTGAGTTCCAGAAGCTCCTGAACGAGAAGCTGCAGATGCTTAGCCTAGACCCCTCGCTGGCGCGCCGCTACCTTAACGAGGGCTTCTCAGGCGGGGAGAAGAAGAGGGCCGAGATACTACAGCTAGCCGTCTTGCAGCCGCGTATAGCGATACTAGACGAAACCGACTCTGGGCTGGATATTGATGGCGTGCGCATAGTTGCGGAGGGTGTGAGGAAGCTGGTAGAACAGACGGGGATGGGTGCGCTGCTGATAACCCACTACCAGCGAATACTCAAATACATAACACCACACTACGTGCATGTAATGTATAATGGTAGGATTGTTGAGTCTGGCGGGCCAAAGCTTGCCGAGCTGCTTGAGGAGAAGGGCTACAAGCTTATTGAGCAGAAGTACGGCGCCACCTAGTCTTCTTTAAGGATTGTCCCCAGAAGCTCGCCGCCCTCTGTTTTCCGTAGCGCTGCTTGTGTTGGCTTTACTCTCATACCCACACGCGGGTTATTTACCGCAAGCTGTGCAAGAGTCTTAACGCCTTCCCCGAACTCGGCCACCCCTATTGTGAGCGGCTTCGCGTAGCCAGGCCGCACCACGTTCATCACCGTGTATGTTATCAACACCCCCCGCTCCAGCCTCACCTCCACGAAAGCCCTCCCCCTACACTTTCTGCACCGCAGCCTCTTGATTGTTGATGTATGGCCGCATTCTTGGCAGCGGTAGGCGACTATGCTGGACACGATCATCACCAGCCGCGCTCAACTATCGTTACAGCCGCGGCGTTGGCGAAGCCCGCGAGGTTGCATGCAAGCCCTATACGCGGCTCTCCAGCCTGGCGCTCTCCGCATCTTCCTTGGAGCTGCATCACTAGCTCAACTACCTGGGCTACACCTGTCCCCCCTAGCGGGTGGCCGCGCGCCTTCAGGCCGCCGCTGGTGTTTATCGGAAGCTCACCCCCTAGGTCTGCCGCGCCGCGCTCAATCTCCCGCCATCCAGCGCCGCGCTCAAAGAAGCCCAGCTCCTCCGCAATCATAATCTCAAGGACGGTAGCCATGTCATGTAGTTCCGCTACATCAACGTCGCGGGGCTTTCTCCCAGACATCCTATACGCCTTCTCACCAGCTATACGCACAGCGTCCATCCGCGTTATGTCGTCGCGCTCCTGTACGGCGTGGGTGTCGGTAGCGGCTCCTATACCAGTAATCTTAACAGGCTTATCCGTGTATTTACCAGCTTCCTCCAGCGGCGCTAGTACGAGCGCGGCCGCGCCGTCTGAGATTGGGCAGAAATCATATAGCCTCAGCGGGTCGCATATTACTGGAGAGCCTAGCGCTTCCTCCACCGTTATCCTGCGCTGGAACTGGGCTAGGGGGTTTAGCGAGCCGTTATGATGGTTCTTCACAGCTACGTATGCCAGAGACTCGCGCGGGGCGTTGTATCTCTCAAGGTATGTGCGCGCCGCCATCGCCACAAGCGCTGGGAGCGTTACCCCCTGGTCGCGCTCCGCTGGATGGGTGAAGCTCGCCACTATGTCTGCCGTCTTCTCGGTTGTTGCTGATGTCATCTTCTCTCCTCCCGCTACCAGTACGAGACTGGACTTCCCAGACGCTATTGAGAGCCAGCCAGCGTGTATTGCTGAAGCTCCGCTGGCGGTCATGTTCTCTATCCTCATCGCTGGCGTTGGCTCCAGCGAGAGCATGCTCACGAGTGCGCTGCCTAATCCAGACATGCCCTCAAACTCGCCAGCGGCCATGTTGCCGACGAAGACCTCGTCAAACCCTTCGCCTACACCTGCGTCGTCCATAGCTTTCAGCGCGGCCTCCGCGAGTAGCTCAACGACGTTCTTATCGCTCTTCCCCATCTTCGTCATCCCCACACCCACTATCGCTACCTGCCGCATACATTCTCAGCCTTTAGCCCAGCAAATATACGCTCCCCCTAGACGGTGTGGAGCACCGTGCCCGTCATGAACATTATCGCTCCACCCAGGAGGACTGAGAGTATAATCCTCCAGTTGAATCGTCTATGGGCTTCCATGAGGAGGTCTCCAGCGCCTATGTAGAGGAATACGCCAGCGACGAATGCTACTATTATTGTGTAGAGCTCCTCTGGTATGAGGAGCGAGAGCGCCGCTCCCAGCGGATACATGGCACCAGCGAACGAGAGAAGAAGCACTACCTCATTACGCGGTCTCCCCTCTCTTCTCAGCAGCGAGGCCGAGGCTATAGCCTGTGGAACCTCATGCGAGATGACTGCTAGCGCTATTATCATCCCCAGTATTGGGTTTATGTGGTATGCCACAGCAATTCCCAAGCCGTCTACCACGTTATCAGAGGCCATGCCTATTGCGGTGAGCCGCCCAAGGCTATGAGCCTCGCACTCCTCCTCGCCGCAGGCGTGAAGCATGGTAGTCTTCTCAACTAGGTAGAAGATGAAGAAGCCCAGAGCAACGAAGACCGCGTTGGCCTCTATGTTGGCTTCTGGGAGAAGCTCAAAGAACGCGGCCGAAATAACTAGGCCAGCGGACAAGGCTATGACATACCTCACGTAGTTGGCTGTTAGCTGCCTGTCGCGTAGCAAGACGGCCAGCATGGCATCGGCTAAAAACGGGATGAAGGCCAGGATTAAGAAAAGCATGACCACTCACCTCTTGCAGCGCGTGTGGTTGATGGGCTTCATGTGGAAGCACATGGCTGGGCGGTTAAGCTCCTTACACATCCTAGCCACCACCACATCGTCGAGGAGGTAGTCTATCTTGGCAGCCTCGCGGCACGCTAGCTGTTGCGCCAGCCCTAGTTTTCTGCTGAAGTAAAGCTCTATAATCCTATGGCGGTGAAGTATTGAGGATGCCACCCTAACGCCTGTGCGCGTGAGCTTCGGAGCGCGCCACTTCTCCCTAACAAGCAGCCCCTTCCTCTCCAGCTTCTTAAGAACATCTATAACCGTGGGGAGCTTAACACCAAAACGCGAGGCCAGTAGCGTTACAGCAGGCTCGCGCCCTTCCTCAATAATCCTATAAACCTCGCTGAGGTATGATGCTTCAGGCTTTGTGAGAGTGAAGTTAGACATCGCCTAAGTTAGCCGCCGCCTAATATTTAAGGGTTAATGTAATTCTATGGAAAGCCAGTTCATCATGAAGGCGCTTGACAGCCTCGCGTAGGGCTTTGACATCAATTCCCCTGTAGCTGTCTTCTGGCCAGCTTAGCAGGCTTTTATAGGCCCTCTCAAGTATCGGTATGAACCTGTCTTCTTCTCCCTTCTGGGTATGGACGTAGGCGGCTGCTGTTAATATTATTCCGTGCAGCAGCTCCTTCTCAGCCCCTTGGGTATTTCTCCACAGGTTTTCTAGAGCTTCGTGAGCCTCCCAGTAGCGCTCCTCGTTAAACAGCCCAACAGCGCGTATTAGCGCTTCATCAAAATCCATAACATCCTTTTCGTCACTTAGGTTTCTTACATCAACAACACCGAATAAGCCGTTTAGTATGCTTACCGTCCTCTCCAAGCCATGCTCACCACAGAACAAATCAAACTCTAGGTGGTTTGATGCTATTCGCAGGTCAGCAACTCTACATGAATCACGCAGCCTCTCGCGTAGTTCTGAAATTACACCTCCCCTATCGCGCGGCGTGAGATGAGCGTTATTTTTCGTTATGACTAGGTAGCGTCTTACATGCCCTTCCAAAGCGTTTTCAGGCCCTCTTTTTCTGGCATAATATATTTACTTGGCTGCTAATGGTGTTTCTCCATGCGCCCCCTCTTCATCGCCTTGGTTATTCTACTCGTGTTAGCTACTGGCTTTGCCGCTGGCTGGATTGTGAAGCCAGGGGAGGCCATAACAGAGACGTATGTCAAGACTGTCTCGGAGATTGTAACTGAGACGACCACACTTGAGGTGGAGAGAACAGCCACAGTCGTTGAGACAACGTTGGTTGCGACGACTGTCGTATCGGCCTCACCTACCACAGTTACCGAGAGGATAGTCATAACCGCCCAGCCAGAGGCGGGGTATGTGAGTGAGGTCTGCTTCTCCCCAGGTGGTGGATGCTCAAACCTGCTCATTAAGCTGATAGATGGCGCTAAGGAGAGTGTTTATGTCATGATATTCAGCTTCACGCTGGACGGGGTTGCCGAGGCTCTCATAAGGGCTGCTGCGCGCGGCGTTGATATCAAGGTGGTTATTGAGGCCAACAACGCCTATAGCAAGGGTAGCGTGTACCAACGGCTGAGGAGCGCTGGCGTGGATGTGAGGCTGGACTCCAACCCCTACCTAATGCACCACAAGGTAGCGATAATAGACGGCTACATAGTCGTAACTGGGAGCATGAACTGGAGCTTCAGCGGCGATAGGAGGAATGATGAGAACATGGTGGTTATAGAGGGGTATGAGGTGGCGAAGCTCTTTAAGGCGGAGTTTGACCGCGTCTGGAGAGCAGCCCAGACCTAAATACCAGCCCGCATGTATGTTCTTCTGAAGAAGACCAGCCTTGTCGCAGGCGCGAAACTATTTTGAGCTTAGGACAGCGCGAGGCCTCTCATATGTTAGGTATGAGTCTGTTGAGCGTCTATCAGGGGTGGAGAGCGCGGTTTTTGACTGCGATGGCGTTTTGATAGATTCGCGCACGTCCTATGATGAGGCTATTAGATATACTGTTGCCGAGCTTGTCCGTGCTTTGACTGGGTTGGAGTTTAGCAGGGATAGCATATCGCTGGAGACCATCTACACCATACGCGGTGTGGGCGGCTTTAACAACGACTGGGATACCGTGCATCTATTGACGACCTGGCTGGCTATACACGCCCCCCGCGAGAGTCTAGAGAGGCTGGCGAAGCTCCACCGCAGCGCTGACGAGAGCAGCATAAGCCCCAGCGAGCTTATGAAAAAACTGGGAGAGAACACCAATCATACAGAGATGACTAAAGACCAGATAAGGCAGCTGCTCCGCTCACTTGAGATAAAGGTGCAGCAATACGAGAGAACAGGTATGGGCTACCGCGAGATAGAGGAGGAGGTGGTCTATCCAGAGCTCAACACGGGCGATGCGGAGAGCATAATTAGAGCAATCAACTGGGCGCTGGGCTATCCAGGGAAATACGGCGAGGGGTTGCTGGTCACGTTCTTTGATGAGGCGTTCTTCGGCTCGCGGAATATCCGGAACGTCAGGAGAGTTGGGCCGTACTTTAGTCTAGACGGGAGTCTGGAGGGGGAGAAGCTCCTAGTGGATGAGGAGACGATGCGGGAGCTTTCCTCGGTCTTTAGGAAGATGGGGCTAGCGACTGGACGCGGCTCGTGGGAGACAAGCAAAACCATGGGCGCGCTGCTCAACTACTTTGAGCCCAGCGCACGCGTCTTCATAGCTGACTTGGTTAACGACGATATTGCTGGGAAGGAGAGGTATGAGAAGCCGAGCCCCTACGCCTTGATAGAGGCTGCGAGGGGTATGGTGGGCGATGTCATGTATGTAGGCGACTCCGCCGCGGATTTGATTCTCTGGCAGAACGCCAAGAAGGTTGAAGACCGCTACGTCTTTGCGGGGGTGTATGGTGGTGTCGGCGATATTGACAGGATTGACCAGTTTATGGAGGGTGGTGCAGACCTAATCATACCTAGTGTGAGCATGCTTCCGCGCGTCATGCGCATTATAAGAGAGGGGTAGCGTTAGAATAGGCTTACAGCTTGCTGTACTCCGAAGAGCCTTCCTAGGAAGTCTCCGAAGAGGTAGGTGGCGAATGCTGTCCCAAGTATGAGCGCCACGCTCTCCGCAAATTCGCGCTTGAAGCTCCGCTCATTTATCACGGCGCCATAAAACGTGAATGCAGCCGTTAGCAATACAGCGAGCATGACGGAGACCGTGAATGCAGTTATCATGTCCTCGGTTAGGAAGTAGGGGAGAGCCAAGACCGCTACCGCGCCTATGTACGAGACTCCAGTGGTTAGGGCTGAGATTACTGGACTACGGGCTATATCCTGCTTGGCCTGCAAGTACGCTGCTGACGCCATAGAGATTGCTGCCGCGAACCCTACGACAAGCCCAGCGATGCCGGCTATGAGGGTTGAGCTCGTAACGCCTAGGAAACCAGCGTGGACGCCTGTTATCTCCACTATCGCATCAGCCAGGCCGAGGACTATGAAGCTCATATACCTAACCACGCCCTCGTCTATCTGCGACATGAAGTAGCGTTCATGCTCCTCCTCTTGTTGGATTATCTCCTCAACTAGAGCCTTCTCATCTCCACTAAGCGTTGCTGCGTACCGCTTGTATCCGCGTATAACCTCCTCCTCATGCCGCTCAAGTAGCTTGAGCGTGAATGTGAGGCCGAATAAGACACGCATGACATGGAAGAGTTTTATAAAGAGGCCGCTAACCCGCGGCTCGTAGCCGCCTAGCGTCTTGCTCCAAAACCTGTAATGCTCATACTCGGTGGCGGCTAGGCTCTCAAGTATCTTCCGCCTACCCTCGTTCTTCTCGCGCCGAGCCAGCTCTCGGTAGACCGTGTAATCAACGTATTCGTCCCTGCAAAAGCCACGTATGTCGTCCATTACTTAGTCTCATAGCCGCCGCCTAAATTTAAGAACACAACCATCAACAAGCACGGAGCTAAGCGTGTCCCATAAACCAATAAGCCTCAAGTAATACGTATTACTTTACCCTAGCACAGCCTACGCTACTTGGTCTCGTCTCCAGCACCTCCAAGACCTTGTAGCCAGCCTCCTCTATTCCTGAGACCACCGTGTCTATTGCCTTGTCTATGGGCCGCTCACCCCGCCGCTGCCTGTTCTCGGATAGCTTAAACCACAGCAGCCGCGAGGGACCTGCTCCGCTTATCGTCTCCGCGACGTGGAACTCCTTTAGGAGATGCTTCTTCTCCTCCAGCAATGTTGATGCCGTGAGCATATCTCCATATACGCCCGCGTCGGCTCTCGCCTTCTCAGCGTAGGGGTCGTAGGAGACAGCGCGGAGTAGTAGGTCTAAATCACCCAGCGCTAGGGCTGCCGCCGCTACCGCGCAACGCGCGGCGCTCTCAACATGCGCATCCCTAGATAAAGAATCAGGAAGAGCCTCGCGCGCACGCGCGGTAGAAGCCTTCGGGATGTCTGGGATTATGGCCACAAGCCCAAGGTCTCTAGGCGGCTCTACACGCTTAACCACCACACCACCAGCCAGCGAGTCGCGCATGGCTATGCTGAAACCACCTATGAGGGAGGCTGCGACGTTATCCACGTGCTCTCCAGGCTCAGCCCGCGCAGCATACATTACCATCCGCTCCCTATCCATACCCAGGCCAAGTAGCTCGTTCAGGGCGAACACTGCCCCAGCAGCCTCGGCGCCGCTCAGCCCAAGCCCCTTACGCGGCGGGATGCGCACATCAACCTTCAGCGAAAGCCCATACCCAAGCCCAAGCTCCCGCAGCAGCTGCCGTGCAGCCCTAGCGCCAGCATGCTCGTCAGGAAGAGTGCTAACCTCACCACCATAGGGGCCGTCGTTAACAACCTCAAAAACGCCATCATCACGCAACACTGCCTCAACAGTCAGCGAAGGCTGTTCAAGCGCGACCGAGAAAACATCAAAACCAGGCCCCAGATTAGCCGAGCTAGACGGAACATTAACGACGACACGCTTCACAACAGCCACCGACAGCCTGTTTTCAGCGTCGCTCTTCTATTTCCCTCTTAATGGCCTCTACGAACTGCGACGCTTTTGCCCTACCTCCCAAGTCTGGTGTTAGGGTTTTACCCGTATCCAAGAGCGTCGTTACGGCTTTGTCTAGGTCTGCCGCGGCTTTTAGAATGTTTTTATCATTTTTCTTCTGGCCCAGCCAGTCTAGCATCATCTTAGCGGCGAGAATCTGGGCTGTTGGGTTGGCGTTCTCAGGCTCCAGCGTGGGCGCCGTGCCGTGAACAGGCTCAAACAACCCATACCTCTCGCCTATGTTTGCCGAGCCCGCTATGCCGAGTGTCCCAACAACACCCGCAGCCTCATCGCTCAGAATATCCCCAAACATGTTTGGCGTGAGCATCACATCAAAGCCTTGGGGATTAAGAATCAGCTGGTACGCCGCGTTATCCACATACATCTCATCAACACTAACCTCTGGATAGCGCCGCGCAACTTCCAGACACACATCCCTGAAGAAAACATATGAGCGTACAACGTTGGCCTTGTGTATTATGGTAACCTTCTTCCTGCGCTGCATTGCCATCTCAAATGCTACGCGCGCAATCCTCTCCGTAGCGCGGCGCGTTACTACCAGCATCGCAACAGCGTGGTCCTGGCCAACGTCCTCCACGCCCCTGTAGAGGTCTTCGGTATTCTCGCGGACTATCACCAGGTCAACGCCGCTCCATACACTCTTAACCCCCTGGTAGGTTTTGAATGGCCTTATGTTGGCGAATAGGTCTAGCCGCTGTCTGAGGAAGACTATCACATCGCGGGCTGTCTCGCCCACAGGCCCCTTGAGGCAGGCGTCTGAGGAGAGTATCTTCTCCAGCGAATCCCTTGGGAGAGCATCGCCCGTCTCCTCCTTCACCCTATCGCCAGCAGGCGCCTCCACAAAAGAGACGCCAAACCCATACCTGTCCGCCAGATACTCCAAGAGCCCGCGCGTAAGGCTTACTATGTGAGGCCCTATACCATCGCCCTCAATAACACTCACGCGGTACATAACCCCCAGACCAACAAAATCCCTGTATATGAAGAATTTTAGGCGAGGAGAGGCGTTGAGCGCCTGCTAGGCAGGTGGGCTTAACCTTTGCCTCTCTTTGCTGTTCTGTGTCTGGTATTGTTTATTAGCTTGATGGGTTGAAGCTACTTCAAGGGGTTGAAGTAGTATGTATTTTGACGAACGGCCAAAAACCAGGCTGGAGGACTTCTTTAACCGTGAAAAAGAGTTACAGCTTTTTAGAGAATCAATCACGAGGGGTAGTCCTCTTATTCTCCTGGTAGGTCTTCGGCGGGCTGGTAAGACTTCCCTCCTCTACACAGGGCTTAACACGCTCAACGTTAGGTCAATCCTGCTTGATATGCGGAGGTTTGAGGAGCGCCCAGCAATTAGTAGGGTTGAGTTCTTAGAAGCCCTCAGCGATGCCATCTCGGCGATTATAGACAGGACTAGGGGATTGCGCGATTATCTAAAGAAGGTGAGGGGGGTTGAGGTGATGGGTGCTAGAATAGAGTTTGAATGGTCTAAGAAGAAGAGACTCAGCATAACTTCTCTTCTGGAGAAGCTGGACGAATGGGCCAACAGCTCTGGAGAGAGGATAGTAGTGGCGTTTGACGAGGCTCAGATTCTAAGTAAGCTTAGAGGCATTAATCTACTCCCCATCCTAGCATACTGTTACGACAGGTTAAGGAACATCACGATAATCCTCACAGGCTCGGAGGTTGGTTTGCTCCATCGTTTCCTAAGGCTGGAGGAGCCGCGGGCTCCTCTGTATGGCAGACATTACACCGAGGTCAGGCTTGAAAACCTAGATTATGAGCGTTCTATGGAGTTTCTCCGTATTGGGTTTGCGCAGCTTGGCATAAAGCCTCCTGTTGACGTGCTGCAATACGCCGTTGAGAGGCTTGATGGCGTGTTGGGTTGGCTCACCGAATTTGGGCTGACGGCAAAGCAGTATGGTTGCACGCACAAAGCGGTTGACGCAACCCTTGAAAGGGGAGCAGCGCTTGCCCTTCATGAATTTGAGAACTTCTTAAGCATACGTGGGATAGCTGCTAGAAGATATAGGATGGCCGCAGAACTCATGGCGCAAACAACGGTAAACTGGATGAAGATAAAACGTTATCTCCAAGCTATGGAGGGAAGAACAGTATCCGACAACACACTACACAATATAATCAACTCACTAGCCAACTCTGGGTTCATTAGACGCGTGGATGATGGTTATGAGATTGCAGACCCCGTTCTGCGGTACGCTTTATTGGCTAGGCATCATAAACAGGCCTAGGTGTGATGGTTGTGAAGCTTTAAGAGCGCGTTCTATGGTTGTTGTGTTTATGATTCGTAGGAGTGGTGAGGTTCGGGCTGAGCAGCCTGATAGGGCGGTTAATACTGAGCTGAGGTGGCTCATCAGCGCTCGCGATGGAGCGCCTAACTTTGAGATGCGTAAATTCACGCTCAAGCCTGGGGGTAGGATACCTAAGCACATGCACCCAGATATTGAGCATGAGCAATACATACTGAGGGGCCGTATGGTTATAGGAATAGGGGACGAGGAGCATGAGGTTAAGGAGGGGGACGCGGTCTACATACCCGCGGGGACTCCGCACTGGTATTTTAACAACAGCAGTGAGGATGTGGAGTTTATCTGCGTAATCCCACGCCGCGAGAAGTATGACACCATCTATGTGGGCGAGTGTTGAGCAGCTTTAGCGCTTTCTTTATTTATCCCAAGTATGGTGTTTGTCATGGAGCTTAGCGCGTTTAGGGGGATTATTGCCGCTCTCCTCACACCGAGTATGGAGTATTGGGATAGGGTTTCCGAGCTTTTGGATTTCCCACGTAGGAATGGTGTGGGAGGCTATTTTGTTTGGGGGACTTACGGCGAGGGGCTAAGCTCGGTATAGACGCGCGGAAAACATTTGCGGAGCGCGTGGTTGAGAGCGGTGGCTCAGACGGGCTGGTGATAATCCACGTGGGAGCCTCTGGTATAGATACCGTTGGACAACTCGCAGCGCATGCCAGCAAGATAGGTGCAGACGCCATCTCGGCCATAGTCCTCTTCTACTACCGCTACGACAAGACCTCACTCGTCTCATTCTACCAGAAGATAGCCGAGGCTACCGATGTCCCCCTCCTGGTGTATAACAACCCGCCGCGGCAGGGGTATCAGATGCCCGTTGATACCATCGCCGCGGTATTTGAGGCGGTTAAGGGGGTTAAGGGTGTTAAGGATACCAGCGGCGACCCAGAGCAGCTGGTTGAGCTACGCCTACGGTTTAGCAACACGCACTTCATAGCAAGCGGCAGCGACACGCTCGTGTATAACACGTTTGTTATAGGGCTTCCAGCTCATATAAGCGGCCTGGCGTGCATCTACCCAGAGCTGGTCGCGCAGATATACAGAAACGTGGTTGACGGTAGGATGGAGGAGGCTCTACGCCTCCAGAGCCAGCTCAACAAGATAAGGAACGTGCTCAAGTCCATAGGCCCAGATGTTGCATCATACAAACACGTCCTGAAGCTTAGGGGGATAGACATAGGAGGGCCTCTTCCCCCAACACGCCCACTAACCAGCGATGAGGAGAAGCAACTAGAGCAACGGCTTCCCCGCGTGCCGTGAATCCACCTAAACCTTATAGTCTGTCTGTAGGATTGGACGGACATGCCGCAGCTCTTCACGCTTGGCGAGACGATGGTTCAGTTTAACGCTGTTACTCGCGGGCCTTTGCGTCATGTTGTGTTTTTTGAGAAGCACGTGGCTGGTGCCGAGGCTAATGTTGCGGCTTGCTTGGCGAGGCAGGGCTATTCGGCAGCTTACGTGGGCAGGGTTGGGGATGATGAGTTCGGTAGGGCTATTGTATCATGGCTTAGGGGCATGGGTGTTGATGTTTTTCATGTGAAGGTAGATGCCTCAGCCCCCACTGGGATATACTTCGTCCAGCGCGACTTCCCTATACCTGGCAGGAGCAGGGTTTTCCTACTACCGCGCAGGCTCTGCTGGAAGCAGGCTTTCCCCAGAAGACGTTGATGAGGAGCTGGTAGCCTCTGCTAGGATTGTTCATCTTACTGGGATAACGCCAGCGTTGAGCGAGTCAGCCTATAGAGCGCTTGTAAGAAAACTGTTGAGTTGGCTCAGAGACATGGTATCGCAATCTCGTTTGACACCAACATTAGGCCGCCCCTCTGGCGTAGCATGGATGAGGCAGCACAGAGGCTCAGGTATTTTGTAGAGAGGGCTGACATCCTGTTCGTAGATTCCGCAGACGCTAGGATAATCGTTGGTGAGGAGGAGCCTGACAGGGTTGTTAGGGCTTTCCAGAATCTCGGCGTTGACACCATAGTTATGAAGCTCGGGCCCTCTGGAGCGTTTGCTGTTCATGGTGGGGAGCGTGTTAGAGAGCAGGCGATACAGGTTCCCGTTGAAGACACCATAGGGGCTGGAGACGCCCTAGCTGGAACGTTCCTAGGCTGCTTCATCTTGAGCGGTATGCCTCTCGGCGAGGCTCTGAGGAAAGCCGTGTTAGCAGGCTCTCTGGTGGTCATGACGCGCGGCGACCAGGAGAACCTGCCTACGCTTGAGGAGCTGGCAATCCTTGAGAGGGCTTTCAGATAACTTATCTTATGTATGGTCTGGGCTTTTATCGGCAACCTGGCAGTAGAGGCCCACACAGCCATCGTGGCAACAGCCAGCAACATAACAATTATGGCTATCCCGTTTTGGGGGTTTGGGCTTCCCGTCAGCTGGATAAAGAGCGTCCAGAGTATTATTGAGAGCGAGCCAACGAGCCATGCCCTACTCCTGCTTAGTATGGATTGGACTGCTCCAAATCCGAATGCTATGCATGGTGGGATTAGATATACGATGGGCGTGGTCGTGTTTATCGCTAGTAGAGTGTAGAGCGCCGCAACGACCAGCGCGAGAAACAACAGTATAACACGCGGCTCCCTCCACCTACTCTCGCCCTCTACCAACTCCACATGGGATACCTCACCACGCGAGATGAATAGTCTTTGATTCTTCTCGCCCGTCTGCTGTTATTCCACATCCTCAACCCACAGCCCATCATCTACCTTGCTATATTCCACAACGCGCCCTACGTATATGCGTCCCTTACTGCTTATTATCCTAGCCCTCTTCCCGACAAGCTTGGAGAAACGCTCCTCACCGTCGTTTAAGTCCATGTGCTTGGTACGGTGCGTGTTGTTATTATGCGGTTCTGTATAACATCATGTCTTTAGCCTTCTCCAAGTTATTGCCAGGAGGCCGCCCATTATTCCTAGGACTGAGCCTGCGAAGAAGCCTCCTGGTATGAGTATGCTGATTATTGATGCTAGGAGTACTACGTTGCCCCATGTTCGGGCTTGTTCTGGCTTGTTGTATAGGATTAGCGCGGATGACATTATCACGAGTCCGAAGAGGAGGCTGGTGATTAGCATCATGAAGAGCCAGAAGCCCATTATCTTTATCGCGAAGCCCCATATCAAGCCCCCTAGGTTCGGCGGTAGTAGTATGCTCCATATAGGGTAGCCCGTCAGCCAGAGGAGAATCCTGAGTATAGCGCCTATTATTATCATCAATCCCGCAAGCAGCGAAGGAACGAAGGCTTCCACAGGCTTTTCTCCCGCCTCCATAGCCCCAGTCCTCTATCCTAGCTACTTCATCTCGCGAATTTTACTTAGATAACCCTCCACGAGTTGATGAAATACTTTCCCCTTCAGAGATGGGCTCATCTCAGCCACTCAATAAGCCCTATAACCGCGTCAGCGTCACACCCAATCGGGAATAGTATTGGTGTGGTTATTCCTGCACGCAGATAATCGCGCACACGCCCAGCGCAGTATTCTGCGTCTCCGCATATTGTTAGTGCGTCAACCATCTTATCGTCTATCAGCTCCATTACCTTATCCTTGTCTGCGTTCTCAAGGTGCCAGAAGGGGTCGTTATGCGGTTCGCTCCACCTGTATGCGCTTCTCAGCTCTTCTAGAATGTTAACACTTAGCCCTCCATGCTGGAGGAGGAGCTCTCCGAATCCTGGGATGGAGGTTAGGAAGCCTACAGGCAGTTTAAGCGTTTTCAGCGCGTTCTCAACATCATCGGAGACGCATGTCCATATTGAGCACGCCACCTCTATGTCGTCTTTCCCCTTCCCAGCGTTCTTTGCCGATTCCCTGACAACACCTACAGCCCATTCGGCGTATTTTGTTGAGGTGCATGAGTTTAGTATAGCCCCATCAGCCAGCTCCCCAGCCAGCTTAAGCATCTTAGGCCCCATGGCCGCGAGGAGAATCCTAGGATGCGCCCCGTCGGGGGGCTTAAAGAAGAACCGCGTATCGCGAAGCGTGAAGTAGCGCCCACTAAACGTGCTCTCGCCCCTTAGAAGGCTCTTAAGAGCGGCCAGATACTCTCGCATATACTCAAGTGGTTTGTGGTATTCTATTCCTAGCTGGCCTTCAATCACCGAGCGCAGGCCGCGGCCTATGCCTAGGACGAATCTATTTTCGGAGAGCTCGCTCATCGTTAATGCGAACATCGCCATGTATACGGGGTTCTTGGTATAGACATTCACGATGCAGGAGGCTAGGCGTATCCTGTTTGTGTTGTAGGCTAGCGAGCCCAGTATGGGGAGCGCGTCCCTGAAGAAAGGGTCTTCAGACACCCATACCGAGTTGAAGCCCTTATCCTCGGCCTTCAAGGCGTGGCTTATCAGCTCTCTAGCTGGAAGACCTGTCTGGAGACCAAGCCCAACACGCATGACAAGAGGGAAGTGCTAATAGTCGTCATGTAAGTTTTTCACCTCAAGGGTTTATAACGGCTTGGAGAGTAAAACTTCTTAAACGATGATTACATGTAGGGCATAAAGAATAATTAGTATGTTAATCATCTTGGCTGAAGCTTTTAAGTTAATTCCGAAAGCTTTATCTGCGTGTAAAAAATTTGAGGCGGCCGCAGGTAAGGAAATATGGCAGACGAGAAGCCTCTACTTTTCGTCAGACAGGCTTCAGGGCTGACGAGAGCCATATCCACGTGGCCTGCACTATTCTGGGGACTTGGCGTAAGCTTCATACCGTGGCACTACTACCTCTTCACGGCCATCCCAACATGGTTCCCAGGCGTCAACCTACCCTTCATCTACTTCGTGGGCGGGGCGATAGTCCTCCTAGAAGTAACCGCGATGGCTCTCTGCTACGTAGCTATGCCCAGGTCAGGCTCAATCTACATCCCAGTCTCCAGAGCTGTATCGCCCCTGCTGGGAATCATGGAAGCAACACGCTCATTCATAACCAACCCAGTCCAACGAGGAGTTACAGCATTCATAGCAGCAGGAGCCATCGCATCAATGTTCTCAACAGTGGGAAGACTGGCTGGAGACCAAGGGCTAGTCAATATGGGCCAGGCATTATCCGCCAACCCGTGGAACCTCGTGGCTCTGGCTATCTTCTTCAACTTCGTCGGATGGGTGGTGAACGTCCTTGGTCCGCGGATAATGGCTAGGTGGGTTCTCTTCTGGGGCGCTGGCTCTTTCTTGACTATACTGCTCATTAATGGCTTGTTGGCATCCGCCTCGCCTGATGTGGTGCGCGCGAGGTGGGACGCGACCTTCGGCGCGGGTGCGTATGATGAGGTTCTCCGCGTGGCTCAGGCAGGCGGCTTCACACCTCCGACAATATCGTGGGAGCCTACGCTGGCCGCGTTGCTACTACCAGTATCCAACACCTGGCCTTATACCCTGATGCCCGTTGTGGGCGAGGTTGAGAAGCCCAGGAGAAACATACCGCTCAGCATGATGGGCGGCGCGGCCATACTCATGGTGGTCAACACCCTGACGGCCTTCAACTACATGAGGCTCTTCGGAACATTCGGCAACGCCTATGCTTTCGTTACGAGCAACCCAGACCTGGCTGGTCAGCTCACGCTAACACCAGTCCTGCCCATAGACCTGTCGCTCTTCGCCACGGTGATTGCGGCAGGCTCACTGCCCCTCGCCCTCCTCGTAGCCTTCGGCCCACAATGGGGCAACTTCGCAGACGTTGTGGTTAATGAGAACTTCACCTCGCGGCCTCTCTTCGCCATGGCCATGGATAGGATGGGACCAGAAATCTTCGCCCGCGTGCATCCGAGATTCCACAGCCCATGGGTCGGGAGCACGTATTGGTTCCTCGTGACGCTCAGCACGTCCATCCTCTCTGGAGCGTATGTGGAGACCGTCTCGGCGATAGTCTTCGGCATTACCTTCGTGTATGGATTGGCTAGGCTCTTCCAGCACTTGGCTGAGATAGAGCTGCCCTACACGAGGCCTGAGATCTATAGGAGCGGAATAACGATTGAGATTGCGGGCATACCCTTGATGACGATACTCGGAGCGTTCTCCGCTGGGCTGTTCCTGTATCTGCTCGCCACGCTGCCAGCGAACCCCGTCTACAGCGCCGCCATGATAGGCGTCATCTACACTCTGGGTGCGATAATCTACTTCTACTACGCGCAGAAGAATATGAAGCGCGGCATATCGCCGAGGGATATCTACGCCGAGATACCGCCTGAGTAAAGCGGCAACCACCTCCCCAATTTATTTTAGAACCCTCCACCCCAGCTAGTTGTGTAGAGAGGGATGAGGGATTGACTAGGCTATTCTTCGTGGCAGACGTCCATGCAGCCGACGCGGTCTTCAAGAAGGCGTTAAACGCGGCTATGAAGTATAAGGCTGATGTCATAATCATAGGTGGAGACCTTACTGGGAAGGCGATAGTCCCCATCGTTAATCAGGGCAACGGCTGGTATGTCAGGGCTCTCGGCCAGGAGCTGCATCTAACCACGCGGCAGGAGGTTGAGGCTGTAGCAAAGGAGCTCAGCTCGCGCGGCTACTATGTGAAGAAGATGACAAAATCGGAGGTTGATGAGTTCATGAACGACAAGAAGAAGATGGACGAGCTCTTCAAGACGTTGGCTCTTCAGAAGATTGAGGAGTGGATAGAGATAATCAGAGAAAGGATTCCTGAGAGTGTGAAGGTGGTCATGCTTCCTGGTAATGATGATGTGTTTGAGGTTGATAGGGTGATAGAGGAGAGCGGTAGGGTTATCTTCCCAGAGGGGAAGCTCGTGGAGCTTGACGATAGGTATAGGATGATTTCATGCTCTTGGTCTACTCCCTCTCCTTGGAATACTCACCGCGAGTGTAGTGAGGAGGAGATGCGCGCCATGCTTGAGCGCGAGTTCAGCAGGACTGATGATTACGACCGCCTGGTATGTAATTTCCATGAGCCGCCCTACGATACAGTTCTTGATAGAGCGCCTAAGTTGGATGAGAATCTCAAGCCCATTACGAAGTGGGGTATGGTTGTTATGACGCATGTAGGCGGTAAGGCGGTGCGCGAGCTTATACTACGCTACCAGCCCCTTCTCAGCCTGCATGGCCATATACACGAGTCTCCTGGGCATATGAAGCTGGGGAGAACGCTCTGCCTGAACCCAGGCTCGGAATACCAGCAGGGAATACTACGGGGATATTTCATAGACCTGCCGCGTGAGGGTGAGAAGCTGGACTTCTGGAAGATAGACGCCTAATCACCCACATCTATCATAACTGTATAGTATTTCTTTATCCTCCCAGGCCATTTGACCACCTTTATCCCCCTATAGTCTATGTTCATGAGGTCAAACTTCAGCTCCAGCCATCGCCTCTCCTCGCTTATTCTTCCTTCTTCCTCTTGCTGGGGATTCCTCCTCTTCTCAGCTGCGCGTTTGCGCTTCATCGTCTCATATGATAGACTGTCAATAAGCTGCTGGACGATAACCTTGATGCGGTTCTCAAGCTCCACGAAACGCTCCAGGTTCTCCCTCCTGTAGCTCTCCAGAGCTTTTGAGATTTTAGAGCTTATGATGAAAGGCGCTATCTTTGCTATCGCCAGCATTGCTATGAGCGGCGGGGCGATATACGTGAGTATGTCTGTTATCTGCTTTGCTGCTTCTGGATTTCTTCCCCAGTAAAAGAAGAAGAACGCCGCCACTATGAGCAGGACTGCCGCCGAGATTAGCTGGCTCATGGCTCGTAGATAGTTTTGTATCTTGGCGAGGGTGGTGAGGTAGTGGAGATTGCTGGGGAGCGCTGCAAGCTTATTCAATATCTTCCTTATCTCCCACCAATCCTCGCGGAGACGCTTACCCAGCCTCCCCTGCTGGATTAAACTCTCAATACGGCGCGGGTCTGCATAATTCAGTGAGCGATAACCATCAAGCAGCACTATCAGCGAGGCGAAGAGCTCTGGGTCTTCCACGTCATATCTCGTTATCTGGTCTCTCCAGCGGGCGAAGCCACATCACCCCCGCGCCTCCCCTGCCCTCCTAGACCTCAAAACGCTCAACCTCCTTATACCATTTCTTATGCGTCCCTATCTTTGCGCGGAGCTTCCATCCCATAGTCTTCGGATAGCCCTCAATAGCTTCAATTAGTCTATCAATCTTATCATAAACCACCCTCCAGCCCTCTTCGGGCATCTCAACCACCTTCGGCGCAAGCTCCTTAACCTTCCTAAGGTTTGTTATGACGGTGTAGTAGAAGCCCCAGTCATCCGCTAGGATGCTGGATATACGCTCCACGTTTATCTTATCGTTATCGTCATTACCCAGCTCATGCTCTAGGAGCAGGACGACTATGTCCTTTAGGTCGTTTTCGGTGAGCTGGACTATCTGCACTTTTTGTAGGAGGAGCTCTGCGAGTGGTATTGTGGGGAAGTCCATCTCAAGCCTGTTGCGGAAGTCTATCGTGTGATTCATCTGGAGCTTGTCAAAGAATATGTCAAAGACGAATTCTCCTTTGTAGAAGATTTCGCGGTATGAGTATGCTGCGGTGAGTGTGAGGGGGCGTTTCTTGAAGCCCTGCTCCATGAGGAAGGAGTTTATCGCGTTCTTCTGTTTTCCGTAGGTTATGATGTCTATGTCGTGGATTACCCTGCCGAGCGCCCTGTAGAAGTCTGAGTATTTGTTGCAGTGGCATCTTATTCCAGCTCCTCCCAGTAGGCGGAGCGTCAGCCCGCGCTGCTGGGCAGCGTCTATGAGCCCTAGCGTCTCGTTCAGGATTCCGTCATCCCCCGCCATCGTCCCACTCAGCCATAAACATGGAGCGATAACTTATCAAATTTTACGAAAGACACTATCTACGCCTTCCTCCGATGGCTTCGCGCGCCACCACGTCTATCACCCGCTTAACCCGCTGCGGCTGCTTGGCTATCGGAAGTATTGAGGGTGTCTTCAGGCCTGCTTCTATGTATTCTCTTATCCTTTCACCTATCTCGCGCGGCTTTCCATAGGCGGTGAATCGTCTTAGTGTTTCGTCGTCAATCTTGGCCGCCGCTGCAGCAAGTCCCTCGCTCTGGAGCGTTGAGCGCACAGACTCGGCAAGCGTTTCATCAGCCTCCGAAGCTTTAAGATACTCTGGCGAAGCGTAGCTGAGCTCAAACGCTATGAACAACTTTAGTATGTGTTTCTCCGCCGCTGTCGGCTCAACGCTTGTGAGCAGGTAGGCTGTTATGTCTATGTCTTTGGTGTTTCTACCTGATTCCTCGGCTCCCTTGGCTACGTTTTCAACCACCATGTTCCTGACATACTGCGCGGCGCATCCAGCGGTGAGGAGGACACCATCGCCCAGGCGCCCCGCGAGCTGGAGCATCCTAGGGCCTATGGCGGCGATGTATATCGGAACAGCTCTACGCCGTGGCTTGAACTCTCCCAGCGGCTCTAGGTAGGGGTTTGAGCCGAGCCTAACGCCCCTGACCTTGAAGACCTCACCGTCAAAAAACACCTCACCACCAGCCAGGGCATTCCTAATTATCTGCACACCCTCACTAATCGCTTTGAGAGGCTTCGTGAACGATATGCCCATCTGCTCTATGAGAGGCCCCACTCCAGTACCCAGGGCTAGGAATGCCCTGCCGCGTGATGCTTCATCAAGCGTTGCTATTGTCTCTGCTATTAGTATTGGGTGTCGTGTGTATGGGTTGATGATTCCTGTCCCGATTTTAATCTTCTTGGTATGCGCTGCGCAGAGGCTCATCATGGTTATTGCGTCGCGGAGGAAGTAGTCTTCCGCGAACCATGCTGAGTGGAAACCTCTGCGCTCAGCGTATCTAACGAGCTCTGCCACAACATCGGCTGAGAAGGGTGTGCCGCTAAAAGCTATACCCACGCGCATAGCCTTCTTCAACTCCCGCTGGGAACGATGCTGAAATGCTCATGCACCACGCGCCAGCCATCGCTGGTCTTACGGAAAACCAGCGTGAATCTAGAGACACCAGACAACGCCTGGCCTTCTATCTTCGCCGACCACTCGTCAACACCCGTAGCTACTGCAAAACCATCAAAGACATCTATGCGTATGTCTTTTCGGTCTATGCGGAGCTCCTCCAGCTTCCCTATAACCTCATTCACAAACCTCTTGAACGCCTGGCCGTCAATCCTGTGATATGGTGGGTGGTCTTCAAAAGCCGTGAAGCGCGGGTCGTCAGCATCGTAGATGCGTAGTATTGTGTCTGCGTCGCGTTGTTTAAGCGCCTCAGGCACGGCTAGGATTCTGGATTTAATCTCATCAACAGGGTTGCTCATATCAGCGTTTTTCGGAGACTGGCTTGGTTGTATATACCTTTTCACCTAAAGCGGTGGTTTTCTTTGAGTTATTTGGAAGGTTTATAAGAGTCGCTTAATGAAGTTTTGCCGCTACATATAATCGCATAGGTGAAGGTATGTGTCAGCCCAACGTGCTGTGAGGCTTGACGGTCAGGCGCTAGTCACGGGCAAGGCGCAGTTCGGGACTGATATTAGCATCCCAGGCATGCTTCATGGCAAGCTCGTGAGGAGTAGCTATGCTCATGCCAAGATTAGGAGTATTGACGTTAGTAAGGCCGCTTCCCTGCCTGGTGTTAAGGCCGTAATCACCGCGGCCGACGTGCCTGACAAGAGGTTTTGGCCGCCCATACTTGACCAATCACTCTTTGCGCGTGATAAGGTGCGCTACGTGGGCGAGCCTATCGCTGCGGTGGCTGCCGAGGATGAGGCAACAGCGGAGGAGGCGGCCGCGCTGGTTGAGGTGGAGTATGAGCCGCTCCCCGTAATCACAACGATAGACGAGGCCCTCAACTCGGACATCCTGATACATGAGGAGAAATCACCATATGCCCCAGACGAGAGCCTAGGGATGCGCAACGTATGCAGCTACAGCATACTCAGGCGCGGCGACGTGGAAGCAGGAATGCGCGAAGCAGACCTAGTGGTGGAGGACGAGTTTGAAGGCGGGATGGTCAGCCAGCTCTACCTAGAGCCGCACGCGGCGGTAGCGAAGGTGGAGCCAGGCCCCTTCATAACGGTCTGGACAAGCACACAATCACCATACAACATAAGGTCTGACATAGCCCAGCTCCTTGATCTGCCCGCGAGTAGGATTAGGGTTATAGGAACCAAGACAGGCGGCGGATTCGGCGCTAAGCTCCGCGCAATAATAGAGCCCTATTGTATCGTCTTGGCTATGAAGACGGGGAGGCCAGTCAAGATGGTGTATAGTAGGATGGAGGAGATGCTCGGCGGAGCGCCCCAGACACCGCTGCGGATACAGCTCAAGACAGGCGTAAAGAAGGACGGCACCCTGCTAGCGAGGTATATCAAGGTCTTGATGGACGTTGGAGCATACGCTGGAGACGGCCCCGTTGATGTGAATATAGCGCTGCTCATAGCGGCGGGCACGTATAAGGTGGAGCACGTCTATGCTGAGGGGTACGCGGTTTATACCAACAAGCAGCGGTGCGGCGCTTTTAGGAGCGTGAGCGCGCCGCAGGCGACGTTCGCGCTTGAGTCGCATATGGAGCATATAGCGGAGGAGCTGGGTATGGACGCGCTGGAGCTTAGGATGAGGAACGTGTGGGATGACGGCTACATCGCACCTTGGGGACAGAGGCTTGAGAACGTAGGCCTACGCGAGACGCTGCGCCGCGTAGCTGAGACTATAGGCTGGGGCGCTCAGCTGGGAAAGAACCAGGGAATAGGAGTAGCATGCGGGATAACACTCACCGCGGCCATGCACCCCAGCTCGGCTATAGTTAAGATAAACGAGGACGGCTCGGTCACAGTAATCGCGGGAGCGGCGGACTCTGGAACAGGCGCCATGTACGCTGGCCTCCCCTTGATAGTCTCCAGGGAGCTGGGCGTCCCACCAGAGAAGATTACTCTGGTTTCCAGCGATACCGAGGCCTCGCCCTATAATGACGGCGCTCAGGGAAGTAGCACAACATACTGCGCGGGTAATGCAGTGATGATAGCTGCACGCCAGGCGAGGCAGAAGCTTCTTGAGGCCGCGGCCAAGCTATTGGAAGCGCGGCCTGAAGACCTGGAGATAAGAGATAACGCGGTATATGTTAAGGGTTCGGTGGATAGGGCGCTCACCATAGCGGAGATTGTGGAGAAAGCGCACTACGCGGGGGAGGAGATAGAAGGCCGCGGCTCATACGTGACGAGCTTCCCGCCCTATGATAGCAGCGCCATAAGCGGGTTCTTCTATGTCCCATCGCTCATAGACCCAACCTACACAGCCCACGCCGCGTTGGTTGAGGTTGATGAGGAAACTGGCTCTGTGAGGATTCTGCGCTATGTCGCTGGCCAGAACTCTGGGAAGGCGCTTAATGTTGATGGCTTGGCTGGACAGATAACTGGAGGCGTGGCTCAGGGGATAGGCTTCGCGCTATATGAGGAGATGAAGGTAAGCGAGGAGGGCGTCATGCTCAACCCAACCCTAATGGACTACCTAATCCCCTCCGCAGTGGAGGTGCCGAAGATAGACATAGTGCTGGTGGAGGACTTCACGGGCTCTGGGCCTTATGGCGCCAAGGGGGCTGGCGAGGCTCCTATAGTCCCCCCACCAGCGGCCATAGCAAACGCAATATACCACGCAACAGGCTTCAGGGCTAGGCGCATACCGATAACCGCCGAGGACATATTCAACGGCCTGCGCAGGAGATAGGCTCAAATACCCATACTCAGGTATTACCAAAACCCACGTAAATTACAGTGTTTTGACTGGGATAGCTATATAGCATGGGAAATCATCATAAGCATTAGCGGTAGTTGAGGGATAGTGCTCTTGTCGCTTGACGGCGTGGCTGTTGCTGCTGAGGGTTTGAGGAAGATTTACAGCGGCGGCGTAGTGGCGCTTGACGGAGTATCGCTGGAGATAAGAGCTGGCCGTATCTTCTCCCTACTGGGCAGAAACGGCGCTGGGAAGACGACATTCGTCAAAATAGCGTCAACGCAGCTGATGCCCAGCGCTGGGAGGATAGAGGTTCTAGGATACGACGTGATAACGGAGGCCGATAAGATTAGGCGGCGTATAGCGGTAGTCCCCCAAGAAGGCAGGCCAGCGCTGCTCAACACACCATACGAGCACGTCTACCACTACTTGATAGCGCGTGGTATGGGGCTGTGGGAAGCACGGCGCAGAACCAAGCAAATCCTAGACGTGCTGGAGCTAGGGGGATATGCTAACACGCTATGCTCACAGCTCTCAGGCGGCCTACGCCAGAGAACGCTGGTAGCAACAGCCCTCGCGACCGATGCCGAGCTACTCTTCCTAGATGAGCCCACGATAGGGCTTGACGCGATTACCCGCATCAAGATATGGGACGTTATCAGAACGCTGACGCACGAGGAGGGGCGGACAGTCATACTAACAACCCACTATATGGAGGAGGCCGAAACACTCTCGGATGCCGTCGCGATAATTGACAGGGGCAGGATAGTTGCCCGCGGCGGCGTTGATGAGGTGCGCAGCCTACTACACTCCTCGGCGCGTGTTGAGGTGATAGGAGGCTCCCTCACGCTGGAGGAGCTTAACCGCTACGGCAAGGTGGTTAGACTAGGCGAGACCGTGCGCGTGTATGTTGACGACTCACACGCCCGCGAGGTGGTTGGGCTAGCATTAGAGCGCGGAGCCAGAGCCTCGGTGAGCAGAGTAACCCTGGAGGATGTCTTCGTATCCCTAGTCGGCGAGGGGCTGGAGAGTTGAGAACAGAAGAGATACGCCGCTCCATAGTAGGCGTGGCGGCAATCGCATGGTTCTACGGAATAGCCCCACTAAGACGAAACATATACTGGTCATTCCACTACGCGCTAGCACCGCTCGCTTTCCTCTTCTTCATCTACCTCTACGGCGGAAGCGGGAGCGTGGGCTACGCCCTAGCAGGGGGGTTCGTCATGGTTACAGTAACGGCCAGCGTCTCCATGGAGACAGAAGCAGCATTCAACCGCATAGTGCTGAAGCTCCACGAGATGTATGTAGCATCGCCAGTAAGGCCGTTGACATATGTCATAGGCCTAGCCCTGGCCAACCAGCTCTCAGCAGCCCCAGGTGTAGCGACCTTCCTAGTCATAACAACCGCGCTCACACTACTCACACCCCTACTATTCTTCACGATAATCTTCTCGCTCATAACAGTCTGGATAACATTCTCCGTTCTCGGATACATAATCTCAACACTCGTCCGCGATTTGAGGGATTTATGGACGTGGTCGCCGATAATAACTGGGCTTGTCTCCGTCCTGCCGCCAGTCTTCTACCCCTTGGAGCTCCTGCCCGAAGCTCTACGCGGAGTAGCCTACATAATCCCCACAGCCACGGCAGCCAGGCTGGTACATATAGCAATAGGAGCGGTAACAGCAGCGCAGCAGGAGTGGATACTCCTATGGACAGCAGCGGCAATACAATCAACGATAGCAATAGCAGTACTACTAAGAAATACTAGGTGGAGAATTACCTAATCCTCAATGTGGCATGCGCTTTCATAGTCTTCAATCAGCTCGCCTGCTAGGTTCATTTCTGATTGCCCGCCGTTGTTGGGTGGCATTTTTTAAGGCCGAGGCCTGGGTTCTCGCCTCCGAAGAACTTCTTTTAGCCCAACATCGCACGCGCGCTCGCCTGGGAATGATCAGCCAGCGCTGGCATGGCTAGTAGAGTGAGTAGGAGCCGAGAAGACAGGGCTAGAATCAGCAGAAAATCCAACGAGCCTAGATTCCTCCGAGCACCTATCATAAGCCTCCCCATGTTATTGGGCGAATATAAGTAGGAACGCCTCCAAAAAATCTCAACAATATGTTCAAACGCCGTAAACTGGAAAACTATGCTGTCCTACACAACGTTGGCCATCGCGCAGGGGGCTATATTGCCTACTGCGCCCACCCTCCTTGGTATGCCGTAGTTATGCCAGCCTCTCGGCGAGTGGTGTAAATCGGCTTCTCAGCCAGTCAGCCAGAACTGGGTCTGCCTGCCTGAACTGCCCCTCGGATATTTTCTCTAGTAGGCCATAGCTAACAAGCGTAGCAAGCGTCTTGGAGATGTTCGTGATAGGTTTCCTGACCTCGCGAGCTATCTGGCTTGTTCTTGACTTACCTATGGCTACCGCTATCATCACCTCCCTCTCAAGCGGTGAGAGCTCCTGTAGCAACGCCTCAAACTCGCTGGTTAGTGATAGAAGCATGTTGTTGTACGCCAGTCTCACGTCTTCACGTGTTATCCTGTCCCCTGGGCTGGACTGGAGATATATCTCCAGCCCTAGGCGCTGCACATAGTCAGGATAGCCATCACAATATTCCACGAAGAGTTCTATTGCATTATCCTCTGGGATGAGCCCCGCCCTGGCTAGCCTCTCCTTCACGAACTTCCTTACAACATCTCCGTCGAGCCTGCCTACGGGAATCTCTACAAGCTGCCTGTAGAACGGCGACCTTCTGTCTAGGACTAGCTTCTTCATCACGGTTGGTGCGGAGCCTGCGAGTATGTAGCAGACCCGCTTTTGAGCCTGCATGACTGTTCTAAGCCTCTTTAGGAAAAGCTGCCCCCATCTCAGCATCTCTTGAAACTCGTCCAACATGATGACGAAGAATACACTCTTCTCATGTGCTAATGTCTCTATGTAGTTGAGAGCCTCTTCAACAAGCTGGTTCTCATCCGCCGCAGGATTCTTGAGCCTGACATGAAGGTCATACAGCTTTACCTCGCTGACCCTCTGTAAAAGCTCCCTCGCACCTGACTTAACAATCTTACTAATCCTCTTCAAGTATATGTTATCGCTAGTCTTCTCCACGTATATCCGGATAGCACAATCAACGAGCATTTTAGCAAGTCTGCTCCGACTGGGCAACCCATAGCAGCTTATCAGGACTGGGAGAATGTCTCTCTCCTTCTCCAGCATTATCATTAGGTTCTCCAGTATTGATGTCTTCCCTGTTCGGCGGAGACCTATTAGCGCCGCGTTGCTTGAAGCCCTGCTCCTAAGACCCACGACCAGAGACCATAACCTCCGCAGCTCATGCTCGCGGTCTATGAAGTGCTCGCCTGTAACTGGCTTGCCCACAACAAAGGGAGGGACAGCAACCAAGACCGTTCCTTAACAGTGTATAGGCATTTTTGCCTATATAGGCATTTCTGCCTATATAGAGGCTACACGCCCAGCCATTTTTCAGAAGAAAATACGCATGGCAGGCCCTTCAGGGCATGGTAAAGAGGGGGTGGATGTTATTATTGGTCCCGCGGGCAGGATTTGAACCTGCGACCACCCGGTTTCCGTATTTTTGTGCCTGGTAGTGCTGTTCCTTTGGCTCAGCCATGGGGCTGGCCTTCTACAGCCGGGCGCTCTACCAGGCTGAGCTACCGCGGGTGTTCTCCTTTGCGTTTTGTCTTTTGGTTTATTTTAAGTTTCTATTGGGATTTTGCTGGTTTTCTGGAGGATTTCCTGTTCTTCTTGTTTTTTGAGGGGTGTGAGGGGTGGCTTGGGCTTTCCTACGTTTATGCCTTTGTTGTTGAGGAGTGTGTAGAGGGCTGGGATTAGTTTTTCTCCTAGGGCGTTGGCGAGCTGGGCTACGTTTCGCTGGTTTTGCAGGGCTTTGGCGTGGTCTCCACTCCTGTAGGCTGTGTCTATATCCTTGACCAGCTTGGGCGCCACGTTGCTCAACGCGGTTACCGAGCCTGCCAGGCCTGCGGCAAGCGTCGGGAGGACAAGCCTGTCGCTTCCATTGAGGACTGCGAAGCTATTACCGAGGAGGTACTGAGTCTCCATAAGCTGGGCTAGGATTCCGCTGGAGTCTTTTATCCCCGCCACGCTTGGGACGCGCTCAACAATAGCTGCGATGGTTTCTGGTTTTATGTTGTAGCCAGTGTTCTGGGGTATGTTGTATAGTAGGATTGGGAGAGAGGTTGCCCCCGCTATCTTGGCGTAGAACTCTTCTAGGGCTTTGGTGTCTAGGTGGTAGTAGAATGGGGTTAGACATGCCACCGCGTCCGCTCCTATCTGCTCTGCGTGGCGCGCGAGGCTGAGGATATCCTGCACGACCAGACCGCCTACGTGAATTATGCGCACAACCCGCTTGCCCGCCGTCGTTACCATAGCCTCAGCAATCAGCTTACGCTCCTCAACGCTCATCAAGGGGCCCAAGCCTGTTGTTCCGAGTATGTATAGACCGTCAATACCTCCAGCTAGGATATAGTCAAGAAGGCCGCCTATCGCCTTCTCGTTTGGTCTGCCGTCTTCGTTGAACGGTGTTAGTATTGCTGTTATTACTCCACCTATCTTGGGCATGTGCAGCCTCTTCTTGGTTGTTATGCCTCTAAATTAGCGTTTACTCCGGGTGTGGTTATCGCGTTCATCCTCTTTGCGAGGATTATGGCGTTTAGCGTGAGTAGGGCTATGGCTATTGCTGAGATTGCTGTTCCGAAGGCTGCGGTGAAGGCGGTTCCGAGTATTATGAGTGATGGCGCCCATCCGCAGCAGAGGTAGGAGAAGCAGGCCAGGTTTGCTATCAGCGCTCCAGCACCACCAGCACCGCCCCCCAATAGACATGCCTTGAGGCTCCTCGCGCGATAGAGATACCAGAGTATAGAGACATTGACGCCGACCAGCGCTGCTAGGACAGCGCCTATAGCTGCTGGAACAAGCCTGACCGTTATCAGGTATCCATCGCCTATGAGCTGGAGTATGGGGCCTGTGTATGTCTGCGTCTCTATGCTCATAAGCTTGACGTGTATTCCCTCTATCCCGTATGCTGGCGTTGTTAGGTATTGGGCTGTTCCTGTGAAGAAGATGTAGAAGGCTAGGTATCCCAGGGACGAGGCGGCCAGTACTGGGATGCTCAGCCTCCGCAACATGGCTACTGGCTCAGGAGATACTTTACACCCTGCAAATACTCTTCTGGCGGCATCTCTGGCGTGAAGGCAAAGCGCATAACCATATTCTTGTCAGCCACTATGACCAGCGCAGTATGCGCTACGAAGTACTGGCCTCCCTCCTCCTGCGGCTTCTCGGCCTTCGCGGCTATGCCATAGTCGTACCAGACCTTCTCCAGAACCTCACGCGGCCCAGTTAGGGCGATTATCTTCGGCGTGTAGCGCTCAACATACTCGCGGAGAACCTCTGGGGAGTCGCGCTCAGGGTCTGTCGTCACGAGTATCATGGCAACCTTGTCTATGTCTGGGCCCAGCTTCTCTGCCAGGTATGCGTATTTGCTCATGACAAGTGGGCATACGTCTGGGCAGTTGGTATAGCTGAAGTATAGGAGGACAACCTTGCCCTTGACGGAGAAGAGCCTAAACTCTCTCTCATACTGGTCTATGAGGGTGAAGTCTTCGAGCTTCTGGTTGCCTGCTATCTCTATTGATGGCGTATATGAGGGGGTTGAGAGAGCTTGAAGAGCTAAGAAAGCTCCTACTACAGCAAGCGCCACCACAGCTGCAACCAACGGGATTAAATATTTCATTTTCATAGGATGCCACACCTCCAAAACCTATGAAGAACATTCATCACCTAGAGCAAGCATTCACACTCTCAAGACTTCATTAATAATCATGCATTGGAGAATAAAAAGATAATAGGAAAAGTAGTTGTTTTATTATTCAACTACTATTTTGCCAACCATTCCCTCATCTGCATGAGTATCTGGAAATGTTGCTGCCAACTCTGTACATAGGTAGGAGTAAGTTCCTGGAGCGTCAAACTTTAGGAAGAAAGTTTTAGTTTCTCCAGGCTCCACAGCAACGTCTTCCTCAGCATATTTCTCATGTATCTCGTGTATTTCATGCGAGCCCTCAATATCTTCTTCATCAAGTCCTTGCGCTTTTAATTCATTTACCGTGTCTCTTATCTCCGTCAGCATTGCATCCTTATCCTTTACCACCATGAATTCATGTCCTACTCCCCATCTAAGATTATAGCCAGCACAGTTGTGAGGGCGAAGAGTGTCATTGAGCTTATAAAAGAATGTGATATTCCTTACACAACTGCTTTTAGGATTATGAATGAGCTTAAAGAGCAGGGGATACTAACTATTGAGCGTATAGAACATAGTAAAGATGGGAAGAAATATTCTCTATACAGGAGCACATTCAGCAGCGTTACTATAAGGTTTGAAGGTGGAGGCTACGCCCAATAGAGGTGTAATTGATAAGGCATTTAGACGCTTTTACTCTCTAAGGAGTGGAGAGGAATAATGGTTTCTGAAATAATTTTTCTCACATTTGCTAAGCTTGTCGTGCTTATACTCGGAATTATAATAGTAGTAGTAAGCTATGGTGCTTATAGAAGGGTAAAAAGCAGAATGATGCTATTTGTATCACTTGGATTTGGACTAATAACACTAGGGTCTCTCGTAGAGGGCTTTCTCTTTGAAATCTTAAAAAATAAGCTTGCTTTCTAATACTCATATACTCTTTCAGAAAGACATAGTGATGAAAAGGTGACGTAGTTGGATTATTTCCAGCTTGCTACCGCTTTAGTTGTTTGGTATGCCTCAATAATACCATTCTATTTAGCTAAGTTGGTCTACAGTTCTAATAGGCGGTTTTTCATTCTCTCCCTACTATTTGCGTTGGGACTATTTATACACGGCTTTTACAATCTTGCCGCGTTCGTTGAGCAAAGTCTTCTAAAGTCCTTGCTTGAACTGTTATCTGCTCTCCTCATACTCCTAGTTGTATTATATTATAGTTATGTTGAGGCGCGTTTAGGCCGTGCAGGTTGAAGATATATTTTATATATCCACCATGGTTGTTCTCATACTGGCCATAATACTCTCACTGTCTTTGGTGGTCAAGAGAGCTAGAAAAGGTAGGAGAATTTTAAACGATTTCCCCACATTACTCCTCTTATTCATAATAGGCTGTCTACCAACGGAGTTGTTGGAAAATATCAAGACATCGTTTCTCCAAGAAACTGCTAGCTTAGATCATCTCTTCATGTTAATATTATCGCTGCAATACTTACGGTGCGTTGGCGCTGGACTCTTAGAGAGGCTGTAAAATGATGCTAAGGTGCGCATTATGTCGTTTCACATAGCTCTCGTTATAGCTCGTCTGGCTCTCGTCGTTGCGGGGCTTATTCTAGTTTACATAAGCTACCAGGCGAGGAAGAAGATAGCTAACAAGCCTCCATTCGTGGTGTTATCAGTTGCTTTTCTACTCATAACGTTAGGAGCGGTAATAGAGGGCATATTATCTGAATTCTTTCAATATAGTTTAGTCGCTGCACATACAATAGAAGCGTTAATAACTGCTGTAGGATTTGCGTTAGTTCTATATGCTATATACGTAACTAAAGATTAACAAGCCTATGCTTAATTCCATATTTCTCACATATTATTTTTGCTTTCCTCTCCAGAGTTAGTTGATAACTTTTTGGTGGTTGGTTGAAAAGCTTGAATAACTTTCTGTATTTTGGAAGTAGCTCTGGATAGTTTCTTTCCAGAAGTTTATAGTAAAGTTTCTTACCAACGCCATATAGCGTTAATGCACCTATGAGAACATAATCAGCATTAGAGTCCTTGGCTGTCTTCACATCTCGTCTAACTGTTCATCAGAATCTGAGATGAATGGTAATACAGGATATAAGCTATGCCAGCATAGATGCCAGCGTCCTTAATTTTTCCCAAAAGCTTAAGCCGGTCAGTTGGTTTAGGAGCGCCTGGTTCAAAGATAGCTGCGACAGAATCATCCAACGTTGATAGAGATATCGTTATCATACTTCTATGATTAAGTTGTTCTTTCAAGTTGTAAGGAAGTATAGCATATTCATCTATTTCTCTCAACAAGTCTAAATCTCTTAGAATTATAGGTGATTTTGTTAGGCAGTGAACTGGGAATCTATGCTTGGCGATCATCTCAAGACAAGCTCTAGTTATTTTGTATTTTTCTTCTATCTTCATCCAAGGCTCTGTAGCTGTTCCTATAGCGATTATTCCATATTTGTTTCTAGCTGCTAATCTTGTGAGCTCCTTACTTAGGAGAAGAGGAGCGTTAATCTTAACGGCCAGCTCATTGCCCATATTCTCTCCGTATTTACTTCCCCTAACATAGCTTATAGGGATTAAGAGAATAATCATCTAAAAACCAGCTATCACGTCTTTCATGCTTATTTAAAACATACCTAACAAGAATCTCCGATACCATTATATTCTTTCACCACGCTATAGTTTGATTATCATTATCAACTTAAACCTTATAGCATAGATTTGTATGATTAGTTTCTGGCATATAATTTGACTGGCGACGTGGATAGTAGCGGGAGTGATGGGGCTGGTCATGGCGGTCTATCGCCTAGACTCTGGATAGCTATAGTGGCATCAGGCTTCCTATTCATGGCACTCATACTAATCTGGAGTAGTGTTGGCGGGGTTTTAGAGCATTTCCTGGCTGGTGTTGCTCTCCTGCTGGTGGCCGTCCCCGTTGCTTATGATGCTGTGCGCAGGCTTAGGAGCAACCCGTTCAACACCGATGTTCTCATGCTCACCGCCGCGGTGGGAGCGGCTGCCATAGGCTTCTATGAAGAGGGCGCGGCCGTCCTGATACTCTACCACTTCGCCGAGACGCTAGAAGACTATACCGTTGATAAGGTTAGGAACATTACGCGGCGGATGGCGTCGCTCCTCCCCCAGCGCGCCCTCGTCAAGCGCGGCGGCAAGGTTGAGGAGATACCTGTGGAGGAGATAGAGGTCGGCGACATCGTTGTTGTCAAGCCTGGCTGGCGCATACCAGTTGACGGCCGTATCGTGGCGGGAAGCTCCACAATAGACCAGTCAACAGTAACTGGCGAGTCAATACCAGTTGAGAAGCAGCATGGGGATGTGGTTCTCTCTGGGACGCTCAACCTAACGGGCTCGCTGGAGATTGTTGCGGAGAAGCCGTTCAGGGATTCCACCGTCAGTAGGATAACCAAGCTTGTTATTGAGGCGCGTGAGAAGAAGATTAGGCTGGAGCGCTTCATAGATAGATTCTCCAGATACTACACGCCAGCTACTATTGTTCTGGCAGCCCTCGTAGCTGTTGTCCCGCCGCTAATGCTAGCCCAGCCCCTGACGACATGGGTGTATAAGGCGCTGGTCGTACTCGTCATAGCCTGCCCAAGCGCAATCGTGATAGCCACACCAGTTACCGTGATGATGGGGCTCACGCGCGCCATGTGGAGCTCCTCACTGGTCAAGGGCGGGATATACATGGAGGAGATGGCGCGCACGCGCGTCGTTGCGTTTGACAAGACTGGAACATTAACGAAGGGGGTGCTCCGCGTTGTTGGTGTGAAGCCCACAAGCGGCTTCAGCGAGAGGGAGCTTCTGAAGCTCTCAGCCCTGGCAGCCTCGCGCTCAACGCATCCGATAGCTAATGCTATTGTTGAGGCGGCAAAGTCCAACGGGATAAGCCTTCATGGCGATGTGAAGGTTGAGGAGAGGCCAGGGATGGGTGTGAGCGCCCTGACAACTGATGGCCAGCTGATAATGATTGGCCGCCACTCATTCGTGAATTCGCAGGCAAACCATAGCCACGTGGTTCATGAGGAGCTGCGCGGCTCAGTCGTTGACGTGGCCGTGAATAACAGGTTTGCTGGGACGATAAGCCTCTCCGACACCCCGCGGCCAGAGGCGCGTGAGGCTGTTCAGAAGATTAAGCGCCTAGGCATTACGGTTGTCATGCTCACGGGCGATGACGAACGCGCGGCGCGCGAGGTGGCCGAGCATCTGGGGATAGACGAGTATTATGCTGGCCTACTACCAGAGGATAAGGTTCGCGTGGTCAGGGAACTTCGGCAGCGTTATGGGCCAGTGATGATGGTTGGCGATGGTGTTAATGACGCCGCAGTGTTGGCGGCCGCTGATGTCGGCGTAGCCGTGGGGACTGCTGGTAATGACATAGCGATAGAGGCTGCCGACGTAGCCCTAATGGGGAACGACCTCCGCATAGTTGAGTATCTAATCAGGCTGAGCAGGAGGCTTGTGAAGACGCTCAAGGCAAACCTACTGCTCGCGATAGGGCTGAAGCTGTCTCTCATCACGCTTGGAATAGCTGGTCTGATACCCCTCTGGGTAGGCGTGCTGGGTGATGACGGGGTAACGCTCGCGATAATAGCTCTGGCTTTTCCCCTGCTAAGGTTCAGATGAAACGCTCCGCGAGAATATTCTGAGCGTCGCGTTGTCGGCAAGCCCAACAGCATAGCCACCTATCGCCCTAAAGTTCCTCAATATGAACAACACGTGCCTAGCCACCTCTGGCTTGAGCTTCCCAGACATGATGTAGCTCAGCCCCCTGTCAAACAGCTCGCGGAGCGTTTCCATATCATCTATCACCTTGCTCGCGAGATGTAGGCTCTTCTCCTGCAGTGCCTGCATCCCGTTCCTATGCAGGCTCATAGCGGCGGCATGTGTTTCTGAGATTATGTTTAGTATCTCGTCGTCAAGG
This sequence comes from Candidatus Pelearchaeum maunauluense, assembly GCA_030059675.1. Classification (GTDB taxonomy): domain Archaea; phylum Thermoproteota; class Nitrososphaeria_A; order Caldarchaeales; family Caldarchaeaceae; genus Pelearchaeum; species Pelearchaeum maunauluense. Next base: position 319,032 of record JANVYQ010000001.1, on the reverse strand, counting down.
CCTGCCTCTGCTATCTCCGCCGCGTGCTCTGCTATGCGCATGGCGTAGTATGCTATCCTGCTCAGCTCCCGCACCGTGAGCGCCATGACTATCACCTCACCTGGGTCTGGCATCTCCATACGCGCCGCAAGCTCTGGGTTCCGCGCGCATTCTACGACCTGCCTCATGAGGAGGCGGTAGAGCTTCGCGCTGTCCTTGCCCCGCTCATAAGCGTCTAGCGCGAGGTCGCGGTCTCCTATGTAGAGAGCCTTCACGGCGTCGGTATAAACAGCCATAGCCACCACAGAGAACCTGCTCACCACAGCGTTGATATGGAACTTCAGCGGGTCAACAAGGCTCTGGAGTATAACCCTATCCGAGTACTCCTCGGCAATCTCAGCACCCACAACACTATCCAGAGCGTCGCGAATCCACTTACGATGCTCAGACTTCAGCTTCTCGCGCGAGAGAATCTCAGTTACGTCATTCCCCTGTATGTAGGAGGCGTTTATGCATAGCTCCAGAAACTTACGGTTTGGAAAGTCCTCTATGTATATCGTGTGCGTAGACCTACGCGGCTGCGCCGACCTGGTCTCAGACGCTATCGTAATCCTACCCCCCTCAAGGCACAGCACAAGCCTAGTACCCTTATCCCAGCCCAGCTCCTCAACCCACTGCCGCGGAATCGTCACGAGATAGCTACCCATGGCCGAGAGCTGGAGCCGCCTGTACTCTATTCTCAACTACTGCCACCCGTAAAGCACAAATAGGTAAGACGCAGGCTTAAAATATGTTACCTTTAGTTTTTTACGTAAGTTTCATGTAAAATCATATGACATATACGTTATATTCATATAGTATTGCGCCAATCCCACCGCTCACCAACAAACGGTGAATAACCTTGCGCGAGGCTGAGATACGCTTAATTGAGGAGGAGTGGCGCTCCGAGAGGTGGAGGGGCATAGCAAGGCCTTATACGGCTGAGGATGTGCTCAGGCTGCGCGGTTCGCTCAAGATAGAATACACGGTAGCCAGGCTTGGTGCTGAGAAGTTCTGGCGCCAGCTAGCTACCATGCCATACATCTCGGCGATGGGTGCTCTCACTGGGAACCAGGCGATACAGATGGTTGAGGCTGGGCTTAGGGCGATTTACGTAAGCGGCTGGCAGGTAGCGGCAGACGCTAATGCTGCGGGGCAGATGTACCCAGACCTAGGGCTATACCCGTCCAACAGCGTCCCAATACTTGTGAAGAGGATAGTGCAGGCGCTCCAGAGGGCTGACCAGATAAAGCACCTCAACGGCGGGCCGCGCGTGGATTACTTCGTCCCCATCGTGGCTGACGGCGAAGCAGGCTTCGGAGGGCCGCTCCACGCCTTTGAGCTTATGAAGGCCATGATAGAAGCCGGCGCGGCTGGCGTGCATTTTGAAGACCAATCACCTAGCGAGAGGCGCTGTGGCCACCTTGGGGGCAAGGTCCTAGTCCCCACCCGGAGCTTCGTGAAGATTCTCATAGCCGCGCGCCTTGCGGCCGACGTCCTGGGAGTGCCAACAATACTCATAGCGAGAACAGACGCCCTGGGAGCGCAGTACATAACCAGCGACGTAGATGCGCGCGATAGGCGGTTCATAACTGGTGAGAGGACCCCCGAGGGCTATTACGTGATGCGCGGCGGGCTTGAGGCTGCGATAGCGCGCGGCCTAGCTTACGCACCATACGCCGACATGATTTGGTTTGAGACATCCAAGCCAGACCTAGAGGAGGCTAGACGGTTCGCAGAAGCCATACGCCGCGAACATCCCAACAAGATGCTGGCATACAACCTCTCACCCTCATTCAACTGGCGTAAGAACCTAGATGAGGAGACGATAGCCGGGTTCCAGCAGCGGCTGGGCGAGATGGGGTATAAGTTCCAGTTCATAACTCTAGCAGGCTTCCACTCGCTCAACGCTTCCATGTACGAGCTGGCCAGAGGGATGGCCGAGACAGGGCTGCCGGCTTATGTCAAGCTACAGCAACACGAGTTTGAGCTGGAGAAGACAGGCTACAGGGCTGTGAAGCACCAAAGCTTCGTAGGCACAGGCTACTACGACGAGGTGTTAAGGATAGTTCTGGGCGAGGGCGCGGATAGGGCGGCGCTCTGCGGCTCAACCGAGGCAACCCAATTCTAAAATGTCTGCGCACCTACAGACTCCAGTGGACGATTACTCTCAATAACTGACTGAATCAACCTGCGGAGACGATAGACCTCAGCCAAATCACTTTTATCCACATAGCTCAGGTTTATATCAGCCAGTAGCTTGGCTGGTCTTCCAAAAACTAGAATCCTATTAGTGGATTCTATCGCTTCATCCAAGTTGTGAGTTATCATAACTGTTGTGTATCTTTGTTGCTTGCTAAGGTTTAGGAAGTCTGACCTTAGACGCGCTGCCGTTACCTCGTCAAGATGGCCGAAGGCTTCGTCAAAGAGTATTATGGCAGGTTCTATTGCGAGAGCACGTGCTAGTGCTACCCTCTGCCTCATACCTCCGCTTAGTTCTGACGGATAAGCATTATGAAAGCCAGCCAGCCCAAGCCTATCAAGCCAACGCGCAGCCCTCTCCCGCTGCTCCTCCTTAGGTATCCCAAGTATCTCAAGCCCCAGCTTCGCATTATCCAGAGCAGTTCTCCATGGGAGAAGCCTATCCTCCTGAAAGACCGCGGCAATCTTACCCTTCAACTTATCAAACTCCTTATAGGGCTCTATACCGTCAACCAACACCCGTCCACTGGTTGGTGAATCCACGCCCAACAATATTCTGAGGAATGTTGATTTACCGCATCCTGTCTGGCCTACTATGCTAACAATCTCCGACTCCTCTATGGTGAAGCTAAGCTCTTCAATAGCTACTACCCTCTGCTCGCCTTTCTGCTGTCCAAACTCCTTCCTAAGGTTCTCCACCACTATACGTGGCACACCAAATCACCGCCATTTAAGAAGCCTAGCCTCAAGCATGTAAACCACACCCTGTAGAGATAATAGGATTGTTACTAGTACGAGTGACCATGCGAATATTTCTGCGAGGCTTAGGTTTCCCAGGGCGAAGTTTAGAGCGTATCCTATACCTGATATTGTTCCGACGAGTTCTGCTACTGTAACCACCCTTACGGCCAGACCTAGGTTAATCTTCCAGGTAGTTAGTATTGAGGGCACTATTGCGGGAAGTATGAGCTTTCTGACAAGCTGGTTCTTGGACGGCCTAAACGATACGAGCATCTCCCTCAAGTGACGCGGTATATTCTTCATACCGTCCAGGATATCTATCAGGAATCCAGGCCCGCAGACAGCTACCAGCACGAAGAATATCCTGAACTCAGGCTCTTTGAACCAGAGAATAGCGAAGAGAACCCAGCATATTGCTGGAACAGCCATTACGAGATTAACCAAGGGCAATATGTATCGCTCAATTCTGCGCGAGAGGTACATGATTACCGCGAGGAGAAAGCCTACCGCGAAGGCTGCCGCCAGAGCTAGGAGGACGCGTATTACCGTGATGTAGGCGTGTGTGAAGTCGAGTGAAATTAGTGTCTTGAGTATTATTGACCAGCTTGGGACCGCGTATGGTGGGAATATGTAAGATGCTATTTCCCACGCTACCGCCAGAGCTAGGAGCGATATAGCATATTCTTTCCTACCTCTGAATACTCTATATAGCTTGAGAACCTCGATTTCCCTGGCTCTCTCCAATTCGCCTCAAAAAATAAGAATGGTGTTACGGGGTTTATTATGTTTGGCTATCCTGATGGTGTGTAGATGAAGCCTGGCCCTGGAAGCGCGCTCACGAAGCCAGTATCAACACCGAACTGGAACATTGTTTCCAGGTTTTCCCTTATGTCGCTCCTCCATGCTGGGTATATTCTATAATCTATCCTGCCGAATATTATAGCGTTATACATGATTCCTGGGCTTATCTTCATGCCAGCAGAGAGTATGGCATCTGCCTCCTCTGGGTTGCGTCTGAGGAAGTCTTCAACTTCTTGGAAGACCTTAATGAGCCTAGCTGGGACTTCGGGATTCTTAGCCAGATAATCTTCGCGGAGGGCTGTAACTAGGTATATTCCGAATGGCTGTCCTGTTATTTCCCTCCAGGCCTCATCAAAGACTAGGATAACTCTCGCGTTGGGATTATCTCTCTTCGCCAGCGATATATGCGGCTCAACTAGGACAGCAGCATCAACGTCCCCAGCAACAAGCTGGCCGCGCGCTATTGGGTATGTCGTAGGGACTAGAGTTACTTCCTTCTCTATGTCGATACCAAGCTTGCTCGCGTATGTTTTGAGTATGAGGAAGTCTGTAGCACCTACATCTACGGCCAGCTTCTTACCACGCAGGTCTTCAAAACTCTTGACATCAGGATTTATCGTGACTACCGATAACGTCATCGTAGCCAGTGTGTTGGTGATTTTTATTGGAGCGCCCTGCTCTACTTTCATCTTTTGGAAAGTGAGGGGGCCTCCTCCAGGTATGCCGTCGACCTCCCCGGTTAGGATTGTGGAGTAGAACCCTGCGATTGTTGTCTGTGGGACCCACTCTATATCGAGGCCATGCTTGAGGTCAACGCGTTTCTCTTCTATTATCTTCTGGAGAACGAGCATGTAGCTGGGGAAGGCGAGGCTTGCGAGTCTTATTTTGATGGGTGTTGGGGGCTGTGGAGTCGCGGTGACTGTGACTGTTACCTTTTGGGTTTCTGTTTTTGTTAGTGTTGTTGTCTGTGTTATAGTTCTGACACCCTCACCAGCCGCCACAGTCGTGGTCTGCATAACTGTCTGCGTTATTGTCTTCTCAACTGTTTGAGGGGGCCTAACCCATCCAGCAACAGCAGCTATCAAGAAGATAATGAGAAGCACGGTCAGTATTGTAGTCCTTGGTGTGGTTTTTCCGCTAGAAGACCTAGACATGCATGTAGTGTTGGGTTATGCTGCTAATTTAACTTATACAAAAATTGGGTTATTGCTAAAGAATTGTAACCGGTAAGATGAGGAAGTGCTAAATGACGGAAAGGCGTTTCATGGTTGGGATGGCTGTGGAGCGTCTACGAAGGAGTGAGATGGCCTCGCCTGGGAGTAGCGTTAAGATGATGCGTAAGGCTCTTGAGGAGCTTCCTGTTGATGAGGTCTTCCTGGACCTTGAGGACTCTGTGGCTCCTGGCCAGAAGCTTGAGGCGCGGAGGAATATTGTCCAAATCCTTAACGAGGCTAGGCCTTCGGAGGGGAAGACGGTTGCTGTTAGGATTAATGGTGTGCGCACGAGGTATTGGGTTGGTGATTTGGTTAGCGTTGTTGAGGGCGCTGGAGAGAGGATAGACTGTATCATGATTCCGAAGGTTGATGAGCCAGCGGAGGTGCTGGCCGTTGAGAAGGTCTTAGCCAGCCTTGAAGAGAGTTTAGGACTGGGCAAGCGCATAGCCCTTGAGGCGCAGATAGAGACCGCAAAGGGACTCGCGAATGTGAATGAGATAGCTAGGTGTAGCGATAGGCTTGAGGCGCTCATCTTCGGGCCAGGCGACTACGCCGCGAGCATAGGTATGCGCGGCATGACGATAGGTGCGCAGGCAGCGGGCTACCCAGGCCATATATGGCATTACGCCATGTTTCAGATAAGGAACGCAGCGGCGGCAGCGGGGTTGCAGGCGATAGACGGGCCTTATGCGGTCATCAACGACCTGAGTGGGTTTGAGGAGTCTGCGAAGCTCGCGCGGAGCATGGGTTATGATGGGAAGTGGGTTATACACCCGTCCCAGATAGAGCTATGCAACAAGATATTCACGCCAACCCAAGAGGAGATTAGCAGAGCCAAGCTCATAATAGAGGAGTATCAGAGGGCATGGGCAGAAGGCAGGGGAGCGATAGCGCTTGAGGGAGAGATGATAGACGCAGCAACAATAAGAATAGCAAACAGAATCATAGAGACAGCGCGAAAGCTCAACCTCATCTAATTATCTTATCATGCATTAGGATTTCTAGGAATCTAGAGAGCATCAGAGTTAAATAAACCGAGGAGAAAACGATTACGAATGAATCTTGTTTCTAAGTCAGATTGATTTACTCACTAGCAATGGGCTTCTGGAAACTCTTTACGCTTACATCCCTAACGTTATAGCTGCCGTTATTGTTCTGGTTGTTGGCTGGGTTGCTGGCCATGTGGTAGGGAAGATAATAGGAAGGACTATGGACAGGATAGGCGCCAACGCGGCGTTTAGGAGAACCTCAGTAGGCCGCGCAATACTGAGAGCAGGCTTCACGGCCTCCGAATTCTCCAAAGCGGTGACGAAGTGGATAATCTACATAGCAGCGATTCTCGTAGCCCTGGAGAACCTCCAGGTACCCTGGCAGACCAGGCGATAAACACATTCATGACATACCTACCAGCTTTCATCAGCGCCCTCCTAATATTCATCATAGGGTTCATAATCTCCGACTGGGTGGGCGAGTCAATAAAGAAGAGCTTCACGATAGAGTCGTCTCAGGCAATCTACATAAGCATGATAGGAGACGCTGTTAAGGTAATCCTCTACTTTGTTACGATAACGATAGCGCTCTCACAGCTTGGTGTTGATGTTACGATAATCTACATAGTTGCGCAGGCTTTCGCGTGGTCTTTGGCGATTTTTGTAGGCGTCGCGGCGGGCATCGTCGTTGGATGGCTCCTGAAAGACAGGGTGAAGGAATGGCTACAGAGAAGATGACCCTGCGATGCTTGTTGAAGCCCTGTTCACAGACCTGGACGGGACTCTCATACCCCCAGACGTGAGTAGGGAGGCGGCACGCCTAACGAGCCGCCTCCACGCAGCTCTGAGCAGGCTATCCGAGGAGCTTAAGCTGGCCGTGATAACGACGAAGGACTATCACTTCGCCAGCCGTCCAGTCCCCTTCGCCCACGCATGGGCTACGGTAGGCGGCCTGGAGATAACCACGCGAGACAACATGAGCTATGTTGATGAGCGCGTCGCGGAGAGGCAGCACGCGATAAGGCGTGTGCTATCCCTGGCCGAGGAGCTGGCCAGCGGGCTGGATGGGATAGTGGTGTAGAGGAAGCTACTACGCGACCGCATAACGTTAGCTGGCCTCGCGTTTGACTGGCGCTTATCGCGCAGCGCCGAGAAAGCTGTTGAGGCTACGATACTCATAGAGACGGAGGCCAGGGAGCACGGGCTTCATGTAATGCGATACCCTGGGCGGCCGTATCTTGACGTCTTCGCGGCTGAGATAGATAAGGGGAAGGCTCTCCGCAGGCTGAGGGAAATCCTCCACATAAGCGGCGCTGTAATATACATGGGCGACTCAGAGGCAGATAACCCAGCGTTCAGGGAGGCTGAGATAAGCATAGGGATAACGCACAGCGAGTCTCCCAAGAACCTAGAAGCCAAGCACCTAATACCATTCAACGCGCGGGAGAGCTTCCTAGAGTCCCTCCAAACCTCGCGCGATGTTGAGTCAATCTTGAGAGAGATGCATGTCTCATGAAGATAATCAACATAATGTATCAAACTAGTTTCACGAAGGGACAGGAGCTGGTAGCCCAGCGCCTAGCGTTGCAGCTCCAGAAGCAGGGGTGCAAGTCATACTTGGTTACAAGCCCGTAATCTCGCCTAAGGTTATAGAAACCTCGGTGAAGGGCTACATCTGGAGCAACGAAAACGAGTTCGGCGTCCCAGTAATCAGGGTTGACGGCTACCATTCAACCTGGCCACCGCGCCGCATCATGCTACGCGACTACGTCAACACGCTGCGAAGGCTCTATGAGGAGATTGGGTTTGACGTGATGATAACGCACAGCACGCTCTGGAACGGGCCTGAGGATGCGGCGAAGTTTGTTCTCTGGGTTAGGGCTTTGATGGCTGAGTGGCTTCTTCAGAAGCCCCTAACCTTCTGCCATATGCCGCACTACCAGCCGCCCGACCCCACGCACTATAGCTTGATTGAGCGGTGCTACCGCGAGGCGTGGAATAGGCTCGTCTTTCCCCAGATATTCAGGACGGCGGACCTAATCCTCTGCACCACCCCGCTTGAGGAGGAAGACATGCTCAGGCTGGGAGCGCGGCGCGAGCAGATACACCTCTACCCAGGAGGAGTTGACTCGGAGTTCATAGACAACGCCGCGAGAGAGCCTGAGAAGATTCTTGAGCAGTATAACATACCAACCGACGTCAAGCTGGTGAGCTATGTCGGGACGATTGAAGAGCGGAAGAACCCGCTCGCGGTGGTGAGGGCGGCAAAGCTCCTCACAGACAGGAGGGATATACACTTCGTAATAGCTGGAGCACCATCAAACCAGCATGAGAAGGTGCTACGCGAGAGCAGGGGGCTTCACAACCTGAGCTACATAGGGAGGCTAAACGACGAGGAGAAAGTGGCGCTCATGAAGAAATCCTACCTAAATATAATCATGAGCAGAATGGAGGCACTGGGAATAACGCAGCTGGAGTTCATGTATTGCGGCGTGCCTGTGGTAACCTCGGCCGTCGGCGGCCAGCGCTGGCTTGTGCGGGATGGGATAGACGGAATCCACGTAAGGGGGCCAGAAGACTACAGGGGAGCCGCGGCAGCAATAAGAAGACTCGCAGAAGACCAGGAGCTACACGACAAGATGTCGGAGAACGCGCGCTCAAGAGCACAGCAATTCACGCTGCAGAACCTCACAGAGGGGCTATTACAACGGCTCAAGAAACTATACACATAGCCTAGCGTTTCTTTGCGAGCAGTAGTAGCACTCCACGAACCTCACTGTTCAGTCGTCAATAATTTTATCAGAAAACAATATAGCTGGGTGCGCAGCGCTGGCGCTGCTGCAACCCACGCCAGGGGTTTGGATGTTAGGCTCTTTTTACCTAATTTCCTCTTATGCTAGGAGTTCTGCTTCCTGAAGCTGGATAGCAAGCTGCTGTATAGCCTCGCGCAGCTCGTTAACGTCAACATCAACCTGCGAAGCAATCTCACTAACAACCTCCTCAACGGTCTTGTTCTCAAAGATGTTCCAGACAGCCACAACAGACTCGCTAACCTTATACGCCGTTCCCTTATCATTCACCAGCAGCAAATCACCCTCAGGTGACTGCGTAACCCAACCTTTCTTGGACAGCCGCTTTTCTTCACTCATGTTTAGACGACTCACCCCCTCATACGAGAATATAAGCATTGCCTAAAGCGTGGAGAAACGTCGTTAATTCATACTGCGTATGGTACTATGGTTGTGAATTCCGTAGGTTATGGCCTTGTCCTCTCCCCCTGAGCATGTATCCTACAGCCAATCCGAGAGCAGCAACTACCGCTATTAGGAGTGTCGTCGTGCTAGCTGGGTAGGGAGCTGGCTGCTCCTCCCTAATAGTGAGCGTCCGAGCATATGTTGATGCTATTGTAGTAGTCTCGGTCTCCACATTCACCTTAGTTACAGTTCTCTCAAGAATATCCATAAACGTGAGGAAGCGCGTCTCTGTAATAGTCTCCACGCGTGAGACGGGCTCAATAACTATCATACTCCAGACACCCACGTAGGGTAATGTAATGTTTATCCGATTATTCCTAATCTCGTATTGCAGCGGAGTAGGAGAGCTATTATCGTCTGGCGTCATTAGATAAACATCAGATACTCTATACAGTTCAGGGAGCTTTAGAGAGAGCCAGAAAGATGGGTGCGGATTAATACGGTCGCGCGCAGAATCATAACCATAATCATAGTTGATTAGATGGATTATTATCCTATCCTCAGCCTTCTGGGCCAATACGTTAATGTATAGTGTTGGCCTCGCGTTTGTTAGTAAGTTGCGTCTAGAAAACGCTCCACAGCCTTCTCAATCTTCTTCAACACAACATAACCCTGCCTATCGTTGTTGAGAGAAGCTTTATACTCATAGCCCAGCCTATTATCAACAATTAAGACATTCCTATGAGAGAGGATTCCATCAATCCTTTCTCTCGCGCGCCTATTATGCATTTCATCGTATTTGGCGAAGTCCTCCTTTATGATGAGCCTTCCCCCTTCTCTATGTATTTCTCTATCTTCTCCAAGTCTTTCTCAGATATGTGCGTGAGGTGAGGCGCTATTACTAGGCTGTAGCGTTCCAGCCTCTCGCTTGAGTCGGTGTTGAATATCCTGTCCATTCCTAGCATTAGCGCTTGGTAGGGTATGTGTATGTTTTCCAGCGCAATAGCCCACCCCAGAATCTCTTCCTGATAGTTAATGCTCTCACGCACTCCTAGAGCGGGTATCTTCCTCCAAACCGCCGTAGGTATGGAGACAAGAATGGCGACATCAGCCATGTTATTTACATCCCTGAACAGCTCGCGGTTATCTGCTATGAACCTATAGTATCTAGATACCTGCTGCCGCTCTGAGCCTAGGACAAGCCTCTTGGGAGGCCATCCCTCATCAACCCAGCCAGTCCCGAAGGGAATCAACATCAAACAGCCAGAGGAATACGCCTCAGCAACCTTAAGCTTAACTAAGTTGGAAATATCGCGCGGCGGATTATACGGGTCAAAGGGATTTGAGAACCATGATACCCACTCACCAACCCATACGCGCTTAGAATAATTCCCAGCAGCTTGAGCGAGTTTGCAGAAGATAGAGTTGGTCTGATATGGTGGAACGTTAAACTGATTCGTCTCAACATAGATAACATCCATGTAGGGGGTTAGTGTTATGTGGGGAATCCATGCAAGATACTCATTACTGGTCAGGAGAACATCCTTACCCCTCTGCCTACCATAATCCTTAAGCTCCTTAGCAACACTCTTAACAAAATCTATCGCAGACCTATACCAGTATACGAGCACCTCTTTAAAGACGGGGCCGCTCAGCACAGCTTCAACATTTCTAAAATTAACAACCTCAGTAGGCCACGAAACCTTGAAACGCTCGCGTATATACGCGTAGTCGCTGAATACATCTCTTATCTCATACTTGTTCTCTAGGTATTTTGGGAGGCAGAAGTTCTCTATTGAGCTTATGCCCAGCCTTGAGAGCGTTTCCTCTCCCAGTGTTCTCCTGAGATGCTGCGCGAGCAGGTAGCCTTCCCACATGTCTGCACAGCCCCAGCCACCACCCCAATAGAACGTGAAGATACCATCAGGGCTGTCTATGAAGAAAGAGTCCGCACCCCTGTCTATCGCCTCCTTACCCCACTCAACGAAGAAATCACGCCAATAAGGATTCTGGAGCTGCATCGCAAAGTATAGCGTAACCTCTTTGTGTATCTTCAGGTCTCTAGCCGAGCCGTATATGCGTGTCGCGTAAGCGCCTGTGAATTGCCGCGACGCTCCAACGCTATACGGGTCTCCTGCAACACTACCGTTGGGGTAGCGCCATTTCTTATCCTGGGGCAATATAGACCTATAATAGTATAGGAAGCCCTCATTGTCATCATAGCTTCTGGCAGCAACATCGGCGGCATGATAACCATAGACAACACCAGCGGGAATACCCCTATCATGAATCTCCCGAATCATCCTCTCCACAAAATTCCACTCCTCAGGATATCTAGCCCACTCACGATACTCAATCCACGACTGAACACTGTTATGCAAAGCCTCAAAACCATACTCCCCCTAAGCTCATCAATCAAATCATAGTAAAACTCCGTTCTAAACGCATCACCAATAACCACTAAATTATCCCACCATGCTACACTCTCCTGTCCTACCGCAATAATTGAAATAAACGAAACAAGTAAAAGCATAACCAACAACACTGCTAGGATTTTCCTCAAGGGCCGCGCTCGCAAGTATTAGCAAAACCCAGAAATGATATAAATAAATTCCCTAACCTCATCAAAAAATCTCAATAATTTCTAGTGGGCTGCTATTATGTTGACTCGGCTCAAAGGGCTATATACTTAACTATCATGCACGCAGCTCACAACATATGGAGGTTGAGCGTAAGTTACGCGAGCTAGGTTATGAGCTTCCAGAGCCAGCTAAGCCCGCGGCGTACATACCATACATACAGGTTGGAGACCTGCTCTTTCTCTCAGGCCACGGCCCAGTGAAGGATGGGAAGCCGACAGCAACAGGGAAGGTGGGCAGGGAGATAACGGAGGAGCAGGCATACAAGATAGCCGAGGAGGTGGCGCTCAACTGCCTAGCAACAGCCAAAGCAGCGTTGGGAGACCTAGACAAGATAGAACGAATAGTCAAACTCACAGGCTACGTAGCCAGCGACGAGACATTCAACCGCCAGCCATGGGGAAATAAACGGCGCATCAGAACTACTAATAAAAATCCTAGGCGAGAAAGGAAAACACACAAGAACAGCAGTAGGAGTAAACAAGCAACCGCTGGACATACCAGTGGAGATAGAGATGATAATACAGGTAAAAAGAGGAGAGAGTTAAGCGCATAGCTCAGAGCTTTTTACCCACATCACCCTCTAAGCCAGCTAGGACTCTTCATCGCCGCCCAACACTCCACCAAGTTTTTATAAAAAGTTATCAAACTCACATCTCCGCAAGCGTCTTACCATCTATCGCTATATTCTGCCTAGGAATCTCATGAACCACTATCTCAATAGAAGACCGCGGGTTTATCGTCTCCCGAATAACCTGAGCCACCCTCCTCACCATCTCACGCTTCTGCTCCTCAGACCTCCCCTCAGCCATGTAGATATGCACCAACGGCATACATAACGCCACTATAACGCTGCGTATTAATGTTCATGCGGCCGCCGGGATTTGAACCCGGGTATTGGGCTCGGAAAGCCCACGTCCTAGTCCAGGCTAGACCACGGCCGCTCCATGATCTAGCCCTTATTAACAAGATTTTAACTTAACTGCCCCTTTAGGGATTGATGGAGGAGTTCTATCTCTTTTCTGATGAGTAAGTCAGAGAAGACACGTAGCTTCTATCTATGTTTTGTTGTTATTTGGTTGTTTGGATTGTGTGCATTATTGGGTATTTTTATTGTGAGATTATTTTTGAGTAATGAGAGTAATTGATTAACACACTACTGACATCGTAGGTTTATGGTTTATTTATTGGTTGTTTGTTTTTGTTGGTTTTATAAATGGTTGGTTTGTGTTTGCTATTTTGGCGTTGTTGCTGTGTGGTTTGTGGGGGTTCTTTCCGAAGCTGGCGACGAACTACATTAGGCCTGAGAGTGTGTTGGTGTATGAGGTTGTGGGGTCTGTTGCTATTGGGTTTTTGGCGTTGTATCTTGTTGGGTTTAGGCCTGAGACGCAGGTGAACGGCGTGCTCTATGGTGTTTTGACTGGCGTCTTCCTCACCCTCGGCTCGCTCTTCTTCCTCTTCGCGATAAGTAAGGGGAAGGCCTCTGTCGTGGTTACGATGACAGCCCTCTATCCAGTTGTTACGATTCTGCTGGCGTTTCTGGTTCTTCGGGAGCCTATCACGCTGAGGCAGGGTTTGGGTATTCTGCTGGCTCTCGTCGCTATGTGGCTCTTCTCCACGTGAGCCCTTCTGCCCCGTGTTGCCATGATTGTTAGGAGCGCCGCTAGGGCTGCTGCGGTCATAACCAACGTCGTCGGCGGTTTTCTCTCCTCTTTCTCTGGTGCTTCAGCTATGATTATTCCCTCCTGCTCCGTGGCTTCATCTATTGGCTGGGCTAGTTTGGCGTATGCTATGCGCCTCCCGTCTGGTGACCATGCTGGTGTTGTTTCAAGATGTTCTCCGCTGGTTATCCTCCATCTACGCTGGCTGTGGAGCTCCATGACCCATACGTCGCCGTCCACGCTGTATGCTACCAGCTTCCCGTTGGGAGACCATGCTGGGTAGCTTCCGCCGCGTATGAGTAGGGTGCTCTCGCGCGTCTCTGGGTTTAGGAGCCAGATATTCGCATCCTTCCTTGTGCGGTTGCTTACTAGTATGAGGCCATTCTTCTGGGACCACGCCGCTGATATGATGCCCACGTATGATGCTATCCGCTCATGGCTGTTGGTCTTGAGTGTCAGTATCCAGAGTTCTGAGAGCCATGTTATTCCCTGCTCGGCTATCATTGGCCGCGTGCTGCATATCAGGGGCTTCTCGCCGCTGGCTGTCCATGTCTGTGGGCCGCATGTGTAGGTGAGCTCGGCTAGGGGTGCTATGCATCTTAGTCTTTCTTCGCTGAGCCTCTTTAGGCAGACCGTCGTCCTCCCGCCGTAGATTCTCTCTGAGGTAAAGGCCAGGACGCTCCCCGAAGGTGAGAGGGCAGGCAGCGTATCCCAGTATGGCTCCACTACCAGCATACTCCTCTCAAGGGTTCTTAGGTTGATAATCCAGATGTCGCCGCGCTGGTAGTAGATGATCCTCCCGCCATCTTGCGTCCACTGGGGGTAGGCTGCACCAGCGGTTCCAGGTTTGGTGTAGGCGGCATCCTTTTCCGCTGTAGCCACGCTTGTTAGCGTGATGGCTCCTATCAGCGCAGCGATTCCCAGCCGCACAGCGGAGGTTTATCCATGTTTGTTATCTGTTTTAAGCGTGGTTATAATGTTTATATTAGACCGGAGTGGCGCTAGGGCTTTGGTGGTATAACATTTGGCCCCAGTAGAGCATGGTTATTCCCGCGATTTTCTGGAGAGGCTGAAAAGCGAGCGCGAGCGTTGGGAGAATATAACGCTGCGGCAGTGGATTGAGAAGACAGGCGTGCCAGAGCGCGATGTGAGCACCACAGCGTCGGGCATACCGATAAAGCGCGTCTTCACGCCAGAAGATATGAAAGACATAGATTACTTCAGGGACATAGGCTTTCCAGGAGAGTATCCATACACGCGCGGAATCTACCCAAACATGTATCGTGGCAGGATGTGGACGATAAGGATGGTTACTGGTTATGGGACGCCTGAGGAGACGAATAGGCGGTTTAAGTTTATGCTTGAGCATGGCGAGACTGGGCTTAATCTTGTTCTTGACTCGCCTTCAATCTACGGGTATGATTCCGACGACCCGCGTGTTAGGGGTGAGGTTGGGCAGGGCGGTAGTCCGATAAGCTCGCTCTATGATATGGAGACTGCTTTTGAGGATATTCCGATTGATAGGATAACCACCTCCCTCATAACCTACTTCGTTGGTATGCCGATTTTCGCCATGTTTGTCGCTATGGCTAGGAAGCGTGGCCTTGATGTGAGCAAGATAGGCGGGACTACTCAGAACGATACGCTGATGC
The DNA here is from genome assembly GCA_030059675.1 of Candidatus Pelearchaeum maunauluense. Classification (GTDB taxonomy): domain Archaea; phylum Thermoproteota; class Nitrososphaeria_A; order Caldarchaeales; family Caldarchaeaceae; genus Pelearchaeum; species Pelearchaeum maunauluense. The sequence goes on along the minus strand of JANVYQ010000001.1, from coordinate 303,921 downwards.
TCTTCCATGTTGGGAACCCGCCTCTCCCCCTTGAGCCTGCTCTGAAGCTCTCGGTTGACCTTCTGGAGTGGTGTGCGTATAACATGCCGCGCTGGTATGCGATAAGTGTATGCGGCTACCAGCTCCGCGAGGCTGGGGCTACGGCGGTACAGGAGGCCGCATTCACGATTGCCGATGCGATGGTCTATGTTGAAGAGGCCATGAGGCGCGGCCTAACAGCAGACCAAGCGGCTAGGCACATCTCATTCTTCCTATGCGTCCATAACGACTTCTTTGAGGAGGTGGCCAAGTTCAGGGCTATGCGGAAGGTCTGGGCTAAGCTTATGCGCGAGCGGTATAAGGCGCGAGACCCGCGTTCGTGGCTGTTTAAGTTCCACGCCCAGACTTCGGGCGTTGCGCTCACGGCTCAGGAGCCTGAGAACAATATTGTAAGGACAGCGTACCACGCTCTCGCCGCGGTTCTAGGCGGTGTTCAGTCTCTCCACACCGACGCGATGGACGAGGCTCTAGGCCTGCCCACTGAGAAGGCCGCGCGCATAGCTTTAAGAACTCAGCAAATCCTCTTCTACGAGACGGGTGTGGCCAACGTCGTAGACCCCCTCGCTGGCTCGTATTATGTTGAGTACCTCACCAAGCGTGTGGAGGAGGCAATCTGGAGGAAGCTGGATGAGATAGAAGCCATAGGCGGGATGCTTGAGGCTACGAGGAGACAGCTTCCGCGTAAGGAGATAAGCGACTCTAGGTATGAGACGCTGCTTAAGATAGAGAGTGGAGAGATTCCCGTCGTGGGTGTGAATATCTACCAGGCGCGCGGCTCTGAGAAGCCTGACATAGAGCTTCTCCGCGTTACGTTGGAGCTTGAGGAGAAACAGGTGGAGCGTGTTAGATACGTGAAGCGCATGAGGAATGATGAGGCTGTTAGGGCGCGTCTTGAGGAGCTTCGCGAGGCTGCTAGGCAGAACAAGAACCTAACGCCGTACGCGATAGAGGCTGCATCAGCATACGCTACGGTGGGCGAGATATACGAGGTATTCCGCGAGGTTTATGGGACTCAGCAGGCCTTGGCCTGGGGATGAGCATGACGTGGCGAAGGCCGCGCGTACTGCTCGCAAAGCTGGGTGTGGATATACACGACGTAGGAATTAGGATGGTTGCCCGCTACCTACGCGACAACGGTGTTGAGATAATCTTCCTCGGATACGCCCTCCCAGAGACGATAGTCCGCGTAGCTATTGACGAGGATGTGGATGTAATTGGGATAAGCTCTATGCAGGGCATGCACCACGTAAGGGTTCCTGAGGTTTTGGAGCTTTTGAAGAGGGAGGGCGCGGACATACCCGTAATCGTCGGCGGCATAATACCGCCTAACGAGGCTGAGTGGCTCAAGCAGCTGGGGGTTAAGGAGGTCTTCCCACCAGGCTCCCAGCTCTCAAGGATACTGAGCACGATACGGTCTCTAGCATGACGTGAGCAGGTTGCTAGGCCTTTCGTAGACTCTTAAGCTCCTCATAGAGCTCGCGCTGGTCTATTACGCGTCTAGCCTTTAGCTGCGTCCTGTCAAACGTCTTCGGCGGCACGAGCTCAACAACCGCGGAGACGCCGCACTTGGCTCTTATGCTCTGCTTCATCTTCTCGCGGAGCTTCTCCAGCAGGGCAGGCTCAAGCTCAGCCCGCCTCGCGTACGCCTCGCTATACTCGGCGTGCACAATCAAGACATCCATACTCCTCTCCCGCGTGATGATTATCTGATGCTCACCCCCATAGCCCTCAACAGACTCAAGCGCCTCCTGAACAGCGCTTGGAAAGACATTCTCACCACGTATAATGAGCATGTCATCCAGCCTGCCGTAAATCCCCTTCGGGAGACGTGGATAAGTCCTTCCACACTCGCAGGGCTCGTCTATCCATCGCGTAATGTCGTTTGACCAGAAGCGTATCATGGGCTGCGTGTCGCGCTCAAGATGCGTATATACTAGGACGCCCTCCTCGCCGTAGTCAACCACCTCACCCGTCTTGGGGTCTATCACCTCCGTGTATACTATGTCCTGCCATAGGTGCATCCCGCATGTCTCCTCGCATTCCGCGTTGGTCATCCATGGCGTCATCTCAGCTGTTGAGCCTGTATCAACCAGCTTGGCCCCGAATATCTTGGCTATCTTCTCCTTCATCGTCGGCAGAGCCGCCCCTGGCTCTCCAGAGGTGAAGATTATTCTGAAGTTGAAGTCTCTCTGCGGGTCTATCCCCTCCTCATACGCGACCTCCGCGAAGTGGAGGATGTATGAGAATGTTCCGTATAGTGCTGTTGGCTTCAGCTCTCTTGCCCACCTCACGCCCATCCTCGTCTGGCCTGGAGCGCCAGCGCCGAATGGGAATGCCTTGGCGCCTAGCCTATTAACCCCCCACAGCACGCCCCAGCTCCCTATATACAGGCTGAAGAACGCGGCTATCATCACAGTATCACGCGGCCTAAGCCCAAAACCCCACATAATACGCGCGTGAGCATTCGCAACCCTCCTAACATCATCATAGCTTAACGCGAACACACCAGGCTTGCCAGTCGTCCCGCTTGTCCCATGAACGGTGAATATCCTCTCGCGCGGTATGCAGAGGTTTGAGCCGAAGGGCGGGTTCTCAGACTGGTCGCGCCTATACTCTTCCTTCGTGGTGAAGGGGAATTTACGCAGGTCTTCAAGGCTCTTTAGCGTGTCTGGGGAGACACCCGCCTCCCTCCACTTCCTACGATAGAAGGGGGAGTTCTCCCAGCAGTAGCGAACCTGTGCGCGTAGCTTCTCAAGGATTAGCCTTTCACGCTCACGCGGCTTGAGCGTCTCCACACCCCTAAACCAGTACCGCTCATCCATCGGCGGTAGGTAGCTGTCGTCATAAACAGGAGGCCAGGCCTGGCTCATCCACGCCGCGTTAGCTTCAGCCATCTATATAATAATGTTATTCTATCTAAGCAGGAGAACAGCCTCACCCTCTATCACCCGCTCACCACGCTGGTTTAGGCAGTCAGTCCTAAGCCTCACAACCCCCTTCTCCTCGCGAAACTCCACAACCTCCACCTCAGCGGTAATAGTATCACCAGGATAGACAGGCCTCGTAAAACGCAGCCTCTGCTCCAAGTAAATCGCCCCAGGCCCTGGAAGCCTCGTTCCGATAACGGCTGAGATTAGGCTAGCGGTGAGCATACCATGCGCGATAACCCTGCCAAAGCGCGTATTCTTGGCGTATTCCTCGTCAAGGTGCAGGGGGTTCTTATCGCCAGTCAGCTCAGCGTAGGCTCGGATATCCTCAGCGGTTATCGTCTTCGTATAACTAGCCCTATCACCAACCCGCAACATCACAAAAACAAACACAATAATACTGAATAAAGGTTTAGTAGACCCTTTTTACTATTCCATCAAAATCTAAATCAAAGCTCACAATATATTCTATTTTTCTTAGCTTCATGAGCGCTATAGATGTGCAATCTGTGAAGCTCAATGTTTTTCTATGGTATTTTTGAAAAATAGCCAGGCCATTCTAAACGCATCTTCATCAACCTTAAGCATAGTCACAAATGGCTTTGTAATCTCTCCTAATATCATTCTGCCCAAGTTAAGGGCTATAGTCATCCTACCAGTTCTTGCTAACGCGGTAGTCACTGCTTCATCAAATATGTAATCAGAGGTATATGGAGTGCCTAAATCAGCGTTGGCTATCATATTTATTAACTCAACAGCGCGTGTATGATTAGAGTCCCGTTTATTGTAAAATGCTATAAACACATTTGAATCTAGAAACACTCATTGCTTTTTCTCAGCCTTTCCATATAAAATTTTGTCTATGTCCTCTTCGCTTGTCTCTACACCTCAATCAACTGGTATGCTTAGTAGCTTCTTAAGCTCGTCAGGCGGAAGAGGTAGTCTTACCCCTGAGAGATAGCGTATAAGCTCTTCTTCCCTTTCTTCAGAAAAACTTACCATAGCATCAAGCAATTCCTGTTGCGTTATCTTCATGCCTGTTGAGAGGATGACCTTAGCTCTTAGCTTCTCTAATGCTCTCTTCGTGTCCTCGTTTATTTTAATTGAGGCCCAAATCCCAGGTTCAGAGATGACCTACCCTAATATAACTTTTCTATATTATTTCTTGGATAAGCCTTCTGATTATTGGGAGGTCTTCTGCTGGTATTGTTAGTTGTTGTTTGTTGTTTGGGGTCTTGTGCTGTTATTGTTATTGTTCTTCCTGTTCTCTTGATTTGTAGGTTAGTCTTCCCTCCACCTCTATGAAGCCTTCTTCTATTTTCTGTGGTTCGTGTGATTTCTGCTCTTCTACTGCTTCCGCCGCTGTTATTGTTGGTTTTTCCTCCATCCTCTCTACGATTTGCTTCACGGCTTCGCGTGGTAGCTGCTCTTCGGCGAGGGCTTGTGTGAGCCCCTGCTTCCTGTCTGCTGGTAGTTTGAGCGTTCTATCAGGGAGAGCGTGGATACTGGCAGACCGCTTGTATCGTGGTCTAGCCGCCTGCGTATCTTGACCGCCCTGCGGAGGGAGTAGTACCACTCCTTTGAGAGCCCATAGTAACGGCATACGTCGTCTATGTTCCTAAACTCCTCCTCCGCCACCAGCCTGTCTATGAAGTTGACCAGCTCCTGGGCAAGATTGAGGGGGAGCTGAATGTCTTGGGTAGGATTACCGAGGAGGAGGCTGGTAGGTGGATACGCGCGCGGGTTGAGATGAGGAGGCTCACGCGGCAGGAAGTCCTGAAGATGGCTGAGCCTCTTGGCATACTCATGGATGATATACGCGAGTCGATGGCTGAAGCTGAGCAGGCTGGCGAGGCCGTTCCAGAAGGTCTTAGGCAACTCGCCGAGCTTGGGGCTGAGCAGCTCAACACGCTAAGCGCAGGCGCTGAAGAAGCGCGTAGGCAGCTTGAGGAGCTGGTGCAGGCCGTTGAGAGAGCATCCAAGGGCTTCGCAGCATTAGGCAGCGCGGTAGTGGTTGCATCAGACTTCTACGACGTGGTCGTCGCGGTTAGTAAGGCGCTGGGCTACGATGTGGAGCTCACGGAGGAGGCTAGGCGTAGCAGGGAGAGACTAGCAGCGCCTGCGTCGCTGCTCAACTACATAACCCAAACATACAGCATGGTTCAGCAGGCTCTACAGCTCCAGCTACTGGGCGCGGGCGAGTCCAGTAAGCTACTGCTCAACACGGTTGAAGGCCTTGCAGACGCAATGCGGGACGGGATAGTAACCAACGAGGAGTTCAGGAAAATCCTGTCAAAGCTGGGCGTTGACGCTGGGAACGTCGCTGGCTCTCTTCACGGCCTGCTCATAAGCTCTCTAGAAGCCACGCGGCGAGCTCTTGAGGAGCTTCCAGGATGTTAGCATCCGTTTTGAGGGTGAGGTGTATCGTTTCAGCGCTGTTGTGAGCGAGACGCGGACGCGTGTGGAGTTTCCAAACAGCTCGCGGATAGTTAGCCTGCCCAACAACCCTGATGGCGTGAGAGGCTACCGCGCCGACCACATCTACATAGACGAGGCAGCCATGTTCAGAGACGACTTCCAGCTCAAGACAGCGACAGCCTTCACAACAACAGCCCAACGCGGGAGGATAACGCTAATCTCCACACCAAAGGGAAAGAGAGGCTGGTTCTACGAAGCATACCAAGCGGGAAGGAAGAAAAAGGGCTGGAGCCTACACAGCGCTCACTACTCCGAATGCAGGCACATAAGCGAGGAAGAGATTAGAGAGCTCCGCACAATACTAACGCATACCGAGTTTAGGCAGGAGATGGAGCTGGAGTTTCTGGACGAGCGCGGCGCCCTCATACCATACGACGCCATACTCGCATGCGTCTCGGACTATACTCCTGAGCCTGAGCGCGTGGAGAACCCAGTCTTCATGGGCATAGACTTCGGGAGATACCGCGACTCAACGGTCATAACGGGCGTGGAGCTACTGCCCGATGGTGGCCTGCGCATAATATACCTACGCGAGCTCCGCGGAGCAGACTTCAGCCAGCAGCTAAGAGTTATTGAGGATGCGGGGGCGCGGCTTAGGCCTGTGTGCATAGCTGTTGATAAGACTGGGATGGGGCTGCCGCTCTATGAGCGGCTCGCGTCAAAGTTGCCGCAGACCGAGGGGATTACTATAACCTCAAGCATCAAGGAAGCTCTAGAGACTACCCTCTGCAACCTAATCCAGAACAGGCGGCTAACAATACCAGCGGACGCGACTGAGCTGATAAATCATCTCAGCATGTTCCAGAGGAAGCTGGGGAAGGGCGGGACACGCTACGAAGCCCCCGAAGGAGTGCATGACGACTACGTAATCTCACTAGCCCTGGCAGTATATTCCGCTATACGGGAGCCGCGCAGCGGCGTAGTAGTGGAGAGGTTCTGGAGCTGGTGAAGGCAACGGATATTACCACGCTCTAGTAAGCATGCGGGCAGCATGAAGACACGGCAACTCATACAGCAGTTTGAGCCATACTCCTGGGAGCCCTCAACCAGCGAGATAGCGCGGCGATACGGCCTAAGACCGAGCCAAGTAGCGCGCCTAGACCTAAACACATCGCCCTACACCCCAAGGAAATGGCTCGCCAAAATAGCCAAGAACCTGGAGAATATGCGGGTAAACCTCTACCCAGACACATCATACCGCGCACTACGCGAAGACCTCTCAAAATACACGGGCATGGATGTTGAGCGCTTCGTCATAACCAACGGGGCTGACGAGGCCTTGGATATCGTTGTAAAGACGTTCCTAGACCAGGGGAGCGCGGCAGTAATCTCGGCGCCTACATACTCATACTTCAGGGTCGCAACCGAGCTCATGGGGGGTAGGGCAATATTCATCCAGAGACACGAAGACTTCAGCGACAACATAGAGGGAATAATCGCGGCATGTAGAGGCGAGGAGGCCAGGCTGGTCTTCCTATGCAGCCCCAACAACCCGACGGGAAACACAACAGACGAGAAAGCCCTCCGACAGGTGCTTGAAGAGAGCAACGCCACAGTAGTCGTTGACGAGGCATACTACGAGTACTGCGGCAAGACATTCGCAAAGCTCACCAACAGCTACAGCAACCTCATCATAGTCAGGACATTCTCTAAGGCGTTCGCTCTGGCTGGGGCGCGTGTTGGGTATATCATAGCTGCCGAGGAGACTGTGCGCGAGCTCAACAAAGCAAGACCACCAAATAGCCTGAGCATAATCTCACTAGCCCTAGCGAGCACAGCCCTCCACGACCTACGGCAGCTCAAGCGCATGGTGGAAGCAACCCTGGCAGAAAGAGAGCGCATCTATAAAGAACTCCAGAAAAACAGCACAATAACAGCATACCCGTCAGAGGCCAACTTCATACTGATAAAACTACACAAACACAACGCAGACGAGGTTCATGAAAAACTCATGCAACGCGGCCTAGTTGTCAGAAAACTCTCACACGTAAAGGGGCTGGAGAACTGCCTACGGATAAGCATAGGACTACCAACACAAAACAACAAACTAATACGCAGCCTAAACACAATACTAGCAGGGTAAGGGAGAGACGTGGCAGCACTAGCGGTACAGGGAAAATTCATAATCATAGTCCTCGCAATACTCCTCATCATCCTCTTCCTACGAATATTCAGAGGAGCACGAAGAAAAAACACGCTGGAAATTTGAATAGTGATGATGTTATTCTTTTGCCAGCTTACTCTCAATTTCCCTAATCTTTGCCTCAAGCGTGGCTATATGCTCAGTAACTTGAAGCCTCGTGTTGAGCATCTCAAATTTTGCTAGCATCTCCCCTCTTAGGCTGGTGAGCCTGTCATCCATAGTTTTGTGTAATGTGTTGAGCTGATTCTCTAAACGTTCTACGTGTTTCTCAACAGAGCCAACGCGTAGTTCAAGAGAGCCTATGCGCGTCTCAAAGCTCTCAAGCCGCTTCTCAACAGAATCTATACGCCGTTCAACCGAGTCAATTCTAGTGTTGACCGCCTTTAACTCTCCTGCTATTTCGCTTAGTTTTGGGAGTAAGAGCCTCTCAATCCAGCTTGGTATCTTCTCTACCAATCCTCACCATCTATTGAGCTAGTCTCATATATTGATATTCTGTTGGGGCTATTCTCTTTAAATTTGGGAGTTTTGGAAGCTAGGGAGCTCTAAACGTGCCTCGGCTGTGATGCCATCAATTTAATAGGTGGCGTGTGGTTGTTTGGGTTGAGTTAAAGGGGAAGGGATGGTTCAGGAGAGGATACTCCCAGACGAGTCTGCTCTCAGGCTTGATGCGGCTCGCGGGTTCTTGGGTGATGGTGGGGGAGCGGTTAGGCTCCTGATACACCGCGCCCTGCTTAAGCGGGTTGAGGAGCGTGCTTTTAGCGGCGATACTGCTGCTTTGGATGGGCTGCGTAGGCTTACCGAGGAGAGCAACAAGCATGGCGTCGTTGTTGAGTTTGTGGGGAGCGTCTCCCATGATGCTGGCTGGCGCGAGACGCTCTTAGAGTACTGCCGCGAGAATGGCCTTACCTTCCTCACATCAGACCCGATAACTGCCCGCGTCGCTGAGGCCATGGGTGTTAGGTGCAGGTATGTGATACCAGAGCCCCCGCTCAACATAGATGAGATATTCACCAGCGATGTGATGAGCCTCCACCTGAAGGAGGGGCTCCCGCCTAGGATAAAGCGCGGCCACCCAGGAAGCTGGGTATTCCAAGAGATAGACAGCCGCGTGATGGATAGGATAGCGATAGAGTCCATGATAGCGCATATCATGCAGAAGGCTTATGATAATCTGGGGACTGAGACGTTCATAGAGATTGATAAGCCTGACTTGACGATACTCCAGCTCGGCGACTATCGTGTGGTGATTACGCGGCCTCCGCTCTCCGATGGTATGGAGATTACTGTCGTTAAGCCAATGGTGCGTGTTAGGCTTGAGGACTATCAGCTACCTACCCGCGTTATGGAGAGGCTCGCGGTGCGTGCTGAGGGGATACTGATAGCTGGGCCTCCTGGGATGGGTAAGTCAACCTTCGCCCAGGCGCTGGCTGAATACTACCGCAACCTCAATAAGGTTGTGAAGACTATTGAGAGCCCGCGCGACCTCAAGCTACCGCCAGACATAACGCAGTACTCCAAGAGCGCCTCAAAGGATAACGAGCTTCATCATGTTCTCTTGTTGAGTAGGCCTGACTATACTGTTTTTGACGAGATGCGGGAGCAGGCTGACTTTGACATCTACATAGACCTGCGCTACGCTGGTATTGGGATGATAGGAGTAATCCACGCCAGCTCTCCTATTGACGCTCTCCACAGGGTTGCCAACAAGGTGGATATTGGGATACTCCCCTCAATCGTTGATACTCTTATCTTCATGAATAAGGGGAGCGTCGCGAGCATTCACACGCTTGAGGTGAGCGTGAAGGTTCCCACAGGCCTTAAGCGCGCAGACCTCGCTAGGCCGACTGTTATAGTGAAGAACTTTCTGACCGACGAGCCTGAGCATGAGCTATACGTCTTCGGTGAGCGTGTCTTCTTCGTCCCGATTAAGGAGAAGAAGCCAGAGGACAAGAGGGTGAAGATTATCAGCCAGATACTCGCGAGGCATATTGAGGACTATACGATAGAGCTGGAGAACGACACGGCTAGGATATACATACCAGAGGAGCAGCTCAGGACTTACTTCAAGAAGTGCCAGAATAAGGTTCTGAAGACGGCGCGTAGGATGAAGCTGGAGGTTGATGTGTATCCAGCCTCCAAGTCTAGCTACTAGCAGAGAAGGTTAGGCTCTCCTCATTAAGGATTGTTAATACCTTCAAAGACAAAGCCGTAGCCACCTATATTATCTTCGCCTCTACCAGGCCTGCCTCTTAAAGATTATAAAATCCCATTCAACGCTACGTCGCGTGAATGTATTTGATGCTATTAGGAAGCGTGTAGCGGTGCGGCACTACGAGGACAAGCCAGTTGAGCGTGATAAGCTGCTACAGCTAGCGTGGGCTGCTCATAAGGCTCCTACTGGCGGGAACACGCCATACCGCCGCGTCATGGTGATAGACGACCCCGATACGATTGACATGATTAGGAAGATAGCGCCTGGCTTTCTGAGCAACGCCCCAGCAGCCCTGCTGATATACACAGACCTGGAGGTGGCTGAGCACGGCCTCGGCAGGCTTGGCCGCGATGTCTGCTCGTTGATAGATTCTGGAGCCGCCGCGGAGAACGCAGCCATAGCCGCGGTCGCCATGGGGCTTGGAACATGCTTCACCAAGTCATACAGCGAGGTCGGCATTAGGAAGGTTCTGGACATACCAGACACCTTCAGGACCGACGTGCTCCTGCAAGTTGGCTACCCAGCAAAGGATAGGCCAAAACCGTTGAAACGCCGCGAAGGAGGAAGTATAACGTATCTGAACAGGCATGGGGTGGAGCTGTGATGAGTGGGAAGCAGCTGAGCCAAGACTTCATGGACCTTACGCTCTTCTTCCTCACAGCGGCGCGCGGCTGTGTTGATGAGCCGCATATCTACGGCCCCCTACGCCTCGTTGATGGCGCGAGCAAGGTTCTAGCCCTTGGCCAGAAGATAGAGGGGGAGAAGTTTGACAAGTTTCTGAGCGAGGTTAAGGAGATGATTGACCGCGAGAAGTATGTTGTGATGGAGTCTGAGGAGAAGTTTGTCGCTCTTATTGACAGGCTGATAGCTCTTTGTGTTGATGAGATGAAGGCTAGGCGAGGTAGGCGCTAGGGGGTGGCTTGATTGTGAAGGTTGGTGTTGATGAGCTGGAGAGCCTAGCTATAGGAGCGGCTATATTGGGAGCTGGGGGAGGAGGAGACCCCTACGTGGGGATGCTGATGGCGATGCGCGCCATAGAGGAGCATGGTGAGGTGGAGCTTCTAGACCCCAACAAGATTCCAGACGACATGTTCATCATACCGACGGCCATGATGGGCGCTCCAACGATAATGAACGAGAGGATACCGTCTGGAGAGGAGACTGTTAGGTCTATGCGTAAGCTGGAGAAGCATCTCGGCAGGAAGGCAGACGCCACTATGCCGATTGAGTCTGGCGGGATAAACTCTACGATGCCGTTCAACGTGGCCGCGAGGACTGGGCTTCCAGTGGTTGATGCAGATGGGATGGGTAGAGCATTCCCGGAGCTCCAGATGGAGACCTTCCACATATACGGCATAAGCGGCGCTCCCGCCGTCGTGTCCGATGAGCGTGGAAACTCATGCATCATAGAGTCGGTAGATAACTACCAGCTTGAGTGGCTCGCGCGCGGAATCACAATCAGGATGGGAGGCGCCTCCCACCTGGCCGAGTACGCCATGACAGGCGAGCAGGTGAAGAGAACCGGGATACACTACAGCGTCTCGCTAGCGATAAAGATAGGCGACGCTATACGACATGCGGCAAAGACGGGGAAGACGCCGCTGGAGAGGGTTATGGAGGTTACCGAGGAGACGAACTACGGGAAGGCCATACCGCTCTTCCGCGGGAAGATTATAGACATAGAGAGGCAAACCACCGCTGGCTTCGCAGTAGGCCGCGTGGAGATAGAGGGGCTGGACGAGTATCAGGGAAGCAGGCTCTCAATCACATTCCAAAACGAGAACCTCGTGGCCAAGGTTGACGGGAAAGTAATCGCCTCAGTCCCAGACATAATCTCAATACTAGACATGGAGAGAGCTCTCCCGATAACGACGGAGAACCTACGTTACGGCTTCAGGGTCATGGTGATAGGAATACCGACACCAGAGATAATGAGGACTCCAGAGGCTCTAAAGGTATGGGGCCCCAGATACTTTGGCTACGACTTTGACTTCACGCCGCTGGAGCTGCTCCATAGGGAGTATTATCGGAGAGCCCGCCTCCCGCCTGAGAAGGAGAAGAAGTACCGTGAGAGGCTTGGGTGATTGTGTATGGCGTTGAAGGTTGGTATTGACGTGGGCGGCACGCATACTGATGCGGTCATAGTCTCGGATAAGAACGAGATTATAGCGGCGGTGAAGACGAACACCACGCCAGACGTTACTCAGGGGATAATCGCCAGCCTTGACTTGGCGTTGGAGACCAGCGGCGTTTCCGTCTCTGATATAAGGTATGTGATGATTGGGACTACTCACTGTATAAACGCGATTACCGAGAGGAGGAGGCTCGCGCGTGTTGCTGTTATACGTATCTGCGAGCCTGCTGGGAAGGCTATCCCGCCCATGTATAGGTGGCCACACGACCTGCGCAGCGCTCTCGGCGGCGAGCTTTGGTACACGGTGAAGGGCGGCTACGACTATGATGGTAGGAAGATAGGGGAGTTTAGCGATGGTGAGGTTAGGGCCGCTGTGAGGGACGCTCTCCAGAAGGGCGCAGAAGCATTCGCGGTATCTGGGGTCTTCTCTCCAGTCATACCAGAGCAGGAGCAGCGCGTCCATGACATAATCCGCGAGCTGGCTGGAGATGGTGTCCATATCTCGCTCTCGCATAAGATAGGCAGGATAGGGCTGATTGAGAGGGAGAACGCGACGATACTTAACGCTGCGCTGTTTAAGGTGGCTCAGTCAGCCACCGAAGCGATACAGAAAGCATGCGAGGAGCGCGACATCCATGCAAAGCTCTACTTCTCGCAGAACGACGGGACGCTCATGTCTGTTGAGTACGCGAAGCAGTATCCGATACTCACGATAGCTTCTGGCCCGACCAACAGCTTTAGGGGCGCCTCATTCCTGACGAACCTCAAAGATGCGATAGTGGTTGATATTGGGGGCACCACGATGCTCGCTGGCATGCTGGTTAACGGTTTCCCACGCCAGTCTGCCGCGGCAGTTGAGGTTGGCGGTGTGCGCACAAACTTCAGAATGCCAGACCTAGTATCCTTCGGCTGCGGCGGCGGAACTGTCGTCAAGCTCTCTGGAGACGGCTTCAGCATAGGACCTGAGAGCGTCGGCTACGAGCTGGAGAAGCGCGCGATCGCGTGGGGAGGGGACACGCTCACCACTACCGACGTGGCGATAGCGCTGGGCTACGCCAGGATAGAAGAGCCCAACGTGAAGCCTGAGCGTCTAAAGAGCCTAGACCGCCCAACGCTGGAGAGGGTTGCGAACAAGATAGTGGCCATGCTTGAGGATGCTGTTGAGCGTGTGAAGACGCGGAAGGAGGATATGCCCATGGTTCTCGTCGGGGGCGGCGGGATAATCATACCCCCTGAGAGGTACGACTCCATCAGGGGCGTGTCTAAGGTGATTAGGCCGCAGGCATTCCAGTACGCCAACGCCCTCGGCGCGGCGATAGCCCAGGTTGGAGGCGAGATTGAGAAGGTCTTCTCACTGGACAACACGAGCAGGAGCGAGGTCATGAACCGCGCTAAACAACTCGCGGTGGAGGAGGCCGTTAAAGCTGGAGCTAAGAAGGATACTGTAGAAGTCGTGGACATTGACGAGGTCTTCCTGACATACTTACCCAGCAACGCCGTCCGCGTGCGCATCAAGGCTGCCGGCGAGCTCCAGGCATAAAATACCCTAAGCAACGACCATATATTTTCTAATAATCTTAAAGAAAGATATATAAAGTATCTTTCCGAAGTTTAGCGAGTGAGCCGCAACATGAAACTATACGTGCTGCTCCCAATCCTGAAGAACAGCGACTTAGAGCCAGTCACGTGGGAGGAGATTAAGCGTGCAGTAAGCCCAGGAACAAAGTTCGTCGTAGACGCGCTGGATTTCGGACCAGCTTCAATAGAGACATATATTGATGAGGAGCTGGCCGCGCCCTGGATAGTTGAGAAAGCAGTACGCGCGGCGAAGCAGGATTATGACGCGATAATAATAGACTGTATGGGAGACCCCGCGCTCCACTCGGTACGCGAGGCGGTGAACAAGCCTGTGGTAGGCCCACTCATAGCCACGATGAGCATAGCATCCACTCTTGGTGAGAAATTCTCAATAGTAACGGTCTTGAAAGAGACTCTACCCCTCTTCTCCAGGAAGGTTAGGGAGTATGGGTTTAACCATAGGCTTGCTTCAGTCCGTTATGTTAATGTCCCTGTCTTGGATTTGGAGAAGAAGCGGGATGAGGTTAGGCGCCTCCTTGTGGAGGAGACGCGTAAGGCTGTTGAGCAGGATGGGGCTGATGTGGCTATACTTGGATGCACGGGTATGATTGGAATGGCGCGGGAGGTTCAGGATGCTGTTGGGATACCTGTCATAGACCCTGGGATAGCGCAGGTCAAGTATGCGGAGATGCTAGTGTCTATGGGCATAAGCCACAGCAGAACATCATACCCCACACCACGCCCCAAATACAGGAGGATACCATCACAGTTTAAGGAGGTGGAGACAGTCAGCTTCATATAGCCATAACCACACGCCAACCACGCTCACAGAGGTGCGTAGCCGTGGCTAAGGTCATAGAAGCCCGCAAACTGGCCAAACGCTACAAAGGAGCTGTAGAGGCACTTAGGGAAATCTCGTTTGAGGTTGATGAGAACGAGTTCTTCATCATCATGGGGCCTAGTGGCTGTGGTAAGAGTACCCTGCTGAGGATAATCGCGGGGATACTTGACTATGATTCTGGAGAGCTCTACATCAAGGGTGAGGATATGAAGAATGTCCCGCCGCATAGGCGGGATGTTTCCATGATGCTGGAGAACTTCGCCCTCTTCCCCCACATGACCGTCTATGAGAACATAGCATTCGGCCTCAGGATGCTCGGCAAGGATAAGGATGAGATTGACCGCGAGGTGAGAAAGATGACGCGCCTACTCCATATTGAGGGGCTTGAGGAGAGGATGCCCAACGAGATAAGCGGCGGCCAGAGACAGCGCGTAGCTCTGGCGCGGGCGCTCATAATAAGGCCCAGCGTCCTCCTCCTGGACGAGCCGCTCAGCCACGTTGACTACCGCCTACAGCGCAAGTTTGCGGAGATGTTGAAGGAGGTTCACCGCGAGATTGGCGGCGTCTTCATGCTCACCACACACGACCAGGAGCATGGTTTGAGCCTGGCTGATAGGATGCTCATAATGAACAGCGGCCTAGTGGAGCAGATAGGCACGCCCACAGAGATATACAACGACCCCCAGACGCTCTTCGCAGCCCGCTTCGTCGGCGAGCTCAACACCTTCGCGGGCACCGTTGAGGAGATCTCCCCAGACGCGGTTTGGGTTAAGACGGAGTTCGGCACATTCAAGGCACGCCACCCAGCGACGGAGAACGCGCGCGACCTCGTCGGCAGGAGGGTGGCATACATCGTCAGGCCGGAGCATGTGCGCGTATCTAGGGAGGATAGTGGCCAGGATAACAGGCTCTCGGTATATTTCAACACATACTACTACTTCGGCCACTTCCTAGAGCTTGTCTTCAGCGCAGACGCGCAGACAAGGGTTAAGTCGGTAATCTCCGCCAACGAGCCCTTCACAGCCAAGGTTGGTGAACAGCTCACGCTTACGTGGCCCTACACGAAGGCGACTATCGTGTCCAAGCCCAGCGTGGTTGAGGGCGTGGATATAGAGGAGCTTATCTACGGGAAGTGAGATGAGCACCAGACCGCCGAAGATAATGAACTATATACTACTGCTACCTGGGCTGCTGGTCATAGCCTTCTTTCTAGTCATACCACTTCTCCTTACCGTTGTGATAAGCTTCATGCAGGAGTTCAGCTTCACCAACCCCATATTCACGGTGGAGAACTATATTGAGTTCTTCACCTCACCACAGACGCCCACAATCCTAGCCAACACCTTCGGGATGTCATTACTCGCCAGCCTAGTAGCACTACTCGTAGGATACCCAGCAGCCTACTTCATGACATTCAGGATAAAGAGCATAAAGACGAGGAACCTCATAATCAGCCTACTCCTCGTGCCTTTCCTGATAGACTGGAACGTCAGGACGATAGCCTGGATACCCATACTGGGCGAGAGCGGAATAGTCAATTACCTGCTCCAATACTTCAACATAGTTCATCAGCCTGTCTCGCTCCTCTTCTCGCGCTGGACGCTGATAATTATCTGGCTTCAGTCAAACCTCCTCTTCATGATATTCCCGATATACCTTGCCCTGAGTAGGATAGACCCAGACCTGATAAACGCTGCCCGTGTGTTGAAGTCTCCGCCGCATAGGGTCTTCTATGAGATTATCTTCAAGCTCTCGCTTCCAGGCGTGATAGTGGGGCTGACCTTCGTCTTCGTCAACACTCTGGGAGACTATATCACGCCCTCGCTATGGGCTGGTGGGATACAGGTTCTCGGACTCTCGGTAGCCAACTTCGCGGCCAACTTCGTCTGGCCATACGCGGCGACGCAGTCAACGGTACTCATACTAATCTCGCTGGCGGTGCTGGTCATACTCTTCAAGATAGTTGATATAAAGAAGCTGGTGGAGTAGAATGAAGATACCAGACTTCCTGGTAAAGACGTACATCGCCATCATAATACTGATAATCTACCTACCTCTAGTCTTCGTCGTCCTCCTCTCATTCAAGTCAGGCGCCAACATCAGCTTCCCGATAGAGCGCTTCACCCTTGACTGGTATCTTAAGCCGCCGACAGGGTACGAATACGCCGCGTATGTCTCGCTCTTCCACGATAGGCAGTTCTTCGCAGCGCTACGGAACTCCTTCACGGTTTCAATAGTAGTAGCGCTTATGGCGATGGCGCTGGTTACAATCACCGCACTAGCGTTTAGACGTAGAATGGCAGGCCGCAACTTCCTCTTCTACCTCTTCCTCCTGGGATTCCTCACGCCAGGCGTAACCGTCGGCCTGGGCGTTAACTTCCTCTTCAGGCTGCTCAACCTTCCGTTCTCCTTCTGGAGCGCGGCGCTGATAAACGTAATCTACGTTGTCCCGTTCGGCCTTATACTGATGATGGCGCGCTTTGACCCCAACCTGCTGTTCTACGAGCAGGCCGCGGCTGTGCTTAAGGCTCCTCCGCTGATGATTTTCAGGAGGATAACCCTGCCCCTCATAATCTACGAGGTAATCTCGGCGGCGATTCTCGGTTTTCTGCTCTCGTGGGGCGAGGTGATTAGGACTCAGTTCGCGATGAAAGGGATAGGGACGCTCTCAACATTTATCAACACACAGCTCGGCGTTAATCCGCTGACGCCCAAGTGGTATGCTGCTGGAACCCTAATCTCAGCCGTGTCATTCCTCGGCTTCCTAGTCTTCGCCTACCTCCTGACCAGGACCGTGAGGCAGTAGGCCTGACACTCCAGCTCGCGGAGCCATGAGCGTGGCAGACGAAAGGCATGGACGCGACTTCATCCCAGATGTTGTCCAGCGCGAGCTGCTGAAGCGCCTTGATGCTGGCTATCGTAAGGTGTCTGAGCGCGACTCCACGCTCTTACCACTACCGCATGAGAGAGTCCCACAGCCGACGATATACAAGCACGGCTTCCCCTCTGCTGTCTTGAGCCTAGATGCCGCATATCTAGCTGGCGGCGAGTTCACCGACCATGTGCGCATAACCGCCTCATGGGTTGTTGATTTTCTCAAGACCATGCTGGGGCCGTATAAGATGTATAAGATGATGACAGACCAGCGTGGTCTCGTCATAACTTCCAACAGCCTTAGCCTGGTTATGCGGCATGTGAAGATAATTAATCCTCTCGCTCAGATTTTGCTGGGTGCTGGCCTCTCGCTGGAGCGCGAGTATGGGGACCACAGCGTATATACTAGTCTCCTGGCGGCGCTGGTGGTGAGGAACTGTAGCGAGCTGATAGCGCGTGGATACGTGAGCAGGATGGACTGCCTAAGCGCTGTGAGCGAGGCGCTGCGCATAGCTGGCGAGGTGGTGGATAGACTCTCAAAAGAGATTACACTAAGCCCGCATGTTGAGGAGACGCTCATAAGAAGGGCCAAGAGCTGGGTTTCTCCATCTCACGCCGAGAAGGCGGCCAAGATAACCCGCGAGATACTGGAGCACATAACGCCCAGCCACACCGCTGTGAAGCCCATACGCGAGCTCATAGACTTCAGAACCATGAAAAGCTCCTCAATATCCGACTCGGTGCTGATTAACGGCGTCGCGTATCCGAAGGAGCTACCGCACCCAGAGATAACCAAGACCATACACGGCGCGCGGATTGCCATCCTACTGGGCGGGCTGGTGATGCCGCAGAAGGTTGGGCGTAGCCTTAGAATAAGCCATGAGTGGGAAGAGCCAGGCGAGGTGGCGAGGGGACATGCATCGCGTAGGGCGCTACTCATCAACTACGCCAGGGAGATACTGGAGAGCGGGGCCAACGTCGTCGTGGTGGAGAAAGGCGTAGACGAGGCAGTATTCCCCACATTCATAGAGAACAAGGCCATGATAATACGCCGCTTCTCACCACCAGAGATTAGAAGCCTAGCAGAGGCAACAGGAGCAAAACCCACAAAAGCATTTAACAAGCTCTCACAGGAAGACCTCGGCTATGCCGAGCTGGTTGAGTCCAAGAAGATAATCAACAAGGAGTGGATGTTCTTCAGGGGCTGTAAGAACAGGCATCAGCTAACAGTAATCCTCGCGAGCCCCGATGAGCGTGGGTTGATGGACTTTGAGGAGAAGATAAAGAGCGCAACCACGTTCATCCACGCGGTACGTAGCTCTCCGCGCTTCGTACCTGGGGGAGGCGCCACCGAGGAGGAGATAAGTAAAGCACTCATGGAATATGCGCTAAAACTACCGTCAAGGGTTCAGCTGGCCCTCATATGGATTACTGGGGCGTTTGAGGAGCTGATAAGCTTCCTAGCCCAGAACGCTGGCGCAGACCCGATTAACACGCTCACCGCTGTTAGGCGGGAACACAATACGGGGGGTGTTTCACACGGCTTCAACGCAGAGCGCCAGGAAATCAGCGACACGTGGAGTGAGCTGATAATAGACCACAGCCAGACAAAGAAAGCAGCAATAGAAAACGCTCTAACAGCGGCATACACAATCCTACGGCTAGACGCTGGAATCAGGGGAAGAAAACTATCGGAACAAGAATACTACTACCTCAAGCGGACACGCAAGGCTGAAGAAAGAAAAAAGGAGATGAGACGAGACTATGGTTTGGAGACGCTGGAGATATGAAGAAAGATAGGGATGCTTTACTTGGGAACCAGGGCCTTCAGCTCCTCATACTTCTTGACATAGTAGTCGTTGTTGTCTGGCAGGTCTGGTGAGAGGAAGTAGCGCGTCATCTCCTCCTTCTCCTGGACAGAGCCCAGGTCTCTTATGTTCCCCTTCGGATGCGGGGAGCCTGTCCTAGGTGGCTCACCAACCCAGAAGTGCTTGAAGTATAGGTCTGGGACGAAGAGAGCCTGCTGCAACCTCTCTGGAAGCTCAGCCAAGTCAGGCTTGTCTGGGAACGTTATCTTAAGAACCTCGTCAATAGGCAGGTATGTAGCCTTCCCATTATAGAACCAGTCATAAAACTCGTCTCCCATAGCATTTTTATAGTCATCCCACCCATAAGCGGGTGTTGGATAACCCTGCCTAGTGTAGAGGAGCTGCGTAAAGAGGCTGAGCTGCCAGTTAACCAGCTTCATAGCCTCCTCAGCGGTAGCGTCGTCTATCATCTTGGACACATATGTTGAGTTATACCAGAAGAACGGCCCATGCTTGAGCGCAGCATAGTATGCTGGAGTCCCAGCCTTACGCGTGTCAAAACTAACAGGCTGCCAAGTACTCGCTATCCATATCTCACGCGTGGACATAAGCGAGACTATATCACCGTATTTGAACCAGAAGGTCTTGATGAAACCGTCCTTAACTATTGGGAGTAGGTAGTCGTATATTTGGTCAACCTCCTGCTGGCTCAGGTTTGTGATGGCGCTCGTTATGGTAATCTGCTTTGTCGCGTCTAGGTAGTTGGCCACCTCTGTGAAGACTGTGAAGGCCTCGTCCTGCATCGCTGTGTGTCCCTTCCACTCTGGGTTCCAGAGCTCCCCATACTCTACATCACGATACTGGGCGCCGCGCTCTTGATATGGTAGCATCTCAGGAAGATAGGTCAGCGAGTCAAAGTTCCACATAATCGGAACGGCGCTAAACACCTTGTTCGGCTCAAACCATATTAGCTTGTTAAACCGTTTGACGGTCTCCTCAAGGTCGCCATCCTTTAGGAAGCGCTGCGGCTCTTGGAAGATTCTCAAGACCTTGTCAGGCTGCCAGCGCGGAATCTTCTCAACAGGTATAGGCCTAACAATACCAGCGTCTATGATAATCCTATACCTGCCAGAGCTGGCCACATCCCAGGTCTGGGGATTGGCCAGCTGCTTCTGCGTCATGACGAAGAACTCCTCATAAGTTACTTCCACATTCAGATTCTGGTTCCCCTCCTCAAACTTCTGCTCCGCGTCCTGCGGGAAGTAGAATGGGTGCGTGGAGTATCTGAGCGTTCTCTGCTGCGGTGTCGTGAGGGTCGTGTAGGCAAGTCCTGCCGCCGCCGCTACTATTACAGCACCGCCAGCGATGGCGATGAACTTCCTCCTAGAGACCTTTTGAGACGACATGCGCGGAAAAACTTTATAGGAGTTATATAAACTTTACTAAAGTTTCTCAGAACAAAAACCCCAACAATTATCGTATATTTAACCAACACTAATTAATGCTAATTAATTATCTAATATTCCACGTAGCCGAAAGCCTATGCGCTTGCTGGATGAGCGTGCTGTGGAGGATATAGCGATAGGCGCGGCTGTTCTCGGAACAGGAGGCGGTGGAGACCCGTATATCGGCAAGCTAATGGCGATAGACGCGATAAGTGAGCATGGCCCCATCAAGCTCCTGAGCCCAGAAGAGGTGAGCGATGATGACCTCGTTATACCGACAGCCATGATGGGCGCTCCTACAGTAATCATAGAGAAGATACCACGCGGGGACGAGGCTCTTGAAGCATTCAGAATACTTGAGAAGCGCTTTGGTAAGAAGGCTGTTGCAACCATGTCTATAGAGGCAGGTGGCATAAACTCAACCATACCGCTCGCGGTAGCCGCGCGGCTGGGCGTGCCTATAGTTGATTGCGACGGCATGGGGAGAGCGTTCCCAGAGATACAGATGGTCGTCCCCCATCTCTACGGCGTCAAAGCCACACCCATGATAATGGTTGATGAGAAGGGGAATCTCGTCATGCTAGACACTATAGACAACATATGGACGGAGCGTATCTCAAGAGCAGCAACGGTGGTGATGGGTGGCTCAGCCGTAATAGCGCTATACACCATGACAGGCAAACAAATCAAGGAAGCAACCGTTCATGGCTCAATCACGATGGCCGAGACCATAGGCAGGATACTGAGAGAGAACAAGAAGAACCCAATACAAGCCATGCTTGAATACGTTAAGGGCTACGAGATATTCAGGGGAAAGATAGTTGATGTGATGCGCAGAACCGTCGCTGGCTTCGCCAGAGGGGAGGCCAGGTTTGAGGGGATAGACGAATACTCAGGCCACGAGCTTTTGATAAGATTCCAAAACGAGAACCTCGTAGCGATAAGGGATGGAGAGATAGTCGCGAGCGTCCCAGACCTGATAACAGTATTGGAGGCGGAGACAGGCCAGCCAATAACAACTGAGGGACTGAGATACGGATACAGGGCGGTAGTCGTGGGAATCCCATGCAACCCCAAGTGGCGAACACCAAAAGCACTAGAGGTAGTAGGCCCCAGATACTTCGGCTACGACATAGATTACATACCAATAGAGGAGAGGATGTGCAAGAGGTGAAGAAAGGAAGATGCCGCTCAGAATAGGGATAGACGTAGGCGGAACACACACCGACGCCGTAATCCTAGACGAGAAGAACAACCTCGTATATGCTGTCAAGACGCAGACAACACCAGACGTAACAACGGGAATCCTCAACGCATTACGGGATGTACTGAAGGGAAGCGACGTAGACCCAGAGGAGATTCAGGCAGCCATGCTGGGAACCACGCACTGCACCAACGCGATAGTTGAGCGGAAACGGCTCAACAGGGTTGGCGTCATACGAATAGCGAAGCCAGCCACACTAGCGATAAAGCCCCTACGCGCATTCCCAGCAGACCTACGCGAAGCTGTGGGAAACCTATGGACAATCATATCAGGCGGCCACGAATACGATGGCCGCGAGATAGCGCCACTAGACGAGAAGGAGCTGAGAGAAGCGGCGCGCAAAATGCGCGAACAGAAAGCCGAGACAATAGCCATATGCTCAGTCTTCTCACCAGTCTCAACAGACCACGAGAAAAGAGCAGCAGAGATAATAGCGGAAGAGCTTGGACAGAACTTCCCCGTAACGCTCTCACATGAGATTGGGAGCATAGGGCTCCTTGAGCGGGAGAGCGCGGCTATACTCAACGCCGCGGTGATAAGCATCGCAGAAGCAGCGATAAGCGCGTTTGAAAACGCGATGCGCGAAGCAGGCCTCAACAAGGCCAAGCTCTACCTCACCCAAAACGACGGCACACTAATGTCAGCAGACTACGCGCGAAAGTATCCAATAAGAACAGTAGCCTCAGGCCCCACAAACAGCATAAGGGGAGCAGCACACCTAACACAGCTACAAGACGGAATAGTCGTAGACATAGGCGGGACAACAACCCTAGTAGGCGCTCTTGTGAGAGGCTTCCCACGCGAGTCGGCGGTCGCGGTGGAGATAGGCGGTGTGCGCACAAACTTCAGAATGCCAGACCTAATAGCGATAGGCTGCGGTGGAGGAACAATAGTAAGAAAAACAGACTCAGACGTGGAGATAGGCCCGCAGAGCGTAGGCTACGACATCGTTAGAAAAGGCCTCGCATGGGGAGGAGATACTATAACAACAACAGACGTAGCACTGGCATTGGGCTACGCCAAGATAGAAGACCCAAGAATAGACCTAAACAGACTCAAGAACCTTGACGGCAACTTCCTAACACGCGCGGTAAGCAAAATCATAAGCCTAGTGGAGAACTCAATAGACAAGATGAAGACAAGCCCAGAGCCCCTCCCAGTCGTCCTAGTGGGTGGAGGCGGAATAATCATACCACCATCACACTACGACAAGCTGAAGGGAGTCTCACGCGTAATAAGGCCAGAACACTTCCAGTTCGCCAACGCAATAGGAGCAGCAATAGCACAGGTAAGCGGAGAGATAGACAGAATATTCACACTAGATCACATGAGTCGCGACGAAGCGATAAAACAGGCAAAAGAAATGGCAATACAAGAAGCAATAAGAGCAGGAGCCAAACCAGACACAGTACAAGTCGTAGAAGTTGACGAGATACCACTAGCATACCTACCAGGAAACGCCATAAGAATAAGAGTAAAGGCAGCAGGAGCCCTCTCCATGTAACAACCAAAAACATTATATCAACAAAACAAACAAAGAAAACGACCAGAAGTGCCACAACTAAAAACAGCAAAACCACTCCTCCTCATACTAGCCCTACTCCTCATAATAATAGGAGCAGCACTAAGCTGGAGACTAATAATAGAACTCACAGGCCTAATCCTCTTCATAATAGGCATGGCACTACTCCTCCTCATACTAAAAACAAGATAACAACCGGGCCCGGCGGGCTTTGAACCCGCGACCCCCGGGTTAAAAGCCCGGTGCTCTATCCTGGCTGAGCTACGGGCCCATGTTCGGTGCTAAACACTATTTTTAAATATTTTGCTCTCCCTATTTCTGTTGATGTCGTGGTATGGGCGTGGTGGTGGGGAGTCATCAGTTGAGGAATGTATTGAACCGTATTTAAGGCTGAATCCGCAGTTGGTTAAGCGTCGACAGGACTCTACCCTTGTTAAGAGCTTGGAGGAGCTTAGAGATATTCTTGGCGTATTTAGTATTTCTGAACTTATCGAGTTAGGCAGGGGAAATAGGCGTAAACTACTGGATGGCCTGCAACTATTCGTAAACCAGCTGGTTGAGAAGGGGTTATCTCCGAAGAGCATAAGGTTTCGCCTCTACCTACTACGATCCTTCCTTGACTATTATGAGATCAGCATACCTGAGCGGAAGGTTAAGCTACCTAAGAAATCACCGCGCAGGATAGACCGCATCCCTTCATTAAGCGAGCTGCAGCGGCTAATAATGGCTACACGGTCTAGACGTATGAGGTTGTTGCTTCATCTCCTGCCTCTGACAGGATTACGTTTAGGCGAGGCTTTGAAACTGCGAGTTGAATATATTGACCTTGAAAATAACACGATTCACCTACCTGGGGAGATTACAAAGAGCGGATACCCCCGTGATGTTCCTATATTCTCTGAGCTGAAAGCCGAGCTTGAGCGCTACATTCATGAAGCGAAACTAAACAGGGGATATGTGTTTCACGTTAATGGCGATCCTGAGAAACCAATACCGAAGAACCGTTTCTACGAGGAGTATGGTGCTTTGCTCAAGCGATTAGGTTTAGATATGAAGACGCCTGACGGCTCGGCCTATGTTTTGCATCCACATGTTTTTCGGAATTGGTTTCGGACACAGCTAGAAGGCGCAGGGGTGAATAAGCAGTTGATAGACCTTTGGATGGAGCATAACACTGGTATGGTTGAGAAGGTGTATTATTTGCCGCAGCCTGAGATGATAAAAGCCGAGATGGAGAAGGCCGATAAGGCGATGAGGATATTCGGCGCATTATATACTCCGCTAGAATCAGAGAAGGTTAAAGCATTAGAAGAAGCTGTCGAATTTTACGAACGGTTAACAGAGTTAATAGCGAAGAAAAACCCACGACTGCTTAAGGAGCTTGGGTTGAGTGATTGATTTGGAGCGGGTAATGATTTTCATAGATGGTTCTAATGTTTTGCACTCGGCTAATCGGTGGAGTGCTAGAAACAAGAAACAACTAAGGATTGACTATCTTAAGCTTGTTAAATCACTCTGCGGGGATAGGTATCTTGTTAGGAGTTAATTCTTCGGCTCATACCATCCTGATAAGAAGCCTCAGAAGTTCTACGATAACCTAAGCCTCAACGGGATAGAGGTGTTCGCAAGGCCTCTAAGGGAGAGACAGTTTCAAGGACAATCGATAAGAATAGAAAAGGGCGTCGATGTTGCGTTAGTAACTAAACTGATAACGCTTGCATTTAGGAATGCATACGATACGGCTATACTGGTTAGTGGGGACTCGGATTACATAGAAGCCGTGAAGACTGTAAAAGACCAAGGAAAACGAGTGGAGATAGCCTCGTTTAAAGACGCTCTAGGAAGAGACTTGAAACTACTAGCAGATAAAGTAACCTATATATACGACATAATAGAAGAGACACGATTATAGCAGAGCCCCCATTCGAGGGCCCTGCGGCTTGTCTTATCCATTCATACTATTCGATTAAGTTATTTTTAAACTTTAACAATAGTGTCTGGATAAGGGGTTGTTTAAGAGGTGGGGTAGGTATCTCTGCAGGGGATGTGGTGGGAGCTTTAACGACAAGACTGGAACATTGCTGCACTACTCTAGGCTAAGCCTAGTAGAGTTCGTCCTTCTCTTCGTGAACACCTCCATCACGGCCTACCCCTCAAGATAGGATGTGGCACCGTGTATAAGATTCTACCCATCCTATCTAGTCAGACGGACGTGGCTAGGCTGTCAGGCGTGATCGAGGCGGACGGAGACTTCATAACGGCAGGCCTCAAAGGCAAGAGGTATAGGGATTTGATAAGGAGGTTGGGGAGGAGGCCTAGGAGTGGGGCTGCCCAAGAGGGGGGTAACTACCACAGCGATAGGATGCTCGTCATGATGAGCGTTATAGACCTTGAGGGGCGTAAGCTTTGGGGGAGGGGCAGCCCTCTAAGGAGTATCGCTTCCACCTAGGGATTTACAAGGCTAGGCCTGAGTTGAACGCTGTTATTCATGGTCATCCGTCCTACTCTACTGCGTTCGCGCTTGCTGAGCGCGTACCGCCGCTAGTCGCTGCTCCAGGGAGCATCAACTACCTTGTCTTCGGCCCCCTTGAGAGCATACCCCAACGCTTCAGGGAGGGATGTAAAATCCACCCACAACCCATACAACCTCAACGTCAGGCTAATCCGCGAGGAGCTCATGCAGGTATGCGACACGCTAGCCCAGAAGCTAAACCAATTCAAAAGGGGGATAGCATTCGTAATACCCACGAGGGGCTGGTCAGTCCTAGACGTAGAGGGCGGAGAGCTATACGAGCCTGGGAGCAATAAGCTCTTCGTAGAACGCCTAAAACAACAGCTAGGCAGAAACGTAGCCATAGAGGAGTTGGGCACCGACATTAACGACCCAAGATTCGCCGAGCTTGCCGTGAAGCTCTACCTAGAGCTTAGCGGCTAGAAGCTTCATCAAAGACCTTATAGGCCTTAGCTCGCGTTTAAACGGGTCTAAAACCAGCCCGAATATCTCAAGAGTTACCGCTCCCAGCATGTTTTCGTCTTCCTCCTCGCCTAAGACTACTGGGCTGTGATACTCTCCATAGCCTGGAAGCTCTATCAAGGCCTCTGATAACGCTCTCTTTATCACCGTGCCGTCAGCCAGTATGAACTCGGACTCCCTCATAGGCTTTAAGCCCAGCTCAGCCCAGACAGCTTTCTTCAAGACAGTATAGGTGGCGCATGAATCCACTAAGAAGCTGACCCTAACCCTCTTCCCGCCATAGGCTACTGAGCCATTCACATAGACGAGACCCATCCCAACATTATCCAAGCATTCGTCTCTCTCTTAAATCTCTACAATAATGCTCCTTCTGTTTAAATAGTGTCAGCACACCCCGTTATTGCTGGTGTTTTGTATGGCGCGTCTTGAGTGGCTCGGTCATGCCGCGTGGCGTATTGAGCTGGACGGTAAGGTGATTCTCATAGACCCATTCCTGTCGCAGAACCCTGTTGCCTCTGTGAAGCCTGAGGAGATAGACAGGGCTGACATCGTCTTCGTCTCCCACGAGCATTTTGACCATGTGGGTGATGCTTTTGAGCTTGCTAAGAGGCTGGGCGCCACCGTTGTTGGCATGTATGAGCTGACCGTCAAGGCCAGCGACGCGGGTGTGGAGAAAACCCTAGGCGCTAACATAGGCGGCTTCTTTGATGTTGAGGGGATAAGAGCGGCGCTCACACCAGCACACCACTCAGGAAACCCATGCGGCATAATCATACGAGGCGAAGAAGCAACAATTTACCACGCAGGCGACACAGGACTCTTCGGCGACATGAAGCTGATAGGACAGCTCTACAAGCCAGACATAGCACTACTACCGATAGGAAGCCTATTCACCATGAGCCCGACAGAAGCAGCGGTAGCAGCGGCGCTCATAAAACCAAAAGTAGCGATACCCATGCACTACAACACCTTTGACGCGATAAAACAAGACCCCAACGAGTTTGCCCGCCTAGTCAAGAGAAAAGCCAAGGGCGTTAAAGTGGTAGTCCTAAACCCAGGAGAGTCCTACGAATACCAGAGGAAGAGGCGTTAAACCCCGAAAACTCTCTTTCCTTTTTCAAACATCCTTACTTTGGTTGTTTTGTTTTATGGTTTATAATCTGCTAAAGCTTTATATACTATCATGAGAAATCAAAACGAAAAAGTTATCTCCAACCTAAGTCTAGAAAATAGCGGTGTATAAGGAGTATGATACGCATATTCGCGATACGAAGCCTTTTCGCAACAAAGCCGTCAAAATGGACAGTCCTAGGCCTAGCAACCCTAACAGCCCTACTAGCGCTACAGCTCATAATATCAGCTAACGCAGGACCACCACTACCAGGATGGGATTTAAGCTAGCTAAAGCTATCTCCACCCTCCTCTATTTTCTCAACCTTCTACCTCTTTTGTTATTCTCGCCGAATTGTAGCGACAACCTCATCAACATTCTGTAAGAATAGCCTAATGCTAGTCCACTCTCCATCAGCATTATAATGCTCCAGAGGTATTCCGAAACGTATGATTTTATCATGATGCAACAAGAGCGATTGAATATCTGGGGTTAGCTTGGTATGTAGTTGAAATGGAAGATGCAGACGATAGATAACATAACTATCTGGTGTTTCAATCCTCAAATGCATATAATTCAACAGAGCCTCGTCTATGAGCTCTTCTCTCTTTGTTGCTATAATCAGCAGCTTTCTCTCGTGAGACTCCCTAGTTAGCTCTGCTACAAATCCCGTTATGAGCCGTTGTCCTTCTACATGTTTCTGTCTATGGTAGCTTATGAGCTGCGCCGAGTATCCTGTTTCTTTGGCTATCTCGCGGTTGTGTTTTCTTGGGTCTATCTCCAGCCTGAGGATTATCGCGAGGTCTAGCTTATCTACGTCTGTTGTTCCGTTGTTGTAGGTTATTGGGGTTTTCTGTATCTCGGTCTCCAGTGGCGTGCTTCTCCACGCGTCGCGGAGGAGGCTGTACATCTTTATCCAGCGCGGCGCGTAGTAGCCGTCCTTAACCATGTAGAACTCATACCGCTCTATGACCTCCTTCTCCACAAGGTCTTCAAGGAGCTTGACATACTCCCTCTCCTCACCCTGCGGCACCGCTACGTGGAACAAATACTCCCCACCCTGAGCCAAGCCAGCGCGGTATACCGCATATATCCTCTCCAGCCACCTGACTAGATTATTCTCACGCAAGCCACGCCGCCACTCGCGGCTTAGCCTCAGCAACGCCATACACTGCTGTAGCCCAAGAGCATGATAGTCAACGACGGCTGTGAAAGTGTAGCCTTTCTTGAAGAGCGTCTTAATGTAGTGGCGGCAAGTCTCTGTTGGGATTCCGCACTCGGTAGCTATCCTAGCTACCTTTGTTGGTCCCCACTTCATGGCGGCCGCAACTACCCTAGCTACCGCCTCTTCCGTTGGTGTAGAGCCTAGCTTCACCTCATTCACCGCCGTTTTCCATCTTTAATATGGTTTACCTGCCTTATACATATATATTATTGTGAAATATCAATTAGAATAGGCTTGAATCGGGGATATCATTGGGAGGACATGATGGAAGCCTCAGCAGGGCAGGCTGTGATGCTAAACGCCGTAGACAGCGCCTTCGGCAGGCTAGGCGAGAATGCGAAGAGAATAATCTACTGGCACCTGGAGAACAGCTACCAGATACAACGGGAGGATATAGTGAAGAAGCCTGAAGCGTTCATAGAGGCTTTGGAGAATCTGTTTGGCGCAGGCTCGCGCATTCTTGTACATGATATACTTGTTGAGTTGAGCAGGCTGCTTAGCGAGGATATACCGATGGACCTGGCATTCGCCATCAGGAGAATATCTCCCTAAAGCAGCCAAGCAACATATTCCAGTCTGCGCGTCGCTCAGCAGGTTTTATCTAGAGATACTCCAACCTACTATAGCATGGTCAAACCACGCGAGGAGCTTTGGAGGCTAATAAGCGATGTTTATGAAGGCATACTGGAGCATCCATTCATACAGGGACTCGTCTCAGGCGCACTACCCATGGAAACCTTCAAGGACTACGTAATCCAAGACGCGTTGTATCTGAGCCAGTTTGCGCGGGCTGTTGCTCTAGTAGGGGTTAAGGCTCCCGACGACGACTCGGCCACCATACTCCTCACAAGCGCCCTCGATGCTCTCACAGTAGAGCGCGCATCACTCCACGAGTTCCTACTATCAGAGTGGGGCATGAACCTAGAGAAGATATACGACACACCCATGAACATGACCGACACAGCATACACAAACTACCTTACAGCAGTAGCATATTCCAGACCATTCCACGAGGGGATTGCGGCGATACTACCCTGCTTCTGGGTTTACTGGGAGGTTGGTAAGCATCTCCTAGAACATGGCTCACCCAACGAGGCGTATAGGAGGTGGATAGACACATACTCCTCAAAAGAGTACGCACGCGCAGTTGAGCGCGTCATAAGGCTAACCGAGGAGACATACACCAAGGTTGGCGAAGAAGAGAAGAAAGCCATGAAGCGGCACTTCAGAACATCCACAATATACGAATACCTGTTCTGGGACGCCGCATACAAGCACGAGGAATGGCCATTTAAACCATAAGAAAGAGGAGCCGCGCATCTTAAATCCAACACAAAGCAAGCTATATACAGGCTTTGGGGATACGCGGAGAATTCCTAAAACTACTCAAGGAAGACGAAGAATTCAGATACACAGTCCTAGGCTACCTAGGGATAGCCGATGTTCTAAAGAGACTTGACAGCATAGCAGAAGAGCAGAAAGAGCTACGCAAAGAACAGGGAAGAATATGGAAGGAAATTGAAAAAACATGGGAGGAGATAAGGAAATTCAGAGAAGAGCAGACCAAAATATGGAAGGAGATTGAGAGACTTCGCGAAGAGCAGGCTAAGGTATGGGAGGAGATGAGAAGTTTGCGTGGTGAGCAAATTAAGATTTTGGAGGAGATGAGAAGTTTGCGTGGTGAGCAAATTAAGATTTTGGAGGAGATGAGGCTGTTGCGGCTTGATTTTAGCCGTATGGATGTTAGGCTTGGTAGGGTTGAGAGAACTCTTGAGAAGCTTACTCTTGATATTGAGGATGAGGGTAGGTCTGTTGTGAGGCATAGGCTTCGTGAGATGGGTGTTAATGTTGAGCTGGGGCGGCTTCAGCTTCCTGACCTTG
The DNA here is from genome assembly GCA_030059675.1 of Candidatus Pelearchaeum maunauluense. Lineage (GTDB taxonomy): Archaea > Thermoproteota > Nitrososphaeria_A > Caldarchaeales > Caldarchaeaceae > Pelearchaeum > Pelearchaeum maunauluense. The sequence goes on along the minus strand of JANVYQ010000001.1, from coordinate 273,462 downwards.
AGGTGGATATTTACGGGGTTTCCGACGACCTCTGTGTTGTGGGTGAGACCTCTGTAAGGGCTGGCGTAGGCGTCCTTGACGAGCTCTATTCCAAGCTCCACATACTAGAGGAGAGGTATCCAGCTTATCTCAGACCTAGGCGCCTGTTGCTGGTTTACTGCTCTCTGGCTATGCCTGAGCTTGTGGAGAGGGCTAGGCGTGAGAGTGTTTGGGTTGTTAGGGCTACTGAGGACATTACTCAGCCTCCTTCTCTTTTAGCTTAGGACTTCTATAAGCTGGTTATAACATGGTTTATAAGGTAATCCTAGTGGCGCAGACTTCCAAGGGTTATGAGTAGCCAGAGCATCGTGGAGGCTCTAGACCACGCGGCATGGCGCGGCGGCCACTGGAGGCTCTTCTCCATAGTCTCGCTAACCTACCTGCTTGATGGCGTGATGTTCTCAATAGCGCCGCTTGTAGTGTTCATAATATCACCAGAATACTATCCAGTCATATTCGCGGCTAACCTGCTCGCGGAGACTCTCGGCGCTATAGTTCTTGGTATGCTCGCTGATAGGGTTGGTAGGAGGCCTATGTTCACCGCCGCGTTGGTGATAGAGGTTGCGGCTCTCACTCTCCTCTTCTTCCTATACACCAACACCATAGCCCTCGCTGTGCTCACCTCGCTTATGACGTTCGGTATTGGGGGTGAGTTTGGCGCCGCGTATTCTGCTATTGCGGAGTTTTCTCCGAAGCACCATCGCGGTAAGGCGTTGATGCTGGCTACCAACTTCTGGAATGTTGGTGCCGCTATGATTGCTGGCTTGGCTCTTGTCTTTGCGGCGATATACGAGGATGCGTTCATACAGGTTGAGTATCTGCTTGCCTCTGCTCTTGGGACGCTGGTGGTTGTGGGCTTGACTAGGGTGGGGTTTCCAGAGTCTCCCAGGTGGCTTCTCCTCAAGGGCAGGGAGAGTGAGGCGGTGAGGATAGTTGAGCGTGTCGCTGGAGCCATAGGCGAGGCGAGGCTCCCCACAGCTGCAGCGCGCGAAGTAAGCCTAGGCGAGGCGATAGCTAGGTATTGGTTTAGACTCATCATCCTAGCCGTGATAACGGTAGCGCAGTACGTTACCTATGGTATGATGGCCTATTATGCTCCCTATGCTTCTGGCTTTGCTTTTGGTGTTGAGTCGGCGCCGCTGGTTATATTCACGGCCAATCTAGGCGCTTCGATTGGTGCTTTTCTGCTCATACCGTTGATAGACCGCGCTAGGCGGCTCGCAGTTCTCCTGGCGTTTGCGGGAGGCTTTGCAGGCTCACTCGCGGTTATGCTGGCTCACACAGCGGCGATAGCGGCAGCATTCTACACGGCGCTCTTCATAACTCTCATCTTCTCCGAATGGGCGTGGGCGTCGCTCAGCACCATGCAGAGCGAGCTGTTCCCCACAGGCGTCAGAGCATCCCTCGTGGGCTTCCTAACAAGCCTCACAGGCGTTTCGGGAGCTCTGGTGGCGTTGTACGAGGCACAGATAGCAGCTCATACATTCCTGCTGTTAGCCTCTGTTATATGGCTCGCTGGCCTCCTCGCAGCCCTAGCGTGGCGTGTGAGGGGAGTTGAGAGCGCGGGCAGGTCTGTTGAGGAGCTGGAGATAGCCGCCTCCTAAACACACATACATATTTGCCGGTAGGAGCTTTAAGTGGGTGGATAGCGTCTAGGCTATCTTGAGCGTATGCGCGCAGCGCCTATACCGCGTGTGAGCATCTGCCTGGCTAAAGCCCTCTCAACACTCGCGAAAGGATTGCTCCAGTTCAGCTTCATGCTCCTCTTCGTCTTTGTCGTGGGCTTCACACCCAGGCAGGGGATAACAATACTGGATATACTGGCAGTTTATGTTGTGATGGCCTCGCTCATACTGGCGCTCGCGGCTATATTCACGGCTATAGCGATCAGGATAACCAGCCACGACCTAGTTATCTCAGTAGCCAACTTGGTTAATCTACCGCTGCTCTTCACCAGTAATGCTATCTTCCCCCTGCGGCAGATGCCAGATTGGCTGAAGCTGGCGGCATCTCTAAACCCCCTCACGCACTCAACATCGCTCTCGCGCTACTTCCTCCTTGGGATAAGCAGCCCAAGTCCCCTCCAGATACACGCGGGCTACATGATACTATACACGCTGGCGTGTATAGCTGTGGGGAGCATAGTAGCGAGCAGGTATCTATAGCCCAGACTCTCTCCTAGGCATTATTATCACTCCCTCTTCCACGTCTCCTAGCGCTTCGTAGCTGTTGCGGAGGTATAGTAGTCCGACTAGCGCGCATGTAGCGGCGTCGGCCTCGTCTCCTGAGGCGTCTCTCTTGAGGCATCTAAACCCCATCCTCCTCAGACCAGCGAGCAGGCCGCGAATGTCGCGATGCTTTCTCGGAAGGCCGAGAACGTCCTGCGCGCCACCTGGATAGACCTCTATCACGTTGAGGCCCCTCTCCACCAGCAGGCCGCGCAGCGTGATTCCGCGCCGCGTCAGGCTGCGCATGGGGCCTAGGGTTATCGGGAAGAACCTTATCCCACGCCTACGCAGCTCTAGGTCGCATTCCCTAAAGTGAGCGCGCTCGCGGCGGTCTAGGCTCTTCCTACCGCGCGGTAGTGTGAGAGGCGCGTCTATCGCTACTACATCAGGGGAGAAGCGTGTAATGAGGTCTATGATTTCCCTGTCTTGATAGACCACGCCAGCCTCGCAGCGTATAGGCTCGCCCCAAACGGCGCAGTAGCCTGTTGGTCTCCTGGGGGAGCCTGCCAGGTCTATTCCAACAACGCGGGGCAAGGGGCTGGGAAGCCTCCCTTAACATAAGCCGCGTGATTGGGTGAATTTAATTATCTACCAGGCCTCTCTCATGCCTGGGGTCTGCGGGCTGTCATGGCCTCGCTGGACTACGACGCCCTCAGCCCTGGCTATGACGAGCTATACGGGCAGGAGCAGATGGAGAAATACCGCGAGTGTTTCAGGCTTCTCCGAATCACATGCCTCGGAAAGGTTCTAGACGCTGGGTGTGGAACAGCACTACTCCTAGAATACCTACACTCCAACAACATACCATACGAGGCGTACATAGGGATAGACAAGTCCGCTGGGATGCTACGGCAAGCACTCCCAAAACTACGCGGGGAGGCGCACCTAATCCAAGCCGACATACACCACCTACCCATAAGAGACAAAACCCTAGACCAGGCATTCATGTTCACCGTTATACACCACTTGGAAGCTGAGAGAGCGTTAGGTGAGCTTGTGCGCGCTGTGCGCGGGCCTATAGTAGTATCGCGGCACAGGAGGCTCGGGTGCAGGCTTCCTCGCGTCTCCAAGCTTGTCGGCATGTTATCCAGCGACGACCTCCACCTGCTATGAGGCGTTGGTAGATAGTTTATTCTATGACTATGTTCTCTTCTTATTGCTACATGTGCGCGCGTGAGGTTTTGAGGTTTTTTGAGGAGCTTCAGAGCTGGGTTAGTGATGCTGTGCGCGGCTATGACGCGCCTCTAGGCCATGTGAGGCGTGTATGCGCGGTTGATGCTGCTTATGGCGATGACGTCATGGCTGGCGCTGCGGTTGTGTGGAGCGTTGGAGAGCGCCGCGTGTTGGAGGGTAGAACCTACCTCTGTGAGCCTCCCTTCCCCTATGTTCCAGGCCTACTCTTTCTCCGCGAAGCCCCAGCGCTCTTCGCGGCGGTTGAGCTACTTAGCTCCTCCTGGGATGTCTTGCTAGTGGATGCTCACGGGAGAGCGCATCCCCGCGAGGCTGGTATGGCCACCTTCCTAGGCGCGGCTCTCAGAAAACCAACAGTAGGGATAGCGAAGAAACTACTGGCTGGCGTTGCGGGTGAATTCACTGACAGTATGGCGCCCATAATACTAAACAACAAGACTGTGGGCTATGCCGTCAAGCCCCGCTCTGGAAAGAGCTACTACATAAGCCCTGGCTATGGTGTTAGGCTTGAAGACGTACCAGCGTTGGTTGCTGTTTTTAACTATGAGTATCCAGAGCCTCTCCGCGAGGCTGATAAGCTAGCGCGCTCGACGCTCACCTAGTTCTGGGGAGCGTTCCTCAGTATTTTAGAGGCTAGTGGGGATAGGAGCTCATCGCGCTCAAACACGCTCATAACCTCGTCGCTGTTTATAGCCAGCTTTATCCTCCTAGTCCGCCCATGCCTACCGAAGCTCACGAGGTCGCAGCTCACAACACCCAGCATATCAAGCTCCGAGATGAGCGTGCTCACTCTCCTGTCTGTGAGCGGCTCAACACCAGCCTCAACGCAGAGAGCCTTATAAGTTGAGTATATCGCTCCGGAGGTTGCAATCCCATTACCCACCTCCCTACTCGCCACCAACACGGCTAGGAGGACTATCCTGCTATGCAGCGGGAGCGATGATAATGCTTCATAGACGCGGCCGCGCTCAATAAGGCCTTGGGCAGCCCTGACGTGTCTCTCTTCTATCCGCTCAGCCCCCTCGCGCTCAGCAACCTCGGCAGCCACGCGGAGAAGGTCAAGAGCTCTACGCGCATCACCATGCTCGGCAGCAGCTAGAGCAGCACAGAGCCTAATCACGCTCTCATCATAAGAGCCCTCACTAAGCGACATACCAGCGCGCTCCCTCAGTATATCAGCGAGCTCATTAGCGGTATAGGGGTGAAAGACCAGCTCCTCCTCACTAAGGCTACTCAACACACGCGGGTCAAGCTGCTCCTTAAACATCAGGTCGTTTGAAATCCCGATAATGGCCACATGCCCCGAAGAGCCCTGGTCATTGCTTCGCGTCAGCTCGTAGAGAAGCCCGTCGCCAAAGCTCTTCACCAGCACATCAACCTCGTCCAAGCATATTACCAGCATGCCGCCCAGCCTGTTGAGTCCGTTCCTCATCCTGCTGCAGACCTCAGCCTTAGAGAGCCCCGTAAAGGGAATCCTAACATCTAGGCTGGCGCATATCTCGGCCAAAACACGATACTCCGTCCCAGCAATACGGCAATTCACATAGACAAACCTCGCCCTCGCATCGCGGTGGGAAGCTTCTGCAGAGAACCGCTTCAAAACATGCTTGGCCACCGCAGTCTTGCCAGTCCCCGTCTTCCCATAGATGAACAGGTTTGACGGCCTTCCGCCGATGAGGCAGGGCGCCAAAACCTCACCCATCCTACGTATATGCTCCCAGCGGTGCGGCAAAGATTCTGGAAGATAATCAGCCCTCAGAACATCACGGCTCAAAATAATCCGCCGACCAGACTCCAGCCTAGCCAAAATATCACCAAGAGGATCCCCACCCCCAGCTTTCCACTGTAATTGAGACAGCTCCTGATGAGCAACGTTTCTTATCTTATCTCTTGACGACAAGTATGCTCCATAGCTTCGTAATCCATAGAAGACTTAAGACTAAAAGAATAGAAAATTGTATCAAGTTGTCAAATGTATTTTCATTTATTCTGGTTTTTGGCTGTTGTTTGTTGATTGGCGTTCCATAGGAAATGTTGGGGTGGCGGTGGCTTGTTTGGTGTTTTGGCCATGGGAGATGAAGGCCAGCAATATAAGACCAGCAAACGGCCAGCCAGACAGGAAAGTAAGCTATTCAGCCCAGCGTGAGTTGAGGCTGGGCTATATGACTTCTTCACCTGTTGAGACAGCCATAACGACCCCTTCATTTCCTATGGAACCAGCAAAAGGGTAGAAATGTGGAGAAAGTGCTCCACAGGCTGTAGATGCTCTGTGAATCTTCACGAGAAGCAGGAGCTAGTTATGGAGAGATACCGTACAGCTTATTCTTGTTCAAGAAATGAGCTTAGATGAGAAAATTTTTACCATAATACTCAATTATTGGCTACTAGGGTTCCAGCCGAAACGGATGGAGAATAATTATAAGGGCTTCACATGATACAAGAGTATTAACTCTAGAATATCAATAGATATTATTCTATATCATTAGCGTATCCCATCACTACATAATTGTCTATTCACTGTAAAGGATATTCACAAAACGGCTGTGAAGCTACTGCTCCTGTTTCCTGCTCTCAGCCTCTAGTCGGCGGCTCTCACGGAGAACCCTGAGGAGGCTGTCAAGCGTTTGTGTTAGCTTGTGAATCTTCTCAGGGTCTACCTCGCGCTGTAGTAGGATGTTGAGCTCCTCTATCTTGGCTGTTAGGGTGTTGTTGAGGCTTGAGAGTATGTAGGGGACTGTCGCTGCTGTTGCTTCTGTCTCCTCCCGAACCCTCACTACGCGGCGGTTGCATTTTAGGCACCATAGCTCCCCGCTTAGGCTGAAGAGCGGGCTACTGCATACGGGGCAGGTCTCAGAGAGCATCCTAGCCCCTGAGCGGAGGGCGTCAGACATCCGCTTGATATAGTCCTCCGCGCCTTTGGACATGCCTTAGAAGCTGATGTCGGCCTGATATATAGGGAGATGCTTAGGAGATAGGCGCTATAGGAGGCATGCTCCGCTTATGCTGGGACCTGTTATGCATCACCAAGACACGCTCAACCACCTCGCGGGGCACCCCAGCCTCGCGGCTCACCTCACCCACATCACGGCGCTCATCAAACAACAACGCAAGAACAACATCCAACAAATCATAGTCCAGCGGAATCTCATCAACAGCCCTATGACCAGGATAGAGCTGCGGGCTACTGGGCTTAAACGCTATCCTATCAGGAATACCAAGATGAACCGCCAGCCGCCTAACCTGAGACTTATACAAACCACCTATGGGGAGAAGGTCAACACCCCCATCGCCGTATTTCGTATAATAGCCTATGAGCGCCTCGCTCCTATCACCAGTACCAACCACAATTAGATTCTCCTCGTTGGCGTGGAAATATAATAGCGCCATCCTTATACGGGCGCGGAGGTTTGCGAAGGGTATCTTAAGCTCCTGGCTCTGGGTATGCTTACCCATCTGCGCGGCGAAGGCATCAACTATCGGGTCTATCATAATCTTCCGCCATCTAATTCCAAGCCAGCTAGCTAGCCACTCAGCGTCTTCAACGTCTTGCTTTGGTGTAAAGCTGGTCGGCATAACCAGGCCTAAAACGCGCTCACTACCGAGTGCGCGTACGCATAGAGTAGCTGTAACAGATGAATCAACACCACCGCTAAGCCCCACGACAACACCACGCGCGCCGCTCTCACCAACCTTCTCGGCGATAAACGACTCTATAGCCCCAGCAGTGTGCTCATAATCAATCGCCAACAACCTCTCCCTAAGCTCCACCACACTCGCCATACCAATCACAAAAGACCAAGAGTCTTAAAAGCTTGAAGAGGGAGTTCTTTTAACCCAGGCTACTCTATGGCTATTAGAGAGTTGCGGCAGGAATACGAAGAACTACTCAACGCGCTCCTCAGGGCTCTCAAAGAGTTCTTCGGTGAGCGCCTAGTATCTCTCGTCGTCTACGCGGCAGCGTGGCTAGGGGTGATGCGAGAGATGACAGCGACGTGGACTTGCTCGTAATTGTTGAAGGCCTGCCATCAAGTAGGCTAAGGAGGCAGGAACTATTCATGCAGGCAGAGCGGTCTGTAAAGGAGCTTCTAGACGAGCTCTGGAGTAGGGGAATATACACCGACTTCTCACCGATGCTACTAACTCCAGAAGAAGCGAATAGAATAAGGCCGCTCTACCTTGACATGGTTAAAGACGCGAAAATACTCTATGTTAAGGGAGGCTTCTTCAGAAAAATCCTAGATAGACTTAACGAGAGACTGCGGGAACTTGGTGCCAGGCGCGTGCATGTAGGTAGGCGCTGGTATTGGGATTTGAAGCCAGACTATAGGTTTGGAGAGGTGATAGAGATTGAATAACCTTTACATGGTGCGCTCATACCTAAGGCAGGTTGAGGAACGATTAATACATGCAGACGCGAAAGAGAGCTTAGTATGTATGAAGACAGGAACACCGCCAGAGGAGCCTTATACACGTCTTGACGCTGAGGACGCGCTGAGTATAGCCCAGCAGGTATATAGTGCTTGTCGTTCCTTACATGGGGAGATATGATTGGCGAGCTTGATTCTTTGATGAGGAAGCGCGGTATAGCTGCTCTTCTCTGCTACGGCGACTCTACCCTAGGGAATCCTGAGCTGGCCTATCTAACCCGCTGCGAGCTGCCGCGAGGGGGTGTTTATCTGAAGAAACGCGGCGACGAGCCCCTGCTCGTTGTGAGCGCCCTTGATGTGGGAAGCGCCAAGAAGGGTATTGTAAAAAACGTGAAGACATACAACGACTACGACTATCCTAAGCTGGTTAAACGCCATGGAAGGCGCAAGGCCTTCGTAGAGCTACTGGCTAGGATTGTCAGGGAGAGCCGCGTGAGGGGCAGGGTAGCCCTACACGGGAGAAACGAGGCTAGCAGCATAATAAACGTGTTCAACGGTCTGCGCAGGAAGCGTATAGCAGTAGTCGGTGAGGAGCGGCCCACAATACTTGACATCGCGCGAAGAACAAAGGACGATTGGGAGGTTGGCGCCATAAAACGCGCTGGTGAGAAGACGCTAAACGTGGTTAGACGCTTGGAGGAGCTTCTGCGCAGCATGGAGATTCGTGAGGGGGTTGCGACGTATGGGGGTGAGGTTGTCAGGATAGGCTGGGTTAAGCGGCTCATCCGCGTATGGTGCGCTGAGGAGGGACTATCCCTCCCAGAAGACCATATCCTAGCTGCTGGCCCATCATCAGCAGATCCACATGAGAAGGGGCTTGAACACGAACCAATACGCGAGGGAGAGCCGATAGTCTTTGACATCTTCCCACAAGACAGCACGGGCTACTGGTTTGACTTTACACGCACATACGCGGTTGGAAGACCATCAAGGGAGCTTATCACGATGTTTGAGGACGTTCTAGCTGCTCACAGCGAGGCGATGGACACGCTACGCGAAGGGGCTCCATGTATGGAGCCCATGCAAGCAACATGCAAGCTCTTCAAATCACGTGGGAGGCTCACAATACTTGACCTCTACCAAGGAAACCGCGAAGCAGAGACAAGGGGCTTCATACACAGCCTAGGCCATGGAGTAGGCCTCACAATAGGAGAAGAACCATACCTAACCCTCAACGAGCGGCAAAAACTAGAAAAGAACATGATAACGACAGTAGAGCCTGGGCTTTACTATCCTGAGATAGGAGGCGTTAGACTGGAAGACGTAGTCTTGATAAGCGGCACAAAGCCAACAATACTGGCACAACATAGATACGGGCTGGAGCCCTAATGTCTCTTCTCACCATAGCCTACCAGCTTAAGCATCCAGTATATTATGTCCCTCTCGGTTACTATGCCCACCAGCTTATCTCCATCCATTACGGGAAGCCGCCTTATATGGTGTTCATGCATTAGCGCAAATGCTTTGAGTATAGGTGTTTCGGGTGAGCATGTTATCAAGGGGCTTGACATAAGCTTACTCACTTTCAGCTCTGGCAAGCCCTTATAGATTACCAGCCCTCTGAGTATATCGCGCTCAGTCAGCATCCCAACAGGCACACCAATACGCAAAACCACAACAGAACCAATATTATGCCCATTCATAACTTGAAGAGCCTCACCAACAGCAGAATCTTCATCAACACAAATAACTGGTGATGACATAATCTCGCGTAAATAGTGGGGAAGACTAAGCAATACCATAAATACCAAAAGCTATAATGCCTAGCTGTACAATATAAGTTATAATAACGACCCGCTCCTACACGATTTTTTGACGTAAAAAATCATACCAAATATATTTGAAAGACGCTGGAATTAATGGATTATAGTGGTGTGGCTATGATGTTGTCGTCCTTCTTCACGGATATCTCAACGCCGTCAACACCTACTTCTTTGATTGCTGGCACTGGGATGCCTAGGTCTTCGAGCCTCTTTCTATGCAGCTGTATAGCCTGATACCATTTCTCGCTCTTCTCCTCAAGTGTGGGGACTCCGAGACCAGCGTCAGCGGCTATCTCTTCTAGCTTCCTGTCCCATTCATAGAAGTCGTCTGGAAGTCGCCAGAACTCGTGCATGGGGCGGTATAGGAGCGGCGAGAGGTAGATGAAACCATGCTTCATCTGGCGTGTTATCATGAGCTTCTGCTCCTTCGGCATTTCACTAGCCAGCCTCTCAAGAAGCGCCAAAGTTCCAGCCAGATGCCGCGACTCATCCTTCGTTATGTTGGAGAAAGCCTGCCTATAGACTGAGAGCCTAGACTTCTCCGCAACCTGCTTGAAGATTAGCTGAGCACCTATCTCGGCGAAGAAGAAGCTTGAGAATATCAGCTCAAGCGGGTACTTCTGCCATGCCTGCTCAAAGGCGCTCCAATATCGGCGCGCATTATCGTATAGTATTTGAATGTTCCTGAGAGCCTTCTCCTCAAGGGTGTTCTTGGGCTTGAACTTGTATGGGAAGCCTGGGCAGAGCCTGCTACATGCGCGGCGGCATATCTCATCATGCCTACACTCGTCATACGTTACTCCTGCGAGGAACTTCTTGGTCGGGTCCTCCATGTTGTAGCGCGCAGCTTGTAGCGTGGCGAGGCTAAAAGCACCTATCCCAGACTTCTCAAAGAGCGCGAGCTTGGCCATCCAGTAAGCCTGCGCCACAGCCTCGTTGTCGTCAAAGTTCTTCCTGTCCAGCTCGTCCCAGGGAAGCTCAACAGGCCCCCAGTTCTGCTTAAACCAAGCCTCATAGGTCTTCAGTAGCTCCTGAGTAACTACATCCCAGTTGCCAGGGAATATGTTAGGAGCCGAACCCTCTCGGTCTATTTGCATGATTTCCCGTTCTTCACGGACGTATATAAATTTTATTCGGTATGTATTGTTTTGAGTTAATCTATACATATAATATGCTAATTATATAAATTAAAACCAACACAAAAAGAAACCACTTTCACCTAATCTGTTCCTAACAATTGTACGGGTGTTTTCCAGGAGTTTATGTATAGTTTTTGTTGAAGTATTTTATAAGTAATGATTTAAAAATATAATTTAGTAATCGGCTAAATGGTTCTAGGCTTATTTAGCTCGTTTATGGGTATTCGTTTGGGAGGACGCTGTGGGTAAGTCGGTGCCATCTAGGCCGAGCGTTAGGAACTTGCAGGCGATTAAGGGTGGGAGCTATACTATAACGTTGCCGCGTTGGTGGGTTTTGAAGCAGAGGCTTCGGAAGGGCTCTAAGCTCTTCATGTCAGAGGACGGCGCAGCGTTGAAGATAGTTGCGCGCGATGTGATAGGGAAGAGGAGGAAGGTGGAGATAGACCTTGACAAGCTCGGAAACATGCGCTCAGTAAGATACGCCATCTGGACATACTACATGCAGGGAGCAGACGAGATAGTTGTAATGTCTTCAGAACCACTAGCAGCAGATAGGAAGAGGCAGCTCAGAGAAGTACGTATGGACCTCCCTGGCATAGATATTGCGCGGGAAGATGATAGGACTGTAGTCTTCATAGTGTCTGAGCAGCAGGAGGAAAAAAAGCTTGATGATATGATAACCAGCTTACATAACGTTGCGCTCACGATTCACCGCGATGCTGTGAAGGCTCTTGTTGAGGGGAATGTTGAGGCCGCCGCAGAGGTTGTGAGCCGCGAGCCAGAAGTATTACGAATATACAGAAGCATCATAAGACATATAGCACAGTGCAGCATGAACCCAGAGACAGCATACCGCAGCGGCGTAAGCAACACACGCGAGCTACTCACATACGCGGTATTTGCCCGCGACCTCAGCCGCCTCATCTACCACGCCATGTACGTAGCGAGACACTTCAACCGCTATGGCAGAAAGATAGAAGACAAGGACATGCTGCGCCTAATAGAAACGCTCTCGGAGCAGGTATACCGTATGCAGTCGCTAGCGGTTGAATCATTTCTTGAGAAGAACTTCAACAAAGTTTTACAGGTTACTGATATGATGGTGAAGGTGAAGGGGCTTGAGGAGTCTATTAATGTTAGAACCTTGCAGAGTGTCGGTGATGTGAATAAGGCTGTTACGCTTATGATGATTGTGCGTGAGATGCGTAGGATGGCTGGACACTGCGTCGCTATTGCAGACATAGCTGCCAACAGGATGCTCGCGCCAGATGAAGAGGTTATGCTTGTTAGGACAAATGTTTAAGATTCCCCATAAGACTTCGGTTGGTCGGGTTGCCACAAGACATAACCAGACTATCCATAGCGCAGCTATCCGAGAGAATCCGCTCACAAGAGATAACACCAACCGAGCTGGTTGCAAAATCTCTTGAGAGAATCAGGCGCATAGACAAGAGGATAAACTCGTTCATCACGGTCGTTGAGGAAGACGCTATACAGCAGGCTGAGGTTTTGGAGAGGGAGCTGAAGAATAGCATCTACCGCGGTAGTCTTCATGGAGTCCCAGTATCGGTTAAAGATATTATCCAGGTACGGGGCGTTAAATGTACTGCTGGCTCAAAAATCTTGAGCAACAACATAGCGGAGCAGGATGCGGCTGTTGTTGAGAAACTCCGTGAAGCGGGAGCGATAATCATAGGAACAAACAACCTACACGAGTTTGCCTCTGGTGTTACTAGCGTGAATCCGCATTTTGGCGCTGTTCGTAATCCATGGGATTTGGAGCGTATCGCTGGCGGCTCAAGCGGCGGTTCTGCCGCTTCGGTTTCTGCGTTTATGGTCTGGGCATCGCTTGGAACTGATACCAGCGGCTCCATAAGGATACCCGCAGCTCTCTGCGGCGTGGTTGGGCTTAAGCCAAGCTATGGGAGGGTGAGCAAGCATGGTGTAATACCGCTGAGCTGGAGCCTAGACCACGTAGGCCCCATCACCAGAAGCGTGGAAGACGCCGCCATAGTCCTAAAAGCAATAGCTGGCTATGACCAGAGGGATGACGCAAGTGTCTTTGCAGACCTGCCAGACTACCCAGCAAATCTAGAAAGAGACTTGAAGGGATATAGGGTGTGCGTTCTGAGGAACCTATACCTAGACAACCTGCATAGGAGCGTTGCTAGGGCGTTTTCACGTGCTATTGATGTGCTTGGGGGGCTTGGTGTGGAGTGTGTGGAGCTGGATTTCCGCTATGCTGATAGGGTGAGGTGGTGCTGGGCGCCGATTAGGCTTGGCGAGGCAGCCGTGTTTCATGATGAGTGGCTCCGTGAGAGAGCCGCCGACTATGGCGAGGATGTGCGCAGAATGCTGGAGCGGGGCAGGTCTATGAGCTTAGTGGATTATGTCAAGGCGCAGCGCCTCCGCATAGAGATTCGCGAAGAGCTGCTGAGAATACTAGACAGGCACCATGCCATAATCTCGCCCACAACAGCCATACCAGCGCCGAAGATAGGCGAGACCGAAGTAAAGCTAAACGGGGAGACCATCGACATATACACGGCGCTCACAAACCTTACAATACTATACAACATCACGGGAGTCCCAGCAATCACCCTGCCCGCAGGGCTCGCGGATGGTAATCTCCCCGTAGCGGTGCAGCTGGCAGGTCGTCCCTTTGATGAGCAGACGGTCCTCCAGCTTGCTTATGGTTTGGAGAAGAGTCTAAACCTAGACATGGCGCCGCCAGCTTTAGATTAGTTTGTCCAGCACATCGCGCAGCTCTTTCTCCAGCTTTGGCGGTGGTTGCCAGCTCACATGAATAGCAGCTACATCCTGCGCTTTCAACGCCTCGTAAAACGTCTCAAGCCCCACATTGATTACCTTAAGCTCTGAGCGGAACAGCTTCAGAGTTTTACTCTCCTTCATGGCCTTTTTCACATCCGTAGGAAGCTCCGGCATACTTTTCGGAGCTTTGTTTTATTGATTTTCCCGCGCCGCGCAACTAGAGCGGAGGCGATAACCATGAGGGCGTTTGTTGGGAATATCTCCACGCCCACGCTGCGTAGCTTCTCCTCTTGCTCACGCAGCCCCTGCGGGTCTGCTTCTGTGCCGCACACATGCCCCATAACCACCAGCTCCCTACCCTCCGCGGAAGCTATCCCGCGAGCCTCGCGAATGGCCTCAAGCATAGCCCCAGCAGGGTCGCGGTGAGCGCCATAGCCAAGCATAAAATCCATCAAAACAACAGCAACAGAAGGGTCGCGGGCCTCATCAACAAGCCTCAACCTCCTAATCGTCGGGTCAATCATGGGATGGGCACGGCCAGCCGTAAACTCCTCCTCGCCCAAATCTATCACAGCGTCGCCCACGCTCTTGTAGGGGTCTGGGAGCCTCATCTCCTCGTTGAGGGGGGCGTTGCTATAAACGTCGCCTATCAGCTCGCGGTAGATTAGCAGTGCCTCGTACATGAGTGTCCCACCTGTGTAGAGCGCCCTTACGTGGCGCTGGCCAGGCTTGAGGTTCTTGGCCAGACGTGCAGCTAGCTTTGATAGCTCCGTCTGGCTTATTGTGATTTTCCTACGCGCAGCGTTGAATGATTTGGGGTTTAGCTTCCTCGCCGCGTCTAGGACTGCGGCATGCAGGCCGCGAGCAGAGCTTACGCGCCGCGCTATTCGTTTTAGCGGCTTATACTCAGTTTCGCCTAGAAAACAGACTACGAATGGCTTACGGGTCTCCTCAGCTATGAAGCGCGTTATCCTCTCCATAACATCCCTATCGGGAGGCTTTGAGACCAGCATAATCAGCCTCGTCTCGGCATCAGCCTCCAACGCCTTTATACACTCAACAGCCATTATACCACCCACGGCGCTCTTAACATCGTTCCCACCTATCCCAAGCCCCTGTGAAACACCAAGCCCAATTCTATCTAGCAACACGCTAACCTCCTGCAGGCCAGTCCCAGCGGCGGCAACGATACCAACCTCCCCACGCCTCACAACATTAGCAAACGCTATAGCCCTGCCGTTGATTATTGAGGTCCCAGCACCAGGCCCTAGGACGAGAAGACCGCACTCAGCGGCGTAGCGCTTAAGCTCAACCTCGTGCTCTATAGGCACGTGGTCGCTGAAGAGATGCACATGAACCCCGCGCTCTAGGAAGCGCATAGCAACCTCGCGGGCATACTCGCCTGGAACCGAGACCACCGCCAGGTTGGCGTCTGGCATGGCTTCAAGCGCTGACTCAACGCTGAAGTAGCGCTGCTCCTGCTCCCCAGACACCTCAACCGTCTTAAGCAGCATCTCCTCAACAGCCGAGATAGCGTCGCCAAGCCTAGACTCGTCCTCCACCTTCAGAGCGAGTATCATATCATTCTCAGAAGCAGCCTCACCCTCGCCTGTGAGCATGCCAAGACGACGGAGAACCTCCTTATTCGTCCAAGTCCCCATAACAACAGCCGCATCCAACACGCCTGGAATCTTCCTAGCCTCCTCAGAGATGCGCATAAGCTGGAGAGAATCCCTAAAGAAATTCCTCTTCACAACGTTACGAGTAAACATCAGCTAGTCAGAAGTATGCAACAACTTATATAGTCTCCAATAAGAGCATAAAACGTCATGAGAATAGACTCCTAAGCTTGGAATCCCCGCCCCCGTAGTAATAATGTTAAAGGCACAGCATGTAGCAAGAGCCGTGTTGTCGCATTTAATGCATAGTTCAGGGCGTCTTGATGTGGTGGCCTCATTCCCAAAGCCATCCATGAAATCATGAGTATGAAGTATGTAGCTAGTATGAGTGTGGTGTAGTATTTCATGTTTGGGTTTATGTGGGGTAATAGTGTTATTAGAAAACCTACCTTCGCCGCATTCCATAGTAAAGTCTCAATATCCCCATAATATAGCAGCCATACGTTCTCCTTCCACACGATACTGCCCAACAGAGTGAATATTTGCTCATAAACCACGATTAGAGCACCCGCAACAGCCCTACCCAAGAGTAGACTTACAATCAAATTACTTATGCTGAAACCATACCTACGCGCCATCAGGCTGGTAATGCCTAATATCGTTAGGAGAGCGCCAGCATAGGTGAATGGATAAATAACCTGATTTTCACTCAGAAATACAGCATTACCCGATTTGTCGATGGCCATGTTTTGGAGGGCTGTTAGAGCCTGTTTATCATACCAGATAAACATGGGAATGCTTAGGAAAAGCAGAAATAGATAATGTGGGTCTTTATGCCTTGCTGCCATAAGCTTCTCCTGATAGAGTGTTTTCTGGCTGGTAATCAACTTAATAGTGTAGGACATTCGTGGATTTTGGGATATGGTTAGGGAGGAGGTTGAGAAGGCCAACGGCGAGGCTGTTGAGCGGATGATGGAGTCCGACCCTGTGTGGGTTGGGGTTGGACTTGCGCGTGATAAGATTCCTGGGATGCGCGAGTATTTGCTTCTTCATGCTGGGCCTCCGCTTGAGTGGGAGCGCGCCAGCGGCCCCATGCGCGGCGCCGTTATAGGAGCGATAATCTACGAGGGCTGGGCAACAACGCAGGAAGAGGCTGAGAAGCTGGTGAAGAACGGCCAGGTCAAGCTGGAGCCCACACACCACCACAACGCAGTCGGCCCCATGTGCGGCATAATCTCACCCAGCATGCCCGTTTATGAGATACACGACCGCCGCTGGGGAAACAAAACATACTCAAACCTCAACGAAGGAATAGGTAAGGTCCTCAGGTACGGCGCTTATGATAAAGAGGTTCTGGATAGGCTTAGGTGGATGTCCGACGTGCTTTATCCAGTTCTTGAAGCTACTATACGCGAGGTGGTTAGCGATAGGGGTGGTGTTGCTCTCAAGCCTATAATAGCGCAGGCTCTCCAGATGGGTGATGACTGCCACAACCGCTATGTTGCGGCCACATCACTACTACTACGCGAGATAACGCCCTACATGATGCGCTGTGGAGTGGATACAAACATGGTGAGGGAAGCATACAGCTTCATGAATGCTAACAACTTCACAGCGCTCAATCTAGGCATGGCAGCGGCGAAAGCCATGACGCTAGCAGCGCACAACATAGAGCACAGCACAATAGTTACGGTTATGTCGCGTAATGGTACTGATACAGGTATTTGGGTGAGCGGGCTTGGTGATAAGTGGTTCACCGCCCCAGCGCCCATACCGCGCGGCGTATTGTTCCCAGGCTTCAGTGACGCCGATGCGAACCCAGATTTGGGCGACAGCGCGATAACCGAGACAGCAGGCTTCGGAGGCTTCGCGATGGCCGCGGCGCCAGCGATAGTCTCGTGGGTAGGCGGGAGCGTGAAGCTAGCAATAGAGACAACTCAAAAAATGTACGAGATAACATACACAAAGCACAAGTATTTCCAGATACCCTACCTCAACTTCCAGGGAACACCCACAGGTGTTGATATTAGGAAGGTTTTGAAGACTGGGATTACGCCCACGATTAACACTGGGATAGCGCATAAGCAGGCTGGAGTTGGCCAGATAGGCGCTGGCATAGTGAGCCTCCCAATAGAGATGTTCCGCGACG
The DNA here is from genome assembly GCA_030059675.1 of Candidatus Pelearchaeum maunauluense. Lineage (GTDB taxonomy): Archaea > Thermoproteota > Nitrososphaeria_A > Caldarchaeales > Caldarchaeaceae > Pelearchaeum > Pelearchaeum maunauluense. The sequence continues at coordinate 256,135 of JANVYQ010000001.1, read as the reverse complement.
CTCTCCGCAGCTACGCGGAGAAGTACAAACTATGAGGCTAGCCGCCAGCTATATAGGCTCACTAGCCCTCAAAAACCTACAAAACGGAGAAACTGGAATAGTTAAGCACGTATTCAAAAACACAATCTACATAGAGAAAGACAGCGAGCTTCTGGTAATATCGCGGAAAAGTCCGCGAGCACCCATAAACATAGGCCTGCGAGAGTTGCAGGCGTCTCTCAAAGCGTGGGTAAATGTTGGTGATTCTCTAAAGAGGATAGATGACAAGCTCTTCCTAGGTAATGTGGAGATTGAGCTGCGTGGGGCTTACGTGTATGAGCCGAGCATTCCCATTTTTAGTGGTGAGCCAAGCTTTACGTCGTTGGAAGATTATATCACGGAAGCAGCCTTTATGCTCAGCCTACTTTACGAAACATCACAAAACCCCATACAGCTACCAGCAACACACGAGTTTAAGCAATTCATACAGAATGTAATCACTCCACTCTCACGCGGAAATACCCAAACAGCCAGCAAACTGGACAACTACACACCTCTACTTGGGCTTGGAGGGGGATTCACACCATCAGGCGACGACTTCATAGCAGGCTTCCTCACCACAATAAACGCACTAACAAAACATAAGATAACAATAGATAGAAACACTCTCCTAAAATATACCAGCTGGGCCAGCGCCCTACTCATAGACTATGCCCAACACGGGATTGTTGATGAGACGCTGGCCAGTCTGCTAATATCAATACATGATGAAGATGGTGAGGGATTTATGGATTGTATTCTAGCTTTGGCGCAGCGCGGACACAACTCTGGGATAGACATCTCACTAGGGGTTTTGACAGCCCTGGCGGCGCTGAGTAGGCGGGAGAATCTAATAGAGAGAGTTCTACGTCAAATAAATTGTTGATGTTATTTTTCGCTGACAAATGCGACGATACGCGCGAATGCCGATTCCCCGTCTTGGAACTTGAAGGGGAAAGCCCCTATTATTGCACGTCTGTTGAGAACCTTCTTTATATCGCCGCCTAGGTTCTCGGCGTGGAGTATGAGGTGTGGGAAGAGCATAGTGTGCATTACTTGGTAGTTCTCTGGCCAGGGCATAAGCTCATCTATCTTCTTGCCCCACTTCTTCTCAGCCTCAGCTACCAGGTCTGGGCGGGCTCTCCTTATCACGGTGTTAAGCGGGTGGTCTTGTGAGATTGCATCCACACCAAGCCACTTAAACTTCATCTCCAGACACCACTTGGCGAAGCGCACATCTGGGCCTGGGTGCTTAACCATGTAGCGCACCTCATCAGGCTCCTCACCACACCAAGCATAGCGGTGATAGCCAGTATGTATTATGAGGATGTCTCCCTTCTTTATCTCCACACCTCCATCCTTCGCAGCCTGCTTGAGCGTATCAACAGTATAGATGTCGTAATCACCCACGTATGGGCTTATATCCACAACAACACCCTCGCCGACTAGGTAATCTTCGAGAGGTAGGCTGGCTATGTCCCTACCGCCTGTAACGAAGTGTGCTTGGCCGTCGAAATGTGTTCCGAAGTGGAGGGAGGTCTCTATGAATTGTGCGTTAACTCCATGCTCGCCCAGATGCTTAATCCAATAAACCTTCATCGGCGGATACCACATAAAGGGTGGCTGCCTCCAGCTAGTTGGCTGGGAAAGGTCGTAAACCCTGACATTAGACCAATCAACAATCTTACTCCAATCCATAGCGACAACCAGAAAGCGTTTCCATATATTAATATTCGACGCGCCCTACTCGCCCACTATACTCCTGCAGACAACCTCAATACCCCCCTTAATAGCCTTCATATACGCTTCTTGCGTTATCGCCGAAGCCACAATAAGCCACCTAGCGCGCATATTATAACTACGCTCCAAGAACCTCTTTTTAGCTACAATCCAATCCACATCCTTGCTCTCGACAAGCGTTTTAACTTCCAGCGCATAAGCTTGCTTGTCCGTCATGTAGATATCTATCTCTATCTTGTGGCATTCTTGAACAAGCTCACCACGCTCATCTACGAAGCTCCGCTTTTCAATACTATCCACATCAATAGCCACACGTTCTAGGAGCGTTTTTCTAAGAAGCTCCAGCACCATTCTCTCCATATGGACACCAGACCTAGACGTAAAGGAGCCTAACATGGTCTTCAATCCACCCACCTCGTTGACGAGTCTCTCAAGATACCTTGAATGGGCCTCTAACTGTCTTGAATGAACCTCTAGCTGTTTGAGTGTTCTGCGAGTATCTTTGAGTTCTCCTCTAATCGTTGGTTAATCTTTTGGAAGCCGTCGCGCATATACTCGGCTAATGACTTAACGGCTTCAGCCATCATGCGGAGCTCTTCGGTTCTCGCGGCGGTGACAGCTCTCTTAATTATGTCTTCAATATCTATGCTCATTATACAGGCTCTCAACCAATCCATCTCTTGGCCGTTCTTAAACATTCATAATTTTCGGGTGATTGATGGTTTTGATTGATTATTCTTCGGAAATGTTTTATATCTTAACTCCGCTGGGGTTTTCCACAATCATGTGGATAAATGCTCGCGTAAGGGATGTGGTTGTCCGCGAAGTAGTTAGTGTGGATGTTGATGCCTCCGTTGAGAAGGCTGCCAAGCTTATGGTTGAGAATGACATAGGCGGGCTTCTCGTTACGGAGAAGGGCAAGCCCGTAGGAGTGGTTACTGAACGTGATATGCTCAAGAAAGTTACCGCTAGGGGGCTCTCACCAGGTAGCGTGAAGGTACGCGATATAATGAGTAGCCCCCTAATCACCATAGACGCCAACGCAACGCTAGAGGAGGCTGCAGAGCTGATGAGTAGGAAGAAGATACGCCGCCTCATAGCTACCGAAGCTGGTAAGGTCATCGGAATATTCACCCAGCGCGACATACTGGCTCTACATAGGATATGCGGCTACTGCAGCAAGGCGATAAGGCCGCGCCTCCCCTCAAGACCGCAGGAAGAGGCTGATATGTACGTGGAATGCAGCTGTGGCGCGCGCTACCATATAGACTGCGCCAAGGTCGTCGTGTACTGCGTCTTCTGCAGCTCTAAGCTTGTTACCGAGGTAATCTACCCAGAGCCCTCTGAAACAATGGGCGGCTAGGCGCGGGGGAGATTTAATAATCCGCGTATTCTCCCCCTCATGTGGATTATGGAGAAGCCTGTAATCCTATCTTATGTTAAGCTCCACGACGATGTTGAGGCGCTACTCAGCAAGCATGGCAGCGTTTATCAAAAAGACTCACCAGAGCTTGAGAAGATTCTCCCAGAGGTTGATATCGTACTCTGCTTCTATCTTAATGCCGAGCATCTTCGTAAGATGAAGAAGCTTAGGCTGATACAGTCTGTAGCTGCTGGTGTTGATGCCCTTCCCTGGGGCGAGATTCCTGAGAACGTGATGGTATGCAGCAACGCTGGCTCCAACTCTGATGCTGTTGCAGAGCATGCCTGGGCGCTCATCTTGGCCGAGATGAAGAACCTCCACATACACGCCGCTAATATGCGGAAGGGGATTTACGACTCAAGCCCTGGAGTACGCAGCCTCGCGGGGCTTACTATAGGGATAATCGGCATGGGCTCTATAGGCAGGCGGATAGCGGAGGTGGCTAGAGCGTTCAAGATGCGGGTAATGGCTACCACGCGCTCTGGCAAATCCTCGCTTGAATGCGACTTTGTAGGAGGCCCAGAAGCAATAGACAAGGTGTTGAGCGAGAGTGATATTGTAGTTCTGGCCGCCCCATTAACGAAGCATACACGCTGGATGATAGATAAGCGGAGGCTTGAGCTGATGAAGAAGGACGCTATACTTGTCAATATAGCGCGCGCAGACCTGGTTAAACGGGATGACCTTATAGAATTCTTGAGAGCCAATCCAGAGTTTAGGTTTGCGAGTGATGTTTGGTGGCATCACAAGGAGCGATTCGCCGAGGATGCCGAGATAACGCGCTTCAAGAACGTCATAGGAACGCCCTGGGTTGCTGGGGGCTTGGGTAATGATGAAGTCTGGTTTACCATGCTCAGGCTTGCCGCCGAGAATGTTGTACGCTTCCTCAAGGGCGAGACACCACACAACATAGTAAGCCGCTCCGACTACGTATAGGAACTGAGATGGATTTATATCGTGAGTAATTCAGTTGCGGGGCAGAAGGTCTTGGGGCTAATACCTGTCACCGAGGTTACGCTCATCGTCCCGCGCCGCGAGCTGGAAGATGCTCTTAGGGAGCTTTACCGCTTTGAGGAGTTCCATCCAATAAGAATAGAGGGCGCTGGAGACCCTGTTCTCCGCGAGCTTGAGCAGGCAGCCGAGAGGGGCTACATACCGCTGGAGGTCCTAATCCAAGAGCTGGGTCTCCGCGAGGGGCTCGGGGTAATAAACCAGCTCATGGGCAAGACGCGTATAGAACAACGCGAATACACGGCAGATGACATTAGGAAGCTCCTTGAAAAGCTTGACGCAGAAGCTAAGCCGCTCATAGAGGAGCTTAACATGCTTGTAAGCAGGAGAAAGCAGATTAATGAGAGGTTAGGCGAGCTTAAGACACTTCTCGCTGCCCTCAGTTTTCTCTCTAATGTTGATGTAGACCTTGATTCTCTGGCTCGTATGCGCCGCTTCTATGCGGTCTTTGCTCTAGCCCCGTCAAAGGATGTTGCTGAGCTTTCACGCGCCTTGCAGGAGGCTGCCGTGCTTGAGTTCCCGCTCACCCCAACGCAGAGCGCGGTCCTCATAGTATGTAGTAAGAAGCTGGGTGAGAAGATAGAAAAAACGCTACGCGGGCTTGGTATTAGTCCATTCACGCTCCCACCAGACTTTCCCCGAAAACCAGCAGAAGCGTATAAGCGCGTATCCGATGAAGTGGCTAAGCTTGAGGAGGAGTTAAACAAGATAGAAGCCCGTCTTCGTGAGGTCTCTGAGAAGGAGGCTGTTAGGATAATCTCGCTACGGGATAGCTACTACACTCTTAAGAATGCGGTGCATAGCCTAGGTGGGGGAGGCCCGCTCAAACGATTCGCTGTTATCAAAGGCTACATACCCAAAAACAGATATGAGCAGTTCATCAATACCTTCAGCAGCCGCTATCCCGTATTCTCACGCGAGCCAGGAGCACATCACCACCATCACGACGGACATAAAAGCCACGAAACAGAAGAAGACCCACCCTCACTCGTAAAATACCCAGCACCACAGAAGCCGTTTGAGAACATCACATTAATCCAGGGATTGCCAGGATACTTTGAGGTTGACCCAACCCCTTTCGTGGCGATATTCTTCTCAATCTTCTACGGCATTATGTTTGCAGATTTTGGACAGGGGCTTGTCTTGCTGCTCTTCGGCCTATTCATGGCTAGTAGAACACGCGGTAGGATAAGGCTCTGGGGCCAGCTCCTAACCCTTCTGGGAGCGTCTGCGGCTGTGGGCGGCTTTCTCATAGGCGAGGTATTTGGATTCCCTCTCGGCAAATACATAGGCTCCCCCCAGATACTACACCTAGTAGAAGAGGCGGAGGGAGCGAAGCAGTTCAGCATAACCGAAGTCCAACGCCTACTGCTCTTCACAATAGTGCTAGGCGTAGTCCATCTAATGGTAGGCTACGCCCTTAGCGTGGTGAAGTTCCTCAAAGCTGGGGAGAAGGTTGAGGCTCTCACCTCAAGGCTTCCAACACTAATAATGTATGTCTTCGGGATATTCTTCGCCCTGGCATTCTTCGGCGCTGGTGGTAGGATTGAAGGAATAATGAGCAGCACAGAGCCAGCCCCGTTCATAGGAGTACCAACATACATAGTAGGCACGATGGGAGTTGTAGGCGCAGCTGCCTGCATGTTCGTAATAATGTTTGGCAGGTATCTATATGGCCTCGCCGACAAGGCTCATAAAATCTCATTCAGCGCTGCGATGGGCCAGGGAATGCTGGAGCTTATGGAGAACGTCATACAGTTCCTCTCCAATACAATCTCCTATGCACGACTTACGATACTGCTGATAGTCCATATAGCGTTGCTCCTGCTCCTCAACAACGCGTGGGAAGCTCTGGGGCCAGCCTCAATACCTGCGCTAATACTGGGCAATATCGGGATAATGCTCCTAGAAGGGCTCCTAGCCTTCATCCAGGCTCTCAGGCTTCACCTCTACGAGTTCTTTACAAAGTTCTATGACGGAGCTGGAAGGCCATTCAGGAAGATACTTGAGGAGACGGACTTCGCCAGAATACAGATACGCTGACATGCTATTAGGTAAACTTATCTTATCGTATAAACGCGATTTGCAGGTATCCAAAAACTAGTGGTGTACATACGCCTTGGCTGATGTCAGGAAGGTAGCAGCATACATGGCTGTCGTAGCGCTGGTCGGCCTAGTTTCAACAGGTCTTGGAGTAATCCCGCGTCAGTCAATCGCACTAACAGCATTCGTGGCAATAATAATGGGCGCCCTACTCTACTGGAGATTCCGCGTAGCATTCGCTTTGGTGGGGATAGGAATACTATTCGGAGCAGGCCTACTTGACATAGAACACTTCATAGAATCCGCGGGCTTTGACATAATACTCTTCCTGATAGCCATGATGATGGTCATAGGCTTCCTGGAGGAGCGGCGTTTCTTTGAAGCCCTCTTGGAGAAGCTTATAGTTGTTGCTGGCGCAAACGCGAGGAAGCTTATCGCCTTACTCATGGTCATGGCGGCTGTCGCGTCAGCCTTGGTGGGCGAGGTAACGTCCATATTATTCGTCATGGCAACAGTTATACACTTAACGGGGAGGCTTAGGCTTCCTGTAGTCCCGCTCCTCATTATGTCCGTCTTCGCAACCAACGTAGGGAGCAACGCCACAGTAATCGGCAACCCGATAGGAGTCTTAATAGCGCTGAGAGCAGGCCTAACGTTCCTAGACTTCATACGTTGGGCAGCACCAATATCAGCCGCGACGCTAGCGCTTACGATATTACTCTGCCTACTATACTACCGCGGCTATATCCGCGAGATGGATGAGAGGCTTAAACAGTATCATGCTGAGAAGATTGTGAAAAAGACGGCCTCCAGCGAGAATCCAAACAAGATTGACTGGCTCTCCCTCCTAATCTTTGGCGGTATGGTTGCTGGGCTTGTGATGCACAGCCCGTTGGAAGATGCTCTAGGACTGGAGCGGGACACTATGCTCGTAGGCGTTCCAGTAATATTCGCTGGGATAGTGCTCTTCCTACTCAAGGATAGGGCGCGCGAATTTACTGAGCGCCGCGTGGATTGGTGGACCCTAAGCTTCTTCTTCCTCTTCTTCGCCACCGTAGGGACACTGGAATTCACGGGAGTAGCGCAGCTAATGTCAGAGTCAATCTTCAGCCTCAGCGGGGGAGAGTTCTTCAGCACTTACATGCTTGTCGGATGGACTGTTGGATTCATGACGGCGTTCATGGATAACGTGCTCGCTGTGGCTCTATGGATTCCGATAGTCAAGTCAATTGGAGAGTTTGGCTTCAATGTCTTCCCGTTATGGTGGGCTATGCTCTTCGCTAGAACGCTGATGGGGAATCTCACGATAATAGGCAGCACGGCCAACATCGTGGCTGTAGGCATGGTGGAGCGCGAGAGAGTAGCCCACGTAACCATGCGCGACTGGATTGTCGTCGGCGCTTTGGTCTCCTTCACGACCTTCCTACTCTCGCTAATCCTACTCTACATCCAGATACCGCTCATGCCCTAAGCGTAGTAAGACTCATATCCTAGTGGAATAGCGGAGTACTACGTCCTCTCTTCCTCCTCCTTTGGAGGGGAAGCGTTCCTCCTGATGGCTATGGAATATATGAGGTGTATTGGGAATGGCTCAAGCTCCGCGCGCAGTTGCATACGTAGCTATTCTGGCATTCACGGCTACAGCGTCATTTGTAGCAGGCTTCGCGCGGGAGCAAATCTTCTCCATCACCATATTCACAGCGATCATACTAGGAGCGCTACTCTACTGGAGATTTAGGGTAGTCTTCACATTGCTAGGGCTTGGAGCGCTCTTTGCGGCAGGGGTTATGGATATTGAGCAGTTCATAAAATCCGCGGGGCTTGACATAATCATATTCCTAATAAGCATGATGACGGTGGTTGGTTTTCTTGAGGAGCGGCGTTTCTTTGAAGCTATACTGGACAAGATACTGCGTCTAGCTGGCGGTAGTGCTAGAAAGACTGTCGTGCTGCTCATGGCTATGGCAGCACTCTCGGCGGCGTTGGTGGATGAGGTTACTTCAATCCTCTTCATAAGCTCAGCCGCAATACACCTAGCTACTAGACTGGGCATATCAATAATACCCCTAATTATGATGAGTGTATTCGCCACGATAATAGGAAGTAGCGCCACAGTAGTGGGCAATCCGATAGGAGTAATCATAGCGCTTAAGGCCAAGCTCAGCTTCTTTGACTTTCTCCGCTGGGCAACCCCAATATCAATAATTGGTCTTTTGATGTGCATGGCAATCACCCAGCTCTATTTCCGCCGCTACCTTGCTGAGATGGACGCCAAGATGAAAGCGCAGGTAGCTATCGCGGGTGTTGAGAGCGGCTCGGCGCAGAGATCAAAGCTTGGGCTTGGCCCCACGCTCCTCTTCCTAGGAACTCTGGCCGGGCTTATATTTCACACCCAGATAGAAGCTATACTGGGGCTTGAGAAGAACACCATGCTCATAGGTGTCGCCGTAATAGCGGCTGGCATAGCTCTGTTGATGGAGCGTGGAAAGGCGCGCGAACTACTTGAGCGCCGCGTGGATTGGTGGACCCTAAGCTTCTTCCTACTCCTCTTCGCGTCTGTCGGCGCTCTCCAATTCACGGGAGTAACCGATGTATTCTCCAACACATTAGTAGCGATAGGCGGGGGAGACTTCCTGACAACCTTCCTCTTCACAGGCTGGACTATGGGATTCATGTCAGCCTTCATGGATAACGTCCTCGCAGTAACGCTCTGGATCCCCATAGTTGAGGGGATGGGTGACGCTGGGATGAACATCCATCCCCTATGGTGGGTTCTCCTCTTCGGGGGGACATTCACAGGAACGCTCACGTACATAGGGAGCACGGCTGGCATCGTTGCTGTAGGGCTTATAGAGAGACAGCGTATGGGGCATATATCACTACTGGAATGGGTTAAAGTCGGCTCTATTGTAGCAATACCAACATTCTCGGTAGCCCTCATCCTACTATATCTACAGGTCCCCCTAATGGCTGGCTAATCTGCCTTCGGCTTAGAGATTATGTAGAGCTTCCCCTCACGCTCCTCAATCCAAACCTCATGGTTAATCCTCAGGAGTATCCGTATGACATCAGGCCAGGGAAAGCCACGCTGGTCTATCACCTCTATTATAAAGCCGCCATACTCCTCCAACACCCTACCACGCTCAGCTATTAGCAAATCAAGAGCAGTTTCAGGGTCGCATGAATATTCCTGTTGATCATTCTTCACCATCACGTAGCACCCCAAGACCAGCGAAACGTATTCTCATACGCCGCGTAAGTCAAGTTATATAGCTTTCCAGCCTTCTTCATATTATTAAACAGGACGTAACCCAACTAGGTGGGAAAAGGCGTTGAAAAGAACTCGCGTAGCCTTCCAGGGGGAGCATGGCGCTTATAGCGAGGAGGCGGTTCATCAATACCTCGGAGCCGAAGTAGAGACGATACCATGCAAAACTATACGCGAGGTCTTTAACCTGGCAGAGGTGGAAGAAGTAGAATATGGCGTAGTGCCAGTTGAAAACTCCATAGAGGGCAGCATATACGAGACCTATGACCTGCTCCTAACGTCAAGCGTAAAGGTAGTGGGCGAGGTGTCTCTAAGGATAATTCACTGCCTCATAGCCCTACCCTCAACAGAGCTGAGAGATGTGAAAATAGTATATTCGCATCCGCAGGCCCTAGCGCAGTGTAAAGGCTTTCTAGCATCACTAGGAGTGGAGACAATGATAACATACGACACCGCTGGGAGCGTGAAGCTAATTAAAGAAAAACAACTCAAAGATGCCGCCGCTATCGCCAGTGAGAAAGCCGCACAAATGTATGGTATGAAGATACTGGCTAAGGGGATAGAGGACTATGGGAGAAACTATACACGCTTCTTCGTAATATCTAGGCGTGATGCGGATACTAAAAACGACTGTAAAACGTCGATAATCTTCTCACTACCCCATACGCCAGGCTCACTATACCACGCCCTAGAAGAGTTCGCCAAACGGGGAATAAACCTAACAAAGATAGAGTCAAGACCAACACGCCAAAGACCATGGGAGTACTACTTCTTCCTAGACTTTGAAGGCCATAAAGATGATGAGCCCTACAAAGATGCATTATCGGCCCTTGCTAAGAAAGCAATATTTCTAAAGGTTCTCGGTTCTTATCCAAAGGCGAAAACCGAACTCTATTAACATGATAGGATAGTCTTCTAAAAATATGGAAATTTATGGAGGGGGTTTAGAAAGGGTTTTAGGAGCGTTTTACATCTATTGATGCGTCTGGTGTTTTGACCGCAGCTACGGCGGCTGGTGTTGGAATCGTCTTGCCTGGCATGTATGCGCCTGCTTTGCCAAAGATTCCAGATTTAGTCAGCAGGATATAGAGGACCATAGCGAGGAAATAGCTCGGTATTCCCGCTGTTATGAGTGGGAATAGCCCGTTCGCGCTCGTCCAAGACAGTGGGTCAAGAGTCCATAGGTAGAATGCAACCGCTACGACTGTAGCTATTAATGCGTTGAGGTTAAAGCCGCCAACGTATCTGTAGCCTATAGACCTATTGTACAGTGCCCTAAGCTTGTATGTTCCGCGTGTGAGTAGGTAGTCGCCTATCATTACGCCGCCGTATATTCCTGTCAACAGAGCTATGTACGCTAGGTATACGCCATAGCTGTCAAAGACACCTGGTATTAACTCCAGCAAGACACCGCCGAGTGTCATTATGCCAACGACATACCCCCACTTGATATTGGGGAACCTGCTCCTAAACGTTATTGACATCGGGTATATGAGTAGCGCAATTGAGCTGACGTTAGCGACGATTATCATCGCCAGATCTATAACTGGCACAGCAGCTATCTGAGATGCGACTAGCCAGTCTGTCGGGTCGAAGGAGCCTACTATTATTGCTGTGAGCGCTGCAAAGATTCCCGCGGTGCATGAAAGTATGCCCCAGCCCCACAGCGTACCGTGGTAGGCTGTCCTCTCCGTTTTAGCGAGTCTCGTCCACTGGCCATACCAGAACGCCCATGAGAATCCTAGACCAACGTTCCACTCAATAGCTGAGGCTATGCTCCATCGCGGGTCTTCAAACGGCTCTGGAGGAGGCGCCGCAAAGGTCTTCTCTACACCATGGACTAGGAAGACGACCGCTATGAAGTAGAGTAGAACTATTATCAGGAAGGCTGCTCCGATTCTCATCGCCCACTTCAGGGCATTCGGCCCGTGGAACGCTAGGTATGCGCCCACTGTCGTTGCTAGGAATGCCCGGGAACGGAACGGGAATCGCCGCCCTGATAGCGCGTTGATGCAGCTCTGTCCTTACGTTTGTCTCACCAACGACACCAGCAAGCTCGTTGATGACCTTGTCATCAACTTTAGAGTACTGCGCTTGCATAGCGGGGTAGCCTCATTTTTAAATCCTATAAAAATTTTTGGAAGTAGAACCTCGCCTACCGCGTTTCAACATGCTAAGACACCTACGTGATGTTTAAGCGTTTTGACATTCCCTTTTCATATACCCTCACTTATAGTGATGTAGAAATTACTCAGTTGAGTATCTTCTTGACGAGATTTTTATTTTGTACGGCTACTTGAGCCTACTTGGTGTGTTGCTAGTTTTTCTAAGACTGTTATGAGTGCTTGTGTCCCCTCAGAGCCGTAGCCGTGCTGCTCTAATGCCTTCACGAGCTCTGCCACCATGTTAACGCCTAGAAGGGGCAGGTTAAGCCGCGATGTTACCTCTCTCACTATGCGGAGGTCCTTTACTAGATGCTCTACCTTGAAACCTGGCCTGAAGTCGCGGTCTACCATGCGTGGGCCAAGATTGTTGAGCTGCCATGAGCCAGCAGCACCTGAGCCTATGACCTCAATAACTTTCTTGGGGTCTAGTCCTGCTTTGGAAGCTAGAAGTATGGCTTCGCAGGTTCCCAGAAGGTTAAGCGACACGGCTACCTGATTGCACATTTTCGTCATCTGGCCCATGCCGTTCCCTCCCATATGGACTATGTTCTTCCCCATGGTCTTTAGTACTGGTAGAGCGCGTTCAAACGCTTCTTTACTGCCTCCGACCATTATTGTGAGAGTTCCTGACTCGGCTCCCATGGTGCTCCCTGTTACTGGAGCGTCAAGGTATTCCACCCCCTTCTTCCGCAGCTCTTCCGCTATCTCCACCTCAACGATGGGCGAGACGGTGGACATATCAATTACTATGCTTCCAGGGCTCGCTCCCTCAGCTATACCGTTCTCGCCTAACACGACTTTCCTGACATCAGGGGAGTCTGGGAGCATCATAATTATTATCTCGGCCTTCTCTGCCACTTCCTTTGGTGATGAGGCTTTCTCCGCGCCTAGGTTTGCCAGTTCCTCAACGGGTGGGCTGCTTCTGCTATGGACGACCATCCTATAGCCTGCGGATAATATGCGCTTCGCCATCGGCTTACCCATCAGACCTAGACCGATAAACCCAACAACAACCATACAACAGTTATGGTGAAATTACGGCATATTAAGCCTCCTGTAATGAATCTTAAGCAACCAACCATCTATAAATGAAGATTTAAGATGAAGGAACAAACGAGTGCGTAAATGACCTATCTATTTTAGTCAATTGACAGTATCGTGATAACCAGCTATGCTGAGAGGGCTTCATCATATAACACTGGTTACTAGCAATAGTGTTGTTAATCGCAAGTTCTACTCAGAGGTTCTTGGGCTTAGACTTGTTAAGCTCACAGTTAATCAGGACGATGTTTTTCATAGGCATCTCTTTTATGGTGATGAGCGAGGCTCTACTGGTAGTGTTATTACGTTCTTTGAGTGGCCGCATCTTCCACGAGGCTTAGTGGGCTTAGGCTCTCCCCACCACCTCGCATACTCGGTAAAGAGGCCTGAGGCCATACCACTATGGGTGTCTTGGCTCAGGAAGAACGGTATCCACGTAATAGGTCCATATGCACGCGGCGATAGGGTCTCAATATATTTCCGCGACCCGGATGGAGCTTTAATTGAGATAACAGCAGAGAAAGAAGGTGTTGCAGAGGATTATCTTGATGAGCTGATTTCTACACAGATGGAGGTTGATGGCGTAAATAGTGATATGAGGCTGTCGTTTCTTAACCATGCAACGCCTATAAGCTCCGACCACGAGCTTACCGCGCGTTTCTTTGAGAAGTTTCTAAATGTTAAACCTCTATACAAGATGCAAAATCCCGACGATAGTGAGAGTCTTCTCTTAGGCTTAGGTGATGAAGAAGATTATCTAATATATCTGGTTTCCAGCTCGGCTACCGATGGCTGGGTAGGGGTGGGAAACATACACCATATAGCGTTCTGCGTTGATGGTGAGGAGGAACAGCGTATGATAATGCGCAGGCTTAACATGGCGCGCATACCTAATTCGGGAATAATAGACCGCTTCTGGTTCAAGTCATTATATTTCCGCGACCCTGATGGAAACTTGCTGGAGGTTGCCACACGTGGGCCTGGATATACGCGTGATGAGTCTCTTGAGGAACTGGGTTCGCGGCTTATTCTACCACCGTGGCTTGAGCGGTCGCGCGAGGCTATAGAGGCTAGGCTTGCTGAGCTGGATAGGAAAAACCCACCACGATGGCCGCCTAGTTATGATAAGCCGTCTGAAAAGCCTGAGTCTCTCCGTTCTTTAGCTATTGCTCCGTCCTAGAGACCAGCTTAACCAGGTTTGTATTACCCCACCTCTCAACCTCAACCACTCCACGCCTTCTAAGAGAGGATACTAGCCTATGGGTTTTAAGCCTAGAGAGATTAAGCTCCCGCGCGATTTCCTTCTGTAGAGCTTTACCGCCCTGTTGCTCTAGGAAATTAACTATCTGCTGCTCCTCGGCGGTAAGGCCTATGGCATAATGGCGTGGTTGCCGTTCTCTGAATACTGTTAGATAGAGCGCTAATGTTGTGGTCATTATGGTTATTGTAAGAACGATTGTGGGGCCTATCCACCACTGCACAGGTACGCCTGGCATCATCCTCATCATCATGTCTCTGTGCTGCCAGGCTAGATTCCAAGCCGCTACGGTAAGCACGGCCAGGAATGCTGAGAGGATTACTAGAATCCAGCCTAGCAGCCGCCCAGAATCCAAAGCCCTGCTCCAATAGATTTCTCAAGTATCACCGTAATAAATGCTTCCTAAAACTTACTCATATAAACGCACCTACTCATAGGTGATGCATGAAACCAGTTTCATCAGGTCGTTTCAAAGCTGTTTCACAATAATTCTAAGAGTTGCCTAATTATCATATATCTACGAGGTGATAGGTCGTTGGATGGTAAGATTATTGTTGTTGTCTTTGCAGCGGCCTTGGCTGCGGTTCTAGTGGGTGTTTTAGCTGCTTATGCTTGGGCTTCCTCACCTTGGGGTGTTTATGGATGGTCTTCAAGCGTCTCCCCTGACCAGCGTAGCTGGTGGATGGGCGGCATGGGCGGCGCCTGCCCCTATGCGGGGGCTGGCATGGGCGGAATGATGGGAGGCTGGGGCATGTGGAGCTCCGAGACACAGACAAGACAACGCCTCACAATAGACGAGGTAATACAAAGGCTTGAAGCCTACATAGATGAGCTTGGCGATAACTATGGAATCTTGGAAGTAATGGAGTTCACCAACAACTTCTATGCAGTAATCTACGAGCGCGACACTGGCATAGGAGCGTTTGAGGTTCTAGTAAACCCATACACGGGATACATAACACCAGAACCAGGCCCTAACATGATGTGGAATACTAAGTATGGTCATCACCAAAGTATGTGGCCGTCATCCGCTCCGTCTGGTGAGATGAGTGTTTCTCCAGAGGAAGCCGTCCAGATAGCTCTCACCTACTTAGAGCAGCGCCTCGGCCAGGAAGTTGAGGTGGAGGAGCCGATAATGTTCTACGGCTACTACACGATAGACTACATGCTAGATGGCGAGATGTATGGGATGTTAAGCGTCAACGGCTATAACGGCGCTGTATGGCCGCACACATGGCATGGTCAATTCATACAAGAAGTTGAGCCAGAAGAAGAGTATTAATTAACAACACTTTCATTATTTTAGTGAGGCGATCGTGATTGAGTAGTGAGAATAAACCAACGGCAGCATTTGCTCTCTCCCTAACGGGAGGACTCCTCATACTCATAGGCAGTTCATTCACCTTCGCTATGTGGGGCATGTTTGGACAGCCTATAGGTATGATGGGCGGCGGCATGATGGGTATGATAGGTGGAGGATGGATGTGGTTCCCCATATTCCTCCCGATACTTGGACTGGTCTTCGGAATACTCATACTAGTGGGAGCGGTGATGCTCAATAGTAAGCCAGACCAAGCCCAGACCTGGGGCACCCTAATACTAGTCCTCTCAGCACTAAGCCTAATCACCGCAGGCGGAGGATTCATAATCGGAGCAATACTCGGAATCATAGGAGGAATATTGGCAATAACATGGAAAGCATAATAAACCCCTATATTATTTTTCTGAAACTCAAACCGCATAGAATTAATATGCGTCTACTATGCTGAAGAACAAGCTATGCTATACTCACAGCTCGGCACCACAGGATTACGCATCTCCCAGATTGGTGTAGGAACATGGCAGTTCGGCGATAAGTGGTGGGGATGGGGACGAGGCTACGGAGAGGAGGAAGCTATAACGGCGATTAAAGAAGCAGTAGCGCATGGTGTAAATTTCATAGACACGGCAGAAATCTATGGGAAGGGAATATCAGAACAAGTAGTGGGGAAAGCAATCCGAAATATACGCGAACAAGTAGTTATAGCTACAAAAGTCTGGCCAACACACGCAACCTATAATGGCGTAATCAAAGCATGTGAAAGGAGTCTCAAGAGACTTAGAATAAAGATGATAGACCTATACCAGGTTCACTGGCCTAACCCAATAGTGCCGATAGGCCAGACTATGCGTGCTATGGAGAGGCTGGTCAGGGAGGGGAAGATAAGCTACATAGGTGTTAGTAATTTCTCGCTAAAACAGTTGATAAAAGCGCAGGAGGCTCTGAAGAGCGAGCAGGTAGTTTCAAACCAAGTTAAATACAATATAGTTGAGCGTGATGTTGAGCGGGAGTTGCTGCCTTATGCTGAGCGTGAGAAGATAACGATAATAGCATACAGCCCACTGGCTCAGGGGCTTCTCACGGGAAAATACGACCCTAACAATCTACCGCGCGACGCGGTAAGAAAAATCAACATCTTGTTTGACAAAAATAACATTACAAAGCTCCAATCTCTGATTACGATGCTCCGAGAAATAGCTGATAAGTATGAGAGAACCCCAGCACAAGTGGCACTTAACTGGCTCATCAAAAAGCCTGAAGTAGTGGCAATAGCTGGTGTAAAAAACCCCCAACAAGCACGTGATAACGCGGGAGCAGGAGAGTTCAAACTAGCTGGAGAGGATATTGAGCGCATCACAAAAATAGCAGACGAGATACGTATAGACAAAACACTAAGCAGGCTTAAAGTATTTCTACGCCTGCTAAGATAATACTCCTGCTTGTAAAGATTGTAGGGTAATAATTATATATCCAGCATAATCCCAGAATCATGATATAATGAAAGAAATACCTAAGAATATTGGCGAAATAATGTCTTCTCCAGTGATTACTGTAAACTCTGATACAACTGTGCGCGACGCTTTACTCACAATGCATAAAAAGAATATCGGAGCGGTAGTCGTTGTCAGTGGTGATGAGCCAGTAGGAATAATCACGGAACGCGACATACTAAGTGGTATTGTCTTATACGAAAACCTCCCAGACCAGCCGGTCTCCCGAATAATGTCCAAGAAGCTCATAACATGCCCTCCAGACACACCCATACTAAGAGCATTTATCATAATGCATGAGAATAGGATTAGACGCCTACCCGTAGTTGATGAGGGGAAGCTGGTCGGCATGGTAACGGAGCGAGACCTCCTTTACTGGATACTAAAGCTAGTCGGCTACGAGTCTGGGCAACAAAAAACCTGAGCTGGCCCTGTTGAGGGGGTCAAGATTTATTTTTACCTCCTTTTTTGAGATAGTCGTATGGCGGTGAAAATTCTCCAAGTCTCAGACATACATGGAAGCATGGTGGCGGTTGAGAAGATAGCAGCTAAGGCGGATGAGGGTTATGATGTAGTTTTTGTGGCGGGTGATGTAACGAATTTCGGAACGATAGCTCAGGCCGAGATGATATTATCAAAGATTGCCGAGCACTGTCCGCGTGTCTTCTTTGTGGCGGGTAACTGCGACCCAGAGGCGCTGCTCAACTGGCAGCCCGCGACGGAGAAGATAACCAACCTGCATCTCAAATCGGCCATGCTCGGCGAGCTGGGAATCGTAGGCCTAGGCGGAGGAGGGCCTAAATCTGTAGGTACCATAATTGAGTTTAACGAGGAGCAGTTCAGCTCTATGCTTAGTGAATTAAAGCCGCCCAGCGGTAGATTTATACTCCTCAGCCACACACCGCCACATGGAGCGGAAGCAGACCACGTAGGAGGAAGACACGTAGGAAGCATGGCAATACGCGAATATGTGGAGAAAACCGCGCCAATCCTAGTATCATGCGGACACATACACGAGGCTCGTTCAATCTCCAAGCTGGAGAAAACAACAGTAATAAACGCCGGCCCGGCAAGGAATAACTACTGTGCGTCAATAATAATAGAGGGTGAGGAGGTTAAGGCCGAACTACAGCAACTCTGATTCTTGACATAATTAATTGTTTTACAATTCTAGTTTTAATCCGAGACATGGTTATATCCTAGGATGAAACGCTCTAGGTAGAGGGGAGATTTTGTCTGATATTCAGTTTGAGATAATCTTGGACCATTATCGGAATCCGCGTAATTTCGGCGTTCTTGAAAACGCTACTGTGAAGGTTAAGGACTCCAACCCACTATGCGGTGATATGATTGAGGTTTATCTGAAGATTGGTGAGGATGGTAGGATTGAGAAGGCTACTTTCCGAGGCCAGGGCTGCGCTATAAGCCAGGCTTCCGCATCCATGCTTATAGAGAGTATTCAGAATAAGCATGTTGATGAGATAACGCGGCTGGGTAAGCAGGATATTTTTAACATGCTGGGGGTTGAGGTGGGGCCTGCGCGTGTTAAGTGTGCTCTCCTCTCGTTAAAAGCCCTCAAGGCTGCGATATATGGTTATCTTGGGAAGAAGCTTGATGTGGAAGAGGGGTTTGGAGAGTCTCATGACTAGAGCTGGGGCTGGCCGAAAATCTCCGCAGCAGCTCGCGCTACTTTCTCCCTCTCATGAGAATCCGTATATACGCGGACTATATTGTAAATCTCTGATACCTGCTGGAGGAATGGTGATGATACATTAACTATACGGCGTTCTCCATCATCTTCAGAGAAGAAGATGACTGCTGAAGGTTCCTCCATCGGCAGAGGCGGGACGTAGGGAGTGTCTATCCATACAAGCTCGCGTCGTAGGCCAGCGCGCGACGCTATGGAAGTAGCGATGCTATGTTGAAGCTCCTTATCGCTCAATAGCCTGGCGGGAGTTTTACCACCTATGAGGCGGGTCTCATAAACCCGTTTGGGTAAGATACGGCGCTCAAGCCGTTTTATAACTCCGCGTGTCTTTTCGTTTCTTTTGAGAAGAGACCACACCGATATATCGTCGTGTTCCAGATACTCCTCTACCGTCATTCTTGGGAAGTCTAGCTCTTCAGATAGTTGGCGTGCTGCGTTAAGTAGTAGCTGCTGCGCTCCGCGTGTTGCGTGGTGGAAATAGATGTTGAGAAATGACTGAAGACGCGCTATGGCCATCTCCTCAATAGCCCCAAGCCCCCTTATATTGACCGCAAGCCTACCCTCAACAAAAGCGCTCAGGCGAATAATCCTGCGAGTATCAATCATCCCGTACATGGCTCCAGTAAAGTAAGAATCGCGAACCAGAAAATCCATCTTATCCACATCCATGGGGCCTATTATTACAGCGCTCTCTGGGAGCCGTTTCTCCAAAACATCAACAACATCACGTATTCTTATGTCGTAGCTCTCAATAGCGGAGGCCAACTCTGTCTCTTCTTTAATTAACCGTATGCTCATATCCTCGTGGGTCATGCTATTCTCTAACAGAATTGCCTCCAAGAGATGTGAGTACGGTGTGTGGCCTATGTCGTGTAAGAGAGCCGCAACTGTTAGGACGCGGCGTCTATACTCTTCGAGCCCCAGATGTGTGGCAAACTCTTTGGCTAGGTGAAAACTACCTAGCGAGTGGTCAAATCTTGAGTGTCTAGCCCCAGGATAGACTAGATACGCCAGGGGTAGCTGTATTATCCTCCTAAGACGCTGAAACGCGGCTGTGTCTATAATCCTTACCTCATGCTCATTAAGCTCTATGTAGCCGTGTATGGGGTCTTTGATGAGCTTGACCTTCATATCAAGCCCCGCTCTCTTAGAAGAGGCTCAACAACCGTTGATATACGTTGAGCCACCTCTCCGCGTGTTCCCGAACCATCAACCACTATCATCTCACCACTCTCTACGAGACGAATATATTCGCTCCTCACCCTTTCCAGAAACTCCAAACGCTCATAAACATACTTCCTTCTACTACTCAATCTCTCCAGCGCCTCCCTAGGATTCACGTCAACAAATATAGAAATGTCAGGCCGCCGCGCGAGGCTATTTACGGAAATCACCCACTCGCGCATACCTGTGGCTGCTGCTTGATATGCTATTGATGAATGAACGTAGCGGTCTGCCACTATTGTTATTCCACGTTTTAGCTGTGGCTCTATGAAGCGCTGTATGTGGTCTAGCCTATCTGCTGCAAAGAGCAGCGTTACGGTCTCTTCTGAGTATGTTTTCCTACCAGATAGATGGCGTCTCACTAGCTTGCCTATGCTGCCGCCTGTAGGCTCGCGCGTATAGACCGCCCTAACTCCCATCCTATTAAGAAGACGAACTAGACGCTTTGCTTGCGTGGTTTTGCCTGCCCCATCAATTCCCTCAACAGCTATTAAGACACCAGCCAAAAACACCACCAACACGCTATGAGCCGCAGAGCGAATCATAGAGCTTCTTGGCAATATCCATGGCCTCGCGGTAAATCCTCTCAGAGATTACGCCCCTAGCCAACGCCTCCTCCAGCTCCTCCGCATCTATAATCTCAGGCTCGCTATTTGGGCGGCGTACAACATCAACCCCAAGGTCTATATAACGTATGTAGCTATCAAATACTTCAACGGGTGTGCATATGTTGTAGTATTCTCCTTTGAGCGTTCCGTCTTGGCTGTAGTATTTTGTTGTCGTGTATGGCTGGCCTCTCTTGATGTACATGACGGCTGTGTCTCCCAGCGTTCTAGGTACTCTGAGGCCATCGTATAGTCCACTGCTCATTATTGTGCGGGTTATCTTTAGGTCGCCGCTGCGTCGCCATATCACCTTGCCTGGGGAGAGGGATATTAGCCTGCCATTTAGTTTGGTGTGTGTTATGTGTATGCGCGTGCCTACGCGGGGCGTGAGGCGGTTAATTTCCTCCTGGAAAACTTGATTTACCTGCTCTGGTCCAGCCAGCCCCTCCTCAACCAACCTCTCAGCCATAGAAACCATAAGAGACAGCCCCTCACTACCAGACCTACAGTAATGGTGCCAGGGAACAGTATATGTAACCTCACTCCTTAGCTTGTCAAGCTTCACCTTAGAATCTAGAGAGAACGAAACCACGCATAACGCTGTGCTGCCTGTGGTCTTCCACCATATTGCCGAGCTATCGTCATAAGCTCTTAGAAGACTTATGAACTCTCTAACCTCATCCTCACGGCCTGCTATCTTGACGGCGTGCCTATCGTTTGCGTCGTTGATTGTTATGTCTGGCTCGTCTTCGACTGCCTGGATGTTGAAGCGTCTTTTCTGAGACTCTGTGGGTTGGACGAGCTCAAACTTCCCGTCTTTTAAAGCTAGGTTGACTAGGGCGGTTGAGTAGATTCCGCGTGCCATTAGTTTGGCAGCCAAACCCGCAGCAGCCCCGCTTAATAGCTGCGCGCCAAAGCCATATATAACTCAAATGAAACCAGCAGAAAGGCTCAGAGCAAGAAGCATCATGTAAGTAATGCTTATTAACTGTCTGGGCTGTTGATGGCGTTATGGATAGGCCTAGCGTTGAGCGTTATGTTGGTATTGTTAATGCTCCCCATCGTGCTTTTCTGCGCTCTGTAGGGCTGACGGACGAGGATGTGGGCAAGCCTCTCGCCGCCGTCGTGGTTGCCTGGAGCGAGGCTGGGCCATGCAACTTCCACACTCTCAACCTCGTCAGATACGTTAAGGAGGGGATTAGAAGTATGGGTGCCTCAGCCCTCGCCATGCCTACGATAGTGGTGAATGATAACATAAGCATGGGAACTGAGGGTATGCGTTATAGTTTGGTGAGCCGCGAGCTAATCGCAGACACGGCTGAAGCGCAGGTGATGGCTCACGCGTTTGATGGTTTCGTAGGTATAGGAGGCTGTGATAAGACTGAGCCTGGGCTTATGATGGCCATGGCGCGCATCAACAGGCCTGCCGCATATCTATACGGTGGAACTGCGGAGCCTGGCTTCTGCGGCGATAGGAAGCTGACTATTGAGGATGTGTATGAGTCGCTGGGCGGCTATGTCAAGGGGATTGTTAGCGAGGAAGAGCTCTTGATGGTTGAGCGTTTCGCCCATCCAACGTATGGAACATGTGCTGGCCTCTTCACGGCCAATACTATGGCCTCCCTCTCCGAGGCCCTGGGCATAGCTCTACTAGGCAGCGCATCCCCGCCTGCGACATCAGCGCGGAGAGCAGCGTACGCGTATGAGACTGGTATGGCGCTTGCCAAGGCTATAGAAACTGGCCTCAAGCCACGCGACATCATGACCTTTGAAGCGTTTGAAAATGCCATAGCGGTGTTGATGGCTATGGGCGGCTCTACCAACGCTATCCTTCACCTGCTCGCCATAGCTTACGAGGCTGGTGTAAAGCTCTCGCTGGAAGACTTTGAGAGAATATCCAGCAAGACCCCCTACATAGCCAGCCTGAGGCCTGGCGGCCTCTACGTGATGTCCGACCTAGACCAGGTTGGTGGTGTCCCCATAATCCTGCGGAAGCTCATGAAGGCAGGCCTTCTAAATGGCGATGTCCTCACCATAAGCGGGAAGTCCCTCAAGGAGAGCTTGGAGAGCTACAAATTCCCAGAAGTTCAGCACTCGCATATAGTTAAGGAGGTTTCCCAACCCATCAAGCCGACTGGCGGCATTAAGATACTACGCGGCACACTTGCGCCTGAAGGCGCCGTACTGAAGGTCGCTGCAACGGGAATTACGCGCTTTGAGGGCAGGGCTAAACCCTTTGACGGCGAGGAGGGCGTTTTTGAAGCCCTTAGACGTAACGAGATACAAGAAGGCGATGTGGTAGTCATTAGGTATGAAGGGCCGCGCGGCGGTCCTGGCATGCCTGAGATGCTCCGCGTAACAGCGGCTATCGTGGGTGCTGGGCTGGGCGAGCATGTCGCTATGGTTACTGATGGCAGGTTTAGCGGCGCCACACGCGGTATGATGGTGGGGCACACATCGCCTGAGGCTGCTGTGGGGGGCCCTATAGCGGTGGTGGAAGAAGGTGATAAGATAGTCATAGACGCTGAGAAGGGTAGGCTTGACGTGCTCGTCTCTGAGAACGAGTTGAAGAAACGACTTGAGAGTTGGCGTCCGCGCCCACCACGCTATACCAGCGGACTCCTCGCAAAATATGCATCACTAGTAGCCTCTGCATCACTAGGAGCTATAACGAAGCCAACGATACAATAACTTCATTATTTCTTCACTTGTCGTTATTACTGTCGGTATGTCGTGAGTATAACTACTGTTTTCTGCTAAGATTCTTTATACCCATCGTGTTGGGGTTATGTTTTTAAGTAGGAGGCATGGTTGCTCATATAGCGTTAGGATGACCGAGGCGGCTGAGATATGGCTGAGGCTAAACAGGAATGGGAAACTAAGAGGCAGAATGTTGTCCAAATACTTGAGACAATCGCCAACGATATGGGTACGCCGCGCAATATACGTAGAGTAGCCAAACAGGCCGCCGAAGAGCTTTTCAACGAAAAATATTCACCCGCAGTAAGGGCTGCGAACTCTATAGAAATGATTGAAGAGATAATCTCAGACCCGAATATGCCGACATTCACACGCACACAGCTCTGGATGGCCATAAGCATATTAGAAACCATACGTTCCTCACAGGCCTAAACCTATGACCCACCGCCGAGCATTCTCAAGTCCCTAGCTATATCGCTGGCATTTCCAACCAAAACAACCTTATCGCCAGGTTTTAGCCTGAAATTATATGGTGGCGTGTATATTCTCTCATTGTTCCGTTCTACGAGTATTATGTGTGCTTTGAATCCTTGCTGCTCCAGCTCTTCTATCGTTGCTTCTACTCCTACCCCCGCCTCGGTTATGTCTAGATCCTTGGAGGATTCAGCCATATCATATAAAACCTCACTCGCTAGCGGCTCAAAGACACTTCCCGCCAGAAGCCTTCCAACAATATCGTATGCGTCAACTATGCGCGTTGCTCCCGCTTGTTTATAGATGTCGCGCATCCCCCGCTTCCTGCTCAGAACTATGATAGGAACACCCCCGCGTAGCTTTCGTGTCTTGAGCATATAGATAAGCTTCTTCTCAGTATTTACATCAGTTATGATTATAGAGAACTACATCCACCTATCCCCGCTTCTTTTAGAATATTCTCATCTGCGGGGTCGCCATACATAACCCTAACACCGCTCCTAGAGAGCATACGCGCCCTCTCTTCATCCTCAACAACAACGACTGGATTTCTGCCGTTTATCTCCAGCTATTCATAGGCAGCCTCAGAGAACCTATTCCAGCCAATTATTATCGTATGGTTCTGCAACCTACGCGACATGTATATCCCAGGCAAATACGCTGCTAAGATGTTTTCGGCTTTGACTCGCTTATGCTGGTTACGAAATAGCCATAAAACGCTATACCCGACACTACCAGCGCTATATACAGAATCTTAGCCTGTGGAGTCGTTGGTACAATATTCCCAAAGCCAATCGTTGTCAATACAGTTATCGTCCAGTAGAACGCGTCAAAGATGTTTATGCCCTTCATGAATGAGAATAAGATAGAGCCAGTAGCTATTATTATCGAGATTATCACAAGCCCTATTAACGCGTGCTCCCTAGTCTCCATACCCTGCATGGCTAATGTCCTTGAGATGACTTGAGTGTTTTAAGCACATTTAACCTGAGTGTAGAGGTTATCTCCTCGTGGTCGGCAGGCCTGTTTATATACGCATTCAGCTCGTAAACCACAGAGTCGTCTTCAATATTCTTAACCTTGACGAATGGCCTGGGGTTCTTGAGGATTCCCTCGGTCTTCTCGGCAGCGTCTATAAGCAGAGCTGACACGGTCTCAGGGTCTTGCGAGACGTTGAACTTGTAGGAGAGCTGTATCAGGTAGGTTCCTGACTTGCTGAGGTTTCGCACATACTTCTGGAGAACCATGGTGTTTGGTATGTTCATCGTCTCACCAGTCTTCATACGGAGGCGTGTGAACATTAGGTTGATGTTTTCCACGCGGCCTTGTATGTTGTCTGGGCTTATCTCTATATAGTCTCCGACCTCTATGGGTCTCCATATCATTAGAACTACGCCAGCGGTTATGTTGCCCATTATGCTCCACGTTGCGAATGCTAGGATTATCAGGGTGCCCAGGACTAGCATTATCACAGAGATGACGCCGCTCATCTCTATTCCTACTATAGCGAAGAGCGATACTATGATGGCGATTATGATTATCCACTTTATCGTCTTTCTAATCACTTCAGCGGGGGTTAGCGGTATATCGGCCTTCCTAGCCAGTACTGGAACAGCCGAGTCGGTGAATCGGTAAAATATGCGGCCGATGATGACTGCCCACATGGCATAGAATCCCATGTCCAGGTAGCGTAGATACGGCTCAAAAATGCCAATCCTCTTAAGAGCTAGGTTAATGCCCACCAGTAGTATGGATAGGTAGAGCGGTAGCCTCACTACTTGTATGATGATATCGTCAAGCGGTGTTTTGGTCTTCGTAACCCATGAGGTCGCGTATCTCTTTAGAATAACCCAAGATAATGAAGCAATGCCAAATGAGGCTATTATGATGAGCCCCGCGTATGCCAGTTCTGTGAGCAGCGTCATAAACGTAGTGCAGCGACGTGGCTCACTATATTAGTATTAGCCATAAAAATGGTGTGGGATTTTGGGGTTAGGTCAGGTCCATAACAGCGTCGAAGGCGGGTGGTAGCCTTCGCTCAACCTTCAGTAGCGAGCCTACAGGTGGCTTTATCTCCACCGCGAATATGTCGTTGGGGTTTAGGTTGGCCAGCTCTGGTATGGCTATGACGATTTTCCAGACCTCACCATACTCCAGCACAGAGTCGCCATCGCCTGTTACTTCTGCTACGGTTATGTTATTGTTAAGAATGTACGTATCTGTGTAGATGTTCTCTAGGAACGTGTTGGGGTCTCGGTAGGCTATTACGAGCTTATCCTTTGACATGTCTATGGGGCTGCCTTCCCGACAGCCGTCTTGATGTGTATGGTGATATTCTTCACCTTAGCTGGCGTTACAGTTGTGTCGGCCTGGGCTATGACCGCGCCCGCAATCTCTATAGAGCTGAGCGACCCCTGCAAGCCAGCCTGCATGGCTTCTGAGCTCTTCTGCGTCGTGAACATGTCCAGATTTAGGACGGGTTCTGACCTACGTAGTCTTTCATAGACATACGTAAGTCTTGGGATTCATCAGCCTCGGGCTCCTCATGAGTTCATCGGAGCCCTCGTCAGCCTCATCCCCTGTCAGGGTGAACCCACCCCAAGCCCCCATAAGCTCTTGGAAGAGCCTTAGGCCTGGGGAAAACCCCTCCATCTGAAGTCTATCTATCTTGAAACTGCTGACTACGGCGAAGGCGCTGGCGACGATGACGAAGGCTATCAGTATAATCGCTGTCTCAAGCCCAGTTAATCCCCGTCTCCATCTTTTTGCTTTTCCAATTATCCTGTTGTATTTTTATCATTATTTCAGTAGTATTCTAAATAAGTTTGTTTATGAATTTTTATACATCTCAAATCTTATTTTAATAAGATATGAATACGATTCATTTTAAATCCTTCAAAACAGAGGGAGCCGCTGTGCGTAGGGAGAGGATACTGTTTGATAGGTCGTTTGTTCAGTTCATCGGAATCTCGCTCGCGCGCTCCATAGGTGTGCGCGCGGCGGCCAACCTGCTGGAGCAACTAGGCGAATACGAGGCAGAGAGACTGTATGAGTGCTCGGAGGAGGTTGAGGAAACCGAGGGAGATATACTAACGGTCTCAGAGAGATTACTACGGGAATACATGCTGATTAAAGGCCAGTTTGGAAGTGAGCTGGCGGTTTTCAGAAGCCTTGTCGGAGAACGCTCAGGAGTACTTGTCCGCCTCAGCGGCTGGATACCTATTTCATTCCTCCTAAATGATCTGCCGCATAGCCATAAGAGAACAAGTGTTGGCTGCTGCTTCATAAAAGGGCTGCTTCGCGCGCTCTTCAACAAATACATGGAGAGCAGTGCGGAGGTTTGGGAGAGTACATGCATTCTCAACGGTGGTGAATATTGCGAGTTTGTCGTGATTCCAAAATGATAGGGGTGTTTGGAGGTGGAGGTATTGGCAGGCGAAGAGATTCCATCCCGCGACCCTTTAGAAAAGAAACTGCGGCAACTTGAGGAAGAGGTGAAGAGCCTCAAGGAGCCATTAGAGAAGACACTCCTAGATGTGCGTGAAATTCTCGGAACACTTGAAAACCCATTCACCTATGTTAGCGCGCTTCTAGGCTCAAACATCCCTGAGCTAAAAACCCAGCAGAGTAAAAAGTCCGACATGGAACAGCATAAAGAAGAGCCTCATCAGCAGATAGAGCCCTTAAAACAGCATTATGAACAGTTATCAATAATACCGCGTAGAACAGAGGGGAGAAGTCTCGGTAGGTTCCTAAACATAATGGCTGCCACGTATCTTATGATAGGTCTCGTTGGCCGCGAGCAGGTCTTAAACATAGTAAATATGATGGCCTGGAAAGGATTGTTGCCTAAGGATATAGCCGATGACGTTAAAGAAGCGCTGGAACTCTCTGCCAGAAGTGATTTTGGCCTTCAATACGAGTCGCTGGCTCCTAAGAACTATGGTCTGGGTAATGTGTTGGTTGTTCTCTATCTACTATCAAAAGTAGCGCATGAGGAAGACGGCCCACTACTATTGCTTCTCCTCACGGCGTTTGACAGGCTTCATGGCCTCTCAGGCCAGTCCAATATTCACGGAAAGTCTGGGGGTTCTAAGGGTATGCCGACGGGCTACGTGATAGCTGAGGCAATAATCCTGATAGCCGCTATAGTGGCTGCGTCGGCGTTCTCTGCATCGGTATTCACCACACTGGGAGACCTCGGCCAAGCGCACCGCGAAAAAATAGAACGGCTCAAAAAGGAGCTCTCAATAGATACGGAGATAATATTCGCCACATCAACCTCTGGGAGCAGCGAGGTAAGAGCATGGGTAAAGAATACGGGAAGCGCAGACATACACCCAGAGCTGGTTAAGCTATCCGACATCTTCCTAGGGAACCGAAGCATGTTGGTAAGTATACCATACCAAGGAACATCACTGGGCTGGACATACACAGCCATGAACGACGTTGATAACGACGGAAGATGGGACCCAGGCGAGACACTACTCATAACGATTACGCTTAACTTCACGTTGAGCGCTGGCGAGTACTTCGTTAGGTTCGTGGCCTATCTGGGCCAGAAGTCTGATTACTACTTCTCAGTATAGTGTGTTCCGACATGTCGGGCTTCGCCACGATAGCTGCTGCGTGGCTTGCGGCCATGACACTTATCCCAGCCCTATTACTATTCACGGCAGCAGGTAGCCTGCTGGTAGAATTACAGAAATCAACGATAGAATCAGCAGAAATAGCATTAAGACAAAACCACTACAAAATACTAAACATAACGGTCGTCCAGCCCCATCTTATCCAATTCTACGTGGAGAACGAAGGGCCATACGCGCATAGGGCGGCCAACTTTAGATACGTTGATGTAATAATCACATACGTAAGAAAGACTGATGGCGCTTTACGTAGTGTATGGCTGTCTTACGACCCAGGTAGGGCGAAACCAGAGGGATGGCGTATAATAGCTGTATATACCAACGGTTTTGCTGGCGAGCTACTAGACCACATAGACCTTGTTGATGGTTATTCTGGTATCTGGAATGTGCGTGAAACGATAGAGGTTGAGGCATGGCTCGATGATTTGATTGACGGGCAGTATCCAGTCTTGGTTCGTTTTGTGGGGGCTGAGTGGGTTGGCGGGTGACGCAGTCATACGGAGCTTCAACCCCGAGCTGGACAGGAAGGTTGGTGGAATACCAACCCCGCCCCTCTGCCTAATAGAAGGAGCCAACGATAGCGGGAAATCAGTAATCGCGATGCAGTATTGCTATGGTGCTCTAAGAAGCGGCTTTACAGTATATTACATAACCACCAAGACAAGCCTCAAAGGAATAATCTATGGAATGAGTAATCTATCTTGGGACGTAAAGCCATACTTCATTAACGGTAGCTTGAAGATAAGCGAGCTGCATGTCAAGACGCTTGAGTGGGCTGATAACATATCATCAATACTGCTAAACGTTATAACCTCATTCATGAAGCAGGAAAAGAAACATGACGTCTTCATACTGGACTCGCTCACATATCTCTTAACACACGCCGATACTAGGGAAATTCTAAACTTCCTAACGCGGATAAGAAACGTAGTTGATGAGGATGGAAAAACTGTCATAATAACAATCCACCAATACGCAGTAGACCAGGATATGTTTCTGCGTCTCCGCTCAATATCTGACGCACATCTTGTTCTCTCAGTTAAGGAGGTTGGCGAAAAGCTTGTCCGCGTTCTCCAAGTCATGAAGCTCAAGGGAGGCCTTACGCTCTCGTTTGAGGTTGACCAAGCATTCGGGATAAAGGTTCTCCCATTCTCACAGGCCAAAGCATGAGGAGGCGCCATACATGTCGGTTCAGGTCTCCCAGCAAAAACTCGCTGGCGGCGCAGAAATAAGAAGAATAGCCGCGCGTTTCCCGCATCTACAGAGGTATATCATAGAATGGAGCCGCAGGACAGGCAGGCCAATAGAGTACCGCGAACAGCTCTCCAGAGACCTACGATACCAGAAGAGCTTCAGCATAATCTACCCAGTGGGAGTCCCAATCTTCATACACGTCTACTCGCGCGAGGGTGAGCGCGCGTATTACAACGCGGTAACGCCGCAAGCTCCTCCAGAGGCGCGGGACCTGCTTATGCTGGTTGAAGAAGGAATGGCGGCGCTCATAGACGCTACCAAAACATTCGCGACAAAAGAGGAGCATGAACAGCTCCTCATGGAGCTGCTGGACCAAATTCTAGTAGTTGACGACAGCCTAGAGCTCTGGGAATATAATGAAGCGAGACGTAAGGGTAAGCTGCTCGCAATATACGTGAATCAGGAAACGTTTGACGCGCTCCGCTTTGAGATGGTCATGGAGAAGGTCTATCTAGGCCCGCTTGAGCCGTTCATCCGCGACCAATACATAGAGGATATACCATGCGACGGCGTCGGGCCCGTGTTTGTTGAGCATAAAATCTTCGGAAGCTGTGAGACTAACGTTAGGTTTAATGGCGCGGAGGAGCTTGATGGCTTTGTCTTAAGGCTCTCGGAGAGGGCTGGGAGGCCTGTAACGTATAGACGGCCCATAGTCGACGCCCCCTCCCAGACGGCTTGCGCATAAACATAGTGTTCGGCAGCGATATTAGCAGGTGTGGCTCAAACTTCACGATAAGAAAGTTCTCCGAGAAGCCTGTGAGCATAACCAGCCTGATACAGTGGGGCACGCTCAGCGCCCTTGAGGCTGCCTACCTCTGGCTACTGCTTGAGTATGGCTTTAGTGTATGGTTCTGTGGGAGACCGCCTCTGGGAAGACAACAGCCCTGAGAGCGGCCTGCGTCTTCATCAACCCAAAGGCCAAGATAATAAGCATAGAGGACACGCCTGAGATAATCGTCCCCCACGGCAACTGGGTTAGGGAGGTTACTAGGCAGGGCGAGCAGGGAGGACCCAGTGTGGAGCTCTTTGACCTGCTCAAGGCGGCGCTTAGGCAGAGGCCGAACTTCATCATAGTCGGCGAGATACGCGGAGCCGAGGCCACGGTGGCATTCCAAGCCATGCAGACAGGGCATCCAGTGCTGGCAACGTTCCACGCAGGCTCTGTGGAGAAGGTTATACAACGCCTCACGGGAGACCCGATAAACATACCCAAGACCTACATAGATATACTCAACTGCGTAGTAATCCAGAGCGCGGTAAGGATACCGCGGACAGGGAAGGTTGAGCGCCGCATACTGAGCGTAAATGAGATGGCGGGCTACGACCCAAGCATGGATAGTTTTGACTTCATAGAGCTCTTCAG
This sequence comes from Candidatus Pelearchaeum maunauluense, assembly GCA_030059675.1. Lineage (GTDB taxonomy): Archaea > Thermoproteota > Nitrososphaeria_A > Caldarchaeales > Caldarchaeaceae > Pelearchaeum > Pelearchaeum maunauluense. The sequence continues at coordinate 225,383 of JANVYQ010000001.1, read as the reverse complement.
CTGGGATGCTGTTGATGGTGTGCATGTTTTAGGGGTGAGGGAAACAGCTTTCTTCTTGAGACCAAGATACTTACTCTTATGGGTTTCTCGCGCCGCGATGCGCGGCGGGTTTATGACGAGCTGGAGAGGAGGGCGTGGATTCTCCAGCGCCTAGTGGAGCTGGGGATAACCGACTACGAGCAGGTTTGGAACGTTGTGAAGCTCTGCTACGACGAGGGCGTGGCAAAGGTTGCCGAGCGCGTTGAGCGGGGAGAGAGCGTATGGCTCAGACAGAAATAAGAGAACAAACCACAAAACAAGGCTCCTCAAGCGATTCTCCCTAAACAGAAGGCTGTCAGAACTCTACCCAATAACACTACTCTACCTAACAAGCCTAGGAGCTTCAGGGATACCGCTCAAAACCGCTCTACGGATTCTAGGCCGCGAAAAGCTCCTAACACCAGTCTCGTATCTATTCGCCAAAATACAGGTGATGGTTGAGAAGTGGGGGTACTTGCAGACAGCCGCTCTTAGGGCTGCTGCCTCGGATAATATAGACCAAAACCACCGCGAGCTTCTCAATAGGCTTAGCCACGCCGCGCAGGCTGGCGTAGGTCTTGGCGATTTTACGCTGATAGAGTTCCAGAAGTTTCTGGCGTCTCCTGAGGCCGAGTTTGAGAAGATGGTTGAGAAGCTTAAGAGGCTTGCCGAGTCGTATTCAGCTCTCCTAAGCTCCATGGGCTTCCTCTCGGTAGCGTTCCTACTCATGGCGATAATCTACGGCTCACAATACTCTTCTACCGTCCTGAACATCTCCATCCTGGCAGTCATAGCAACGTTAGCCAGCATGACGCTTCTCTTTCTAAGGAACAACATACGCAGAAGGCTCATGCACAAAGAGCCACATAGGCCTGAGAAACTACATAGACTTGAGCAGCTCTCCCGCATCATCATAGTCTCTTCCATGGCCGTGCTTATCATACTCCCACTAACGCTACCAGCCCCCAGCGACGCTGGGTTGTTGATGAGGTCGTTGATACCTGGCCCGCTCTCCATGCTCATAGCCTCAGCCCCCCTATTGATGCATGGAATAGCTGGCAGGCGATGGGTTAGGCTGGTTATGGAGAGAGAAGCGTATATGCCGATGTTTTCAAGAGCCTAGGCGACTACATAGCTGTCACAGGCTCGGCCGCTGGCGCGGCCAAGATGATGATGCTCAGCGACTATGGCCCGCTTAACGCGCTGATTAGAAACCTATATGCGCGTATAAGGATTGGCATACCTCAGGCGCATGCGCTGAGGCTCTTCGGTGTGGAGACGCTCAGCGACATCGCCTATAAATGCATGGCCGCCTATGGCGAGACGCTACGCGCAGGCGGTAAGCCAACAACCGCTGCTGAGGTCGTGAACGAGTACCTCACAACGCAGCTACTTCGTGATAAGAAGCGTAAGCAAGTGAGCGGGGTTCTCAAGGGGATGGTAATACCCCTCCAGATGACGCTGGTAGCAATATTCGGCCTAATGAACTCGCTCATGGGCATATTCAACGAAATATCCTCCCTAGTCTCGCAGTTCCTTCAACTCATAACACCAATCCCACCAACATTAACAACCCTATACTTCTACTGGATAGCGGTGGCCGTAGCGGTCATAAGCGCACTAAACATCTACCTCTCAGACGGAGACGCCATATTCACCTTCACGTTCCACGCGGAGGTCTTGCTGATGGTCAGCGGCATAACGTATCTCGGCGTAGCAGCCCTCAGCGGCTTTGTGCTTGATGCATTCGCCTCAATAGGGCGGCAGCTCTCAAGCCTGGTGAGCACATGACCCACGTAGGGGGCGAAAACCGCAATAATACCACCACAGGCTAATGACACCCTAGCATGGATTCTGGCCACCGCAGCGGTGATAGCCCTGCTCATAGCCGTTATAATAATAGCATCAAACAGACCCGCTTCTACGCATCAGAGAAGCCAGCAACAAACCACCATAACAAGAAGAGAAAACATGATGCAGAGAGAATCCCGCCCACCAACGCTAATGCTCTCACCATTTGAACAAAAACTAGAACAGCTTGAGAAAACGTTAGACGAGATAAAAGCAGAACCTAATGAACGCTAAAACCGCTACTAAAAGCGGGGAACAGCGCAAAGAGGGTGGAATAGAGCTGGATGCTCAGGAGAAGAAAATAGAGGAAGAGCAACTCCTTATCAGGGATGGGGCTGAAAAGCTTGAGCCAACCTATTTCCGCGATATCCTAGATGTTGCTAAGCAGCTTCGCGATGAGATACGTAAAATGGCTAGTAGAGTCTCTGCGTCGCGTTAGAAGATTTTTAAGATAGAAATAAAGCTGCGCCGCGTATGGGGTGGAGGGCTGGAATCACCCCCTCGGCAGTAGGATTTCTGTTGATGCTCCTCGCCACAATAATACTACTATACTTACTCCTCTCACCACCACAGCTAAGCGGAGCTGGCTTAGGCGGACTAGCATTTGTCGTGTTATACGCCGTTGCATTTCTAGTTCCAATTTTCATGTAGGTAGTGAGCAACATACTATATCTGGCCGCTTTTCTCACCACGCGCAGAACAGGCTCCAAAGCCGTCGGCGTCTTGGGAATACTCGCAGGCATACTACACATACTCACCCCATCTGCATTCCTCTCGCGGATAGGAGGAGGGCCGATAGAAGAATCATTAGTTGTTCTAGCCCTAGCTGCGATATTCGCATTAATCTACCTAGTTGCAGGAGCGCGATGGCTCACAAAAAGACCAGCATCATATTACTACCAGTATTAACGCCTCGCCAACGCTCTAATATCTCTAACAAGCTCGTTAAAATCGTCCCAGAGTTTGTATGTTTTCCCAGCCTTTAGCACCTCATTAGATTTGTCATCATTACCCAATAAAGCACACCCTAGTAATGGTTCGTGGCACCCCCTCACTATATCGGCAACATCCCCGGAGTCGCGGCCTACCACAAGCTTATAGACACGGCTATTGCGCGCAAGAGTCTGATAAAACCCCTCCAAGAACACTATATCAGTAGCCGAATCTGATATTATATTGAGTAGCCTCTCCTCATCAACCTCATTTCCAGAAGTCTTCTCAATGGAAACGAGCTCGTTGGGAGAGAATATGAAGACTCTCCTAGCCCCTGCTTTGCCGAATCGCCAGCTATCCTTGCTTGGATTATCTATGGAGAAGTCAGCGTGATGCACATGCTTTGCGGCTGTTATTGTTAGATTATCGTTGTTTAGCGCGCGGATTAATGCTTCTATAACCGCTGTCTTCCCACTCTTCTTCTTACCAAACACCGCTATAATAACAGTCAATGTGGCTCCACGCTCATAGTGGGAATACATCTACCTGCTGGCCTGCCTTTAAATCCCCCTCATCAACCAAGACAAAGCCATCAGCTATGACTAGGTTCTTTATGGAGTTAGTGCCCCATGATAAAGGCCATGCAAGATAGTCCTTATCTCTTCTCTCCAGTCTAACCAGCACCATGTTTCCCATACCGGGCTTAAGCTTCTGGTCAGCCGCTACCTTAGCTATTATCGGTTTCTCGTCATCATACGCTAGGCCTTGGAGATGGTTAATCAGTGGTTTACCGAGCAGGTGGAGAGCGCCGACCATAGATACCACGTGGCCTGGGAGCATGAGGAGAGGCGTGCTACCTATGAGCGCGTATCCAGAGGGCTTAGCAGGATTATACTTGAGTCCATGAAACAGAATACGCGCACCAGACATTCCCGCTACCGTCCTATGGACAATATCATTCCTCCCAATAGAACAGCCGCCCACAGTGAATATCGCGTCGCATGTCTTTGACGCTTTGAAGATTTTCTCAGATAGGGTATCAACATCATCAGGCGAGGGGTCAATCAACACCACATCCCCACCGAACTCATTAATCTTCTTTGCGGCTAAAAACGAGTAGTTGGCACCTTTTATCCCGCTCTTCATAAACTCCAAGTATATGTCATCACCTACGGGTATTAGCCCTATCTTGGGCCGCTCATAGACGAGCACCTCATCAACCTCGGCCTCCATGAGGAGGGCTGTGTCTTCAGGCTTTATGCGCCTGCCCTTCTCTACGAGCTTATCTCCAACCTTAATCTCATAACCCTCTGGAATTATATTCTTACCCTCTGGAACGGCCACCACAACCTCCGCATAATCGTCATCAACAAGCCTAACATTCTCAATCTTGACCACTACATTAGCGCCGCTGGGTATTCCATCGCCGGTAGAAACAAAAACAGCCTCCCCCTCCTGCAATTCATGAATAGGATTACGCACCAACCTAAGCCTAACAGGATTACTGAGCGACGCACCACCCAAACGACCACTCCTCGCAGCTACACCATCAACAGCAGCCTTAGGATAAGGAGGAATATCAACGCTTGAGAAAACATCTTCAGCTGCAACATATCCTATACTATCCTCCACTTGAATAGTCTTAGTGCGCGCCACATAGCTTGATAGGCTTTCTTTGATTAGAGAGAGCGCCTTATCTAATGGCGTTAGGCTAAGAACCTTTGGACTGGTCTGCACCATCTCAGCCCCCGCTTTCTCAAAACCTATTACAACAGTATAACGCTGTCATGCCAAACCTTAACGTTTTCAAACCTACACACACCTTTTAGCCCCCATGGAGCCTTTATTCCTATTTGAAGCCAATTCATATACAAGCATACCACAAACATCGGCGAAGTGTCTAGAACTTCTTTAGCGGTTGATGAAAAGATTGCCAAACAACTAGCTACGATAGCTAGAGAGCGCAAGATGACACTCTACGCTCTCGTTAATGAAATAATGGAGAACGCAGTAGCACTGCTTAACGAAGGCGCCGATATGCGCGTCATATTAAACCTTTGGTTAGTCCATAGACTATTAAGCGAGGTTGACGCCGTAATCCTACCATCTGACTTCATGGACGACCTAATAGAGAAGCTCTATAGGCACGACCCTGAGAAGCTCCTAAAACGCTTCTATAAACTAGGCCAGGAAGTATCAGCGCTAATAAAAATATACGCCAAAGACCTAGACCAGCTAATACACCTCGCAGACACATACGCCAAGTATCTCCCAATCAAAAACCTAGAGATAAAATACCTGGGAAACATAACATATGAAGTGGGGCTCATAGGAATAGGAAATAAGATAGAATCAACAAAATGCATAATGGAATTCCTAAAGGGATTGCTTGACGAATACAATATAACGATAATAGAACATAACATAGCAAGAGGAATAATACACATGAAGCTGAAACAAGACAAACAATAAACAACTAAGTAATGTATGCGGCCGGCGGGATTTGAACCCGCGATTCCGGGCGTGGCAGGCCCGTGTCATACCCAGGCTAGACCACGGCCGCCCTGCTTATTGGTTGTTTCTGGTCTGTTTATAGGTTTTATGCCTCGTTATATTTAGATACTTGATGGGTCTCTAGCGCGTGGATTATTATCCTCCTGTGGGCTCTTCTTAGGATCTCTGATACCGCGCGGGGTGATATGTTAAAGAGCTTAGCCAGCTCTTTAAGACCTACTCTACGGGGTATGTCGTAGAACCCTAGCTCAAGGGCAGCTCTAATAACCTGCTCCTGCTTCTCAGTCAAGCACCAGCTATCCTCTATTTTAATCGCCTCCTCAATCTGATAGTCTATACCATTATTATCCAAATACTCCGAAAGCTGTTTCAAGCTCTTCTCATTATCCACCAAAAACGTCCAGCGGAGGCCTCCATCACCGTTATCTACAGCGTTAATCAGGTTAAAATGCGGCAGAATTGTTGAGGAACAGGGGCATAAGCTGGTCTTGACTATCCCAAAATGGACATTTGGCCTAATCTCCGTGAAAGTAGCGTCCTGAACCGTGGGAACTTTACGTACCGCGCGGGATATCTGCTCAGAGCCGCAGTTGGGGCTTTTAACCTTAACCAACGCAGAGACGCCGCCAGACATTACGTGGGGAACGCATTGAAGAATTGTTATGCGCGCATTATATTTTCTAGATATGTAGGAAACCCAGGGGCAGTTCATCCGTACGTTCAGTGTTACTCGAAGCATGGCCTTACTGCTTATTCATTATTTGATGTCTTGTTTATAAATTCTTTCGGCGTGCTGTGTTGTGCTTGTCTAAATCTATGCACGTAATATACTGCTGTGAGCGCGGCGGCAACCACCATGGGGAGAGCTGCAGCTATCTGCCAGAAGTGTATCCCGCGCCTCTCCACATTAACGGTAAATTGGCCGCTTAATATTGCCTTGCCCTCAAAGATGTTCAACAGCACAATATATTCCCCCGTGTCGGGGAATGTGTAGGTGTAGCTTAGGTCTCCCATGCTGTAAAGCCTCTTAGGGAATTTATGGAGAAGCTTATAGCCCTCAAACACGGCTATTGAGACTGTTATATTCCTAGCTTCCTCAAGGTCTTTATTGAGTATGCTGAAGAGGAGTTGAGATTCTTCGCCCGCAACTATGGGATTAGGATAAATTCGGAACTCCACTATGTAGTCGCCCACCCAGTTTATTGAGCACCACTGAGTCTGGGCAGATGCAGAAAAAACAAACATGGCTAATAGAGAAAAAATAATAGCTACTCCAATCAACGCAATCCTTACGCGTCGCATACTATTCACCTCTCAAGTAGGTATCTAACAGCCCGCACATACTCGTCAGGCTCCATCTCAGGCGTAAGAGCATAACGCATAACCATGTTCTTATCAGCAACTATGACTAGAGCGAAATGTGGGATGAGATATTCTCTATCCTCCTCTAATGACTTCTCAGAATATATGCCATATAGCTTCAAGACTTCCTCAATCTGCTGTGGTGTTCCTGTAAGCGCGATAATCCTACTACTATATCGCTCAACATAACGCCGTAGGGCATCAGGCGTGTCGCGCTCTGGGTCGGTAGCCACAAGAATCATGGCCACCTCATCAATATCATCACCTAACTTCTCCTCAAGATATGCGAATCTGCTCATGACGAGTGGGCATATATCTGGACAGTTAGTATAGCCAAAATATAGGAGGACAACCTCCCCCCGACGGAAGATATGGAAACTTCCTTCCATACTGGTCAGTGAGTGTGAAATTTTTCAGTTTCTCGTTTCCTGGCAGTTCTATTGCTAGTTTGTAAGAGGGCTGTAGAGCTGTATAGGCTATCACTCCTCCTAAAGTGGCCACAACTATTACAATAACCGTAAGGAATAGTATTCTACGCCTGGTCAGGAGCAGTTCTGAGAATCACTAATTAGTTTGTCAGCATGATTTAAGCATAATGGTTCAATCATAAACCATATTCGCGTGTAGCTTCCGTAAGATATTGTATGTGCTGAAGCTTATATTCAGCCTTCAGATTTGAAGGATAAGCTTAATCCACAATACTGTAGGTCAGCCCTATCTGAGAAGGAATATGACTGCCGCTCTTTCCCCCGTTACTGCGCAGTGGCAAGAGCTTTTCAACCTCTACCTAACAATCGGAACAATCGTCGGAACATTCGTCATAGCCCTGCTTATCTATAATATAATACGATACCGCCACAAGCCTGGCTCTCCAGAGCCAGCAGACGCTCCAACCCCAGGAAAAATACCAGCAGAGAGGGGAACAATAGGCGCTGCACTAATACTAACGCTCATAGTCACGGGAATACTCTTCACAATAACACTGGGAACGATGGAGACCGTTGATTTAATTGAAAAGCCTCCTGAGAAGGGGGCTATGGTCATAAAAGTTCATGGATTCCAGTGGGGGTGGAAGTTCATTTACCCAAATGGGCTAGAGACGGTTAATGAGGTGCGCGTGCCGCGCGATGAAGTGATAATCTTCGCAGTAACAAGTGATGATGTCTTCCACAAATTCCAGTTAATAGAGTTCAAGATAGGTGTGGACGCTATACCAGGTAAGGTTATCTGGATTTGGATAAAGCCCGCCGACACTGGAGAATATACAATCCAGTGCTTTGAGCTCTGTGGCGTTGGTCATGCTTTCATGACTGGTAGGCTAATCGTGATGGAGCCTAGCGAGTTTGAAGCATGGTATAAGGGGTGAGTAGATGATGGAGGTTCCGCTAAACTCTGTTAGAAGATGGTTATTCACCACAAACCACAAGGATGTGGGCATACTATATTTCATTACCTCGCTCTACTTCCTAGTCGTAGGTGGGGCACTAGCGGTTCTCATGCGGCTACAACTAATGGCTCCAGGTCTTAACATACTACAGAGCGCGCCCTTCAACCAGGCTGTAACAGTCCACGGCCTTGTCATGGTGCTATGGTTCTTATCGCCGCTAGCCTTCGCCTTTGCCAACTATTTCGTCCCACTCCAAATAGGTGCCAGAGACCTCGCTTTCCCGCGACTAAATGCTTTGAGCTACTGGTTTTACCTATTCGGCGGCCTGCTAGCGGCTATAGGCTTCTTCACACCTGGAGGAGCCATAGACACGGGCTGGACCGTCTACGCACCGCTCAACACAACAAAATACGCGCCTCAGCTAGGCGTAACGCTGGGAGGCGCTGGGCTACTGATGCTCATAGCCTCAGTAACCATGAGCACCGTGAACTTCTTGGTAACGATATTCCGTTCAAGAGCGCCTGGAATGACGTTGCTACGCATGCCGATATACACTTGGGGGATACTGCTTACTGTCTTCATGATGCTCTTCGCCTTCCCCTCCATAGCAGCTGGCGTGATAATGCTGGCCGCCGACAGGCTCCTCGGCACACTCTACTTCTCCTCGGTTGAGGGAGGCGCAATACTCTGGGACCACCTCTTCTGGTTCTTCGGCCACCCAGAAGTGTATATCGTCCTAGTCCCAGGACTAGTAGCAATAGCAGAAGTATTGCCAGTATTCGCGCGAAAACCACTCTACGGAAAGAAGATACTCATAACAGCCCTAATCATCGGCTCAATAATGAGCTTCATGGTATGGGCTCATCATATGTTCGTAACTGGTACAGACCCTGGCTTCCGTAAGTTTATGACAATCACTACTGAGACTATATCCATTCCGTTTGGTGTTGCTACCCTGGCCTTCATACTGACTCTCGTGGGCGCTTCTATTAGATTCACCACTCCCGTGCTCTTCGCTCTAGGTGGTGTGGCGCTCTTCATCATAGGTGGCGTTACAGGTGTCTTCAACTCCTCAGTAGCGCTTGACTACTACCTGCGCGGAACCTACTGGATAGTGGCCCACTTCCACTACACTCTTGTCGGCGGAGCTACAACAGGGCTGTTGGCCGCGCTCTACTACTGGTGGCCCAAGATGACTGGGAGGATGTTCAACGAGAAGCTGGGTAAGCTTCACTTCATAGTGTATATGATAGGCTTCAACCTCCTCTACTTCCCGATGCACTTCCTCATAGACATGCCCCGCCGCGTATTTACCTACCCAGCAGATATGGGGTGGGAGCTGCCCAACATGCTATCCACTCTGGGGACGATAATATTCGCCTTCTCATGGCTGATACTCTTCGTAAACCTCTACCAGAGCCTCAGGAAGGGAGAGCCTGCTGGAAACAACCCATGGGGAGCATGGAGCCTAGAGTGGCTCGTCCCATCACCGCCTCCACGCCATAACTATGATGGCCAGCCAGTAGTCAAGGCTGATGGTACGATAACAATACAGCCAATACCAGCCAACGGCGGCCACCATATACACGAGACACACTATAGCAGGTGGCCACTCTTCATGTCGCTCGGAATGTTCATAACATTCCTGGGGGCAGGTTTAGGACTCCCAGTACTGTTGCTGGGCGCACTGATACTCATAAGCTCTATAGTGGGCTGGGCGAAGGAGGAGTTCATAGCCGTAGAGCCTGCCGAAGGAGAACGATGGCCCTTCGTGAGTGTTGAGAGAGTAAGACTAGGTGTATGGACTCTACTCTTCGGCGAGATTGTTCTCTTCGGCGCTCTAATAGGCTCCTATATCTTCGTGAGGATAAACAGTGCAACATGGCCAGCGCCAGGAGAGTTCCTCAACCCCATAGAAGGCGCGATAAACACATTCATACTAGTAACGAGTAGCCTGACAGCCATACTCGCCCTCGCTGGCGCGAAGTCAGGAAACCAAACACTGCTACGCGGAGGGCTCATAGCCACGTTCGTCCTAGGTTTCATCTTCCTCTTCAACAAAGGCCGCGAATGGAGCGAGCTATTCAGCCATGGAATAACCTTCAGCAGCGGCCTACCAGCAACAACATTCTACATCACGACAGGAGCGCATGGGATGCACGTAGCAGCAGGGCTGGCAGTACTCATATACCTCATAATACGGGCGTTCAAGGGTAGGATAACGAAGGAGAACCACGTAGGGCTTGAGGGCTTCGACCTCTACTGGCACTTCGTCGACATAGTCTGGCTCTTCCTCTTCCCGCTCTTCTACCTTATATGAGGAGGGGGTGATGCGCGGTGCGGGTGGTTCATTACGTAGCTGTTTGGGTTGGGCTTGTGATACTGGTGGCGCTGGAGCTTGTAGTCTTCTACGCTGGTCTACCTCCTGCGCAGGCGCGCGCTGGGATAATCGGCCTGGCCAGCGTCGCTGCGTTGCTGGTTGCTGTATTCTATCAGCATCTCATAAGAGAGCCACGTGGAGTAGCGACGCTCTACATAGCAGGCCTACTGGCGGCTCTTGGGCTTATCATAGGCATGGTGGTGAGCCTCGGCGTGCAGGCTGGTCTCGGCAGCTTCTAGAGAGGAGGTGAGCAAGCGCTATGGATGGTGTGAAAGCGGCTGCCACACTCGCGTTCGTAGGCGGCTTAGCTCTACTGCTCGCAGTGGCCGTGGTTCTACTCTTCCCAGCGGGAGCCCCTACAACACCACCAGCAGCGGAAGAAGAGAAACCAGCAATAGAGATAACGATAATCGGCGGCGAGATAGACGGGAAATTCGCCTTCGGGATACGGGGAGAAGACCTATCATCACCAGGCCCAGATATACGCGTGAAGGTCAGCGAGACCGTCAAGGTAACATTCATCAACATAGGCAGGATACCCCACTCCTTCGCCGTAGTCTCAGAGAAGAAGTTTGACGCTCCAGTCCTGTTCAACGCCGCCATAGGCTCGGCAGCCCGTCCAGTACAACCAGGAGAGCAGGGAACAACAATCTTCAAACCCAACAAGCCAGGAATATACAACTACGTCTGCCAAGTGCCAGGCCATATAGAGCTGGGAATGTACGGCAACCTAATCGTTGAAGAATAAGAGCTTAAATAACCTCTTAAATTTTTAATACCCTAAGATGTTAGGTATTTAGTTAATAGCCAGATAGAGGAATATTCCCCTTTGAGGTGTTGTGAAGAGGATAGACAATTTACGCCTTCTTTATCTGGTTCTCGCGATAATAGCTATTTCAAGCAATAGCGGGACGTTTTAATCTCTCATACATTAACAGGTGCTGGATTAGTTTGTGAGGATAACCCGCATATGGCAGGACTTATGTCCCAGCTGGTCCTCGCGTGGATTACTGGATTGACTGTTCTCATATTAGCATATACCTTCATCTATGCATTTAAGCCGTTAAGCATGGTTAACAAGACAATAATTGCTAGCGCTGGTACAGGACTAACCCTAAGCAATCTAGCTCATGACCTTACTGTATTCCTACCTCACTATACTCATAGCGTAATCACAATTATTCCAGCAGCATTAATACCAGTAATAACTGCTATCATTATATTTGAGATAAAAACAAATGAAATCCCAGCGCCTTCAACCGAAATAATAACAAGACAGAGGTCCATTTTCATTAGAAGCAATAAAGAAACCATCTCTAATGATGCATGATTTTTTGTAATAAGGAATGATTTTTACAGCACCACAATATTTGAAGGATAATAATTATAAGATTTTCCCCTCTGTACTTCTCATGTGAAGAAAAATACAGGCCTCGCCATTATTGCCGCTATAGCCGTAATAGCAGTGGGTGCTGTTACTTCTTTCTACCTTCTAGCACAGCCAAAAATACGCGAAACAACGCTTGAGATGTGGGACTTCGGCTATAACGGCCCTTCAGGAGGCCCCACGATAAAAATGAAAGTAGGAGAAACTGTGAAGATAATACTCATAAACAGAGGGGGAGTAGGACATGAATTCATGGTGGTAAAGGATAAGGATGCAATGCTGACGGAGATAAGAGACACGGTAAATGAATTAAAAGCGCAAGGACTTGATGAAGAAGATATTGAGGGCTCGCATGAAATACACGAGATACATGAGAAATATGCTGAGGAAGACGTTGCTGTGGAGCCTGGAGAAACTAAAACTTTCTTCCTAAAGTTTGACGCTCCAGGAACTTACTCCTACCTATGTACAGAGTTGGAGATAACGTTCCCGCAGACACACGCAGATAAGGGGATGTATGGCAAGATAGTCGTAGAGCCTTAAACTCTCTCATAATGTTTTGTTATTTTAAGGGCCTATGGTGGGCAGCGAGTCTAGTGGCTTGCTCCAACCGCCTTAGTAGAATCTGTTTTTCTTCTCCATTTCCATCGGGCATGAGTTTCGAAATTTGGCCGCGTGAAATATTGACACTGTACTTAACTATGAGTATATCGCCCAGATTTAGAATTAACGTATCAGCCCCTACCCCAAATATTTCTTTTAAGGCGGCATAGAAGCGTGACGGTTCTTCCAACAGAATGTTATACGGCTCGTCATGGAGTCTCCGGCTCAGATGGTACATCAGCACTCTATGAGCGTTTGGGCCTAATATGGCCTCAAATGCATTCTCTATCATGCGTCTAACTATGCTTATGGTGGGGCTTTCCAGCGTCATGCCGTTTGGTCCAGCTTCTTTGAACGCCATATTGAGCTAAGCACCGATAATCCATAAGAATAATACCACTATGAAAAATCCTTCACCAACGGTATGTAGCATGTCAACGAATCCTGTCAAGGTTCTTGTTACTTCTAGTATGTGCATACTTTCGCCAATCACAAAGAATAACGGTGCTAGTGCAAGAATCCTGAATGGTTTTCCATTACACCGCCTCTAAATACCCGCGAGAGGTAGTAAGCGTAGAATGATAAGCCTAATGAGAGGAAGATGACCAGCGAATCTACTATTATCTCCATTACCGTCATGATGTGCTAACATAGCTACGGTTATGGTATAATTGTTAAAATTTTACCAGGGTGTATATTGTTTAGTTAATCTAGCTTCGGGCTAGATTGTGTAGGTTTGGCCTTTTTGGGGTGCGTGTGCCTCTGCTCCCAGCTCGTTTATGCTCCACTCGGCCAAAGCCGTGCATGCCTGCTCCTCGCCATGTATGGCGTATATCTTGGCTGCAGTCTCCACGCTCCTAAGATAGTTATGGAGCTGGCTTCTCCCAGCATGGCCTGAGAACCTGAACTGCTCAACTCTACATTTTACCTTCCTCTCCTCACCATCAGCGACCAGTATCTTTTCTTCCAGCAACGTAGCCCCAGGTGTGCCAGGTATCTGGAAGCTAACTAAGAAGATGGCTGAGCGCGGGTCGTCGGCAAGCTTCGCTGCGTAGTGAAGTGCTGGCCCGCCTTTGAGCATGCCTGCTGGGCTTATGATTACCCCTGGCTCTGAGAGCGCAGCCTCCCTCCCGCGCCTACCAATCACACGCCTCACCCTTCTGCCAGCTTTATTCAACAAATCATAGTTATCCACGAAGCGTCTATCTTCAAGATAGTGGTCAAGTGTGCGGCGCGCCATCCCGTCCAGCCATATAGGGTGCTTGAACCCTCGCGCGTGCAAAACGCACATTATCTCTTGTGCCCTGCCTACAGAGAACGCTGGAACAAGAACACGCCCTCCATTTTCCACAACCTCTTTACACGCCTCTACAAAGCTTCGCTCCAGCTCCTCGCGCTCAGGATGGTCCTCCAAGGCGTAGGTGGATTCTATTATAACTCCATCGGCGTCGCCCACCTGAGTATCTGCGCCATCAAGCATCTTAGACCTAATCGTGGTAAAGTCCCCAGTATAGACTAGAGTCTTATCACCCTTGATTAGTATCTGCGCGCTACCAGGTATGTGGCCTGCGTCTATAAACTCTATCTCAAGGTCGCGTACTTTGAATGGCTCGCGGTAATAGACCTCGCGGCATAGCCGTAGCATGGACTCCATCTCAACCCGCTCAAATGGTAGGTAGTATCCTGATAGTTTGATGAAGTCTTGTAGGAGTAGCTCGGCGGTCTCGCGCGTCATGCGTGTAGCGTATATCCGCGGCGTATGGCTTATGTACAGCATGGGTATGCTGCCCGAATGGTCTAGATGCGAGTGGGTGAGCAGTATGGCGTCTATCTTCCTAGGCTCTACGTGCATGGGGAACTCTGGATGGTCGTTAAGCATTACACCATAGTCCAACAATACCTGCGTGTTCTTGTACCTGACTAGAACGGCTGACCTGCCGACCTCCCTAGCCCCTCCTAAAAAAGTAATCTCCAAGCGTCATCCAGCCCTCCAAACACCTATGATACGGTAAGCGTCATTTCTGCTTAAGCAACCCCTTCCCTTTCTTACTGATGCCCTATTTCGCCAATTACCAGCTAAGCGCATATACGGGGATGTATTATTTATAGATGTATACCAGCCCAAGGCTGGTGAAGTCGGCTAGCCTAGGCGAATTTAGTCTTAAGTCTGCCTTATCTCCAAGAAGAGGAGGCTCGGACTGTTAAATCTCTACTGTCCCAGCCTTCACGTCTCTCAATTCCTCAATTATCCTTTCCTTTAGTGCTTTTATGAACCATTCAGGGGGTTCGCGCCGCCATTTAACCAATAAAACCTCGCGAACTTTGCTTCTTCTTAAAACATCCACGGCCCTGCCTATATTATCCTCAACATCACTTGAGAGCAGCGAGCTTGGGTAGATAACTTGGGAGAATGGATACGTGCGCGCGAGCGGTAGGGGAACAGCTCCGAAGGGAGAGTAGTATGTCATCAGAATAGCCTCCTCTATATTCACGTGCTCCCGTAGTCGTGTGAGCAGGTCTTCAAGCCTCTTCGTAGTTACTACGCGCTGTGGTATCATTACAGCCCTAACCCTTGAGTATGGGTTGAGACTGATATAGGCTAGGCGTTTAGTAGCTCGTCGCACCTCGGGTCTAGCTAGGCTGCTAGAATCATAAAGCGCGAGGGCGCGGGGCTTGCTTATTGGCGTATGGCTCTCCATAGCTGAGAGGGTCTTGTCATCATGTATAAGATGGTGGAGCGCTTGCATGAGGGCTGGATGCCCCCTGGCGCGTAGCTCCAGCAGCTCAAATAGCCGCCCCTCGGCTATCGCCTGCTTAACTAGAGCAACCTCGCGGAAGCAGACGCTCAAATTATGATACGCCAATAGCCGTGTCCTCTCGCGATGCTCCATGCTACGCAGCTCGCGGACACTAACCCCCCTGCAAGCCTTACACTCGCAGGGCAGGTATTCCAGCTTCTCCAGCTTAACCGTCCTAGTATCAAGCATATACCTACCCTCACGCGCGAATAGAACATAGCTGGCAGAGTCAAACGTATCGTATCCGAGGGCGGCGGCGAAAGCAAACATCATGGGATGCCCTGCACCGAAGAGGTGGAGAGGCCTATCAACTGGCGAGGCGAGCTTAGCGACGGCCATCATCTTAACCAGCTTTTCGTATTGATAGTTCTGCATAAGCGGTGTGGGGCTTCCGAGGGCGTAGATGTCAAAGAACCCCATCTCTGAGAGCTCCTCCGCACACCGCTTAACCAAATCCGCGTATATGCCACCCTGTATAGGAGCCGCCCACGCGCATCGCCTAGAATCACCCAGAGCCCTTATAGTCTCCCTAACATTAGCCAAGGTCTGCTCAACAGTAGCTAATGCCTCAGCACGGCCAACGACTCCAGTTGGCTTATCAAGCGGAATAGCCACATCCGTTCCTATACTCTCCTGAAACAAAGCTGTCTCAACAGGCCCAGCATCAACGCCTCCATACTCAAGAACTTGATAGCCACCAGAATCGGTCATAACCACGCCGTCAAACCCTATTATTGAATGAACGCCACGCTCAGCCGCCTCATCGCGAAGGCGGCGGTAAAGAATGTAAGAATTGGTTATTACAATACCGCATCCGAACTCATGCTTAATCTCCTGCGCTGGTATTATCTGGTTTATGGGGTTTATGACTGGAACGAACGCGGGGGTTTCTATGGACTTATCCCCTATCCTAACCCTCCCCAGCCTACCCAGCAAATCCTTAGCACGAACCTCAAAGAGAATCTTCATCGCCACACCAGAGCGACGCCAGCACCAGCTTAAAATACCCAACACTCCACGTCCCCTCCTTATAAACTACGACAATCCCATCCCTGTCTCTTCTTAGGGGGAAACGTCTTAATACTGGGTAGGTATTGTGGATTGCTGTGATTGAGACCGAGTTTGTTTTGGCGGATGGTGTAGAAGCCCCGCGTGTTAGTGATGGTGTTCTTATTGAGGGGCTTCCTGGTATTGGGCTAGTTGCGAAAGTCGCCGTCTCGTATGTAATCAAGCAGCTTGACGTGAAGCATGTTTGTAGAATATTCTCGCCGCACTTCCCATCTGTCGGATATGTGTCGGAAGGGAAGATTATCTTCAGCTTCGCTGACATTTACTATGCATCAAAACCCCTAAACCTATTCCTCCTCTACGGCAACTCCCAGCCCTCAACGAGCTTCGGCCAGCACGACTTCTGCGATAAAGTTGTCCGCTTCGCCAAAGACCTTGGATGCAACACTATAATAACGCTAGGAGGCTATGGTAAGGAAAGTGTCTCAGAGCTACGCGAGATATACTGTAGCTCAACCGACCCAGATACGCTGGAGGAGTGGACGAGTAAGGTTGGTGGTGTGCGCTACGCTGGCCAGATAGTAGGCGCAGCAGGCCTTCTCGCGGTTTTGGCCGCGGAGCATAACATGAAGAACTTCGCTATGCTCGTTGAGACGGCTGAGATGATCCCAGACTTCTACGCCGCCAGGAGAGCTATAGAGGCGCTTAACAAGCTACTTGACCTGGGCATAAACGTCCCAACGGCTGATGAGCTCTCACGCATCTATGTAGCTTCTGTGCAGGAGCTAGAGACGTTCTAGCGTCTAAGCGCATAGTACTTCAATAGCTCCATGCTGGAGAATGTTATGAACATCCCTCCCACTACCCAGGCTAGGTCAACCATACTTGGTATAGCAACCTGAAGAGCCTCACGCGCCGCTGGAATTGTCATCAACACTATTATCAGCGCGGCCTCCCATAAGACGGCGAGAATAAGAGACCCATGCGGCTTAGCGTGTGTTACTGGGTGTATCAAGGAGCGGCAGTTTATCGCTACCGCAAGCTCTATGAAGATGAACATTAGAAACAGCCTCGTTCGCGCAGCCTCAACGCCTGATGGTAGGGCTGTGTAGAACGCCAGTAGAAGTAGCGGGGCCTCTATGAGCAGCGCTCTGGCTAGAAAGAGCTTAATCTCCCGCGTGAAGACGGGCTCGTCCTTGGCTCGCGGTGGTCTCTTCATAATGTCTGGGTCTGCTGGGCTGAAGCCCAAAGCGAGTGCTGGCAACCCGTCTGTGGCCAGGTTTATGTAGAGTATGTGGACGGGCAGCAGAGGGAGCGCCTCCTCCCCCTCAAAACCCATGAGACGTAGTATTACTAGAGATGACACGGCGATAACAGCTATCTCTACCAGATTCGCCTGGAGCAAGTAAGCTAGATACTTCTTGATATTATCGTATATCCACCGTCCAAGTTCTACAGCCTTCACTATTGTGGCGAAGTTATCATCATTAAGTATCATGTCGGCTGACTCTTTGGCGACCTCCGTCCCTGTCCTACCCATAGCTATCCCTATATCGGCGCGCCTCAACGCGGGGGCATCATTAACACCATCTCCAGTCATAGCCACCACAAACCCGCGCCTCCGCCAGGCCTCAACTATACGCAGCTTATGGAGCGGCGATATACGCGCATACACGGTTGTCCGCTCCACAACCTTATCCAGCTCCGCGTCGCTCATTCTCTCCAACTCATCGCCAGTAATCACGTAATCGCCCTCGCGTAGTATCCCAGCCTCACTAGCTACCGCTACAGCGGTTAGCTTATGGTCTCCAGTTATCATTATTGACCTCATACCAGCTTCGCGCGCAGATGCTACGGCAGCTATAGCATCAGGCCTAGGCGGGTCCATCATACCCACAAGGCCGAGGAATGCGAATCCGCTCTCCGTCTCATTATCATCTAGGTCCTCTTTCTCGGCAAGGGCTAAGACGCGGAGAGCCTGGCCAGCCATAGAATCTACAGACTGCATAATCCTCTCCCTGTCTTGGCTGGTTAGCCTACGCACCTCGCCGTTGATTCGGATACTGTTGCATGAAGCCAGCACAGCCTCTGGCGCACCCTTCATGTAGGCTTTCCTAACACCATCAACGAGGTTTATGGTGGTCATCCTACGCCGCTCAGGGCTGAAAGGAACCTCACCAACACGCGGATTCTCACGTCTCACCGCGTTGATGTCAAGCCCAAGCTTCACGGCCATTATTAGAAGAGCCACCTCAGTAGGGTCGCCCTGCGTAGAAACGCTACTATCTTCAACCTCCAGAGTAGCATCATTACAGAGAACCGCCACCCGCGCCAGCCTGGCCAAAATCGGATAATCATCAAGATTCACACGCCCACCATCTATGAGAACCTCCCCATCAAGACTATACCCAGTCCCCGTAATATCAAAAACATTATCCATGGTTCGTATTATTCTGACCGTCATCTCCCCACGTGTTAGCGTGCCAGTTTTGTCAAAGCATATTACCTGAGTTGCACCTAGGGTCTCTACCGCTGGCATCCGCCTAACAAGAGCGTTCCGCTTAGCCATTATGCGCATGCCTATTGCTAGGCTCGCGGTGATTATCGCGGGGAGGGCTTCGGGTATCGCTGCTACGGCAAGCGCTATAGCGAAGAGGAGAACATCCAAGAGGAACTGCATACTAAGCCCTGTGGTGATGATTTCCTGACCCGCCTCTACGGCTGCAATTATAGCAATAACCACCAACGCTATAGCGCCGAACTTCCTCCCTATCTCAGCCATCTTCAGCTCCAGTGGAGTCTTTTCCTCCTCAACCTCAGCGGCTGCACGCGCTATCTTCCCCAACTCCGTACGCATCCCCGTTGCTACCACAACACCGCGGCCGCGCCCATAAACCACGACAGTACCAGAGAACGCCATATTAACACGGTCAGCTAACGGCGTCTCGCGCAGCAACGGCTTAACATCCTTCTCAACAGGCGTTGACTCCCCCGTAAGGGGTGATTCATCAATCTTGAGGCTAATTGACTCAACCAGCCTAAGGTCTGCTGGCGTCTTGTCCCCCGCTTCAAGAATAACCACATCGCCTGGAACAATCTCTCTCACTTCAATCCTACGGACAACACCACCGCGTAAAACGCTGCATGTTGGGCTTAGTAATTTGCGCAGCTCTTCCAATGAACGCTCAGCACGATACTCTTGGATAAATCCTAAAACAGCTACGAAGAAAACTATTATGAGGATAACTAGAGCATCTATAACCTCTCCTAGAAACGCTGATACAAGCGTAGCTATGAGTAGTATTCCCAGGAGTATGTTTGTGAATTGTTTCAGAAAGATTTTAATGGGTGATATTTTCTTGGCTGCCTCAAGCTGGTTTGGGCCGTAAATCTCAAGCCTCCGCCGTGCTTCATCATCGGCTAGGCCATGAGTCAGGTCTGTCTCCAGCGCCCTGGCCACTTCCTCAATACTTAGAGCGTGCCATTCAGCCAGCTCAGAGGCAGCGTTACCCATCAAACCACCTACATAGAGCTCTCCATACTAGGCTTTTGGATGGTCTTCATACAACCAACTAATAAAGGATCAGCAGTCCTCAATATTTTTCGCCGAGAGTGGAGCCATGTCTTTCTAAATCCTTAAAAATTTATGTTCAGAGAAGTAGTTAATAGCTGCCGCTGCCGAATCTTGGTTTAGACGTCTGTGGAGGAGGCTTGGGATGTCTGAGGATGAGGAGCTTGCGCGTATAAGGCAGCAGAAGATGGCCGAGCTTCAGGCGCGTATTGCGGAGGAGCAGGCTAGGCGGCAGAGGGAGATTGAGAGAGCCGCTGCCATGCGTATAATTCTAACACCTGAAGCGAGACAGAGGCTAAACAACCTAAAGCTTGTCAAGCCTGAGATTGCTGAGAGGATAGAGGAATACCTCATACAGGCAGCGCAGGCTGGCCAGCTAAGAACACCCATTGACGACAACACACTGAAAACACTGCTTGACCGCGTCCTGCCAAGAAGAAAAGACATAAGAATAGTGCGCCGCTAGGAGTCGTCAAATAGACGGATATTTTTAGATAAGAGACCGTGGTATTAGGAGATTTTATTAAGGTAGAAAAGTGAGTAAGGAATATTGGATACCAGCCCACGGATAACCTAGAGCGCCACGAGGTTTAGAGAGTGAGATGGTTCAAATAGACACCAGAACCCCACTGGACAAGTTTAGACGCTTCATAATACTCAACACATGCTACTCATTTATGCCAAAAGGCTATCTTCACGACTCTTCAATATTCCCTGAGCGAAACTCATCCGAGGGAACGATATATGTTGAGGCGGCCTCCAAGATAGAGCTGAACAAGATACGCGACATAACCTTCGTCAAAGCAATAGACGTGCTAGGCGTGATATACAAATCAAAGAGCGGAAACACCCAGCTCAAATGGAGACAGCTACGCGGGAGTTTGGGAAGAGTTACGGGAGAGGCGTCGCCCAACTCCATAGTAAACCTGCTTGAAGCAGGTGTCCTTACACGAGACTTCATGAAACGAGTATTGAGGGAGGTTAGGGAGAAGGTTAGCGAGTCTGGCGAGACGATGCAAGAACGGGAAGACGGAGAAGATACGCAAAACTAGCACAACACGCGCATAGCAGCGGCGGGCTCTCCTCACAAACCATTACTATACTTGCTCATACTCGCGTTTTGTTGCATCATACTCTTCGCGAGCCCTCAATATCGTTTAAACAGCAACACCAAACGACAACGCCATAAAGATAGCTACACCACTCACAACAATGGCAGCGAAGCTAAACAAGACAAACACGCCGGTCAACGGCCCCTGAGGAGCTTCTACCAGCAGCAAAATCGCGCTAACACCTAGGACGAGTATGAGGAGGCCAGTCAGCATTATTGCGTAGTATTTTTCCACATGCCTGATATCACTTCTCTACCCATGCTACTATTGTTAGGGAGATGCTATTATTTGTTTGACTTTATATAAGCGTCGTCTTTGATGTTTTGCATGGTGCGTGTCGGCGTTGTCGGGGCTTCAGGATACACGGGGGGAGAGCTGCTCAGGATACTCGCAACACATCCTGACGCAGAGGTAACTTACGCGTCCTCCCGCGAGTATGCGGGGAAACCAATAACCGCAATACATCCTAATCTACGCGGCTTCTACGGCACGCTCAAGTTCTCCAACGTATCGCTGGATGAGATGCTCAAGAAATGCGACATACTCTTCATCAACACCCCACAGGGGGTAGCTAGTGAGCTTGCTCCAAAGCTCCTGGAGCAGGGTATGCGTGTTATAGACTTAAGCCCCGACTTCAGGCTGAGGAATCAACAAGATTATCGTGTGTGGTATGATTTTGAGCATCCCCGTCCAGAATTGTTGGATAAAGCTGTTTATGGTATGCCTGAGCTTCATCGCGAGGAGATAAAGGATGCGGAATTGGTTGCGTGTCCAGGCTGCAACTCCACTGCTGCGCTCCTCGCCCTAATACCAGCGGTGGAGGCCAAGATAATAGAGCTCTCACGTATAGTTGTTGATGTGAAAGTTGGAAGCAGTGAGGCGGGCATCAAGCCGAGCCTAGGGACACATCATCCAGAGAGGGCTAACGTCATACGTCCCTACGAGGCAGACGGCCATAGGCACGTGGCAGAAGTTGAGCAGGAGCTAAAACGCCTAGCTAATGAGAAAATCCAAGTGGCGCTTGTTCCACACGCGGTAGGGAGTGTTCGCGGCGCTCTAGCCACAGCCCACGTATGGCTCACACAGGACGTTGATGAGCAGCAGGTCTGGCGCCTATACGCCCAGCGCTACGGCCGCGAGCCATTCATAAGAATAGTCAGAGGCGCGCCATTCAGATATCCAGACCCCAAATACGTCGTGGGCAGCAACTTCGCAGACGTAGGCTTCGCAGTAGAGAAGAGAATAGGCCGAGTAGCCCTAATGGCGGCGATAGACAACCTCATGAAAGGCGCAGCAGGCCAAGCGGTCCAATGCATGAACATAATGCTCAAAATAGACGAGAAGACAGGCCTAAACAACCCACCTCTAAGACCAGCCTAACAATCAAATACCCCGACCAGAGGCTCAGACGATGCTTAATGCCCCAAAATTTTTGAGAGATTAGGCTTTCTCTGGGCTGTAAATGTTAAGTATCAGGGGTGATACTTAGGTATCGGGGGCGATACATGCTCTTTGACCCAAGACCAAAAGAGTGTAGCCACGAACTTTATGGAAGGCAAAAGGAATTACGGCGTCTGCTTACTGCGTTCAAGCGTGGAGAGCCGCTAATCCTACTCCTAGGAATTAGGCGTGTGGGAAAGACATCTCTGCTCAAAGTTGCGTTGAGAGAGTCAGGCCTACCATACATATACTTGGACTTGAGGGCTGTTGGGGAAGATGGTTTCACGAGGGCCGCGCTTTACATTCAGCTCTCGGGCGCGTTGAGCAGACTTTCAACTAGGTATAGGATTGCTGACTATCTTAGACGGGTGAGGGGTGTGAAGATACTAGGTAGTGGTGTGGAGCTTGACTGGGGCATGAAGCCGCCGCTGCTAAACCAGCTCTTCACAGCGCTCAACAACTGGGCAATAGAACAACAAACACGCATAATAATAGCACTAGACGAGGCACAACTTCTCCGTTATATGACAGGCGGTAAAGGAAGGCTGAACTTCAGAGCATTACTTGCACACGTATATGATAATCTAAGACAGCTGACCACAGTCCTAACTGGTTCTGAGATTGGGCTTCTCATGGAGTTTTTGGAGGCTGGAGGAAAGGAATCAGAGTTTTATGGTAGGTATAGGGAGGAGGTTATATTAGAGAGATTTAACCGCGAGGAGGCTATAGGTTATCTTAGGGCTGGTTTTAGGGAGTTAGGTATAGAACCCGAGGATAATAGCATCATAGATGCTGTGGAGAAGCTGGATGGCGTTGTGGGATGGCTTGCGCTCTATGGCTATACGGCAACACGCAACCCAGACAAAGAGCCGAAGGAAATCCTTCAACAAGTAATAACCGAAGCCAAGTCAGTAGCAACACAGGAATTAAGGAAACTAATCTACGCCTCACATAACTATAGGCTGGTTCTGAAGGCCGTCGCGGAAGGAGTTGATGAGTGGTCTAAGATTAAGAGACGAATAGAATCATGGAGCGGTAAGTATATGAGCAACGCGGCTCTCACAAGACTATTAACGCGACTTCAAAATCTAAGCATAGTTGGAAAAAGCAACGGTAGATACTTCTTCCTGGACCCTATAATGCGGCTTGCAGCCCTAGAGCTTTAGCACAACCATAACAAATATTCCAAGCTCTAGCCATCAGCGTAATTAGCGTCAAACTCCCTCACAAATTCAACCAGTAGCTTTACGTTCTCTGGTGGTGTTGTTGGATGTATCCCGTGCCCTAGGTTGAAGATATGGCCAGGTCTTCCCGCGGTTTTCCTGAGTATCTCCTCGGCTGCTTGTTTGATTGTTGCTGGGCTTGCTAGGAGTATGGCTGGGTCTAGATTACCTTGGATGGCCTTATCGTAGCCGACTATTCTCCATGCTTCTCCTATGTCTATGCGCCAGTCCACGCCTATTACATGGCCTCCCGCGCTGCTTATCGCGCTTAGCAGGGCTGGGTTTCCAGTGGTGAAGTGTATTATGGGGATGTCGTGTGTTGATAGTTGATTTAAGAGCTTCCGCATGTGTGGGAGGATGTATGTAGTGTATTGGCTGGGGTTTAGGCAGCCTACCCAGCTATCAAAAATCTGTACAACTCTAGCTCCAGCCTTTATCTGCATCTTCAGGTATTCTAAGGCCATATTGGTAAGCTTGTCCATGAGTTCTCTCCACGCCTTTCCCGCTGTGAGCATGAAGCGCCGCGTCTCTACTAGGTCGCGGGATACCCTCCCCTCAATAAGGTAGCTGGCCAGCGTGAAGGGAGCGCCGCAAAAACCTATAATGGGGACATCACCCAGCAAACCGCTTAGCATCCTAATATTATCATAGACATACGCGACCGCATCAGGCTCAAACCCCTTAAGACGCTTAACGTCTTGAGCGCTCCTAATAGGCTCATCAACGAATGGGCCGCTGTTCTCAATCAGCTTTATCGTAATGTTCATTCCCTCTAATGGTGTTAGGAGGTCTGCGAATACTATGGCAGCATCTAGGCCGAATTTCTCTACTGGGATTGCCGCCACCTCCGCTGCGAGTCCTGGGGTTCTGCATATTGTTAGTAGGTCATACTCCTCGCGGATTTTCCTGTATTCTGGCAGGTATCTCCCAGCCTGACGCATAAACCACACTGGCCTAGTGTCCGTCTTCTCTCTACGACATGCTCTCAGAAGTCTGTCATTCATCTTTTTCACGCGAAAGCTCAGCCAAGGAAGCGCTGGCCGCCTCCAAGGTCTTGTCAAGAGCTTCCTCATCATGCGCGGTTGAGATGAACATCGCTTCAAACTGTGAAGGAGGAAGATAAACGCCTCTACCCAGCATGTTCCAGAAGAAGCGTGAAAACCTCTCCCTATCACATGCGAGCACATCATCATAGCTTGTAATATCATCCTTGTCTGTGAAGAAGATGCTGAACATGGAGCCTGCTTTCGTTATCTTCGCATGTATGCCCATCTCCTCCGCTGTCTTCTGAAGGGCTGTCGTTATACTCTCAATTTTACTGCTCAACGACTCGTAGGTCGTCTGTGAGAGCTTTTTGAGTGTTGCTAGACCAGCCGCCATCGAGAGGGGGTTTCCAGAGAGTGTTCCAGCTTGATACACAGGCCCAAGCGGCGCGAGTTTCTTCATCACCTCCTCACGTCCGCCGTAAGCGCCTATTGGAAGGCCGCCTCCTATGACTTTGCCGAGGCAAGTCAGGTCTGGGGTTATGCCATAGATGTTCTGCGCGCCTCCGTATGTTAGGCGGAAACCTGTTATCACCTCGTCAAAGATGAGAAGCGCGTTATAGCGTTCTGTCAGCTCGCGGAGTGTTGCTAGAAATTCCCTGCTAGCTGGAACCACGCCCATATTACCAGCTATAGGCTCAACGATCACCGCAGCTATCTCCGCGCCTTCTCTCTTGAAAACGTACTCAACAGCGGCTACATCGTTGAAGGGGAGTGTAATCGTCTCCTGTGCAAGGCTCTCAGGAACTCCGGCTGAGCTGGGAATGGAGTATGTGGCCAGCCCAGAGCCTGCTCTCGTGAGGAGATAATCGGCATGGCCGTGATAGCAGCCTTCAAACTTCACCAGCTTCTTCTTCCCAGTATAGCCGCGCGCCAGCCGGATAGCTGACATGGTGGCTTCTGTTCCCGAATTGACGAATCTCAGAAGCTCTATTGAGGGTATTGCGCTGGCTATCTTCTCCGCCAGCTCAACTTCAAGCTCTGTTGAGGCGCCGTATGATGTTCCCTGTGTGGCCTGTTCTTGGATTGCCCTCACCACGTCAGCGTCGGCGTGGCCTAGGATGAGGGCGCCCCACGAGCATACGTAATCAACATACCCATTACCGTCTGCGTCGTAGATGTAGCATCCCTTGCCACGCTGGATAAAGAGAGGCTCGCCGCCGACAGACTTGAAGGAGCGGACAGGACTATTAACACCGCCAACCAGCACCCGCCGAGCCCTGGCATAAAGCTCGGAAGACCTCCTGAACATCCTATTTCCCAGCGAACCTATGCTACTCATGCTAGCCCAACAGCTCCAAGACCTCTTCAAGCGGCCTATGTATGGCGGTGAATATCGGCGTGTCGCGGAGTGTGTAGCGCCTCGCCTCGGTCTCCCTGAGAGCGATAACGCAGTCTTGGAACGTCTTGAGGTCATCCGTCTCGTAAGCCACGATGAACTCTTGGTCATCTAGGCCGAATGAATAGACTAGGACTTGGCTTATTGTTGGGAACTCGCGGCCAACCCTTATGTGCTCGTTCATCATCCCCTGCCTGGTGTCGCGCTTCAGCAGGTACCAATCGGCGGTTTTTGTAAAGGGGTATACTATGAGGTAGCGTTTGCGGTTTGGCTCCAGTATCGCTTGTTCTTGGGCTGTGGGCTTCTTAACGTAGGTGGATTGTCTCACAAACCCTGTCATGATGTACCTGGCTTCTAGGTATCTGCCCAGCCCAGTTCGCGTCATGGCGGCGTAGCTTTCCTGGAGCTGGTCTATGCTCCCAGCCACACGCCACAGAAGAATATCCGCACCCGCCTTAATGCCCACCAAGCTGTATGGATACGTCGTTATCCCATCATCCCAGCTACGCATGGTGTTGAGTAGCTCCTCACGGCCCTTAGAGCGTTCATGCTCACTAAGCATACGCCACGCTGGGTTAAGACCCAGTACGAGAAATTGAACCACTGGGTTTTCAGGTATCTTACCAGGCATATAGCATCACTCTCTCATTAACATTTTATCCGAACAACTCCGTCA
This sequence comes from Candidatus Pelearchaeum maunauluense, assembly GCA_030059675.1. Lineage (GTDB taxonomy): Archaea > Thermoproteota > Nitrososphaeria_A > Caldarchaeales > Caldarchaeaceae > Pelearchaeum > Pelearchaeum maunauluense. The sequence goes on along the minus strand of JANVYQ010000001.1, from coordinate 198,738 downwards.
ATACCCGCTTGTAGATTTCAACGTCGCCGTTCCGTGCCCTCTCCTTCAAGCGTATGGTAGGCTCGTGGAGAAGCCTGTTGATTATCCTCCGCGTCATGGTTGCTAATACCTGCTCGTCGTGCTCTCTCTGGCCGTTGAGCCTCTTAAGACATTCCGCCAGCTCTTCAGCGCGTATCTCCTCAGCCCGCATCCTAACACACCTGATGGTCTCAAATACTTCTAAGGTGGAGAGCCAGCAGACGTAGCGCTCAACCTCCGCATCAACCAGGCCATCCGCGAGGCCGAAGCAATCCACCGCCTCAGGCTGGGAATACTCCCTCAGGTCGTTTATGTTATAGAGCCTAACGTTGGGCAACGACGCCACATCAGGCTCAATATTGCGCGGGACAGAAATATCAACAAGCGTTAGGTTCTTGGGGAGCTTTAGCCCCTCTAGAAGTTGCTTAGTTATGATATAGTTCTTTGATGATGTCGCTGTTATTGCAGCATCAACACTGGGTAGTATGTTCTTAAACTCCTCCAGTGGGATGACTGTTATTCCGCGCTCTCTGAGCCATCCTGCTTTTTCTGGTCTTCGTGTAGCTACTATAATGTTGCTACGCTCTTCTTGGTTGAGGGAGCTTATGAATGCGCGGGCCATCTCGCCAGAGCCTATCACTAAGATTCGCGGGCTGGGTTTTGATACTGAGCGTATGAGCTTCGCGGCGAGCGCGCCTATTGAAGAATCACCAGTCATTCCTAGTTTTTTTCTTATTCGCCTGCCCGCGTTATACGCGTGTCTGAAGAGTCGTTCAATAGCGCGCCTGCTCAAGCTATCCCCTGCTATGATGGACGCGTTCCTTACTTGGAAGAGTATCTGGGGCTCGCCTACAGCTAGCGACTCCAGCCCTGAAGCGACGCGTATAAGATGGCGTACAGCCTCCCTACCCTGATACACCAACACACTATCCAGATTCATCCCTACAATTTCAGAGACTTCATACAATCTTGCGCAGTCGCCACCTCCCAGGGAGAGGGCATATACCTCAACCCTATTACATGTTGAGAGGAGAGCGTAGGAGGTGTGGGCATTCTTGGAGGATAGCCTGCTTAAGAGCTCTGGGGTTATGTATGAAGTGAGCCTCTCCAGCTCCTCAATACTAGAAAGCCTGTAGTTTGCGCCGAACATAGTTAGGTGGATGCTGGAGGGCCATTCTGACATCGCTTTATCATTTCCATATATGTTAAGCCTATTTATTAAGGGAAACATAGAGGCTTCGTCTTTATGTTGTGGAAAGCATAATTGCTTTATATATCATCACCCCGCTGCCAACGTGCAAAATCGCGTGTAAAGTATGTGATTATAATGTCTGCTCCAGCCCTCTTTATCGCTGTAAGCACCTCAAGAGCTAGTGCGCGTTCGTCTATCCAGCCCTTGGAGGCCGCGGCCTTAATGAGAGAATACTCGCCGCTGACGCTATACGCAGCTATGGGTGCGCTAAACCTAGACCTGGCGCGCGCTATAATGTCAAGATAAGCCAGGGCAGGCTTAACCATCACTATATCAGCGCCTTCCCTTATGTCTTGTTCAATCTCCCTAAGCGCTTCCCGCGCGTTTCCTATATCCATCTGGTAGCTCCGTCTGTCGCCGAAGGCTGGCGCCGAGTATGCAGCTTCTCTGAAGGGGCCGTAGAATGATGAGGCGAACTTGGCGCTATACCCCATGATGGCCACGTCGCTAAAGCCCTCATTATCTAAGGCTTCACGTATCGCGGCTACTTGGTGGTCCATCATGGCGCTGGGCGCAACAACATCAGCACCAGCCTCAGCGTGGGAGACGGCCGTCTTAGCAAGAAGCTCCAGCGTAATGTCGTTGAGAACCACACCATTAGCTACGATGCCGCAGTGTCCATGACTTGTATATTGACAGAGACACACGTCAGTCATCACCACAAGCCCGCTCACCTCGCTCTTCACAGCGCGCACAGCGCGCTGGACGATGCCATCACTGCTATATGCCCCAGAGCCGCGCTCATCCTTGGCGGAGGGTATCCCGAAGAGAAGAATGGCGGGCACGCCCAGCTCCACCAGCTCCTTAGCTTCATCAACGAGTATGTCAATGCTCATTCGGTAGACGCCTGGCATCTGTTCTATCTCCTCCCTAATCTTCTCGCCCTCTCTAACGAAGATGGGCTGCACCAAGTCTGACGTAGATACCCGCGTCTCGCGCACCAGCTTCCTAAGCTGGCCGCTTCTTCTAAGCCTACGCAACCTAACTACTATCCTCTCCCTCTCTCGGAGAATCAACCACCAGCCACCTCCACCAACATCTTTACCAAACCATCAACAGTATGCTCCACCGCAACACCGCTAACGCTGAAGCCAAGCTCCTCAGCGGCGCGCGCAGTAACAGGCCCTATACAGAAAACCTTGAATCCACTCTTCTTACACGCCTTGCTACTCTCAAGGATTTCTTTGAATCCTCTCGCGGTTGATGGGCTTGTGAAGATGACCGCATCAAAGTCTCCCAGCTTCTCGGCGCTTTCACTCCTCACTAGCACGCGGTATGCGCGCACCTCATCCACTAGAGCGCCACGCCTAGATAGTATCTCCATCATCTCGTTGTCGGCGTTTTCAGACCTAACTAGAAGCACGCGCTTACCAGCAACCTCTGGAAGCTCCTCGGCAAGGCGTCGGGTTAGGTAGAGTGAGGGGATGAAGCTGGCCTTGAGGCCATGGCTATCTAGAGCCTCAGCCGTTGAGGGGCCGACAGCGGCTATACGCGCCCTAACCCCAGATACCACGCCTACTACGTTAGCGCGCTCAAAGAAGAACCGCACACCATTAGCGCTTGTGAAGACCAGCCAATCATAGTCATTCAGACGTTTGAGAGCCTTGTCTAGATTCTCGTAGCTCTGTGGAGGCGCTATCTCTATTGCTGGCAGCTCTATTGGTGTTCCTCCCAGTTCCTTTATCTTCGCGACCAGCTTGTCGCCGCCTTCTTTTGGACGGGTTATTACTATGCGCATTCCTGCTAGAGGCCTCTCGCTCATGCTCCACCACCTACTATCTCCAAGGCTCCCTTGGCGGTGAGCCTCTGGACTAGCTGCTGCGCTACTGCGCGGGGGTTCTCCGAATCACCAACAGCGCTGTCCCGCATAAGCCTAGAACCATCAGGAGAGGCCACCATCCCATCAAGAATGAGCATCCCATCACCAATCCTAGCGTACGCCGCCACGGGCATGTTGCATCCACCACCCATCGTTGCTGTGAAGTATCTCTCAGCCTCAACAGCTCTTCGCGTGGATACGTCATCTATTGCTCCTGCGATTCTGATTACATAGCTATCATCACGTCTGGCTTCCACAGCTAAAGCGCCCTGGCCTGCCGCTGGGAGCATCACGTCTGTCGGGAGTATCTCGGTTATCTCCCCGCTTAGGCCGAGCCTCTCAAGACCTGCCGCCGCCAAGATTATCGCATCCAGCTCCTCCTCACGAAGCTTCCTAAGCCGCGTCCCCACGTTACCATGAAGCTCTACTATGGTTAGGTCAGGCCTGTATGCGAGTAGCTGGGCTCTTCTACGGAGGCTGCTAGTGCCTACCCGCGCGCCTTGTGGTAGTTGTTTAAGACCCGCGCCATTAGCTGATACCAGCGCATCGCGCGGGTCTCCGCGGAGAGGTATGGCAGCTATAACCAGCTCAGGATGGAGGCGTGCTGGCATATCCTTCAAACTATGAACCGCCAGGTCTATCTCAGCCCTGAGAAGCCTCTCCTCAATAGCGCGGGTGAACATGTCCTTTCCAGTCATGGCGTCGTGCTTCCATCTGACATCCTCATCGCCCGCTGCCACTATCTTGACGACCTCAAACTGCGTGTCTGGGCTGGCTCTCTTGAGCAGCTCTATAACCCGCTCTGTCTGCGCCAGCGCGAGCGGGCTCCTTCTAGTCCCCACACGAATAACCTCAACCATCCAACCCAGCTCCCAACTACTGAATGAGTAAGCAAGAAACCAATCTATTAAGGAGGACAGTATGTTATGTGGTTTAATTTTGCGGAATCCATAATGGAGGTTAGAAAGCTTTAAATAATTAATCTCGGAGCCAGAAAACCCAACAATCCACCTGCCCCGTATTATTGTTTTTGTTGCAGCTATAGTTGTTCATCCAACGTAGTCTGATGCGGTATGATTGTGGTCAAGGCTGGCGGCAGGGTACTTGAGAACAACATGACCAACATCCTAAACTCCATAGCGGCACAGCGCGGGCATGGTGTAGTCTTCGTACATGGAGGGGGTGATGTGGTATCGCGCTTTGAGAAGGCTCTGGGAATAGAGCCGAAGATAGTAGTCTCGCCCAGCGGGATACGGAGCAGGCTGACGGATGAGCGTGAGATAGAGGTGTATAACATGGTAATGTCAGGGAAGCTGGGGAAAGAAATCTCAGCATACCTCAACGCGCGTGGAGTTAGGGCTGTTAGCCTAAGCGGCGTTGACGCTGGAATTATACGCGCTCAGAGGAAGAAGAGGATTATCATAATGGATGAGCGTGGCCGTAAGCGTATCATAGACGGAGGCTATACGGGAAGCATAACGCGGGTTGATGGAGAGCTTCTAACCCAACTCCTGGGAATGGGACTCGTTGTCATAATCTCCCCCGTAGCGCTGGGTGAGGAGGGCGAGCTACTTAACATAGACGGCGACACCGCGGCCTCCGCAGTAGCGGCGGCGCTTAAAGCAGAAACACTAGCCCTCTTAACAGATGTAGAGGGCGTAATCATAGACGGCCAGCTCGTCAAGAAGATACGATGCGGCGAAGCCAACGCTCTTCTTGAGAAGATAGGTGCTGGGATGAATCGTAAGGTGATGATGGCGGCTAAAGCGGTTGAGCAGGGAGTAGGCCGTGCGGTCATCTGTTCAGGAGAGGGGCCAGACCCACTCAGCAGGCTGGAGGACGGCTCTGGGACGGAAATAACACCAGACTAAACATGACGAATAACGTATCTATCATACGATTTTCGTGAAAAAACAACACCATTAAGCATTATATAGTGCCGATAATACGAAATCAGTGAAAACTGGTGATGTAGTGTTGCCAGAGCTTTCATGCCCAGTTTGCGGCGGAACGATGGCGGTGCCTGAAGATGCGCTAGCTGGAGAGCTGTTTGAGCATGGAGACTGTGGAGCGCAGCTGGAGCTTATCGTGGATGACAACGGCTCTATGAGTCTCAAGATGGCCGAGGAAGTAGCAGAGGACTGGGGCGAGTAGCGGTTGAACATAGGCCTAGCCTATGACATAGCGCGTTTTGAGGAGAAAGCGCTGCTCCAGGCGGCGCGTAGGCTAGGCCACACGGTATCGCTCATCCACGTACCCAGCAAGGAATTCTGGGTAACAAAACCCGACAGCATGAACTACGACTTCATCTTCCAGCGCTGCGTAAGCTATTACAGAGCCATAAGCTCCACCATCGTGTTTGAGCGGAATCAAATACCCGTTGTGAATAGCTTGAATGTGATAAGGGACTGCGAGGATAAGCTTCTCACTACCGCGAGGCTCTCGGTCGCTGGTGTTGATGTTCCAGATACTGCTGTGGCATTTAGACGCGAGCCTGCGCTAAGCGCCTCGCGTAGGCTGGGCTATCCTGTCGTGGTAAAGCCAATCTACGGAAGCTGGGGTAGGATGATAGCCCGCGCACCAGACGAGGAAACACTACAAGACATAATAGAGCTACGTGAAAACATGCAAAGCCCATACATCAAGATACACTACCTCCAACGCTACGTGGATAAGCCTGGCCGCGACATACGGGCTTACTACATCTGGGGGGATGTCCCAGTTGCGATATACCGTGTGAGCGGCAACTGGAAGACGAACACAGCCCTGGGTGGGAAGGCTGAGCCAGCGCCAATAACTGACGAGCTCCGCGAGATTGTGATAAAGTCAGGCGAGGCGCTTGGTGGTGGAGTTCTAGGGATAGACCTCATGGAGTCCCCAGACGGCAGGCTTCTAGTAAGCGAGATAAACGCTATAGTTGAGTTTAGGAATACGGTGAGGGCTACTGGCTACGACTTGGCTGGGAAGATTGTGGAGGAGACGGTTAGGGTGATGCGTAGGTGAGCAGCCATGAAGGCACGGCCGTCTCGGTTATCCCATTCCACCCGTCGCGCGGCCTCCGTATAGTAAGGGCCGAGGGCCAGTATGTCTGGGATAACGCTGGAAGACGCTACCTAGACTTCCACACGGGACATGGGGCGGCCTTCCTAGGCCATAGAAACCCCCGCATCATCAAGGCGCTAGCCGAGCAGATGCAGAGATTCACAACAGCAACCCCAGCCTTTGAGACCTACACGATGGAGGAGTGCCTGAAGAAGCTGGGCAGAATACTCCCAAGACATCTAAACATGGTCTTCTTCCAGAACAGCGGAGCGGAGGCGGTGGAGCTAGCCCTCAAAACAGCGCGAAAGACAACAAAACGTAAGAAATTCCTCGCGTTCATCAACGCCTTCCACGGTAGGACAATGGGCGCCCTCTCAGTTACATGGAACCCAAAATACCGCGAGGGATACGACCCCTTCCCATGGGAGACCAAATTCATACCCTATAACAACGTTGAAGCTGTTGAGAAGAGCCTTGACGAGGAGTATGCGGCTGTTATTGTTGAGCCTGTTCAGGGTGAGGGGGGTGTTGTCCCCGCTACTGCTGAGTTCCTCCGCGCGTTGGAGGAGCGTTGTAGAAGAGTTGGCGCTCTCTTGATAGTGGATGAGATTCAAAGCGGGTTTGGCAGGACAGGCCGTATATGGGCGCATGAGCACGCTGGCGTAAAGCCCGACATACTCGTGGCGGGGAAATCAATAGCTGGCGGCTTTCCAGCGAGCATGGCTGCGATAAGCGGCGAGATAGCGTCAAGCCTGAGAGAGGGAGACCACGGCTCAACACACGGCGGGAACCCGCTGGCATTAGCGGCGATAACCGCGGGTGTTGAGACGCTCTTAGAGGAGGATGTGGCTGGGCAGGCAGCCCAGAAAGGCGGCAAGATGGCTGCTAAACTTGAGAAGCTGGTGGAAGAAAATCAAAAAATCTTCAGAGGACTACGCGCCGCTGGGCTTATGATAGGGCTTGAAATGCGCATACAGCCAGCCCAAACAATAAAACAGCTCCAGGCAAACGGGCTCATAGCGATAAAAGCTGGGCTTAACGTACTGAGGTTCCTACCTCCCTACCTAATCACAGATAACGACATAAACGAGAGTATGGAAATTTTAAGGGAAACAATAAGAGGGGGTAAATAAAATATAGGGAATTTAGGTTTAGTGCTGGTCTTCCTCCACCACTATTATCTTTCCTTCCATTCCAGCCTCGCGATGACCAGGGACACTACAGTAGTATGTGTATTCGCCTGGCTGTTCGGTCTTGAATATTACATCAACGCTCTCGCCCTTCTCCTTCACGTGGTCAGCATGGACTTTAAGTTCATCTATGACGAAATCATGCCCAACCCCATCGCCATTCACTATAGTTATCTTCACAACATCCCCAACCTTCACCTTTAGCGTAGGATTCTTCACACCATCTATTGCGCCGCCCTTGCCCAAAAATGCAAACCCATCAGAGAATGTTGTCTCTAACGTAAACTCTTTTGCAGGTAATCCGCTACTTGTCTCCCTAAGCTCCTGAATCTCACTCCTTAAAGCGCGAACATCATTCTGTAAATACACTACTACACCAAGCAATGCAGCTATCAATATCAGCGAGATTACGTTAATGTATATCGCGCCATCACGCGCCATTTCCATGAATCACCCCGGGTGATAGTGTGTAATGGTCATATGAAAAGGGTTTTAGGGAATTTGAGAACAAGCACGCGGCGAAAGTGTTTTACAAGCATCTACGCGGTGGGGGAAGAATACTTCCCTTGGCTACTTCATCTCCCTATACCGCATATTTACGGCGTTTTGTGGTGTTTCTTGAAAGACTAAATAAACAGGCGGAGAGCATATGGCGTAGGTCTGAACCGAGTTTATGAGCAGGGATGCTAGACCAGAGGAGGGAAAGAGCCGTGGCCATGGTAGGCGGATGGAGCAGCATGATGACATCTTCAGAATATTAAGCCATACAGTAAGGCGTTCAATAGTACTGCTCCTGCATGAGCGTATTGAGATGACCTATTCTGAGCTTCTCCGCGAGCTTAGGATTGAGGAGGGGCTCTTTAACTTCCATCTAAGAAATATGCGGCCGCTCCTAGAGACGACGGAGAACGGGAGCTACATACTCTCTAAGACGGGCAGGCTGGCGTATGAGCTTATCAAGAGAGCCAGCAGGGAGCAGCAGCTTGATGACATCCTACCGACGCCGCCTCCCCTGAATAAGGATATAGTAACGAGACGAGCCGCGGCTTTCCTGATAGACGTTCTAGTATTCTTCATAGCCACTGGCGCATTCCTAGACCCAAACATACACCACCTCATACAGCTTCACTGGCTAGATGTCCAGCAACACGCGACGGAGATTATTCAAGCATACTCGCATATCTTCTTCGCAGCCTTCATCACCTTCACGCTCTTGGAGAGCTATAAGGGCCAGACCCTCGGCAAGTTCATCTCAGGCGTGCGCGTAGTCTCGGTATCTGATAGACGCCTCACACTAGTAGAGTCTGGTATAAGGAACATAGGGAAGGTCTTCTTGCTGCCGATAGACCTGCTGATAGGCCTATCATACTACCGTAAAGGATACATAAGGTTCTTTGACTTCTATGTCAAGTGTAAGACTGAACTGGTGTAAAGCTTATCTACGCGGCTCTGGAGAAATTAACAGAGGCCGTTCATGTCTTCTATACTCATGGCGATAGACGGCTCGCCCCACTCGTATAAGGTGGTTGACGAGGCAGTAGCCCTGGCGAAAGAGATAGGCGCTAAGATAATCCTCGTGCACGTTATTCCACGTATTGAGGTTCCTACAGAGTTTCTGGAGTTCATGAAGACTGAACGTATAGAGGTTAGTCCTGAGTATCTTTACAGCACCAAGGTTGTTGAGGAGATTTTGCAGAGGTTTGGTGAGAGGGTAGCTGGGTCTGGCGTGGAGTATGATACCATAGTAGAGGTGGGGATGTGGCTGAGCGTGTTGTAGCAGCAGCAGAGGCACGCAAGCCCAGGTACATCGTCATAGGGCTAACAGGCCTCCACGGAATACGCAGGGCAGCAACCCTCGGAAGCCTAGCCCGAAGAATTATAGAAGGAGCACGGATACCCGTGATAGTCGTACCTCACGCCGAATAAGGCTAAATTAAAGCGCGCGTTGAAGCCCTAACCAGCTTTGGAGATAGACGAGAACGTAGTCGTAAAGGTTTTGGTCCAGCTGCTTGAGGTTTATACTCCGCCTGGCGAGGAGCGGAGGCTGGAGCATACTTGGTATCGTTTATGTAGGGAGCTGGGTTTCCCGCGGAGCTGGAGAGACGAGACGGGTAGCTTTTTCACCTCCTACGGCGCTGGCGAAAAAACCATAATGCTCGCGAGCCATGTTGATACCGTTCCTGGAGAGCTTCCCGTGAAGATTTCAGGCGGGAAGATATACGGCCGCGGCGCTGTTGACGCGAAGAGCTCCGTAGCATGCATGCTGGTGGGCGCAAGCTATGTGAAGAACGCGCTGGAGGGGGTTAGGGTGGTTGTCGCGGGGCTGGCTGACGAGGAGGGCGCGGGGCTGGGCGCTAAGCGACTAGTTGAACGAGGCTTCAAGGCAGATCACATAATCATAGGCGAGCCTACAGGCGTTACAGGAATAGCCACATCCTACCGCGGTAGCTTAACGATACGTGTTGAGGCCAGGGCGCGGGGAGGGCATAGTTCAGCCCCCTACATGGCTGATTCGGCTCTAGAAAAAGTGCTAACCCTATGGAGCTACATCAAGAACGAGTACGGCGGCACGCGCTATGAAGACGTTACATCAGCTCTCACAACGCTCCATGCCGGGGACTGGGCTACTAGAATGCCTGAGAAAGCAGAGGCAACCATAAACATCCGCTACCCAAAGCCCTACAGCTCCAGGGAGTTGTTGGAGAACATAGCGCGGGAGGCTGAGAAGGCTGGGTGCAGCGTCTCAGTCATAGACACAACCGAGCCCGTAGAGACCAGCATATCAACGAAGACCGCGCGAGCTCTCTCACGCGCCATGCTAAGGCTAGGCCTAAAGCCACGCATCGTGAAGAAGACAGGAACAAGCGACATGAACACCCTCTACGCCATAACCAGCGACATAGTGGCATGCGGCCCTGGAGACTCTCTCCTAGCGCATACATGCGAGGAGCAGATAACGATAGACGATTTGAAGAGGTCCGCCGCGATTTATGCCAACGCCGTAGCGGAGCTTGCTAGACAAGCGTAAAAATTCTTAATTTTAATCCTGCTGAGTTTATGGTCTTCTAGCTCTCTAACAGTCTTACTTATTCCGCCTCTCTAAGCGTTGCAAGCGCGTTCTCCATCTTTCTACGTCTCTCCAAAAACCATTCACGTTGTCTTTCCAGCTCTTGGAATGCCTGCTTAACGGCTGTCTTTACATACTGTGGGTTGGCCGAGCCGCGTGTCTTGTATCCATGAATAACTCTACGCGGCTCCATGAGTTGTAGCGCATCTTCAAGCGTTATGCCAACGCTCACGCCAGCCTCTTGGAGAGTCTGTTGAAATGTCTCAGGTGTTAGCTTTCCCTCGCTGATTAGCCTGCTCAGCCTGCCCGCTAGGTTATGAGCCTTCCTAAACGGTACCCCATAGTTTAGTGTTAGGTGGTTTGCTACTTCCACTATTCCCGTAGGAGGCTTACACGCCTCGGCGCTTCTAGCCGTATTGATTGATAGGTTCTCAATCATCTTGGTGGTGAGGCGTAGTGCGCTGACCGTCTCGTCTAGGGCTTTCCATAGCTTGGGGGTTATCTGCTGGAGGTCTAGGCTGTAGCCGCTGGGCTGGCGCGCCGCTATCCCTAATGCAGTGGAGAGAAGACCCAATACCTCCCACACCTTGGTTCTAGTTATCTCGGCCACCACTGGGTTCTTCTTCTGCGGCATAATACTACTCGTGGCTGACAGCTCGTCGGGAAGCTCCAGGAGGCTGAACTCCTCAGACGAGTATAGCACCAGCTCCTCGGCCAGTGAGGAGAGTATCAGCGCTACGAGGAGCGTTAGGGATATGCTCTCTATGATGAAGTCGCGGGAAGCGGTGGCTTCTAGAGCGTTATCGCTTATCTTGCCAAACCCCAGCAACTGGGCGGCATACTCCCTATCCAGCGGTACGCTGGTTCCAGCAACAGCGGCCGAGCCCAGTGGAGACTCGTCGCAGAGCTCATACACAAGCCTTAGATGTGGGTAGAGCTTCAACAGCCGCGTAGCGTAGCCGTGCAGTATGAAGCCGAATGTGGCTGGAGCCGCGCGTTGTAGATGCGTATATACTGGGAATATGGTCTCCGCCTCCCTCTCGGCTTGTTTAAGAAGCGTAGCACATAGCTCATCTATTGACTCGTGTAGTTGCGCTACCCTCTGCTTCAGGCGTAGCTTAATCGCCGCCACCACCGCGTCGTTCCTACTCTTGCCCAAAGCGAGCATAGAGCCCACGCGCGGAGAGCGGCGCGACAACCAGTCTTCAACAACCATGTGAATATCCTCAAACTCATGCCTATCCAGCATGGGGGGTGATTCCAGAAGCTTACCCAGAAGCGCGACAGCCTCGCGGGCCTCCTGCTCTGATAACACGCCTACGCGCTCAAGAAGCCGCACATGAGCCATGTTGATGTATATCACGGCCTCCAGAATCTCACGGTCAAACTCCAGTGATGAAGTGTATCGTGCAGCTTCTTCGTCCATGCCTTTTTCCAGCCTACCCGCGCGATGCACCGCGCACACCCCAATCAGGCTGGTGTCTCTGGCATTAAACATATAGCGCCAGTCTTCATGGAGGGAGTATGCTGCCTTGACCATCTTTGAGCTAAAGCCCAGGCCGCCGTACAGCATGGAGCTTCAGTGGAGGTTCTATGGCTCCCTGGAGCCGCAGCCAGAGATATACAGCAACAACATCTGGCGCCGCATCTTCACGGTTAAGGGTAAGAAAATACCTGTTGAGGTCTCGGCCGCTGGCCATGTGGATAGCCCGCTATTACGCATAACAGCCCACGCAGAGCTTACCGACGCTGAGAAAAGCGAGCTGGCGCGTAAGATAGCGCTGGTCTTCAGGCTGGACGACGACCTTAACGAGCTCTACGACACGCTGAAAGGCGATAAGAGGCTAAGCAGGCTGTTCAGGCTCCTCTACGGCTTTAAGCCTCCCGTCTTTGGAGCCTTGGTCTTTGAGGGGATAGTCAGGGTAATCACCCAGCAGCAAGTATCCCTACGCGTGGCATACATAGCTAATGCGGAGATTGTAAAGAGGTTTGGAGAGAAGCTAACAGTTAACGGCGTTGACTACTATGACTTCCCCACCGCCGAAGCCTTGGCTAACGCTGGTGTAGATGGTCTCAGGAGTTGTAAGCTCTCGCGCCAGAAGGCGCGTTATATCCATGAATTGGCGAAAGCAGCTATTGAAGGCTACGACTTTGAGCGGCCAAGGCTAATGGGCGACGAGGAGGTTGTGCAGGAGCTTACGCGCTTCCCAGGCCTGGGGAGGTGGAGCGCCGAGCTGGTTCTCACAGCCGTCCTCGCGAGGCCGCACACATCATTCCCAGACGACCTAGGCGTGAGGCGCGCAGTAGCGCATTACTTCTTCAACGACAAGCCCCAGCCAAGCGAGAAGGTAAGGAAAACCATAGACCACTGGGGTAGGTTCAAAGGATGGATAACCTTCTACCTACTCTGCGGATACTTGACAGAAGCTGCGGGGAATAGGAGAAAGGAGAAGCTTAGCGGCGGCTAATCTGCTGCATAGCATGCCTATAGAGGTGCGCTATCAGGCCGAATATCATCAGAACAACGCCGAGGTTGAAGAGAGCTATGTTCTTCAGCCCATCCAAATAGTATTGGAACGAGAGCAGAGCTAGGAACGCTATGAGCGCTAGGAGAGCCATTATTATACGGACATCCCACTCGTAGGGAATCTGAATAACTATAGGCCTTCCACGCGTAGGTGGCTTGGCCTGCTTCCCAGGAGATGCAACGAACTTATAGCTAATCCCGAAGGTCGCAGCCGTTAGTATGAGGAGCACGGGCCAGAAGACCATCGGCTCAATATACACCGCGTCAAACGCAGGGACTCCTGGCACTGTGTAGAAGCCCCAGACAGTAGTAACGGCGATAAGGACTATGGACGTTATTCCGAAGGCTGTGAAGAACGGTCTATCCCTCCAGCTAAGCTTCTTGGACTTATCCACGAATGGAACAACTAGGAAGGCTAGGATGAAGAGGAGCGGGAGCAGGGCGCCTGCGATGAAGCGGTCAAGTCCAGTCCTAATGAACGCGTAGAGCCCAGTAAGATACCACTCAGGCACCTCAATCAACGCAGCGGTAGGGCTGTACTTTGGCCCTAGCTCAACGGGGAAGAGGCCAGCGACAACCAGTATAGAGCCTATCGTGGCGGAGACCATAGGTGGGTCAAAGACTAGGAAGCGGGGGAAGTGGACGCCTACTAGGAGGAGCATGACCATCGGGAGTATGAAGACGTGGAGCGCGTAGAAGCGGAGCACTAGGTCGTAGAGGCCGCCGCCAAGGAGTATGGCTGCTAGGCTCTCGCCAACAAAGGGGGTTGAGAAGGTCAAGCCACCAGCTATGTTGACAGCGAGCATGGCGCGCTGGTTGAGTATCAGGTCATAGCCCGTGAATGCTTCAAGAATCGTGAGAGTACCCAGAATAACCCCAGTAACCCAGAGGATTTCGTTACGCACCTTAAACCTGCCCGAGAAGAACTGGTAGAACATATGCGCTAGTGCTAGGAGTACCATCATGTTTGAGGCGTGGTAGTGTATGTTTCTTAGGAAGAAGCCGAACTCCACGTTCTCCTCTATCTCCTTAACGCTGTCATACGCCAGCTCTATGTCAGGCCTGTAGTAGAACATCAGAAGAGCGCCAGTTATGCCGAGGATTAGGAACGTTATCGCGGTGAGCATGCCGAGATACCCGAAGGGGCTTACGAAGACACGTGGAACTTGGAACCTAAACGCCATAAGGGGTGTTCTCTCAAGCCTATCCATAAGCCACTTCACGAACTCGTCAAAGACACGCCCCAACGGCCCGCTTTCAGCACGCTGACTCATGGCAAAATTCTAAATCTAATGCGTGGAAAGGCCATTATTTAAATCCGAAGGAAATATTATAAATCACACAGCGGTAAAATTGCCGAGGGAATATTGAGCGGAGCGTATAAGTGGTTAGGAGGTATAGGATACATTCTCATGTTGATACCCTTCGCCAACATTATCGCGCCTATACTCGTGGGAATAGCGTGGATTTTGATGGGTAGAGATGTACAGAGGGGCGTGATGATTGCTGCGGGTGTCTTAATAATCATAATCTATGTAGTAGCTATAGGTGTTGTGTTGTCCCCTCCCATGATGCTAACATCCATGCTAGGCGGATTTGTGGACCCAACAGCCCTATCCTCTCTATTCCTTATCGTAGGGCCGTTGATGATAGTGCTCGCGCTACTGGGGTTTATTGCTGGGATACTGGAGATAGCCGCCAACTTCTCCGCTGCCTCGACCTTGAATGTTAAATGGTTTAGATACGCGGGCTGGATGAGGATAATAGCGATAATACTAGCTCTGATTTTTGTGGCCGTAATGATTTCCTCTATTATGTCTTTTCTACGCGAGCCAATCTTAACTCAGGCTCCGCCAACCACGTTCCCCATCGCGCCTGGGGTTTTCTGGGCTATGCTCATAGGACTAATCATAGTTGCTCTAATCGGCGTGATATTCACAATCATCGGCTTCTTCTCCGTCCCCGAAACGCCGCCTATAAGAGGCTACTATCCTCCTCCGCCTCCTACCCGCCAATCCAGCAGAAAACGTTTAGACGGTAATTCAGCCACGTCTAATATAGACGATGAAAACGTTGTTGTCGTCGGCTATCTTTAGAAGGTCGCGCGGCTTAGCCACAACATCAAGACCATAAGCAGCATCCATGATGCTCTGAGCCTCATCCACCGCGTCGCTCTCCAGCCACTCGCGGTTCTTACCCTGCCCAGAATAGCCATACGCCTTACTTAGACGAACATTATACCTACTCAAGAAGCTCTTGATATTCTTGGACTGAAGGGGCTTTACGAATGGGACATACGCCACAACCTCCTTATCTGGGGCGGTTTCCGCGAGCTTCTGTATGCTATCTAGAGCGCGTTTCCACTCGCGGCCATACCCAACCTTCCCGTCTAGATGCGTGACATAGATGTCGCCGTTCTCATCCACCTCAACCTTCAGCTCAGGCAGCGCGTTAGTCGGGTAAGGCTGTAGAGCGGCGGGGCCAGCGGTTGCAACGCCAGTATCGGGGTTGTAGATACTGCCATGACAGGGGCACTGTATCTCACGCAGGTCTGGGAAATAGCCCCACAGACACCACAGATGGACGCACACCTTACTAAACGCCTTGACATCACCATTAGGCAGGTGTATTAGCGCATACTGCCTAAACGGGTCGGAATCAACCTTGGGGTTTCCCGTCCGCGGGAATGGGAATGTAACAATTGAGTTGGGCGGCACCTCACTTATATTCGCAACCTTCTGCCGAAGCTCCTCGCCTGTCTTCTCCTTCCTAAAAAGGAAGCCGCCCCAAGAGAGGAAAGGCGCGATAGTAACCAAGAAAGCCGAGCCGAATATCATCTTGAGAAAGTTTCGCCTTTGCCCCGCCAAGGCAATTCCTCACGGGTTAGGCGCAATAACCCGCAACTTATATCTTTCATCCAATTTTAGACACGTATCACGAATTTTACACTCAGTTATTTTTGATGACGCGATTGTTGCATATTCCCTGTTCGTTGTTAATGCGCCTAGCTATGTTAGGTGGGTTTGCTAAATCAATGGCCAATTGTTGCGTATTACCCTGATAATGGGGGTGTTTTATTAAGGGTTGAGCTGGTTTGCATGATGGTATTTAAGTAGATACTAACCTGATAGGTAGGAAGGTATAAATCCCGTCATACCTACACGGTAGGATGTTCTCCCTATCACCCAAAAAACACACCTATATGCTTACAATTCCAGCAGTAATACTAGCCATAATCATAGCGGACAGCGGCCTAATAGTATCGCCTCAACCTCAGTTGTAGTATTCGTAAACGACGATGAAGAGAGGGAGAGAATCTCAACCGATGGGCAGTTGTTGGGGACGTTCTTCTATCCCTGGTATGGTGCTGGAGAGTATAGACACTGGCGCGAAGCTGGTCATACGCCGCCAGCTACGTGGGCTTCAAACTACCTGCCCGACATAGACCCAGCTACCTTCAACCCAGCGCGCGAGCTCTACGACAGCCGCGACTATGAGGTCTTCAAATGGCAAGTTGTAGCTATGAAGAGGGCTGGCATCCAGTTCGTCATCGTATCCTGGTGGGGGATAGGCGAGTATGAGGTCGAGGTCTTTAGACTAATTCTCAAAGACTATATGAAAAGAAGCGACAATCCATACCCATCACTACTCTGGGCAATCTACTATGAGAGAGAAGGATACGGCGACCCCTCAATCTCACAGCTAGAGAGAGACATACGCTACATACTGGATAACTATGCACAAGACCCAAACTATCTGAAGGTTAATGGAAAGCCAGTAATATTTGTCTATGGTGAGGGAGACGATACCTTCGGGTATGTCAATAGGTGGTCTGTCGTGAGAGAGGCTAGGCATCTATGTTGTCTTGAAGGTCTTTCCAGGCTGGAGGTCTGTGGCTGATAGGGTGGATAGCTGGCATCAATACGCGCCAGCTAATAGGTACGCTGACTTCTCGCCCTGCTCCTTCTTCGTCTCTCCTGGTTTCTGGAAGTATGACACAACACCCTGGCTTGAGAGAGACCCCCAGGCCTTTGAAGATGCCGTAGCTCCCATGAAGGCGTCATCAGCCAAGTGGCTCCTAGTTGAGACGTGGAACCAGTACCATGAGGGCACTCAGATAGAGCCAGCAACCCTCTACAGACATAACCACAATAGCAGCCCAGAGCCAGTGTCCTCATATGGATACGAGTACGTGGATATACTGGCGAAATATTTTGGCGAGGCTAGAGAATCTCCTTAACAACCCGCATATTCTTAATTGACCTGGGAGATGAGAGATTTACGAGAAAAATACCATCAAGCCTATTAACAAAAGCCCGCACTATACTATTCTCCAACTCAAAATTATCAGTAAGGCTAAGCTGATGGGCTACGGCATAGGTTGTCAATATGGGATTACTTATCCACGCGTTTTCATGCAGCATTATAGTCCTAAGCATATTATATGCTTCCTCCCTAGACAGCTCTCACCGAATCGCCTAACCCTGACCTCCTCACTATGAGTAGAGACGCTGCACGAGTTTCAAGCGTTATTCTCTCTAGGAAATAACTCGCAGGGACTAACCCAGGTCTTGTTATTAACGAGCTTTTTAGTCAACAGCCATGAAGCTAATGACTTAATGTAGCTCTTAACGGTCTTGGAAAAACCAAGTTTTATCTGAAAGTCGTCGGCTGCGCTCCTAGATATAAGCATGCTATTAGGGAGTCCATAGCATATAGCGTTTGAACCGCATACAACAAACTGGTCAGTGATGTATTTTGATTCTTTATCAAGGCTCATTAAAGATAGCGTGGTGGAGGTCTTCCCTGTATTGGATATACCCACTATCAGAACTCCCTTGCCACTAAAGTCCACGGCGGCGGGTAATAGACAGAAGCTCCTGCGAAGCAGCTTTAGCGTGAAAACAGCCCTGAACAAGCTCATAAGCTCATAGCCACTTTTTACCAGATTACCCAGAAAATAATACATCCGCGTACCTACTATGCGGGTTATGTCAGACTCAACTCCTCTGAGCCATAGATTTACAGGCCTAACCCACCGATAGCTGAAGAATATGCCATCATCCGTTATGAGGTAGCTCTTTCCAATAGATACTCGGATGTTTTCAGGTGGGTTGATTTGGTCTATATATAGCTCTATACGTGGTAGATAACTGTTATCTGTGTGGAAGAAGGCGAAATCCTTCTCTAGTATGTCTGTGTTGCAGTGGATATTAACCATTCCCTGAAAGTCATATCTGTACATACCAGCCCCTTGAAACCAAGAATAACACTTCCGCATAGAGTAGGACTGTCGTGAGAGATATGAGAGTGGCGCTCCAGCGTCTTCTGAGGAAAATCATGGATATGCCGAACGATAATGTGATGGGCACGGTCATAAGATATGCAAACAGCTCATTAGGTATCAACCCATAGAACTCCACGATTCTCATGTTCACGCCAGTTATTAGCTAGGATGTTTAAAACGATTGGAGAAAGCTTCAACGGCCTTGACGTGCTGGTGAACAACGCGGGTATCCAGAACAGGTATCGTATAGAGGAGATGCCGCTGGAAGAGTGGAGTAGGGTCATAGGGGTTAATCTACGCGGCCCCTTCCTATGCAGCAAGTATGCGGTAAGGCTGATGGAGGGGCGTGAGAACCCCTCAATAATCAACATCACATCCGTCCATGAGACGTTTCCCAAGCCCTACTACGTGCATTACTCCGCGTCCAAGGGTGGTTTGGGCATGATGACTAGGACGCTTGCTCTTGAGCTTGCTGGTAGGGGGGATTAGGGTTAACGCCATAGCGCCTGGTGCTATGGTTACTGATATGAACCGCGAGGTGCTTGAGGATAGGGAGAAGATGCGCCGCCTTGAGGCTGCTATTCCGCTGGGCAGGCTGGCATGCCCGAAGAAGCGGCTTATGCGGCTGTCTTCCCAGCATCTGATAAGGCGCGCTACATAACAGGGGCCACGCTCTACATAGACGGCGGCCTGAGGCTATGCTCCCAGCAGCTACTGAGCGGCGACTAGCTACGCCCAGTATAGCCGCCGAATGCTAGAAACTCCACAATCTCGTCTCCGTCGTTTATTATCTCATGCTCGGCGCCTACGGGTATGTTTATCAAATCACCATCCCTAAACTCGCGCGTCTCCTCACCAACCCTAATCCTGCCACGCCCCTTAATGATGTAGTATAGCTCCTCATGCTCCTGGTGCTTGTGGGGCTCGTACCTAAGCCCTGGCTGGAGCCACGCTAGGGAGACGTAGGTTATCACCTTGAGGCACATGCCCTCCTGGTCAACCTCAACATCTATGTCGCCACCTGTCTTGAGGGGCATGGACATTAGCCGCCAGTCAATACCAGCTCCATGCGCTATCGTCGGCTTAACGCTACGCCAATTCCTGATGACCAGCCTACCGCTCATAAAGAGATACCCAACGCGGTGGTGTATTAGGTTTTGAGAACAACAGAGGGGAGGTGTTATCCTATCTCCACCACTTCCTCCTCTTCTTCGCGCCGCGCCTGCGCCACCATCTCTGCCGTAACGCCTATCTTCTTGAGGAGCTGCGAGACGTCTGGAGCCTTCTCCCTTCCCGCGGTCTTGGCGGAGAACTCGGCTATCTTGGGAAGATACTTGGCGTATATGCTCAACCTCTTCGCCACAGCCACTCGCTTCTCAATCTTACTCAAGTAAAGCTTCAGATGCCGCGCGCACTCCCTAATCGCTGTAGTAAGCTCGCGCTCAATCTCAGGCCTATCAGCTATCGCCTCCTTCCCAACGGTCTTATATGGAATCTTGGACGAGCAGATGCTGGTAAAGACAGCCAGAGGCGCCACGCGCGGAACCTTATACGTGCTCCAGTCTATCTTCTCGGTAACAACTTTCCAAGCCACATCTGCGCGCTCATCATATAGTAGGGGTATCTTGTTGGCGAACCTGTAGAGGTTTATTGACTCCGTCGCTGGTATGTCTCCACCATAAGCTACGGCGGCCTCAACTATGAATGGATAGCCGCTATACGATGACGGCGGCCTCTGGACGACGTGGAGGAAGTCTGGCTTGAGCATCTGCCTAATCCCAGACTCCAGGAAGTCTTTCCCTATCGGGCTCAGGGGGTTGGGGTCTGGGGAGCGGAATTTGCCATACCTCTTAATCGCCTCAACCAGGGCTGTTACCTCATCGTGGCTCAGCTCGCGCGGCTTCATTTCGTAGGGGAGCTTCGCCAAGTCCAAGACCTCGCGGGCGGTCTTCTCACCAACCTTCTGGAACGCTGTAGTGAGGAACGAGACCAGGTTGCCGGCTCGCGTTGATGAGAGCAGCCGCGTCATCGTCTCTACATCAACACCTATGGGGTGTGGCTTAGACTCGCGCGGCGGCTCAGGAACCTTATCAATAACGCGGGGAAAGTGGTAAAGCCTCCCGCGATTATCAACAAACGTTATGGTGGCGTGGGGATTGACTATAGCAGTATTCTTGAAATACTCTATAATCTTAGCCCTACTCCCAGTATAGTCTGCCTCCAGGTAAAACTCAATAATCGTGCCACGCCACTTATCCTTGTTCTCCAGAACCTCATGCCCCATTATGCGGGGCTTGTTCTCAATAACGTCGATCATCAGTTGGTATTTGTGTATCTCGCGGCCGTTGTTGCTTGAGATTACCGTCGCTGGCCTGTTGGTGGTTATCTGACCATAGAGGAGCGCCATAGTCCCGCCTAGGCCGAATGTGCCGCGCGACTGCTTGTATCCATACTTACTGCCGTAGAGGACGGTGGCGAATGCGCGTGGAATCTGCTCACCAGCTACGCCTATACCGTTATCCTCCACGCGGAGCTTGAATATCTTAACATCAGACTCGGCGTCGACATCCTTCTCCAGCGTCAGCTGGACGTATATATCAGGAAGTATCCTCCCAGCCTCAGCCGCGTCAAGAGAGTTCTCCACAAGCTCGCGTATGCTCATGTATAGTGAGCGTGAGGGGCTGCTGAAGCCCGCTATGTCGCGGTTCTTGTAGAAGAACTCGCTAGGACTAATCTGCTCAAACTTAACCTCGGTCATATCCAACCTATCCCTCACAGACAGCTCATCGCCATTCTTTTCGCAGCGCCATCAAGGATTCTTGACCCTAATTTATAGCTATACATCTCATCTACTAATACTTGTTCTCTGAACTTTTTCGCCAAAAGCTCTGCGCCTACTGCGTGTATTGTTGCTGGTGTTAGAACGGTCTTACCAGCCCCCCAGTCTTGCGGCGTCGCGCATACTCGTCAACCATGCGATACACAGCTCCGTGGGGCGCTCCCTTAATCAGGGTTATCACAGCCTCCTCGGCAGCCTTGACATCGTTGTAGTCTCCTATGATTGCAACAGTGTCGCCGTAGATTGAGATTTCAACATGACAGTTCTCTTCAATTATCCTGCGCGTCTTCCCGCCTGTTCCTATGAGGCGGGCGCGTACCCTGATTAGGTTGTTAGCGCTCCTGCCGACGTGGTCGGTTATATCCACGACGCTGAGCATCGTGTTTTCCTCAAAGAGCTTGAAGGCCCTCTCAGGTGAGAACCCCCTGCCAATCGCCGTAACTATGTCGCGCGCCTTGAAGAGCGCCGCTGGGTCGCCTCCCTCATGGACGGGCTTGGCTAGGTTTATCACAACCGTCCCTGTCTGGCTGTCTATTGAGAGAACAACCCCAAGCCTCTGCTCAATCTCCCGCTTGACGCTCCCATTAGTCCCAACCAAAACGCCTACACGCTCGCGCGGAATATTGACGACGAACGACGTGCCCGTGAATCCTTCACCACCAAAGTATCCCAACCCGCATCCCCACTCGCTATATTGAGGGAGAAGGACTACGACGCGTTGATTATAGTATTTCCCAGCTCCGTCATAAGCTAGCTATCGGGGCTATTTATGCATCATACCCCGCCGCGCACACGCGCCAGCATGGTGTCTAGGTCATCTACCTCCACGCCCTTCTTGGCGAAGAACCTAGCTAGGGTCTCCAGGCCGTGTATCAGGGATGGCTCCGCTATCGGGTGGCCGCGCTTAACAGCCTGCGCCAAGTCTATCAGATAAACCTCCAGGCCATCACCAATTATGATGTTGAACTGGCTCAGGTCTCCATGGACGAGCCCAGCCTTCTGGTAGAGAGCCGCAACGACGTTGAGCGTCTTCTCGTAGAGCTCCGCGAACTCTTCTTGCTCCGCCTCCAGTTCGCTCAGCAGGGGATACCTCGCGCCATCGCGGCCTAGAAAATCCATCCCCAGAACATTCTTCCTCACAAACCTAGGCCTGGGAACCGCTACACCAGCCTCGTAAGCCTCCTCCAGATTCTTAAACTCCCGCTGCGCCCATAGGTTGATAAACTTACGGAAATCAGTCGGCACCCGCTTAAACCTGGGGTCGTCAACAACATAAGCCATCCTGTTATGCTTGAACTCGGCGCTGGTTACGAGGTATATCTTAACAGCCAGCTCAACACCATCACACCCCCTCACATAGTATATCCGCGACTCCTTCCCAGAGCTTATGACGCCATAAAAGTCCTCTATGAGCCTGTCGTTCATCAGGTCGTAGATGGTCATCAGGGTTACGCGGTCAAAGACTTCCTCCATCACTTCGTCAAGCTCTGAGCGTTTCCGCAGGTATCGCTGTGCGCGCTCAGCTCTAAGCTCCCGCCTCCTTAGACGTTCTTCAATCTCCTCGTCGTAGCTCAAGCCATTCCAGCTAGATGGATGCTAAAGCCTGTATAAAACTTAGGCAGTTGCCTCAAGCTTTGCCCTGAGAAAATCTGGGAGCGTGCCCCTCTTGGCCAGCTCAAGAGCCTGGTTGCGCGTGAAGCGCCACCATATATCGCCGCGCTGGTCGCGCTGAAAGTCCCAGGGAGAGACGAGAACAAGGTCCCCCTCCTTAATCCATATCCTCCTCTTCAGTTGCCCCCTAATCCTACAGAGCCTCTGCTTCCCATCAGAGCAATCAACCAAAACACGGTCATAACCATACATCTTAGAGACGACACCATAGACGTCGCCTGGCCCAGGCTCCATAAGCTGCTCAAGCTCATCAGGCTCGGTTACGATTTTCCTCTTCCCCATGTAAGCTTCACCCAGCAATCTATGGCTATCCTCTGCTATATAAGTCCCCATTTAGTCGTGAGATATGTGGAAACCACCATTCTGGGCGGAAAAGGAATTAGTAGTGGTATTCCTTGCTGGTTGTTGCTTTTAGGCCTATCCCGCGCGTCTTCTTAAGCAACTTCATATCATCCGTCACCAGCGTAAAAATCCAAGTTTCTGAGCTGGGTAAGATAAGCTGAGTCGTAAAAAGTTATTCGCAGTTTAACTGCATTTTCAAGCACATACAACGGCCATTCGCCTTCAATCTTAATAACATGCATCTGGCGTAAAAGCAAATTGATAAACTCCAGAGACCTCAAGGCTTCATTTAACTCCATCCTTCCATGACTATATTCTTTCCAAAACGCGTTTCCTGCTTCATGCAATATTATATCTGTTGTATTTTGATTCTTCACCGCGTCTATAATATCTTCACCTAGTCTTCTAAGAAGATTTAGTAGTCCGCTTGCATCTAGTAAATAACTCATCCAACGTCGCGTGCTTCTCTAATTGTTTTAACATTTTCTTCTTCGGGTATCTTTCTTAATATAGTTGCTACTTCTGCTGCTTTCTTCTTAAGTTCTTGCTCCAAAGCCCGTCTAATCAGCTCGTTTATGTTTAACTTAAGGTTGTCGGCTTTCTTCTTTAGGTCTTTAGGAATTCGCGCGGACACGGTTGCATAGTTGGTCATTTTCCAAAAGATGTTACGTAATGTAATACATTAAATATGTTGCTTGGTTGAGCTTAATATTGATCCTGTTTATATTCCTATTCTGACGATTATGGCTGGTGTTGTGTTGGAGAGCAGTGAGCGGCAGGCTGGGGATTATGTAGTTGAGGTTATAGGTCTGAAGAAGGTTTACCGCTCTAATGGGATAGATACCTACGCGCTTAATGGTGTTGACCTCAAGGTTAGGCGTGGTGAGTTTATAGCGATTGTTGGCCCTAGTGGGAGTGGTAAATCCACGCTTCTCAACATGCTTGGGGCTCTTGATAAGCCAACTGAGGGGAAGGTAATCATAGATGATGTGGATATAACTACGCTGAGCGATAATAAGCGCGCCGAGCTGCGTAATGAGAAGATAGGGTTCGTTTTCCAGTCGTATAATCTCATTCCGCGTATTGATGTTCTGCGTAATGTGGGGCTTCCCTTGGTGCTGCGTGGGATAAGCCCAGCGGAGAGGCGGCGTAAGGCTCTGGCGATGCTTGAGGAAGTCGGCCTCGCTGATAAGGCTAGGAGCAAGCCAAATCAACTCAGCGGAGGCCAGCAGCAGCGCGTAGCAATAGCGCGCGCACTAGTAACAGACCCCAGCATAATCCTGGCAGACGAGCCCACGGGGAACCTAGACTCCAAATCAGGCAAGGCAATAGTGGAGCTATTCAAAACACTCAACAGGAAGGGAAGGACTATAATAGTGGTTACTCATAATATGGAGGTTGCGCGTGAGACGAATAGGATTATCTATCTCCGTGATGGTAGGGTTGAGCGTGAGGAGATTCCGTAGCGGTATGTTGTTATATCCATATTAAACTTGAGTTTTTGTTGTGTTTTCCGTTCTGGGATATGTCTATATACCGCACACGGTTGTCTGCGTGGTAGAACATCTATGAAAGCCCGCATCAAGCCGCTGGCGATTTTAGTTTTACTCATATCCACCTTGATTACCACGCTACCCGCTGGTAATGCTGCGGCGATTGATGTGCTGGATGTTGTCTGGGGCTCTCCAGAGTCTCCTAGTATCGCCAGCCCAGGAGATAGGGATGCTACTCTGACCGTGGTTTTCATGAACCGTGAGGATGTAACGATATGTGGTATAGTCGCCACCATAGGCAAGTCGCTGGGCTTTCCTTTCCCATTCAAAGACCGCGAGGGGGCTAGTAGCATAAGGAGCTACCTGGAAAGAGCAATAGCGGCGCAGGGGATAGGGAGTCTTCAATTCAAGATAACGATAGACGAGGACGCGTTGCCAGGCGATTATCCCGCTGACCTGAGAATAGAATACCGCGACTGCACCGACCCCGACTTCCCGATAACCACTTTGACCATCCCAATAGTGATTAGGGTCTCCGAGGCTCCTGCTCCTGTTTTCCTGCGCTCGGTGTGGGAGCTGGATGGTAGGGAGGTTTCTGTCGGGCCTGGTATGGGTGTTGCTATGCTGCGGGTGGAGCTTGAGGCGCCGCGCCGCGTGAGCATGGCTAACGTTGTTGCGCGGCTCTTCCTAGAGCCCCCGCTCACCAATACAACGGGTGGATACGTGGTTGAGACAAGCCTGCTCAAGAGCATGAGAAGCGGCGAGGCATTCACCCTGACCTTCCCGATAAAGCTCTCGGATAACGTTAGGCTGGGCACGTATAAGATGCGTCTCCAGCTCACCTACACAAACCAATGGATGAGTAAGAAGTCTGTTGAGCTGGTCTTCTCGGCTAGTGTGAATGGTAGAGAAGAGCTTAGGCTTGGTTATGAGGGGCTTAAGCTACGCGCTGGCGATGAATCGGCTCTTAATTTGAAGCTCTCCAACGTGGGTACGGCGCCAATCTACAAGGCAACCGTGAGGGCTGCGTCAGGCTCTCCAGCGGCGTTGACCGTGATAGATGAGCGTATCGAGATAGGCTCGCTATCTCCAGGCAAGACTGCCAGCTTGAGGATAGGCATACAGGCATCGTCAACAGCGTTGGAGGGTGTCTATCCAGTCAAGATAACTGTGGAGTATCGCGATGTTCTTGGAAACATGAAGGTTGAGGACTTCCAGGCCGTTGTTGATGTGCTACGCCCAGCCGCGCCTGGCCTCTCAGCGGAGGTTGAGGGGAACCCAGTCAAGGCGGCTGGCTTCCCCAAAATCAAGATAACCTACAGGAACATAAACCCAGAAGAGGTGCGCGACATTACTATAAGCCTCTCCCTCCGCGGCCTGCCGATAAGCGCGATAGGTGGAGAGCTCGTCCATTACGTTAAGGCTCTAGCCCCTGGCGAGGCGTATACGGCGGTGTATTCTCTGGCCGTATCGCCTGCCGCGGGTGATGGCGTCTACGAGGCTGTGGCTACGGTTAGGTATAAGACCGCTGGGGGTGAGGAGAGGGTTGAGACGCTCTCAATACCGCTGGTTGTTGTTGGGGACATTAGGCTGGTGTTTAGGGGTGTTGAGTTCTCCCCGAAGGAGGCAGAGCCAGGTGGTATAGTTGATGTGGCTGGAGACCTGATTAACATGGGCGCATCAACGGCGCGGGCGGTGATGACAGAGATAATAGGCGACGCGCCGCTGGTGGCGATACCCGACTCCACGTCGTTCATAGGGACGATAAACCCCTCCCAGGTCTCGGCATTCACCCTCTCGTTCCGCGTGAGCGATGACGCCAAGCCAGGAGTCTATAGCGCCACGATAATCGCCAAGTACCGCGACGGCTTTGGCAGAGAGTTTAAGCTGGAGAAGACGCTTGAGTACGTGGTTGGCGAGAAGACAGCACCAGCAAGCATATTCACGGTGGAGGAGGAAGGAGGCAGAGGGTTCCCAGCGAGTATGCAACAGACGCTCCTTGCGGTTATAGCGGCGCTGGCGATAATAGCCGCTATAGTCGTTGTGAGGAGGCGTAGGCGCGGGTGAAGCTCGCCGACATAGCGCTACTAGCATGGAGCGCGCTAAAGGATAGGAAGGTCAGGTCAGCCCTCACCATACTGGGTATAGTAATAGGCCCAGCAGTAATCGTGGCGCTCAACGCGACAACCAGCGGCCTAACCTACGCGATAACCGACAGCCTACAGACGATAGGCACCAACACGATATACATGATAGCTGTTGGGGACTTTGACTTCAACGATAAGGAGGTTCAGCGCATATCAAGGATAGACGGTGTAACGGACATCATACCATTCTACCAGATAGCTACTGGCAGGCTGAAGATTGCTGGGAAGACCGTTGAGCTCAACCCCTTTGAGTCGTATCTCATACTCGCTTTTGACCTGCGTAAGATGGATAAGATATTCCCAGACATAGAGCTTGCTGGTGGTGATTTTGTTGCTGGTGGGCGGGGCAAGGCGTATGTGGGCTACCGCGTATGGAACCCGACAGACCCAGACATGCCTGAGATAGACGTGGGCAGCCTAGTAACTGTTATCAGGCAACAGCCTGGAGGTGGAGCCATCTCCAGGTCGTTCCAAGTCGCTGGTAAGTTCGCCAAGTATGGCCAGACATTCTTCCTAAACCCAGACATCATCATGTTCATCAATCTACGTGATGGCCGCGAGCTCATGGGGGGTAGGAGCTACAGCGGAGCGTTCATCAAGCTGGTTGACGCTAGCTACAGCGACCAGGTTGTAGAGAGGCTCCTAGCCATGTACGGCGCCGACGTCCGCGTCTTCTCCCTCAGCGCAATACAGCAGACAGTCCAGCAAATCTTGGGAAGCCTTACTATATTCCTAAGCGCTGTAGGAGCTATGAGCATAGTCGTAGCGTTTCTGGGAATTATGACGACGATGTTCACCTCGGTTACTGAGCGTGTTAGGGAGATTGGTCTTGTTAAGGCGCTTGGCTTCAAGACGCGTGATGTTCTGCTCAGCTTCCTGATGGAGGCTATCCTAATCGGTCTTATCGGTGGCGTGATAGGCGTTGCCCTAGGCGCTGCTGGCTCTTTCGTTCTTGTGGATTTCTTTGGAAGCCCGCCGCAGTCGCGGAGCAGGCCAGGAGCGTTCCAAGCACCTGGAACCAGGCCAGAAGCGCTGGTATTCACGCCCAACATAACGCCTGAGCTGATACTCGCGGGGATATTGATGGCGGTCATCGTAGGTGCCTTGGCTGGAATAATCCCAGCATACCGCGCCGCTAAGCTGGAGCCTATAGAGGCGCTCCGACGCGAGTAATACTCATGTTAAAACGAAGTAATACTCGCTGGGACTAACTATATAATATACTCTAGCCTGGTTAAATTAGTGTGGAACCTCAGCATTCTCTACTTTCTGGAGAGCCAGCCGTAGGGGAGCGCCAGACCACCGCGAGGCGAGGTGGCTACCTGATGAGGCTGGACTCTCTACTAAGCCCAGCTGTAAAGTCTATTCTCATCAAGGGCGAGCCAGGCGTCGGCAAGACGATGCTCGCCCTAGAGCTTCTAAAGCTTCACGGCAGGGGCGTTTACGTCTCAACACGCGTATCAGCCGAGAAGCTGTTGGAGCATGATCCTGGGATGGCGCAGCTCATAGAGAGCGGCAAGGTTCTAGAAGCAAGGTCGGACGCCGCTGGAATAAGGTTTGAAGATGTGAGGATGGGGACATCAACCGACATAGTGTAGTTCATCCTAGCTGTTACGGAGAGGATTAAGGAGCCGTTGATTGTTCTAGACTCTTGGGATGCTTTTGCGAAGGAGCTGGATGTGGTGGAGCGTCTTAAGATGGAGAAGGCTCTAGCTACTACTGTAGAGACCAGCGGCGCGAGGGTGGTGTTTGTCAGCGAGGAGCCGCATCTAACAACGACTGACTATCTGGTTGATGCTGTAGTCGTGCTGCATGACGAGGTCATGGAGGGAAGGCGAATAAGGCGGATTGAGTGGAAGAAGCTACGCGGCTCGGCCATAACCCAGCGCACAAGCATATTCACACTCTACGGAGGCCGCTTCACACTACTAGGCCGCGTGGTTACACAGCTGCCGAGTGAGATGGAGCCTCAGCCCTTCAAGCATGTGGAGCATGGCGAGCTATTCTCCACATCAAGCGCAGACCTTGACATGTTCCTCGGAAGCGGCATGCGGCGCGGCTCCGTCATATTACTTGAGATGGGTGGAAACGTGGGCCCTGACTGGCACTTGCCCCTCCTGTCCATGATGGCGTGCAACTTCATCCTCAATCGCGGGTGCGCGCTAATCCTACCCGCTGGGGGAATAACTCCCACGATGGTCAGGGAGTCAATAGGACTACACATACCAAAAGAGACGCTGAAGAGCCATCTCAGGGTAGCGCACTACGAGCAGTATCACCGCGACCCCACATTCCTCAGACTTGACAGCCACTCCATAACGAGGACCTTTGAGAGGCTCTGGAGAGAGGCTCAGAGTCTCAAGAAAAGGAGCAACCAGCCGTGCTTCATATTCCTCGGGATAGATGTTATGGAGGCTATACACGGCCAGCAGTGGCTCATAAGAAACATAATAACATCCATCCAGCGCGTAAGATATTATGGCGATATTCTTATGCTTGCGGTGAAGCACTCAACCCAGAGCAAGGACGCCGTATCAGATATGGCTACGGCGCATATCAAGATGAACGAGCTGGACGGCTCTCTCATTCTCTACTCCGTAAAGCCGCCCTCACTGATACACCACGTTGAATACGACTTCAGCCAAGGCTATCCACGTGTCTTCCTCACACCCATAGTCTAGGCGGTGAATGCTAGGATGCCAAATAATAATGAGGTTGAGGCGCGGCTCCTTGAATGCGTTGACAGGGGGCTGGACTCGCTGGGGCAGCAGACCAAGCGGGTAATCTTCTGGCACTTGGAGAGGCGCTGGGGGATTAAGCGCGAAGAAATACCCAAGCGCCTAAAGGATTTCGTCAACGCTCTCTACAGCATGTTCGGCACTGGGGCGAAGTATATTGAGAAGGCGATTATAAGGGAGATGAACGCGCGCATGGGAGTATCCGCCGATTATGACAGCCTCTTGGAAGCTGTGTGCGAGGTTATGGCACCCGAATCCAGGCCAGCATAAAGCCTAGCTTCCTGGCCTCCAGCTAGAGTGGAATCTCCCAGGCTTATCTATCCTCTCATACTCGTGTGCTCCAAACCTGTCGCGGAGCGCCTGGATTATATACGCTGGAAGCCTCTCGCGGCGTAGTGAGGTGATATAGTTCAACGCAGCATCCATCACTGGCGTCGGTATATGAGCTGTCTTAACCCTACGCAACAACTCGCGTAGGCTAGGCTCAAACTCCCGCGCCAAGCTCGCAATCTCATCATCAAACAATATATTCACCAGCCCAGGCGTGCGCTCATAAGCTGCGATTATCGTGTAGAGCAGCCTAGCCCTTATTATGCAGCCCCCGCGCCAAACCTTGGCCACATCCAGCATATTGGTTCCATAGCCGTATTCGCGCGAGGCCTCTGATATGAGCGCCAAGCCCTGGGCGTATGATGTTATGACGGCTAGGCTATAAGCTGGGCGGAGAAGCTCCAACACCTCCTCCCTTCCCCCTTCTATCCTGGTCTTCACACCACCATAGAGCCGCGCTGCATTAACACGCTGCTCCTTCAGCGATGAGATTATCCGAGCAGATACAGCAGCATCAATATTCGGAACAGGCACACCGACATCCATAGCTGTCTGGGAAGTCCATTTACCAGTCCCCTTCTGCTCCGCCCTATCCATCACAAGCTCCACAAGAGGCTTACCAGTCTCCCCATCAACGACAGAGAGAGCATCTACGGTAATCTCCAGCAGGTATGAGCCCAGCTCGCTATCACACCACTCGCGGAAGACCTGCATAGCGTCTTCAACACTCATACCCAAGCCGCGCGTCATGATGTCGTAGCTCTCCGCTATGAGCTGTAGAAGGGCATACTCTATCCCGTTGTGCGTCATCTTGACAAAATGGCCAGCACCACGTAGCCCCATATAGCCAGCGCATGGCTCGTTATCAACACGCGCAGCTATCGCCTCCCACATAGCGCGCGACTCCTCAAACCCAGAGGGAGCGCCGCCAACCATGACCGAAGGACCCTTAAGCGCCCCCTCCTCACCACCGCTCACACCAACACCCATGAACGTTATGCCGCGCCGCGCCAGCCACTCCTGGCGGCGCTCAGTATCCCTAAAGAAAGAATTACCACAGTCAAAGACAACATCACACTCACCAAGCAGGGGAGCAAGCCCTTCAAGAATATCATCAACAGGCCTGCCAGCCTTAACCATCAAGATAACCCTACGCGGCCTCTCAAGAGAAGAGACAAACTCCTCAAGAGAGTAGGTCGGAACAATAGCAGAACTACGCTGCAAACGCTGGGCAAAACGCTCAGTCTTCTCCCGCGTCCTATTATAAACAGAAACCTGAAAGCCACGCGAAGCTATGTTAAGAGCAAGGTTCTCGCCCATAACACCCAAACCAACAAGACCAACGTAGCTCATCCAACAATCTACCCTGCTCTTTAATAATTTATCGTTTCGCCAGGAAGCGTTCCAATTCCTCTATTGTGGGTAGCGCCTCTTGTGCGCCCAGCTTTGTTGTTGCCAGCGCTCCTGCGTAGTTTGCGTAGCGGACAGCCTCGTCCAGCTCGCGGCCGCGTGCGAGCATAACAGCCATGGCAGCGTTGAACGCGTCGCCTGCCCCTGTGGTATCTACCGCGCTCACCCTAACACCCCTTATGTGGAGCTCCGCCTCCTCCGTAACTAGTAGCGCCCCCTCGGCGCCCAGCGTTACTACCACAGCTCCCACGCCGTTGTCTATTAGCTTGCGCGCGGCGCTTATGACTCCATTCTGCGTTTTCGGCTGCTCGTTTGTGAGCATGGCCAGCTCAACCTCGTTTGGCGTTAGTATGTCAACGCATGAGAGCAGGCTTTCTGGCAGAGGCTTCGCTGGCGCTGGGTTCAGTATGACAGTCTTCCCCATCCTCTTAACCTCGCGCACCGCATACTCTACAGTCGCTACGGGTATCTCAAGCTGGGTCAGGAAGACCGCCGCCCTGCTCAGGGCTTCCCGCGCATTATCAACGTCGTTGGGTGTTATATGCTCATCCACGCCTGGCGCCACGCCTATCATATTCCTACCCTCCCTATCCACGAAGATTAGCGCGATCCCAGTCGGGTGGTCTGGGTCTGCATAGACATACTCGGTATGGACGTTGTTCTTCCTAAGTCCTTCTATGGCCACTCCACCTAGAGCGTCTTCGCCGACACGGCTTATGAAGAAGGTCTCAGCCCCCAGACGTGAGGCTGCTACAGCCTGATTAGCGCCCTTACCGCCTAGCGAGAACTTCAGCTCTCCCCCTATCACCGTCTCGCCCACGCGCGGCAGACGCTCAACAACTAGGGTATAATCCACATGCGTGGCGCCTAGAACAGCTATGTTTATGCTCAAGGATATACACCACACGCGGGAGGCGTGTGCTACGTCTTATACTCGCTCTCAAGCCACTGGTAAAACTCATCGCTGCACACGAAGCTGAACTCTGGAAGCCCCTCAACCTTAATCCTGCCATCTATAACTATCGTGGGCACGCAGCGTATCCTATACTCGCGCACCTTATCACCAACCCTCTCATAATCCCTGCTCAAGTCATGAACCTCCAACACGCAGCCAACGCATTTACCGACCTCAATCATATTCTTCACACGCTCGCATAGGGGGCAGCCGCCCACGAAGAGCTCTATATGGTGTGGCATGGTATAATCGGCGTAGTAGCGCTATATAAAAGGGCTTGATAAACGATAAGTAGGAAGCCGCTCCACCATACTCCCTATGCGCAGTCTTCTCCTCTTCGTCTATGGTTTGCTGATGTGTGGGTTCAGCTTGCATGGTAGGCTTAAGGGCTCTAGGCTCGTGGGTAGGGGTTTCATAGAGGGATATAGGCTCATAGACCTGGGAGAATACCCAGGCGCGGTTATGGGCGATGGACGGGTCTGGGGAGAGGTGTATGAGATAAGCGAGAGTCTGCTGGAGGAGCTGGACAGGGTTGAAGACGTTGAAGGCGGCCTCTACAGACGCGTGGCCGTGGATGTCTATTTTGATGAGGAAAAACGCTTCCGCGAGTCTGCGCAGTTCTACGAATACACGGGAAAGCAGGTGGAGAGCGCTAGAGCAGTAGAAGACGGAGACTACGCTGGAGGGAAAGGATGCTTAAACTACTTCGCATACGGCTCCAACATGGCGTCGCGTAGGCTTGCTGAGAGGAACGTTAAACCAGCCAGGAGGATACCAGCAATACTAGAGGGATACGAGCTCGTCTTCAACAAGAGATGCGGCAGCGGAATATGCGCGAACATAGAGCCAAACACGGGCTCGCGGGTATATGGCGCTCTCTACACAATAACCCAAAGAGAGCTGAAAACACTAGACCGCTATGAGGGCTATCCAGAAAACTACACCCGCAGGATTGTCCGCGTCCATGGCAGGGATGGCCAGCAATACTACGCGGATGTTTACGTCGCTACCGAGCTTTACAAGGTAGAGGGACAGAGACCAAGAGATGATTATCTCAGCTACATCGTTGATGGGCTGTTTGAGCTGGGCTGGGATGAGGAAGCCAGGCGCGTAGCCGAGAAATACGGTTACAGGCTCTAAAGAGAGGGGAGGCGTCCCTCCTCTCCTTCATGGCCGCGGTGATGCTGGTTGGGTAGAATCTACTACGGCTGGGTTATCGTTGGGGTAGCGTTTGTAAGCGTCTTGGGCGCTCACGGCTTCGGCAGGTTCGCCTACTCGCTACTGTTGGAAGACATGCGCGCCTCGCTGGGCGTTGACTACACCAGCATGGGGATTATTGAGTTCGGCAACTTCCTCGGCTACATGACGCTTGCCACGATAGGAGGCTTCTTGGCGAGTAGATACGGCTCAAGGATTGTCATGACAGCCGCGGCCTTCCTCATGGGTGCCAGCATGATAGCAACGTCAAGAGTTTCCGACACACTCTCAGCGTTAATCACACGGCTCTTCACTGGGCTTGGAAATGGAGGCCTCTACCTGCCAGCGGTTGTTCTCCCATCAATCTGGTTCCCACAACACTTGAGGGGAAGGGCTACTGGTATTGTGGCCGCTGGGATAGGCTCTGGCTTCGCCGCGGCTGGAATAGCCGTGCCAGCGATAATACATGCATAGCAGCCAGAGGGATGGTGCTATGCATGGATATACATGGGAGCGGCGCTCATAGCGATAGCCCTCCTCGTGGCAACGCTGGTGAGAGACAGGCCAGATACAACAGCCAGAGGAGAACGAGCACATACACCAGTTCTCGCCTGGGGTGATGTCATCTTCTCACCCCACCTATGGATTATAGGACTCACATACCTCGCCTACGGTTTGTCATACATAATCTACATCACATACTTGGTGGCTTACATGGTGAGCGGCATAGGCATGGAGGTGGGGACTGCTGGTAGGGTATTCTTCATGGCTGGCGTGCTGAGCATTTCAAGCGGCTTCATCTGGGGCTTTGCGTCTGACAAGATTGGACGCAGGGCTGCGATAAGCCTGGCATACACGACGCTTGCTATCGCGTATCTGGCGATAACCGCTGGAACTTCCCAGCTCGCCACTTTTTCGGCGGCCATCTTCGGGATAGCAGCGTGGAGTGTGCCGACGCTGGCAGTGGTTGCAGCGGCTGATACGGTTGAGCAGCGCCTACGCTCAGCCGCAGGGGGCTTCGTAACAATATTCTTCAGCGCGGGCCAGGCTGTAGGCGCGCCGCTCGGCGGATATGTAATAGACGCTCTGGGCTTCCCAGCGGCTTTCCAGTTGGCCGCCATAATCTCATTGGCTGGTGCTGTGTTGGCTCAGCTCATAAGGCGGGCGCGCTAGTAGTAGCGGTCAAGCGTGCCGCCTGCCTTCGCTCCCTCGCTCCTCGCCTCACCAAGCATCAAACGGCCATAAACACCATCATAGCCAGGCGTGAACCTCAGCCTATCCTCACGCATCGCCGCTATAAGCTCCGCAAGCCTAGGCCCAGCTTGCTCCCTGATGGACTCTATAGACGCGTCTAGGAGTATGTTGAACTCGTTGCCAAAAGCTTCTATGAGCTTTAGGTATTGTTTCCAGACCTTCTGGCTCATCAGCTTCGCCTCTGCCTCAGGCCCCATGCCGAGGGAGACCGCGATGAGCTCCTGTAGGGGTAGGAGGCGTATGAAGCCGATGGCGTCGGGTGGTGTGTAGCCAGGCTCTCGGTCGGCCAGCTCCTCAACCCTGTCGTCAACACCCTTGGTGAGCTTCCTCCCGCAGACAGGGCATTTGTATCCCAGTTTCTTGGCCTCAGAGGGGCTTACAGGCCCGAAGCCGCACCTACGGTGGCCAGACCAGTGATACTTCCCATACTCAGGCGGAACCTCAACCGTCATCTTTATCCTGCTCTTATCACGTCTCCTAACAGCGTCTACCAGCTCGCGGTAGGATGGTCTCCGAAGCTCAAACACAACAGCCTCGCGGCCTATTCTATACGGATAGGGGCTATGAGCGTCTGAGCTACTCAGCAATACATACCTATCCAGCCAGCTGCAGCGATAGTTCATGGGCGGGTCGCTGCTAAGCCCAGTCTCTATCGCGTGTATGTGCTTCGTCTGGTCCTCGTAGCATTCCTCAACCCTGTCAACGCCGCTGAAGGCTCCGAAGATGCTCCACCAGGGCGTCCACGCGTGGGCTGGGAAGACCAAGTTATCGCGTGAGGTTGCCATGACTATCTCCACAAGCTCGGCTGGCGTTATCTCCAGCACAGGCCTGCCGTCTGCGTCTATGTTTCCATAAGGCTCAAGCAGGTCGCGGAGCTGGTGGGCTATCTCAAAACTGGGCATCAGGATTACGTGGTGTATCCTCCTAGCTTTTCCACCAAGCTCGTGGACTGTAGCAACCTCCGTCTGGACTATGAAGAAGATTCCACGATACTCGCCGCTCCGCGAGACGTAGAGGCCAGAGCCCTCCAGCTCTTCTAGGCTATCCTCAAGCTCCGCAAGCCATGTGGGGTGGAGAGCGTCGCCAGTTCCGAGGAGGTTAAGCCCCTTAAGCTGCGCATAATAGCTAATCTCGCCTACGCGCATCTTATCAGAGGTCGCGCCAGAAAAACGGCTATGGAGCTGTAGGTCTGCGATAAGCCTCAAGCGCCATCCACGCTAAAGCCCCACGCACGCGGGAGCTTAATAGTGTTTCAATGGGGAGGGCTTGTATCTGGTTAAAATTATGGCTCAGGGGCTCATGATGTAGAGGTTTAGCCGATGCCTGGAAACGCGCGGCTGGCTAGTCTCTTCAGGGAGCGTTTCACCGAGCAGGGTGGCAAGGTCTATGAGACGCGCACATTCGGCGAGGCTGTTCTCACGCTCACCAACCTACTGGTTGGCCAGGGAGTTAGGCGCGTGGTTGTAGCTAGGATGAGAGGCGATGCGCGCGAGCACGTGCTGAGGAGCGTCAGGTCTGCTGGGATAGACGTGATAGAGCCCTCAAACAACGCTCCCCGTGAGATGAACATGGCCGACGCTGGTATAACGATGCCAGACTTCGCGGTAGCTGAGACGGGAACGTTGGTGGAGATAACGCAAGACCAGAAGGATAGGCTGGTCTCCACAATACCCAGAATACACGCCTGCCTCCTAAACAGGGAGAACATCGTCAAGAGACTTCAGGACCTAGCTGGCGTGATGAGCGAGACGATAAAGAATCGGGGAGCTGTCATCACGCTAATCTCAGGACCCAGCAAGACCGCTGACATAGAGCTTAGGCTGGTGGTGGGTGTTCATGGCCCGCATCAGGTTCACGCCATCCTCTATGGATGAATATTTTGTTCTACATGCTCCCCTTCGTGGATGGTACCCCAACGCGACGCGGGTCTTGCTCAATAGCCTGGCGTAGGGCTAGGGCAAGCGCCTTAAATGCTGCCTCAACCTTGTGATGGTCGTCCCCGCCAGCTAAAACCCTAACATGCACCGCCGCCTCCAGCGATGTTGCGAAGCTCTCAAGGAAATGCGCCAGCTCGCTTACTGGTATGTCCTCTACAGCATCTAGCTTTGTGCGTAGCCTGATTACTGGCTTCGGCCTCTTTACGAGGTCGACAGCGGCTAGGGCTAGTGCTTCGTCCATCGGTGTTATGGCGTAGCCGAATCTCTTGATGCCGCGTCTCTCGCCCAGGGCTTCGGATAACGCCCTGCCCAGCACGATGCCCACATCCTCTATGATGTGGTGGCGTAGGTCTCCCTCGGCGCGTAGGTTGATGTCTATGAGAGAGTGTTTGGAGAGCGTGGCTAGCATGTGGTCTAGGAACTTTATCCCAGTCGCCACGCTGTAAACGCCCTTGCCATCAAGGTTTACCTCAGCCTCTATGCTGGTCTCCGCTGTCTTCCTCTCCATACGCGCGGCTCTCAAGCACCACCACCCATTAACGAGGAGAAAGCTTCAACGACGGAATCATTAGCCTCGCGCCGTCCGACTGTTATCTTGAAGCAGGTTCCTAGGCCTGGCATCCCCTCAATTATCCTGGCCATGACCCCATACTCGGATAGTGCTCTCCTAGCAATTGAGGAATCTAGGTGGGCTGTTAGGAATATGAAGTTGGCCTGCGAGGGGAATGCCCTCACGCCGCTTATCGTGTTGAGGCGCTGTATAAGCCTGGAGCGCTCCGCCTTAAGCTCTTCCACCGCCTTCAAGGCGTGGTCAAGGTGTCGCAAAGCCCTCCGCGCAGCGGCCAGCGAGAAGCTGGGAACGTTAAACGGTGGAACAACCCTGACGAATGCGTCAATAACATCGCGGGGGGCTATGAGATAGCCTACGCGGAGGCCGGCTAGGCCGAAGAACTTGGAGAAGGTGCGGAGGACTATGAGGTTATCATACCTCTCAACGTCACCGACCATGCTATACTCGCCAAAGTCGGCGTAAGCCTCGTCAACCACCACAACCCACGCAGCGTTCTCAACGATGGCTAGTATATCATCGCGCCTGAACTGGTTTGCAGTCGGGTTATTGGGGGAGCAGATGAAGACCAGGCCAGACCTCCGCGCCTCCTCCGAGAGGCGCTCAACATCAAGCTCAAAGCCATCGCCGCGTAGTGGTGTTGACGAGTATTTGAGGCCGAGTATCCTGCATCGCGTCTCGTAGCTGGGGGACGTCGGAGATATTGAGGCAACACCATACCCAACCCCAAAAGCCTGGACGAGAAGCTCAACGAGCTGGTCGGCGCCGTAGCCTAGGGCAATCAAATCAGAGCCAACACCCAGCCAGCGTGAAATATCCTCGCGCAGTAGCTGAAACTCCTCAACGGGGTAGAAACGTGGGTCAACCTCTTCTAGGGCTTCCGCCAGTATCCTTCTCAGGATGCCGCCATCTATAAAGTGGTTTTCGTTGGCGTCCAGCTTTAGCTTCCATTCCTCGCGCCTCTCTGGCCTAGGTGCTGGTGTGAAGGGAGCTATCGCCGCGAGCCTGCTCTTCTGCGCTTCAAGGACCTCGCGCCTCAAGGGCTACTCACCAACCCTACGCGCGGCTAGAGCATGGCCAGGAAGTCCCTCAGCCAAGGCCAGCTCCTCAACATACCTAGCCAGAGAACGTGCTGAGCGCTTGGACGCGCGGACGCTGAAGACTAGGCGGACATAATCAAGTATGCTAAGCCCTCCGCGCAGCTTCGCGTATCCAGAGGTGGGGAGGACGTGATTAACACCCACCACGTAGTCGCATAATGCCGTTGATGTATGGGCGCCCAGCGATACGAGGCCAGCGGAGGTAATCATCTCAGCCATTCGTGAAGGGTTTTTGGAGATTATGGATACATGCTCAGGCGCAATCTCGTTTATCAGGCGCGCAGCAGCCTCGCGGCTCTTGCAGGTGGCCACAAACCCATTCTCATCCCAAGACTTGGAGATTATCTCGCTCCGCTCAAACCTGCTCATAAACACCTCCATACCCTCCAACACGGCAGAAGCCAGACGCTCATCCGTAGTTACCAGCCCCACAAGTGTGTCGGTGCTATGCTCAGCCTGCGCACAGAGCTCATACATCACGTCCTCTGCCAGCCTCTCATCATCAGAGTAGACGACCAGCTCCGTAGGCCCTGCGGGCATGTCTATCGCTACATCGCTGGAGACTGCGAGCTTGGCTGCTGTCACGTATCCTCCGCCTGGGCCTATGATTTTCGCGACTGGCTTGATGGTCTCAGTCCCGTATGCTAGCGCTGCTATCGCCTGGGGGCCTCCCACGCGATAGGCCTCCTCCACCCCAGCTATCTTGAGCGCCGCGAGCACTGGCTTGCTCACCTCTCCCTTGTTGTTGGGTGGTGTGCATACCGCTATGCGTTTGACTCCAGCTACCTTCGCTGGTATTGTGGTCATTAGGGCTGTGCTTGGGTATGCCGCCACGCCGCCTGGGATGTAGCAGCCGACGCTCTGGAGCGGATATGCGCGTAGTGTTATCTCAACCCCTCCGTGGAGGCGGCGGCTAAACCTTAGACGCGAGAGCTGGAGACGCGCAACCGCCTTGATATTCTCGGCCATCCTCTCCAGAGCACGCCTGAGCCTGGGGCTCAAATCCCTATACGCAGCGTCAATCTCCCTACGCTCAATCCTTAAGCCCAGCCCCGTAAGATCTGCGCCGTTGAACTGCCTAGTATATTCCAGTAAAGCCGCGTCTCCCCGCCGCCTCACATCAGCTATTATGTGCGCGATGGATTGCACGAGGCCGCGATGGTCTGGGCGCCGTGCAGCTATCTCACACGCCACCCTCTCGGCATCGTCCTCTGAGA
This sequence comes from Candidatus Pelearchaeum maunauluense, assembly GCA_030059675.1. Lineage (GTDB taxonomy): Archaea > Thermoproteota > Nitrososphaeria_A > Caldarchaeales > Caldarchaeaceae > Pelearchaeum > Pelearchaeum maunauluense. The sequence continues at coordinate 159,338 of JANVYQ010000001.1, read as the reverse complement.
CCTGAAAAAGACGCGGACTCAACTGCCCTCCTTGCCCCTCTGCGCAATCTCCTCAAGCGGCAGTATAAGGTTGGGCTCGTGGACGACCAAGCCCTGCGCAAGCCTCCTGAGCTGCGGAAGTATTGTGAGGAACTCGTCGCGCGAGATTACTGTATTGATAGCATACCACCCCTTCCGCGACAAGGGGCTCACCGTTGGGCTCTTCAACGCTGGAAGCGAGCTAAGCAGCTCGTTCAGGTTCTCCTCAGAAACGTTAGCGAATATGTGGAGCTTCTTCCCACTATCAACGACGCCGCGCAGTAGTGTGAGGACATCAAGTATCTTCTCGCGTTTCTCTTCATCGTTGTAGGCTTGTCTATTCGCTATGAGGTATGCTGTGGATTCCGCTATGGTTTCAACAGCCTTGAGATTGTTCTGCTCCAACGTAATCCCAGTCTGGGAAGCATCAACTATTATGTCCGCGTCCTCTGGCGGCTTGGCCTCGGTTGCGCCGAAGCTTAGGTAAATCCTCACGCGGTCGTTATCGCCGCGCGACCACCAGGGGGTTATGACCTTCGGCTCGGCGTCACCATAATTCTCCTTATACGCCCTAGTGGAGGCAACGTAAGAGGCTGTCGTGTTGAGATACTCTGTTGAGATGTTGAGGACGCGCCCAGAGCTGGCGTAGTCTGTGATTATCTCGTCCAGCGAGCTGTATCGCCACGTCTTGGGAATAGCCACGACCAGCCTGACGTAGCCATACTCCAAGTTTAGTAGCTGCATAACATCAGCGCCAGTCTCGCTCACCCAGTCTATACCAGAGATTCCAATATCATAGGCGCCAGCAGCCACGAGTAGTGGTATCTCCTGCGGCCTCAGTATCTTCACCTCAATCTCAGGGTCGCTCACGACTGGCCTGTATGTCCTCTCATAGCCGCGTAGCCTGAGCATAGCGCGGGAGAGTATGTCGTAGGTCGCGCTCTCCAGCGAGCCTTTAGGTATTGCAAACTTTACCCTAGCCAACACACAACACCCCAGAGAAAGCTCTCAATAGGGCTGGCTGGCCTAGAGATGCGATATATGAAGACACTCGCCCCTAAGCCTCACCAACCACACCTACAACCACCGCGCAGACGGCGCCGCTTATTTAAGCGTTAGTCAAGGATATGTCGGCTCTTGTCGTCTTTACAGTCAAGCAGCTTGACGACAGAGATGACACAACCAAAAGATGAGTAGATAACCCACTCCTTCGTCTGGTACTGCTTTATAGAGCGGCTAGGCGGCTGAGTAGCCGAGTTGGGTGTTGAGTCTCTCCTCTTGGATTCGCGGCTCCGCCGTAGGCTTCAGAGCCCGTTTGAGCTTCTGCAAGCCCTAGGCCTGGCTGAGGGGCATACCCTACTTGACGTTGGCTGCGGCACGGGTTTCCTAACCATACCCGCGGCGGAAATCGTGGGCGCTGCTGGCCGCGTCTACGCGGTGGATGTGAATAAGGGGTATCTGGAGAAGCTGGTGAGGAGGCTGAAGGAGAAGAACCTGTATAACGTTGTGGTTGTTGAGGGCGATGCAGCAGATATGCGCCATGTGCCAGACGCGTCGGCTGACAGGGCGGTCATGCTACTGAGCCTACACCATATAAACAACTGGCGCGGAGCGCTTGAGCAGGTTTATAGAAAGCTCAAAGATGGCGGGCTATTCCTCATAGCAGACCCGATAAAAACACGCCTACTAGGCCATGGAACCATGCCCAAGCAGGTTCTAGGAGCGCTGGACGAGATAGGGTTTGAGAGACTCTCATACACTAAGCGCCTCTTCACGTGGAGGGCTCTGCTGAGGAAGCCAACCTCAACTACTGGCGGACTACCCTAAACATGCAAACACCATCGCCCGCGTTGACGCACTTAACCTCCGTGGCGCTCCACTTGCCGCCGAAGAGTTCTTCAATAAACCCAGCAGCCATCCCGCGTATCCAGTTGGATGTCGGCCCCTTCTTACCAGCTAGATACTCACACTCAAACAAGCCTTCAAAGATTACCTCAAACATGGTTACGCCCACCTCCTTTATCGTTAGCCTATGCGCGTAGCCGAATGCCACTGCGTTATGCTCTATGACGCGGATGCACACGCGGGGGTCTTTGAAGAACTGCTTCTCATACCGCGCTATGGCGTGGTCTCCCCGACTCCCATGTGGTATAGGAACGCAGCCGCGGCCGCGTCGCCGAAGGTGTTGTATAAACTATTGAGAAGCCCCCTAAGCGAGGCCTCGCTCATCAAAACCACACGCGCATTAAAGCTGAGAACCCTGTTATGGTATTGGTCTGCTGTGAATGACTGTATGCCCGTATCAAATATGTACGCTGACAACGTCTTCTCCTGCCGCCTTATCTCCTCAAGCATCTCCTGAAGCTTCTCCTCCTCAACGCCTGATACGTCTAGGTGTATGACGACACTCGTCGTAGGGCTGTTTGCCGTAGCCGTGTTGGAGAGCAGGCCAACAATATTAATACCAAAACGATGGATAACCGGAGGTCTTCCATCAAAGCCCCTGGAACATTCCTCAACTCTACCGCGAGGCTGGCTAGTTTCTTATTGGGGAGATATATGGATAATGGTAGGTTGAGGGGCCTTATCCTGCTCAAGGAGGCGACGGCTGGCCAGCTTTACGCGGGTTTATTAAGCATTATGGGCAGCGAGTATTGATGCTAGCTGCTCTTGTTGAATGTTCCCGCCTGTAAGCATAAGCACGACTTTCCTGCCCCTAAGCTGTTCGCGTATTTTTAGGGCTGCCGCGGTCGCTGCTGCTCCCGAAAGCTCAGCTACCTGGCCGGTTGTCTGGAATATTATCCTAATAGCCCCGCGCATCTCGTCGTCGCTTACAAGTATGATGTCGTCAAGCCTTCCGCGTAGGATTTTGAGGGGCAGCTCATACGCCTGTGAGGTGGCCAGCCCCTCAGCGGCGGTCTTAACGCCGTCGGTTGAGAATAAGCTACCAGAGCGCCACGAGTGGTAGAATGCTGGAGCCCCCTCGGCTTGAACACCAAACACCTTGATTTCGCTGTTCAACGACTTATACACGATACACGCTCCAGAAGCACCAGAGCCGCCCCCTATCGGATTAATCACAACATCAACGTCAGGAAGCTCCTCAGCTATCTCAAGATGCATCGTAGCGACGCCCTGGTATAGGAGGGGCTCGTTAATCGCGTGGACGTAGAGGTATCCCTTCTCGTCTGCCAGCTTCTCGGCATACTCGCGGGCCTCCTCAAAGTAGCTGCCGTGCATTATCACCTCGGCACCCAGCTCGCGGACTGCTTCAATCTTATTGCTACTAACACCGTTTGGCATGACTATCCTAACCTCCGCGCCAAAGAGCGCTCCTGCATAGGCTATTGACTGCGCGTGGTTGCCTGTTGATGCTGTTATCACTCCCCGCTTTACCGCTTCGTCGCGCATCACGCTCATGTAATAGACGCCGCCGCGAACCTTAAACGCCCTAATCGGCTGCAAGTTCTCCAGCTTCAGGTAAGCATCACAATCCAGCAATCTTGAGAGGCGTTTTGAGTAAATCAACGGCGTGGGCTTGAGATATTTATTGACAACCTGCCTAGCCTTCAAAACATCGGTAAGCGTTGGTATGCGTAGTTCCTGACCTCTCACAAGGATGGTAGTGTATGCGCTGATAATAAATATGGTTATTGTTTCACTTCTTAAGCGGTATGCGTACCAGGCTCCCCTGACCCAATCCTGAAGGTCCTCCCTGCGACATGGCTTCCTCGCTGAACCTCACCACAAGCCCCTCCTCACGCGCCTCCACCACCTTACCATACCACTTAACGCCCTTGAAGTCCTCATACTCAGCCTCGCTCCCGACTAGAGTTGATAGCTCCTCATCAGATAGCGGCTGGGTAGGCGAGACTATACAGTTATCATTCTCGTCAAACGCCACGACGATGGCGTCTATGGCTTCACTCTCCTCTTCTTCGCCGCTCATAAGCCATCAAGAAATGCCTCGGCCAGCGCCGTTGATATAAAGCTTAGCCATGCACAAGCCTTATGAGAAATACCTAACGCTTGCGTGCATCGTTGAGAGCTCTAGAAGAACAGCCGTCCCAATAGTCGGCTCAAGCCCCAGGCTCTTCTGAAAGCTCGTCTGGTCCTGCCAGGTGCCGCTGTTAACGAGCTGGACGCCGCGGTAGCTTGTTGTATGGGCTATGTGTATATGCCCCGTATGCAGCAGGTCTGGCGGCTCCTCTATAACCAGCGGGTCGTCGCCGAGAGGCATGAGCTGCGTGTTCTCGCCATAGCTGGGCGCCAGGTGCCGCGCCCTGATTAGAGCGAGCATAACCCTATCCATGTTCTCGCGGAGCGTGCTGTAGGAGATGTTGGGGAGCGACTGGATAACCTCCTCAAGCCCCTGGCCATGGTATACGAGTATCTTACGCCCCTCAACGACTAGGTGAGCTGGGTTTGTCCCGAATGTTATCGCTCTATGCTCCGCGAGTATGCTCCTATGCCTCTGCTGGAGGGCTGGCTGTGGGAGAGCCTTCCTAACAGGCTCATGGTTCCCAGGGCATACGATAACCTCAATATGGCGCGGTATCTCACCTAGCAGTTTAGCGGCCATACGTAGCTGCTCCTCCACATCTGTTGTGGCCAGCTCCTTATCCTGGCCAGGATACACGCCGATACCATCAATCAAATCACCATTAACCACAACATACTTCAACCTCTTCACAACACCATCGCGCCCACGGCTGAGCCAGTCAAGAAACCGCTCAAACAGGTCTTCCCTAAACTTCTTACTACCAACATGGATGTCTGAGATTAGGCAGGCGTATAGCTGGGGTATGCTCCCCAGGTCATTATCGCGTCGTCTTATCTCTACGTCTGGGAAGTATATGTCCTGCGCTATGAAGATGCTATTTGAGCGGCGGAGCTTAAGCCCTATCACCTGGTCGTTGAGTATGTTCTCGGCCTGCTCGTATAGGCCGTTATTACTCTTCGGCACAGCCACCCGAATAGTCCCAGAGGGGTCGTCGCATGTTAGCATGAGCGCCTTAGAGCCCTCTTGCTTCTCCATAACCATAGCAACTATAGAAGCCTCGCGCCCATCCTGGAGGTTGGAGAGCTCCGAGACGGGTATGAACTTGTCGCGCCGCCTCTCAATTATGCGCCGCAGCTTATAATACCTACTCCTGAAATACTCTATGAACTCGTCAATCGTCCCCTCTATCCGCGTCTCGTCGCCGCATAGCTGTATAACCTGGTAGTTAGCCGCGTGCTGTAGGGTGTCTATCTCCTCCCTCTTCTCCACCCGCTTTTCGGACTGCTCAGCCAAGGGCTCCTGAACATCCACGCCCGCAACCTGCTTGATGTGCTGCAGGTCTATAACAACAGCCGCCGGCTCCTCGGCGCGGAGCTTGGAGATTACGCTCATCAACGCCCCCAGGGGGTCTTCGCAGCGCTCAAGAAGGCGTAGAGCGCTCTCGGTAAGCTGATACCCCTCGCTAACCGCGGTTGAGACCAGCTCCTTATAGAGCGCCCTACCCCTAGCTAGCACGTCTAGACAGGAAGCCCGAAGCCCCATCTTATATCCATAGACCAGCGGGATATGGCTAGGTACTACCAGCCCCCTAGGAAGTCCTGACCTCCACGACTATCTCATCCTCATCCTTCAAAACATAGTTAACGGGGTCGCTTATCTCCTCACCATTAACCAAAACAGTTAGGTTTCCGCAGTAGGTGTCAAAACAATTCTCGTCAAAGCGCTTGCCCCAGACCTTGAAGATGTCCCCCAGCGTGAAGTTATAGACTATGGGAGACTCTATGTGAATCCTGTTCGGCGTGCTGTGCGTGTGTATGTAGCGCATCCTTCCATCGGGCATCAACCCCATGAAACGCGGAACCTCAACCTCATCGCCATCCACGAAAACCCTCAGAGTAACGTGGTAGTGCATCGCCAGACCCTCATGCCCAGTCAGGAAACGCTCAGTAATCTCCTCAGGTGTCTGCGTAGCCTGCTGAGCCAGGCTCTCCAGATACGGTGGAATGAATATCATGGACGCAACAACCAAGAGAGCGGCAATAATTATTGGTGGCGCTATGTTGAGAGCGAAGTAGTATGAGAAATGCTTGGAGCGTGTATGCTGCTTCAGAGCTTTTGGTGAGTTGAATGAGTGGCCACAGCGCTTGCAGGTGTGTTTCTCAACCATGCTACGCCCCCAACAGGGGAGCATACATAAACTTATCCACAATTCGGCGTATGGATTGGTTTTTAAGGTCGCAGCCCCATATCTCGCCTATGCGTGTGGTTGTTGTACTCGTCGGCCACGGCTCCCCGCCAAAAGGGTATCCAGCCGAGAAGGTCTCCGAGTATGTCCGTCTTGAGAAGCAGCTAGCATCAGGCGGCGAAGATGTTAAGCGCCGCTTCCAGGAGCTTGACACCGAGATACGCAGCTACCCAAGAACACCAGAAAACGACCCTTACTGGCACGGGCTCAACGAGCTCGTAAAAGCCATGAAGGAGAAGGGCGGAGACTTCCTAGACATAATCCCAGCCTTCAACGAGTTCTGCTCACCAACGATTGAAGAAGCAGTAAGCAGGGCAGCGAATATGAAGCCCGACAAGATAGTTGTCGTCCCAACCATGATGGTTCGCGGCGGAGAGCACTCTGAGGAGGATATCCCAGAGAAGCTGGAAGAGTTGTCGGAGAAGGTTAGGGGTGTGGAGATAATCTATGCGTGGCCCTTTGACCTTGCGGAGCTGGCTAGCTTCCTAGTAGGACAGGCGAAACGCTACGCCTACAAACAGTAATATAGCCGTCTTATCCTCGTTGATGGGGCTTGGCCGACGGGCTGGTGGATGCTCTCCTAAGCTGGGCGCACGCGTATCTAGTCCCACTAGGCGTCCCTGGGCTCTTCATCCTCGCCTTCGCCGAGTCCAGCTTCTTCCCAATACCCCCAGACGCCGTCCTCATACCCCTATCCCTCCTAAACCCAGAAGGCGCGATACTCTACGGCCTAACCGCAACAACTGGCTCCGTCCTAGGAGCGCTCCTGGGATACTGGATAGGCCTCAAGGGAGGCAGGCCAGTCCTGCTGAAGATAATCGAGGAAGAGCGCGTCATGCGCGTTGAGGGCTACTTCAACCGCTACGGTCTATGGGCTGTCGGGATAGCTGCCTTCACACCAATCCCCTACAAAGTCTTCACAATAGCATCTGGAGCATTCAGGCTCAGAAACATCAAGGGCTTCATCATCATCTCATTCATAGGCCGCGGAGCAAGATTCATGACCGAGGCAACGCTCATCATGCTATACGGAGAGCCGATACTAGAATTCGTACGCGCATACTTTGAGCAGCTCACGATAGCGGTAGTAGCCGCTGCGGCGGCGATATACGTAGCATACCGAAGGCTGGGCCGCAAAAACAAAAATAGAAACCACTAAGAGTATGGTTTGGCTTGGTGTGAAGATACTAGTCCTAAGCTATGGTGTGGGGAACATCTTCAGCATATCCAACGCTCTAAAGCGACTAGGCGCTGAGGTGATTATAAGCAGAGAACCCGCGCGCGCTGGCGGTTTTGACGCCCTCGTAATGCCTGGCGTGGGAAGCTTCGCGGCAGCGGCTGAGAACATAGCGCCCTACCGCGAGGAGCTACGCGAAAAAATACTAAACGAAACACCAACACTCGGAATATGCCTAGGCATGCAGGTGATGTTTGAGGAGAGCGAGGAAGGCCCTGGGAGGGGGCTGGAAATCTTCAGGGGGATTGTTGTAGCGTTGCCGCCAAGCGTGAAACGCCCCCACATGGGCTGGAACACGATAAAAAGAGTAAAAGACACACCGCTGATGGAGGGGATGGAAGAGGCATGGGTATACTTCAACCACACATACTACCCAAACCCACGCGAAGCCAACATAATTGCGGCGAAGGCCGAGTACGGCGTAGAGTTCCCAGCAGTAATCTCAGAAAAACACATCTTCGGAACACAATTCCACCCAGAGAAATCATCAAAGATAGGAGAGCAGATGCTGCGCAACTTCATGAAGATAGTAAAGCGATAACACGCTAATCCAGGCTTCTGTAAAAGCATGTCCTATTCCCAGTATGGCACGCTGGGCCGCTAGGCGTAACGAGATAGACTAGCGCGTCGGCATCGCAGTCCACCAATATCTTCTCCACCCGCTGCGTGTTCCCAGACTCCTCGCCCTTCATCCAGAGCTTCCTCCGCGTCCTGCTCCAGAAATGCGCAAAACCAGTTGAGAGCGTCCTCTCCAAAGCCTCGCGATTGGCATAAGCAAGCATAAGAACCTCACGCGTCTTAACATCCTGAACAACAACAGGTATAAGCCCGTCCCGCGAATCAAAACGCAGCTCATCTACCTTCATATTAATCACCGTCGGTACACCAAGAACCACTCTTTAAACATGTATTACTTCACAATCATAATTTTTAGACCAATACCTATTACGAGTCATTTCCGTTATTGGGTCTTTAAATGATATTTCAAATTTATCCACGAAAGCTTTTCTAATTTTAGCAATTCTTGGTCATGAGTATACATTATGGGTATTTTGTTGGTTAGAAAGTTAGCGATAATAAGCGCGTCTCTTCCTCCTAAACCATAATGCGCTGCTAGGGTCAGGGCCGTCATTGATATCTTCTTGTTTTGAGCGTAAAATACTATGTAAGGATGCTTTAGTAACATCCTCAGCTTTCTCATAGCTTCATTAGGAGTCTATTTTTGTCCAAAGACTAGAACATGATAGGCTTCTTGTATGATTGTTGGGTTTAGTGCAAGCATATTATCAGGAGATAATTTTAGAAGAAGTCCCTTAAGTTTGGTATGCTCTGGATATGCGGGGTCAAGCGCGTAGCATAAGACATTTGTATCAAGTCCAATAACCATATGCACTTAGTCCCCTAACCATACTGATTTCATCTTCTTCGGGTCCCAGTTTTCAGGTTTTCCCGTTCTTTGCGGCTCGGATGAGATAATGCGGCGAAACTCTTCCAAGAAGTTATGCTGTTTAGCTGGTATGAGTAGGAAGCCTTCGGGTGTTCTTCTAAGTATTACTTCATCACCTACCTCATCCCTTATGTCCGACGGTATGCTTAGTCGCCCCCTAGGGTCAATTTTGAGTCTCAGGTCTTCCTTCAAACCCTAATCTACGCTATACGGGTTTAAGTCTAATTAAATTTTGCTGATAATATGCAGGATTAATAAAATTTACATTACATACGTACTTGGACGCCGCGTTTGGCTAGGTATTTTTTGACCTCTGCTATTAGGTGTTGGTTGTAGTGGAAGACTGATGCTGCGAGTGCTGCGTCTGCTTTCCCCTCTGTTAGGACCTCGTACATGTGTGCTGGCTCTCCTGCGCCGCCGCTGGCTATTACTGGTATGCTCACCGCCTCCGCCACCATGCGTGTTAGCTTGATGTCATAGCCCTCGCGTGTCCCGTCTTTGTCTATTGAGGTGAGCAGTATCTCGCCTGCTCCCAGCTCCTCCACGCGCCTAGCCCACTCTACTGCGTCAAGCCCAGCAGGATTCCTGCCCCCGTGTGTATAGACCTCATAGCCCGACGGGAAGCCTGGGCTGGACTTCGCGTCTATGGCTACTACTATGCACTGCGCTCCATAGGTTTCCGAGAGCTTCTTAACCAGCCTAGGCTCGCGGACCGCTGCGGTGTTTATTGAGACCTTGTCGGCGCCGTTGTGTAGAACCATATCAGCGTCTTCGGGAGACCTTATCCCGCCTCCTACCGTGAAGGGTATGTTAATCACGGAAGCGACGCTACGCACCACGTTGACGAGTATGCCGCGCTTCTCCACCGATGCGGTTATGTCTAGGAAGACCAGCTCGTCAGCCCCTTCTTCGGAGTAGCGGCTCGCCAGCTCATCTGGCCTGCCAGCGTCGCGTAGCTCCCTGAACATCCGCCCCTTAACCACGCGCCCCTGGTCAACGTCAAGGCAGGGGATTATGCGCTTGCTTAGAGGCATCATGGATAGGTGTTAGAGCCTGCTCATAAACGCTAGTGCTTCTTCTGGGGAGTTATGACCGTGAACTCCGACTCCAGCAGGCGCTGTAGCAGCTGCTCCCCTAGGTGGAACTCGGCGAAGAATCTGCGTAGCCTCTCTCCCACTAGTGCCAGGTCGTCATCACGGAGCCTGCGATACTCAACGCGGGGTGGTGAGAAGTATTTGTTTATGAAGAGCTTGCTTATCCTGCTCAGGGCTTTGGGGTGGAGACGCTGCTCAAGCATGGAGTAGGTTATCATCCTCTCCCTGGATAGCTCCTCATACGTCTCAGCGTCCACCAGCCCTTCCATGAGTAGGCCGCGGAGGTATTGGAGCGTGTCTGTCTTTGGTGGGTGGAGGCCGATTCTCCACTGCTCAACCCTGCCGCGTATGTAGATTCTCCCGCCGACCATCCCAGTAGCTACGTATTTGCCCACCAGCGGCTTGTCCTCATACTCCATGGCGTCTAGGCCGAGTATCATCACAACGCCGCCAGCCATGTACTCGCCGAGATAGTCGTCGGCGCGTCCGCCCACTATGAGAAATGGCCTCCTGTCCTGGAACTCGCGCATCTGTATCGCAGCCCTATTCCCGACGTTTCCACGGACGAATATCTCGCCATCCTGGAATGCTTGCGCAATCACGTCGCGCGCGTCGCCGTGGATAACGACGCGGCCGCCGTACATTGCGTCTGCGACATCGTCCTCGGCATTACCGTAGACGTATATCTCAGCCCCCTTGTTGAAGTTGGCCAGGCAGTTCCCAGGGGTTCCGTAGATGTGTAGCCTTGAGCCTGCTGGTATATTCACGCCTAGATAGCGCTGGCCCCTCACGTTCTTGACATGAACCTCACGCGCACCGTTATTGAGCGCCTCCCTTATCTTCCTGTTTAGCTCAGCGTATCCCATTCCCTCCGCGTCTATGGCGTGTGCGGGTGCGTGGTGTGAGCAGTAGCTTCGGTAGAATAGCTCGTAATCCTCGCGGCCGCTGTGTATTATCCCTTGTTTGAGCGATGCTAGGAGATAGCCGCCTGGCTTTACAGTCCATACGCGCGCGTCGCTGGATAGTGTTCTTATCTCAGCCTCCTCGCTCGCGACGTAGATGCGCTCCCCGTCCTCGCCCACGACGAGTGGCCTAAACTTAGACCTATCAGCCAGGGCGAGCATGTAGATGTCGTCTCCATCACAGTAGCCCGCTACCACGCTGAACGGCCCATCCAGGGAAGCGCCGCGATGTGCTATTATCCTCTCCATACCGCCGTGCTCGGCCTCGTATGGGTTGCAGAGTATCTCGGCGGCCTCCTCTATCGCGAGCCCCCTGACGCGGGTTAGGTGGTCTAGGAGGTACGCCATGACCTCGCTGTCCGTTCCGATGAAGCTCGTGTAGCCGCGGTAGCGGAGATACTCCATGTTGGCGCCGTATGAGCTTACGTCGCCGTTATGCGCTATTGCCCACTCGTTGGCTGCGAAGGGATGCGACCAGATTGGGTGGATTCCAGGCGAGTTCGTGGGCTGGCGGGTATGCGCTATCCATAGGTCAGCCTCCATGCCGCGCTCCACGAGCCTGAAGTCCATGCACACGTCTTCAGGGTATCCGACGCCTTTGCAGACATCCACATACCTGCCCCACGAGTATATCCTCCCCCTCATCCCGTCCTGCATCAAGACTTCGTTCACCCTCGTCACCGCGTTTGTGAGAGCCTCGCGCGAGGGAGCGTCAGCTAGGGCAGCCCAGGAGCGGAGCTTGGAAGCTCCAGAGTCGTCGTAGCCGAGCTCAGCGCGAAGCACGACACCATACTCGGCTAGCATCTGCTTAACAGTCTCCAGAGTCTCAACGCCATCTACGAACACCTTGATACGATAGTGGCTGTTGTCTCCATCCATGTTGTATGCCGCAAACCCAGCGCCCAGCTTACTCCCCCTAAACCTGACGCACTCAATAGAGCTTAGAGCCTCCTGCGCGCGGATTTTGTCCGCGTCTTTCTTCCTCAGTATCCCCAGAATGCCGCAGCCAGACTTAACCACAGGAAGCTCATCTAGGAAGCTCATCAAATCATCACCCAACGCCAGCGGGCTTAACCCCAAGCCTCCTACGCAGGGAAGGCTCAAGCAGTATAGCCCTGAAGAGCTCGCGGTTCCCTATGATTGATGTATAGACGCAGCTCACCCCAGCTGCTCCCGCCAGGAGCTTAATCTCCTTCTGCACAGCCAGGATGAAGTTCTCCACCAGCTCCTGCATTTTCTCAGGCAGGCGCCCCTGCCTGAAGCCAGTAGCTACTAGCGTGGCCTCGCCCACTGTTGCGCAGTCGGCTCCCAGGCCAAGGAGCTTGAACACGTCGTCAGACCCCCTAATACGCGGGCTACACGCTATAACGCTCATCCCATTCCTCACGGGCTCGCCGCCTTCCTTGATGTTCTTCAAAGTCCTATCAACGTCTGAGACAGCCAGCTCCAGGGGGCTCTCCTTGCTTGCGGGAAGTGTCTCATCCACGACTACGCCACCGAAGCCAGCGGCCACGCATCTCTCAAGAAGAGCAGAGCTCACAGCTGTTGGTATTCGTAGGAGCTTGACGCAGTCAAGTCTGCGCAGAGCGCTCTGCTCCCACTGGCTATCATAGTCAGCCACCATGCCGACGTAGCCCAGCCCATCCTCATAATAGGCAGCATCAACAACGACGCGCTCGGCGTATCGCTCAAGCCCCTCTGGTAGCGCCCTACGCAGATAAGCCAAGACACCCATGTTATACGCCGCCCTAACCAAAGCCGCCACAACAGCGTCAGAGACCCCTGGCCTCTCCTCAACAACCACAGGAAGGGAGAGCCTAACCAAACCCCCAGCCAGGAAGACATACGTCTCAATAGGCTCGCGGTAAGGGTCTATGCTGGGGCGCGTAACCTGGGCGCCATCGCTAACTAGGTGGTCTGTTATGAAGACTGGGTTCTCCACCAGCGGTGGGCCTGTGCTACCCATGCTGGTTATCACTGCCTCGCCTGGTGTCTTGCCAGCCGCGCCCGACATCTCTTGGAGGTGTTTAACCCTCCGCCTACTCCAGACTGCCGTCTCCAAGGCTCTGTAAAACACCCCGCCACTAAGAGGTCTCTACACCGAGTATCGCCGCCGTCTCCTCGTCAACGCCGCGGGCTGTGAGGAGCTCACGCCGCCCGCGAAGCTCCTCAATACTATCAACGCCCACCCTATCCATTATCAGCTTAAGCTCGGCGGTCCAGCCGCGGATTAGGTTGACCGTCCACTGCGTAGCCATGTCAAGCGAGAGAACCTTCGTCGGGTTTTCGGTTATCTTGTTGGTTAGCACGGCTGGGCAGAATCCCAGGTGGCAGCGGTGAACCATTATGCAGCCCATCCCGATTAGGGCTGCCGTGCCTATGGAGATGCAGTCAGCCCCAAGCGCTATGAGCTTCGCCGTGTCCTCCGCGCTGCTCACGCGGCCCGCCGCTATTATTGAGAAACCATCCCGCAGCCCCTCGCGGCGCAGCAGCCTATCAACCGCTGGCACAGCAATCTCTATCGGAAGCCCCACATTATCGCGGATAACCTCAGGAGTAGCGCCTGTCCCAGCTCCCTGCCCGTCCATGATAATACCATCAGCACCCATACGCGCCACGCCAGAGGCGATGTACGTGATGTAGTTGGTAACAGCGACCTTGACGAAGACGGGCTTGCCAGTGGCTTCCTTCAACGCCCATATGCGCTGGCCGAGGTCTTCTATTGAGTAAATATCATGGTGGGGCGCTGGTGAGATTGCGTCAGTACCGACTGGTATGCGGCGTGTCGTGCTTATCGGCTCTGTAACCTTCACGCCTGGCAGGTGGCCGCCTATCCCAGGCTTGGCTCCCTGGCCTATCTTAATCACAATCCCCAAGCCCGTGTTGAGCACGTCAATATCAACGCCGAATCGCGCAGACGCCCACTGCACGGTTATCCTCTTACATTTCCTCACCTCTGGGTGGAGGCCACCCTCACCCGTGCCAGTGAGCGCGCCCGTTATGTCTGCTGCGCGCGCAAGCGCTATGTTGGGAACGCCGCTCAGCGCCCCAAAGGACATATCACCAAGATAGATTGGGGTTGTTAACTCAATCCCACCATAGGCGAGGAGCGTCCTAGTGCTCACCCCATCAACATCACCCAGCTCCCCGCCGTCATCACGCTCAGCAAGGAACGAAATCCTATCAAGAATCCTGTTAGACTCATGCTTATACGGGTCCCATACCCATGCTGGCCTGCCGAAGCGCGCCAATAGTCTGATATGCTCTATCTTACGCGCATCCCAGAACTCTTTATCCTCCTGCGGCGGGATGCGCAGGTAGTCTTGCACAATCCTCGGCTCTAGCGTTGTTCTTGACATGGCTGCCGCCGTTGGGGTTTCAAGCACCGTACTCAACGCTATTTAAACCTTAACAACACATGCCAAAAATCCATAACAAAAACCAGCAAAACACCATAAAAATGACGAACCTCGTTAGCAGATTGACAATGAACGATGATTAATATTCTTTACTCCTCTCCTTAGCCGAGAAGCCCCAGCCGCCTGAGGCCTTCAGGACTTATCGCGCCCTCGTATATTGCTTTTCCGAGTATAGCTCCTCCGAAACCCATGTCGCGAAGCTTCAGCACGTCTTCCACGTTTGCTATTCCGCCAGCCGCGAGGATTTGGCTACGCATCTCGTTTGGTATAGTGCTCAGCGTTGTCGTGTCTATTCCGCGCAGCGTTCCATCGCGGGATGTGCTTGTGGTCATGAACCGCTCAAACCCTAGTGCTGAAATCTCACGTAGGGCGTCTACCAGCTTGTATCCAGAGCCGCCTCTCCATCCATAGATAAGCACCTCACCATGCTCGTCAAAATCTAGTGCGGCGACAACCCTATCGCCACCCAGCTCCCTGAGTATCGCCAGGGCAGCATCACGCTGTTTGAAGATTATGCTTGAGATTATCACGCGCGCGGCGCCTAGCTGTATTAGCATCTTGGCGCGCTCAAGGCTTCTCACACCACCTCCAACCTGCGCTGGTATCCCAGCTCTGCTGAGAATCCGCTCTATCACGTCAAGATTATCCCCACAGCCCAGCGCGGCGTCAATATCTACAATATGCAGCATGCTAAACCCAGCCCCGCTCCATAGCCCAGCATACTCCTCTGGACTCTTCTCGTAAAACCTCGTCTCACGTGGGTCTCCCCGCGTTAGACGCGCAACCCTACCCCCAACCAAGTCAATACTGGCCAGAACCTCAAACATCCTAGAGTTCTCCATGGTGAATGATTATATAACGTAGCTCTCACAGTTCCATGGGAGGCTTCTGGAATGTCTAAGAAATCTAAGCGCAAGGCCGCGCGTGAGCGGAGGAAGAAGCGCGATACTGGGAGGAGGGCGCTCATAGTGGCGCTTATCCCCGCCCTACTCCTGGTTGGTGCTTTGGCGTATATCATCTCAATCCCGCCCAAGCCTGTCCAGCGGGGTGGGAACACCCACCTGGGGGAGGAGGCGCCTGACTTCACGCTCAAGGTCTTGACGCAGAACGGCCTGAGCGGCGAGGAGTTCAGCCTCTCAGCAGCGCGGGGGAGCGTGGTCTTCATGGACTTCGCCTTCTCGTGGTGCCCCCACTGCAACAGGATGGCCCCAACCATAAAGAAGCTCCACGACACCTACGCAGAGAGGGGCGTGAAGTTCATAACAGTCATGGGAAACGACGCGAGGACGGATGAGCAGAAGTCGGCCGAGTTCCTACGTAAGCACGACGTAAGCTGGGCAGTCCTGTTTGACGAGAATCTGGATGTTTTCAACCTCTACTCAGTAGTTGGGACGCCGACGTATGTCGTTATAGGTAAGGATGGGAGGATTGTGGGGAGGCTCGTAGGAGAGCAGAGCTATGATAAGCTGGCGAGCCTTATTGAGCAGGCTCTCGCCTCCTGAGGAAAGCTGGAAGAGGCTCTACATCCTCTCCGCGGCTATGTCTGCTGCTGGGGTAGCTGTTTCGGCATACCTCATAGACTCTGAGCAGGTTCTGAGCAGCGGGTTCTGCGAGGTCGGGAGCAGAATCACTTGCGTTGATGTTCTCCTCAGCCCCTACGCGAGCTTCATGGGAATACCGACAGCAGCATACGGGTTGGCGTGGTTCATGGCAGCGCTCACACTCTCAATACTATCAACACGCTTAGAGAAGACGCGTAAGCCTCTTCTGGCCTGGTCAATAATCGGCTTGCTCGGAATAGCCGCGCTGGTCTATGTTGAGCTCGCCATAATCAACGCCCTATGCCTCTTCTGCACAGCCGCGCATATATTGGGCGTGGGGATATTCGCCGCATCATACATAGCGTATGTGAGCTGGCATGAGTCGCTGGAACAAGATTCTTGACACCCTCCTGATAGCCCTAACTCTAGCTGGCTCGGTAATCCCATCTGATATGATGCCGCTACACATAATCGTGGGAGACCTCTTCCTGCTAATCGTATTCATCCACGCCGCAACACACCTAAGAAAGGCTGCGCTCTACATAGCGTTCTCAATAGCGATAGGGCTCGCGATGGAGGTTTTGGGAGTTCATACAGGCTTCCCATTCGGTAGGTACGAGTATGTGGAGGGCGCTCTGGGATACGCTATGGTCGGCGGAGTTCCCATAGCAGTCCACTCCTCTGGTCTTCCCTAGCATACCTCGCGATGCAGGTAGGCAACGCAGTAGCTGGGCCAAGACTATGGATACCAGCCTCAGCGGCAACGCTAACCCTGCTGGACGTGATACTAGACCCCATACTCTCAGGCCGCCTCTGGATGTGGCTACCGCCTGGAGAATTCTACGGCGTACCAATAACAAACTTCCTGGGATGGCTTCTGGTGGCTACGATGATATACGCAGCCTATAAAGGAGTGGGCGGCGGTATTAAGAGGGTATCAACATCAGCGGTTGCCGCGTTCCTAATACTCTCCTCGGTTAGAGCCGCCGAAGCTGCTACTAATGGTATGTGGCTCGCGGTCTTGCTGGGCTACACGCCCATAGCTGCGCTCTCGTTGTATGGTGCTGCTAGATACGCGCGGCGGGCTGCGGCACAGCTCTAGTAGCAGGCGGCCGCTGCTCTGTGCTGGGTGTCTTACTCGCCGCTATTACCACCGTGGCAGCCACCATGGCTACGGTGAAGAACGAGAGGTAAAGATGTATGACGCCCGCCAGCTTTGTAGCCTCGCCCATCATGCTGGTCAGGCCAAAAGCCCCCTGAACGAGGTATAGGAACGCCGCAAACGTGATATCGGACGCTGCTGGATGCCCAGACACGCGGCTGGAGTACGTGGCTCCTAAGAGCAGTAGAAACGTCAAAACACCTAACGTAATGTGCGGTAGAACAGCCTCCTCAACAGGCGCAATCTCCAGAAACATCGCCATTCCCTGCCCAAGCTGTATGACCGTCAGGAGCAGGATGAACGAGAGCAGTCTGACGAGCATATCAGGCATTCCTCTAAAAGCCGTCTAATAAAAATGCCTCGTATCGCCCTATAGAGAGACATTATGTTGTTTATTTGACGTTAGACCTCGGCAAACAGACAACACATACAATATGAATACGTCTTCATGCCTGTCAAAAGGTTATATAGCAGTCAAAATACTAGAGCGCCTTTGTTAATGCGGTGAGAAGAAGTATGGTGGTTGCAACAGCCTCAACAAGTGGAAAGGCTTGGAGCCTAACAAAAGAGCAGGTAATGGAGAGAGTTGAGCGGGAGGGTATTAGGTTCATAGACCTACAATTCACAGACGTACCAGGGAAGCTTCAGCACGTTACGATATCCACCGAGTATCTTGATGATGCGGCGTTTGACGAGGGTGTTCCGAAGCTGGACGGCTCATCCATCCGCGGCTTCGCCGAGATATACGAGTCGGACATGCTTCTAAGGCCAGACCCAGCCACGTTCGCGGTTCTCCCATGGAGCCGCGACAACTTAAAGACAGCGCGGATGATATGCGACGTTTACCGCGGGTTTGGCGGCGGCAGGTTTTCGCGCGACCCCAGGCTGGCGGCGCACCGCGCGGAGGAGTATCTGAAGCAACAGGGCTTTGACCTCTCATACTGGGGGCCTGAGATAGAGTTCTTCGTCTTTGATAAAGTGCGGTGGGACGTGTCCTCGCCCTACAAGGGGCAGGGATACTCCCTAGAGTCGCGTGAGGCGGCGTGGAATAGTGATGGAACAGACTATCCAATCAGGTTCAAAGAGGGCTACTTCCCAGCACCGCCGCAGGATACTTTGATGGACTTCCGAAACGAATGCTGCCGCATCCTGACGGACTACTTCGGCGTTGAGGTGGATGCGCACCACCACGAGGTAGCTACAGCAGGCCAGTGCGAGATAGACATGAAACTAGACACCCTGACCAGGATGGCTGACAAAGCCCAGACCTACAAGTACGTGGTGCGGAACATAGCGAAGCAGATGGGCATGATAGCCACCTTCATGCCCAAGCCAATCTTCATGGACAACGGCTCAGGAATGCACGTCCACGTGAGCCTCTGGAAGGATGGGAAGAACCTCTTCTACGACGAGGCAGACAGCTATGCTGAGATAAGCCAGACGGCCAGGTACTTCATAGGCGGCCTACTGGAGCACAGCAGAGCGCTTGCAGCAATAGTGGCGCCTACCACAAACTCATATAGACGGCTGGTCCCAGGCTATGAGGCGCCAATCTTCATAGCGTGGAGCAGGTCCAACAGGTCGGCCAACGTCAGGGTCCCAGTATACCAGAAGGGGCCAGGCTCCTCCAAGAGGAAGCGTGTTGAGTTCAGGACGCCAGATCCCTCAGCAAACCCCTACCTCTGCTTCGCCTCCATGCTTGCGGCGGGCCTAGATGGTGTTAAGCGTAAGATAGACCCAGGAGATCCAGTTGACGAGAACATCTACAAGCTGACGCCAGAGAAGAGGCGGGAGCTGGGCATTAAGGAGCTTCCAGGAAGCCTGAAAGAAGCGATAGAGAGCCTGCAGAGCGATAGGGATTTCCTCAAGCCAGTCATGTCAGACGACCTGATAGACGCGCACATAGAGCTGGCCGAGGGCTGCTTCATAGAGATAAGCGGAAGACCACACCCATACGAGTTCTACCTATACTTTGACGTGTAGGCTAGCTTAGTGGTGCTTTAGCCCCATGGCGGGGGTTGACGCTGGGAATACAGCGTGGGTGCTTCTCTCGGCTGCGCTGGTCCTACTGATGACCCCCGCTCTGGGCTTCTTCTACGGCGGCCTAGTGAGGCGCAAGAACCTAGCCAACACGATAATGGCCTGCTTCGCTACAGTTGCTCTCGTAAGCGTCCAGTGGGTTCTCTGGGGATACTCGCTAGCCTTCGGCCCAGACAAGATGGGGCTTATAGGCGGTCTTGAGTGGCTGGGCCTAAACGGCGTGGGACTGGAGCCAAACCCAGACTACGCAGAGACCATACCACACCAAGCATTCATGATATTCCAGGGAATGTTCGCGATAATCACTCCAGCCCTCATAATAGGAGCCGTGGTTGAGCGCATAAGGTTTGGCGCCCTCCTCCTCTTCATAATACTCTGGGCCAAATTCGTCTACGACCTCATAGCCCACTGGGTCTGGGCTTCTGGAGGCTGGCTAAGCAACCTGGGCGCGTTAGATTTTGCGGGCGGGACGGTTGTTCATATAAACTCAGGCGTCGCAGCACTCGCTACTGCCCTAGTGCTGGGCAGGAGACTGGGATACGGGACCACGAGCATGGAGCCCAGCAACGTAACATACGTTGTTCTTGGAGCCGTTCTCCTCTGGTTTGGCTGGTTCGGCTTCAACGCTGGGAGCGCGCTGAGCGCGGGGATGCAGGCTACCGCGGCGTTCGTTACGACCAACACAGCCGCAAGCGCAGCAGCGTTGGCGTGGATGGTGATGAGCTGGCTCCACCGCGGGAGGGCGAGCATAATAGGCACGGCCAGCGGTGCCATAGCTGGGCTTGTAGCCATAACCCCAGCGGCAGGCTTCGTAAACGTGCTGGGCGCGCTCACGATAGGCTTCGGAGCAGGCGTTCTCTGCTACCTGGCAGTAATGCTCCGCTCAAGGCTGAAGATTGACGACTCGCTGGACGTTTGGGGGATACACGGCATAGGCGGAACCTGGGGCGCGATAGCTACGGGAATATTCGCCGACCCAGCGGTGGGAGGGGCTGCTGGAGCGCTCTACGGCAACGCCGCACAGGTTCTAGTTCAGCTCACCGCCGTCGGGGTAACATGGGCATACTCCTTCACAGCAACGCTAGCCATACTCAAGCTACTGGACAAGACTGTCGGGCTTAGGGTAACGCCGCGCGAGGAGATGATGGGCCTAGACCTCACACAGCACGCGGAGACAGCATACTCCTAGAGAGGTGATGCGTCGGTGAAGCTAATCCAAGCAATAATACGGCCCGAAAAGCTTGACGATGTGAAGAAAGCGCTGAAAAGCATAGGCTGCGGAGGCCTAACAGTCTACGAGGTCAGGGGAAGGGGGCTGCAGGAGGGGATTAGCTGGATAGTGAGGGGCCATGAATATCGTATAGACATGCTACCAAAGCTGAAGCTTGAGGTCATAGTAGAGGATGATGAGGTTGAGCGTGTTCTGGAGACAATCAAGGAATCGTCCAAGACTGGTGAGATTGGAGACGGGAAGATAATAATCCTCCACGTGGAGGATGCTGTTAGAATACGGACAGGAGAACGCGGCCGCAAAGCGCTGAAATAAAACTACACCACCTCCACAAATTTGTCTATGAAACGCATATACCAACGGCTAAACTCCCGCTCGGTCGCGAAGTGTAGCGGGGCTGGGCAATACGGCATGCGGCGCCAAGCCTCAGCCCTTACCAGCGAGTCAACCCTACGCGCATCCTCCCCACGTATCACCAGCAAATCAATATCGCTGGCCGCGGTGATCCTGCCGCTCAAAACAGAACCAAAAACAAAGACACGCGCATCTGGATAAAACTCCATAACAATCTCGCGAATTTTACCAGCGGCCTCCCTCCAGTTATTCAAGTAAGCAAGCCTACGCCCAGCGCTCTCAACAACAGCGTCAAACTCAGATATCTTCAAGCACCTTCTATAGTGCTAGAATCTACCAGTTTGAAGTTCTAAAAGGAAGTGAAACGTTGCTCAATAATCTAGTTAAAATCGTATTGATAGAGTTTCATAATAAGCAAAACTATCTTCGTGGGAAAGAATGGTTAGAGTCGCGTGGATTTAGATTAATTAAAGGAAGTAATTATCGATGTATTTTTGCGAAGAAATCAAGTAACTAATTCGTCAAGTCTTTTATATTTCATGGCCCTCTTGATCTCTAATGCTATCCTATCGCCTGTGCTCATTTGGTGTTGGTATCTGGCATTGGCGTATTGTGCTCCTATTCCCATGTGAACGTTTGTTCCGCCGCCGTGGCGTAGTGCCACGTCTTGGGTTACTGTTATGTGCATCACCACTTCTTGTGTGGGTGCGTCGTATAGTCCGTAGTCCTCTGGCCTTGCTGCTTCGCCTGTTGTTGTGTATATTAGCTTGGTTGTGGGTGTGTAGCCGTATTTGCTTGCCTTATCCCATGTTATTATGGTCTGCAAGCACCATGCCCCTATTATCCCAGGCTCCTCATGCTCCGCGAGCGTTAGAAGTAGCGCGTCAGCGCACTTGAGCACGTCCTTAAGCAGGGACTCGCGCATACTAACCATGGAGTGGAGCGTTACCTCAAACGAGGGTATGGTCTTCTCTTCTATCTTCCTCCTCACCGAGAGCGGCATCCGCGTTAGGCCGTCTAGTATGCTCTCGCGCCTCTCGTCTATTGAGAGGAGCTCGTTGGCTAGGCATTTCCTTGCTTGTTCTATCGTTAGGCCGTGTAGCCTTGCTAGTGCGTCGTCAACGTCTCCCCATTCCTCGCCTGCGTTGAGCGGTGAGTAGAAGAAGTTGAAGTTGGCGTGGGGGCCTAGGACTATCTGCTCAACCCGCGCGTTCTCAAGCTGCTCCCTGCCCAGGTTGCCTGCCTCAACCTCCTTCTCCACCTTCTCCTCAAGGTCTTCAGAGTCCGCCGCGAAGATGAAGACGCGCTCAAACTCCCTCTTGGCGTGTTCGGCCTTCAGCAGCATAGGCTCATCCATGGGCTCGCGGAACCTAATACCCCTGCCAGAGACCTCGAAGCTATACTTCTTGGGCGTGGGTATCCCAGCCTTCTCGGCAAACCAGTAGTAATCCCGCTCAATCTCCCCCCTGTTCTCCACTTTTAGGAGCTTCCTAGAGCCCAGTATGGGGACGGCGAATCTCTCCTCTATCAGGCTGCATCGCTCATCTCCCCCAACGTAGACGGAGAACGCCCTGTTGGGGACTTGCACGCACTCCAGCTCAACCAGCTCGTCAACGTATTTGAGAATCTCGTCATACCTGTCCAGAACTAGGATTGCGAGGCTCCATTCCTTCCTGCGCTTTAGGTCTGCGGGGTCTTCGCATACCGCTACGTCGCGCCTGCATATTTCTGGGATGTCTTCCAGCTCCTCACGCGGCTTGCCCACGATTATGTTCTGGAGGTAGATTATCGCCCTGCCGCGTGTCGTGTATATTATTGAGCGTAGCCCGTAGTTTCGCGCTCCTGAACGCGCGTCAAGCGCTGAGTGTGAGCCCAGTATTAGCTCCACAGGCTCGCGGTAGCGTTTGGCTATCTCCTGCATCTCTGCGCGCTCAATCATGACAGCCCCCAGCAGGCTACGGCCATAATATTATCATTACCGCGTCTGGGGCTACGTGGAGGACTTTCTCCGCCTCTCCACCACCCTACGCCTAACGCTGGTGAAGTAGCCCCGCTCCTCCTTTATCATCCTCTCATAATCCTCGGCAAGCGCTATAGCATCGCGCGCATCAAGACAGCTTATCGCAGGGATTAGGCGTGGGTATGTGCGCATCCTGTAATCGCGCTCCGTCAGCTTTCTCCGCTTACACCACGCCAGCTCGCCGTAGAGCCACTCAATGATAACGTCGGTATCACGGGGGCTAGCATCGTCAAACTCTCCACGCACATCCTTCTGGTAGAGGAAGATGAAGTCAAAGGGCATGGCGTCAACCTGCATGGCGTGGAATGTTGTTTCATAGACCTTGAGATAGGGTTGCTGTGATACTGTTATGTATCTGAATCCCGCTCCGCGTAGGGCCGAGGTGAACGCAGCTACTATGCGCATGTCCTTGCTGTTGAATGTTGAGATGAGTGGTGCTCCGTCCTTGAGCACTCTCCAGCACTCGGCGAAGACCTCGCGTAGCCCTTCTGAGTAGTCCATCAGCGAGAGGCCGCGGGTCTCATTAACTATGACCTCTCCATTCTTTGGAGATAGCTCGCCTTCCCACCAGAGGAAGTAGTCGGAGAGCTCTGCGTAATTCACGTTCCCGCCATATGGCGGGTCTGTTATCACGGCATCAACGCTGTGGTCGGGTATGGGTAGATTACGCGCATCCATGTTGAGAACCATAAAGCTGGCCTCTCCCTTGAGTAGCTGGCCGAAGCTACCCGCCTCAACAGCATAGCCCCCTATATGCTCGTTGGTGTATCTCTTACCCCTCGCAATAGCTCTAGCCCTGTTAAGGAACTGACGCCACACATTAATCTCCAGATACCTAGGGTATATCCAGTAGGCATGCATGGCCCAGCCCTCTATTATCCCGCCCCTCCTATGGCTCATCTTACTAGCCCACTTCAGCGTGCTGCTGAAGGCAAATAGGAGGAAGCTTCTAGTTTCCTCATCGGTTGGGCATCGCTCAATAGCTTCGCGGAGAAGTAAGAGCGCAGCAAGGTTGCGCTGTGTGAATAGCTCGTGGAAGTATCTATAGCCGCGTCTAAGCAGGTCGCGCGTCTTCTCTCCTAGAGGTATGCTAACCACCCTATAGCTGGTGGGTGTGGTTTTTTGGCTTAAGTCATTCTCGGATGGTTCTTTCACTCCCCTATACCCGCAGAGGGGGCATTCCAGCTTGAGTGTGAGTAGCCTGTCGTCTTGGCTTGAGTATTCGCCCCACTCCACCTCTGCCCTAGCGCCGCATCTGGGGCATGAGGCGGAATAGATGTCCCGCATCGTGTTGCCCAGCTCCCTCTCCAGCCACGCGAGGGCTGAGGAGAAGGAAGACAGGTCAAGGGGCTTGGCTTCATGCCTCATGATGAACACCGCGAGGGGGTTAATATCAGCGGCCACAACGCGGCGGCGCGTTATGAGCCCCTCAACCAACGTAACACCACCACCCGCGAACGGGTCTAGGATAATATCCCCCTCGCGGGTGAATGTCGTGATTAGCCTGCGGAACACCAGCCAGGGGCGGCGCGCCCAGAACTTGTGCATCATGTAGGGCGGGGAGTGGGTTGAAGACCGCACCACCCCAAGCTGCCTAAGCCTCTCCCCCAGCGACGCCATAGCCTCCCAAAACCCTCTTCATGTACTATGGCTGCTAATGAGGATGCTGAAAAAGGGCTTTAAACCTACCACGTTAGCGAAGTAAAAGTTTTCTTTCTTAAAACATCGCTTTATTATTAAAATATAGTAAGGCTTTGCCGCCCTGGCCGAAAGGGATTAGATTCCCGTTTATATATCGGCTATCATAACGTCAATACAAATGGCGCTCGCATTCCTTCTGCTTAATGTCAAGCCAGGCCACGAGGATGAGGTATTGAAGGAGCTCGCCTCAATCCCCGAAGTTAGGGAGGCGCGCCGCGTCTTTGGCGTGTATGACGCGGTCGTCAAGGTTGAGGCAGACAGCATGGAGAAGCTCAAGGAGGTTGTAAACCGCCGCGTCAAGAGGCTCTACAACGTAACCTCAATAACCTCGCTCATAGTGGTCTCAAGCTAAGCCTATATATCTGTGTGGAGAGCTGCCTGATGCGAAAGGCCCGTAGGTGTTAAAGCTGAGGCTCAGCCTCCCACACGGAGAGGATAAGCACATAGAGTTTAAGGAGCGTCTCATCTCAAGCATACATCTAAAGCATGAGAAGAAGCAGCACCTGGCTAGTCAGATGAAGTATCGCCTAGCCCAGGGCGGTGGGAAGGCCGTCTATATACTAGGTGTGAGCGACGAGGGCCAGGCTGTGGGGCTTTCCGAGATAGAGTTTGAGGAGAGCCTTAACGTTCTGCGCGCCGTAGCGGCAGAGTGCGGCGCTGTTATAGAGCGGGTAGAGCGCTTCCAAGAGGATTCCAAGATAATCGGCCGTGTGATAATCTCCAGCTACGCCCCCGCGATACAGAATCATATCATAGTAGCTGTGGCGGGGCATGTGAATCATGGAAAATCCACGCTCCTCGCCTGTCTCATGACGGGACAGCCCGATGATGGTAAGAAGTGGCTCTACCTAGACACACTGCCCCACGAGATTGAGCGAAATCTCTCGGCAGACGTGCACTTCGCCCTCCTCGGGTTTAAGGAGAGCAAGCCCTGCCTAATCTCCAACCCGCTAGACAGGAATGAGCGGAGCAAAATCGCCCTGGAGGCGGAGAAGCTGGTAAGCTTCATAGACACAGTAGGCCACGAGCCCTGGCTCAGGACAACAATACGCGGAATCCTGGGACAGGACATAGACTATGGAATCCTCGTGGTAGCGGCGGATGACGGCCCGACGCACATTACGCGGGAGCATCTGGGAATAATGCTGGCCATGAAGCTCCCAGTGATAGTATGCATAACGAAGGCGGATAAGGTGAGCGGCGAGAGGCTTGATGAGGTGGAGGAGAGCGTATCATCCCTCCTCAAGAGGGTTGGGAGAGTCCCCTACCGAATAACATCAGAGGAAGACATAGACGTTGTCCGCGACAAGCTCTCAGTAGTTGTCCCCATAATCAGGACAGCAGCGCCCAGGCTGGAGGGATACGAGAAGCTATACGCGCTCCTCGGCTCGCTACCCAGCAGACAGAAACCAGTAAACGAGCCTTTCCTACTGTATGTTGATAGGGTGTATAATGTTGAGGGTGTGGGCAGCGTCGTCTCGGGCTCGGTGAAGCAGGGGAGGCTCATAGCTGGAAGCGACCTCCTCATAGGCCCAGACGAGAAGGGGAGGTTCAGGCAGGTGAAGGCGCGTAGCATAGAGATGCACTACGCCAGAATCACGGAAGCGGAGGCTGGCTACATAATCGGCGTAGCTGTAAGGGGCGTGAAGCATGATATGCTCCACCGCGGCATGATACTCTGCGACTCCTCGCTAAACCCCAGAGCGGTGAGGAGGTTTGAAGCAGATATAATGGTGCTGACACACCCAACAAGGATACGCGACGGCTACGAACCCGTGCTACACTGCCACACAATATCATCAACCGTAAAACTAACCCTCCTAGACAAGGAATACCTCAAGGCAGGAGAGACGGGGAAAGTTGAGATGACCTTCAAGTACCGCCCCTGGTATATACGCGAGGGGGATAGATTCGTATTCCGCGAAGGGAAGACAAAAGGAATAGGGACGATAACACGCATAGTCGAGGCGGCCTAAAACATTAAGGGCTACGCTCATATACCCTACCGACGGTAATCTTGTCAGAACAAGACATGCCTGAGGAGAAGGTTAAGCAAGACATAGCCCGCGACACTCTACACATAGCCACATTCGGGGAGGAGGATAAGGACGCCATATTAGTGGGGATACGCTACCTCCCGATAACCAAGCTCATACTCGTAACCGTTGAGAGCGAGCGCGAGAACGCGCATATATTCGCTGGCCAGCTCGCGACGGCGCTCAAGATAGCGACAGAAGTCCATGTGATTGAGAAGCCGCTCCTATACAATACTATTATGCGCTTCAGGAAAATCGTAGAGGAGAATAAGGGGAGGTTTGACGAGATAATCGTTAATGCGAGTAGTGGTGATAAGCAGCTTGGATGCGCCGCTCTCACGGCGTCGTTCATCAACGGGCTGAAGACGATAGCGATAGACGGCAACCACCCAGTTCTCCTACCCATAATCAGGCTGAGCTATAACGAGATAATCTCAGAAGCCAAGATGAATATCCTGAAAGCGCTGGGGGCTCCGTGAAAGACCTGACCGAGCTGAGCAGTCTCACAGGCTACGGCAAGCCGCTGCTAAGCTACCACATCAACGGCTCAGAGGACAGCAAGGGCCTGCTCCAGCTAGGGCTCGTCCGCGTGGAAAAACAGCGCCGAGGCCGCTCAAGCATAAGCATAACCGAGCTGGGGAAAATGCTCCTGGCAGGCCTGTCCAACTAGCTCATTCCAAAGAGAGTTTCTAGCCCTAGGGCTCAAGCAGTAAAAGTTAGGATGAGTGAGGGAACCACTTATGGGTAGGATGGTATATAAGCGCTGTTTGTATAATGTTATCAGAACGATTCAAGGCTATGGCTTTAAGCGTGCACGCATATTGGGCTTTGCTGTAAAGCTATGCCGAGTAGGCTTGTGGTTGTGGTTTTGATTGTCGCGCTCGCCGCGTTGGCTGGGGCTGCCGCACGCGTAGCGCTTGACAATGGTATTGATTCCACCATACGTGGCGAGGCCGAAGCTAAGGTAAGTGAAACACCCAGCTACATAGCTGTAAGCACCACACGCCTCCCAAACGGTCTTGAAGTGAAATACGTCGTGCCTCCAGATGAGATAGTCTCAGGAGGCCCGCCGAAGGATGGTATCACATCAATAGACAGCCCTGTCTTCGTCTCCGCAGAGGAGGCTGAGAGCTTCCTTAGACCTAATGACATGGTTATAGGGCTTTACTACAAGGGCGTCGCGAGAGCGTATCCGCATAAGATACTCGTTTGGCACGAGATAGTGAATGACATAGTTGCTGGAGACCCGATAGCGGTTACCTACTGCCCCCTCTGCTTCACCTCAATAGCCTTCCTCCGCGTGATAGATGGCGAGCCTGTGGAGTTCGGCGTGTCGGGGAGGCTCTTCAACAGCAACCTCGTCATGTATGACAGAAGGACAGATACGCTCTGGAGCCAGCAGTGGGGGATAGCGATACTCGGCCCCCTCGCTGGGACTAAGCTGAAGATGATACAGGTTGACGTGATGAAGTGGAGCCTCTGGCGCGAGCTTCATCCATATACAGAGGTGCTGTAGCCTGAGACTGGCTATAGCCGCCCCTACGGCGACGACCCATATGCGGCGTATCTCTACTACACCAGCGACGACATCTGGTTCCCCATCAAGAAGCGCGACGATAGGCTTCATCCCAAGACACTGGTCTATGGAATCATACTAGGGCCAGAGGCGAAGGCTTACCACGCGGAGACGCTCTATGTGGAGCATGTGGTTAATGATGAGTTTGCTGGCAGGGCTATTGTTGTCTTCAGCCCGATGGAGGGGCTTGTGAGAGCTTATGAGCGGAGGCTTGACGGCTCCGTGCTGGAGTTTGAGTGGCGCGACGGCAAGATTGTGGATAAGCAGACTAGGAGCGAGTGGTACGTCTATGGGGAAGCCGTAGCAGGCCCCTTGGAGGGGAGGAAGCTTAGGGAGATTGTAATCTTCCCAGGCTTCTGGTTTTCTTGGGCTGTCTTCTTCCCAGACATACCCCTCTACGGCGGCGGTGGTGGCTGATGGATAGGGAGGGAGCGCTGCGCGGCTCTGCTATCAGCGTGGTTGGATTAGCAATCTACCTAGCTGTTGTTATGGGGGCCACTCCGAGCCTACCTCCCCTCATGGCGATAAGGCTTACACTCGCGATAAACGCGCCGTTCCTAGCTGCTTTCCTAGGCTCGCTCTGGGTGCAGGGCTACCTACAGGCCAAGCTAGCGGCTAAACGCTGCCGCATAAAGAGCAAGACAACAACATCGGTCAGCGCTTCAGGCTCGTTCATCTCCGCGTTCGTCTCATTCCTACCCCTCACACACGTAGGCTGCTGCGGCCTATGGCTATACCTCCTCTCAATAATCGCCGGGACAGGGGGAGCAGGCCTCGCCTTCGTCTCAACGGTGCTTAACGCGCCTCTACAGCTAATGGCTCTGGGCATAGCTACCATATGGACGACGAACGCGTATCTCTACCTGCGCTATAGGTGGATGCCAAGCCTAGGCTCCCCTGCTGAAGAGATAGACCAGGGCTCCGACGATTAGGCCGAAGAGTAAGTGCTCTACGAATCCCAGCGCTATTACTGTGGGGAGCATGGCAGCTGCTCCAGCGCCCATCAGGGCCATCATTATCGGAGCGAAGCCCAGCATCAAGACTGGTATGAAGACCAGTATGAAGGGTATGACGCCATATAGCGCTCCTAGGGCTAACGCCTT
Source organism: Candidatus Pelearchaeum maunauluense (assembly GCA_030059675.1). Lineage (GTDB taxonomy): Archaea > Thermoproteota > Nitrososphaeria_A > Caldarchaeales > Caldarchaeaceae > Pelearchaeum > Pelearchaeum maunauluense. Next base: position 130,149 of record JANVYQ010000001.1, on the reverse strand, counting down.
GCCCGTGCTTGTTGGTCTTAGTGCCTTGACCACCGCAACTATGGTTGCGAAGATTATCCCATCAACTAGGCCTACTATGTAGTGAGCGGCGAAGCCAGCGGCTACCGCGCCTCCGACGAAGGTTCCCATTACCATGAAGTCAGCCAGCAGCGGCAGCCCCATAGCTGCTTTGCTGGCGATTAGTATGGCGGTCATTATAGTAGCGCCTACCAGCCCGCCCAGCGCTCCTCCAATAATACCGCGCGAAGATAACGTCATGCCCGTTATTTTTCCGCGTTATCTAATAACCAGCGTCTTGAAAGTTTCAGCCAACGCTTATAATGGTCTTAAACTCGCGTGCTGGCTCTGAGTAGTGTGAGCGCCGCGAGCTGTGTTATTACCACATAAGCTGTTGCAATCTCTGGTGCTTGGAGGAGGTAGCCGTATACTGCGCCGCTTCCCATTAGGCTAATTCCATAGGCGGCGCTGAAGACACCGTAGGCGGAGCCGCGCGCCTCTTCTGGCGTCATAACAGCCACGCTGGCCCTGTAGATGGATTCCTGCATCCCCAGAACCACGCCGAAGACAGCCGCACCAGCGATGAGCGTAGCCATATCATAAGCGTATAATGTCATGAGTGTCGCGGGTATTGAGAGGACGAAAGGAAGAGCAAGAAGCCTGACCCCAGTCTTGTCAAACCAGTGGCCAGCTAGAAGAGCTACTGGCGCATCTATAAGCTGTATGGCTAGGTAGATGAGCGGTACAGCCCAGGCTTGGCTGAGTATCTGCTCCGCCTTGTATGGTATTAGTAGTATGTAGATTAGGCCTAGGGTGTTGATGGATACCGCCGCCGTGTATAGGGTGAAGCGCCTACCCAGCTTTTGCCTGACGCCGCCCAACGTGCTCTTACCCGCTACCGCTATGTGTCTAAACCTCCCATACGCGTAGAGTATCGCGACCATCAACGCCGCGAATGGTGGTAGTGTCCATGCGAGGGCGGTGCTGTAGCCTCCTGCCCCCCGCGCCTCCAGCAGGATTAGCGCCATGGCCAGAGGACCAGCGACGGCTCCGAGCTGGTCTAGGAACTCGTGGATTCCGAAGGCCTTTCCAGCCCCCACCTCCTTGCCGACGAATGATAGGATTGCGTCGCGTGCGGGTGTTCTAAGAGCCTTCCCGAGGCGTTCCAGCAGTATCAGTAGGGCTGCCGCCTCCCAGCTCGCCGCGAGAGCCAGCAGGGGTATTGCTGCTATCATGGAGTAGCCAGCTATGGTAAGCGGCCAGTATGCGCGTGTCCTGTCGGCTAGGTATCCCGTAGCCAGGCGCGAGACCTGGCTCACCGCATCGCCCAAGCCGCCGACGAGGCCGAGGACGAATGCGGAAGCACCCAGGGCTGGTAGGTAGCCAGGGATTACGGCGCGGCCGCCCTCATACACAAAATCACCCAACAGGCTCACTATCCCCAGAACGAGGATGGCAGCATAAGCGCCGCGCCGCACCATGGTCTATCTAGCAAATAACGCTAGCTCTTATTCTTATAGAGGAGAGCTCTACCTCTTATGCTCATGCTACCAATCTACCTGCTTTTCCCCCTAATCAGACCAGCCTGGCTGATAATCGCCTCGCTGGACTCCAGGAAGCTACTATGAGCTGCCTTGAGTGTTTTAGGGTAGGATAAATAAGCAACCACGCACATGAACCTCGTGGAGACCGCTGTTGGTGCGTTTGGTTAAGGTTGAGCTCTTATCGTTGCTGCCTACGGTCTATAGCAATAAGTGTAAGGCTTTCTGCGTCTCGGTTCATGATAGCTATGAGATGCAGATAAGCGAGTATCCGCGTGATGTTGCTGAGAACCAGGTGCGGGTCTCCGTGATTTATCGGGAGCTTGTGAGGGAGTTCGGCTCTATACTTAGGCTGAGCGTGGTTAACCCACTCTCTCCACGCGGGGCGTGGCTCATGATGCGGCACAGGCTTCCTAATGGGATTTGGGCGGTGATAGATGGCCGCGAGGTTGTAGACGCCTCACGCGGCGCCGAAGCAGTAAAGGAGGCGGTAAAACGTAGAATCAGGAGCGCCCCACGAGAAGCTGCACAGAGTCATTAACCGCCCTAATAGCCTGCTCCAGCTCTGCTTCAATATTCTTGAGGGAGAACGTTACTATAAGCTCTGGCATCTCGCGGCGGAGGGAGAAACTCCACATTCCAGCTATTCTCCTAAGCGTCTCCACAGCGCCGTCAACAGCATCATAACCAGCCGCGTGCTGGCTTGGTATGATAGCCACAGAGTCGCCAAAGTCCTTGATAACGCCCTCTACGCGTCTTTTGGCCAGCCGCTTATAAGGGGCTGTCCCCTTCCTTATTATATCCAGCTCGCGCCTTATCTCGCCCTTAACGCGGCAGCGTAGAATGACCATATCACCCCTGCCAGCTGCGCGGGCTATTAGCCAGTTGAGCGGGTTCTCCCTGCCAAGTAGGAAGATGGTGAGCGAGTACTGGCCTATGAGCCTGCCCAGGGACTCGCCAGAGAAAGCGAGCATCCTACTCCCAGCAGAGCGTATGCGCGGCTTTGAGCCAAGCCGCTCAAGCATCGGAGCCAGCCTCAAGCGTAGCCTATTAACCCTCACGCTGCCGTAAATTCTCCCGCCTATATATGAGGCGAGGAGTAGGAGAGCGAGGTAGAAGACGAGTGTGCGCGCATCAATCGCGTGTAGAACCACGCCGTAGTGCACCCCATTTAGCCGTGGCAACGGCTCTGCTCTAACGCTGGGATAAGCCTCTCCATAGCGGCGCCGCTTGAGTATCTCCCCAAGAGGCGTAGCTCTATACGCCTACCCGTAAAGCCGCAATCAAAGACCATAGCGAGATAGCGCATCCTCTCCTTCCTGAAGAACCCCACCAGCTTCTCACCATAAACATAGACGCATGAATGTCCAGCTACCTGTGTTCTGCCAAGCGAATAGCTACCCAAGCCCCGCGTATTCACGCCGAGCTCGCCCCTAATCCTGTTACACCTTATCGTTAGTTGTAGAGTCTCCTCACCAAGCACGCTGGTAATGTAATGATGGGTGAGCCCATCCACAACATATCCAACGCCATTATACTCTGTTGTGTATGAAACTTCTGGAGGTATCTCGCTACTCTTAACAACCCAGCCCTCAGGGAGCTGGAGAACCAGGTAGCGGAAAACACCAAGGACAGGATTGCCGACAGATAAGATATGCTCAACGAATTTTTCATCCAAACATAAACACCTCACCTGGGAATTGTTGGAAAAAATCTCATTCTCAAGGCTTGGCGTCATACCTGCGTCATCATTTTTAAGTTTTAACTTTTTGTGATTTGTAGTGATTTTAAAAGATTTTAAAAATTTTATATAGAATTCAGTAGCGATTAACGCTTAAAAAGAGAGGGAAAAAGGCCGTGGCAATACACAACACACCTTTTACTCTCGTCGCCGTCGGCCTGCTAATCTACGCCCTCGCGTACTGGGGATATAGCAAAGCGATAGACCGCAAGATATGGCAGCCAGACCCCGCCAGGCCCACGCCAGCACACATGTACACGGATGGCGTGGAGTTCTTCCCAGTGGGGCGCTATGTGCTATACGGCTTCCAGTTCAACAGCATAGCCGCGCTGGGCCCGATACTGGGGCCTGGCATAGCGCTAATCTTCGGCTGGCTGCCCGCGTTCCTCTGGATTATCTTCGCCGCGCTGCTCATAGGCTGGGTACAGGACTACAGCGCCCTCTTCCTCTCGGTGAGGAATGAGGGCAAGTCCTTCGGCCCGCTGGCTTACGAGCTAATAGGCCCGACCGCGCGAAAACTACTGCTGGGCTTCCTCCTCTTCTACTTCCTGCTAATCAACGCCGCCTTCATCTACGTCGTCGCGGTGGTCATAGATGTATTCCCAAGCTCCTTCTGGACTCTCCTCTTCCTAGTTGCTGCCTCCTTCATCACGGGACACCTGATCTTCAACGTCAGGATGAACATACTAGCAGTAACGGCATTGGCCATAGCCCTGCTGGTGGTTGGGATAATCGTCGGAACACTCTTCGCATGGCCTCCACCAGGCTCCCTAACGCTGGGCGGAAAACCAGGCTCGCCATATACGCTCTGGCTGGTTCCGATAGTTATCCTACTACTCCTCGGCGCCCTACTGCCGCTCCCAAGGCTGATAACGCCCATGAACTACATCGCATACTATCCAGTAATCGTTGCTATAATCGCCCTAGCGGTTGGCGCCCTCGCCTCGCCGCTGACGGGTATAGAGCTGGCCGTGCCAGCCTTCAAGGGCTTTGAAGGCACGTTTAGCTCTGGGCCTCTATGGCCAGCGCTCTTCGTATCTATCGCGTGCGGAGCAATCTCTGGCTGGCATAGCCTCATCAGTACGGGCATCTCGTCTAGACAGCTAGACGTTGAGACTGACGCCAGGCCTGTGGGCGCTGGAGCCATGCTAACGGAGAACACAGTAGGCCTAACCTCCCTCGCGGCTTGGGTTGTCCTAGCACCTGTGAGCGTAAGCCCAGACACATTCCCGCAAGGCGCCACGAAGCTCGTCGCACCGATAGCAGGAGGAGAGGCAGCAGCGCCATTCATCAGCACATTCTTCTCCATCTACATGGTCTTCATGGCCATCACCATAATGACAATCCTCGGAAGATATTGGCGCGTAGTCATGGCTGAAGTCTTCGGCGGCACATCACTAAGCATACTAGGAAACAAGTATGTTGCGTCGGTCCTAGGGTTCGTCCTGCCTATAGCGTTCGTCCTCACTGGAAGCTGGATAAACATCTGGCTCTACTTCGGAGGAACAAACCAGCTCCTCGCAGGCTTCGCCCTCACAATAGTCGCGGTCTACCTACTACAGCAGAGAAAGCCATCATCATACTCGCTGATACCAGGAATATTCATGATGATTACGACGCTCGCGGCTATAGCGTATCAGGTCTATGTATTCTTCGTAGCTACCACGCAGGCTATGCTGCTGCATCCGACGCAGAACATCTTGAAGGAAGCCGCTGGGATAGGCGCTGTGCAGGCGATTAACGGCTTCTCGGTGGTCGTCGGCGTAATAATGTTCATACTAGGAATAGTGATGTTCGCGCTGTTGCTCAAGGCGCTGAGCAGAGCGAAGGCTGCCGCCGTCAAGCCAGCCCAATAGAAACCCCCTCCCCAATTATTTCTTGGAATTTTTGAAAATATACAAATCTTTAAAGCCGAGAGCAGCAACTATATTAACGAGCTTCTGATGTCGGAGAAACGGTCAGGAGTATTCGACAAGCTAAAGGACGCGGTGAAGCAAGTAACTTATGGTATGGCGCTTCACTCGCAGGTAACAGGCGTCCTCAAAACCAGGATGTACATTGAGCATCTCTTCACGCTCATGATTTTGGGGGATATGTTGGGGCTCCCCATACTCCCCCCATACTACTCGCTCAGGCTCCTACCCTACACGATACCCAGCATAAAGTCTTGGAAGCATAGGTTCTACCGCGAGAGAGACTTCACCGACATAATCTATGGGTAGGGTGAAGACATAATGATTGGGCTTCGCCAATACTTGGAGCAGAACAACGAGACTAAGATGATAATCTTCGCTGGTAAGGGTGGGCTGGGCAAGACGACATGCAGCGCGGCTCTCGCATACCACCTAGCGGTTAACGAGGGGAAACGCTGCCTCTGCTTCAGCACAGACCCCCAAGCCTCACTCAGCGACATCTTCGAGCGCGACATATTCGGGAAGGGCGAGATAGAGGTAGCCCCAAACCTATACGTCGTCGAGATAGATGCTGACAAAAGGATACGCGAGTATATTGAGGATGTGAAGAGGAAGATTAGAGAGATGTATAAGATGGAGGAGATTCCGCCTGAGATTGAGTCGTATATTGAGACCTCTGCGGTGGAGCCAGCTATGTACGAGTCTGCTACCTATGATGCTATGGCTGAATACTTGGCGGAGGGTAAGTATGATTACTACATCTTTGACATGCCACCGTTTGGTCATGGTGTTAGGATGATAGCGATGGCGGAGATTCTGAGCATGTGGGTTGATAGGATAACAGACGCGCGTAAGAAGGCTAAGGAGTATGACGAGATAGCCGCAACCCTGCGCGGCCAGCGCGTACTAAGCGAGGACAAGGTTCTTGAGGAGCTATACGACATACAGAGGAAGCTGGGCTTCTTCAAGGATGTTATGCTGGACAGGAGGAAGACCGCTTTCTTCATGGTCATGACGCCTGAGAAGATGTCCATACTTGACACAGAGAGGGCGCTGGATATGTTCAAGGAGCTTGGGCTTACCCTCTCGGGGATAGTGGTCAACCAGGTTCTCCCAAGCAGTCTGGCCAACAACTCCTCAAAGCTCCTAGCCCACCGCGTTGAGATGCAGCAGAGATACCTTGACGAGATACGGCGGAAGTTCGGCGGAAAGGTCGTCTCGGTAATCCCGATGTTTGACCGCGAGCCGAAGGGGCTTGGCATGCTGGGTGAGGTTGCGAAATATCTCGTAAACCCGCCCACTGCCGTGTAGGTGGATACACATGCCCAGGGAAGCGCTGGTTGATGGCTTGAAGTATGTCTTCGTTGGGGGTAAGGGCGGCGTGGGAAAGACAGTCTTGGCGGCAGCCCTGGCCTATGAGCTGGCCGTGGATAATGGCAAGAAAACGCTCCTAGTCTCGCTCAACCCCGTGCACTCCCTCTCAAGCCTCTTTGAGCAGGAGCTGAGCGGGGGTAAGGTAAAGCAGGTGGAAGGCTCACCTAACCTATACGCCATAGAGGTGGAGATTGAGGAGATAGTGAAGCGCTATAAGGAGCGGATGTCAAGCAGGCTGCGCGAGTTCTTCAGATGGGCTGAAGTCCCCCTAGACCCAGCTCCGTTCATAAACATAGCAACCACCAACCCAGCTTTCCAAGAGGCGGCGATGTTTGACCGCGTTATGGACATAGTGGTGGACGAGAGCAGGGAGTATGATGCGATAGTCTTTGACACCGCCGCAGTAGCCAACGCCATACGGCTAATAGGCCTCAGCAAGCTCTACGGCCTCTGGCTCAGCAGGATGATACAATCAAGGAAAGAAGCGCTGGAAACCAGGTACAAGCTGGCGGTGAGAAAGGAGAAGATACTGGAAGAGATTAGGAACGACCCTATTATAGCAGACCTGATAAGCCTCCACGAGAAGTTTAAGGTAACGCGGGGTTTTTTGACAGACCCCACGCAGACGGCCTTCTTCTTCGTAACTCTCCCGCAGGCGCTTCCTATCTCCGTCGTCAAGCGCTTCATAGGCATGGTGAAGGGCTTTGACATACCTATTGGCGGTGTTTTCGTGAATAGTGTGCTCACGCGCGAGGAGGCTGAGCGCGACGCGACGGGCTACTTGAAGACCAAGCTGGAGGAGCAGAGACGCTACCTAGACATGGTCGCGGATGAGCTGGGCGAATACATACGCGGCTACGTCCGCCTAGCGCCCCGCGAGATAACTGGCGTAGAAGCTCTTAGGAGCGTTATTGAGGATTTACATACTTTTAAGCCAGACTAACCATGAGTAGCGCGGGTGAGAGGTTCAGAATAGGCACGCAGGGCAGGACGCTCAAAGAGAAGCTACGCGACCTCTTCTTCGGAATGTTCTACTACGGCATGCACCAGCAAATCATGCACACTGCCCAGAAGTATCGTGATATAGTCTATGTATTAATCATGGGCGAGGCTCTAGGGATGCCGATACTTGGGAACTACTACACCCTGCGGCTAATCCCCTACATAGTGGGTGATTTCATCAAGATTAAGGAGCTGGTGGCGCGCGAGGTTGATGTGCTGGAGCTAATGCATGAGGGCCACGCCGTCCACTAGCGCCCCTCGCCCAAAATCCTGAGCGCTTCCCGCCTTATGCTCTCAGCGGCCTCATCCAGCGAGTAATCCCCATCGCATATCTTCCTACCATTAACGAGTATCGCCGACTGGCTCCTAACCCTGTGGCGTAGGCACTTCCACAAGCCAACGGCTGAGGTGGCTTCTATCATCCTTACCTGAACATTCAGCGGGAGGCCTCTCAACAGGGTCTTGAGCCGCTTAACCAAGCCAGCAACCCTGTAATGGCTCTCTATAACGTGGCGCGGATACTCCACAACCTGGTCTGAGAGGGGGCAGAACTCAGCCCCAGCCGCGCCGAGCTCATGCGTCACAAGGTTAAAGTGGGGGCAGTGGCCCAGCGTGGTGGGATAGACATCAATCACCTCAATAACCAGCCAACGGGGCCCCACAGGCAGCACCGAAACAACTATGAATAAAGACTCTTATATCCTTTCCACCACAACACCTAAAGACAGCCCAACACGCGGAAGAAACAAGAACGCGCGGGGCCGTGGTCTAGCATGGCTATGATACGCGGCTTGGGCCCGCGTGGTCCCCGGTTCAAATCCGGGCGGCCCCACATAAACTAGGGCGTTGAAGGTTTATCTAGTATTGTTTCCCTAGTTCTTGTTATGGCTGTTGGTTTTGTTCGTTTTGGTGGTTTGTGTGGTGTTGTGGGGCCTGTTGTTGCTCTGGTTATGGTTTTCTGGGCTACCGCCGTGTCTCCCTGGTTTAGCTGGGAGACTAACGCTTTGAGCGACTTGGGTGTTAGTGAGGCTGCTCCAATCTTCAACACGGCGCTCATAATAGCTGGTGTCCTCAACTTCTTCTTCGCCCTAGCGGCGCGCCTGAGCCTTCCGCGGAGCAGGATAAACGCTGTAGGGAGCGTCATGCTAATTCTTGGGGGAGCGTCGCTCGCGCTCGTCGGCATATTCACGCTAGACTGGCCAGAGATACACAGGATGGTTGCTCTCGGCTACTTCATACTCTTCCCAGTTGCTATGATAATCTTGGGCGCTGGCCTTGTTGCTGGGGGTAGGCCGCTCTACGGCTCGTTCACCAGCGTCATGGGGATAGCGGCGCTGGTGGCAATCTTCGGCACGCCCTCCGAGGGGTGGGCCATACCAGAGATACTGGAAGCAATAGTGCTCTCGGCCTGGTCGGTAATAACGGGCGCGCGCATAATGGTGCGCGCGTCTCTCTAGCTGTGTCTCCGCGCTATTGAGGCCGTGCCAATATACGAGCCCAGCGTGGCGAAGCCGAATATCCAGTGCATAACCTCCCTTATCCCGCCGTCGCCACGCATGAACATATCAAGGCCGACAGCACCCTGTATGAGTAGGAGCGCCAGCGTTATGATGACATGTCTCCTAACCCTGCCAGAGCCGCGTGAGAGCGGTATGCAGGCCAGGAGTATTACGAGGAGAACCACAGCTATCCCTATATGAAGCCAGACAAGCTGCCAGCCGCGCATAAACATATCAACACCCACCAAAACCTGCACCACAGCTAGCACAGAGCCTAGCAGGAGAAGCCTAGCCAGGGACATAGACTCAGCGGCCAGGAACCTATATTTAACCAATCCTCCAAAACAAGGCAAAAGAATCTTTACAGAAAGGCTGGCCGCGCACCTTAATATAGGGAAAACAGCGGCTCTAGGAGATGAGCGTATGAGTATGAGCAGCACGATTAAGTATGTAATAGAGGCTAAGATTGAGGTTGATGGTCCTGTAGATAGGAATGACATAGTTGGGGCTATCTTTGGGCAGACCGAGGGAATCTTTAGCTCGGAGCTAGACTTAAGAGAGTTGCAGAAGACTGGCAGGATAGGGAGGATAGAAATCTCGGTCTCCTCACACGGCAACAAGGCCAGCGGGAAGATAATAGTGCCGACAAGCCTTGACAAGTTCTCCACAGCGCTCATAGCGGCGATGATAGAGTCGATAGACAGGGTAGGCCCATACCACGCCCGCGTGTCGGTGGAGAAGATAGAGGACACGCGCGCGGAGAAGAGGAAGAAGATAGTTGAGCGCGCCAAGGAGATACTGGCGTTGTGGGAGAAGGAGAAAGCACCTGAGGACGATTCTGTCCTGCGGGAGCTTGAGGAGGCCATAGTCAAGTCGCGAGTGGTTGAGTATGGTCCAGACAGGCTTCCAGCAGGCCCAGAGGTGGAGCACAGCGACGAGGTGATAGTAGTTGAAGGAAGGGCTGACGTGATAAACCTCCTCCGCTACGGCTACAAGAATGTCATAGCTGTGGAGGGCGTTAAGGTTCCGAAGACGGTTGAGGAGCTGACCAAGAGGAAGAAGAAGGTAATCGCATTCCTAGACGGTGATAGGGGAGGAGACCTAATACTGAAGGAGCTGCTACAGTTCTCCAAGGTTGACCTGGTAGCCCGCGCACCATACGGCAAGGAGGTTGAGGAGCTTACAGCACGCGAGATTATGGAAGCCCTTGAGCACGCCGTAACGCCTGAGGAGGCCGTGAGGCAGAAGATTCACGCTGCCGAGAAGCGTGAGGAGCTGCCGCAGGAGATTAGGAACTATCTACGCGAGATAGATGGGACCCTGACAGCGGTTCTCATATCGCCAGACATGCAGGAGATTGCGCGGATACCCGTGAGCGAGCTTGCTACGAAGATAAGCGAGGAGAGGTCGGTCAAATACGTGGTCTTTGACGGCATAGTTACGCAGCGCTTGGTTGATGCGGCTGCTAGCTTGAATGGCGAGGTCTATCTCATAGGTGTTCGTGTCGGGGATGTGCAGAAGAAGCCTGACAACATCAAGATACTTACGGTGCAGGAGATAGCTGGCTAAGAGCCGCCTGCTATAAGCGGGATAATCGCCACCCTATCGCCTGGCTTGAGCCTATCCCCTGGGCGGAGAACCCTCTCATCGCGGACAACATAATAGACCTCTGGGTTTCTACCATACTCTCTTATCAGCTCCGCCGCAGTGCATTCTTTCTTAACCTCAACCACTAGGAATGATGGCATGGCTATAACGTCTCTAGGCTGGGCTGTAGTTATCTGTTTTGGGTGGATGGGGGTAGTGGATATCGTAGCGTGGCCGCCACGCCTCCCAGAGCGGCTATCTTGTCAGCCGCCTCGTAGCCTGAGGCTATAACCTGCACCGCCGCGCCGCTTTTCTCAGCCATGTCTAGGAGGCGCTCAACATCGCTCTCCGTCAGATGCTCCCAGAGGAAAGCCTCATCCACGAGCAGCCTGCTCGCAGCCCCCAGCTCAACAGCCCTGAGACACTCACGAAGGCCGACAGAAACCGAGGCTGGGTCTCTAGCCATCGCCGCAATAAGCTCCTCCACAGCCTCGGCGTCAGCAACAACCTTAACCCGCTCACCATACTCGTGGAGCATCCTATTCCTCAAAAGCTCCCCAATACCAGAAGAAGCGCCCTCGGAGACGTAGCCAGTCTTCCTAACCCGCGAGAGCAGCCCACGTTTATTACGCTTGAGATACTGTAGGAAGTCGTCAACGAAGATTGAGGGGCCGAATACCAGTATCTCAGAACTCTCATCCTCCTCCAAGCGTTTCTCAAGAATGTTCGCCGCGCCAGAGTAGAGCATGGATACCGCACGGAGCCTCTCCTCAGGCTCACGCTTCCCAGCAGCTACTAGCTTTTTCTCAAAGAGCGCCTTCATGCCCAGACGCCCTATCTGGATAACCGAGATACCCTCATCATCAATCAACACGACCAGTAAATCACCTCCCACCAGCTTCTCGCTGCGCTTATAATGCCTGGCGAAGGCGTTGAGGCGCTGGAAGTTCTGCCTACTCTCTATCGTTATCGGCATACCGGGGGATAGATGTATTGAGTGGTATTTCCCCTCCAGCCCCAGGTCGCGGCTCTCGTAGATTATCCTGCCCAGGAATGCTATCCGCCTCATCATGGGCTCCAGCGTCTTCTTCTCCACCTCCACACCTATCCTAAGCCTAACGCGCTCACTATCATAGCTCCCGTCTGCGCGCTCCTTCTTCACCTCCCTACTCGTCTCGCTGTAGAGCGTGTCGCCAACCGAGACGAGGCGGAAGACGTTAAGCAGGTCAAGCGTAGTCTCAGGCACTATCTCCACAAGCCTCTTCAACGCATCTACGCGTAAAACCCTCAACTCAGGCCAAACTCCTCCTCACACGCCTCCTAAGAGCAGGGTTCTCCGCCAACAAGCGTTCAAAGACCTCCTCAAAGCTCTGGCCTGGCGTGAGCTCAATAGACCTATACACGCCAGTCCTCCCCGCCTCACGCCGCCGCGTAAGAACGCGGATACGGTTCCTGAGAATCTCTGGGCTTACCTGAAGCGTCTTCGCCGCCTCATCAACATTACGCGTGGCTGGGAACTCCAAATGCCCGTAATCGGTGGGCACGATGACCATGAGCTGCTTGTTTATCCCAGGCCTGCGCAAATCGCAGTGCAGCTCCTCAAGCTCCAGAGAGCCTGCCAGCTGGTAGAGCCCAAGCTCGTCGCGCGTGAGGCTGGTGAGGGGGATGGAGACGGTGTCGATCTCGCTCAGGTAGATATACGCCTTAACTGCGTGAGAGGGCGTAGCCTGAACCAAAACACGGCGCACTGGTTCGTAGCCAGCATTAGCCAAGGCCAGCTCAAGCAACTGCGTCGGCACTGTCTGCGGTATGAATATGTCAAGGTCACTTGTCCTCTTAACATCCCCCCTAACCACGCTCCCATACACTATGGGCGAGAAGCCGAGTGGAGCTATTGCCTCCATGACACGGAGAGCCCTAGCCCTAAACGCGCGGAGCAGACGCCACTGTTCATCGTCGTAAACCACCTGCCGCAACTCTGCCAGACAATACCAGCCTTCACATTTAGGGATTAAACACGGCCCAGGGCTACTTTACGCGGCTCTGCCTACCGTGATGTCCTGTGATGTCAAGGACTTCAGCGCCCCTAGGGGTAAGCTCATACCTAAACGGCTTCCCACTCCGCGAGACTAGGCCACGGGTGTAAAGAGCCTTCATCACGCGCGAGACGTGCTCCCTACTACGGCCAAGTGCGCGGCTGACATCAGTTGACGTCATAGGCCCTGAGTCGCGGAGGAGCTTTAGTGCCTCTATCGCCGAGTCTGGGAGGGCTGGCTCCTCAGGCGGCGGTGGCGGTGGTGGAGGCGGTGGGACAGGCATGCTGGCTGGCCGCTGTAGCCTGCCCAGCGTCTCCTCAATCCTGCGTAGCTTCTCCAAGGCTTCGCGCGTCTCAGCCGTGATGCCGCGTGATGTCATTACTCTCCTGAGGAGAATCACGTAAATCAGGGTCTGCGCCAGGAATAGCGCTGCAAAGACCAGCGTCTCAATCTCCGCCATCTTCCCGCCCCGCCAGGTTTTCGCTCAACGCCTGCACAGCGCGCTTGAGGCTCTCAGCATCCCCTTCCTGTAGGAGCTCACCTATTTCCAGAAGCCAGCGATAGCTTGGCAGGCGTAGAATACCAAGATAAGACGCGAGCATAACCGTAAACAGTGCCCTAGTAATATTCCGCTCCGCCTGCTTCTTAGTCCTGACGAAAGCGCCCTTGGAAACGCCCCGCAGGGCTGCTCTCTCCTGAGCGGTTAGCCTCGCCCCATACTGCTCCACCACCACATCAAACAGCAGCGTCTCAACCTGCTTGGCCGTGAGGTTTGAGTTGGAGCGGAGAAGCTTGAAAACTGGGTCTTTCCGCAAATTAGCCCGCAATTCGGCGATTCTTTCAGCGATTGGTTTCATCTCAGCCCCGCCGCCTCCATGGAATACAGTTCTGTAAACGGCTGGCTATGAAGCGAAGGAAATTCATGCGGGTATGTAATACCGTTGTTAGCTCTAGTTATTCTTGTTGGAAATACCTGCGTAGCGGAGGTGCTGTTTTGAAAGATTTTCCAGCTGCCGCGAGGCGAAGATAGGCGGGGATAACGGGTTATGGCATCACGCGGCACTATGTGATGTCGCGTAGCGTCATGTGATATCATCAACCCTAACACCGCCATCCGCTATGTTAAAGCGCGTCTAAAAGCCTTAAATGCGATACGCAGGTCTTACCTAGAGATGATGAAGAAGGTAGGGGTAATGCTGGTGCTGCTAGCCCTGGCGCTCCTCCCAAACACCGCTGCGCAAGCATTCTCCCTAGTGGTGGACGACGCGAGCATAAAATTCACACTCACATACCCGCCTGAGGTAAAGATAGGCGCTTGCTTCCAGCTCATATTTGACGCAACGGCTCTGGGAGACATCTACATAGACAAGATACGCCTAGTCGTGAAGTATCAGGCGAACTCATACACCCAAACATTGCTGGATGACACGCTGGCGTCTGACATCAACGTCATGGCAGGCTGGTTTGTTCAGAAGAGCTATACCCTCTGCGTCCCAAGTGTTGTGCGCGCTGACCCCAGCGTATCCGCTGAGCTCTTCGCCAACTACACGCGCGACACTGTTGCTAAGCCGCTCACCTACAGGTGGTTCTTGGCTGTGGCGCGTGAGAAGACCTACGACGAGGTTGTGGGCGAGCTGAATAGCGCTAAAAGGCTGATAGACCAGCTTGAAGCCACGATAAACTCCCTGCGGGCTAAGATAGACGCGCTAAATGCTAGGATTGAAGCGCTCAACGCTGAGATTAACAGGCTCAGGGGAGACTTGGCCGCGAGCGAAAACGAGTATAACAGCCTGAAAGCCAGCTACGATGCGCTCACGGAGGAGTATAAACAGCTAGACGCCCAGTATAAGCAGGCGCTGGAAGGCCTCCGCCAGCTCCAGGAGAGATACGACGACCTCCGCCAGAGGAATAGCGTCCTAGCCCAGAACTATGAGCAGTTGCTCGCGGATTATAGGCAGCTCACAGACGAGTATAACAGCTTGCAAGCCTCCTACCAGCAGCTCCGCGAGGTCTATACCAACCTAAGCAAGAGGCATGAAGACTCTCTCAGGGAGATTGGCCAGCTCAAGAACCAGCTTGACGAGTCTAAGAAGGCGTATGAGTCGCTCCTGCTCAGCTATAACTCGCTCAGCCAGGAGAATATCCTCACCAAGAATATCGCCTACGGCCAGGCGGCTGGCTTGATAGGGCTTGCCGCGTTCACCTCGGCGACCTACCTGCTGAAGAGGCGGCGCGAGAAGCGCGCAGCGCAGCAGGCGGCTCAGCCAAGCCAGGCGACGCCACCACCTCCGCCGCCTCCACAGCCCCAGCAGGCAGCTCCGACAGAAACACCACAACACCCACAGGAAGAAGGCCAGCGCCTAAACTCGCATAAACGCCTACAAAGAATGCTCTCAGGCAGGCGGGTAACGATACCCAGCGAATTCGCCAACATGCTGGGCTTGAAAGAAGGCGACATGGTGGTAGTAGAGCTGAAGAATAATAAGGTGATAGTCAAGCCAGCGCCTGAAGACCTACAGCAGGAAGGAGAGGGAGGCGAGAAGCCCAACTAGAGAAGGGAGGAGCGTAGGCAGGCTGGTCAATAACCAGCTTAGCCTTTATTTTCCACACATCATCCTCAACACGGCTTATACGCTCATCAATAAGCACTCGCAGGTCTTTTCTAAACTCGCTAACCTCGTTAAGCATCCCCTTCTGCAGCTTTATGTTTTCATGCTGTAAGCCTAGAATTTCCCGTTGTAGGTCTAGGACTAAGCGTAGATAGCCTGCTCCTATCCCGAAGCCCTCCACCATCTCCTCCTCAAGACTCCCCGTAACTATCCTGAATGTCCTAAACTCCCTAGTAGGCTTTTCATACCTAACGTTCAGCGACTCAACTATTATGGGCGGCTCGTTAATCTTTATACTCTGTATGAACGCGTTTAAGTTCTCTTCCTCGCCTTCCGCAATGACCTCAACGCTGCCGTCATCAAGATTTCTGACTAACCCACTTACGGAGAAGCGTCTAGCAAGCGTCGCAACTATATAGCGATACCCAACACGCTGAACATCCCCTTCTATCTTTACGACAGCCCTCCTCCAAACCAAAGTCAGTCGTAGATTAGGTCTGCTCTCTCTAATATTAAAGGAGTTCTGGCTAGTATCTGGGCATGTTGGGGTCTATCATTGCTGCCCATGCGTCTATGCCGCCCACTAGGTTCTTGACCCTCCTGAAGCCGAGGTCGCGGAGGAGCTTCACAGCCATCGCGCTTCTAGCGCCTGTGTGGCAGTAGGCGACTATCTCATCGGTCTGGCTCAGCCTATTCACATATTCAGGTAGCTTGCCCAGCGGGACTAGAACAGAGCCCTCCAGCCTGCATATCTCATACTCCACAGGCTCGCGCACGTCTAGTAGGATTACGCGCTCTCCCCTCTCAAGCTTCTCCTTCAGCTCCTCTGGCGTTATGCTATACTCGGCGTCATGGGGCTGTTGCGCTGGTCTTACACCGCAGAACTCCTCATAGTCTATCAGCTCCCTTATGCGTGGGTTCTCGCCGCAGAGCGGGCAGTTGGGGTCTTTCCTAATCCTCAGCTCCCTGAAGCTCATCTTGAGGGCGTCAAAGAGGAGTAGCCGTCCAATCAGAGGCTCGCCTATTCCGAGGAGAAGCTTCAGCGTCTCGTTTGCCTGGAGCGCTCCTATGATTCCTGGGAGAACACCCAGCACCCCACCCTCTGCGCAGCTAGGAACGAGGCCTGGTGGAGGCGGCTCTGGGTAGAGGCAGCGGTAGCACGGCCCCTCCTTGGCGTAGAAGACCGAGACCTGCCCGTCAAAGCGGAAGATACTTCCATAGACGTTGGGCTTACCAAGTAATGCGCAGGCGTCATTAACCAGGTAGCGGGTTGGGAAGTTATCAGTCCCATCAACAATAACATCATAGTCCCGCATTATGTCTAGGGCGTTGTCGGATGTTAGGCGGGTCTCGTATACCTCCACCTCTATGTGCGGGTTTAGGGCTTCTAGGCGTTCTTTTGCTGTCCGGGGCTTGGACTTGCCCAGGTCTTTGGTGGTGTATAGCACCTGCCGCTGTAAGTTGCTGTCATCCACCACGTCGTAGTCCACCAGTCCTATCCTGCCCACTCCAGCCGCTGCTAGGTAGAGTGAGAGGGGCGAGCCTAGGCCGCCTGTCCCCACAACGAGGACGCTACTAGCCTTCAGGCGCTTCTGCCCAGCCAGACCAACCTCTGGGATTATCAGATGCCGCCCATACCTCTTAATCTCCGCGTAGCTGAGCGCCACCTCGTCAGGCGCTATTCTCCGCCTTGGCTCTTCAAGCGTCGTCAAGCCTACCCCCTGTAATACAACCTACGTTATATAGGCTACGTTATAAAATAAAGAAAGGAGCAAGAAACATCGCGGGTTCGTGCTGGGGGCTTTGCGCTCTTTGGCGGCTGGGGAGGAAACGCTGCACATCGGTATTGACGACACCGACTCCAAGGATGGGATGTGCACTACCTACGTGGGGGCCGTGTTGTTTGATTCTCTGCGCAACATGGGCGCGCGGATGCTTGACCACCCATACTTGGTTAGGCTCAACCCCAACTGCCCCTACAAGACGCGGGGGAACGCTGCTATAGCGCTTCACGTTGGGCTGGGCAGGGAGAGGGTTGAGGATGCGAAGAAACAGGTTCTAGCTCTTGTTGAGCGGTTGTATGAGCATGGCTACGGGGAGACGCAGCCAGGCGTCGCTTTCATCTTGGGCGAAGTCAGCGGGGAGCTGGCCAGGTTTGCCGAGAAGGCCGTGCGCGAGCTTGTGAGCTTGGACGAGGCGCTGGAGCTGGCATCCTCCCACGGTGCAGAGCTCCACGGTTTTAACGGTGGCCGCGGGAGGATAGGCGCTCTAGCGGCGGCATCATACAGGATGGACGAATACACGTTTGAGGCGATAGCGTATCGCGTGCCTGAGAACTGGGGAACTGTGAGGAGGATAGACAGCGAGTCTGTCCGTGTTATGGATGAAGCAACGCGCGGCGAGACGTTTGACAACATAGACCCAGAGACGGGAGAGCTCCGCATAGCTCCTCACACTCCATGCCCAGTACTGGCCGGTGTTAGGGCTGTCTCAGCGGAGGCTGCTCTCCGCGGCCTTGGGATGGTGAGGTTTAACGAGCCTGTTGAGAGGGTTGTGGTCTTCAAGACGAACCAGGCCACCGACAAGCATCTTGTTGAGTGTAGCATAGCCGAGTTGAGGGCTAATATGAGCGCGGTAATCTCTGGAGTAGTATGCTCACCGCCATACACGATACCAGGAGGCCATACGTTCATACGCATACGCGACGCTGGTGGTGAGATAATCTGCGCTGCCTACGAGCCTACGCGCGAGTTTAGGAATATCGTTAGGTCGTTGGTGCCTGGTGATAGGGTTAGGGTTATGGGTGGTGTGAAGATGAAGCCTGAGGGGCTTACGCTAAATATGGAGAAGCTGGAGATTCTCGCGCTGGCTGAGCATTATGTCTTGAGGCCGCCCCTCTGCCCCTGCTGTGGTAGGAGGATGAAGTCCGCTGGCAGGGATGAGGGCTACCGATGCAAGAGATGCGGGAAACGTCTCCCAAGAAGCGCGGCGGAAAAACAACCTTTGGAGCGTAAAATCAAGCCAGGGTTTTATGAGGTTCCACCATCAGCGAGGAGACACCTAACTAGGCCGTTGCTTCTCCATAGAGTATAGGCGGCACACCTATCTATTAAGGAGGCCACCCAGAAACCACCAACATAGTTAGTGTGGAGCGTACTTTGTCCAAGCGCCTTACGCGCCAGGAGACGATTTCCTTCAATTTGTCCATACTATCAGCCTCAACCTTGGCTACGATGTCATAAACACCATACACGACGTAAGCTTCTTTCACGTTCCCAATCTTCTTCAGCTCGTTTATCACTTCCTCCTCAGCGCCTATCTCGGTGTTTATGAGGACAAACGCCATATGCACTCCGAAACCACCGCCATATCGCCCTGCATTAGCGTTTTATAAGCGTTTAGTAGTTGAATACTCTAGGCGGATAGAATAGAGATTATGAGAGACGCCGCTATTCCCGTAAAGGCTATCCCAGCAATCAGCGAGAGGATGCGCGCCACCCGCTCGCCAAGCAGGCTACGCCCACCATAGGCGGCGACAACCATCGTGGCTGTCACAATCACGGTGGAGATTAGGAGAACCGCGCTGAAGATTAGGTAGGACAGCTCCCCAACAGCTCTCAAGCCAGCGTCAAGCAGGGAGGCGCCCACCGTAATGAACCAGAGTATGAAGGGCGGGTTTAGGAATGTTAGGGTGAAGCCCTTTATGTAGGGCGCGCCGCTTGCTTCCAGCCTCTCGCGGGGCTGCTCTCTTAATGCTGAGCGGAAAGCGAGTAGGGCTAGTATTACGAGTAGTGCTGCTCCGCCAATCTTCAGGAAGGTCATGAAGCGTTGTAGTATTATGACGAAGCCCACTACGGTGAATCCTAAGAGTATAGCCTCAGCCGTCAGGACGCCCAGCAGCATCGTAAAGCCCCTACGCAGGCTGCGCGCCCCCTCGCTGAGCGAGAGGAAGAAGATAGGTCCAGGAACGATGAATATCGCTATACACGCAGCTAGGGTTGCGAGGATATACTCGGCCAGCGTCAATCTCTTCCCTAATCTAGTCTGCGCGGCTCCTCATAAGTGAGGAGCTAGCTCTTTTCGGCCACGGCTATTATGGCGTGGTCTGTGAAGCTAAGCTCCTCGCGCCGCTCAAGGACGCGGCGCAGGTCTTGGACAAACCTGCCATACGCCTCCCAGCCTGAGTATCGCAAATACCGCCCGCCAGTAGCCGCGTGTAGAAGCTCCAAATACTCGTCAACGCTGGCTATCTTATGCGTGGCTCTATACTCTATCGTGGTTCTCGTCTTAAAGCCGTGTAGGTTTAGTAGTGTTTCTAGCATCTTGGGAGAGTAGTGCTGCCTACCCAGCGTTTGCAGAAAGTCCTCAACAAGCGAGTATGGGCAGTAGCGGCGCGAAACCTCCCTAATAGCCTCAACCAGCTCCAGATACATGTCAAACGAAGCTACGATAAGCCCTAGCTTCCCTCCAGGTCTTAGTAGGTGAGAGGCTGCTTGGAATAGCGTTGACGGACTTTTGAGCCAGTGTAGGACGTGGCTGCTTACTACCGCGTCAAACCCGCCTCCCTGGAGGGCTTCTTCAACCCCTTCTATCGGCCTGTTTAGTAGCCTCATATTGCTAAGCCCCTGTTGCGCAGCTCTCATACGCGCGTGCTCAAGCATTCGCAGCGACGCGTCCACGCCGACGACGCTCCCACGCTCTAGGCGCTGCGCAATCATGGCGGTAAGCGCGCCCGTGCCGCAGCCCAGGTCTATAACCACCTCATCGCCAGAAAGCTCCAGAGCCTCCAGCAGGAGGAGGTGCTGCAACCTCCTACGGGGGACTAGCACCCGCTCATACTGCTCTGCTACGGCGTCAAAGGAGGCTGGGGTCATCATCTTATTACGGTATAATAATAAGCTTATATTTAAGAAATATTGGTTAGGCTGGAAAGGAGGGAGGTGCGTGGATATGTCTCAGCAGATAAACGGCTTAGATTTGGCTAAGCTACGCGAGATTGTGGAGCTTGTCTCGGCGAATCGTGATAAGGCTGAGGAGCTAAACGTCTGGAAGGCGCGTGTGCGCTGGCTGGGCGGCTTCAGGGGCAGGGCGTATATACGCGACCACAGCTTCGTCGTGGACGAGCCAGCAGACCTGGCGGGCGTGGATACGGCGCCCAACGCTGTTGAATACGTACTGGCAGCGCTAGGCTCGTGCCTCATGGTGGGCTTCATACTCAACGCCACGAAGAAGAACGTCAAGATAGACAACCTGGAGATAGCGTTGGAGGGCAGGATAGACAACATACTCACATTCCTAGGCCTGAGCAGGGAGGGGCATCCAGGGTACAGAGAGATTAAGGTCAAGCTCTACGTGAAGACCAGCGCCAGCCAGGAGGAGGTGGAGGAGATATGGCGCGAGACCTTCAACACCTCGCCTGTGGGGAACACGCTAACCCGAAACGTAAGCATAATACCAGAGCTCTCAATACACAGGCCGTGAGAGGGGATGGCTGAACAACTCTTTCCAACGACTGTTGTGGGAAGCTGGCCAAGACCAAACTGGCTCCTGGACTACCTGAAGAAAAAGAACCGCGGAGAAATATCTTATGAGGAGTTTAGCGAGAGGGCTGACGAGGCTGTTCTCCTAGCGATAAAGTATCAGGAGGACGCTGGGATAGACATAATTTCCGACGGCGAGCAGAGGCGGGACAACTTCTACAGCTTCGTGGCAGATAAGCTTGAGGGAATCAAGCTCATGACGGTGGCTGAGGTGATGGACTACGTGCAGGACAAGTCGCGCTACGAGGAGATGCTCCGCGCCCTAGACGTGCCTGCCTTCGCCATCAAGAGCCCAGTCGCAGTAGGCCCAGTAAAGAGAAAACGGCCAATAGCCCTTGACGAGCTAAAGTTCCTCAAAGAGCACACCAAGAAGAAAATCAAGATACCGCTGCCAGGGCCGTATATGCTCACGCGCGCTAGCTGGATAGACCCAGTCTCTAGGAATGCTTACTGGGATAGGGAGGAGCTTGCCCGCGAGTATATACGTCTTCTACGTGAGGAGATTATAGCTCTGGCAGAGGCTGGCGCTGATTTTGTCCAGCTTGACGAGCCTACGCTGACCGAAGTGGTGTATGGGGGTGAGAGCAGCCAGACCTTCATGTGCGCAGCTATCTTCTTCAAGGTTGACCCCAGCCAGGAGCTTGAGTTCGCGACCGAGCTGGTGAATAAGGTTGTTCAGGGAATCTCAGGCGTGAAGCTGGGCGTCCATGTATGCAGGGGAAACTGGAGCAGGCGCGAAGAATCACTACTACGCGGCGACTATGCGCCGCTCATACCCTACTTCCAGGAGATGAAGGTTGACCAGTTCGTTCTTGAGTTCGCCACGCAGCGCGCAGGGGAGCTCGCTGTCTTCAAAGATGCTTCTGGCATAAAGGAGCTTGGGCTTGGGGTCGTGAATCCGCGGAGCGACGAGGTTGAGAGCCCGCAGCAAATCGTAGCCAGGGTCGGCGAGGCGCTCAAATACTTTGACCCAGAGGACATATACCTAAACCCAGACTGTGGCTTCGGTACCTTCGCTGAGTCGCCTGTGAATACCGCCAGGACAGCGTATCAGAAGCTCCTCGCCATGTCGCAGGCCGCTGAGCAGCTCAGGAAACAATACAGCTAAACGCTCCATCTCTCTTTCTTCTTTTATAAAGCCTAGCGGTAGGGCTATGAGCTTAATACTACGCTCCGCAGACTAACTCCTTGGTGGAGGCTGTGCCGCTCTTCAAGAGGTATGTCAAGTCGCCTGAGATTAAGGTTAGGCATTTGATGAGTTCCCCTCCGATTGTTGTTTCTTCTGGTGTTCGTGTGGATGAGGCTGTTCGCGTCATGTGGGATAAGCGTGTTGGGAGTGTTATCGTTGTTGATGACGAGGGTAGGCTGGCTGGGATATTCACGGAGCGTGATGTAATCTTCGCCGCCGCCAAGGAGGCGCTCTGCGCATCAGCCCCAATAACAGACCTAATGTCAAGGAACGTGATAACCGTAGGGCCCGACGACGACGCCGTCGCTGTTGAGCGTATGCGCCAGGCCAACGTTAGGCACTTGCCCGTGATAGACGCGTCTGGCAAGCCTGTGGGCATGCTCTCCATGCGTGATATTGTTGATGCGGCCTCGCTATTGTTGAGGATATTCGCACAGTCAGAATAGTGGTGGAGGCTCCTTAACTGCGTTGCTGGGCGGCTGGCCGCCGCGCCAGCCGCGTAGCTCGTAGTATTCCCAGAGCATAAGTTCAAGCTCGCATACGCTTCCGCTGTGTCTGCCGCTGGGGACTGGCTCATCGGTGAAGCGTCTCGGAAGTCTATCTTGTGATGAGCCTATCCCATGCTCGGCGTTGAACAGCCGCTCCAGGTTGAAGATGCGCTCACCTATCCCCAGAAGCTCCTCCCCCGTGATTTCATAACCAGTTATGCTCCTAAGCTCCTCCGCATAGTCTTCCACGCTTAGGGCATAGCTGGAGAACGCGCATACCTGCAACGAGTCCAGAACAGCCACTAGGTCTTGTCTATGCTTGACCGCGGCCGCTATATCGGCGTAGCCGCTCTCAGGGCTTACCGAGGGCTCAACACCAGCGTCGCGCATGCTATGGACGAGGTCTGCGAATACCCAGATGTGCGCGGCGCCGCCGAAGTTCTCTGTGGCGTTGAGCAGCTCCCACGCAGGCTCTACGCGGGGGTCTGTGTTCTGTATCGTTATCCCCTTGACCGACATGCTCAGCTCCTCATCACCCAGCTCGCGCGCCGCGCGCTCAGCGCCCAGGGCTAGATATCCGCCAACCCCATTCCTCGCCGCTGCCATGCGAATAAGCTCCACCATCCTATCCACATCACCCCACCCCAACCCCCCGCGCACAACACCGCGCTCAGTAGCCTCAGCCAACATGGCTAGAGAGTTCCCCATCTCAATAGGGTCAACACCCAGCACGTAGCAGAGATAGTTCATGTACGAGATTGCTTTCAGGTCTATGACGGCGCAGTTGGTTCCGAGCGATGATATTTGGGCGTAGTCGGGGCCTTCTACCCTGAAGCAGTATCTGCCCGACGAGGCGGTCTCGCGGCGGCAGCTTACTGGGCATGTAGAGCATGTGAGCCTGCCTATGAGTATGCTGCTCGTCATCCTCCTGCCGCCGACTAGCTCGTAACCCTCTAGGGCGGTGAAGCGGTAGTTCTTGAATGGGATTGCCTCGTTTTTGCCAAGCGCCTCGGCCGCTATGGGCGTTCCATGAACCGCGAGCAGGCCGTTGTCATGATTGAGCAGGGGTGAGGAGCGTATCTTCATCTGAGCCCTCCTCAGCATGGCTATATGCCCATTCCTGTCAGCCATGCTCATACGCGCGAGAGGCCTGCCGCGTATCACTATCGCCTTAAGCCTCTTACTCCCCATAACACAGCCAACACCATGCCTAACCCCGCTGGTCCTGCCCATGTCGTTGAGAACCGTAGCTATGGGGGCCATCTTCTCGCCAGCGGGGCCTATTGAGAGGATGCGCGCATCACCGTGGGCGTGGCGGAGCTTTACCACAGTCTCCATAGCGTCCAGCCCCCACAGGCTAGCGGCATCGCGAATCTCCACGCGCTCTTCTGAGACGAGCAAGTAGCACGGCCTCTTGCTGGCGCCCTGTATGACGAGGCCGTCAAACCCAGCGCTCTTCAGCTCAGCGCCAGCGTAGCCGCCCGTGTTGGTCCACGCTATCGTGCCCGTGAGGGGAGACCTGAATACGAGTGTGAGCCTATTCGCCAGTGGGAACCCTGAGCCAGTTAGAGGGCCTACCATGACACACAGTAGGCTCCGCTCCTCCAGCGGCTCCACGCCCCTCCCATGCCTGTACATTATAGCAACGCCTAGGCCGCGGCCGCCTAAGAAGCCGCGTAGAAGCTCCTCACTAGGCTCAACATACTCCACACTATTCTCGGAGAGACTCACAACCGCAATCCTGCCATTATACCCAAAAACCATCCAAAACCCAATAATGCCGAAAACCGCTGATAATAATAAGTTGTAAGCCCCTGGTCATAAGATAAAAATCACCGCAACTTTTGTTGGCTGGTGGTTTCCGTTGGCGTCTCTCGTTGGCAGGGCTGCGTTGATAACGGGTGGTAGTAGGGGCATAGGCCGCGCGGTTGCGCTTGAGCTGGCTAGACGCGGCGCTGACGTGGCGGTGAGCTTCAGGCGGCATGGCGAGGAGGCGCGCGAGGTAGCGCGGCAAGCAGAGAGCTACGGCGTGAAGGCGATCGCCGTGAAGGCGGATGTGAGCAGCCCAGACGAGGCCGCACACCTAGTGGAGACAGCCGAGAAAGAGCTGGGAAGGATAGACATACTAATCAACAACGCTGGCCAGGGAATCGCGGCGCCCCTACTCTCAACGGACAACGAGCTATGGAGAAGGATGATAGAGACAGACCTCTCAGGCGTCTTCTACGTCTCGCGCGAAGCGGCGCCGCACATGATAGCCAGGCGCTGGGGCAGGATAATCAACATCTCCTCAATAGCTGGCGTGAGAGCAACGCCTGGGCTGGGAGCGTATAGCGCGGCGAAGGCAGGGGTGATAGCGCTTACACAAACACTAGCAGCAGAGCTGGCGCCGCATAACATAACTGCCAACGCAGTATGCCCAGGCGTCGTGGAGACGAAGATGGGCCTCAGCTTGATAGAGCTTCTCAGGAGGGTCTCGCCTAGCTACTCTGGCCTAAGCCTGGAGGAGGCGAAGAGCAGGTGGGCCAGTAAGCACACCTTGCTGGGGAGGCTTGTGAAGCCTGAGGAGGTCGCGGCGCTGGTGGCGTTCCTGGCCTCTGAGGAGGCTGGGGCAATAACGGGCCAGGCGTTCATCATAGACGCTGGCCAGCTGCTCGTGGGAGGTAAAATGCTGGAAGAGCTCTAGAAGACCCTAAGCTCATGCTTAAGCCGCACGCTCCGCGTGAGCGAATTAACCACGGGGGATGTTGCTATGCTATGCTCCACCAGCTCCCTAAGCTCCTCCTCACGCGCGCCGCTCCTAACATAGACCTTCAGGCTGACCTCCTCAAACCCGGGGTGGCCACCGTTCTCCAGCCCTAGGAATGTGAGTATGTTGTTTATCCTGCCCTCAGCGGCCACCTCAAGCGAATCCAAGCTAATGTTGCGCAGGGAAGCGTTATAGACCACGCCTATGGCGACGCAGGCGGCCAAGCTTCCCAACAAGTATTCAACAGCGGTAGGAGCTTCGCCACTAGCCCCAGGCTCGACAGGCTCGTCAACCCTAAAGGAAGCCCTACCGCAGAAGACACGCACAGCAAGGCCATCACCAGACCATATAACACGCGCCCTACGCAGGTTCATTCTAACACGATTCTCAACAACAGAAGCCTGCTCCCCAACAACACGCAAAGCATCACGCACCTTACCAACATCAACACCATTAACCACAACCATAACAACCACCAACGTCACAGCAACTTACTTGACCTAGGTAATAAGGCCAGAAAAAGAGATACTGGTATGACCGGCGGCTCCTGGGATAGATTATAGTCGTTCCTCGTCAAAATCACCGACGCCCGCATACCATACACGTTATTATGCTTAATCCTGCCTATTTCTTCTTTATACTTCACCTCAAAACCAACCACTTTGTCTGCTGCTCTAAAAACGATGTCAATCTCTCCTCTCTTATCGTATGTGAAGCCCAAGAACGAGTCCTTCTCAACCAAGTGTGGTGCTATTCTTATTCTAAGCAGGTGAGACGCAACAACGCCCTCAACAAGCTTGGAAGACAGCTCTTCATCGTTTATCATCTCCTCCGATAAGCTAAAGCCCTCCTCACCACGCAGATATGCTGCTAAAGCATGATATAGAAACGGGTCTATAACGAATATCTTCTTATCCGACTTGGGCTTTATCCGCCATCTCCTACTGCTGGCATCAACCGCGTTGAGAGTAAATAGAATGAACCCCTCTTCAAGAGTCTCAAGATAGCTTAGGATGGTCGTATGAGGGTAGCCAGTCCTAGCTCCTAGCGATGTGTAGCTTGTTCTCTGGCCATAGTTCTGTCTATCAATTACCTCGCTTAACAAAACCTTAGCTATAGCTTCGCTTCTATTGACCGACGATAAATCTCCCAACACAACCTTGATAAGCTCCTCGTATCTATCAAGGCTTATCCATCCATTTTTAAGATATTCATTTATAGTGTGAGGGAATCCGCCGCTTAGTAGATACTTGCGGAAGAGTATCTGTAGTTCATTCAAGTATAGTGATGCGTCGGTAATGTTTCTCAAATCATCGCTTCGTAGTGGTATGCTTATTTCGTTAAGGCTGCTTATCTTCATAGCTGCTTCGCGTAGAGATGCGCTTAACCCAGCATGATTGGAGAGATTCGCGAGATACTGCCTGAATGTCAGCGGATACATGAGATAGTTATTTCCCTCTACACGCCTCCCTGGAAGGCGTTCAGATTTCTCTCTTATTGATGCTGGATTTGAGCCTGTCGCTATTATCGCCATGTTTTCGGCTTCAGGTCTTTCAGCAAGCTCTTTAAGAACGAGAATCCACTCATCCTTAAGGTAGGTTATCTCATCAAGCATTATGAACGACTTTGCTGGAGTGAAGTTGTCTAGGAAATTCCTTATAGCATTCAATAAGGCTTTCCCCCTACCTCCCAGCCTATCGCATGAAATGTAGAGTATGCTTCTGGGGTCTATCCCTTCAGATATTAGGTGATATACTAGATTCTTGAGGTATACTGTCTTGCCTACGCGCCTGATTCCGCGGAGGATGTATATCCTGCCTGGCTGCAACGCTAACTTCTTCCTCTCAATCTTAATGGGGGCTTCTCCCAGCCGCATCATGTCTGGGTCGTCTGGCTCAAAATCCACACCCCTACGCCACCAAGGGTTTATCGCCACCAAATCCTGCCAGCGCATTTTTCGTAACACCTCCGACGAATAATATTACTTTTTCGTGTCTAGAGACACGAAAAAGGCGTCTTTTTGGAGTCTGTAGTTACCAAAATGGGTTAAGAATTATAAGAGTTTAATAAGCTTATCATAATCTCCCTGTGCATTCCTAAACTCCTCGTGTGTCAGCGCTATTATGTCAAAGCCTGTGTTGGCCGGCGCTAAGCGTCTGAGCTTGGCTGTCCTCTCCCAGGGCTTCTGCGTAGCTAGCTTGTCTGTGACAACTATTATATCCACGTCGCTGTCCTCCAGCCAGTCGCCGCGCGCTAGGCTTCCGAAGAGATAGGCCTCAGCGTCAGGGAGCTCCCGCTTTAGGCTCTACAAGAAAGCCTGTATAGTCTCTCTATGCCTTGACGAGAGGCTTGACAGCATCAACCACGCACCCAGCGGTCTCTATAGCTTCGCGCGCCTGCCCGCTAGTTATCTCCTTAGACGCCTCAAAAGCCCTGCGTTGGGATATCTGGCCTGCGTGTAGAACGCTGAGAGCGCGGGTAGCTTGTCGGCGCATTCCAGCTTTACGAAGCTGCTGACATGCTCATAGAGTTCTACGAGGTCATGGCTATGCTCTATGCGGTGAAGCCTTGCTACTATGAGGGCTTCCAAGGCTTTCTCAGCGGCTTGCTGAGCGTGGAAACACGCGTGGGCATATCTACTAGCCTCAAAGAGCTTCTTGCCGGTCTCCAAATCCTCCACCGCCTCATCAAACCAGACGACGGCCCGCCTATTTACAGACATACACCAACAATACTCAATGAAAGGGCCATGATTATAGGTTTGCCTCATCCAAAGCTGGGCATAACCTCGCGGGCAAACTCCCTAAGCTTAGCGATGAACTGCTGCTTCGGAAACCTCCACGTCACGCAGTAGAGCATGCAGCCAACGCTCCCATATTTCTCAATCGTTGTGATATATTCGTTTGGCGTGTTGTAGATGTCGAAGTCTGCGTATGCGAAGGTGAAGTTGGGTAGCTTGTCGGTTTTTATGTGTTGGCGTAGGTAGCTGGCTAGTTTGCTGTATTCGCGTGGTGTTGTCATGGTTGGTATCCATCCATCTCCGTTCTCTGCTGCGAAGCGTAGCATTCTCCTGCCTGTGGTGCCGAACCAGAGCGGTGGGCCTGGCCTCTGTATCGGCCTGGGCTCTACAACGGCGCCCCGCACCTTGTAGTAGCGCCCTTCGTAGCTGAGCCTGCCCCGCTCCCAGAGGGCTTTCATAATCTTTACACCCTCAAACGTCCTGGTCACGCGCTCGGCATCTGGATACCACTCGCTAAACCCCTCAAACTCTGGCCTATGCCAGCCAGCGCCTACGCCGAGGATAACCCTGCCGCCAGAGATAATATCAACGGAAGCGGCAATCTTGGCTAGGACGGCGGGGTTTCTGAAGGGGATCGGAGAGACGCAGGTTCCCAGCCTAATCCTCTCCGTTATTGAGGAGAGGTATGAGAGGACAACCCAAGCGTCAAGCGTGGCGTCGCTCCATGGGAGGGTGTAGTGGTCCCAGATGAGCAGAGCCTCAAACCCAGAATCCTCAGCAACACGCGCAGCCTCGGAGATTGGCTTAACATCGCAGTAAGGGCTCATGTTGGGTATGATTAGGCCAAACCTCAACTCCCTACCCTACTCACCGTAGGTGCAGCGTATATAAAGGACTGCCCAACCACAAACACGCTCATCCATTATCAGGCACGTCTCCACGTAATACGCCACTCTACAACCCTCATAAATAGAAGCATGAACATTATCTAATGAGTGATGGGACTCTCCGAGCGGCTACGGGCTGAGCTCTCAAGAGAACCAGAACTAGCTTATGCTATACTCTTCGGCTCGCATTCCGAGGGAACAGCGCGGGATGACAGCGATATTGATATTGCTGTAAAATGGCGCTCTAAAGATGCGGTAACACGCCTCAAGCTCTGTGCGAAGCTCTCAGGCAGGCTAAGCCTAGCCTACGCCACAACCATTGATATTATAGACGTCGAAAAAGCACCACTAGACATAGCATACAGCGCCCTAACAAGCGGAAAGCCCCTAATAGTAAATGATAAACAACAGCTACTCAAAGACAAAATATACTATACAATCATGTATCTGGACATAGCTCCAGTACTCAGACTACATTATGAAAAGATGAGGGAGAGAATCCTTGCAGGAAAAACTACAACATAGAATAGCGAGATTTGAGCAGGCTATAAATCGTCTAAAGAAATATTCAACATTACGTCTTGATGAATTGTTTGAAAAAGACGTATTCCCAGCTGTTGAGAGGGAGGTTCATGTAGCGATTGAAGCACTTTTGGATGTAGGTAATGCGATAATCGCTGCTGAGGGATGGACACCACCAAAAACATACAAGTCAATCCCACGGGAATTACGTGCGCATGACGTATTCACAGAAACCGAGGCAGAGTGGGCTGAAGAGCTCACAGGACTAAGAAATATCTTGGTTCATTTATATGCTGATGTGGATTATAAGCTTCTGCATGAAGAACTTCCGCTGTTTATTGAGCGTGTATCCAATCTGATGGCCAAACTTCTTAGGTATTTGGATGAGCGGGGACTTGACCCACCTTTACCTTAGGGATGAGCTGGTATTCCTGTACCACTCAGCATATTTGCGCGTCATCTCGTCTATATCCACGCGCGGCGACCAGCCAAGCATGTTGCGCGCCTTTGTGTTGTCGGAGTAGCTTATCAGCGCCTCATGGGGCTTAAGCTCTGTAAAGAACGTCTGACTCCTCCTCCCAAGATACTCCATGAGCAGCTCAGCTATGCGCATAACGCTCACAGGCCTGCCGAAACCTATGTTGAATATCTCGCATCCACCCGTCTTCTCACCAACCAGGATAGTTCCCTCAACAGCGTCGCTCACATAGGTAAAGTCCCTCTCAGCAGGCCTGAACTCACCGTCAAACCACCTACCATTAACCTCAACAGGAAGACCACGTATAATCCTGTCAGCAAAAATCCTAAAAACAATATTACTACGACAACGCTCACCAACAACATTAAAGTATCTTATTATGGGGCAATCCAATCCATAAGCCTCGTTATACAGCCTGCATAGCCTCTCTCCAAGAACCTTACTGACAGCATAAGGCCCCTTTGGTCTGGGCTCCATGTTCTCGTTGAAGGGCGGCTTGTTATCACCGTAGATGCTGCTGCTGGAGGTGAAGACTATCTTGGGGCTGGGCTCGGTGAGGCGCGCTGCCTCAAGGACGCTCATAACCGAGGGTATGTTGGCGTTTAGATACTGGTATGGCTCATTCATGCTGAGCCTATGCGACGCCATAGCGGCGAGGTGATAAACAACCTCAGGCTGACTCGCCTTAAAGAGCGCCTTCATAGCATCTAGGTCGCGGGCATCAGCTAAGACAACACGCATCCTATGCGCATTA
This sequence comes from Candidatus Pelearchaeum maunauluense, assembly GCA_030059675.1. Classification (GTDB taxonomy): domain Archaea; phylum Thermoproteota; class Nitrososphaeria_A; order Caldarchaeales; family Caldarchaeaceae; genus Pelearchaeum; species Pelearchaeum maunauluense. The sequence continues at coordinate 99,503 of JANVYQ010000001.1, read as the reverse complement.
GGATGACGCGCAATATACGCGTAGTTATTCTCAGGGGGAGCAGGCTGGCTCAACGCAATAACCTCATCACCCCTATCCAGCAAAGCCTCAACAAGATGACTACCGATAAAGCCAAACGCTCCCGTCACTATTATCAAGGCTGCCTCTGACCGTAAGCCAGCCGTATTAAAAGATAGTGAGCAGGCAGCAAGTATGGAGAAGCTGTGGGTAATCTATCTGTAAGCTGATGTCTAGGAGACTTATATAGATGCGTTACCTAATAGGTAACGTAATGGCCAGCTGGCTTCCACGATGGTTGGGTAGACTCTATTGCAGGCTATACTCCCGCTTTGGTGAAGATATATTCACTGTTGAAGATGTTGAGAGACTGGTTAGGAGTGATGTGGCTGCCAGAGTGGCTCTAAGCTGAATGCGACGGAGCGCCTGTATATTCTTACACGAGGGTAGAGGGCGTAGGAGATTTTACAGGCTCGCCGAGCCAGAAGCATATACCCTAGCCGTAGATGGTGTGATAAGGGGGCTTGATAAAATTCCACAGCAGAGATACGCGAGGCTCCTAGGATTATTCTGCGCAGAAGCGCATAAACACCCTTGGATTAAGAGCATAATACTCTTCGGCTCAGTTGCGCGTGGGAACGCCAGAACAGACAGCGACATAGACCTCCTCGTCGTAGTAGAGGGATTCGACTCCCTCGGCCAGTCGCTGGAGAAACTCGTGGAAATAGAAGAATCACCTAAAGTATCAAGAGAGATACGATGGCTTGAAGAACATGGAATAGACACCCACATCTCCTTCTACCCAATATCACCTAGCACATTAGCAGAACATCCACCAATCATATTGGACACACTAATAGACGGAATAGTCCTAATGGACGATGGAACATACCTTAGAGTAGCTAAAGAGGCTAAGCAAAACCTAAAGAAGCTACACGCGAGGCGAATAATGCTATCTGACCACGAGTGGGTATGGGTTCTCAAACCCAACTTACGCTTCGGAGAGGTCATAGAAATATGAACAACATCAAAATCGCGAGAGCATTAGTAAATCAGGGCACCCGCAGATTAGAGACCGCAAAGAGAGAATACAATGAAGGAAGCCCAGCCTACGCCATCAGAAGCTCACAAGAATGCGTGGAACTAGCTCTAAAAGGCGCGTTAAGACTCGTAGGAATAGAATATCCAAAGAAACACGATGTAAGTAACGTGCTTCTAAGATTCGCAGACAGGTGTCCAAGATGGTTTGAAGTGGAAAAGATGGCGAAAATCAGTAGAATCGTGGCGGAGAAGAGAGAACCCGCCATGTACGGCGATGAGCTATCCACAAACCCAGCAGACATGCTCTTCACAAGAGACGAAGCAAAAGAAGCATTTAACATGACGAGAGAGGTTTTAGAGAACGTAAGCAGACTGATAAGCGAGTATGAACAGCACACAACATAACAAAGAACTATCTGGCTAGGAGCCTCCTATATATGGAGAGGTAGCGCCTCGCTATCTCTTCAGGAGCAAATCGCCGCGCATTAAGCCTAGCGGCAGAACCCATACGCTCGCGTAGCGCAGGGTCATCCAGTATCTTCTGAAGCTTCTCAGACAGCTGACGCCAGTCAGCAGGCCTAAAGAGAAACCCAGTCTCACCATCCTTCACAATCTCCAAAAGCCCACCCGTCGCTGCTGCTATAACAGGCCTACCAGCAGCCTGAGCTTCCGCAGCAGCCATCCCAAACGGCTCATAAAGCGACGGCATAACCAAACAACACGAATCAGCAAGTATCCTCTCAACGTCATCGCGAAAACCCATAAAGACAACGCTCCCACCAAGGCCTAGCTCCCGCGCATAGGCTTCAAGCTCACCGCGCTCAACACCATCACCAACCAACACAAGCCTGCTACCTGGCCTAGCTCCATGAACCCTAGAGAAAGCGCGGATAATCGTCTTGATACCCTTAACCCTCTCAAAACGCGCAACAACCGCTACATTCTCACCACGCAGCCCCCCATCATCGGCGGAGCTGAAACGGGCATAATCTATTGGATTCCAAACCCAAAGCGCTTCAACACCATACCTACGCCGCAGAGTCTCAGCCATCCACCTACTACAACCAACAACCACACTAGCAAGCCTAAGACCAACAAACCAAGCACATGCAAGCAAAACCCTAACAAGCAGCCCAGGCCTCTTATCAGCGTAATAAAGCTCCATCAACGGGTCGCCCTCAACAGTATAGACAACACGCCTCCTCAAAAGACGGCCAACCAAACCAAGCACAGCCGCCTCCTTAGTCCCATGACAATGAATAACCCCAACTCCATAACGCCTAACAGCCAAAACCGCCGCAAAGACCAGCCACAACCAATAAGCCAAACCACGCCAACGCCACCTAGAAACAACCAAAACAACACCACAACCAGCCAACCTACTATACAACCTCCGATACATAGCTAAAGGAGGAGTAGTCAAAAGAATAGGCTCAACACCCAAACCAGAAAAACCCAAAGCTAAATAAAGCAAAGCCATCGTAGCACCACCAACCCGACCACCAGAAGCAGAAAACAAAACCCGCATAACCCATTTCACTCACTAGAAATATCACGGAACAACTCTACCAACTTTGGTATAACAACATCATAACTAAATTCATTTTCAACTAAGCGCCGAGCACGCAAGCCCATATATTGGAGCTCTTTTCTGTTAGATAACATAAATGAAAGACGAGCAGAAATCTGTTCTATATTACGCGGCTCCACAAGATACCCAGTCTCACCATCCCTAACAGCCTCAGGTATACCAGCAACACGCGTGGCCAAAACTGGCTTTCCACAAGCCATAGCCTCTAAAATAGCACGAGGTATCCCCTCAGCTCCACGCGTTAGATAAGCCATAAACAAACAACCATTAAGATAATACGGCATTTCACTATTAGGAACAGGCCCAACGAAAAACACCCTATCACTTATACCAAGTTTTCTCGCGAGTTCATTAAAATAATAAGTATAATAACCCTCAGCTTGACCAGCCAATACTACAACCACATCACTAAAATTATCTTTTATATAAGCAAATGCCCTTAAAAGATCCCCGACTCCCTTCTTCTCATTTATTCGTCCTGCGTAAAAGATATATTGATAACCATTTACTATTTCTTGCACTTTATCAGACAAGCCAAGATCAGGCCTAAATCTATCAATATTCACCGCATTATGTATAAATTCAAACTTATTCACATCTACAAATATATCAGGTTTGAGATCTTTGATTAAGTCTCTTTCAATTTTTTCATAGTGATCGTTAAGCAAAATGGAATAGATATTGACTAAATCTCTTGATCTGAATATAAATGTCACGTTTATAGTTTTCATGTTTAAACCTAGTGGCAAGTGTGTTAACATTCTTTGATTGATTAATGAATTGATATTGATTGAATCTCTTTTTATTAGCTTTCTGAGTGGTTTTGATAAAATTCTTAAAAATAAATAAAATATTATTAACAAAAAGATAATGCATAATGATACATAATGAAATCTAACATTCTTTGTGGTTTTTAGTCTGTCTAACAACAGGAAAGTGAATGTATACCGATTTGTTAGATAGTTCAAGATTTTCAACAAAAATTCTTTAACCAGTAGTATATTAATTTTACGTTCATAATATTGTATCTTTGAAGAATAATTATTCCTTTTTCTCTATTTTTTTCAGATATCTGATTATTTCTTCCAATTCGTTACGGTCTATCTGTCCGTTTAAAGTTTCAAGAAGTATACGCCAAAGCTTTGCATCTATGGGGTTAGCTTCGAAACTTATCTTATATTCCGTTTTTAATTGGCGGGTTCTATGTAAATATCCTATAACAATGGCCATAGGTATATATGTTATTACGAAGAAAAGGGCAAAGATCGTTAATGATGGAAAAAATGAATGAAGTTCTGGTAACTTTTCAACTACTAGACGATAATTAATAACTATAAAATTGGTGAATGCCAAAAGAAATGCTAGATAGGTACTATGACCATTTCTAAAGTCATACCAGCGCCTTTTAAACCACGTAATATTTATTCTCATTGTCTCTTTATATGTTAATCTCGTATTTAAATTCTTTTTCATGTTATTTAAAAGTTTTATAAACTTATAATTGTTTATGTCACTATTATTTATCCTTGACGGAATTATTAATTGATAGTTAAGCGCTTGATTTTGTAAGTGACCTACACCTATTGAGGGGAATCTAATGTTCATGGATTTAAATTCCTCAATATCGTAAATTCTTCGCGTGTCTATTACACATTTATTTCTCATCAGATTTTTAAAGGTGTCCGGCTTGATGTTTTTAAGTTCATCCAATTCAGTTAATATAATGGCTATGTCAGCATCAGCTAGACATTCATATACTGATTGATGAATATTTTATACCTTGTCCTAAAATAGTTTTTGCTTTTCCTATTGCTTTAGGATCATATACTCTTATTTTAGCACCATTAGCTTTTAATTCTCTTATAATTTTTATTATTACAGAGTTTCTTATATCATCTGTACCAGCTTTAAAAGCTAATCCTAGAACGGCTACATTTTCATAACGTAATGAACCTAACATATTTTTTATTAGCTGGATAATTTTTTGAGGTTGTTTTTCATTTATTTTAATTGTTGCTTGGATTAACTCTGATTCAACATTTAGTTTTTTAAACATGAGTAAAATGCTCTAAGATCTTTAGGCCAGCAAGAACCACCCCATCCTGGTCCTGCTTTAAGAAAATGATACCCTATTCGTTTATCAAGTCCTATTCCTCTCGCAACATGTTCTACGTCAGCTCCTGGAAGTTTTTGACATAAATTTGCTATCATATCTATAAAACTGACTTTCATTGCTAGGAATGCATTGTTGGCGTATTTTATGAGTTCTGCGTTTGTTGGGCTTGTTCTTAGGATGGGTGGTGTGTTGTTGCCGTAGAACTCTCTATAGGTTCTTTCAAGTTCTTCTCCAGACTTTGGGTCGCATTCACCTATTACTATGCGGTCTGGATTTGGAGTGTCCTCGACCGCGTTTCCCTCGCGTAAAAACTCTGGGTTCATGCATAGTCCGAAGTCATCACCGCATTTTTCCCTGACTCTCTTTCGAGTATGGGTTTGACGAGCTCTTCGGTGGTTTTGGAGGTTATTCTGCTCTTCACGACAACTAGGTGCCATTCCCTCTTCTCACGCAGCGCTCGGCCTATGTCTCGTTCGGCTTCTTGGACGTATGTTAGGTCTATGTCTCCGTCAGGTTTTGATGGTGTTCCTACGGTTATGAACGTTATATTACTGTTCATCACCGCGTCGTAGTTGCTGCTTGCTAATTGTAGTGTTCTGTTGCTTATTGTTGTTTTTAGGAGTTCTTCTAGACCTGGCTCGTAAAACGGCGCTTCTCCCTTGGATATTTTTTCCATTTTGTTCTGGTCTATATCATAGCATAGTGTGGTGAATCCTTTTGAGGCGAAGCACGCTGCTGTTGTGAGTCCTACGTATCCCAGGCCTATGAATGAGAATTTTGGCTTAATTTTTTGGCGTCATTTATCAGTCACCCTTTTCCATGGTTGTAGGATTGTTGTATGGCTTCCCAGTATTGTGTTGGGTTTCCTATGTCGAGTCGGATGGAGCTTTTATCTAGTTTTATTGCTATCGCTTTTTCCCTTGGTCTAACAACTCTTGTATTCCGTCTGTTAGCTGTAACTCACCACCTATGCCTGGTTTTATCGCATTAAGCGCGTCAAATATTGTGTGTCTGAATATGTATATTGGCATTATTGCTAGGTTTGTTGTTGGCTTTTCTGTTTTCTCTACCACATGTTGGACGATTAATTCTCCATCTCTCTGTTATTTCGGCTATGCCGTATTGTCTTGGGTTTTCAACTTCTTGAAGTAAAAGAATAGCCTCAGCGTTCTTTTCTAAGAATTTTCTAAACATAATAGTCAGTGGTCTTTCTTTTCCATGTGAGATTATGTAAGTGTCTCCTGCATGTACGATGAGTGGGTTCGAGCCTACTACCTTCTGTGTCATAAGAACCGCATGTCCGAATCCGCGCGGCTCCGGCTGGTTTACCCAGATTAGTGTTGAGTTCTCTATCATTTTGTAGAATTTGTTTAGCTCTTCCGCCGCCTTCTTGCCGCTGTTTTTGAGCGCTTCTACGTATGAGTAGTCTGGTGTGAAGTAGTCTTCGACTGTTCTTTTTCCACGGCCTACTACGGAGATGAACTCGCGTATGCCCTCGCTACAGAGCTGTTCGAAGACTAGGTGTAGTAGTGGTTTTACGCATGGCTCTCCGTTGTGGGTTATTGCGAAGATTGGCAGCATTTCTTTTGGTTGTTCTTTTGTGGCTGGTAGCATTCTCGTTCCTAGACCTGCGACTGGTAAGACTGCTTTTAGCTGTGATAAGCTCACGGCTGTTGTTTAGGTTCTGACTTCTTTTATAAAAGCATGATTATCCCCATAATGGGGGTCTTGAGGATATGTTAGCTGTTTGGGTGTAGCTGTATTAGTCTGCGCATCTTATCCTTGAATATTTGTTCGTCAAATCGTTTCGCTGCTTCCTGCGCTTCTGCTGAGAGGCTGTCCATGAACCATTCCTCTGCTGTCAGTATCTCGTCTATACACTCGGCTGCTTGTTCTATTGTTGTGAAGCTGAGGCCGAAGTTGTGTCTTCTCTGTAGTATGTCGAGCCATGGTCCTCCTGAACGGTGGATTACGGGTATTAGGCCTGCCGCCATTCCTTCTACTATTGCTATGCCGAAGTGCTAGTTGGGCATGGTATGTAGGTAGATGCGCGAGTTGGCCATTAGTTCTATCTTCTTCTCGAAGGTTAGGTTTGGCAGTAGCACGACCTTATCGCGCACACCCAGCTTGTTGATGAGGTGTTGTAGACGGTTTAGGTAGTCGGGTAACATCGTTTGTATATTTCCTACTATGAGGAATTTCTTCACGCTCCGCGTTTTGGCGACGATGTATGGTATTATGTCTAGGTTTTTACCTGGCGCTATTCGTCCAACTGTTATTACTACATTCTCGCGCCTCTTTGTTTTTGTCGCAGCCAGCTTGTTTATTCTCTTTACATCTACTGGCGGTGTATGACCATCGACGTTATCCCCATGTAGCGTTGTGCGAGTAGCTGCGTGTATGTGGAGTTAACTATTAGTGTTGTCCTGGGTAGGAATACGCTGTCTATTGCGCGTGTATCATGTGGTAGGGAGTGTAGTATAGTCGCCAGAGGTTGCTGTTGTAGAATTTTTCACGCTCCTCCTTGAGTCCGTAGAGGTATGGGTAGTGTATGTAGCTTATGTCTGCGAAGCCCCGTTCTGTCTCTGTGTATGTTGATATTATTATGTCGTAGCTTTGTCTGGCTAATATCGTATAGGGACCTTCTGCTATTTTGTAGGCGTCAAAGTTGTTGGCGTTTAGCGGTATTTCGCGTTCTGGCTTTATCTCGTCCAGCTTGTATCTGAAGCTTCGGCATATTCTTCCCCATTCTACGTGGCCTGACGATAGTACTGTTACTTTGAATCCCATATGCTTAAGCAGTGCGAGTACTGATACGGCGACGCGCTCAGCGCCGCCACTATTATTAATGTTATTATGTATTAGAAGTGCATTCATGAGAAAATCACCTAATTTTATCTGTGTTGTGGTTATTCTTAAATTTCAGTAAAAATAGATTAATGAACTGGAATCAATACAAGGGTATAATATCTTTTTGGTGGAGAATTATTCTGCTATTACTAGTTCTAGCGGTGATGTTGGTCTCAGCGGTAGCATTTGTCCGAGTCCGCGTGAGACGTATAGGGTTGTTTCTTGGGTTATCTTGTATTCTCCGCGTACGTATACTGAGTTGCAGTATATGGTCTGGCCTGCTATTACAAGCCCTCCGTGGGTGTGGCCTGCTAGGATTAGGCATCTGCCACTTATGTTCTGCGCAGCGTTAGGGTCGTGAACCAATACTATTCCTTCTGCTGTTAGCTGTGGGTATATGCGGGATTCGCGCCAGTCTAGGCCGTAGATGCTTCCTGCGCGTGAGGTTATTCGTGTGTCTTTTAGTATGTTGAAGCCGTTTCGCTTGAGTATGCTTGCCATCTCTCCTACGAGGCCGCTCCAATACTCGTGGTTTCCCATTACTGCGAATTTCTCCCGCGCGTCTAGCTGGGAAATGTAGAGTTCAGCGCTCTTTATGTCTCTTGTAAGTTCATCAACCACATCACCACCCAAGAGGATTATGTCAGGCTCTTCGTGGGCGACTTGCTCCAGCACGGTCTCCTCGACAGCTCCGAGAGAGTGTATGTGTGGGTCTGTTAGGAATGCTATCTTGGCGCTCATCCCTGTCTTCAGCCGCGTTTTTAGCAGTGTCCGCGTCTCGGCGTAGCTGACGCCTACGCTAAGGGCTAGGAGTGATGTGAGGGTTAAGCCTAGTAGGCGCCGCCGTGAGATTCTCAACTTCCCGCGCATATAGTTCTGTCCTCTTCTTCTTCAAATCCTTTACTATTTTATAAAATCCGACCCTCACTCTTCAGCAGTTAGAATATGCAAAACCACAAGCGATATTGCTAGGATTGTCATTATGAGCTGGCCATGGATGAGCTTGTTGAATATCTTCAGATTCCTGGCGCTTGTGTATCTCAGTAGTATTCCACTCACCGTGAGGAAGAGCATCACGATTACCAGCGATAGGGTTATCGGCTCCATGCTCCTAGAGAATATGTATCCATGCGCCAGACCTGCTGTGAATCCTGTTGTGTTTAGTAGGATGTGGAAGCTTAGGAGCGGCTTGTAGAATATGGAGAGCTCGCGCACGGTGCTATCTGATATGGGTAAGCTCCTCACCCTCTTATAGAGCATTAGCGAGGTAGTTGCTATAGTTCCAGTCCATACCGCTATCCAGCCCAAGCCCTTGGCAGCATCTTCCTCCCCTTCATCCTCCTCAGCCAGCGCCGCAGTAGGCGATGTGAGCATGAGTATTATAGCCAGAAGTAGGTAGAGGTGTTGTGTTTTAGACATTTTTGCTACGCGGCTTCAGCCAGATTGTCTGGATTGGTGTGTAGGCTACAACGCCTATTATCGCTGCTACTGTTAGCATGAAGACCATGTTGGCCAGGCCTGTTGAGCCGCCTTCGCCTGCCTCTCTCTCACCGCCCCTTCCAGCCTCGCCGCCTTTCTCCTTTTCCTCCTCATCTTCATCACCATTAGCAGCCACTACGGTAAAACTAGCAAGGAGCATCAACACCAACAATACAGCTAATGTTTTCCGCAGCATGTCTGTAAAACGCCGCAGCGAAGAGTAGGATATATAGATAAAAATCACAACCAATATTAAAAACTCCCCGCGATTGTTTGCGATATTTTAAGAATCACGCAGTTTATTATTGAGCTATCCTAATTAAACGCTGTTTTATGCTGGTGAATTTGCATGGGAAATAGCGTTGCGATTAAGGATACCGTTGTTGAGTCAATTTTTGGTGTTCTACCCGAGCATGCCAATAGTATGGGCATGCTTCACGGCGGCTATATGATGAACTGGATGGTAACAACCGCTGCGCTTGCTGCTGTGAAGCTCTCGCGCGGCAGCGCTACGCTGGGAGCGCTTGACAGCATTTTCTTCATAAACCCCGTGAAGATCGGCAGCATGGTTCTCGTCAGGTCTTGGGTTGAGTATGTCGGCAGGGCTTCTATGGAGATTGGTGTTGAGGCATATTCGGAGAACCCGCTCACGGGTGAAAGTTCCCTCACAACGCTATCGCATATGGCTTTCGTAGCTACTGACGCGCGTGGGGAGCCGCGCGAGGTGCATACCAAGATAAGGCCGCGCGAGCAGGAGCGTGAGATATACGAGCAGGCCGTTAAGCGGTGGGAGAATAGGAGAAGAAGCATCGCGAAGAGACATGAATACGGCCTGGACGTCTCCGAGTATGCGCCAGACTCGCGGTGGCGCCGCAGGGTTTCGCGGATAGTTCTTGCTGATGACGCCCTCTATGGAGAGTATATGTTCGGGGGCAAGATGCTCCTCCTCCTAGACGAACTGGCGGGCACCATAGCAAGCAGATACTGTAGAGGCATAGTTCTCACGGGCTCTGTGGATGGCATGGTCTTCTACTACCCGATAAGGGTGGGCGATATAATTGATATAGAGGTTGCCTTAAACCATGTGGGTAGAACCTCGCTTGAGGTTGGTGCGAAGATAATCGCGGAGAACCCCTACACTGGCCGCAGGCGGCACGCAAGCACGGCGCATCTAACGTTTGTCCATATAGGGAGAGATGGTAGGCCAAGCGAGGTGCCGCCATACAGGCCAGAAACGGAGAACGAGCTGGCGAGGTGGCGGGAGGCGGAGGAGCGGCGGAAGAACAGGCGGATCATGGTGGAGCAACTCCAACGACTAGCAGAGCTGAACAAGACGGTTTATGAGTGATTAACGCATGTGAGCTGGGCATGGAGCTGGGCGTATGCACCAGAAGTGTAGACCTCATAGCGGCCGAGTATGCGGAGGTAGCATCAACAGCCGAGAAGGCTGGATACTCAAGCATGTGGGTTACCGAGGAGATAGGGCGTTCGGGCTTCAGCACGCTGGCATACGCCGCTGGCAGGACTGGTAGGATTACGCTGGGGACGGCGATAGTTAGTATCTATTCTAGGACGCCTCTCACGATGGCTATGGAGGCCGCCACGCTAAGCGAGCTGAGCGGCGGTAGGTTCATCCTTGGGCTGGGCGCTGGAGGGCTTGAGTTCACCACACGCGGGCATGGAGTAGCAGCATCAAAACCAGTCAAGAGGATGGAGGAGTATCTCAGCATAATACGCGGCTACCTCTCTGGCTGTCGCGTAAGCTTCGCGGGAGAGTTCTTCAACATAAAGGATATGCGGCTTTGGGTTAAGACGCAACACACGCCAAAAATATACGTGGCGGCGCTGAACGAGAAAATGCTCCAACTAGCGGGAAAGATGGCGGACGGCATTATACTAAACATGTTCTCCCCCAAAGCAATGTCATTCATACGCGAGAATGTGGAGAAAGGAGCTAGCGAGTCAGGCCGCAGGCTTGAGGATTTACGCCTATACTCATTCGTGTTATCTTCAGCCTCCTCCAGCGATGATGCGCTAACCGAGCTTCGGCGCTCAGTCGCATTCTACTGCGCAGCACCCACATATAGGAGGATACTCAACGTCATGGGCTACGGCGATGTGGCTGAGGAGGTGGATAGGCTATGGAGAGCTGGAGAGCGGGAGAAAGCGATAAAAGCAATATCAGAGGAGCTGGTTGAAGCGGTCTCAATCGTCGCTGACCAAGAGGAGGAAACGTGGGAAAAACTCAAGCAATATACCAAGAACTGCGTTATTCCGCTTCTTTACCCACAGCCTAGAAGAGCCGTATCAAAGCAAGACATAATAACCATAATTGAGCGCTGCTCTAATTTTCTGCAAATTTAGTTTATATTAAAAGCTTTTATCGGGGGAGGAACTTTCAATTATTTACTTGAAAAGGAAATGTATCCAAAAAGTTTTCAGTATTTTGCACCAAAATCGGTTAAGGATGCGATAAGTCTGCTCAATAAGCTGCGTGGAGAAGCTAAGGTTATTGCTGGTGGGCAGAGTTTAGTTCCCATGATGAAGTTACGCCTGGCTACTCCAGCGTATCTGATAGACCTCAACAAGATAAAGGGGCTGGAGTACATCAAGGCTGGGAGGGGAGTGATTCAGATAGGCGCCTTGACTAGGCACAGCACGATAGAGAAGTCCGAGCTCATAAGAGAGCGTGTCCCAATAATGGCTGAGGCCGCCTCGCATATAGGCGACCCGCAGGTCAGGAATCTAGGAACCATAGGCGGCGCCTTAGCCCACTGCGACCCAGCGGGAGACTGGGGAGCGGTAATCCTAGCACTACGCGGAGAGATACGCGTAGCAGGCCCACGCGGCCAGCGCACAATAAAGGCGGATAACTTTTTCGTAGATGCTTTCACGCCAGCGCTCAAGCCTAATGAGCTGATAACCGAGATAAGGATACCGACACCCCCAGAGGGGAGCGGCGGAGCGTATCTCAAGATGGAGCGCCGCGCGGGAGATTTCGCGATAGCTGGCGTAGCGGCCCAGATAACCATAAGCCCAGACGGAACATGCAAATACGCTGGGATAGGGCTGACAGCGCTTGGTCCTACTAGCCTTAGAGCTAAGAAGGCGGAAGAAGCCCTAGTCGGCCGCGAGCTTACCGACGAGGTTATAGACGAAGCGGCAGAAGCAGCCGCCGAGGATGCGAAACCATTTGACGACCCGCTGAGGGGCAGCGCAGAGTTCCGCAGAGCCATGGCGCGCGTTCTCACGCGGAGAGCCGTCAAGCAAGCCCTAAGCAGGGCGCGTGGAGGGTGATGCAACATGCCGCGAAAGAAGCGTGTAGACAGGAGGAAGCCGCGCGCAAAAGCAGCGCCACCAACAGCCCAGCTAGCCAAGATAAACGTCAAGGTAAACGGCGTCCAATACTCTGCTGAGGTGGAGCCACGTATGCTGCTAGTCCACTTCATCCGCGATGTGCTGGGCTTGACAGGCACTCACGTGGGATGCGATACAGGCAACTGCGGGGCTTGTACGGTGATAATGGACGGGAAGTCCGTGAAGTCGTGCAACATCTTTGCTGTGCAGGCTGATGGTGCTGAGATACTCACGGTGGAAGGTCTGGCGCGCGACGGCGAGCTGCATCCTGTACAGCAGGCCTTCTGGGAGCATCACGGCTTGCAGTGTGGCTTCTGCACGCCTGGAATGCTCATGCAGGCGTACTGGCTGCTAACCCAGAACCCAAGCCCAACCGAGGAGGATGTACGCAGGGGGCTCTCTGGAAACCTCTGCCGCTGCACAGGCTACCAGAAGATAGTTGAGGCCGTGCTTGCTGCGGCTGAGCAGATGCGCGGCCAGCAGCAGGAGGTGAGGTAAGGCGTGGCGGTAAGCGCGATTTTCGGAGCAAGAGTCAAGCGGCGCGAAGACCCGCGCATGATAACAGGCCAGGGCAGATACACCGACGACATAAAGCTATCAGGAATGGTATACGCCATGTTTCTCAGAAGCCCATACGCCCACGCCAAGATAGTGAGCATAAACGTTGAGAAGGCCAGGAAGGTGCCTGGCGTCATAGCGGTCTATACTGGTAAGGATTTGGAGAACAAGCTAGGCCCAGTACCGTGTGCTTGGGCTATACCGAATGCAGACCTGAAGGTTCCGAAGTACATGCCGCTTGCCGTTGATAGGGTGCGCTACGTCGGCGACCCCGTTGCTGTTGTTGTTGCGGAGAGCCCATACGTTGCTCGCGACGCTTTGGAGCAAATAGAGGTTGAGTATGAGCGGCTCCCAGCGGTTGTTAATCAGGAGGAGGCAGTAAAGCCAGAAGCGCCCCAGCTCTATGATGACGTGCCGAACAACATAGCGTTCCACTGGAGCATAAGCGGTGGAGATGTTGAGAAGGCGTTTGCCGAGGCTGAGGTGGTGATTAAGCAGCGCATCATAAACAACAGGCTACAGCCCACTGCGATAGAGACTCGTGGCGCTGTGGCGCAGTACAACCAAGCCACTGGGGAGCTTACTGTCTGGATGACCTCGCAGAACCCGCATATACACCGATTGTTGTTAGCTGGTATTGTGGGTGTGCCTGAGCATAAGCTGCGCGTCGTGGCTCCGGATGTTGGCGGCGGCTTCGGGAGCAAGATACACTGCTACGGGGGCGAGGCTGTAGTAGCGTTCCTGGCTAAGGAGCTTGGTAGGCCAGTCAAGTGGATGGAAGACCGCCGCGAGAATTATCTCGCCACAATACACGGCCGCGACCACATACAATACGTGGAGCTCGCTGCCAAGCGTGATGGAACAATACTCGGCCTACGGGTCAAGGCATACGCAAACCTAGGGGCGTATCTCTCAACAGCATCACCAGGAATACCCACGATACTACTCGGGACGATGCTGAGCGGGTGTTATAAGATACCAGCTATAAGCTGTGAGGTCTATGGCGTTCTCACAAACACCGCGCCCGTTGATGCGTATAGGGGGGCTGGCAGGCCAGAGGCCTCGTTCATAGTTGAGCGGATGGTGGATATACTGGCGCATGAGCTCGGTATGGACCCAGCCGAGGTGAGGAGGAAGAACTTCATACCGCCTGATGCATTCCCATACACGGTAGCCACAGGCCTACAGTACGACAGCGGCAACTACGAGGCGGCTCTCAACAAGGCCCTAGAACTAGTGGGCTACCAGCAGCTCCGCGAAGAGCAGAAACGGCTCAGGGAGCAGGGCAGGCTCATAGGCATCGGAATCTCCAGCTACGTAGAGATATGCGGCCTAGGGCCCTCGCGCGTTGTGCGCGCTACTGGCTTCGGCCTAGGGCTATGGGAGAGCGCCGTCGTGAGGGTCCATCCAACGGGGAAGGTAACCGTCTACACAGGCGGCCACCCACACGGCCAGGGAGAGGAGACAACCTTCGCCCAGATTGTAGCGGAAGAGCTGGGAGTGCCGTTTGAGGATGTGGAGGTAGTCCATGGAGACACCGCCATGATACCCTTCGGCACTGGGACGTATGGAAGCAGAACAACGCCAGTAGCAGGAGGCGCGATAGCGATAGCGTGTAGGAGGATTAAGGAGAAGGCCAAGAAGATAGCCGCCTACCTCCTTGAGGCCAGCGAGGAGGACATAGAGTTTGAGCGCGGCAAGTTCTATGTCAAGGACGCGCCAGAGAGGGCAAAAACAATAGCTGAGATAGCGCTCTCCAGCTACCTGGCTGGAGAGGGAGAGCTGCCAGCAGGCATGGAGCCTGGGCTTGAGAGCACAGCATTCTACGACCCAGAGAACTTCACCTTCCCATTCGGCACGCATGTATGCGTCGTTGAGGTAGACCCAGAGACGGGTGAGGTGCATGTCAAGAGGTATGTGGCGGTTGATGACTGTGGTAGGCAGATTAACCCGATGATAGTGGAGGGACAGGTTCAGGGCGGCGTCGTTCAGGGTATGGCGCAGGCTCTCTGGGAGGAGGCCGTCTACGACAAGGATGGAAACCTACTAACGGCCACGCTCTCCGACTATGCTGTGCCAACCTCGGCAGACGTGCCGCGCATAGAGACGAGCAGCACCGAGACACCCTCACCACACAACCCGCTTGGAGTCAAGGGAGTAGGCGAGACGGGAACAATCGCAGCAACACAAGCAGTAGTCAACGCGGTTGTTGATGCACTCGCACACCTAGGCGTTAGGCACATAGACCCACCACTCAAAGCCGAGACCGTCTGGCGCATACTCAAAGAGAAGGGAATAGCCAAATAAACCAATAATCCCCCTCCTTCTTATTTATTGAGCAGGGTGTCTAGACCACCGTCTAATTAGCATCTTAAAGCCCATAATATCCGCAATTACGCTGGAAAAATTTATCCATCACATACGATTATGTAAAAGCCTTGATATGTGCGCCGTTGATTTGGGGAGTATAGATGTTGAGGCGCGCATAATTCCAACTAACAAGTATCTGGAGTTTTACAAGCGCTCCCTTGAGGATGGGGAGAGGTTCTGGTCTGAGGTAGCTTCAGAGCTTGTCTGGTTCAGGACATGGGATAAAGTGCTTGAGTGGGACCCGCCTTTCGCCAAGTGGTTCGTGGGAGGAAGGCTTAACGCCTCATACAACGCTGTTGATAGGCATGTAAAGAGCTGGAGGAAGAATAAGGCAGCAATCATCTGGGAGGGAGAGCCAGGAGATAGACGCGTCTTAACATACGCAGACCTATACCGCGAGGTCAATAGGTTCGCCAGCGTGCTTCTCAAGCTGGGCGTCAAGACGGGAGACAGGGTGGCGATATACATGCCGATGGTCCCAGAGCTCCCAATAGCCATGCTCGCAGCCGCGCGTATAGGCGCCACCTTTACCGTAGTCTTCTCAGGCTTCAGCTCCTCAGCGCTGGCTGACAGGATAAGAGACTCCGAGGCCAAAGTCCTCATAACGGCAGACGGGGGCTATAGGCGCGGCCGCATGATACAGCTAAAGGAGATAGCAGACGAAGCCCTGAAGGACTGCCCATCAATAGAGCATGTAATCATCTACCAACGCATAGGACGTGAGATTCAGATGGAAGAAGGCCGCGACCACTGGTGGCACGAGTTGATGAAGGACGCTGAACGGTATGTTGAGCCAGTCTCCCTGGAATCCACGTACCCGCTCTACATACTCTACACCTCTGGAACCACAGGCAAGCCGAAGGGCGTGGTGCACAGCACTGGGGGATACCTAGTGTACGTCTATGCGACGCAGCGCTGGGTGTTCGACGTGAGGGATGACGACGTATACTGGTGCACCGCCGACATAGGCTGGGTTACAGGCCATAGCTACATCGTCTTCGGCCCCCTGACCAACGGCGTTACCTCGGTGATGTATGAAGGCGCTCCCGACTATCCTGCTCCCGATAGGTGGTGGGAGATTGTAGAACGCTACGGTGTTACGATACTCTACACCACTCCAACCGCTATAAGGGCTTTAATGAAGTTTGGTGAGGAGTATCCGCGTAAGCATGATTTGAGCACGCTCCGACTTCTCGGAACCGTGGGGGAGCCGATAAACCCAGCTGCGTGGCACTGGTATTATAACGTGATAGGCGGAGGCAGGTGCCCGATAGTTGATACGTGGTGGCAGACCGAGACTGGCGGGATATTAATATCACCAGCGCCTAACATAGGCCTAGTCCCGCTCAAGCCAGGCTCCGCAACATTCCCACTACCAGGAATCGAGGCCGACGTGGTGGATGAGCAGGGCAGGCCCTCGAAGCTGGGCGAGAAAGGATACCTGGTAATCAAGAAGCCCTGGCCAGGGATGCTCATGACACTATACAAAGACCCCGAACGCTATAAGCAGGTCTACTGGTCGCGCTTCCCAGGGATATACTATCCTGGCGACTATGCCATGAGGGATAAGGATGGTTACTTCTGGCTTCTGGGGAGGGCTGATGAGGTTCTAAAGGTGGCTGGACACAGGCTTGGAACAATCGAGATTGAGGACGCGTTGACAAGCCATCCAGCGGTGGCCGAGGCTGCTGTGGCTGGAAGACCAGACCCAGTAAAGGGCGAGGCGATAATAGCATTCGTAACCCTCAGGCAGGGCCATAAGCCATCTGAGGAGCTGGCCAGGGAGCTCCGCGAGCATGTCAGGCGCGTCATAGGTCCTATAGCCACGCCTGAGGAGATACACTTCGTCAGCATGCTGCCCAAGACGAGGAGCGGGAAGATAATGCGCCGCGTCATAAAGGCAGTGGCCACAGGCGCCGAGATAGGCGATGTAACCACGCTTGAGGACGAGGCCTCCGTAGAAGAGGTTAAGGAGGCGATTAAGACTCTTACGCGGAAACAGCAATAGACTGTATATATTTTAATCCCATCCGGTAACCGTGATAAATTAGCTTATGTAAATAACGGAAATTTCGCTACATCACTTAAATTCTACATAGTTCAATCATTACTCGGCGGTACTTTATGAAATATGTTAGGCTGTTTGAGGAGGCGGTGGGTCTTAGCAGGTTTGAGCTGGGGGGTAAGGGTTATGGTCTTGTGGAGATGACTGCTCTCGGCCTCCCAGTTCCACCTGGAATAAACATCAGCACCGAAGCCTGCAAACGCTACTATGCTCTCGGAGGTAAGATGCCTGAAGGCCTGTTGGATGAGGTCAAGCTCAAGCTGGAGAAGTTGGCTGCGAAGGTTGGTAAGGGGTTCGGCGACCCTGAGAAGCCTCTCCTCCTAGCGGTAAGGTCTGGCGCCCCCTACTCCATGCCAGGCATGATGGACACAATACTCAACATAGGGCTCAACGACGAGGTAGTCAAATCACTAGCAAAGCTAACGGGTAATGAGCGATTCGCGTACGATGCATACAGACGGCTTATACAGATGTTCGGCAAGACAGCCATGGGAGTTAAGGGCGAGCTCTTCGAGGAAATACTAGAACGCTACAAGCAGAAGTTCGGCGTGAAGCACGACATAGAGCTACCGCCAGACGCTCTTAAACAGATAGTCGAAGAGTTCAAGCAGCTCATAAGCCGCGAAACGGGTAGAGGATTCCCGCAAGACCCTTGGAAACAGCTCGAGACAGCGATAGAAGCTGTCTTCAAGTCATGGAACAACCCAAGGGCACGCGAGTATCGGAGGTTCTACAAGATTCCAGACGACCTAGGTACGGCTGTCAATATACAGGTCATGGTCTTCGGCAACATGGGTGAGAACTCTGGCTCGGGTGTGGGCTTTACGCGTAACCCATCGACGGGTGAGAAGAGGCTGTATGGTGAGTATCTGCCCAACTCGCAGGGCGAGGATGTGGTGGCTGGGATTAGGACGCCGATAAGCATAGAGAACCTAGATAAGAAGCTGTATGAAGAGCTCGTTAAGCTGGCGGAGAAGCTGGAGCATCATTTCCGCGATATGCAGGACTTCGAATTCACCGTGGAGAATGGTAGGCTCTACCTACTCCAAACCCGCAACGGTAAGAGAACAGCGCAGGCTGCTGTTAAGATAGCCGTAGACATGGCTGAGGAGGGGCTGATAACGCGCGAGGAGGCTGTATCGCGGATAAACCCGTCGGAGATTATGCAGCTCCTGCACAGGAGGCTAGACCCCAGCGTGAAGGTGAAGCCCATAGCAAAAGGACTCAACGCCTCGCCTGGCGCTGCTTCAGGGAAAGTAATCTTCGACACGGACGAGGCCGCCGCTCTGGGGGGTAAGGGTGAGAAAGTAATCCTCGTCAGGCCTGAGACCACGCCCGATGACATCAAGGGTATGATAGCTGCTCAGGGAGTATTGACGAGCAGGGGAGGAATGACCTCGCACGCGGCGGTGGTTGCGCGCGGTATGGGCAAGCCAGCGGTCGTAGGCTGCGAGAGCATAAAAATCAACATGGAGGAAGAATACTTCGAGACGGGGGGCGGCGTTAGGGTCAGGAAGGGGGACGTCATAACGATAGACGGTACTAGCGGCGCTGTCATCCTCGGCGAGGTGCCGACAGTAGAGCCTGAGCTTACGCCAGAGTTCCGTAAGCTCCTTGCGTGGGCTGACGAGATGAGGCGTCTCGGCGTCAGGGCTAACGCTGACACACCAGAAGCAGCGCGCAAGGCGCGCGAGTTTGGCGCTGAGGGTATAGGGCTGTGCAGAACCGAGAGGATGTTCAACCAGCCAGAGAGACTGCCGATAGTCAGAGAGATGATAATGGCAGCGTCAGAAGAGGAGAGGAGACGGGCACTAGACAAGCTACTACCATTCCAGCTAGCGGACTTCAAGGAGATATTCAAGGCCATGAAGGGGCTGCCCGTTACCGTGAGGCTCCTAGACCTGCCTCTCCACGAGTTCCTCCCACCAGCGGAGCAGCTAATAACCGAGATATACGAGATGCGCATCAAGGGAGCGCCTGAGAGCGAGATAGCTGAGAAGGAAAAGATACTACGTAAGGTGCAGCAGCTTAAGGAGCATAACCCCATGCTAGGGCATCGCGGATGCAGGCTGGCGATTAGGTATCCAGAGATATACGAGATGCAGGTAACAGCAATACTCACAGCAGCCATAGAGGTGCTTCGCGAGGAGTGCGAGACCGTTGGAGTTCAGATAATGCTACCTCTAGTCAGCGAGGCGAATGAGCTCGCGTATTTGAGGGAGATTATAGAGAAGACCGCTGAGCGTGTCTTCTCCAAGACTGGCGCTAGGATACCGTTCAAGGTCGGGACCATGATAGAGACCCCAAGAGCAGCGCTTACCGCTTCCAGCATAGCCCTCCACGCTGACTTCTTCTCATTCGGGACTAACGACTTAACCCAGACGACCTTCGGCTTTAGTCGTGATGATGTTGAGGCCAAGTTCATGGCTGGCTATCTGGAGAAAGGGATTCTCAAGAACAACCCGTTTGAGGTGCTAGACACAGGCGGCGTGGGTAGGCTCGTAAAGCTCGCTACAGAAGAGGGCAAGAAAGCCAACAACAAGCTTGAAGTAGGTATATGCGGCGAACACGGCGGAGAGCCGAGTAGTATAAGGTTCTTCCACGAAGCAGGTCTTGACTACGTAAGCTGCTCACCCTACCGAATACCAGTAGCGCGCCTAGCAGCTGCGCAGGCTGCAATAGCGCGGAAGGAGAAAGCACCAATAACGATATAATCTCCCTTTTTCTTATCTAACTGCCAATCTCCTCCAGGTCTATTCCGCCCCGCCTCTCGACGCTGCTGACCAATCTATACTTGGCTATGTTTCCCACGGCTATACGCTCTAGATAGCCGCGGTCAGCTAGACGGGAGAGGTAGGTTGATGCTGTGCTGAGCGTTATCGGCTCGCGGTACTCAAGCCTATACGCCTCCATAACATCGCGGGTTGTGAAGCCCGTGAATGGGAAGTGCTTCTCTATAACTGCGATTAGGCGCGACAGCTTGTTGGACGGCCTCTGCCTAGCCCCGCTCTCGCCTCCATAGAGCTCCATGAAGTCCGCTAGCTGGAGAAGCTTCTCGCGGCTCATCCTACCCTCAAATATCAGCGTAAGCCTCTCGCCCTCCTCATTCACCATCTCCAGCTTGATACGCCGCCTAGAGCTCCTCATACCTAGCTACACGCGCATTCCAGGCCGCCTAGCCCAACTGCGTGCATATATCCGTTAGATGGCCAACGCACCCAAACATAATCTCAGAGTCATAACCTGAGAACACGCGGCGTTGACTGTTGGAGAAGGCAGAGGGCCTGGCCAACCCCGCGAGCTAGGCCAGACTCCGTTAGCCTTTTAAGAACCAGATACACAAACACTAACAAAACAGTCGGGGTAGTGTTATGGCGTTTCGCATGAGGTTACCATCAGCGGACTACTTCGCAGACCTAGTCAAGGCAATCTCAGCGGTAGTAGAGGAGGGAACATTCACCATAGACGGCTCATCCATGCGGCTTACCTCGATGGACCCAGCCCACATTAGCTTGGTGAATTTTGAGCTTAGCAAGTCTGCCGCAGAGGAGTATAGCTGTGAGAGGCCAGTTGAGATGACTGTCAGCATAAACGAGCTGTATAAACTGCTGAGTCGCGCTAGGAAGAATGAGTCGCTCATACTGGAGTATGATGACGAGAAGAAGAACCTGACGGTCATACTCGCCAATCCAGCCGCTTCAACCGAGAGAAGCTTCACACTAAACGCTCTAGAGACGGCTACAGGAAAAACAGCTACGCCAAACCTTACCTTCGAGGCGCGGGCGCGGGTAAACGCGGACGCGCTTAAAGACGCTATAGAGGACGCATCACTAGTAAGCGACTACACCAAAGTAACAATAGCTCCCGACGCTGTTATGTTCTCAAGCAAAGGCGAGCTGGGCACGCATCAGACGCGGTTCATAAGAGGTGGCACGGCGGTATACGAGATAGAGACCGACAAGGAAGTGAGCGCCAACTTCAGCCTCACCTACTTGGAGAAGATAATAAAGCCAGGAAAGAGCCTAGCAGACGAGACGGTAATAGAGCTATCCACCAACAGGCCCATAAAGCTAGCCTTCCCAATCCCCTCAGGAAAGCTGGAATACCTAATAGCGCCAAGAATAGAATAATCAAACAAATATACCAGAAGACATCAACGCATATCAGGGGCCGTGGTCTAGCATGGCTATGATACGCGGCTCGGCCCACAGATAGAGAGGGGGAGCTAAGGCCCGCGAGGTCCCCGGTTCAAATCCGGGCGGCCCCACCAACGACAACGCTATATAGGTTGTAGTGTTGTTCTATTGCTGGTTTGTTGTGAGCTCTTACTATCCGCGTCTTGGGCGGTGTACAGCGTGTTGGGTATAGGCGCTATGTGCTGGAGCTAGCTCATGAGCTTGGTGTCTCTGGATATGTGGAGAACATGCCAGACGGCTCGGTAGCCATATTCGCACAAGCTGATGAGGAGACACTAAAGCGGTTTGTAGAGCAGCTAAAATCACCCCCACAGCCAGCCAATGCCAGACAAGTCGTACAAAAACCAGCCGAACCCAACCGTAGAATTACCTCATACTCAGCGATTTTAGATACTATGGGTGTTTTGAATAAATCGTCGCCTTGCTGCGCTTATATGTTTCCCACAGTTTTGTTGGGTTGCCGTGATGCGAGAAGTGTCGCTAAGCTATATACGGCCAGCGTAGCTGCCACAACTGTTATCGGCGCGGTTTTTATGAAAAGCCTCCTACGGTAGCTGGCCTCCTGGCCGAGCCTCGCCTCGCACACTATTCTACGCGGCTTTGCTTGTAGCGTCGCGGCTCCGTGCAGTAGGTAGCCATAAGCTATGTTGGGGATTATCATTTGTAGA
The DNA here is from genome assembly GCA_030059675.1 of Candidatus Pelearchaeum maunauluense. GTDB lineage: Archaea > Thermoproteota > Nitrososphaeria_A > Caldarchaeales > Caldarchaeaceae > Pelearchaeum > Pelearchaeum maunauluense. Next base: position 77,215 of record JANVYQ010000001.1, on the reverse strand, counting down.
GCTATGGTTGCCGTGTCGGCTGGTGTTGTGATAATCTCGGTTAAGCCGATAAGAACCAGCGCTATTGTGAAGAATAGCAGGAATGAAGCGGTGGAGTAAATTAGTGGCTTCAGATTCTCGAATCGTGTATCAACACTACTTGAAACGCCGATTAAGAACCTACCCAGAAGGCCTTAGATTATGAGATTAACTATTACGGATCCCGCTATCGCTGAGTATTTTGCTAAGTATCCTAGTGATGTTACTAGCTGAGATTCAATCTCGCTTGGTGTTAGTGTGAATAATGTCTGTGCTGCTATCTCTGGGAGGAAAACAGCGCAGAATGTCATGCGTAGAGCGTATGAGAGCGCTATAGCTACTGCGCCAGCGGTTATGCCAGCAACTAGCCCTCCCCGCAGCTCCGTCACCAACTCCCAATCACCTGTAGCAGCTGCGCCATGCAGTAATTAGCCTTCAGCCAACTCCCATTATTGGGTTGGAGATTTAACCTAATTCCCAAAACATTTCCAATTCATACACAATTCTACACTCCAACAATATCCAAGGTCATTCCTATATTCTGCTCGCGGGCCAGGTCGTAGACCAGCTTGGCTGTAACAGCGTCTTGTATAGCCAAGCCAGTTGAGGTGAACACTGTTATCTCGTTTTCCTTCTCTCTTCCAGCCTTCAGCCCAGCTATTATCTCGCCAAGCTCTCCATAGATGTCTTCGCGTCTTATGATCCCCCTGGATATCGGGACGTTAACCTCTCCCCCGTGGATTCCCTGCTCAAAATCATCTACCACTATCTTGGCTCTCTTCAGTATCTCTGGGTCTAGCTCTTCTTTTCCTGGGGCGTCTGCTCCTATGCAGTTGAAGTGCATCCCCTCCTCAACCGCTGATGCACTCACTATGGGAGACTTGGATGGTGTTGTTGTGGTGATTATGTCAGCTGACTTCACTGCCTCTGAGGGATTCTCGGCCATGATGAAATCCACGCCTGAATACTGTCTGCTCATCTCATCTATGTATGAGCGCGCCGCTGCTTGTGAGATGTCGTAAACCTTGACCGTCTCTATGGTTTTGAATACTGTCATGAGGGCGTTTAGTTGTGTGCGTGCCTGTGTCCCAGCGCCTATCATGGCTACTGTCCGCGGCTTTGGGTTGGCGAGGTATTTTGCCGCAACACCGCCAGCCGCGCCTGTGCGCATGCTCGTGAGGAACGTCCCGTCCATTATGGCTAGTGGGAACCCTGTGCGCGGGTCAACGAGTGTCAAAACGGCCATTACTGTGGGGAGGCCGTGTAGCTTCCTGTTGTCTGGGTGTGAATTTACTATCTTTACGGCGGCTATGTCTAGGCTCTCCAGGTATGATGGCATGGCACGTAGGTCGCCGTTGTATTTGCTGAAGTTTAGATACACCTTAGCTGGCATCTGAACCTTCCCAAGCCCCTTATCCCTAAACGCTGTCTCCACAACCTCAATAACACGCCCCATGTCCGAGAGAACTTTCTTAACGTCGGAATGCGTGAGAAGCAGCGTCCTCATGCTTAAATCATGATTTATGCAGAAGCGCTAATAAAAAGACTTCATAAAAATCAGGCAGATTGTTAATACGTTATGAGTCGTCTTTAAAGATTTATCTAGGATTGCTATAGAACCGCATTACGCTCGGTGCGCGTATAACGATACTCGCTGGTACTGCTATAGGCTTCGTGCTTCTCATAGCTTTGTTCAACCTTCCAATATGGAGTGGCTCAAGCTACTCTCTTTACTCGCTGGTTCTCTCCGACGCTGGGATGGGCGCGTTTAGAGCTGGCGGCGTCTCCGCTGGGATGACCGCTATACTGATTATAGCCTCGTCCGCGCTCTTGGCTATAGCTGGTATCCTAGGAAGCTATGCAAGAATATGCGGCATACTCGGAGTGGCTGGAATGGTGCTGCTCACGCTCATTATGATGACCGCTCCCAGCCTCGCTGGTGGTTTTGGCTTAGACGGCTATATCCTATGGGGTGCTGTAGTTGCCGCCATAGTTCTCCAAGTAGTGGCGAGGATATCAAAACCCGCAGCGACTACCGCCTCTGAGGCTGGTAAAGAGCATCCTAAGGAGGAAGCGACCTCTCAGCCTTCTTCTTTGCAGCAACAATCCTCCCCATAACCTCAGAAGGTAGAGAGTAATCCTCACGGCCAGCTTCTAACTTCTCCTCAACAACCAGCCCCACACCTGGCTTTATCGCTATTTCATGCACCCGCGTACTATGATTCGTCTGGCGCATCTTCTCCACTAGGATATACCGCTTGAGAACACCATCCCTAACAGCCCTCCTAAACCTTATGATACCATCAGCTATATGCTCTATACCGAAGCCGAACGCGTCTGACGTGGTTATCGCATATTGGCTAATGGCCAGCATCGTGAAGTCCCACTTTGACAGAACCTTCTTCACGTAGTATGAGTAGCGCCTAGCCATGGCTGGCTTGTCCAGCCAGAATGCTGAGAGCGAGTCAACAACTACACGAGCCCTCCCATATCCCAGCTCCTTCTTGGCTTCAACAATCTTACTCACAAGAGTCTCCACATCAAGCGAGTTAAGAGACCACCTATCCTCACGCCCCATCAAGGCGTCTATGATAATCAGGCTACGCTCCTTTACCGCCGTCTCAAAATCCATGTTAAACTGAGCCGCCTGCTTCACTATGGACTCGCGCGACTCCTCAGTGGTTACGTAGATGCACTTATCCTTCTCCTCTATCCCGCGATTTATGAAGTGTATTGAGAATATCGTCTTACCGCATCCAGGTTCCCCCGTTACAGCAACCAGAAAGCCGCGTGGTATTCCTCGTTCAAGCATCGCGTCTATCCCAGCAACGCCCGTGGAGAGCCGCTCAACCGCGCCAGCCATCCAACAAGTATAATATGTGAGCCGATAGTTAAAGAGTTTAAGAAAACACCAACACAGCTACCATGGCTAATACTCCAGAAATATCCGAGACATCATAAGCTTGGCCTTACCATAAGGCCTAAGCCTGGATGAAGAATAACCGTAATTGTTATTCTAATCCAGCGATAATAGCCTAAGCTCTTCGGAAGAAGCATGTGATACGATGCTAGTCATCTTCTCTTTAGAGGGATAGTAGCCTTCCTCTACTATGGTTAATATCATCAACCCATCTATGTAATCCGTATGATAATTGACCTCCCGCGCTATCTCCGCGACATCATGTCCTCGCCAGTCGTATGCGTTGACGAGGACGCGTCAATAAGCTATGCTCTGCAAGTTATGAACAAGCATGATATAGGCTCTGTAGTGGTTGTGCGTGATGGTTCTCCAGTTGGTATCTTGACTGAGCGGGATATATTGAGGGGGCTGGTCTTGTATAGAGATTTGTTTAACATGCCTGTGAAGAAGGTGATGTCTAATCCTCTAATAACCTGCACACCTGACACACCCATACTTAAAGCATTTACGCTCATGCATGAGCATCGTATAAGGCGTCTTCCAGTTCTTGAGAATGGGAGGCTCGTTGGGATAGTTACTGAGAGGGATGTGATTCGCTGGATGCTTAGGATAGTTGGGTATGATGTGCGTAAATCATAAGCTTAGGGCTTGAAGAGCATTCTCCCCACGCTCTCGCGGCGTTTCATCAACTCGTGTGCCTCCTGAGCCTTCTCCAGCGGGAGCACGGTGACTATAGGTCTTATCAACCCCCGCGCCGTCATCTCCAACGCCTGCTCAACATCCTTCTTGGTGCTGCTTATAGAGCCAGAGACCATATTCTCGCGGAGTATTACAAGACCTAGTGGAATCTCAACGGAAGACGCGCTAACGTTTCCCACATTAACTATGCGCCCACCCCACGCTAAGGCTCTTAACGATACGCTGAACGTTAGCTGGCCTACGGATTCCAGAACTAGGTCAACGCCCTCGCCGCCCGTGAGGCGCTTAATCTCCTCACCCACCCTGTCGCTGAGAACTAAAACCTCATCAGCACCAGCCTTTGATATCTGCTCAACCTTGCTTGGGGAGCTTGTCAAGGCTATTACCCGCGCTCCCAATGCTCTGGCTATCTGTACGGCATGTATCCCAACACCCCCGCCAGCTCCAGTAACCAGCACAGTCTCGTTCTCAGAGAGCTTAGCCACGCGTTGGAAAGCGTGGATGAGCATCCCCGTTACACACGCAGCTATTGCCGCGCCCTCTGGCGGCACTTCGTCGGGGACTTTGACCAGAGAACCAGCCTTTACGCGAATATACTCAGCATACGAGCCGTCCATATCCTCGCCGTACCAGAGCCTGTTCCTACAGATGTTCTCCCTGCCTGACTTGCAGTTTCTACACTGGCCGCAGTACGTATATGTTAGTGAGACCACGCGCTCGCCTTTGGTGAAGCCCTCCACACCCTCACCCAGCTCAGCAATCCTGCCAGCTATCTCATGGCCAAGTATGAGCGGCGGCCTAGCCTTGGGGAAGAACCCCTCCACGGTGAGGATATCCCTATAACACGCCCCCGTCATCTCAAGCCTGACCAGAACCTCGCCAGCTCCAGGCCTGGGGGCCTCAATCTCCCTAACCTCCAGCGGCCTCCCATACCCAGTCATAAACACAGCCCGCATCAAGCCATAGAAGCCCAGGCCTACACAATTTAAAAATTATATTGGGTAAGGACAATCTTAACACCTAATACCAGTGCGGATGTGAGTAAGCCTATGAAGCTACTGCTGGCTCATCCTCACCTGGACATGCTGGGCGGCTCGGAGAGGATGACGAGTATCCTAGTGTCAGAGCTGCTTGAGATGGGGCATGAAGTAGGGCTGGTAACGGCGTCTATGGAGGAGAGCTGGTTCCCGCGGCGTGATGAGATAAAGCTCTACTGGATAGACCGCATCCAGCTACTTGGGGATGAGCTGGCCGATAGACTCATATCAGACTATAAGGCTCTGAAGAAAGCAATAGACGAATTCAAACCAGACGCGTCGCTGGTAGTGATACAGGAGACAGCCTACGCGGCGCTCATGAAAATGACACCCCACCCACTAAAGACAGCGGTCTACGTCCACTTCCCATACGACGAGGAGATATCGGATGTAAATCTCAACGAGTATATCCAGCGGTATAGGTTCCCCATGCTGGCTGATAAGCTGGTGCACTGCGTTGACCTTCTCTTCTGCAACTCTAAGCTGACACAACGCGCCATAAAGCAGCACTGGAAGCGTAATGCCGTTGTGGTATATCCGCGGATAAGCAGGTTCTTCATAGAGAATAAGCCAGAGCCCGACGGCGAGCGTGAGAATACAGTAATATACATCGCGCGTACCGTGCCGTTGAAGCGGCAGAAGGAGCTTATACGGTGGTTTAGGAGTATAAGGAGGAAGATACCCGACGCGCGCCTCGTATTGGCTGGCTATACAGACCCGCGCCACAGCTATTACTTTGACGAGCTACGCGGCGAGCTTGACCAGCCTGATGGTGTCGAGTTCCTGGGAACGGTCTCCGGCCAGAAGCTACTGGAGCTCTACCGCACTGCCAAGGTCTATGTCCATCCAAGAGTAGGTGAGCACTTCGGTATGGCGCCGATAGAGGCGATGAGCCAGGGATGCCCTGTAATAGTAAGATACCCAGCAGGCCTCTGCGAGGTCATGCGCCACAGGCAGACAGGCTATATAGCAAGGAATGATGAGCAACTGGTAAAATACATCGAGAAAACCCTAACCCTGCCAGAGAAGGAGTGGCGGCGGCTGAGTAGAAATTCCATCAGATTCGCAGCTAGGTTCAGTCCGCGGAGATTTACCACGCAGATAGTAAAAAATCTCAAGAAACTAACCCACTAACACTAACTATCCTTTAGATATGTTGGTGAGGAAGCAATAGCGAGAAATAGCAATAGTTAAAACCTTCGCTTACCGAGAGTGTTTGTCTAAAAATACACCAGGCTCAACGCCGCCAGCGGGGAGGTTAAGAAATTGATTCCAAATATTGATGAGATGAGTATAGAGGGGTTTAAGGAGACATTCTATAGGATTCTCAAACTAAAGGAGAAAGCTGGCCTCCGCGCGGTATGGGACAACCCTAAAGACCTGCTGGACAGAGCCAAGCTATACGCAACACAGTACAAGAACGGCTCACTGGGCTGGGCGTCTAATATATGGAGCCGCTCAGCCGCGAGCACTGTAATAATTGAGGACAACTCACAGCTCACCAGAGAGCATAAGATACTCATGCTAAGGGTTTTGGAGCATGTCTTGGCTCAGGGGCCGCTCATAAAGGTTGACGGCTACGTAGGCAAGCCAGGCGGCCCAGTCCAGATGCATACCCGCGTCTATGTAGACCCGCAGTTTCCAGATATAGCGTATAGGTGGTGGCAGCTCGTCTTCCCAGCGCCTCCTGACGGTGAGCCCGACGTAGAGATAATAGCGATACCCCACTACCTAGGTAATCCAATAATCCCAAACACTAACAGGCTATTGATGGTCATGCGCTTCCCATTCCATAACTTCACAATCATAACAGCCTCATCATACCAGGGAGAGGTGAAGAAGGCAGCACTAACCCACTGGATATACCACGTATACAAACGCGGCTACACTGGCGAACATGCAGCGCTCCGCGAGTTCCGCGTGAAAACTGTTGATAACAACTGGAAGACCGTCGTCATGGCTATCTGGGGGCTCACCGGCTCTGGAAAATCCACGCATGGGATGTATGTCTGGACCCCCAGCAGCGTGGAGAAGTATGTCCGCGAGTTTGGCATAAACCCGCTTGACTACGTGAAGGAGCAGCGCATAAGGAATGATGATATAATAGCTGTTGGAGAGGAGCGGGTCTACGGCTCTGAGCGCGGCTCGTGGACGAAGACTGAAGACCTCACACCAGAACAGGAAGCCATGTGGAATGCGGCGATAAGCCCACGCGCCCTGCATGAAAACACAGAATTTGACATGAATGGGAACCCAAGCTTCGCGGGAGAACTCTTCCAATACTTCGGCCTCAAAAACAAAAACGCGCGTTCAGTAATCTACCTAGACGACACTGGATACTTTGACGGTGAAATAGACTCAACAGCACCGCTTAACACTGCTGTCTTCCTAACTCCTGGCTACTTCACCGACTACGCGTGGGTGAAGCTCGCAGACCCCGCGTTCGCTGCGAAGGTTTTGGCTGATGGGAGAACCGTCGGCCACCTGGCGCAGGAGCGCGAGCTTATAGGAAAAGTACGATTCGTCCCACGGTACTCTGAGTTCACCATGGGCGTCTTGGACACGGCGCATGTGGTGAGGTTTTATGAGTTGCTGAGGAAGAGGTATGAGAGGGGAGACCCGATTGATGTCTTCCAGCTAAACACCACGGGTAGGATAGTGGCCAAGTATAGGTGGAGCGAGGTTAAGCTGGGCGATAGGGTGATAATGTCTCCCACGCCAGAGCTGGTTGAGGTTAATGGCTCACTTAAGGTGGTGGGCGGTACTAGGCCTACGATTGAGGAGACCGAGCTCTTCCTCCTACAAGCAACACGCGGCGCGGTCAAGTGGAAGCCCCACCCAATATGGGGCGAGAAAGTCCTAATCCCGGCGGGAGTCCCAGGAATAAGCCAGGAACGCTTGAAAGAGCTTGAGCCAACCACACACCTCTCCATGGAAGAGTTTAAGGCGCTCCTAAAGTCCCAGGTCGAGCAGAGCAAATACTGGATGGATAAGAGATGCCCAGACATGCCCCGCGAGATATACAACGTAATGGACTTCGAATAGGATATACAGCTACACACAGCATCACCCATCGTGGTCTGAGGGAGGGTGCAGGAACACATACTCTAGCAGCAATAACCAGCTAGAGACGACAATCCACCAACAGCACCGCAATAAAGTTTGATGGAAATCAGGGGATAGGTTTATTAGTTGGTGTTCCATGGTATTTCTAGGTATTCTTGAGCATACCTGTGTCGGTTAAGCTTAGGAGGGAGGTCGTGGAGCTGGCGGATAGGATGGTCGAGTTAGGCCTAGCTAGGAGCAGGTCGCACGCAGTTAACCTGATGATACAGCATGGCCTAGAGCATGTCGCAAGGGAGGTCGAGTTCTGGGAGCGGGTGAGGAGAGGGGTGGAGGAACTCCGAAAGGCAGGCCATAGGATAAGCCACGGCGGGCTGAGACCGCTCTTAGACGAGGAGAGGGGAAGCAGGTGATATACCTCGACACGAGCCTAGTTATCTCCTATGCAGATGAGAAGGACCCGAACCATGATGCTGCCAAGAGACTCGTGGAAAGGCTAGGCGGAGCCGAGAAAGCGGCCAGCAGGCTAGTCCTTGTGGAGCTGGCCTCAGTCTACGCGAGGGCCGGGCTTGAGAAGCCCCTGGAGCTGGCGCTGTACTCCATAGAGCTGGCAGGGGCGAGGCTGGTCGAGATAGACTTCAGCGACACGCTCAAGCAAGCCTACAAGCTGGCGCCCCTCCTAAGGCTCAGAACGCTAGACCTACTGCACATAGCCGCGTGCCTAGTCATGAAAGCCACGAAGCTAGCAACCCTAGACCAGCAGATAATCCAGCGAAGCCATACGATAAAAAGCGAGCTTGAAATCGAGATAGCCTATCCAGAAGGCATAGCAACTCAACAATAACAGTAACCACACCCACAAAAATAGTAGCATAGTACCAGCGCCAGCACCTAGTAGCGATAGACAGCCTTTCAATTCCTTTTTGGATTTCTGAGACGTCAGGTGGAGGGGGGCCTGAACACCAAGACATTTATTAGCTTATGGCTGGAGCTCCCATGCGCTATATCTTACAGCGCCTGCAAGAGCAGGAATACAACAGCATCCCCCAGTGCTCTTAATGCCCGGCGATAGTAGCCAAGCTGCATGGGGCTAGGCTTGATGTCGAGTCCAGCAAGCCGATAAGCCCCTTATCACATGCAGGCGCTCCGCGACAGGATAGCAGGCCTGACCAACACGACACGATACCAGCCTTCAAGACGCTCCCGATACGCGGCAAGGACATTAAACCAGCACAACAATACTCGTCGGAGGGCTCTCAGCAAACTAACCATCCCACAAAAACAGCATACGCAAGCCGCCAACAACAGGGGGAAACCCCAATCATCAATAACAGACTCCAGCAAACCCATCAGTCCGCCAGAACAGCCACACACAACAAATTCTTAACGGAAACACCATAAATTTTCGCAAATATGCTTTTAAACTACTCCCTGCTATGTATATGTGGATGAGTAGCCACGCCAGCCGCCCTCCCCTAGTTGATGGATTCGGCAGAGTCGCGCATAAGCTTAGAATCTCTGTAACCGATAGGTGTAATTTTAGGTGTAGCTTCTGCATGCCTAATAACCCTGTGTGGATTCCGCATGATGAGCTTCTAACCTATGAGGAGATAACTCGTATTGTTGGTATTCTCGCATCTATGGGGGTTAGTAAGGTACGCTTAACTGGGGGAGAGCCGCTGGTGCGTAATGATGTAGAGAAGCTCGTAGCAATGATAGCCTCAACGCGCGGAGTCGAGAGCCTCTCCATGACGACTAACGGCTTCCTTCTGGCTGAGAAGGCTGGGAAGCTCAAAGAGGCTGGGCTTCAAAGCGTTACGGTGAGCCTCCATAGCTTAAAGTCAGAGAGATACGAGGTGATAGTTGGGCGAAAGGGGGCTTTCGGCCGCGTGGTTGATGGGATAAGGGCGGCGCTCAGTGTTGGGCTAAGGCCAGTCAAGATAAACTGCGTAGTAACACGTGGCTGTAATGATGATGAGATTCTGGATTTCGCCGAGCTTGCCAGGGAGACTGGTACTGTTGTTAGGTTTATTGAGTATATGCCGTTTGATGGCCAAAGGCTCTGGGATACTAAGCGTGTGGTTAGTGGGCGTGAGATAGTTGAGCGGATAAGCTCGGTCTATGGGCTTAAGCCTCTACCGCGCGAGGCGGGAAGCACAGCTAAGGTGTATAGATTCTCAGACGGCGCGCCAGGGGAGATAAACATCGTAACATCAATGACAGAACCCTTCTGCGGGGACTGTGATAGGATAAGGCTGAAGGCGGATGGGAAGATAGTCCCATGCCTCTTCAGCAACGACGAATATGACATAAAGCAGTTGATTAGGAGCGGCGCGTCGGATGAGGAGCTAGAGCTGTTCATAAGGCGTGTCTTCTACATGAAATCCCCCGGTGTGGAGGCTCTTCTGAGCAGCAAGAAGCTGGCGCCGCATATAAGGCCGATGCACACGATAGGGGGGTAGGCGCTCCTATTTGCGTAGAGCACACTCCTCACCCCATTTACGTAGAGCTTGAATAACTGGCTGGAGAGCCTGCCCCTTCTCGGTAAGCCTATACTCTACGCTGAATGGCTGGAGAGCTACCACATGACGCTCAACTAGCCCCTCCTGCTGTAGCTGCTTAAGGGTGCGTGAGAGTGTCTTAGAATTAAGTCCATGAACAGCGCGCAATAGCTCGTTAAAGCCCTTCGGCCCGTCAAGCAGGTAGCGTATGATTATCAACTTCCACGCGCTTCCCACTATGCGGATAGACTCAACTATGGGGCATACCTCGCCGTCATCGCGTTTCTGCTCGTCATCTAGGTTGATTAGTGTCATTTAGTTCCCGAGTAATGCTTACGGATATAAATAGTTGAATATGTAAAGTAGATTACGAGAGGTAAGTAGGTTGAAAGAGGGCAAGAACCTTGACAGACAGCTCAGAGAAGTTGGAACATTTGACGAGGTCTTTAAACTGGTTAAGCGTGTTGTAGAACGGCGCCTAGGTCTCCACCGCGCGGGGCTAGGGCTAATACTGGCCGACCTCCCACCACACGTAGCGGCATATACAGCGGTAGGCTCAAACGCCATAGTCCTCAACAAGCTAATCCTAAACGCTCTCGCAAGCCTAGTGCGCGAGCGTATAGAGCTAAACAGCTACGTCTTCGTAGTCCTCCTCCACGAATACCTACATACATTCGGCCTAGACGAGCAGCAGACAAGACAGCAGGTCAAGCATCTAGTCCAGCTAGAGCTGGGCGAAGAGCACATAGCATCAAAGATGGCCAGCACATCCCTCTTCGAGCTCTACCCAGAGCTAAAGGCTATACAGCCAATACCAACGGAGAGGGAAGCTATAATAGTAAAAGACTTTGATAGTGATTGTGTGTCATACATAAAATAGCCAGTATAAGCAGGCGGCTTTGAGACTTTATATTCCAGTCATACGTAGCGAATCTGGGATTTCTCTAGCATGGCTAAAGGGTGTCGGTAGGATGGACATTAGTCAGGAGTTGGAGGTCATCAACAGGACAGGCAAGTACGTTGTGGGCTTTAGGCAGAGTAAGATAGCTGCGCTCAACAAGCGTGCACGGCTGCTGATACTCGCGCGCAACTGCCCAGAGACTATCAAGGTGGAGGCTGAGGTGGTCTCTAACGTGTCTGGCGTTCCCCTTCTCAAGACCGAGCTCTCAGCAGAGGATTTGGGACTGGCGCTGAGAAAGCCCTTCAGCACAGCCTGCATCGCGGTACTAGACCCAGGAAGCTCCAGCATAATGGAGGCCGTCGGTGAGTCTGAGGTTGAGTGAGGGCATAAAGCTCACAGAACGCGAGATGCGCTATATCCAGCTTTTTGAAGCGGCTACGGGTGCTTCTGTTATTGACTGCGTGGAAGATGGCGACTTGCTGGTCTTCTTGGTGAGGCAGGGGGATATAGGGAAGGCTCTGGCCAAAAAGGGGCAGCGCGTAAAGGAGATAGCCCGCCTCCTCAAGAAGCGCATCAAGGTTATAGAGTTCGCCAACGACCCGACAAGCTTCGTCAAGAACGCGCTACATCCAGCAGAGATAATAGAGCCAGTGAGGCTGACCGAGAGGGCCGACGGCAGAAAGATAATAGTCGTAAACGTAAATCCACGCGACAAGGGGATAGCAATAGGAAGAGACGGCAGGACAATAGACCTAGCCAGATACCTAGCCAAACGACACTTCGACATAGACCACATAATAGTTCAATGATGCTGAAACAACGTGGAATAGCCGCGAATATGGTTGAGTTGTATGTTATGAAGAGAACAAATTGTTGGGTTTTATGCGGAGAGTCCAACTCCTGTGGTCTTTGAGATACGGTAAAGTGTTACCGCTCCTGTGATTGTGGTTATTGCACCTGCGAGCATTATGACTGCTACGCTAGTTTGTGGGAGGGCGAAATACGCGGCTGGCGCTAGTGTCAGGTAAACCAGCCCAAGCGATGTAGTTATCCATAATCCCTGTATAGCTGCTTCGCCGAGGGACTTGACATCCTTCTTGGGGGAGAGTCGCGCGAAGGTAATGAGGGAGAACAAAATAATCGGCATAGTGTTTATCGTGAAGCCCATCAAGGCCTTGTCAGATGTGGCTGATGCGGTAGCCGCTATTATGGCTAGTATTATGGCTGCTATGAGGGTTATGCGCACATTCCTTAATAGTAGAGGTATCTGCTCCTCCATCCATTACCACCCCGTTGGTGTTTCAATCCACTTGCCCACTCCCCACTTTATTTTGGCGACTGCGCATACAGCCATCAGCGCTATGTGGAGTATTAACGAAGTCAAGAAACCAACACCAAAAGCTGGTATAGCTGGATTAACCTGAGGTACATACCACGCCAAAGCGCTGCCCACTATAACGGCAATAGCATCGGGCCAGCTTAGCGCATAATACTCGGTTCCTGGTCCGAATCTATATCTGGTCATAGGGTCCTTCTCCTTCAGTATGTAAGGTCTCACAACATAGTAGTCTGATATCATTACGGCCGTGAATGGTGGGATGAATGTTCCTAGGAATAGGCCGAATGCTAGTAGGGCATCTAGGCTTATGCCAAAGCCGAAACCTATGAGTGCTGCGACTATCGTTCCAGCTATTCCCATGATGAGGACCCAGTAGACTCTCTTAATCTTTGGAATGGAATTGCACCAGGCCAGTGATGCCGAGTATAGGTTGTTGTCGTTGGTTGTCCACTGGCCCAGAACTCCTGTAAGAAGGACTGCCCATATCATGCCCAGAGATACCATGACCCCCACTAGGTTCTGACCTGGCGCGAGTAGTTGTAGGAATCCGCCTGCAGCTAATATGAGAGGCATGAAGAATACTACGTGAATAAACCATGCTATAGGGCCGTCTGTTGGCTTACGTGAGAAGCGAGTAACGTCGGGTGCTATTGTTGCGCCGACTATGTATAAGCTAACCACAAATGTTATTCCAGTTCCGATATCTGCTGGCGAAGGCGGCTTGGCTACAAGCAGCGCGTCCATACCGCCGTTAACATCTATCGCTGCGGCTAGTCCAAGTGTTATTATTACGAACCATGCTGGGACGATGAAGTAGCTCAGTACGGATATGCCTCTATATCCTATGGCCGCAGTAATCATCATCAGTATTCCTCCCCATATTGCCGCTATCCCGACCTCGGTTAGCGGGAAGCCTGGAAACGCTCCTGACATTATGACGCCGAAGAGCCATGTTTCAAAAGCAAACCATAGTGTCGCACTGATGCCTGAGATTATTATGCCTCCTGCTATTGAGCCAAATCTCCCCATAGCGTGTCTTAGAATTACGTAGGTTGATGCATGTGTTCTACCTCCTATAAGCCCTGTGAGGAATGCTAATACGCCGAGTATTATGCAGCCTATAACTGATACGACTATTATGTCGATTGCGCCGAACCATGTAGCTAAGCCTGCGCCGGCAAATACAGCAGCCCAAACTGCAAGCACTCCCAAGAATACCATAAGCTGGTTTACTAGGGTTCGCCGCTCGTGTAAAGGCACGCTTACGACGGCAAAATCACCAAAATAGTCAGACTCCTTTTCCTTGCCTACTTCACTACTTATATCGGCAAGCGGCTAAACTATACTCCTATACTTATAATTTACGCTTTTCAACAAAAAATTATTGACATTCGCCGGATTCGGCATAAGATTCGGTGGGTTAGATTGAAGTTGATGTGGTGAAGGGAGTGAGCTAAGGTTATTATGTCGCTGTTCCAGCCTGTGGATGCTAGAGGAGAATCATGGTGGACTTCAAGCTATTCGGCAAGTGGAGTGTTGAGGATATAGAGGTGCGTGATGAGGGGCTTAAGCGTTACATCAGCTTGAAGCCCATGCTCATACCCCACTCAGGGGGTAGGCACGAGCACCGCAGGTTCGGGAAGTCAGAGGTAAACATAGTTGAGCGGCTTGCGAATATGTTCATGCGGCCAGGAAAGAACGGTGGGAAGAAGACCAAGGCTCTCAAGATAGTTAAGAACGCTCTTGAGATAGTCCATCTGAGGACTGGCAAGAACCCTGTTGAGGTTCTAGTTAGGGCTATTGAGAATGCAGCACCCCGCGAGGATGTTACGCGCCTAAGCTATGGTGGTATAGTGTATTTCAAGGCCGTTGACATAAGCCCACAGCGGAGGGTTGATTTGGCGCTGCGCTACATAGCGCTGTCAGCTAGGGAGGCTTCATTCAGAAATAGGAAAACTGTCGATGAATGCCTCGCTGATGAGATAGTCCTCGCTGCTGAGAATGATGCGAAGAGCTTTGCTGTTAGGAAGAAGATGGAGCAGGAGCGTGTGGCTCTAGCTAGTAGGTAAGCTTGAATTAATGTAAAATAATAAATATATTTATTTTGTTTGGCTCTTTATACAGCTTCCTCAACATCTTCCTGGCATGTCGCGGCTACTTTATAGTCGTTTATGCGTTTCACGTTCTCCAGCAGACTTAGCTCCAGCCCCAGCTCCCGCGCAAACGATAGGAGAGCGTCCAAATCCTTTGGGAGGCACTCATCCGTGAATCCGCCTTTGAGAAAGTCCTCCAAATACCAGTGATGTATCGGATACCTGTCGCTCAGCGCCAGCTTTACTATGTCGTAGGGGCTTACTCCCAAGACCTCGCATAGCTTGGCAACCTCGTTGAAGAAGGAAATCTTACAGCTCAGTAAGCAGTTGGAGACATACTTCGCCAAGCAGGCTGTGTTTGGCGTGGTTTCAAATATCTCAAAGTTGGCGAAGCTTCTGCCCTTGAAATCCTCATAGAAGCGGCGGAGGGTTGATGCCGCTTCTGGGTCGTATCCTGAGACGACGAAGAAGGGGAGCCTGAAAAAGTCTATGAACGCTATCTTGCCGCGTACGAATTCAGTGCTTATGCATATCCCAAGCTTGTTGCTCACTTCCCAGTAGTGGTTTCTCCTGAGTATTTCATCAACGACGCCTGGGAGGACTGTGCTCTTGACGACTGTTACGTGGTAGTGTTCTGTTGGGTTTCGGCGGAAGACTTCTATCATGCTACCTAGTGCTTCCTCCACGTGGCGTTGGTCAAATCTCCCTCCGTTTGTTGGTGTGGGTACGCAGATGAATGAGATGTCTGTCCTTGCTACGAGCTCGTCTAGGCTTCGCGCCACGTTGAAGCCGTTGTTCTGAAGCTTGTTGCTCACTTCCTCGCTGACGTCGTAGAACGTTACGTCGTAGCCTACTGTGTGGAAAGTCCTCCCAAGCTCTCTGCCGATTGTTCCAGCACCTATGACTCCTACTCTCCAGACCATTACCGCCTATGCGAGAATAGCCACGCTATAACCTAATCCCTAGCCTTGCTGGGTGGGATTGCTGGGTATGTTTTTCTAAAAAGTGGAACGGATTTTTAGCCTCTCTGAACCTCTAGGAGGGCTTTTAGCCTAGGTGGTGTGAGGGGGCTCTCCAGGGGTACTACCTTCCCGTCAAACGCGTCTTGGACTGCTGACGCCACCACCGCTGCTACGGGTATAACGCCCGCCTCGCCCACACCCTTGGCGCCCAGCGGGTTGAGCGGAGACCGCGTCTCAAGGTGATGCACCTCAACCTCAAGTGGCATCTCCATACTACTCGGTATCAAGTAGTCCATGAACGTCGTAGCGAGGGGCTGGCCATTCTCGTCGTGCAGTATCTCCTCGTAGAGCGCCGAGCCTATGCCGTTGGAGAGGCCGCCGACTATCTGGCCCTCAACTATCATCGGGTTAATCACAGTACCGCAGTCGTGTATGATTACGTAGCGGAGTATCTTAATCTCGCCTGTCTCAGGGTCTATCTCCACTTCGGCGCCGTGAGCGCCGCTGCTGAAGACAGACTGTCGGGGGCTGAAGAATTTTGTGGCCTCAAGGCCAGGCTCGCGCTCTATCAAGCCGCGTATCGGGTGAGCTAGCACCGCGAGCTCGCCCAGCGTTATGGCTCTTTCCGGCGCTCCGCGTACGAAGACTTTCCCATCGGCGAACTCTAGGTCTGCTGGGTTTGCTTCCAGCTTCTTCGCCGCTAGCTCGGCAGCTTTGTTCCTAACTTCCTGCGCTGCTAGGTAGACGGCGCTCCCCGCTATCGTGGCAGCCCTGCTGGCGAATGTTCCTATGCCCCATGACATCTGTGCCGTGTCGCCTGTCACTACATCCACATCCTCAACATTAACGCCCAACACCTCCGCGGCGACTTGTGCGAGGGTTGTAAAGTGCCCCTGGCCCTGTGTCCCTACGCCAGTAGCTACGCTCACCCTCCCTGATGGCTCTACGCGGACGCGCGCCATCTCGTAAGGCCCTACACCAGCTCCCTCAACGTATAGCGCAAAGCCGAGGCCAACATAACGGCCTTCTTCGCGGTACCTGCGCTTCCGCTCAGGCCAGCTAGCATAGTCTAGGGCTTCAAGCAGTTTCTCAAGCATTCGGGGGTAGTTGCCGCTGTCATACTTTACGGGGCCGCCGTCTTGGTAGATTATTCCAGTGTCGTATGGGAATTCCTCTGGCTGTATGAGATTTCTCCGCCTAATCTCGTCGCGCGGTATTCCGAGTCTAGCTGCCGCTATGTCCATGACCCTCTCCATCACGTATACCGCCTCTGGCCTGCCAGCTCCCCTGACGGGGCTTACAACGGTCTTGTTGGTATAGACGGCTGTGAAATCCACGTGGAAGGCGCCTATC
Source organism: Candidatus Pelearchaeum maunauluense (assembly GCA_030059675.1). Classification (GTDB taxonomy): domain Archaea; phylum Thermoproteota; class Nitrososphaeria_A; order Caldarchaeales; family Caldarchaeaceae; genus Pelearchaeum; species Pelearchaeum maunauluense. The sequence goes on along the minus strand of JANVYQ010000001.1, from coordinate 60,329 downwards.
TTGTATGGGCCTGGCATCGTGCCCGTCGTGATTATCGGGACCATTATCCCGTATGGGGTGTATGCCCCCATGTCCACAAGGAATCTATCCTTGATTCCCAGCAACTTTCCGTCGTTGCTGAACGCTGCCTCTACGTAGTGTATCTGTATTCTCTGCTGGTTGGCTGCTATGGAGTATTCGCGTCTGTCTTCAATCCACTTTACTGGTCTGCCCAGCTTGAGAGCCGCGTATGTTACTAGCACCTCTTCTGGGTAGAAGAGCATTATCTTTGGGCCGAAGCCCCCGCCCACGTCTGGGGCTATTACGCGTATCTTGTTCTCTGGTAGGCTGAGGATTTTCGCCAGGCCGTTCCTTACCGGTATAGGCGCTTGTGTGGAGTCCCATATCGTTAGGTAGCCTGAGCGTTCATCATAGCTTGCCACCACGCCGCGTGTTTCTATTGAATGGCCAGCTCCTCGGTTGAACACCATCCTCTCCCTAACTACTAGGTCTGCCTTGCTGAATGCTTGGTTGATGTCTCCGACGCTTATCGTGTGCTGGGCTACTATGTTTCTTGGGACGTCATCATGGACTAGCGGGGCGTCTGGCTCTATTGCCTTTTCAATATCAACAACTGGTGGCAGAGGCTCGTATTCCACTTCTATGAGCTCCAGCGCGTCGCGTGCTGTGTATCTATCCTCTGCAACGACGAATGCTACTGGCTCGCCCACGTATCTGACCTTCCCAGGAGCTAGTGTGTAGTGTGTTTTTTGGTGTGGTATTGGGTATTGGGGTAGTGGGGAGACGGATTGGGGTAATGGCCCATTTATGCTTCCCAGGTCTTCCGCAGTATATACTGCCCTAACGCCCCTGAGGCTTAGGGCTTGTGATTTGTCTATTGAACGTATAAGAGCGTGTGCGAATGTGCTCCTGAGGACTGCGCCGTAAAGCATGTTGGGGAGCTTAACATCATCAACATACAGCCCCTTCCCAGTTATGAGGCGGAAATCCTCAACACGCTTGATGGATGCGCCTATTAATTTCATGGAGGAAAATGTAATACGTTCAGACTATATTTATACCTACATACCTTATACACGCATCTACCGTATAAGCGGGTTATTAACTCGCTTAAATAATGAGAAAAAAGCGGCAGAGACCATGCCAACCTTCAGCACTGGTATAGGGGAGAAGGACATCACGCGGGCGATAGTCAAGACCTTCACCGAGCAATTTCTGGAGTATGCCGAGAGCGACGTGATAATCGTGGGCGGCGGCCCCTCTGGACTCATGGCTGGCAGAGACCTAGCCCTCAAGGGCGTTAAGACGCTCATCATAGAGCAGAACAACTACCTAGGCGGAGGCTTCTGGATAGGCGGCTACCTGATGAACCCAGCAACATTCAGGCACCCAGCCCAGGAAATACTGGACGAGCTGGGAATAAAATACGAGCGATACAGCGACGGCCTCTACGTAGCGCCAGCACCATACGCATGCTCCAAGCTCATAGCAGCAGCCTGCGAGGCGGGCGTGAAGATACTCAACATGACACAGCTGGATGACATAATTATGCGCGACAACAGGGCAGCAGGGGTGGTGGTCAACTGGACACCAGTAAACGCACTCCCGCGCCAAGTAACATGCGTAGACCCAATAGCCCTTGAGGCCAGGCTGATAATAGACGCATCCGGGCACGACGCCGTGGTAATGAGGAGGCTTGAGGAGCGTGGGATAATTAAGATACCGGGAATGGGCGCCATGTGGGTTGAGATGTCCGAGGACGCGGTGGTGGAGCATACTGGAGAAGCCTATCCAGGGATTATAGTCGCTGGTATGGCGGTCGCGGAGGTCTATGGCCTGCCGCGCATGGGGCCGACGTTTGGGGCCATGCTCCTCTCAGGCCGTAAGGCGGCGCAGGTGGCGTATGAGAAGCTACGCGAGATTGAGGAAGCTCCACCTATACGCTGACCCATCCAGCAAAACCCTAAACCCAGAAGAGATAGCCGAATACCTAAGAGAAAAGCTCCCAGCACTAGAGGTGGATGTCAGGCAGGAGTTCTTCACCTACCATGCTGCTGATTTTGAGCACGTAGCCCCGCTCCTCGCAGCGGCGCGGATACGGAATCCACTAAAACGCCTAGACAATCGTCAGCCACTCTACGGCGAGGTGGAGTATGAAAAATCACTACTCAAAAATCCAAGCAAGAGACCGCTGGGAATACTCTACGACGGCTTCATGATTCAAGCAATATGCCATAGCCTACTGAAGAGGGAAGAAAACAACCTAAGCGAGGCACACATAATCTTCACAGGCCGCCTACTCGCAACATACGGAGAAGACAGATACCACATCAGAGTAATCATATGCGGCTACCCAAGCCTAATCTCAACAACTGGAATAGTGGAAGGCCCAGCCAAGCCCCGCGAATTCTACATAGCAACTACGCACACCGCAGCGCAGCTAACGCCGCTCATATGGGAGGAGATGAAGCAACAAATGCGTGGCAGGTTCATAGAGTATGATGATGAGCGGCTAACCGAAGTGATGAAGGGCTACGTCCTCCAAGCAGTGTTCTACCAAGCCCTCGGCGAAGCCTTCTGCGACAATAAGCACTGCCGCCTCTATAATTCCCACTGGCAGGAAGAGGTTCTAGAAGCCCAGCTAGCAGGCCACGAGCTATGCAACAAGCATAGAAAGATGCTGGAGCTGCTTCAGGTCTAGAGGTTTACAAGTCTCCCGGCCACCCTGCGGTAACGTCTCTCAAAACTACTCTCAGGCCTAAGCTCCTCACGCGAGTAAGTGTTAAGATGTCCAACTGGGCAGCTAACCTCCACCGACGCGCTCTCCTTAAAGCCCTCAACGCTAATGCCAGTGTTAAACCATAGGTGGCAGGTCTTACAACGCGCAAACACCCTATCCATATCCCCTAGAGTTTTATAACGCCGCGATAAATGCTATTCCCTTGAGTATGGTGTTGCGAGCGCTGCGGGAACGCCTATCCTCTTCTTCACACCCTCAAACGAGAGGAGGGTGAGGGTAGCTATCGTTACGAGGTATGGTAGCATTAGTAGGAACTGGGGTGTCTGCGCACCTACGCCGAGGAGCTGAAGCCTGAACTGGAGCACCTCAACACCGCCGAAGAGGTACGCACCAAGAATGGCGCGGAGCGGGCTCCACGTAGCTAGGATTACTAGAGCTAGTGATATGAATCCCCTACCCTGCGTCATCCCCTCCTGCCAGAAGGGCTGGTATCCTATGAAGAGATAAGCACCAGCCAGGGCTCCGAGCATCCCACCTATCACGGTAGCTATGTAGCGCATGAGATAGACATTCACGCCCATAGCATCCGCCATCGCTGGGTTCTCACCCACGGAACGGAGGCTAAGCCCAAACCTAGTCCTGAACAGCACAAACCACATGACAATAGCGAGGATGTAGGAGAGGTAGACTAGGATGTTCTGGTTGAAGAGCGGCTCGCCTATGAGCGGTATGTCGGATAGGACTGGTATTGCTATGTTAGGTAGCTTCGGAGCCTGCTGTGTTACCAGCGCCGCCTCGCTTAGGTTGGGGTTCAGGGATAGCAGGATTCCCTTCCTTATCTCCGCTGATGTTATGAAGCCGCTTAACCCCAAGCCAAAGAGCGTCAAAGCTAGGCCGACTACAATCTGGTTGAGCCTCAGACTCACGGCCATGAAGGCTAGAATCAACGCAATAAGGCCACCGACGAGCATGGTAACCAAGAGGGCAGCCCCGTGGCCTAGTGCGTTTGTAAAGATAAAGGACACCGCCACGCCTAGTATCATCATCCCCTCAAGCCCAAGGTTGAGTATCCCTGAGCGCTCAGCATAGACCTCCCCCAGTGAGGCAAGGAGATACACAGTCCCAGCCTGAACCGCGCCGCTTAGCACGGACTCAATCCAGGCTACGTCAGCCATCCAAACTCACCTCCAGCTAACTATTATCCTATAACGCTTCATGAACTCCCCAGCAATTATGAAGAGGAAGATTATTGACTGGAATATCTGGACCGCCGCGAATGGAAGCTTGAGAGATGCCTGTATTAGGTCTCCAGCCACTATCAGGCCGCCGAAGAAGATGCTGGCTGGTATTATGAGCCAGGGGTTTAGTAGGGCTAGGAACGCCACTATTATTGCTGTGTAGCCGTAGCCTGGTGATGCGCGCGGCCTGAGTCTGCCTATGATTCCGCTCACGACGCTGAAGCCCGCTATCCCAGCAAGCCCGCCTGAGATGAACCCGCCTATTATGAGCGCCTTGGCGTAGCTTATCCCCGCATGCTTAGCCACCTCAGGGCTCTCACCGACAACACGCATCTCAAAGCCCAGCGTAGTATGGCGCATCAAGCCATAAACCAAGAACGCCACCACCAAAAGCATGGCAAGCCCCTCATAGCTAGGACTGCCCAACACAAACCCAAGCCGCGCATAGTCTGGGAACTGTATTGAGAGGGGGAAGTTGAAGCCCTTGGGGTCGCGCCAGGGGCCGTAGACTAGGAAATCCACGAAGAGTATGGCGATGTAGTTGAGCATGAGGGTTGTCAAGACCTCGTTCACGCCCATCTTGGCTTTGAGCGCCGCGCTCAGCGCGCAGTATAGCCCGCCCGCCACGAAGGACGCGAGAACCATGAATACTATGACCAGCGGCTCGGCTATCAGCCCCTGATACTCGTGGAGAAGAACAACACCAGTAGCGGCGAACATGCCCATGTATAGCTGGCCCTCCGCCCCTATGTTCCAGAAGTTCATGCGGAACGCTATTGAGAGGCCTAGGGCTGCTAAGCCTATTGGGAGTCCGCGTAGGATTGCTTGTAGGAGTAGGTTGGGGTTTGTGAAGACCGATGCTATCACGCCGAAGGTGGCGACGGAGCTAACGCCCATCAGCTCGAAGATGAGTGCTGCTGCTGCGAATGATAGGAGTATGAAGAACGCGCTTACCGCCGCAGATACCCTACGCGGCACCTCAAGCCTACGCTGAACCCTAATCAGGGGTATGGCAGACCTCAAGCAGCCTCCCCGCGCCTCGCGCCAGTCATCATCATACCGATAACCTCAACATCAAACTCCTGCTGCTCAAGAATCCCAACTATCTCGCCACGGTACATAACAGCTATCCTGTCGCTCAACATCATTATCTCCTCAAGGTCTTCCGACACTAGGAGGATAGCCGCTCCCTGGTCTCGGTTCTGTATGAGTGTCCTCCTAACAAACTCTGTAGCAGCAACGTCAAGGTCGCGTGTTGGGTATGTTGCTATAATCAGCTTTGGAGCCGAGCTCCCAGGGAGGCCAGTAAGCTCGCGCGCTAGGATGAGGCGCTGGATATTCCCACCAGAGAGATTACCCGCCCTAGTGCTGGGAGACGGGGTAACTATACTGAAAGCATCAATCAAACGCTCAGCGTGCTGCTTAATGCTATCCCAGTCCATTACGATAGACTTGGAGAAAGGCTCATACCTAAAAGACTTCATCACCAAGTTCTCCGCGACGCTCATCTGGTAGGCGACGCACTTAGAGCTCTCGGCTGGTATGTACGCCACACCCTGCCTAATCATAAACAGCGAGCCCTTATTCGTCACATCCACGCCGTCTAGTATTATTTTCCCAGCGACGGCCTTCCTTATTCCAGCTATGGTCTCCGCCAGCTCCTGCTGGCCGTTCCCAGCAACCCCAGCTATCCCCAGAATCTCGCCCCCCTTTACTGTGAAGGAGACGCCGCGGACTGCTGGGAGTCCCTTATCATCAAGCACGCGTAGATTCTCTACGCGGAGTATTGGTTTTTCGCTTGTTTTGTTTAGGCGTTCAAAGCTTGTTATCAGCGGTCTGCCTACCATTAGGTTGGCCAGCTCGTTGGGGTTTGTCTCGCGTGTCGGCTTTGTGGCCACAACCCTTCCGCGCCGCATCACAGTTACTCTATCGCTCACCTGCATGACCTCGTCCAGCTTATGGCTGATTAGAATTATTCCCAAGCCCTCGCCAGCCATCTTTCTGAGGGTTGCGAAGAGCTGCGTAGTCTCCTGCGAGGTTAGTACCGAGGTTGGTTCGTCAAGTATGAGTATATCCGCCTTGCGGTAGAGCGCCTTTAAAAGCTCTACCTGCTGCTTCTCACCCACGGAGAGCTGCCACACGCGGGCTGACGGCGATATATTCCAGCCGTAGAACGAGATTATCTCACTAAGCTTCTCATTAATATCGCGATAATTGAGATAAAATCCTGCCTCCTTCAATCCTAGTATGACATTCTCCGCTACTGTATGCGTTGGTATGAGCCTGAACTGCTGATGAACCATCCCGATACCATTCTTTATCGCATCGCGCGGTGAGCGTATATTCACGCGCCTACCCTTAATCCATATCTCCCCCTCATCAAGACGATACAACCCGTATAGGATATTCATGAGCGTGGTTTTGCCAGCTCCATTCTCACCCAAGAGAGCATGAACCTCGCCGCGCATGAGAGTAAAATCAACATGGTCATTAGCCAAGACATTAGGGAATCTCTTGGTTATGCCGCGCATCTCAACCAGTATCTCTGGACTATCACCACCGCGCATACGCTTCCCTTGGCGCACCAACCAGCGTTAAGGGCTAGGCTTCTAAAAATATATGAGAGTTAAAGAGGGGGCTGTTTAGACCTTCGGCAGCTCGCTCTCAATATACTCAACGAACCAGTCCATAGTCCAGAGCATGTCGTGGTCTGCTCTCTCGCCAGGGCCTATTCTTACCTCGCCAGCCTGGTCTCTTATCGGCTGGTCAAGATTACCCTCAGGCGAGAACGGCTCAAAGAGAAGCTCCTTCATCTCCTCGTAGCGCCGCTTAATCTCAAGCTGCCACTCAGATGGTATAGCAGGATTGAGCGGGGCTAGATAGACGGTCCCCTCAGGCTTGCCAGCGGTGCTCTTCTCAACAGGTAGCCGCCATCTCCAAGGAAGGTAGTCGCCTATCCTAGTCCATATGTCTACGCTCTGCCAAGTCCCTGTAGCGACCATGCGGTAGAACTCCAGATAGAGCGGCCCCCAATTAACTATCTGGCCCGTAAGATGCGAGTTGGGCCCATACTGCGTCATATCACTATAGTGGCTGAAGCTCCAGACCTGCTTACCCTTCTGCGTCGTATATTCCTCAGCTACCTGTAGTGTTGTTGGCGAGTCCTCGGTAAAAGCAAGCACATCAGCGTTCTTCTCCTCTATTAGCGAGACAGCAGCAGTACGGGTCTTTCCAGGGTCAAACCAGCTAAAGAGCCAATTAACATATGCCTTGATGTTCTTTCCTGTTCTCTTCTTATAAGCGTAGTTAGCGCCCAGTACGAAAGCGTTAATGTGTCTAATTACCTCTGGGATTGGGTGAGCAGCCACGTAGCCGACTACTCCAGTCTTTGTTACCGCCCCTGCTGCCAGTCCGTTGAGATAGTATAGCTGGTAGAACTCTGCGAATGCTGCGCTCATGTTTTCAGGCGCGTTTCCAGCAGCGCCGCTGCGGTAGCCTGATATATGGACAAAATACTTTTCTGGATTCTTCTCAGCCATCTCAGCCGTAGCATCCATGTAGCCGAAGCTCGTCGTGATTATGAGCTCATAACCCTCGGCTAATAGCGTCTCAATAGCGCCAGCAGCCTCAGCCTCAGGTACGCTCTCTATATACGTGGATTCAACATTAGCTTGCCTAGCGTCAGCCCATTTCCTACCCTGGTCATGAGCGTATGTCCAGCCGAAGTCACCTACTGGCCCGACATACACATAGCCCGCTTTCACCTTCTCGGTAACAGGCTTCTCAACGGTTTTCGTAACGGTCTGGGCTGGTCCAGCGACGGTGGTTGTCACCGTTCTTGTTACTTCTCTTGTTGGTGCGGTGGACTGGCCCGCGAAGTAGCCTGCTATTCCGCCAATAATTGCGCCAGCAGCGACGGCTCCCGCCGCTGCTCCTGTGGAGACGCCTAGAAACTTCCGCCTCGTCAGGCGTTTTTCAAGCGTCATATCAACTTACTTACACAGATTGTATTTAAGTATATTGTAGCATATTCACTGTAAACCCTCTACTGTTTTCGGGTTTCCTCTCCTAGCTAGGTATCGCCCCCACCCCCTCTGCCCTACGAACTCACGGTTCTCAACTATAACACGGCCCCGTGATACGACTTCCGTAGGATAGCCCCTAACCTCAATACCTTCATAGATGGAGTGGTCAAGCCTACTGTGCATCGCGTCCCTGCCTAGCTTAACCTTCATGTTCGGGTCTATTATCGTTAAGTCGGCGTCGGAGCCTGGGAGTATCGCGCCCTTACACGGGTATAGTCCGTACAGCTTTGCTGGATTTGCTGAGACTAGCGCGACGAAGCGCTCAATAGATAAACGTCCCTTAGCAACGCCCTCGGAGTAGAGTATGGGTATTATGTTCTCTGTTCCCTGAACGCCGCCTGGAATCTCTGTGAAGATTTCTGAACGTCTCTTAACCTTGGCCGTAAAGCAGGCGTGGTCGCTCCCCATTACCGTTATCCCACCCTTAACCACACCATCCCAGAGAGCCTCCCTATCACGCGGACTCTTGAGAGGCGGGGACATTAGATAGAGCGCCGCGTCTTTACTCCGATAGACCGAGTCGTCAAACATTAGGTAATGGGGGCATGTCTCGGCATAAACCCTAGCACCACCGCGCCGCGCTTCTCTCACAGCCTCAAGACCCATACCAGAGGAGAGGTGGACAACCAGTAGCATAGCGCCTGTCAAGCCCGTGAAGAACGAGAGACGGCGAATAGCCTCGGCCTCAACATAGTCAGGCCTGCTCAACCCATGATACTCTACACCCGTCTTCCCCTTAGATAGGAACCGCTCAACATTACGGTTTATGATGTCCTCATTCTCGCAGTGGGCGAGAACTAGTGTTCCCAGCCTGGAAGCCTCGCGGAGAACATCCAGTATAGCTCCATCATCCAGCATGAGGCCACGCCTACGGTAGGCGGTGAAGACCTTAATGCTCGCAACCCCATGCTTGTTATACAGCTCTTCCAACTCGGCCAAACGCCGCGCATCTGCGCTCACTACCGATAAATGCAGCCCATAATCTACAGCCACCTCACCATCAGCCTGGCGCCGCCTACTGACAAAAGCATCAATAAACGACTGACCACGTTCTGGTGTTGCAAAGTCTATCACAGTGGTTATTCCTCCACACGCAGCCGCGACGGTGCCGCTATAGAAGTCATCCGCAGTATAGACACCATCGCTATAATGCATGGCGAAATGGACATGGCCATCAATACCCCCTGGGATTACCAGCTTCCCACCCGCGTTGATTATCCTCTCAGCAGGCTCCTCAACCAGACGCGCAACCTTAGAAATCCTACCCTCCTCAACCCCTATATCAGCTTGGAAAATACCAAACTCCGTCGCAACATTACCGCCCCTAATAACCAAATCAAGCATACAACATTCACATACCAAATGCATATTTTAAAATATATGAAGCATCACACAACTACGATATAGTAGGTGAATAAGGCTGTCCATAAGCATAAAAATATCCAAAACAACAAAAGAAATGCTTACCCGCTTAGCTGTTAAACTGCAAGAAAGGTACGGCCGTAAGTTTAACCTAAAGTTATACAATATCTTATGAGCCTTGAAGAGCGGAGGCCTGAACTGCTTAGTTCTGTAGTGGGTTCAGTGTCAGGATTAAGTGTTGAAGAACTGTATGAAGAGAGGAGAAAAGATGAAGAACGTATTGCGAGGCGATATAATATTTGATACTAGCGTCTTAGTTGAACTTGTCGCGGGAACAGAGCTAGGAAGGAGATTGTAGCATCTTCCAAGAGAGCATAATGTTAAAGCATTAACTACGGAGTTTAACATGGCAGAACTAAAATATCTTATATGCAGGAAGGTAGGTTGGGTAAAGGCTTTGGAAATCGTAGATAAATTAATCCTCTCTGGTTATGTAAGAGTTATTGGTGTGCAAGAAATTTAGAGAGAGCCGTGTTATTAAAATGTCAGCGGGCTATATCCTTTATTGATTGCCTCACAATCGCCGCAGGAGAGCTAATGAATGTTGATGTAATGTTTGCACGCCGTGAAAAAGAGATAGAGATAGAATTACAGAAAAGACCATTTAATACACGGTTAGATATTCGCAAGTGAGTACATAACTTAAAAGCGTTAAAAAGACGACCCCTAAATCTTTATAAGAACATCTACTGGAAAGTCGGAAAATGTCGCAGCCGAGTGTTTCTGAGATTATTGAGGCAGCGCTTGGGAAGAGGAGGCTGACGCTCTTCATAAAGAATGTGGATGTGCTTAACGTCTTTTCAGGCGAGATACTGAGGTCTGGTATTGGTGTTTACCGTGATAGGATTGTTTATGTTGGTGATGAGGTGCGGGATGCTGATGAGGTTATAGATGGGGACGGGGCTATAGCGGTTCCAGGCCTGATAGACACGCACCTCCATATAGAGAGTAGCATGATAACGCCAGCAAGGTTCGCGGAGGCTGTGCTCCCACGCGGAACCACCACAGTATGCGCGGACCCGCATGAGATAGCGAATGTGCTTGGCAAGGAGGGTGTGCGCATGATGCTGGAGAACGGCCGCGGCCTTCCGCTCAAGATATACTTCTTCGCGCCCACCTGTGTTCCGGAGTCGCAGGCGGTAACCGCTGGTGCCGAGATAACGCCTGAAGATGTTGAGGAGATGCTTGGTTGGGATGGAATCGTTGGCCTGGGAGAGGTGATGGACTATGAGGGGGTTCTTTCCAACAGCCCGAAGATGATACGCATGATTGAGATAGGGCATAGGCGCGGGGCTGTGATAGACGGCCACTGCGTCCTCCTCTCAGGAGCTAGGCTAAACGCCTACGCTGCTGCAGGCCCAGAGGCAGACCACGAAAACTTCACCGTAGAGACCGCTTTAGAGAAGCTTAGGGCTGGGATGTACCTAAAACTACGCGGCCCCTACATACTAGACGTCAAGAAATTCATAGCAGAGCTTAAGAAGCTTCCAAACCCCTGGAACATTATCCTGGTAACAGACGACGTTATGCCTGATAACCTGCGCGAGACTGGGCATCTTGACCACGTCATCAGGGCTGTTATTGAGGCTGGTATGGACCCTGTAGAGGCTGTTAGGAGCGCTACGCTCAGGCCTGCGCTGCATATGCGTATGTTTAACTTAGGCGCTATAGCTCCTGGGAAGGTTGCTGACATTGTTCTTCTAAGGAGCTTGGAGAAGTTCAGCGTTAGCATGGTCATAGCAGATGGTAGGGTCGTGGCCAAGGATGGGCGGCTGGTTGTGGAGATTCCAGAGAGGAGGTTTGACCGTAGAGCTCTGGACACGGTGAAGCTCCTCGCCCTAAGCGAGAGGGACTTTGAAGTGAAGCCACCCATACAGAACGGTAAGGTAGCCGTCAACGCGATAGACTTCGCCTCCTACTCTGGTGAGCTTGAGAACCCCGCCGCAGCTTTCCTAGAGATGATTCTCACCAGAATTGGACGTGTTGAGATCGAGGTTAGGGACGGCAGGTTTGTTCTGGACAATATAGCGTTGGTGCTGGTCTTTGAGAGGCATGGGAAGACAGGTGGCAGGGGGGTGGGATTTGCACGCAACCTAATCAAACAGGGAGCGATAGCCTCAACAGTCGCTCACGATGCGCATAATCTCATAGTAGTGGGAACAGATACGCGCGACATGCATAGAGCAGCCTCGCTGGTGATTGAGAGCCGAGGAGGAATAGCCGCCGTAAAGAACTCCAAGGTGTTGGCAAAGATTGAGCTACCAGTAGCAGGACTGATGTCGGAGGAGAATTTCGAGACGATAGCGGAGAAGATGAAGAACCTGAGAAGGGCATTCAAGGAGATGGGCGTGCTAGACCACCCATACATGCCTCTCCCCAACCTACTAACCCTTTCAGTAATCCCACACGCAAGAATAACCGACAAAGGAATATTCGACGTGAATCAGCAGAAATTCGTACCCTGGCTGGCTGAGTAGATAACTTATCCATCAGAATTATGAGTCTATTCAGAAAATTCGCCCGCGAATATATGCGCTAGGCCATCAAAGACTTGGAGAGGGCTAAGAAGGTGCATGGTATGGGTGATTTTCCATCCGCCGTCTTCTTCGCTCAGCAATCGGTAGAGAAGGCGGTTAAGGCTATGATTGAATCGCGGGGTGAGTATATCTATAATTATGGCCCACGCCTTGCCAACGAGTTTCTGAAGATATTCCAAGATGAATGAGAGGAGAATTTCAACATTATTCTGGAAGCGTTGGAAAAGTTGCAGGAATACTATACTAGGAGCAGGTATCCATTCATCTTGAATGAGGATGTAGTATCTCCGTCAGAATACGTTAATGCAGAGAAATCTTCTAACGCTATTGAAATGGCTGGGAAGGTTGTTGAGGCTGTTCTAACATACCTGAGGAGAAACGGCATAGATGTTTAACAGTGTAGTGAGTAGCGCTAGGGAGTTGTTCGGGGGTAGGTTATTGGTTGTCGCTGTGTTTGGGAGTAGTGTATATTATGATATACGGTCTGGCGATATTGATGTTTTAGTAGTTGTTGATGAGGAGCTAAGTTTTGAGAAGAAGCTGTCTAAGGAGACGGAGCTAAGCATAAAGCTACTAAGAGCCAGCGGAGGAAGTAGAGCCTTTGATGTCCATGTAATGGATGTTAGGCAGTTTCAAGATAATCTAAAGCCTGGTACGTTTCTCTCCGGCTTGGTGCTGGGTTATAGGGTTCTCTACGATAGGATAGGTTTTAAGGGATACGTTGAGAAGCTCTTTCAGAGACTTGTGGATGAGAATTATGTATTGGTGAATAAATAAGGTAAGTGGAACTTATCCAAGATTGCGCGGATAAAGCTTGATAGGATTCGTGGGTAATGATTATTACGTAGTGTTTGGTTTTTGGTGTTATGGCTTCAATTCCACGCTTAGGCCTCTATTTGCAGGATATGCATGTGCGGGAGATGGTTAGGTATTCTCAGATTGCCGAGGAGAATGGGTTTGAGTCTGTATGGATTGCCGAGTCAAGGCTTGCTAGGGATGCCCTAATACCGATGGCCGCGATAGCTACCGATACCAAGAGAATCAAGATAGGGGCTGGTGTGGTAAACACATGGACTAGGAACGCCGCCCTCATAGCCCAGACCTTCGCCACGCTTGACGAGCTCTCTGACGGGCGCGTGATGCTGGGCCTCGGCGCCTGGTGGGATCCGCTGGCGTGGAAGGTTGGGATTGAGAGGAAGAAGCCGTTGAAGTGTATGCGGGAGTATGTAGAGGTTATACGGCGGCTCTTCAGGATGGAGACCGTAGATTACGAGGGCGAGTTTGTCAAGATGCGTGGAGTTCGCCTAGATGTGCTTCACGGAGCTGGGGAGAAGCCGCGCAATATTCCGATATACATCGGCGCTACAGGCTTTGAGATGATGCGCCTAGCAGGCGAGATAGCTGATGGAGTGCTCCTAAACTACCTAGTCTCACCACAGTATAACGACAAGGCTCTTGAGCGCATCAGGGAGGGAGCAGCAAAGGCTGGCAGAAAGCTGGAAGAGATAGACAGGCCGCAGCTTATAGCCTGCTCCATGGAGGAGGATGCTGACAAGGCGATAAAGCTGGCGAAGAAGCATGTTACCATGACGCTGGGCCAGCAGCCGCATATCATGAAAGCCAGTGGCGTTAGTGAGGATTTGATTAGGGAGGTTCAGGAAGTGATGGGGGGCTGGCCAGCTAAGCCTGGAGGTATTGAGAAGGCCAGCGAGATAGTTCCCGATGATGTTGTAAGGCTGATAACCGCTTCAGGAACAGTTGAGGATGTGAAGGCCAAGGTCGAGGAATACATGCAACACGGCTGCACGTCGCCGCTACTACTCCCGCTGAGCGGAAACGCCGAGTACGTAATCAAGAAGATAGCATCAGTATAGTGTTGGTGTAGCTGGATGCCTAGCGAGAGGACGCTCATCAGGGATGGGCTAGTTGTTACCATGGATGCTGGCCGCCGCGTGGTGGGTGGAGGCGCTGTGATGATTGAGGGCGATAGGATAGCTGCAGTAGGGGGAGTGGATGAGGTTCTACGCTATGGAAAGCCTGACAGGATTATTGAAGCACGTAATAGCATAGTGATGCCTGGACTGATATGCGCACATACGCATCTATACGGAATAGCCCTTAGAGGGGCTGCGCTCAACATAAAGCAGCCCAGCGACTTCCTCCAGATACTCCAGCGCGTATGGTGGCCGCTTGACGAGAAGCTGAATAATGACGACGCATACGCAACAGCGCTCGCGGCGTGCATGGAGTTCGCCCTAAGCGGAACAACAACCTTCGCCGACACATACTCAGCACCCAACGGAATAGAAGGCTCGCTGGACAGGATAGCGGAGGCGGTGAATAGGGTAGGAATACGCGGGGTAATCTCATTTGAGGCAACCGAGAGAAGAAGCGAGGAAGAGGGACGCCGCGGCCTTGGGGAGAATATACGGTTCCTCAAACGCGGCGACAAAGGAAGAGCAATAGGCATGATAAGCCTACACGCATCATTCACGATTAGCGACGACCTCATAAGGTCTGGAGTTGAGGCGGCCGAGAAATACAACGCCCCACTAACCATACACGTCTCGGAAGGCCCCAACGACGTTTACCACAACATAGAGAGATATGGTAAGAGGACGGTTGAGCGGCTGCGTGATGTTGGTCTCCTCTCTGAGCGCGCGGTGTTGGCTCACTGCGTCCATCTAAGCGTTGAGGAGATAAAACTGCTCAGCGAGACGAAGACCAACGTCGCGCACAACCCTATGAGCAACATGCTCAACGCCGTTGGTGTGCAGCCGTTGCCAGAGATGCTGGCTAACGGTGTTAACGTAAGCCTTGGGAACGACGGGTACGTCTTTGACATGTTTGAGAACATGCGCTCCTGCTTCCTACTTCACAGAGTAGCGCGCCGCGACCCTGGTGTTGTCTCGGCGCAGAAGATGGTGGAGATGGCCACGGTGGATGCAGCCCGCGCCTATGGCCTTAGAGAGCTGGGCTCCCTAGAGCCAGGGAAGAAAGCAGACATCATCATAATACGGCCCAAAATCCTGGCCACACCACTCACAGGCTCACCATACAACTACATAGTCAACGGGATAAAAGGCGGGGACGTAACGCATGTCTTCGTGGATGGCGAGCTTATAGCGGAGAATCAACGCCTGCTGAAGGTTGCGCAGGAAGAGGCCGAGAAGGAGGTTCTGGGGGCTGTTGAGCGTCTATGGGAGAGGCTAGGCGCCTCACCACCAGAAGCCGTTGAACCGCTAAAATTGAAGTAAACGAAATTACAGGGATACGTCTAGGCCCCTATAATCGCATCCCTAGGCGGGGAATGACTTAAAAGTTGAATATGGCAAATCAACCGACGACGTGGTGAGGTGATGGTTTGCCTCCGAAGGGTAGGATAATCTGGGTAGCTGGGCCTGCTGTGCGCGCAGACGGGATGATGGGGGCTAAGATGTATGAGACCGTTTACGTTGGTGAGGAGCGTCTCATAGGGGAGATAATCAAGCTAACAGGAGACATAGCCTTCATCCAGGTATATGAGAACACCAGCGGCCTCAAGCCAGGGGAGCCTGTTATAGCGACTGGCCTCCCCCTCTCGGTAGCCCTAGGCCCTGGTATGATAGGAAGCGTCTACGACGGCGTTCAACGCCCCTTGGACAGGATAGCCGAAGTGAGCAAGAGTGGCTTCATACGGAGGGGGATACAGGTAGACCCACTCCCCCGCGACAAGAAGTGGCACTTCACACCAACGGTAAAGAAGGGCGACGAGGTAGGGCCCAACGACATCATAGGGACGGTTAAGGAGACGCCACTGATAGAGACTAGGATAATGGTCCCACCTGACGCCAAGCCTGGGAAGATTACCGACATAGCTGGAGAAGGTGAATACACGATAGAGGATGTTATAGCGACGGTGGAGACCAAGGAGGGCAAGAACGAGCTGAAGCTATACCATAGATGGCCAGTCAGGCGCGCAAGGCCATTCAAGAGCCGCCTAAACCCAGAAGTACCACTCATAACAGGCCAGCGCGTCATAGACACATTCTTCCCAATGGCCAAAGGAGGAACAGGCTGCATACCAGGAGCATTCGGAACGGGTAAGACGGTTACGCTCCACCAGCTGGCTAAGTGGAGTGATGCCAAGGTAATCTTCCACATTGGCTGTGGTGAGCGGGGTAATGAGGAGTCTGAGGTTCTGACCAAGTTCCCTGAGCTTACCGACCCAGCTACGGGTAGGCCGCTTATGGAGAGGACCGTGCTTATAGCTAACACCAGCAACATGCCGGTAGCGGCTCGCGAGGCAAGTATATACACGGGTGTAACCATGGCTGAGTTCTACCGCGACATGGGCTATGATGTCCTGCTGGTTGCAGACTCTACTAGTAGGTGGGCTGAGGCGCTCCGCGAGATTAGTGGGAGGCTTGAGGAGATGCCTGCTGAGGAGGGTTATCCCAGCTACCTCGCGAGTAGGCTGGCTGAGTTCTACGAGAGGGCTGGGAGGGTGAATACGTTGGGCAAACCGCCGCGCGTGGGGAGCGTAACACTCGTTGGTGCGGTGAGCCCGCCAGGAGGAGACTTCACAGAGCCAGTGACAACCCACACGATGCGCTTCATCAGGACATTCTGGGCGCTTGACGCTAACCTCGCTTACACGCGGCACTATCCAGCGATAAACTGGATAACATCATATTCGGCTTATGTGGAGACTGTCAGCAAGTGGTGGCATTCTGACGTGAGCCAGGAGTGGCTGGAGCTTCGCCACGAGGCTTATAGGCTTCTCCAGCGCGAGGAGGAGCTTCTGGAGATAGTTAGGCTGCTAGGCCCAGAGGCTCTCCCCGACGAGGAGAAGCTGATACTTGACGTTGCTAGGATGATACGCGAGGGCTACCTACAGCAGAGCGCCTACGATGAGGTTGACGCGTACTGCCCACCGCCCAAGCAGGTCAAGCTCCTAAGACTCTTTGTGAAGTTCCACAAGCTGGCTGAGGAGGCTCTCAGGCGGGGGGTTCAGCTGAGCAGCATAAGGGCGCTGCCGATAATAGCTAGGATGATAAGAGCGAAGTACGAGGTTAGGAACGATGCCTTGCATGAGATTGACGAGCTGGAGAGGAGCGTGGAGGAGAGCTTCAGGAAACTCGCGACGGAGACACCCGTCTCCGCATAAGCTAGAAATAGCCACATACCACTCATGAGGTAAGGTGCTTAAGGGTTGTCGCGCGCTAGACAGGCTGCGGGTGTTGAGTATACCTCCATCGCGGAGGTTAAGGGCCCGCTGATGGTTGTCCAGGGTGTAAGCGGCGCGTCGTATGATGAGCTTGTGGAGATAGAGACGGCCGACGGAGAGCGCAGGCTGGGCAGGGTTCTAGAAGTAGGCGAGGGCAGAGCCTTAGTACAGGTCTTTGAGGGGACGCAGGGCCTCGGGATAGCTGGCACAAAGGCCCGTTTCCTGGGCAGGACTATGGAGATAGGCGTCTCAACAGACATGCTGGGCAGAATCTTTGATGGTCTGGGAAGGCCTCTGGATGGCTTGCCAGAGCCTCTGGCTGACGAGTTCCGCGACATAAACGGAGACCCGATAAACCCAGCGCGCCGCGAGTATCCGTCGGACTTCATCCAGACGGGGATCTCGGCGATAGATGGTATGAATAGCCTGGTTAGGGGGCAGAAGCTCCCCATATTCTCAGGCGCAGGCCTGCCGCATAACAGGCTCGCTGCGCAGATAGCTAGGCAGGCAACAGTCCCTGGGAAGGAGGAGGAGTTCGCCGTTATATTTGCTGCCGTCGGAGTTCAGAACGACGAGGCGCGCTTCTTCCGCGAGAGCCTAGAGGAGAGCGGAGCGATAAGCAGGAGCACACTCTTCCTAAACCTGGCAGACGACCCAGCGATAGAGCGTATAATTACGCCCAGAATAGCGCTCACCCTAGCGGAATACCTGGCATTCAAGCAGGGCTACCACGTCCTAGTAATCACGACGGACATCACAAACTACTGCGAGGCGCTCCGCGAGATAAGCGCCGCGCGCGAGGAGGTGCCTGGCAGGAAGGGCTATCCAGGATACATGTACACCGACCTGGCCTCGCTGTATGAGCGTGCTGGCAGGATTAAGGGCTTGAAGGGGAGCTTGACGCAGATGCCCATACTCAGCATGCCCAGCGACGACATCACCCACCCGATTCCAGACCTCACGGGCTACATAACGGAGGGGCAGATAGTCCTGAGCCGCGACCTCTTCAGGAAGGGCATCTACCCGCCGATTAACGTGCTAATGTCGCTGAGCAGGCTCATGGGGCCTGGAATCATAGCGGAGAAGCGCACAAGGGCAGACCACGGCGATGTGAGCAACCAGCTCTACGCTGCCTACGCCAGGGCTGTGCAGCTAAGGGCTCTCGCCGAGATAGTAGGCAGGTCGGGGCTCTCGGAGATAGACCTACGATACCTGGAGTTCGGAGACCTCTTTGAGCAGCGTTTCCTCAGACAGGGATATGACGAGAACCGTACACTAGACCAAACCCTAGACATAGCTTGGGATATATTATCGGCGCTCCCAGAATCGGAGCTGACGAAGATAAAGGCGGAACACATACAGAAGCACTACAGACGGAAACCATCATAACACAATAATCCCATAATTATACTGCATTTATTTTAATGCGTTTAAATATCGGAGAAATCAACACAAAAAGAGAAGTTTCCATTCTTATTTAGCAAATACATTTATAGCTAAAGTTTCGTCGGCTTTCTTAAGGTAATAACTATATGTCAATCCACGAACGGCGACTGCTGGGCAGGTCTGGCGTTATACACGAGTTTTCTGAAGTAATAGGTGATGGTGAGGTTGAGCGTGTTGTTGATGTTATAGACCATGAATGCAACGAGATTGACATACTCAAGATTAGAGTGAAAGCCCTGGATGTTGGTGCTATCCACGCCGAGATAAGAGCGCCGAGCTTCACGGAAAAAGCACGCACACTAGCTGAGAAAATGGGAATAGACATTCGCAATATATCAAATCATGAACAAAGAACCAACACACGACAAGCTTCAACAGGTAAATCGTCAATATTTTCAGACCTCTTCGTATCGGATGTATTGAAAGTCTCTGGTGAGCAGTTGTATTTTGTTAGGTGTGAAGATCCAGTGATAATGGCTGCTATGTATTTAGCCATGCTGGACGCTCAGGCTTTGGCGGTTCTAGGCCAGGGTAAACACGCGCACGGCGTATTCACAGGCTACAACTTCATCTCACTACTAATAAGCGGCGACATAGGTAGTGTATGGAAAACGATATACACTACAGACAGCTACCTAACGGGATGGAAAGCATTTCTTACAACACCAACGGAATCGCTGGAATCACTTCTCCATAGGATGCACAAGAGGCGCTGGGGCTATGCCCTCGTGCTGGAGAATGATGATGTCAAAACAGTCATCGGCGTGATAGACATAGCAAAACTACTAGCCCAGCCCCACGTAATAGACCGCCTCCCTAGGATAAGAGCATCAGACGTCGAGACCAAGGGCATAGTATCGGTTGACTCCAAGGCTAGCGTAACACAGGCAATTGAGGCCATGTTGTATAATGGGGTTAGGCGCGTGTTGGTGAGCGATATGGATATGATAATCACAGACCGCGACATAGCGCGCTACCTGCTTCCAAGACCTACCGTTGACGAGTTCAGAGAAAACCCACAACAGGTTCTCGCAAGACCAATAAGCAACATGACGCGCTACATGCGGAGACCAGCGATAATAAACCAAGAAACAGACATCAAAACGGTTTTACGCGCGCTCCTAACAAGCGAAGCCCACTGCATAGTAACGCATGATAAACAGCTAATAATAACGCCTTGGGACGTGACGGCCAAGTTTGCTTCACAGATATAAAAATCATTAATGATTCCGTCATGAAAACTTAACTCTCTCCCCTTTATGCATTTATCCCTATATGAGTAAAGACTCTCCCTCTACACAATTGAGGCGAGAGCATACATTTATCTTGCGCATACTAAATGCTTTAGAGGAAAGAATCAACTTCTGGAAAAATTCTCCTAGAGCTATTGAGGTTAGTTTTATAGTTAGGGTCTTAGAGTTCAGCAGTGTTTATGTTGATAGATACCATCATGGGAAGGAGGAGGGTTGTTTGTTGCCCTGTTTTGAGACGCGGGGTATGCGTCGCGCAGGTGGTCCTATTGAGGTGATATTGAGGGAGCATGAGGCTGGTAGGGCGCTCATTAGGCAGATAGAGAGCACCATAAGAGAGTATGAGGAAGGTAGGGTTGATGCTCATAAAGTTCTAGAGCTATGCAGGGAGTATATTGAGCTGCTACGGTAGCACATAAACCCAGCATACTGCTGCCACTGCCTCCTAAGATTTCTCAACATTAGGATAGGCTCCGGCAGGGGCAGGAACCTATAATGGGATCTCGGTCTACCGATAAACTTCATAATCCTTGCCAGGAATCCCATGAGGTGGAGGGGGATATATGGGCATGGTCTCCTAAAGCATGTAGGGGATAGGAAGTCGAGCTCATACCTCGTATAAGGCACGGAATCCCTCATAAACCTCTCAAGATCCAACCTCTTATAAGAGATCTCAACAACCCTAAATCTCCTATTCAATAGCTCAACATCATCAGTCTTGGAGAATGCCTTGATCAAGGCATCGCTAAGCTTGGTCAAATACGATGTTATCCTGAAGATATACGTGCCTGAATCGATCTTCATTAGAGGAGAGATAGAGAATGGAGCCAAACCCCTAAAACCATGAAGCCATCCAGCGAAACCCGGGTCAAAAGACCTCAAAACCTTATAGAAAAGCCCCCTAAGATGAAATCCTGAAAAGTAAATGGGATTTAGATTAGAGCTGCATTCGAGCAGGATTCCCAGAACATCGATTGGCAAGACCTCAAACCCGAATTGAAGAGCTACCTGTGAATCATAGATATTTCAATAAAAAATTCCTTAAATAAGCGATCCAGAATATGCTTTTAAGCCATCGGCGTGAAAGTGCATACAGAGCTTATAAAAATAACTGGAAGAGGGCATATATGGCTTTACAATATCGTAATTCACGCTGTCGCTCACCTTACGAAAGCAGTCTATGACATCATCCAAAATATATAGTGGGGAAAATCACTTCAACCCTTAACAAGCCCTGTTTGCGGTGAATATGTGTAACGTTTAAGGCCGACGATAGGAAGACCGAGCTCCTCATCCCATCTTCCATCATTTTCGATTATATAATGAGGAACAGAGATGAGGTAACCTTTCAAACGTGCCAATAACTCTCTCTTTCTTCTACAATCTTCGCGTTTCATTTTCTCCCTAAGCTGCATCACTTTATCGGCATAACATTTAGGGATAGCTAAACAACTTAGCTCTCTGCCTAGTATTTTTTCAGGAGAGTATGTTTTAACGCGGTAAAAGAATTCATGGTTATCTAATGCTTTCTCTGTACAGTTTTGCGTTTTCTTCACCTTATCTTCGACCTCAGGCAATAACTCTTCATAATATTCATTAACGACTTTGAGGTAAGCTCCTTCTCCACCTCTTCTTAAACCCCCAATAAGCTCAGGAAGGATCTCCTCAGTTATAATAAATTCAGCATGCGAACATGGATTTACATCTTCATGAATCTCAAAAAGAGAATTGAAAGAACGATAACGCTCGTCGGGACAATCACTGTTTTAACTAGAACCTCAAAAAGAGAATTGAAGGTAGCACCGATTCCTTGTTCGGGAAAGTACTTTCGAATTTATATATATTCCTTGTAGTTATTTTTTCAATTTCATTCAAAGTATTTCCATATGGAGGATTCCCAATCATTATATCAAACCCTCTTTCTTTTGTTTTCTCTAAAGCGAAAACTTCATAGAACTCGAAATCCCCAGTGGAAAGGTTTTAATTTCAAAAATTCTTCCCTAGAAATCTTAATTCCTTTAGACTTTAACATATTGTAGAACTTTTCATTGAAAATTTCTCTTGCTTTTTCTAGATCTTTATTTAGCTCCTCTTTTAATTTAACTGCTTCTTGTGCAGGCAATGTTTTGAATTTTTGTTTTTATTTAGCCAGCTCTTTCAACCATTTTGTTTTCTCTTTATCAGTCCATGTGGTTATTAAATATTGTTTGGTTTTAAGATTTTCCCGCTTTTTCTTAGGTCTTACTGGTATAAGATCAGATTCTACATCTTCGATATTAACAAATCCTATCAAGGTGTTACCAACCATTAAGTTGAAGTCTAAGTTTGGTAATGTTTCAATTTTTTATCCTCAACTTTTTTTGGATTAACCTGAGAAATTAACCAGAGCCAAAATCCTAGTTTAGCAATTTCAACAGCGCCTTCCATTATGTCAACGCCGTAAAGATTGTTTACAATTATTTGCCTAACAATGTAGTAGGTTCTAGTTGGGGATTTCCTGGTGTCTTTTAAAACTTCTTTGACCTCTTTGTCATCGCTAAGATTATCTTCTAATATTTTAAGAACTCTGCTATATAATCTGAGTAAAACATCTCCAGCAGCAATCAGAAAACTCCCTGAACCGCAAACATTATCACAGATTTTTATTTTTGTTAAAATTTCAAAATAAAGATGTTTTATAATTTCGGTTCCTGTTTGTTAAAGTCATCTTTCTTGAAAAGATTATCAAGTAAAACTCATAGGAGATGGTAGAAATGAGTGAATGTGGCGACGGCGGGCACTCTGCGGTGCTTCGCACCTTGCCCCTATCAGGGTCACTTAGCAGGAGGATATGTGGCTTCGCTGCGCTCGCCCAAATTTGCTATCGCAAACTTCACATATCCCCAAAACGTAATTTATACTTATACCAACAATAAGTTAACGGAACCCCACATGCATAAGAAATGAAGCAGATAAACGCCAAACATAAGAAACTTGGTAGAGCGGGTTTTAATTGATCTATAATGTGAAAATTAGTAATAACTTGTTTTAGGTTTTATGCTATCTTTTCCAGGATCTCATCATGTTCTCTCAGCTTAGCCTCGATTACTGCAAGTCTTTCCGCAACATCCAATCTCTTATCAAGAGAGTCTATCCGACTATTTACAGCTTCGAACCGGGCTATCATCTCATTACGAAGTCTTTCAATCCTCTTGTCAAGTTCCTCTATACGAGTGTTAATCGCTTTAAGCTCGCCCTTTACAGACTCAAGCTCGGGCAGAAGAAACTTCTGAATCCAAGAAGGAATCTTAGAAGCCAAGCAATCAATCTAATATACAATCACTTATATAAACATTAACACCACTCATAACAAACATGGTTAGAGTCTCCACTTAACAGATTATTTCGACCAGGAAGAGCTAATGTTCTTCCCGATGGGTGAGCGTTTAATGACGTCGCAAGACCATACGGCTGATCTTGACTGTTATAAGAAACGAGACACGGAGATTGGATACGCTGAGATTCGTAGGCTGGAGAGGTTTTCCCAAGAAAGTATTGAGAGTTAGGATTATTTATTCCATGCAACATGGCATGAACTCAACTGGCCTTGTGAATGCTGTCGCGGCCAGCTTCATGGCCTCGGCGAATGACGGGAAGACATGAATCGTATCTATGACATCCTCCACCCTTTGGCCTGTCTTCAGCATATATGCGGCGGCGATTATGTACTCTGCCGCGTTTGCCGAAAGGGCGTGTACCCCAGCTATCTTCCCCGTGTATGGGTGTATCACTATCTTGATGAGCCCCTCAGTATTGCGCGTTATCCTAGCTTTTGGGACGTCCTCCATCTTGAGAACCCTACATGAGCACGCGCCGTATTTCTCCGAGACTTCCTGCTCGCTCATACCCACAAACGCCGCCTGTGGTTCTGTGAATGTTACTACTGGTACCGCTGAGTAGTCAATAGCGGCGTGCCCACCTGTCATGTTTATCGCTGCCACAACACCCTCGCGGGCTGAGAGCGTCTCAAGCATAAGCTTCTTAGAGATTACATCACCAGCGGCATATATCCGCGGGTTTGATGTCCTCATGCCATCATCAACCTTCACGAACCCTCTACCATCAAGCTCTACGCCGACTTTATCCAAATTCAGATACTCTGTGTTGGCTCTTCTACCCGCAGCGGCCAAAACCTCATCAACAATGATGGACTTCTCCCCCTCATGCGTTAGTATGCTAACCCTCTTCCTCCCATTATCAGTGGCTATACGCGCTATCCGCGTCTTAAGATGAATATCCATACCCTCCTGCTTTAGAACCCTGTATAAGGTATCTGATATTTCAGGCTCGGCGCCTGGTAGTATTCTGTCCATAACCTCTACGAGGTGTATCTTAGTTCCAAGCCTCAGCATGGCCTGCCCTATTTCAAGCCCTATAGCGCCAGCGCCTATGACGAGCATAGACTCTGGCTGCTCCTCAAGAGACCATATCCTATCAGAATCTAAGTAGCCTGCCTTGTTTATTCCCTCTATGGGTGGGGGCACAGGCCGCGAGCCAGTTGCTATTAGATACTTCTCAGCGCCCACTTCAAGCTGCTGGCCGTCAGCCGCTATTTGGAGCGCTCCACTACTTGTGAAGCTGGCCTTACCGTGGAAAACCTCAACATTACCATAATGCTGTAAAACCTGCTCATACTTCTCTGAACGTAACTGGGCTACAAAACGTCTAAGGTCATTCATCAAGGCCTTGAAATCAAGCCTAGTGGATACCCCTATACCTGGGAAACGGCTCTCTCTACCCTCATGATAAAGTTTGGCAGCCTCTATCAAGTATTTTGAGGGGACGCAGCCAACGTTAACGCATGTGCCGCCGAGCTTCCCATAATTAACCAACGCTATTGACGCCTTACCCTCAGTTAGCTCTGAGAGCTTGATAGCGGCTGAGAAGCCAGCCGCACCACCACCAACTATCGTATAATCATAACGCTTCATAACATCACACCACTCTTAACACGTATAATCTGGCTATCCTGCTATTTGACAAAAACCGTTAAACAACAGAAAGATAACCGACCCTGAACATTAACCCAACAAAATATCTCGCCAATCCAGTTAAATTAAGTAAATTCCTAATCTGCAAGCTTTATTAATTCTAGGAATAGAGCGCAATAAAATACGTTTCAGGTCTTTAGGTCGTTAAGCCGAAATTTTAATCTAGCATATCTATTTATGATACATCCAGACGCTATGGCCGCCGCTACTCGCTTCCTATCATTCATAAGGCTTGTCATGAGTTTTAGGCGATGCAGGGTATATGCAGCCCTGTCGGCTATCGCATTCTTCATAGCCTATGCATTCGGTATTGGGATATTAGCCGCATCCCCAAACCCGCTCCCAGAAGACTTCCCGACACCAAGCTACGAGGTTATACTTGAAGGCCCGATAGGCCAGGTTCCCTGGCTAATTATCTATATAGACAAGTACTGGATGTTTTCCATAAACTTAGAAGCGAGTCTGGCTGTAGTTGCCCTTACTTTGTTGTTCAGCATGAACATAGCGGCCATGACCTATAGATTACGCCACGCTACATGCAGAAGAGCCAACAATAAAGCACCATTTCTAGCAGTCATCCCTTCATTCTTCTCCGTCTTCTCATGCTGCGGAAGCGGATTGGTATTCACTCTATTGTTTGCGGTGGGAGCTGGGGGGTTATGGTCAGGTATCTTCCTCCCCTACGGCAGGTTGCTGACAATATTGGCCGCGGCTATACTCGCCTTAAACCTCTTCCTAAGCTATAGAGACGTCGTGAGGATTCATGACGAAAGGGAAAATACGTTGTAAAAAATGTGGAAGCGCCTTCCACTCTGAGAGCGCGTTAAAACAGCACATAAAGAACAAGCACTATCAATATTATATAACCCGTAAAATAGTGCCAGGAACGGTAATAGCTCTAGTAGTAATAGCAATAATCACGACGTTAGTAGTATTTCAAAACCAGACATCCAGCAGCTCTACAAATGCTTTCACCGTCTTAACGAGCTACACGACACAAAGTGGTGAAGGACCCCAAGAGGGGATGATAGCGCCAGATTTTACCGTTCGCACATTAGATGGGGAGGAGTTTTCCCTTTCGGAGTTTAGAGGGAGGAAAGTGGTGTTGTGGTTTATGGCTGTTTGGTGCCCTTCATGCGCTGTGGTGGGACCAATAATTAGAGACAACCAAGACCAGGATACGGTTGTGATAGTGGTGGATATGTGGACGGAGCCCATCCTAAAGGATTTAGGGCTTCTAAACAAGCCTGGCGCTCCTCCGCCAGAGACGGGAAAAGACCTTACACGCTTTATAGATTCCTACGGCTCTGACTCATGGCTACTAGTATTGGATAACTATGGGCTTACTAAGCTCTATCAACTCCGCTACGTAGATACAACGTTCGTGATAGGGTCTGATGGGAGAATAATACTTAGGAGCGATGGCCCAGTATCTTCTACCCTCCTTAGATACGCCTTGCAGAAAGCCGCGAGCTAGCATTTCTTCCATGGTGCATGTTTTTATCTTACTGGGAATATTGTAAAGATTTAGTGGATTCGGCATCATGGTTAAACTTGATAGGCTTGACGTGGAGATATTGAAGATTGTTCTTGAGGATGGAAGAGCGCAGTATAAGGATATAGCGGAGAAACTTCATGTAAGCATTCCAACCGTTAAATCCCGTCTGGAAAGGCTGCAGGAGCTTGGAGTGATAAAGAGGTTTACCGCCGTCATAGATAGGACAAAGCTTCTGGAGAAGACTAGGGCCGTGCCTCTTATCAAGGCCGCGCCACAGGCTCTAGCATCAACAGCTGAGAAACTGGCAGCGATAGAGGAGGTGCGCGAACTACATGCTGTAAGCGGAAAATACAGCTTGATGGCGGTGATAGAGGTAAACGGCCTGCATGAGGTTACGTCATTCATATCCAACAAACTCTCACATATAGATGGGCTGGACGATATAGAGTGTCTAGTTGTCATGGACACGCACAAGGAGGAGACTAGCCCGTTGCTCAACGAGGATATGGCGCTAAACGTGAGGTGCGACTTCTGTAAAGCCCTTATTGTGGAGAAGCCCTTGGTCGAGTATATTGATGGTGGCCGCTACTATTTCTCAAGCCCTGAATGTCTAGAGGCTTTTAAGCAGAAGCTGCGGAAGAGAAGCAGCATCGCGTAAAGGAGGGAAGGGCTGTTATCGTCTTTCCAGTATCTCTACGTAGCCGCGTATTATCGCGGCTATAGCTTCGGGCTGGTCTTCTGGTGAGAAATGCCCAGCGTCGCTGAGTAGAATAAGCTTGGCATCTTTGATTGCTTGTTTAAGCTGCTCACCTCTGCGCGGCGGTATGTAATCGTCTTCGCTTCCCCAGATGAGTAGGGCTGGCTTCTCCAGCTTCTTTAGGTCATCGGCTATCTTCATCGTGTCGCGGAAATCTAGGGCGCGTGCAACCCTCAGGTATGCGCGCCTCCCCTCCAAGTCTGCGAAGGGTCTAACATACTCGCCCACCAGCTCGTCGTTAACCCTCTCTTTCCTAACCATCCCCTTCATGAAACCCCGCATAAAGCCCTCACGCAGGTCTATCCTCTCCACAATCCTATCCCACGCAGGGTCTTTCAGCCGCGCTATCTCTGGTATGGGCCAGTAGTCAAGACCAGCAGAGTCTATCAAGATGAGGGACTTAACTAGCTCTGGCCTGCTCACCGCGAGTATCTGGGCTACTCCGCCGCCTATGTCATGCCCAACTATATGCGCAGACCCCACGCCGAGCTTTGACAAGACCTCAGCTACATAGCCAGCCTGCGAGGTCAGCGAGAGGCTCTTATCGCTAGGCTTATCTGAATAACCATAGCCGAGCAGGTCTATCAATACCGTCTTAAAACTAGGAAGTAGGCTTGTTATGTTGCGCCATAGGTAGGAATGGGTTGGTATTCCGTGAAGAAAAACAACAACAGGCCCTTCTCCGCCTGTTGTTACTGTGTTTATCCTCCCAGCGCTAATCTCAACGTACATGGGCGCATCATAGTATTCTGGGCTCCGGCCATGTCCCAAAGACCTCGCGCCCCACGTCCATTATCTCGCCCAGCGTAGCATACTTCTTTACAGCATCTATTATCGCTGGCATACAGTTTGCATCGGGGTCTTCAAAGACTTTACGTAGATTTTCAAGGGCATTCTTTACTGCTGCTGTATCCCGTCTCTCGCGAAGACGTTTGAGGCGCTCGCGCTGGTGAAGCTCCACCTTCTCGTCAATCCTGAGTATGTTAATCGGCTTCTCGCCCTCATGCACGTATTTATTCACACCAACGATAACCATCTCGCCGCTGTTCATAGCCATATTATGCGCGTAGGCGCTCTCATGTATCTCGCGCTGTATCCAGCCGCTCTTTATCGCCTCAAGAATCCCGCCCATCCTCTCAATCTGGTCCAGATACCTATATACGCCCTCCTCCATCTGCTCGGTAAGCCACTCAATATAGTAAGAGCCAGCCAGCGGGTCTACTGTGTCTGTTATCCCCGTCTCTTCGGCGATTATCTGCTGGGTTCTCAGGGCTATGAGCGCCGCTTCCTCCGTTGGGAGCGCCCACGCCTCATCATACGCGTTTGTGTGCAGCGATTGCGTTCCACCCAACACCGCTGCCAGCGCTTCTATGGCTGTACGTATTATGTTATTGAGGGGCTGCTGCCATGTTAGCGAGGCTCCAGAGGTCTGTGTATGGAAGCGTAGCATGAGGGAGCGCGGATTTCTAGCGCCATACTTCTCCTTCAAGACCTTAGCCCATATGCGCCGCGCAGCCCTAAACTTCGCTATCTCCTCAAAGAACTCTATACCACAGTCAAAGAAGAATGAGAAGCGCGGGACGAACTCGTCAACCTTCAGACCAGCCTCAAGCCCCAGCTCAACATAGGCAAAACCATCGGCAAGCGTGAATGCCAGCTCCTGAAGCGGCGTAGCGCCAGCCTCGCGTATATGGTAGCCGCTTATGCTGATATAATGCCAGTAAGGCATGTTACGTGTGCAGAAGACCATCATATCCCTAATTATCCTCAGGTGAGCCTCTGGCGGGAACGCCCACTCCTTCTGCGCTATAAACTCCTTCAAAATATCCGTCTGCGTCGTTCCGCGCAAGACGTTTATCGGCACCCCCTGCTTCTCAGCCACAGCTATGTACATCGCTAGGATAACCGCCGCTGGGGCGTTAATCGTCATGGATGTGCTCACCTTATCCAAGGGTATGCCGCTTAGGAGAACCTCCATATCTTCCAGTGATGATACATTAACGCCACACTTACCCACCTCACCCTTGGCTCTTGGATGGTCTGCGTCATAGCCATAGAGGGTGGGCATGTCAAAAGCTATACTCAGGCCAGTCTCGCCATGCTCCAGCAGATACTTGAAGCGTCTATTCGTCTCCTCAGGCGTGGCGTAGCCTGAGAAGAGACGCATGGTCCAGACCTTGCCGCGATACATGTTTGGATACACGCCGCGCGTCATGGGTGGGGAGCCTGGAAAACCAAGCTCGTCCAGATAATCTTGGTGAACAACATCAAGCGGCGTGTATATCGTTTTTATCTCCATCTGACTCCTATTAACAAAGCGTTTCCTCCTCTCACAAGAGCCCTCAAGCCAGGGCTTTAGGGTCTTGTCCTCCCAGCTCCTGAGAGCCTCACGTATCTTCTCCATGTAAGCCGAATTATACATCTCGGAGCATTTCCCGCGCTTGGACCTAAGCTCCTCAAGCTTCCTAGCCCAATAAGTCTCTATAGCCTGCTCAGCCCTCAGCATGCACCACAATATACTACTGATTTTCTTATAAGCTCTTCGTAACTAGCCAGATATAATCTCCCTACTCTACCTTCACGATTTTCATCGTTACGTTTATCGTGTCGCGGCGACCGTCTTCATATCTCACTTCACCCAGGAATGAGACCTCGCCCGCGTCGCTATAGAGAGCGTCTATAACAGGCTTATACCTCTCGCGTATCAGGCCGCGCCGCAGCTTCCTAGTTCGCGTAATCTCGTCATCATCTGGGTGGAACTCCTTGTATAGTATCGTGAATTTCCGAATCCTCATATTGCTGGGCAGGTCTTTATTCACGCGCCTAACAACATCCGCTAATAGCTCGTATACCTGCGGCTTCTAAGAAAGGTCAACATAGCCCGTATATGGTATGTTATTATTCTCAGCCCACTGCCCCACATTCTCAGGATGTATGTTGAGTATAGCCGTTACGTATGGCCTTCCATGATCTAGTATGCAGGCCTCGCGTATGTATGGGCTGAACTTGAGTCTATTCTCTATATGTTGTGGAGGAACGCGCGTCCCGTCTTGCAGCACTATGATATCCGACATCCTGTCAACGACGACCAAATGTCCCTTACTGTCAACCATTCCCGAGTCTGCCGAGTATAGCCAGCCGTTTCTAACGTCCTGCGAGTCTGGCCTGTCGTAGTAGCCGCGCATAACCGCTCTGCTCTTAGAGATAATCTCTCCGTTTCGCGTTATTGCTATAACCGTGCCCGGTAGGGGCTTGCCAGCCGTCCAGGGGTCAACGTCCCCGTCTCTATGCAGGCATGATATTCCAGAGATCTCCGTCTGGCCGTAAATCTGCTTAATATTCACGCCTATAGCCCTTAGGAACTTGTAGTCATCCACCGAGACCTGCGCTCCGCCTGTGTATGCGTGTCTTATCCGTTTCAGCCCAACCTTATCCAGGATTGGTCTAAAGACGAACCAGTAAGCCAATAAGTTGGAGAGCTTGAGGAACGTTGGAACAGGCTCACGCTTAAACTCCATGTCAACGCGCTTATACGCCAGCTGGAGGGCTTTCTCAAATAGAGTTCTACGAATTCTCCCTGAGTTTGCTATCTTCACCTGTATCTGGGATACTATGTCCCTCCATATCCTAGGTGGGCCGAACATTATCGTCGGCCCTACCTCGCGGAAGTCCCGCCACACGGTTTCAGGCTCCTCGTAGAAGTTTACCCTGAAGCCAGCTGTTAAGCCGCATGAGAAGACCATCATAATCTCACCAATCCAGGCGAAGGGGAGGAATGAGAAGTAATCATCACGCGGCCCCATGGGGACTATCTTCCTCATGGCGCTCCCCATGAAGAGGAGGTTCTCGTAGGTTAGGATGACGCACTTGGGCACGCCTGTAGTCCCTGAGGAGGTTACGAAGCATGCCACACCATCTTTAGACTGCCTGCCTATCATGTCGCCGAATAACCCTGGCTCTTTCTCTGCAACCCTGGCGCCTATGTCCTCAATCTCCCTTAGGCTGACGAGCTTTGGGTTGTCTCTGTAGCGCCACATCCCTGTCCAATCCTCAACTATTATCTTCTCAACCTGTGGAAGCTCGTCCAGTATTGAGAGAACCTTATCAGTCTGCTCTTGGTCCTCGCAGTATATCCATGTTGAGTCGCTGTTTCTTATGAGTGGTAGTAGTTGTTCAGCTAGGTTGTCTTGATATACCCCGAATGGAATGCCGCCAGCAGCTTCTGCTCCGAGGAACGTGTACATCCACTCTGGCCTGTTGTCCCCTATCAGGGTTATCTTTTCTCCCTGCTTAAAGCCTAGTGCGTGGAGCCCCAGTGATATGTTTCTAACATGGTTAAGAGCTCTCTCCATGTTATCCTCTTCCATATCCCGTGCTCCTTCTCCCTGAGGGCTGTATAGTTTCCCCGCCCCTCCGCCATCTTAGCCAATAGCTTTGGAAACGTCTCCTCCTTAGGCAGTTCTACGTCAGGATACTCTCCATAACATACTCCAACAAGCTCTTCTGGCGCGGTCCTTATCACTTCCCTAACCCACTCAGGGAGCTGCTCCTCAACCAGCCGCGCCTCGGTTACCTCAACTTGCGCCATGTGGTCTTCGGAAAACCTAAACCCACATCCCCTAAATATTCTTTACCCCACACAACAGGAATACGCTACTCTCCCAAGTAAGCCTTTATGACGCTTGCCTCCTGAATCACAACCTCAGGCTTTCCCTCGGCTATCTTCTGCCCAGCGTCTAGGACTACGGTCTTCTCAGAGAGGTCATAGACAAGCGACATATCATGCTCAACCAGCACTATCGTCTTTCCCAGAACCTCGTGGAGTTCTTGTATAAACCGCGTCATGTCGCGCTTCTCGTCTATGCTCAGACCTGAGCTTGGCTCTTCCAGAAGTATAGCCTCTGGGTTCCACATGAGTATTCTAGCCAGTTCTATCTTCTTTCTTATCCCCATCGGAAGCCCCTCGGCGTGGGCTTCACGATACTGCTCCAACTCCACGAAGTCTATGAGTACCTCAGCCGCTCGCGCGCTTCACGCATGGCCTTGTATCTAAGCGAGTTTATTATCCCGCCATGCCGCGTCATGTAGCCTACTATTATGTTGTCAAGGACTGTTCCGTGAAAGATGTATGGTGTTTGGAATGTTCTCCCTATTCCCAGTGCTGCTCGTTTATGGGGCGGCTTATGCGTTATATCCATGCCGTTAAAGTAGATTCTTCCTTTCTGAGGTTTGTAGAAGCCGCATATGCAGTTTAGGAGGCTCGTCTTCCCAGAGCCGTTGGGGCCTACTAGGGCTACGAGCTGTCCGCGCTCAACGGCGAAATCAACGCCCCTAAGAGCAACCACACCGCCGAAGGTAAGGTGTATGTCGCGCGCCTCCAGCAACGGCATATATACCAAACCACATCCAGCAATAACAGGGATAAAAAGATTAAACACACATGCTAAGGCTATACCCTACGTTTGAAAACCCATACTCCCCTCTCATACACAATCTTCTTCTCCTTCAACACCCTCATAACAGCCGCTTCTATCCTATTCAAGTATTCTTCATCAAAGTACAGTATTCTCCCGTATCTTAGGGCGTCAAGTATAAGCATGTTGGGCTTCTTTATCTCTTCAACAAAAATATCCGAATTATAGCCTATTGGCTCTATCATGTATTGTTTAAGCTGTATGTAGTTTTCTCCTACATCGCTTGATAGTTCATCCGCAACAACTAGAATATCAATATCGCTGCTCTCTGTCCAGTCTTCTCTGGCCAGCGAGCCGAAGAGTATAAGAAGCCTGACTGTAAGCTTCTCCCTTACCCATCTAGAATAATCCTCAACCCTTCGTAACTTCTCCCTTAAAATATCTGACAACTTCACCAGCCTCTCTTAGAGCCTTCTCAGCATCCTCATATCTGTAATAGTCAACAGGTGCGCCCACGTGATAAGTATTTACATACCTTGACTGTAGATAATGTCTATCCAAGTTTCTAGCATACGATTTAAGCTCCTCAGCAATCTTATGACTAAGCTCTTCAGCCTTTACTATTAGGTCGTATATGCTATGACCTCTGGCTTCAACTCCTTTTGAGGCTAGGAAGCCCTTTACTGAGAATTCTGCTGCTTGGTGAGAGAAGAAGCAAGACGCCCAATAGTTTCCATCCTCTATTGAATCTCTTGCTTGTTTCAGCGCTGCTTCAGCCATCCTCATCCAGTCTTCCGTTCTCCTCAAAACAGTCAGAATAATCCCAGAAGGATACCATAATTAACTTTCTACTGTGTGACTTAGCTTATCCATCTCTTTCTACGCTTGTATGACTTCACTTCACGATAGCTTATCCGTCCCGTCTCGCCTATTCCGAGATAGTAGTTCTGGACGTCTGGGTTGTTGATTAGCTTCTCAGACGGCCCTTCCATCACCACGCGGCCATTCTCCATGACAT
Organism: Candidatus Pelearchaeum maunauluense; assembly: GCA_030059675.1. Lineage (GTDB taxonomy): Archaea > Thermoproteota > Nitrososphaeria_A > Caldarchaeales > Caldarchaeaceae > Pelearchaeum > Pelearchaeum maunauluense. The sequence goes on along the minus strand of JANVYQ010000001.1, from coordinate 26,685 downwards.
ACCCGTAGTCTGCAATTTCTAAAGCCTTCTTGACGTTCTGCTCTGCCAAGGGTATTGAGATTTCCTCCTGCTCATTTATCTCCTTCACACTCTTAAAAAGCTCCGAGACTATCTTGGGTGATAAACCTAGTGAGGGCTCGTCTAGGAGTAGGACCTTTGGTCTTGAGATTAGCGCCCGTCCTATGACGAGCATTTGCTGCTCGCCTCCGCTTAGTAGCCCGCTCCGTACTCTCCGCCTCTCCCTAAGTCTTGGGAAGAAGTTATACACCATCTCAAGCGCGTCATGCGGGTTCTTTGCCCGCCTACCATAGAGGCCTGAGAGGAGGTCTTCCTCAACCGTGAGCTCTTCAAACACCTTCCTACCTTCATGAACATATGTTATGCCCAACTTAGCAACGTCTTCTGGGAGCATATTCTCTATCCTCCTGCCGTCTAGGGTTATCCAGCCTCGCGTTACCCAGCCGCGCTCCAGCCTAATGACTCCTGATATGCTCTTGAGTATCGTGCTCTTGCCAGCGCTGTTAGCTCCCAGAAGAGCAACAATATTACCACGCGGAACCTTCAGGGACACGCCCTTAACAACGAGGATAAAGGGGTCAAACGTAACCTCAACATTGTTTAGCTCTATCAGTCTGTTGCCACCATTACCAGACAAGGATGACCTCCTCTCTACGCGTCTATTTTCATGGGGTTGGATAAAAATGATAGTAATAGGGGATTATTTGCGGGCTCTCACCACCCAAGCCAGTCGGGTCGTCTCTCAACAGTTATGACATCCACCAACTTATACTTCCCGTTCTCAATCTTCATTATGTATGAGGTTGTACTTGGTCTATGGTCTTTTGGCGTGGATGTTACTGGAGACACCACATTACCCTCTATGGTCTGCTGCCTCCACATCTCTATAGCCTTCTTTATGTTCTCGTCAGTTACCTCGCCGAATTTAGCGTTGGCATGCGCTATCGCCAGCGCGGCCATCCTGAGATTTAGCCATCCTCTTATGTAGGTTGATGTTGGGAACTTGTCTTCTGGGCCGAATGTGCGGCCGAATAGTTCTACTGACTTCTTTATCGGGTTTAAGAGTGCTGGGGCGTTTTCCTCCATTCCGAAGTAGTAGTGGCCAGACGCGCCGTGGACTCCCTCAGCGGCCTCTCCAGCCAGCGCTACTAGGTTCTCGTCATGCCCCCACTGGTTGCTTATCATGATAGCGACAACATCCTGCTTCTTCAGGTCTCTTGCGAAAACAGACGCGCTTCCCACAGTATTCCCGAACCATACAAAGTCAGCCTTAGCGCCCTTGATGGCTAGGACTTGTGAGGATGTATCAGTCGCTCTAAGCGATACATCCTGCTCCGTAACTATCTCTATACCCAGCTCTTGTGCTATTGCTTTAATCGCCTTGTTTGGCGCTGTCGTGTAGGGATGGCCGAACTGGTATGCCAAGGCAAGCCTAGGTGGCCTATTCTCTCCCTGCTCGTCCCAGAACTTCCTAATCCAGACCATAGCGGCCCTAGCCTGCTCTGAGTAGCTGGCGCATGGATAGAAGTTATACGGCGTCTTACTCGGGTCGTCTAGGTGGGCTGAGTAGCTCGCCGAGATGTATGCTATCTTATCCTCCGCCACCTTGGGCGCGAGTGCTTCAGTGTCGGGTGTACCCCACCCTATTATGAGCGGTAGGTTGAACTGCGTCTTATACCTGTCATACGTGCTTATCGCCTCTGGGGGCTTGTAGCCATAATCGGTAAAGACGAGCTCTATCTCGCCGACGCCTGGTATTCCGCCCACCCGCTCATTAATCCACTTCACAGCATTATTGACGCCCTCAGCGTACTCTACACCGACTTCCGATGTGGGGCCTGTTAGGTCAAAGAGTGTGGGTATTGTAATCTTCCCCCTCTTGCCCGCAGGAGCCGCCTTGGTGACCGTCTCGGTCTTTGTTACTGTTACCGTCTGCGCACCTGGGTCGCCTGCTGTCACCGTCTTTGTTTGGAAGACTGTTGTTGTCTCCACGGTGTCCAGTGGCTATAGAGGAGACGCTGGGGCTGCTGCTCAATTCAGCGATTCTAGGCCTAGCCTCAGGCACCATATACGGCGTAATAGCGCTGGGCTTCGTCCTCCTCTACAGGGTGGGGAAGATAGTCAATATAGCTGTGGGCGACATGGTTCTTATAGGCGCTTACCTAATCCTCTTCTTCTCGGAGCTGGGGCTTGTTGCAGACCCGTTTATTAACTTGCTCGTCGGCCTGGGCCTGGCGCTTATTGCAACAATCATATTGGCGCTTCTCACCGAGAGATTCCTAATCAGACCGCTCTACGGGCAGTCAATACTCTCGCTCATCAAGATGACGGTAGCCCTGGCGCTCATACTGCGGGGAGTTACCATAGTCCGCTGGGGTACCGCGTTGAAGATTTTCCCAGGCCAGCATGAGGTCTCCCCGCCAGTCCCTCTAGAGATAGGCTTCATTAAGCTCCCCCTAGTTATGGTCTGGAGCATAGCTGGGGCGGCTGTCGTATTCGGCTTCTTCCTCTACATATTCAGGAGAACCCTCTTCGGCTTTGCTATGAGGGCTGTGTCGCTTGAGCCTGAAGCGGCGGCGACGCATGGGATAAGCATCAGAAAGATATACAAGTATAGTTGGATTATCGCTAACATGGCCGCTGTTCTAGGCGGCCTCATCATGGGCGTGATAAACGGGCTAACCGTAAATATCTCAGTAATAGGCCTGACGCGCGCCCTCCCAGCGGCGTTGATAGGCGGCATAGATAGCCCAGGTGGAGCAATACTGGGCGGCATACTTCTGGGATTGATAGAGCACTCCGTAGGGACGTATCTAAACCCATTCATCCCAGGGATAAGGGAGATAATGCCGTTCATCATACTCCTGATAGTGCTGGTATTCAGGCCGTATGGGCTATTCGGCACCGTTAGAATAGAGAGGGTGTAGCTACAGTGTCGCGGCCATGCGGCGTAGTTAAAGAGACATACATGCAGGATATGGGCTTCCTGCAGAAGAAATTCCATTATGTCAGTCTGTTCATTTTTCTCGCGGTTTTCTTTCTCTTGCCGCTAACAGGCATATCGTTCCTGCCTAGCTTCATCATGCTGATAATCGTTTTCGCCATACCAATCATGGGGCTTAACCTCCTTACACACGCGCAGCTCTTCTCCGTAATGCACTAGGCTCTCATGGGTGTCGGCGCTTTCGCCACAGTCATACTCTCCCAACCACCTTACTCACTACCATTCATCGCCACAATACCCCTAGCAGGAATAATAGCGGCAGCCACATCGGTCTTCTTCGGCCTCCCCTCACTACGGATAAAAGCATTCTACCTACTATTCTCAACCATGGCGGCGCACTTCATAATAGTATGGATTCTCAGCTTCATAGTAAAGGATGTCCCTGAGACTGTGGTATATACACAGCCTATGGGCTTGTTGGGGTATAAGTTCTCACCGCTTGAGCAGTATTACACGTTCCTGATAATAACGATACTGATGGGGCTTGCTATAGCGCATATAGGTAGGACGCCTCTGGGTAAGGCGCTTGTCATGATAGGTGAGAAGGACTACGCCGCGCAAGTGCATGGGCTGAGCCTGCTGAAGTATAAGGCCCTCGCATTCGCCATCTCAGGCTTCTACGCAGGAGTCGGCGGCGCTCTCTGGAGCTATATGCTGGGCCTGATAACAATAGAGCACGTATCCTTTGACCTAGCTTGGGAGATGCTGAGTGTGGGCGTTATAGTGGGAGGTCCGGGAAGCTATGTCTGGGGCTCAACACTGGGAGCGACGCTGATGATAGCGGTCTCGCATGGATTAACCTTCATGGTGAGCACATTAGCTACAGCGATGCCCTGGCTAGGCCCAACAGCTTTCGGGTTCAAGATAATAATATTCGGCGCCATAATCGCGGCTATACTAATAGCGGAGCCGCGCGGCTTAGCGAGCCTGCTGAGAAAATTTAAGAGATTCTTTGACCTGTGGCCCTTCTCCTACTAGCCGCGTCTCATATTCTTCTTGGATATTGTCTTATAGCTCTTGCAGCGGGGGCATGGGGCTAGCCGCGTGGGTATGTATTCGAAGAGGTTTGGGGTGAATTCGTGTCCGCATTCTAGGCAGACCATCACCCCTAGCACCTCCCGCTCTGGCTGTGTGAGCTAGCTGGGAAGACTATCAACTATATTGCAGGCTCTTATCTTCTTATACGCTGCCACACGCTGGTTGACGAAGTTCATCAGCTCCTCGGATGATACGCTGCCCCGCATGTCGTCGTGGAGAACCACATACGCTACTGGCTTCTGGCCTGTCTCTGGGTCTGGCTCGCCCACGACTAGGGCTTCCCTCACAGCTGGGTGCCGTAGGAGTATGTCCTCAAGGTCGCGGGGGAAGACGGGATATGCCTTATATTTTATTATCCGTTTCTTGACGCCTTTGAAGAACAGTAGCCCGTTTTCATCCATGCTCATTAGGTCTCCTGTGTAGAGCCAGCCGTCGCGTACTGCGCGCGCCGTGTCAGCGGGGTCTGAATACCCCATCATAATCCAGGGAGACTTTACCGCAAGCTCGCCGACCTCCCCAACCCCCTGCTCGCGCCCCGACTCGTCCACAATCTTAACATCAACACCAACGATGGGCGAGCCAACTGTGCCATACACATGCGCCATATTCTCCGTCTGCATGCTCACAAGTAGTGCTTCGGTCAGGCCGTAGGTCTGGAGCAGCGGAACGCCGAAAGTCTCTCTAAACCTGTCATAAACCTCCCTGGGCAGGGGAGCACCACCAGAGAGGCAGAGCCTAAGCTTATGCTCGCCTCTCCCCACGTTGGTTATCTTGGTTAAGGCGTCAAAGAACATAGGTGCGGCAGCTATATGCGTTATCCCGTACCTCTTAACCAGCTCATAGGCGCGCTCGGCGTTAAACCCCCGCATCACAACGATAGCGCCTCCATAGTGGTGAATCGCCAGCATGTGGAAAAGCCCTAGAACATGGGTTATGGGCGACGCCAGCAGGCCTGTGTATCTATCAAGACCTGGCGTGGTGTACATCGCTCCGTATGCGGCTGCGCAGGAGGCTACGCCGTAATGTCTGTGGAGAACCTGCTCTGTCCTCCCAGCTATGCCAGCATAGTAGAACACTAACGCAGCATCCTTCTCAGGCTTTGTCTCCGCCGCAAAACGTCTATCCCCGCCCCTCTTCATGAGGTTTCGGTAGGAATCTGGGCGCTCACCCCCAACGTCTAAAACCACCACGCGGCCAACACCAGCTTTGGATATAGTCTCGCGCTCCCGTTCATACACATCACCACCAACCACCATAACCTTAGGCTGCGCATCACTTAGCTGATAGAGCAGGTCTTCAGACATCGTTGTAGGGTCTATCATCACCGTCGTAAGCCCGCTCTTGAACAGGCCATAGAGGGCTTCTATGGCCTCCACACTGTTGGACGCCATAAAAACGGCCTTATCCCCCCTACCTATGTCCAGTTTATTGAGAGAGAGTCTGCAAATAAGCTGCTACGCTCATCAAGCTCCTGATAACTTATACTACCAGCCTCATCGCTTATGAGCGCTGTAGCGTTGGGGCTCTTCCGCGCCAGATCAGATAAGATTTCATGAAAACCAACACTCCTAGACTCGATGTCTCTAGGAAGATAGCTAGGCCAACAATCCTCCCATCTCCTCATCTCCCTACTCCACTAACACGCTGCTTTAAGACATTTACTAAATCCTGAAGATTTGCGGCTTCTGCTTGACCTCGTTTATGAAGTCCTCCACTAGGCTGTTCAGGTCTGTGTATCTGGGTTTCCATCCCAGCGAGAGTAGCCTCGTGACGTCTATGTCGCGTGGCCATGATTTGACTATCCTCATAATGTCGTCCAGCGGGTTGAAGCCTATCTGGGCTTCTGGTATGTATTTCTTTACGGCCTGAGCCATCATACCAGCCGTGGGACTAGGTGTAAGACTAGTCACGTTAAAGATACGCTCATCGCCTAGTGTTCCGATTTTCCCATACACGAATAACGTAGCATCCACCGCGTCTTTAACGTAGACGATGGGCATTCTTGTTTCCTCGTCCACGCTCGCGGTGTAGCTCTCGCCCTGCGCTGGTTTCTGTATTATTAGAGTCGTGTAGCTTGATGCTCCGCCATCCTTCCTCCCAGGCCCTATAACCGAGCCGTATCTAAACGCGGCGAACTGTATCCCATACGTCCTGTAGAACCACAGGCCTATGAGCTCTCCTACAATCTTTGAGATTCCGTAGATTGTTGCTGGCGGTGCGTAGAGGTCTTCGCTGTAGTTCTGCGCCTTCGTAGGGCCGTATGCTGCTGTGCTGCTGGCGAAGAGCACCGCATCTACGTCGGATTCTCTCGCTATTTCAAAGAGCGGCCATGTTGAGGCTATGTTCACCTCATAACCCCTTCTAGGCTCGCGCTCCGCTGCCGATGATAAGAGCGCAGCGTAGTGGATTATGACATCAGGCCTGCTCTCCCTAACCGCCTGGCGTAACGTTTCGTAGTCTGTTATGCTTCCGCGTAGTATCCGAGTTTTGTCGCGGAGGTCATCCACTAAACGGCTTTCGGTATTCACATCGTAGAGAACGACCTCATGCCCCTCGCTCACTAGGCGACGCGCGAGCCAAGAACCAATAAACCCACAACCGCCAGTTATTAGGAAAGACGACAAACCACGCACCCAGAATATTTACTGTGGAGAGCCAGGTTTTAAGAATGTCCCGGCCGCGTATTCGGACCTGCTAGCTGTTCAAGGACTTTGATTACCGCTGCCGAGTCTATTTTCTCCAACCCCTGCGCCATGGCCGCGCCGTATTTCTCGCGTGCCAGGCTTGAGAGGAGCATGGGGAGCTTAAGCTTCTCCGCAGTCTTAAGAACCAGGCCCAGGTCTTTGTGTATTAGATACGTCTGCCAGCCCCTGCCGAATTTACGCGCGATAAACTGCGGCGCCACCCTCCTGAATATGAACGAATCGCCAGCACTTCTCTGAATGACCTCCAAGACCATTCCAAGGTCTAGACCGAGACGGGATGCGAAGAGCATCGCCTCGGCAGCGGCTAGGGTGTGTAACGCTACGAGTATCTGGTTTACCAGCTTCACGCCCTGCCCAGCTCCTGGTCCGCCTACGTGGAAGATGTGCTTACCCATGGCGCGTAGTATCGGCATACATCTCTCTAAGTCTCTCTCTTCTCCACCCACCATGAAGGTTAGCGCCGCCGCTTCAGCCCCTTCGGGGCCGCCGCTTACTGGAGCGTCTAGAAAACCTACTCCACGTCTACGCAGCTCTTCATGCAGTTCTCGCGCTGTTAGTGGGTCTGTCGTGCTGGTGTCTATCACCACGCCGCCTGCGCGTATTCCCTCAGCCACGCCGCCCACTCCTAGAACCACTTGCTTAACGGTCTCTGGATAAGGTAGCGAGAGGATGACCACATCAGAGTTGGAGCCTACCTCGCGTGGTGAGCCTGCTGTCTTAGCTCCGTATGAAGCCAGCTCCTCCATAGGTTGCTTGCTTCTATTATAGACCGTCAAGCTGTAGCCAGCGTTTAGAAGATTACGCGCCATGGGCTTCCCCATCTGCCCTAGGCCGATGAAGCCTATCCGCTCCATACCAGCTAGATACCTGCGGTAGTCTGGGAAATATACTATGCCCGTATGGCTTGGCTAGAATAATTAAGGCGGTGATTGCTAGCTTATGCTGTCGTGCTATCTGTGAAAGACTATTACGCCAGGCGCGACGTGAGGCAGGAGATTATAGACTTCTGCCGCGGTAGGTGGGCTGCTCTAGAGGGGGAGGAAGCGGAAAAACGCACATTCATAAGATACTGGCACAGAGGGCGCTCAAAACCCCTGACAATCAACACGGAGCATGATATTGATGAGATATTCAAAAGGTTCTTCTGGCTTAAGCCCAGAACGTTCTACGCCTCTGCCGGCATATACAAATCCCTAGCTAATCCCCAGGCTCTTGAGGCTCCAGATAACATAGCCGCATCTACGCCGACGTTTGACGTTGATTGTGAGAGAGGCGGTTTTAAGGATGTGATGAGTGTTGTTGGGCTGGTTGTTGATGAGCTTGCCAAGCTGGGTATTAGTCGCTCCGTGTATATCTTGTGGTCTGGTAATGGTGCGCATGTAAGGATACATGAGGGCGCTTTCTCGCGCGGCTTATTGCAGAGACACAACCCCCTAGACGCGGCCTACGCTATAGTGGCGTATGTTCTCAAGAGGATTGCTAAGAATGTTGAGCAGCTCTCCAAGGAGCGTGGAGTCTCGCTTAAGGTGGAGAACCTAATGGACATCAAGAGGGTTTTCACGGCTCCCCTAAGCCTGCACCGCAGGCTAGACCTAGCGGCGGTCTGCCTAAAACCCAATGAGATTAACGACTTTGACATTAGCTGGGCCAGCCTAGAGTCGCCAAGACATAACCCAGCCTGGCGCGACTTCAGCGAGGGGGAAGCAGACAACGCCGCCCAAATAGCGCTTACAGAAATCCCAGGATACTTCGCGGCGGCGTCTGAGGTTAGGCTTGTTGTTGGAGAAGAAAAGACTGGAGCAGCACGCGAATCTCCGCGGGTGGCTGCGATTGGGAGATTCCAGATTATGGCGTTATTACAGGCTGCCCGCTACTATATCCTCTTCGGCGACTTGGATAAGGCAAAGTCTTTTGGCTTGAATAGGGCTATATTCTATGCGTGGGCTAAGAAGCGTGGAACAGCTACCACAAGGAGACGCGAAGCCACGCGCCCTGCCTATGAGACGCGCGAAAAGCTTGTAGCAAGTGTTGGTGATGAGCAAGCATACCTATCAAGCGAGGGCTGGTTCACGATAGGCGGGGATGTACAGACACCAAGAGACTATGATAGGGAGATAGTGAGTAGGATAGAGCGCTTCATCCCCTACGAAGAGGCTTGGGCAAAGGCAGTAGAGTATGTCAGGAGTTTTGACAGGAAGGTTCTGGAGAGCCAGCGCGACTTCTACGAAAAGGTCTACCAGCCCGTTAGGGATAAATTCCTCAGAGAAGCATGACAGCCCCAGCATGGTGTTTTTAGGCTTCTCACTCTGGAGAGGTGATAGGAACGCGTATAGCGGGAAGATAAGAGAGATACGCGAAACTGGCTTTGACTATGTGGAGGTTAGCTTTGATTTTCCATGGCCTCTGCAAGATAACGGGCTGCTAAGGAAGATTGGCGAGGAAATCTGCGAAAATGGTTTGCTTCTAGCTGTTCATGGCGGTTGGCGCGACGTAAAGCTGGCGTCGCCGATAAATGAGGTTCGCGAAGCCTCGTTAAAATATGTGTTGAAGACGGTGGAAGAGGCTAAGAGGATGGAGCCGCTCTATATGCTCTTTCACATGGCTACGGAGCAGGCTGTCAAGGAGATGGACGAATACACTAAGGCCGTGAAAGATGCTGCTGTCAATTCTATGAATACACTCGTAATGCGTGCAGAGGAGCTTGATATTAGGCTGGTCTTTGAAAACGTCCCATCTCAATTTCTAGCAGACCCGCATGACGCTGAGGCGGTTTTCCTAGAGGTTGGTAATGCTAGGCTATGTTTTGATGTCGGGCATGCATGGATGTATGAGGTGAGACGTGAGGAGAATGTTTCCGTGGGTAGTGTTGTGGAGCGTTGGTTCAGCGGGCTGGGCAGGTGGATTAGTGGTCTTCATATATACGATTGTCTAGCCATAAACGGCTGTTTGAAGGAGCATATACTCCCTGGCGTTGATTCCGAGTTTTTGAGGGCTGTCATAGACAATCGGCAGAAGTACGATGTGGCTTCTGATTTTGTTGTTGTGGAGGCTTTTAAGAATATACGTGGTGAGGATGTGAAGCCCAGCGAGCTCCAGGGAGTTGTGGAGCTACTGAGAAAAGGTCTATGAGTATCGCATTATCGTCCCAAGAACTGGCAAAGCTAGAGTGAGTATCAACGACAGCCAGCCAACAACTATCAGCTTCATTCTAGTCCTGCTATATTCCTTATCATCCTCAAGGCCTGAGAGCCTGCTTCCTATCCGCGTATGATAAATAGCCAGAACCACGATTATTGCTGCGAGTATTGTTTTGCTTGCTGCTAGGGCTTCCACGAATGTATCCACCTCCAGTAGTAGCGTTATTGGGTTTATCCCCCTGCTCAGCAGTAGGAAAGGCCCAGTGCCTATGGCTATGTAGAGGGATATGCGCATGGGCGACGCTATTATACGGCCTACCCTCTGAACAAGCGCGGTAACCTCGCGCTGGGGCATCTCCCTCCTAAGCCCACGGCTCATAAGCGTTGTGAAGATTATCCCGCCAATCCAGATGGTGGCAGCGATAATGTGTATCAGCTTGATTATGATTATCCACGTCAAGAGCATGAAGCAGCACTGTAGGGGCAGTGTATTTTAAGTTCTATTAAACTGTCTCTCAAGGGGCTTAGTGTATGCCTGTCTTCTTTAGGTTAAGCGCGAGGAGCGCCGCTGCTATAGGCGCTATCGCTGCCAGCGCTATTAGCTGCCCTATGGCTAGGTAGGGTGCCAGCAGGGCGCCTACCAACGGTCCCAGGAGCGTGCCAACGTCCCACGCTCCTAGATATATAGCGTTCCCCAAAACCCTAAACTGTGGCGCCACAGTTCTTGCGGCGATTATCGCGGTTACTGGGAACGTGATTCCATGCCCAACTCCTATCAGCTCAAATCCCAGTATGAAGAGCTGCGGTGAGTTGCTGAGCCCTGTGATTACTAGGCCTGCTGCTGAGATTGTTAGCGCGAGTATTAGGAGGTGCTGTGCTCCCAGTAGGCTTAGGAGACGCGACAGCATCACGCGGGTTATGAATGAGATTCCGAAGTATCCTAGGAAGAGGATTGTGATTATCTCGTCGGCGAGCCCCAGCCTGGGACCAGCGATGAGGGGCGCGTAAGCTAGAAACACGCCATAGACGACGGAGAAGAGGAAGAAGATGGAGCTGGCAAGCCTTATGCCGACGCCGCGTATTATCGTGATAAACTCCTTAACAGTCGTATGATGGTGGATTGGACCCAGCCATATTCCACGTGATTCTCGTATGAATAGGTAGCCGAGTATGATTGTTGGTGCGCTTATGAGGGCTGAAGCGAGTATGGCTTCCCTGGTCCCTAATACTGCTACCACTACTGTGGCTATGGCGGGGCCTGTCATGAGTCCCATGGCTATTGCTGCTGTATACCTGGAGAGTGAGCGCGCTATCTCTCCCTCGTTGGCTACTACGAGGCCGATTAGGGTTAGCATGGTTGTGTTGTCAAGTGCTATGGCTGCGCCGTGTATTATGCGCATGACCAGCATTCCTTCTATTGTATCCACTAGGTAGTAGCCTGCTATGCTGAGTGTGTTGACCACCAGCCCCAGCAGTAGTAGCGCTCCCAGACGGTCTTCGCTCACGAGAAAAGCCAGGCCCACGCGGAGAAGAAGGCCAGCCAGCGCGAAGACAGCGAATATAACACCAACCTCGGCAGGCGTGGCGGAGAGCTCACGATAGACGTAGATAGCCAGTATCGGGTTGAGTATCTGGATTGAGGTGGTTAGTATGAAGCCTGATACGGTTATGTTAGTTCTGGCTGTTAGCCTTATCCTCAATTAACCAACTCACCTCCAGTAGTACGTAGGGAGAAGCCTAACTAACGCCCTAGATGAGGGTTGGAGGAGCTATTTTCTCAGTGGAGAACTTCCCCTAAGCTTCTCTACCACTAGCTTGTTGTGCATCTTATTAAAGATGAAAAATATTTGGAGGGATATTTTTGGGTGTAGCGCTAATGCGCGTGCATCGGTGCGCCGCAGCAGGTTGGAGTTGGCTTTGAGCCGCCGCAGGAGGGACAAATCAGCTTATCCCCCTCTTGCTTCATAGGCGAGCCGCAGCAAGTCGGCGTTTCCATCTCTTTTCCACAACTATGGCAAACTAGTCCTGCCATGATTTCAGCCTAATAGCGGTGCAAACCATCACTTAATAATCTTGCCCAGAACTGTTTAATCATTAAGCAACAACCGCTATAGCTGATTTTCGCCGCATATTACTATAAAGGAGATTTTTCTGCTCTGACTTTAAGAAAAGCTATAAGCACCGTTATCGCCCCGTTGGCTGTGCTTAGCCCTGGTAGGTCAAAGTGTATTGTAAAACTAGGCGACGCCTACGTTGCCGAAGTCCAAGTTCCATGAAGCTCACTTAGATTACACTTTTATTGTCGCGTCCTTCAACACGGGAAAAGCGACAGCAGGGCTATGCTGCCAAAACTAAGACGCGCGCTCATCCTGTACATAACCGCGGGAGACCCGCTCATCAACACGAAGCTAGTCTCTGCTCTCTATCAGTCGGGTATGGATATTCTTGAGGTGGGGCTTCCCGTAGCTAGGCCCAAGTATGATGGTCCTGTTATCAGACGCTCTATGCGCCGCGCGCTCGCCAGCCTGTCTGGGCTTGACGATGCTCTGGATTCTGCTGTCAAATTACCTGGAGATAACAAGATTCTATTCACCTACTATGACGAGGCTCTCAAGTATGGGGTTGAAGATTTCTTCTCCAGGGTTAGTAGTGGGTTCGGTAGTGTGTTATTTCCAGATTTGTTGATAGACCACTTGGGGGAATTGGAGAGATACTCTAGGCTCTGTGAGAAGTATGGTGTTGCGCAGGCTTTCTTCATAACTACGGGCTTTCCGCATAAGTTGGTTAAGCGGCTCTCCTCCTTGGAGCCAGCTTTCATCTACCTGGGCTTGATGGTATCTACTGGGGTTCTACTGCCCATCTCGGCTGGGAGGAACATACGCCTCTTCCGCGAGCTGGTAGGGAGTGTGCCGCTTATTGTTGGCTTTGCTGTCCGAAGCCCTGAGCAGGTGGAGCAATACATGCAGGCAGGCGCGGATGGCGTCGTGGTGGGGAGCGCTCTACTGCGAATTTTAGAGGAAGCGGGTGAGGATGAAAAGATAAGCCGCGTATGCGGTTTTGTCGCTGAATTAAAGAGGGCGGTTGAGAGGCATGGCTATACTCAGCAATAGATGGTATAATATTCTGCCAGACCTCCCCAAACCATTACCACCACGAGACCCTAAAAGCTTTGACGAGCATTCGCGGATTGAGAATTTGCCCAAGCTCTTCCCAGCGGAGCTTCTAGACCAAGAGATATCACCGCAGCGCTACATAGATATTCTAGACGCGGTTCTTGAAGCTTACAGAGCTCTGGGCAGACCGACGCCGCTGGTAAGGGCTAGGCGGCTTGAGAAGCTACTTGACACGCCTGCACATATCCTCTACAAACGCGAGGACATCAACCCGATTGGTAGTCATAAGTCCAACACGGCCCTGCCTCAGGCGTATTATGCGCATAGAGAGAACTCCGCGTATTTGGTTACCGAGACTGGTGCTGGCCAGTGGGGCTCTGCTGTTGCTCTCGCTGCATCACGCTTCGGCCTCCGTTGCCTAGTCTTCATGACGCGGAGTAGCTATCGCCAGAAACCCTATAGGCGGTACTTGATGCGCATGTATGGTGCTGAGGTTGTTCCCAGCCCAAGTAGGCGGACGCGGCTCGGCTCCATACTGCTTGGAGAAAACCCAGAACACCCAGGCTCCCTGGGTATAGCGATCTCTGAGGCCGTAGAGACCGTGCTCCAGGGAGATGGCTATAGATACGCTGTAGGGAGTGTGATGAACTTCACGCTAATCCACCAGTCGGTTATTGGTCTTGAAGCTGTGCGGCAGATGGAGGAAGAGGGCTAAACGGCCTTGGACTATCATGCCTGCGCTCTTGAATCCTAGAAGGAATTGAAAGTGTGGTCGAACTCGCCCATGTTGTACCACATCAGCCTGTCGCCTTGAAGCCTAGAAGGAATTGAAAGATGAACATGGAGTCGATGTCTATCCTCGAGACCGTCGTGTAACTTGAATCCTAGAAGGAATTTAAAACAATCCTGTGAGCGTGTCTAATAATTTCATTTATTGCCCTTACTATCCTCGTCCATATCTTCGCTGCACGTGCTATCAATCTTGCTAATATCTTAGTTTCAGTTTATTCCTTCTCCTAGTTTCATCATGTCGCTGAACTTCACCTAAACCTATACCTATAGTTGTCCTCAACATATCTCAGAGAGCCTTTAGACCTCTCATTAACAACTACGATAGTTATGTATAGTCTAACGTCTCTGCTAGGCCCCCTACCCCTACTCCTTAAAAGCAAGTAAACGCATTTCGATGATAAATCTCGTAGTTGAGAGTTGTGTCTATTGATATAATTATAATATAATTATTCCTTAGGGGACACATTCATCGCCTGGAGATTTATAACCATATATGGGGTTAAAAATTATACGTTCTCCAAAATGAGGCTACTATTCGAAGACACTTCAGATCTTATTTTCTCTAGGATTTTTTGAAACTCTGAAAAAGGTGCTATAATTAATTGTTCGGAACGTTCTTCGTAAATTTTTTCGTTGTTATTATGAACGAGTATTCCTAGTACATCACAGTAATTCCTTAAGATGAGTAATTTCTTCTCAAACTCACATAGTTTTCTATCTATTTCTTTATCACTTTTGCTAGTAGTTATTTCAATTATTATAAGGTTTGGAAATTTTGCATTGACATAGGGAATTACTAAGTCAACTTCTTTGAGTAAATCTTCATCAAATTTAACCTCACAATGAGGTATTACGCATACATGTGTGTTCTTATATATTTCGAGTGAAACCAACAGGTTAACAGTTCCGCGACTTGATTTAGAAAGTAGATAATTAAATAAGTCTAATAAACAAACCTGCTTATTTCTTATCAGTATATACGTAATCATTTTTATGAGATCTCTAATTTTATCGCCTTTATTTTGTAACTGGTTAAGACTGCATATTTTATTTGTTAATAGTTCGATAATCTCATTTTCTTTGTTCTCTGCCCTCCATGTAGCTAACCGTTCTACAAGACGACTGTCATTTAGGTTTAAACTCGTATAATTTTCAAATAAAATTGTTAAATCATTGATTAAATCAAGATTTACCTTAAACGATATAGGTTGTTGAAAAACTGACCCATATGTTAGGAGTATTTGCCCGTTTCTAGGTGGCCTAAGTACCTCTATAATTTTATATTCACTAAGTGTAAAGAGCATAGAATTTATACTGCATAAATACCATAGGCCCTCATTTAAACTCTTATTTATAATCTCTCTTAATTCCTTTATTTTCTCTTTTTCAAATATAACGAAATCATGTAAAACTTTACTACAATTTATAAAGACAGAGAGAGCTTCATCAGGAGGGGGGTGTTTGGCATGTGTTAATTCTTTTATATAGTTTTTATATTCGTTAATTTTATTTTCTGTGTAAGATATTATCTCATGAAATAGTTCTCTTGATTTAGTTTCTAGGGTGCTTATTACAAGTTTACTTAATATATTATCCCATTTTTCATCATTTAACTTTTTAATTGCATTATCGAGTAACCATTCCTCTAATATTTTATTAATATTGATCTCATGCAACCTTATATCAAGGTTGCTAAGAAAGTAAGATAATATGCTTATTTTACTAAACGCCTCATCAAATTGTCGCATAATTATCTGTTTATGAACGCTCATCTCTCTGTGCCATCAACCATTCTATGAATTCTGTTATGCTACGCTGATCTCCTTCAGTTATCCTCGCTATTTTCATCCTTTCCCTTTTTACGTCCTCTTCTAGATTTATCGTGTATATCTTCGCTTCTCTAAGTCTTAGGTTCCCCAAACCCGTTGACCTCCTCCCCCCTATCCTCAGCCCTAGCGTCTCTATATGTCGTAAGGTTGATGCTAAAAGTAGCGAATCAGTCTCTCCGGGCTTTACGTTATCAATTATTAACTTAAGCTGTATTGTATCCTTCCTGTCTAAGACCTCGGTGAAGAAGAGGTGTCCCTCCCTAACCCTCATGCTAGCCCTGTCTATGGCTATACCGGGCCTAATCGAGGTAGGTGCGTCGATTATCGTGTCTAGGAACTTGAGCTTGCTAGCTATGACCTTATTCCCGTAGAGCTTGGAGATAGGGCAGTTGAGTGCGACCAGCTTCTCAGCTGCACTTCTTAACTCGTGCTCGTCGTTACGCTCCAGCTTCTCCCTCTCGGAGCCCGCCTCCTCTAGGAAATAAAGTAGCTCCTCCTTGCTCACGTCTAAGAGCTCGCTCTTGCCTCCGTTGAGTATAACCTTCACTTCCTTCCCTACCCTCTCAAGCTCTTCACTATCAGCCTTGTACCTTATCCCGTCGTCGGCCTCGGAGTAAGTCCTTAGGGCTATCCACTCTAGCTCGTCCTTTACGTCCTCCCTAGTTAAACTCCTAGCTATCGCCTCGGTCACAGCCCTGAAGGCTCCCTTCCAGCTCGTCGCAGGTATTAGCAGGCCCCTTCCCGGTAATCTGAGGAAGTATCTAACGACCTCCTCTCCTCCAGCACCTACATATATAGGCGTCTCCGGCTCTAGGTAGAGTATGGCCAGGCTCCTAACGGTAACGTTCCCTATGTGGCTAGCCCTCACAGATTCTCGCCCAGAGCTAGCTCGGCAGGGCCTAACATGTTAAGCCCCGTTATCGGAGAACCCAGGACGTCCTCTACGGTACCAGCTAGGAACAGCATGGCTAGGTCCTCCGGGCTCGTCTCATGCGGGCTAGCTACCACGAGTGAGCCCATCGGAGCTACTGAGAAGAGATTTGGCCTCTCGCCCTCCCTCTCCCTAGTAATGCTCCAGCCTAGACTCACGTCGATCGGCCGGCCGTAAATGTTTCGTATCCTGAGCTCCCCTCCCCTCCTCTTAGCAGATAACCTGTAAAGATCTACCCTCGATGGGTAGCCACAGTACTTATCGCCGTCAACCCTAGCTATGGGCGATAACGAGTAGAATAGCAGCTCCCTACCCTCCCTGCTAGCGTCCCTCATCCGCTCAGCAAGCCCCTCGAAGCTTATCTCGCTCCTGACCCTCATCCTAGCCTCGCCGAAGCCTCTAGTTATCCCTCTCCCGAGCCACAGGGTTTGTTGCGATGGGACCTCTACGTCCTCTAAGCTAACGACCCTGAACCAGAACCTGCTCTTTGGCGAGATGGCCTCGTATATGTAGAGCATCTTTCCAGCTGCCGAGGCCCTGTACCTGCTCATCCCTACGTTTATCGGGCTCTCGCAGCTGACATTTGCATCCTCCATACCTTTTTCTCCGCTAAGGTATACCGGTTTAGGATGTGGACTCTCCACAGCTGGGTGACCATTTCTACAAAGCGTCTCCGCTCCCTCGATCCCTTCTGCGGTTATCCTGAAGTCTTGCGGAATGCGTACTTCCTTGCAGACCTTGCACCTGATGTGTAGAAGAGTGGCTGGAAGGGCCCTCTTGCCTTCACCGCTCAACGGATAGGCAGGGCTAGCTATTACCGAGGGCCTCTCGGCCTCTTTGGCTACTAGCTCCTCGTCGACGTACCCGTGATAGAGCAGCGATGATAACAGGGCCCCTCTAACGGTAGTAGCGGCTATGTAGCTGCTCGGCGCAACGTAACCTCTATCGGATACGCGTGTGCTCACTATCGCAGGGGTTACGAACTCGATCTCTACCTCTTTACATATCAACCCAGAACCACCCCTCCAAATCTGAGGCGAGGGACCTCCACTTACTGTCTAACAGTGCCTTCAAATCATCAGCTAATTCTATCCTAACATCGGTTATCCCTGACCTTCCTATTCTATCGGTCCTTAGGGACGCTAGCGAGAGCAGCAGCAGTTGTAGCGTTTTCCTGACGTCTCCGTTTCTCCTAGCTATTATTCTAATCGAGCCGCTGAAGGTCTGGCCCGGCACTATGCACTCGGCCGTATATAGCGCTCCCTCGTGGGCCCTTAAGCTGGAGTCTTCTAACCTAACCCTAGTTATCGAGGTAACAGTTACTTCACCGTCCGGGTAGAAAGGCGAGAAGACTGCCTTTCCCATATTAGATACTGACGGGCCCGGTTGGCCGAAGACGTAGCAGACGTCGCACTCCTTTCCCTCTTTAAGCATCTCTACGTGTCTAGCCTTCACATATTCAGGCAGAGTCTCGCCGCAGCTCTCGAAGCCGTAGTTCCTAGCTACCCTGCTGACTGCCGACCTGAGCGCTCCCTTGACTGAAGAGCCGGGTATGTAAGGAACGAGTCCCCTCTCGGTCCTAGTCCTGATCTGCACTATGTCAGAACCTACAGCCTCCTCTACGCCGGAACCTATACTCAGGAGTGTGACCGGTTTCAGGTAGACCTTTATCTCCTTCATAACAATCCGCCTCCGAGTATCTTTATCATGATGAAAGCGTCTCCTAGCGCAGAATAATTGCTACCAACGAAGCCGGGAATTAGCTTGAAGGTAATCTCGTAAGCCCTCCCACCAGTGCCCTCCTTAACTCTAGCTATTTGCCTAGCGATATACGTCGGTATTAGGCCTCCTACGTAGCTCTCAGAGTCCTTAGAGATCCCTAGTGCGGCTGCCATCTCCAAGCAGGACGAGAGGGCCCTCCGGATCACGTTCCTTAACCTTTTAACCTCGTTCTGCTCCTCTCCACCTATGTAGATCTTAAAGGCTTTCCTAACAGCGTCCTCAGCGCCTTTAGGATCGCCTGATGACCAGCTCCCCGAGAGGATTATAGACAACAGCGCGTTGATCGAGTTATCTGAATCGCGGCCTATAACGTACGGTTGATGTGAAAGAATAGCGGCTTCGAGTTGTCCCAACCTCGACTTTGAGGTGCTCCCGGAGAACATCCCTGCGTCGATAGCGTCAAATGCGATATATCCTAACCCCTCGCCTAGCCTGTCCCTTCCCTTATCTTTAGCGAACTTGAGCAGGCTTTTGGCGGCGTCGATAGCGCCCCATATGTTAGCCCTGGCGTTGACGGCTACCAACCCGACGGAAAGCCCTCTAGCCCCTCCTAGCTCCCTCGCGAACTCTTCAGATAGCCTAGTAGCTAATATAGGCGAGGCCCATGCGGGGCTCAGTATGAGCGCGTCGTCTCCGCCAGCGTAGACGGTCCCGAGGTATACCCTTAGATACGTCCTTACGGCCTCCTCCCCGTCCTCGCTACCGATAGCCTTAGATATCTCCTCGACAGCTCTCCGCAAAGCCTTCTTCATCGCGATATCTATTCTAGTGCTCCTCTCTAGTTTATCGGTCAAAGAAACGCTAGAAGCTATGAACGGGCCCATTAAATTCCCGTCACACGCTACAACTGCCAGAGACCTTATCTTCTCTTCTGGCAACTTCCTAGGATCGTTGCCAGCTATTAGCTCGGTCAGGAAGTTAGATGCACTATTCCAATCAATCCCAAACGCCTTTTCGCACGTCAAAATCCTATCCCGTGATATCCCTTGCGGTAGCTCGACCTCCGTTGTGTACTTCTCCTTGAAGTGGATCGCGCTGCCTATCTCTCTAAGAGCCCTGCAGACCTCGCATACGCGCTCGCCGCGCGCCGGCCTTCTAGACCTACAGTTCTCGCATAACCTCTTCACTTCTTTTCCTAGTTCGCCCTCTACTTCTTGGGTGACGTCCATCCTCGAGGTGTTCTTCTTGATAGCCATCCCTTGGCTTAACTTGACGGTGGTCGTAGAGTACTTAGTGTAGAGTCTCCCTCTGATCAGCCTGACCGAGAGCTCATTCATCGACGACCTTCCCTTCACGCGCCTGTTCAGCTCCTCCTCCAACTCTCCGCTGACCTTCTCAGCGATGCGCGAGGGCAGGAGCACCTCGACTACACCTCCAGCCGAGTAGACGAACGCCTCGTATGGGGGCCAGATGCCGTATCGGCTGAGCAGGAAGCTCTGGAGGAAAAGGGGTATGTATGCCATCGTGAGGAAGTCTACCGAGAGACTAGCGGCCGATAGCGAGCGGAGGTCCTCGCCCTTGTATATGAAGTTCTGTATTCCTCCAATGTCAATTAGCAGCACATCTATGTCCTTTACCTCCTCACCGTCTGCCTTCTCCTTGTCTATTACCGACTTGTAACTATCTGAGTGCTCTGCTAGTCTGTTAACGAACTTCTCCGACAGCTCCCTAACCTTATCAGCTCCTGAAGAAGAATAATGCTCGTATAATCTCCTCCAGAAGCTCCATCCCGTCTGGTAAAGCTCATCCTTTACTTCGTCGACCTCACCTATCTCCTTAGCCGCGTCCCTTATCTCGTTGCCTATCAACGCGCTTACCAAGTAGTTCAGCCTGTCGATCGACGCTACTGCCCTGTCAGCTTTATGTAGTGGTGAAGTCTCCTCGTGGTGCCT
This sequence comes from Candidatus Pelearchaeum maunauluense, assembly GCA_030059675.1. Lineage (GTDB taxonomy): Archaea > Thermoproteota > Nitrososphaeria_A > Caldarchaeales > Caldarchaeaceae > Pelearchaeum > Pelearchaeum maunauluense. Next base: position 6,444 of record JANVYQ010000001.1, on the reverse strand, counting down.
CTCTATTATCTCAACTATCTTATCTATATAACTCGGGTGTATGACGTTACCTAAGACGGACCTAGCGACCTGTAAAGAGGGTTCAACGTGCCGCTGGTAATTAAACGGCTTCCCCGCGTCGTGAAACATCGCTGCAATTCTTATCAATGCGGCCTCCTCCCTCTCAACACCTCCGTTGTTTACAGCTATGCACCACGCAGCGGCTGAGCTGAGCAACAGGTGTGGTACTAAACTCGAGACGTTGTAGCCAGGCCTAGTATCTGCAGGGATAACGAACCAGCTGTTCTCCAGAACCTCGTATAACCTCCTACTAGAGAGATAACCGTACAACTTCGAGCTTTTGATTTTCCTTATAATGTCTTCGTTCATAACCGTCCGAAAGACGTCCAAGAAGCTCTCCTGACGTTTATCTAGCATTATTAAGTCGCTAAGCCGTTTGCTGCCGAAGGACCTGAGCATGACGTAAAGCTTCGAGGGGCTTATGAAGAGTGACGGTAACGGGTCGGCTATAAGAGGAGCCTTGAAGAAGGCGGCGACCATATCTGCAATTAACTCAACCTTTACCTCCTCATCGGCGGCCGTACCTTCGACTAGCTCTAAGAACTCCCTGAGCTGCGCTAGCGTCTCCCTCCAGTTATCGACGTCGCTCTTCTCTAGACGCCTACAGGTAACTACCCCGTCTCCATCCCTATACGGTATTATGAAGGACTTGTAGACGGGGTATCCCAGAGGTGTGTAAGGTATGTTAACTAATGCCATGTAACCTCTCGACCTCCATTATCTCGACGAGATAATTAGAGAACGAGTCTAGCATCGCCTTGCGTAGTGCCCTTAGTACGCCGTTAAGCTCTGGCCCTGATACCGACCTACCTGGAGCGATGAGTTCACCGCCGTCTGTCACCAAAGGTTTGGAGACGTCGCTTAACTCTATCCGTTCTACCTTGAATTTACCCCTCCCGAACTGCCTCCCAGAGAACTCTTTCCTGTACTTAAGCTTGCCGAACAATATGGTTAAGCCTTCAGCGGAATTCCTTATGCCCATTCCGAACAAGAGCAGGCCGAGCTCGTCAGGAGAGAGGTTCATGAACGCGATGGAACCGTTGAAGACAGAGCCAGGGCGGGCCGACATGAGTTTGATCCCGTGATCCAATGATAGCGGTTCTAGACCTCCGTCACCCATCTGGAAGTCGCTGAAGTGAATCAAGCTAATGAGCCCAGCGCTCCCGAAGAGGTCGCACACTTTGCAGACCGTCTGGCCCCTAGTCATATCGCATGGAGGGCCCCTTTGTGCCTCGATGCCTTCCCTCCATATCCTCCAGTGCCTCCACCCCTGCGTGCCCCTGCCGGGCTCGCTAGATACTCTCGAGGCCCTTACTAAGCATGAGATTACCTTTCCCGCGCTCGGAACGATGCTTAACTCTATCCTAGACCTCACGTTCCCCTTAACGCTTGAGCCAGGAACTACAGCCCTTCCTCCGCTGACCGAGAACTCGTCGTGCTCGAGCTTTATCCTCTGAGATAGCTCGACGGCCGCCTGCCTGAAATTCCTCTTGCCGCTCAGTACCCTCCTTACATTTTCTTCGCTGATCCCGATCGATCTCCTGCCAGAGCCGACGAAAAGGAAACTCTCTGCTATTATTGAGGCTCGTATAGTCCCGGTTAAGCCTTCGTAAACGTCCCTCCTCCTAGGCGGGTTCTTTATGACCTCAACGCTGCTCATAACCCTTAAACCCTCTCCAGACTTCCTGCAGGGCGTCCATCAACCGCTCGCACTCGCCACCCCTAATAACTACGTAGCCATCCCTCCTCTCCTTCCGCAAACCGCTTATGTCGACCTCGGAGTCGCACTCGTCTAGAGCCCTTAGAACAGCTTCGCTTCCTTGCGCATCCTTTATCGAGAACGAGAGGTTCTCTATCTTTACTAGGCCGAAGCCTCTGCTCTTCAATCCTCCGACCCTAACGCTGCCATCGTTTACCAACTTGATGATGGAAGAAATGAGCCCCAGCGCGTAGTTCGGTATGTTCCTGCAATGTATCGAGAGCGAGAACCTAGCGCCGGGCTCGACGTACTCAACTGTGTAAAGCGCTTGGTGGAACACCGCGCCAGTCTTCCTGTCTATAGCGATCCCAGTCCTAGAGCCTAGTCTCACACCCTCGCGCTCTATTGGGTACGCGTCAGAGAAATTGACCTTTGAGGCGTAAGACGGTGCTCCGAAGACGTGACAGAGCAGACAGGCGTCACTAGCGAATGCCCTTAGAGCGTTAGCTACGTTACCTGCCCTTAAGTTCCAATCCACGAACTGCCTCAATGGAACACCTCCTATAACCTTCGTATCCATACAGGTCTCCTTAGATAGGCCGCTGCAGACGTTCAGTCCCTTGCTCCTAGACAGCGCGGTAGCCTGGCTTCTGAAGATCCCTTTTAAGCTAGAGCCGGGGATGTACGGTGTCGGGATACCATTGAGGTTTACTCGTATAACTGACAAATCTATCGGGGAAACCAATACTGTCTCTTTTCCGGCACCTATCCTTAAAGGCGATAAATTTATTATATCTCCCTGTATTAAAACATCTCTCAAATAATTATTCGACGCTATCCAATCTTCCCTACTAGACAATCTTTACTTCACTTCCGTCGACCTTTACCAATTTGCCTTTCTCGTAGCTGTACTTCGACCAGCTCCACTTCCTGAGTTTAATGAGCCCGTGGCCTACACTCCTCCTAGCTCCCACGTACACGCCTAAAGAGGAGAGCTCGTCTAGGAGCGACTTCAGAAGTTTAGCCCTGTTGTCGTCCTCTCTCGGTTCTGGCAGGACATCTATATTTATTATATCCATTCCGAAGCTCCACTCGGTAAACGGCTCAACGAGCTCCTCCGTGAACAGTACTCCAGGCCTAGCGCCCTCAAAGACCCTATCTATACCTACGCTCGTCTTCAGGAACGTCCTTCCTCCATTAATTGGATAAGCGTATCTGACGATCACGTGGCTAGCTAACCTAGTATTACCGAACGTCCCGCAGACCTCGCAAAAGTCATTACTCTCGTCCTCTTGCCTTGTTATTCTCTCGCCCTCCTCGCCGAATATCCCGTGGACCCTAAGCCCAGCGCTTCTGGCTAACTGCTCAAATCTAGTCCTGAGCACTCCCTTTAAGCTAGAACCAGGTATGCACGGGTTACCCCTGACCCTGTAAACTGCGACGTCCACGCTGGCTTCTAAGGAGGATTCCTTGCCAGCTCCGACCCTCAGTGGGGTCTCATTGATGAGTATGCCTTCTATCCTAATTATCTGTGTTTTATCAGAGTTGAAGTCCTTGTAGTTAGGCAAGTTGCCTCTCCCTTACTGCCTTCAGGTAGTGCTGGAAGCTCAGCGTAGCTACCTCCTCCAAACGAATCTGTATGGGTATCCTCTCGATGCTTTCAAATACCCATTTAGCTAGTCCCAATACGGCCCTAGCCTGCGCCTTTCCATTACACTTCTCCAAAGCTTCGCCTACTAGCTGCGCCGTTGTCCTTCCTAGCTCATTTCTAGCCGCCTGCCTCATTGCGAAGGCAGACGTTACGAGTAGCGACTCCTCCTGGCCTCCCACATAATCTAATGACGTAATCAGTTTTTCTAACTGCGATCTATCAACTCTCTCAAGCTTCGCAGCGACTCCTATTCTTGCTGCATAGTTTAATAACACTTTATTTAATAATTCACTACCAGGCGCGGACACACGTGCGCACCCACAGAAACTCCCGTTAATTACTGACTTATAAGGCTTTATTAAACAAGTTCGTTGCTAATTTCACAGAGCGGGCATTGTTAAGTTTCGCTTTAAGCTTTTGTTATTAGGGTTAGCCTCGATTTTTTATACATGTATTTGATTAGGACTTCTTTCGTAGCTGACCTTAACCTGCGTTGTATGCCTGAGATGCTCCCCAAAATTCTCATGCAGAGAGATAAAGGGAGTTAAAGACTTTGGAAGAAGCTGTGACTGCAATAGCAATACTACACAACTAATTCGTATTCGTTCATTATCAGGTAGTTGAATTTAGAACTTTCAATCCTCTTTCGAGTGTCCAGAATCTACTTCCCAAGTTTTTGGGCGATTTATGCCCGCTCACCCATCTTGAGGAGATACATGTAGGGCGAGGGGTTCAGCTCCCTTAGCTGCTCATAGAATCTACAAACGTCCCCTGAGAGCTGCATGTCGTAGCGTTTTGATAGAACTACTTGGAAGATGTCGCCAGCGGCTATGTATTCCTTGGCTCTTATAAGCATGTCCTCAAACTCGTTCTGCTTGACGTTGCACTTGACGCCGCTTACACGTAGATTGGCTGTGTTCTTGACGCGTTCTATTTTGGGCGGTGCATCATCCCCCTTCCGCATGGTGTAGTAGTATGCCTCGCCCATCCTATGGTCTATCACAAATCCCCTGTCGTATACGGCGAACTCCATATCTGGGAAGTCTCCCACACGCTTTGCCAGCTCTGGTAGCTTCTCCCAGTATCGTATGGCGTCGTAAGATAGGTATCCTACCGCGCCGCCCAGGAACCTAAACCCAGAGCCTATGGGGTTTGATAGGACAAGCCACCTAAGAGGCTCCACTGGGTCAGCTACCTCCACCTCAGCCACGCTGCCGCCAGCAATATCCTTCACTAGCAGAATGCCATCATGGAGACGGATGACCAAGTAGGGGTCAAACCCTATGAACGAGTATTCGCGCAGCTTCCTAGGACCGCTGACCGACTCCAGTAGAAACGAGTACTCCTCGCCGAGAGCTATGCTTCGGTATATCTCGTAGGGATTTTCCACAGGGCCTAGTCTATATATACGCGGCTCACGCAGTAGTCGTAGGTTCTGCAAAGCCCTACCAAACAGGGCCACCTCTACTCATACAGCCTCGCCGATGCTCGGAGACGCAGGCCTATTAAAGCTTTTAGGAAAATATACAACAGCGAATTCCAAGCTCTAGCAGGAAGCGGGCTTGAAAGGCTCCTCAACAAAATTCTTTATGGTGTGGTCAGTTTGCTGATAGGTATGTGATGCTTTCTATTGGTATTGCTTCTGGTAGCGGCCACATTAGTAGTATCTCGTAGCTTAGTTTCATTCTCTCGCCTGGTATCTCAAGCCCGCCGCCGAGTAGCATCTCTAGGAGGCTCGGGGTTCTGGGCCTTATCCAGCGGGTTGGGGTATCCTCTGGGACTCCCGCGAGCTCTCTAGCCACGTTTACGGCATCGCCTATGCTGCCCACCATGTCCACCAGCCCAATCCTGAGAGCCTGCTCCCCTGTGTATGGCCTGGCCGTCAGCACTTCGTCCCAGGCCTTTATCTTTCCCTCGCGCGCCTCCCTCACCCGCGAGGCAAAGGTCTCGGCTGTTGAGTCTATGAGCGACTGGAGGAGTTTCTGCTCCTCGCTGCTCAGCTCCCTGAACGGGTTGCCCACATCCTTCATACCGCCGCTCTTGAAGACGTAAGCCCTAATGCCCAGCCTATCAGCCAGCTCCGCATAGTTTATGACCAGCGCAACAGCGCCTACGGAGCCTGTGAGAGCCGAGGGTGAGGCAACTATCCTGCTAGCGGGCAGGGCTATATAATAGCCGCCAGAAGCGCCATACTCAGCAATATACGCAACAACAGGCTTCTTCTCAGCCAGCTTCCTAAACATCTGGTATATCTCCTCAGACGCCGCCGCGCTGCCTCCAGGGCTGTTTATGACCAGCACGACGGCCTTCGCGAAGGGGTTGCTCTCAACCTGCTCAACCATCTCCTCCACGTCTGCTGGGGTTAGTGTTCTGCCGAACAGGGATATTGGCGAGCCATCGTAGGAGATTGTTCCGCTAAGCTCCAGCAACGCCACGTAGTCTCCCCCGACGGGTAGCGGGGTATTACCAGCTATGAATAGGAACGGTATTAGAGAGGCCGCAACAACGGCGGCGACAACTATAACAATAATCCACTTGGTCTGCATAATTCACACCACCCTACGGAGACCTATGAAAGCATACGCAGCCAGCATATAGAACACAGAATATGCTGCTGAGACTACTACAAATATTGTTGGCAGGACGAGGCTTAGGAAGCCATTTATAGCTGGACGCCCAGCGGCCAGTAATATAACGGCAGCAGACGTGGGAAGCAGGATAGCCACGACCAGCGCTATGATTCCAGCTATCCCAGCGTACTTGAATATACTAGCGCCAAATTGACGCGCAGCAGAGAAGAATGAGATGAGCTCAAGAATCTTGACCGCGAGAGAAAGTCCCCCCATTACCAGGGAGAAGATTATTATCGGTATGAGTTTCTCCATAGGCCTAGCTGTCGGCGGCACGGTCATCTGTTGCATCAACACGACTGTTGCTCCGCCAGCCAGTATTGAGGCCATCCCTAGGATGCCTAGAGTTATGAAGAGCTTTCTGCGCACATCAATACCAGCCAAGAGCCACGCCAAGTAAGCGA
>JANVYQ010000018.1 GCA_030059675.1 Candidatus Pelearchaeum maunauluense | reverse complement strand
GTAGCTTCTGCCTAGATGGATAGCCCACCACAGCCCCGTTATCAATTAGGGAGTCTGAGCCAATTCTGCTCGGCCCTAATATTACCGCGCCCTCCAGCACCATACCATATAGCTTCGCCTTGTTGGAGATGTAGGGCTTCACGGCAAGATACGGCTAATGTGAGGCTTTTAATCGTTCCTCAACCGTGGCATGGGAGAGGATATGCTGAGTAGAAGGAAACGCGTACTGCTGGAGGAGTTGCTGGAGATAGTATTAGCATCAGTGAACCCCTCACTTGTGCGCGACGAAGTAGGCTGGGAACTCGCGCGTCTCATACACGCGCGAAAGCTCTATACTGAGAGAGGGTATAGAGCGGTTCTAAAAGCCGCAAGAAGATGCGAGCCGGAAAAGACTGAGAAGATACTGAGGAGGTACAGGCGGGTTGGGCGTAGGTAACGTGAGGTTTTCGGTGGAGATAGTTCCGCGCGACCCCTTATGGAGAACATGCATATACGCGACGCTTGTGGATAGGCTTGGGTTCGATGCTATATGGCTGAGCGACCACTTCTTTAACCGTAACGTATTCGTAGCAACCGCGGTTATCGCCAACTGGACGTCAAGATGCCTACTTGGCCCCGCTGTGGTTAATCCTTACGTGATTCATCCTGCCATAATAGCGCAGTCTATCGCTACGTTGGAGGAGATAGCGCCCAAACGTCTCATCATGGCCATAGGAGCTGGAGACGAGACCTCGCTGGCTAGATTATGCATAAAACGCGAGAATCCTGTTGATAAAGTTAGAGAATCCATACACGCCATACGCCGACTCTTAGCAGGAGAAGAACTCACCTCACACGATGGCATTCTCTGTTTTTCTTCTGCAAAGTTGGAGACTAAGAAATCTGGTGATGTGCCAATCTATGTCGGCGCGCAGGGAAAACGCATGTTGATGATGTCAGCTTCTAATGCCGACGGAGTTTTGATAAACTGGACTAATTTAGACAGGCTTAAAGAGGCTATCAATACGGTAAAACCTATAGCTTCATCGCGGCAAGGTTTTGATATAGGAGCACACCTCATAATATCTATACACGAAGACACAGCGAAGGCACGTAAAACTGCAATCCCGTTTGCGGCCTATCTCATGGCAGGCACAAACAACGCTCTGCTAAGTGAGATTGGCGTATCTGATGAGGAGAGAAACTTAGTACGGAGTCTGCTTATTCGCGGAGATTGGGACAGGCTATATAGCGTGGCTAGGGATGAGTGGATAAGAGTATTTAGCTTCTACGGAACCGTAGCGGAGCTTCGTGATTTTATAGACGAGCTTCTTACCCAGGGATTTACGCATGTCGTCTTCGGGGGGCCGTGGGGGCCGCGCCCTAGGTCTGCGCTGCTAAGCATAGCCAAGCTAGTTGATGAGCTTAAGCCAAATATGGGTAGGGATTAATTAAGTGGTTCTAAAACCCATCATGAGGAAGCCCTTGGAGCTGGCCCAACATCAGAAAAATGAAGGATTGGATAGGCTGGCAGCTCTACTGCTGGAGCTGAATCCCAAAACTCCAGAAGAAGCACAACGTCTAAAGATAATTCTCGCAAAAGAATTGCAACTCAAAAAGATACCCAGCAACACAGAGATTCTCTCAACGATAAACGGAGAAGATCGAGAGAGGCTCTCCACGCTGCTGAGAAAGAAGCTCGTGAAGACAATATCTGGAGTGGCTGTTATAACGGTTGTAGCTCCAGTATATGCATGTCCTCATGGAAGATGTATATACTGTCCAGGTGGTATCGTGGAGGGAACCCCCCAGAGCTATACTGGCAACGAGGAGGCTGTGAAGGCGGCTCTACGGGTTATGTACGACCCCTACATGCAGGTTAGGCAGAAGATAAAACAACTAAGAGAGATGGGGCATCCCGTAGACAAAGTTGAGGTCATAATAATCGGTGGGACATTCACAGCAATGCCCCTTGAATTCCAGAGAACCTTTATAAAACGTTGCCTAGACGCCCTAAACGGGTATAATTCTCCAGATTTAGACAACGCTTTAGAATATGCCGAAAAAGCCCCCGTCAGGGTATCAGGTATGCTCGTCGAGACAAAACCCGACTGGGGAAAAGCTGAACACGGTAACATAATGTTGGAAATGGGCGTGACACGCGTTGAGCTAGGCGTACAAGCTCTTGACGATGAGATATACAGAATAACAAACCGCGGCCATACGCTGAAGGACGTTATCCAAGCAACGGCTGACCTTAAGGACCTAGCCTTTAAAGTCGGCTACCACGTAATGCCCAATCTACCAGGCTCAACGCTAGAGAAGGACTATGAAATGTTTAAACAGCTCTTTGAAGATGACCGTTTTAGACCAGACCACCTAAAGATTTATCCCACCCTAGTTCTTCCGCGGACTGGTCTTTACAAGCTCTGGCGAGAAGGTAAGCATAAGCCGTATAGCGATGAGGAGCTTATCAAGCTCTTAGCAAGATGCCTAGCTAATGTACCGCGGTATGTCAGGGTTCAGCGCATACAGCGTGAGATACCGTTAAACACCACCGTTGATGGTAATAAGATTCCAAATCTCAGGCAGGCAGTTGAAGATTATATGGCGAAACAGGGCATGAGGTGCGAGTGTATAAGATGTAGAGAAATAGGTCATAAAATGAGACGTGAGAAATTTACGCCAGACTACTCAAGAATAGCTCTTAATAAGATATATTACGAAGCTTCGGGAGGTGTTGAGTGCTTTATATCAATAGACGAAATAAAACACGACGCTCTTATAGGGTTCATACGTGTTAGAATACCGCCAAGGGCGCTCAGACCTGAACTAAGGGGAGCTGCGCTGGTTAGAGAGCTGCACGTGTATGGGCACTTAACGCCAGTGGGGGAGAGGCCTAGTCTCTTCTCACAACAGCATCGTGGTTATGGTAGGCGGCTTTTGGCAGAAGCTGAAAGAATAGCGCGCGAGGAGTTCAACATGAAGAAGCTGGTTGTGATAAGCGGCGTGGGAGTGAGAGAATACTATTACAAGAATGGATATAGGAGAGATGGCCCCTACGTAAGCAAGCCACTCTAGCTCGGTGCCTACACTAATGAACAAGCCCTCCCTCCTCGCCGAAATGCTCTCAGCAGCAATAATGGTTTTCGCCATCTCATATCTAATACATCATCCCAGCATAAACCCACGTATTTACTCGGATATAGTTGCCTTCTGGACTCAGAGACCAGACTTGGCGGCGGGAAAGCTACCATATATCGATTACCCGTTTGAATATCCTCCCTTAGCTGGCTTCTTCACGTACTCGTGCGCGGTTCTAGGAGGAGGACTAGTTAGATACTATGACTGCATGTCATCAATCATCTTCATCTTCACCCTAGGTGTTGTGTTTGTCGTAGCTAAGCTGGCTGAGAGTAGGGAAGGTAATGTATTCTATCCATATTTACTCCTAGCACCAAGCATGTTACTCTACCTAGTCTATAATTTCGATATAATGCTCTCATTCTTCATAATGCTGGCACTATTACTTCACTTCAAATCAAGACACTTCCTAGCAGGTGTAGCTATAGGTCTGGGAATGATAACAAAGTTAATGAGCTTTTTACTGCTCCCAGTACTACTACGTGGAATAAATAACAAGTCTGGATTAAAGATGCTACTACCTGCTCTCTTGATGCCCCTCTCAGTCAACGGAGTGTTGGCTATGATTAACTATGACGTATGGGTTAGAGTATTTGCGCATCATATGGAGTGGGGGCTGGAGAATAGTTGGTTGGTAAACCTCTTTCAAGACCCAAACACATGGGATACTGCAAAGCTGTTCTCTCTTCTCCTAGCAGGCTATTTCTTACTGCGGACTTATATGCTATCAGACGTGGATAAGACTATTCATGTTCTCTTGGTTCTTCAGGTATGGCTCTTAACAACCTACGTCTATACGCCGCAGATGAATCTCTGGCTTCTTCCCTTTTATGCTCTAATAGGGCCTGGACTTCCACTATTCTATGCATTTGAGCTTGCTAACGCGGGAATAATCTTAACGTGGTTTATTGCAGATAACCCCACTAGCGCCTTCTCTCCACCGCAGATTATGAGCACGCTGCGCGCAGTTATGCTACTCCTCTTAACACTCCATATAGCAGCGCGCGCCAACATACTAGGCCGTCGCATCACGTTATTAGTAAATCGGGTAACAGGTGTTGCGGCCTGAGAGCTAACAGGCTAGTAGATAAGATAAACACAACAATACTTGACCGAAGAATATACCCAATCATACTCGCCGTCTTCATACTATCTATTAAACTGATGATAATTTACACACCCTCACCTACGTTATCGCCTGAAGAATGCACGTATCCCCCTGAGAGTGGCGGCTTTCCCAGCGGCTGTGGTTTTGTCTTTGACGAAGCGCATTACGTACCCGCTGCGCGCCGTTTAATGATGGGCGAAGCTGTTAATAACGAGCATCCACCCCTCGCCAAGTTCCTAATAATCGCTGGTATCTTGATATTTGGTGATAACCCTCTAGGATGGAGGATATTCTCAGTAATATCATTCTCCATATCTGTTGCTCTCCTTGCATTTTTGGCGTGGGAGTTAACCAGAAGACGGATAGTGATGTATCTAGCGCCTCTACTCTTCGGAATGGATGTAATGTCATTCAATATAGGTCAGATAGCCATGCTTGATTCTCCAGCTCTCGTATTCCTGTTGGCGGGGACTCTCCTCTTCCTCAAAGAACGTTACATACCTGCCGCGGGATTGCTGGCTTTGGCCTCGCTAAGCAAGACCGCGACACTCTTCGCAATAGCAGGACTTTTATTCTTTAAATTCATACAGGAATATAATAGAAGACGAAGCCTGCGAGAAGCATATATTTCTTGGACAAGAATCTTTGAACGGATGGCTATAGTGGGCATTGCTATATCGCTGGCAGGGACGGCGGCATACGACTATGCATATGGGGCATTCGCTACACCCTTTGAACATCTAGACTATATGCTGAACTATCATAGCCAACTTAAGTATAGGTGCACCGAATTTAACCTACCGTTTAATTGCATAATTCGTGAGGTGAAGTCTGAGCAGGTCGTAACTACTATAGTTGACCTCCCTATGAGCTGGACTCTCCCCATCTACTCCTTTCAGCCAGCAGCATACCATGTAGTAACGGTTAGCGATGGTGTGGATGAGTGGCATCCAATAGCCTATTGGGGAATATACAGCCCGTTATGGTGGACTACGTGGATAGCTATACTAGCTATTTGTTATCAGCTTTTTGAGGGCATAAAGCTCGGAAGAGATGTTACGATAGAAGCTTTTACGTTGAGCTGGATAATATTCAACTATGGAATATACTTCATTCTGGGATACGTTATGACGCGATGGGTATACACGTTTTACTTTATTCCTACTCTTCCAGTTATAGCCATAGCCATTCCATACATACTGGCTGATAAGGGATTTCCCAGGAGTGTCTTATATGCCCTGATAGTAGCCCAGATAACTTGGTTCTTCATATTCTTCCCCGTGAAAAGCGACATCCACATAGCAATACTAAAACTACTCAACCTGCCTAGGTGATGTGTATGTTCTCTATTGACGATATTAGAGAGGCTGTGAAGCGTAAATCTATGCTGATAATAGTGGGTCGGTGTAGAGTTGAGTATGAAGGCAGAGCCGCCTCACATCTTGGGGAAGGAGAACGGCTAGTTATAATCAAGGAAGATGGAAGCATTTTGGTTCATAGACCTGTGGGATATGAGCCAGTGAACTGGAATCCGCCAAACTCAAAGCTAGATATATCAGAGGAGGATGGGGAGCTTGTAATAACGTCTATGCGTTCCGGTGAAAGGTTGGAGATTAGGTTAAGCGAGATTAAACACTTCGCTTCTTTTGACCTTGTGGATGATGCTGAATTTGAGATGTATGCTAGTGAGGCTGAGATGAAAAAAGCAGTTCTCGCGGACCCTTCTCTGATAGAGGATGGCTTTAAGCCTGTAGAAGATGAGCGCCAGGCATTTGGTAGTGGTCGGATAGACATTTTCGGAGTTGATTTATCGGGTAGGTTTGTTATAGTTGAGTTAAAGAGGAAAGAAGCCAATACTCAGGATATAAATCAGTTATTGAGCTATGTTGAGAGTCTAGAGCGTGAGCTGGGCTCGCGGCCGAGGGCAATTATAGCAGCTCCCTCAATATCAAGGCAAGCTACTAAGATAGTTGCCCAGGCGGGTGTGGAGTTTAGATGCCTTACGCCTAGACGATGCATGGAGGTCTTACGTAGGAAAAAGGGGCTTGACGCATTCTTAAAGGAGCGTTAGAAGAGCTGTGCCTCACCTCTAAGAACCATCTCAGTGATTCTAGTTATCTTTCCAAACTCTTCATAGACTACACCGTTAATCTCGTTTAACACGTTACTCGATATTGAGGCTCCTTGAGGGATTACCTGAACAGATACAGACAAAGGCTCGTTTATCGGCTTTCCTATCTGGCTTAAAATCCTAACATAAACCTCCTTTAGCTCCTGATTTGTCTGGTTATAGATTTTCTCGGCCATTATCCTGGCTAGGACGTTGTAAATCTTCCCCACATGCGATACTGGGTTCTTCCCAGCCGTAGCTTCCAGCGACATCTGCCTATTCGGTGTTATCAGCCCATTCGCCCTATTACCGCGACCAGTATTTCCATCATCGCCATGCTCAGCCGAGCTTCCAGTATAGGTAAGATACACCACATCCTCTTTAGGGTCTCCACCAATCCTATCAGCGGTATTCACATATATACCAACGTCCCTATCTGGGAATATTTTTGAAGCGAGCTCCGCGACTTCCTCGCGTATATGTTCCTTCACCGATATGTAGTGGTCTCTATCTGGTGTTAGGCTACTTATTATCCCGTCAGCTATTGTCAGGTGAATCTCATCGCCCAACCTTAGTCCCATAACTTTACAGTCCTCCCCGCTTTCGGGTATCTTTTTCTTGAATGTAGGTGAGTTTATGTACTGCTCTGTTTCTAAAACAAGTTGCTCCAGCTTTGTTAATGGATAGAATCCTACGCCGAATGAAGTGTCATTTGCCAGCGGCATGGATTTGTTTGCCTCCACAACAGCCTTAAGGTCGGGTGAGCTTTGTCTTACCTTATAGTCTATTACCAGATGCTCATCGGGATTTAAGAAGCGGAACTTTGAGCGTATAAACTCCTTGACCGCATTAACTATTATATCACCATAAGGAATTTTAACGTCGCCTGTTGGTGTCTTGACTACTGTGGTGGCTCTGCCTGCAATTAGTATGTATATTGGTTCTTCTATTCTTCCACCACCAAACCAATTTACTGCGCGACCACCAACGAGTAGTCCCTTATCAACGTTATGATGCATTATATAGCCGAACTTTTCCAGATAATATTTTGAGAGAGCAACACTAGCTGCCTCGCAGGCTGAGTCAATCATGTAATCTGGGTGGCCCAATCCCTTCCGCTCTACAAACTCGGTTTCCTGCTCCTCAACGGGCTTCGTGGAGAGTGTCTCCACCTTCACTCGTATATTCCTATTGCTCATTAAACCACCCGACAACGCTGCTCAGAACGGCTACAAGTTCCTATTTAAGCACAAACTCCCACGATTCATTCTATTTTTTGTAGGATTCCCAGCCTCACTTCTGGGCCAGCACAACATATAGCACGTTGTTGCCTCGTATCAAGACACGTGGATATCCTGCGCGTTTATTCTCTCCCTGATACTCCACCACCTTCTCGATAACTAGATTCATATAGTTATCGCATTCGACCATAGTTCCCTCGTAGGCTATGTCGTTCTTCAGCATTACCTTAATAGGTTTGTTTATGTTTTTGGCGATTGTTGTCAGAGGCTTTACGCCATTCACACCGCATACACCGTAGCTTGTCTAACTTATTGTTGTTTTATTCGATATACCTAGCTTAAAGGCTTTCCTAGCTTTAGCTCCGAGAAGCAGACCTGGCAAACTAGTATATCCCCCACAGACTTGGCGTCGCTTAATGGAGCCCCGCATACTGGGCATGTTGGTTCCCCATCTTTAGACGTGTAGAGTGATGCGCCACACTCAGAGCATACCTTAACACCAAGCGGGTTTATGCTCCCACATGTTCGGCAAACCTCGTCAGTTCCCCGCGTTATTACCGAAACGCCCTTATCACCTGAAACCGTGGATTTGGCATTTCCAGTAGCTACCTGTCCATGCTGCTCAGAACCACCTTCTCTAAGTGGAGCTTTCTGAGAATCTGTTTTACCGAACTCCTCACTCCTAAGCATCTCCTCAAGCTGGCGTTCTATAAGTTCAACATCCTTCTCCTTCCCCCGCACAATTGGTTTACTAACCTTGGTAGGGGGATATGTTGGCCTTATTCCTGTTTGCGCTGGAGTTGGTGCAGGATACTCTCTCATAGCTTTTATAAAGAGTATCATACCGGGCGCTGCAATTGCTGCCCCTATTATCGCTGTCAGCAGGTGAAGCGGCATAAATGGTAGTGCTGTGTCTAGCTGTCTTTGTAAAGGACTTCCAAGCCCCGCGTTAATATATATCGTAACAGGGATTAGCGCGAGAGCAACGCCTATGACGCAGAGTATTATGGCGGGCGTCTTAGAAGCCATGTTCGGGGCACCATTTGCCTATAGAACAAGTCGTTGAGAACTAGATATTAAGTATTGTCTTGAGGCTTACGTAGAGCTATTGTAACGTCTAGCTCCCCAATCTTCCAACTCTTACCGAAGTAATCGCCTGGTATATCTTTGTGTTTTCCATGAATCTGGAGGCGGGTCCTTGTTTCTTCCTCAATATATTCGCTTGAAGCCTTGAGTTGTTCGGTTACTTCTCCATCCTGAACCATTATAAGACAATCAACCTCATCAAGTATGTTTAAGTTCATCTCCTTGCGCATAACTTGTATTCGCCGTATAAACTCATTAGCTATTGCCATTCTCCGTATCTCATCAGTTTCGAATAGGTCTATATACACAAACGCAAAACGCCCCTCTGAAAACACAAAGTTTTCTGGAAGTTGTTCTTCCAAGATTAAATCATCACTTTCGAGATTAACCTCGGACTTATCGGGGAGTAAGAGGCTATACTTACCCTTTCTCTCCAGTTCTTTTTTCACCTCATAACCATCGATAGAAGATAATAACTGTGCTACCTGGGTAAGCCTCTTGCCCAGCTTGGGCCCAAGTCTCCTGAAGTCAGGCTTAACTCTCAACATAGTTTCCTTCGGTTTGTCATTAATATCTAGGAGCTCAAGTTTTTGCGCGTTCGCTAGCGTCTTAAGGAAATCCGCATAACGCGATAGCGCTTGTTTAGCCCGTTGAGTCTTTGGAGATACTATTATCCTACTCACAGGCCATCTGAGCTTCCTATCACCCTTCTGCCGTCCAGCTAATACTGCTGTAAGCGTATCCTGAACTATATCCATGTAATCTTCGAGTTCTTCGTCTATATACCGTTCATCAGGTTTAGGCCAGCTAACCATATGAACGCTCTCTGGGTCGTCCGCCTTCCTAATCTCCTTAAAGAAAACCTCCGCCAAATACGGTGTGAACGGCGCTAATAGGATGGTCACTATACGGAGGGCATAATACAACGTAGCGTATGCAGCCAGTTTATCTTTAGTTTGCTCTTCAACCCATACCCGACGCCGTATGGAGCGGATATACGTCCTACTAAGGTCTTCTATGAAGAACCTCCTAATCTCACGCGCCGCGTCCTGTATTTCGCGTTCATCTAGGCTCTTAGTGACAATCTTAATGAGGGTATTTACCTTTGATAATAGCCACCTATCCTCAGGTTTCAGATCCTTGTTGAGAGATTCAACGTTATGTCTTTCAGGATTAAATTTATCTAGCTCAAAATATGTTTTGGCGAAGAGAAAGACGTTCCAAAGCGTGTTGAGCTGCTCTATTACTTGGGTAAGTTCGCTTGGGACGAAGTTTATCGTACTCCATGGCTCCGCCTTGGAGACGAGGTAAAGCCTTACAGGGTCTACTCCGAACCTGTCAAAAGCATCATGAGCCCATAGAACATTTCCCCGTGACTTTGACATCTTTTTACCGAACTCATCCAAGACATGACCTTGGTTGAGAACCGATTTGAATGGTGGTTTTTTAAAGAGCAGAGTTGATGTGAAGAGCAGTGTATAGAACCAGCCGCGCGTCTGGTCTACCGCCTCTGTTATGAAGTCGTAGGGGAATAGTTTTTCAAAGAGTTCTCTGTTCCTAAGATAGTCTATACTTGCAATATGCGCTACTCCAGAGTCAAGCCATGTGTCCAGCACGTAGGGGACTCTATACATCTTTCCGCCACATTCGGAGCATCTGAAAACCACCTGGTCTATCCATGGTCTATGCATCCTGAGTTCGTTTGGTTTTTCTATTGCTTCATTAAGCTCTGCGCGTGAGCCGACTACCCGTTTCTTACCACAGTTCTGGCATGTCCATACGTTAAGCGGGGTTCCCCATACCTTAGTTCTTGATATGCACCAATCCTCTGCATTCTTGAGCCATTCGCCAAATCTGCTAGTGCCAGCCCACTCAGGCCACCATACAACATTCGCATTACCTTCAATCATATACTGCTTAATCGGCTCAACTCGCAGGAACCACTGTGTACTGGCTAAGTATATGAGGGGGGTTCCGCATCTCCAGCATAAGGGATAGTTGTGTAGAATCTCCCCTGCTTTAACGAGTAGCTTCTTCCTCTCTAAATCCTCTATTATTACTTTAGAGGCATCGCGCGTGGATAGGCCGTTATACTTCCCTCCTTCTGCGGTGAATATCCCAGTAGAAGATACTGGACAGAAAATTGGTAGGTTGTTTCTCTTGCCCAGCTCGAAGTCTTCTGGACCATGTGCAGGTGCTGTATGTACGCAGCCTGTCCCTTCTTCCATCGAGACAAACTCGGAGCTTACTACTGTATGAGCTGCTCCTTCATGAGATTTGTGCGCGGGGACTTCATCCCTTAGAGGATGCACGTATTTCATCCCAACAAGCTTCTCACCCTTAAAAACGCCTAGTTTCCTATGCTTCTTCAGCCCGACCTCCTCTACAAACTTCTGTAAAAGTAGGTGTGCTATTATCCAACGCTCACCATCAACTTCCAATTCCACATACTCCGCTCCTGGGTCAATTGCTATTGCCTCGTTCCCAGGAAGAGTCCAGGGTGTAGTTGTCCAGATTATCACATACCTATTATCAGACCCCTCTAGAGGCATCTTGACGTATATTGAGGGGTCCTTTACTTCTTCATAGCCTTGGGCTAACTCATGTTGGGATAATGGGGTTTCGCAGCGTGGGCAGTATGGAACTACGCGAAGGCTCTCTATGAGGTTTCCCTCATCGTATGCTTTTTTGAGCAAATACCAAACATGCTCCATATATTCTTCGCGGCGTGTCTCATAGGCATTATCAAAATCCAGCCATAATGCCAGCCTTTCGCTAGCGGAGCGCCACTGAGAAATGTAGTAATCAACGACTTTATTCGCCTCCTCGATGAATCGTTCTAAACCTATCCTCTCCAAGTCTTTCTTTGTTGTTATGTTGAGCCTCTTCTCAACTTCTATCTCGGTGGGTAGTCCCTGACAGTCCCATCCAGCTCTCCGCCATACATCAAGGCCGCGCATGGTCATATAGCGTAGGACTATGTCTTTGTACACCCTGCCGCGTGTATGGCCTATGTGCATGAATCCATTTACCGTTGGTGGTCCTTCAAGAAAAGAGAAGATGGGCGCGCCTTTGTTTTTGTTTATCACCTTCTCTATTATGTTGTTCTCTCGCCACCAGTTGGCTATTCTCTCCTCAACATAAGCTGGACTGTATCTTTTTATTTCTGACAACAAGCTAAATTCACCTACTCGGTCTGGCTTTCTATTCTGGGCAGTTAAAGAATTTGGTGGGACATTTCACCGACTTCGCAACGCGTTATAGGTGGATATAAGGGTTTAGCTTAGCCTCTTCTCCAGCTCGCTCCAGCTTAGGCGTTTAAATCCTCTAATGCCCTCGCTACCGCTTGTTGCGTCTATCAGCTCCGCGCCGCTTGTCTGAGCCAGCCACTCAAGTATCCTCCTCCCTATCTCCAGCTTCTTTAACTTTCGGCTAAGCAGTCCCCCCTCAACCCTAAAAGGCTTAGAGTATTCTCCAACCTCATTACCAAAATCCATACCGCCTAGAATAATGCACTTACATCCGAGATGCTCGCACAACAATACTGCGCGGTCTCCGTCAGTAAAACCACCAAAATTCACTAGACACGCAGTTGGCTCTACTTGGGATGAGCCAATTAAGGGGCCGTTAAGTTTAGGAACGATTAAGGATAGCTTATCCATGTTATCACCGTGAGCATGTACGGCCATTATTACTCCCCTGCTAGAACAACTTAGCAACGTATCGGCATCACCATCCAAGTCTGTTACGACTAGAAACGGTCTAACACCCTGTTCCAATAATGCTTTCGCCGCGCCGTCACACGCTACTACGCAAGCCCCATCTCTGGATAGTATGGGCTTGGCCAGAGAGATGTCCTGCTTAAGCGAAGGCCCCGCACCAAAGATAATCACGTACCTGAATTTTCTCAATTCCCATTTTAGATTCTCTACACTAACTATCCTCTTATTACAAATGAGGCGGGATAGAAGAGTAGCTGCCTCTCTATCCTTATCCCTGTCGAGGTTGAGGTATTCCACTATCCATTCATACCAGCGTAGCCATTCATCAAGCTTCAAGGCTGCGTGTCATCTTATTCCTTATCTCCCCTACTGATGCTCTGATAACAGCAACCAAATTATGGTTATGTATGCTCTCCAGCGCCTCCACTTTGATAAGTATTCTATTACTATCGGGCATGGTTGGATAACGCTTTAACAACTTGACCGCTGCTTCGCGTGCAGCATCTTCTACAAATCGTGTTTTTTCTAAAGCATTAAGCACTATCCTAGCCTCATCCTCCCGCTTGAGTAGCTCAATAGTACCTGCGCTCAGCGATCCGCGCATTATCGATACAAGGTCCACGACCTTCATGTCGTCTATCGCTTCAACAAGAATTGTGCCGTAGCTCCTCTGCATATGCGTAGCTAGGGGAGCGTCTTCTGCTACGCCGCCGTTACTCACGCTACGATAAATTTCGCGAACCATCTCCTTGGCACAGGGGCAGGCTGTCAGTCCAGTTACGCGCGCGCCCAGAAAACGCTTAACCTCTACACCATCATCCAGCTTGCTGGCCGTTGCCTCTAAGATTATCTGAAACACCTCGTATGAAACCGCCGAAGTGACTGGCGCGCGCTCCCTAAAGTAGGCCTCTGACTTTATTCTAACCTTAGATTTTGTAGAGTAATGATGTTTTCTAATCAGCTCCTCAGCTATTACCCCCGCAAGTTCTTCCAGCATTATGCCTTTTCTGTTTGCCTGGTTTATGGCTGTTATTATTGCCTCGTAGGTTCTTGATGCATGTATTCCGCGTTGGCTTGCAGGCAGGTTAACCGACGCCTCGACCAGAGGGACCAGCGTTAGTTTCATCCCGTCAACTACGAAATCCACCGATGGTATCTTGACGCCCTTTAGCGATACCCAGGTTATTGGTATTGGGGCAAGCGGCCTGCCAGCATGCACGTCGGGTATCTTATGCAAACCCTTATCAACCAACAATCATAACCATATGTGCGATTTATGGTTTTGGTGAAATGAACAAACATTATGTCTTTGTTGAAAGATAAAATATAGGAACTTATGGTCGGGTTGTTGCGTATAAGAGTAGTTTAGGCTATGAAGGTAGTCGTGGAGACGCCTGCTAGGCTTCATTTCGGGCTAATAGACCTAGAGGGTAGTCTTGGCCGCCTATATGGGGGATTGGGGATGGCTGTTAACCCCCCGTCGTTCAGCGCTTCTTTTGAGATGTCCGACAAGATAATGGCTGAAAATCTACCAGAAGACCTGGCGGGCCTTTTCTTTAACGTCCTTAATAGGCTGAATGTTTCTCTGCGATTAAGGGCTAGTAGCGTTCTTCCACTTCACGTGGGGTTGGGTGCTACTACGCAGACCTCTCTAGCGATAGGGAGAGCGGCTTCCGAGCTTTATGGTCTCAACTACACCATAGATGAGCTGGCTACCTTACTAGGGCGCGGTAAGCTCTCCAGCGTTGGTGTTGAACTATTCAAGAGAGGCGGGTTTGTATTAGATGGGGCAAAAAGACCAACAAACTATGCTGGGAGCCGTCTGATAACTAGGCTTGAAGTACCCAGTGATTGGATTGTCGTTCTGGCTATACCGCGTGATGAGCGGGGATTAAGCGAAGAGAAGGAACGGGAGGTGTTCATGAGGTCATTTCAAAAGCCGCCAAGTAAATATCCAGAGAGGATATCTAGGTTGGTTCTTGTTAAGCTTATTCCAGCAATTATAGATAACGACTTATACGAGTTTGGTGATGCGCTTAGCGAGATTCAGCAGCTAGTAGGGGATATTTTCAAGAATGTTCAGGGTGGTGTAATAGCGAGTTCAATAGGGCGGCGCGTGCTGGACGTTTTTAGGGAATATGGGTTAACTGGTCTTGGCCAGAGCTCATGGGGGCCAACAGTCTATGGCTTCACGTCTTCAAACCGCACAGCAGAGCAGGTCCGAGAATCGGTAGGCGATATTTACGGCGAGAAGGTTGAGGTAGTTGTTGGAAGGCCTAGAAATAGGGGAGCAGAGCTACGGAAGATACCAGAGTAAGACTGTAAAACTCCCACAACAAGATGGTCATGAGATAATGATTATTATCCAGCCTAAGCAACCTAAATTACTAGAGGGAGCCTCCCTTGCTATTCAGCGAGCTGGTTGAACTATACGAAAAGATAGAAAGAACTAGCAAAAGACTTGAGATGACAGACCTGCTAGTCTCATTATTCCATAAAACCCCGCGGGAGATTATTGATAAGGTCGCGTATCTTACGTTGGGTGAGGTTTATCCAGCTTATGTGGGTCTCGAGCTTGGTGTGGCTGATAAGCTGGCTCTGAGAGCTGTTAGACAGGTGAGCGGCGCGTCGGAGAAGCAGGTAAACGAGCTTATGGCTAGGTTGGGTGACATAGGGCTTGTTGCAGAAACTCTAATCGGGAGGCGTGGACAGCAGACACTGTTCCAAGAACCCCTAACCGTGGAAACGGTCTATAACGCGTTGGAGAGGATAGCAAAGGCAAGCGGGCCAGGCTCTATAGAGACGAAGCTTCAGATTCTCTCTGGTCTATTGTCGCAGGCCTCGCCCATCGAGGCCAAGCACATACTACGTATAGTTACTGGTAAGATGCGGCTTGGGATAGCTGATATGACTATCCTAGATGCTCTGGCTATCGTGTTTGGCGGAAGTAAAGAGGCGCGCGACTATTTTGAGAGGGCGTACAACCTAAGCTCAGACATAGGCCTGGTCGCTAAGACAGCGGCGTTAGAAGGGCTTGAAGGAATTAAGAACTTCAAGCTCATAGTAGGAAAGCCCATAAGGCCGATGCTGGCCGAACGCCTCTCTTCCCCCGAGGAGATACTTGACAAACTAGATGGCTCGGGCTTTGCAGAGTACAAATATGATGGCGAGAGGATGCAGATACATAAGAAACGCGATGAGGTAATAATATTCTCGCGCCGTCAGGAGAACATAACTAACCAGTATCCAGATGTGGCGGAGCAGGTGAGGAGCTGTGTTAAAGCGGATGAAGCCATACTTGAATGTGAAACAGTTGCAATAGATGCCAATACTGGAGAGATGCTCCCGTTTCAGGAGCTTATGCATAGAAAGAGGAAGAAAGAGATCGAACGCGCAGTTGAGGAGTATCCCGTTAATCTATTTTTCTTCGACCTCCTCTGTGTTGATGGGAAAGACCTTACTCTCTCACCTTTCCTTGAACGTAGGAGGATGCTCGAAGCCATCTTAAGCGAGACGAGCATGAGTAGGCCCAGTAAGGGTATGGTGGTGGAAAACGCTGAACAGCTTGAGCGCTTCTTCCAAGAAGCTATAGAGTCTGGCTGTGAGGGTGTTATCGTAAAGGCCATAGGCCCAGATTCCATCTACCGCGCAGGTGCCCGCGGCTGGCTCTGGATAAAGTATAAGCGTGACTATAAGAGCGAGATGATAGACACAGTTGACCTAGTTATTGTAGGCGCTTTTCACGGACGCGGGAAACGAAGTGGGAAGTATGGCGCTCTTCTAATGGCGGCCTATAACAAGGAGAAAGATGTCTTCCAAACTGTGTGTAAAGTTGGCTCTGGCTTTACTGATGAGGATTTGGAGATGTTCGTTAATCTGCTTAAACCGCATATAATCCCACATAGACATGCCCGCGTGGATTCCATCATGGAGGCTGATGTTTGGGTCGAGCCTAAGATAGTTCTTGAGATTATAGGTGCTGAGATTACAATAAGCCCCACCCACACCTGTGGTTGGGATATGGCTCGTAAGAACTTCGGCTTGGCTCTCAGGTTCCCCCGCTATACTGGTAGGCTAAGAGACGATAAAGCACCCGAAGATGCTACAACAACAGATGAGATAGTTGAGATGTATAAGCGGCAGCTCAAGAAGATAGCCGAGGAACGTGTAAGCCAGGTTGAGGGAGAGGCCTAGGTTTGGTGTGAAAGACTTAAGAGATAACTGGGTTTGTCAATTTATTGTAGTAAGACTGTGTGGTAGGTTTGAGCTCGGAGCAGGATAACGTTAGGCAGCTTGCGGAGCTGAAGAGCTATCTTGAGGCTAGGATGGCCGAGCTTGAACGGGAGCTACATTTTCTAAGGATTCTTACCGAGCTTGTGGATAGGGAGCTGGTTGGTAAGAGCTTTAGGCGGGCTGAGACAGTACAGCAACGCGCGGCCGAGGAAGCGACTCTACGCAAGATACGTGGGAAGGCTGGTCAGCTTCTCGCTACCATGGCTTTAACGGGGACAGAAGCCAGAATAATCTTCAACCCTGAGATAAGAGTGCTTCGCGATGATAGGCCGTTTAACTCCTTCTTGCTCAGGAAGGTTCTTGACCAGATGGTTGAGGCAGACCTCCAACGCGTTGATGAAGGACGATTAGACCCAGGGTACGCCATGAACTATGAGGTTGTGTATGATAATGACCATGCGCGGGAGATTAGAGTCAGAAACTACCGTGACGAGGCTCGGCTCCGCGAGATTGTGAACGCCGTCAAATGGACGCTAGAAACCCTAGCCACATCGCGCTAAACCAGCTTTAGAATCCTCAAGAAATATCGCCATAAGCTATTTCCGTCGAATAGGGGCTAAATGTCAAATACTTCTAATTAACTAGAACTAAGCCGAAGAAGCCGCTATGAAGAATGCTAAAATACTATTGGTTAGTGCCCTTATCTTTGCACTCATATTATCGTATATGATATCACCAGCTTATTCCACAAGTGATACTACGGGAATCACCGTTCAAGTAAGAACACGCTCGGGAAAATCAGTACTGGTGGGGGCTGTTGTAAAGATACTGAACGCAAATGGAACCGGAAAAAGCGTAGAAGGAGTAACGGACTCTGCAGGAAATGCTACATTCCCTAAATTATTTAGGAAGAATTCAAATGGCTTAGAGATAACATATAGAAGTTCGAGCATAATAGTATATAGTAATGCATCTTTTAGCGAATGGAACAACACACGTGGTTCTGCTAGCGTCAGGGTTGATGTTGATGATTTGGTCATAAGGGTAAGAGACGCCGCAGGTACACGTAACGTAGCCAATGCGCAAGTCAATACCACATTTACCGGCTATACTGGGCTTTTTAATTCCACAAACACAAACTCAGAGGGCAGTGTAACTCTGCAAAAGATGCCTTTTGGAAATTATCACGTTGAAGTGAAATACAAAGGTGTCATAGTATATGATTCAAGTTTCAATTTTAACGGTAGTCAGGTTACGTTGGATGTTTCGCTTTATGTTTTGAAGGTTTGGGTTAAAGATGCCCAGGGCAACTACGTTCCTAATGCGGTTGTTAAGGTATGGCGGAACACGGAGCCGGCCGATAACGTTGCTCCTTTTGCAGAAACAACGACAAGCTCTCAAGGGCTTGCGGAATTTACTCTAATGCCTGAAGGAACATACTATGTGCAGATAATCTATCGGGATGTGGTAGTCTATACAGCCTCAACAGGAATAGTAATCCCAGGAGATGACGAAGTAACAATAGAGACATCACTCCAGACCTATACTATAACGGTCTACGACAGTGATGGCTCTACTGTGCTTCAGGGCGAGAAATACCCTCTCTCTGGACAGCTCTACATAGGGGGCTCAACACCCTTCGGAACACCAGCCACAACAACAAACGGAGAACTCAACTTCGGCCTCGTATTCCCTGGAGAATATAGACTAGTCATAAAGCTGGGCAACATAGTGGTGTTTAACGGCACAATAACAGCCCCCACCGACACAAGCGTAAACGCAGGTTTCTACGACCTCATAATCAACATAGACCCCGAAGGAGTATTTGACGAACGACTCCTCTCAGAGATAGAAGTCAACATACAGATGGGTGATATATTCAGCGTAGATGGGGTAACCACGCAAAGAGCCTTACGTATTGAGAATCTCCCCAAAGGAACGTATGACTATATCCTGAAGTATGGGACGAAAGAAATAGGGACTGGGGAATTTACACTAAACGAGGATGAGCAACGAGTCATATTAAAGGCAGATATGTGGACCCTCACGCTGAACATACTCAACGCAGACGGAGAAGCCATAAAGGCGTCAATTACCATATCCACCGTTGATGGATTGAAACTCAAAACACTCGACACAAATGACGAGGGAGTCTTGGAGCTGACTGGCCTAATACCAATAACCTATGAAATAACAATCTTCTACGAGAATGTGAAAGTAGGGTTTGAGCAGATAGCATTAAACGGCGACACGGATCTAGATATAATCACCGACGTCTTCAACATAAGAATAAGGGTCCTCGACGCCGACGGTGAGAAAGCAATACCTGCAGCAGCGGTAATAGTTTCACGCGACGAAATATCAAGAGAAGGAATAACCGATGAACAGGGGATTGCATTGTTGAAAAATCTACCAATAGGAAAATATAGGCTAGAAATACTATATTATGATAACCCAGTCTATAGGCAGGATGAGATAACATTCGACTCTAGCAAGCAGATAGACATAAAGGCAAAAGGCATAATAGACGTTACCTTCAACATCCTAGACGCTGCTGGAGAGCCTCTCGATGATGGGTATGTTGAGATATTTTCAGGCCAAGCTAGGTTCTCAGAGAACATCACAAAGGGCCAGGTCAGGTTCTCCAGCATACCATCAGCGAGCTACAGGCTATCAGTAAAGTATCTGGGAGTTGAAGTACTAGACCAGCTCATCCCACTCTCAATAGAGGAGGATGTTAGGAATATTAACACAAACGTCTATTACTTATCGGTAGAGGTGAGGAAGGCTGATGATACGCCGCTCTCCAGTAAGGTTTCATTCCTCTATAGAGGTAAGGAAATCAGAGTAGGGGAAACCAATGAGAATGGGAAGCTTGTTGTAAGGCTGCCTAAAGGAGAGTATTCTGTGCAAGCATATTTCAAGGGCACCGTGGTCGCCGCCGAAAGCATAGTCTTACGTAGCGATGCCGAGCTACTGCTTAATGCTGCTGTATATAAGGTCTCTATACAGTTCGTCGATATCAGCGAGAAGCCAATACCGGGAGTCTCCATAAACCTAGTTAGAGACGGTGATATAGTTGAATCCGCATTCACAAACCAGGATGGGGTGGCTGAGTTTTACATAGCTGGCGGGAAATATGAATGGATGTTTACCGTGGATAACCATACCTTCACATCCAACTTCGCCGTTGAAGATAATAAGGAGTTCATAATACCTTATGTTGTCAATAACGTTAATAATCAAGTTATGGTCTTCGCTTCTGTGGCTGGTGTTTCTGCAATCTCTGTTTTTAGCCTCTTTAAGTTCTCCAAGCCTACGCAGAGGAGGGAGCGGGGCGAGAGGCGTCAGGAGGAGAGGA